>NZ_CP189993.1:1292500-1700000 GCF_050310005.1 Enterococcus sp. 22-H-5-01
CAACCTTTCGGTTGGGTCTTACTAATTTCCATGAGCGATCATGTTCCTTAGTAATAAAATAAGCAATTGAACTTATTAAAAAACTCATTCAACGCGGTGTTCTCGGTTTGTTTGGTTTGTTTCTGTATCCAGTTTTCAATGAACGATTGAGAGTAAACCTCTCAAAACTGAACGAATAAAATAACCTGTGTAGTCTCCGTAATATTCCTTAGAAAGGAGGTGATCCAGCCGCACCTTCCGATACGGCTACCTTGTTACGACTTCACCCCAATCATCTATCCCACCTTAGGCGGCTGGCTCCAAAAGGTTACCTCACCGACTTCGGGTGTTACAAACTCTCGTGGTGTGACGGGCGGTGTGTACAAGGCCCGGGAACGTATTCACCGCGGCGTGCTGATCCGCGATTACTAGCGATTCCGGCTTCATGTAGGCGAGTTGCAGCCTACAATCCGAACTGAGAGAAGCTTTAAGAGATTAGCTTAGCCTCGCGACTTCGCGACTCGTTGTACTTCCCATTGTAGCACGTGTGTAGCCCAGGTCATAAGGGGCATGATGATTTGACGTCATCCCCACCTTCCTCCGGTTTGTCACCGGCAGTCTTGCTAGAGTGCCCAACTAAATGATGGCAACTAACAATAAGGGTTGCGCTCGTTGCGGGACTTAACCCAACATCTCACGACACGAGCTGACGACAACCATGCACCACCTGTCACTTTGCCCCCGAAGGGGAAGCTCTATCTCTAGAGTGGTCAAAGGATGTCAAGACCTGGTAAGGTTCTTCGCGTTGCTTCGAATTAAACCACATGCTCCACCGCTTGTGCGGGCCCCCGTCAATTCCTTTGAGTTTCAACCTTGCGGTCGTACTCCCCAGGCGGAGTGCTTAATGCGTTAGCTGCAGCACTGAAGGGCGGAAACCCTCCAACACTTAGCACTCATCGTTTACGGCGTGGACTACCAGGGTATCTAATCCTGTTTGCTCCCCACGCTTTCGAGCCTCAGCGTCAGTTACAGACCAGAGAGCCGCCTTCGCCACTGGTGTTCCTCCATATATCTACGCATTTCACCGCTACACATGGAATTCCACTCTCCTCTTCTGCACTCAAGTTTCCCAGTTTCCAATGACCCTCCCCGGTTGAGCCGGGGGCTTTCACATCAGACTTAAGAAACCGCCTGCGCTCGCTTTACGCCCAATAAATCCGGACAACGCTTGCCACCTACGTATTACCGCGGCTGCTGGCACGTAGTTAGCCGTGGCTTTCTGGTTAGATACCGTCAAGGGATGAACTTTTTACTCTCATCCTTGTTCTTCTCTAACAACAGAGTTTTACGATCCGAAAACCTTCTTCACTCACGCGGCGTTGCTCGGTCAGACTTTCGTCCATTGCCGAAGATTCCCTACTGCTGCCTCCCGTAGGAGTTTGGGCCGTGTCTCAGTCCCAATGTGGCCGATCACCCTCTCAGGTCGGCTATGCATCGTTGCCTTGGTGAGCCGTTACCTCACCAACTAGCTAATGCACCGCGGATCCATCCTCAAGTGACGCAAAAGCGCCTTTCAAAAGAAAACCATGCGGTTTTCTTTGTTATGCGGTATTAGCACCTGTTTCCAAGTGTTATCCCCCGCTTGAGGGTAGGTTATCCACGTGTTACTCACCCGTTCGCCACTCTTTTTCTTTCGGTGGAGCAAGCTCCGGTGAAAGAAAAAGCGTTCGACTTGCATGTATTAGGCACGCCGCCAGCGTTCGTCCTGAGCCAGGATCAAACTCTCATAAAAAGTGTTTGAAACAATCTTGCGATTGTTAAGCTCAATTTTAAAAATTGACTTGCTAGCATATTGCTTGCTATGTTTTGTTTGTTTCTATTAAAAGAAACGCCCTACACATTTGGTTTGTTTTATTCGTTCAGTTTTCAAAGGTCTACATTGTTTGTCGCTTTGTTTCAGTAACTTTTATATCCTAACAGATTTAAAAGTTGATGTCAACAACTATTTTAAAAACTTTTTCAAAAAGTTTTTAAATCTGTTATTCATTAAACAACTTAGTTATAATAACTTATTTACGTTTATAAGTCAACTTATTTTATTACTAAAATAGTTTCGATGCAAACAAAATTTATTATCATAACAAGAAATAAAATTCCATCCAATTTGGATGGAATTCGCGTGGCGACGTCCTAATCTCACAAGGGGCAACCCCTCACTACAATCGGCGCTAAGAAGCTTAACTTCTGTGTTCGACATGGGAACAGGTGTATCCTTCTCGCTATCGCCACCACACTATTTGTTTGAGTAAACTTCGTTCACTCAAAACTGGATCAGAAACATTCAAACAGCCAAGATCAATTTTTTTGGTTAAGTCCTCGATCGATTAGTATCAGTCCGCTCCGTACATCACTGCACTTCCACTTCTGACCTATCTACCTGATCATCTCTCAGGGATCTTACTTTCTTAAAGAAATGGGAAATCTCATCTTGAGGTGGGCTTCACACTTAGATGCTTTCAGCGTTTATCCCTTCCCTACATAGCTACCCAGCGATGCCTCTGGCGAGACAACTGGTACACCAGCGGTAAGTCCATCCCGGTCCTCTCGTACTAAGGACAGATCCTCTCAAATTTCCAACGCCCGCGACGGATAGGGACCGAACTGTCTCACGACGTTCTGAACCCAGCTCGCGTGCCGCTTTAATGGGCGAACAGCCCAACCCTTGGGACCGACTACAGCCCCAGGATGCGACGAGCCGACATCGAGGTGCCAAACCTCCCCGTCGATGTGGACTCTTGGGGGAGATAAGCCTGTTATCCCCAGGGTAGCTTTTATCCGTTGAGCGATGGCCCTTCCATGCGGAACCACCGGATCACTAAGCCCGACTTTCGTCCCTGCTCGACTTGTAGGTCTCGCAGTCAAGCTCCCTTGTGCCTTTACACTCTGCGAATGATTTCCAACCATTCTGAGGGAACCTTTGGGCGCCTCCGTTACCTTTTAGGAGGCGACCGCCCCAGTCAAACTGCCCATCTGACACTGTCTCCCACCACGATTAGTGGTGCGGGTTAGAGTGGTCATAACACAGGGGTAGTATCCCACCAGCGCCTCTGTCGAAACTAGCGTTCCGACTTCTACGGCTCCTACCTATCCTGTACATGTGGTACAAACACTCAATATCAAACTGCAGTAAAGCTCCATGGGGTCTTTCCGTCCTGTCGCGGGTAACCTGCATCTTCACAGGTACTAAAATTTCACCGAGTCTCTCGTTGAGACAGTGCCCAAATCGTTACGCCTTTCGTGCGGGTCGGAACTTACCCGACAAGGAATTTCGCTACCTTAGGACCGTTATAGTTACGGCCGCCGTTTACTGGGGCTTCAATTCGTACCTTCGCTTACGCTAAGCACTCCTCTTAACCTTCCAGCACCGGGCAGGCGTCAGCCCCTATACGTCATCTTTCGATTTTGCAGAGACCTGTGTTTTTGATAAACAGTCGCTTGGGCCTATTCACTGCGGCTGATCGTTAGATCAGCACCCCTTCTCCCGAAGTTACGGGGTCATTTTGCCGAGTTCCTTAACGAGAGTTCTCTCGCTCACCTTAGGATTCTCTCCTCGACTACCTGTGTCGGTTTGCGGTACGGGCCATTGTTTTCTAACTAGAAGCTTTTCTTGGCAGTGTGACATCAGGAACTTCGGTACTATTATTTCCCTCCCCATCACAACTTGTCCTTAAAGATGCAAGCATTTGACTCACTTCAAGACTTGTTGCTTGGACAGACATTTCCAATCGTCTGATTCCTTAGCCTCCTGCGTCCCTCCATTGTTCAAACAAAAACAACGGGTACAGGAATATCAACCTGTTATCCATCGCCTACGCCTTTCGGCCTCGGCTTAGGTCCCGACTAACCCTGGGCGGACGAGCCTTCCCCAGGAAACCTTAGTCATTCGGTGGACAGGATTCTCACCTGTCTTTCGCTACTCATACCGGCATTCTCACTTCTAAGCGCTCCAGCAGTCCTCACGATCTACCTTCAACGCCCTTAGAACGCTCTCCTACCAACACACCTAATGGTGTGTTCCACAGCTTCGGTAATATGTTTAGCCCCGGTACATTTTCGGCGCAGGGTCACTCGACTAGTGAGCTATTACGCACTCTTTAAATGGTGGCTGCTTCTGAGCCAACATCCTAGTTGTCTGTGCAACCCCACATCCTTTTCCACTTAACATATATTTTGGGACCTTAGCTGGTGGTCTGGGCTGTTTCCCTTTCGACTATGGATCTTATCACTCACAGTCTGACTCCCAGAGATGAA
Source organism: Enterococcus sp. 22-H-5-01 (assembly GCF_050310005.1). Lineage (NCBI taxonomy): Bacteria > Bacillati > Bacillota > Bacilli > Lactobacillales > Enterococcaceae > Enterococcus > Enterococcus sp. 22-H-5-01. The sequence goes on from NZ_CP189993.1 coordinate 1,296,791, forward strand.
TGGATGGCATTCGGAGTTTATCTGAATTCGGTAACCCGAGATGGGCCCCTAGTCCAAACAGTGCTCTACCTCCATCATTCTTACTCTGAGGCTAGCCCTAAAGCTATTTCGGAGAGAACCAGCTATCTCCAAGTTCGTTTGGAATTTCTCCGCTACCCACACCTCATCCCCGCACTTTTCAACGTACGTGGGTTCGGTCCTCCAGTGCGTTTTACCGCACCTTCAACCTGGACATGGGTAGATCACATGGTTTCGGGTCTACGACCACTTACTCATTCGCCCTATTCAGACTCGCTTTCGCTACGGCTCCGTTTTTTCAACTTAACCTCGCAAGTAATCGTAACTCGCCGGTTCATTCTACAAAAGGCACGCTATCACCCATTAACGGGCTTTAACTTGTTGTAGGCACACGGTTTCAGGATCTATTTCACTCCCCTTCCGGGGTGCTTTTCACCTTTCCCTCACGGTACTGGTTCACTATCGGTCACTAGGGAGTATTTAGCCTTGGGAGATGGTCCTCCCGGATTCCGACGGAATTCCTCGTGTTCCGCCGTACTCAGGATCCTCCTAGGTGTCAGTCAAATTTTGTCTACGGGGCTTTTACCCTTTCTAGCAGACCTTTCCAGGTCCTTCGACTATCTCACTGGACTACCATATCGGAGTCCTACAACCCCAAGAGGCAAGCCTCTTGGTTTGGGCTTTTCCCGTTTCGCTCGCCGCTACTCAGGGAATCGAATTTTCTTTCTCTTCCTGCAGGTACTTAGATGTTTCAGTTCTCTGCGTCTACCTCTAATCAGCTATGTATTCACTGAAAAGTAACATCCTATAAAAGATGCTGGGTTTCCCCATTCGGAAATCTCCGGATCAAAGCTTACTTACAGCTCCCCGAAGCATATCGGTGTTAGTCCCGTCCTTCATCGGCTCCTAGTGCCAAGGCATCCACCGTGCGCCCTTATTCACTTAACCTTATCAACCTTTCGGTTGGGTCTTACTAATTTCCATGAGCGATCATGTTCCTTAGTAATAAAATAAGCAATTGAACTTATTAAAAAACTCATTCAACGCGGTGTTCTCGGTTTGTTTGGTTTGTTTCTGTATCCAGTTTTCAATGAACGATTGAGAGTAAACCTCTCAAAACTGAACGAATAAAATAACCTGTGTAGTCTCCGTAATATTCCTTAGAAAGGAGGTGATCCAGCCGCACCTTCCGATACGGCTACCTTGTTACGACTTCACCCCAATCATCTATCCCACCTTAGGCGGCTGGCTCCAAAAGGTTACCTCACCGACTTCGGGTGTTACAAACTCTCGTGGTGTGACGGGCGGTGTGTACAAGGCCCGGGAACGTATTCACCGCGGCGTGCTGATCCGCGATTACTAGCGATTCCGGCTTCATGTAGGCGAGTTGCAGCCTACAATCCGAACTGAGAGAAGCTTTAAGAGATTAGCTTAGCCTCGCGACTTCGCGACTCGTTGTACTTCCCATTGTAGCACGTGTGTAGCCCAGGTCATAAGGGGCATGATGATTTGACGTCATCCCCACCTTCCTCCGGTTTGTCACCGGCAGTCTTGCTAGAGTGCCCAACTAAATGATGGCAACTAACAATAAGGGTTGCGCTCGTTGCGGGACTTAACCCAACATCTCACGACACGAGCTGACGACAACCATGCACCACCTGTCACTTTGCCCCCGAAGGGGAAGCTCTATCTCTAGAGTGGTCAAAGGATGTCAAGACCTGGTAAGGTTCTTCGCGTTGCTTCGAATTAAACCACATGCTCCACCGCTTGTGCGGGCCCCCGTCAATTCCTTTGAGTTTCAACCTTGCGGTCGTACTCCCCAGGCGGAGTGCTTAATGCGTTAGCTGCAGCACTGAAGGGCGGAAACCCTCCAACACTTAGCACTCATCGTTTACGGCGTGGACTACCAGGGTATCTAATCCTGTTTGCTCCCCACGCTTTCGAGCCTCAGCGTCAGTTACAGACCAGAGAGCCGCCTTCGCCACTGGTGTTCCTCCATATATCTACGCATTTCACCGCTACACATGGAATTCCACTCTCCTCTTCTGCACTCAAGTTTCCCAGTTTCCAATGACCCTCCCCGGTTGAGCCGGGGGCTTTCACATCAGACTTAAGAAACCGCCTGCGCTCGCTTTACGCCCAATAAATCCGGACAACGCTTGACACCTACGTATTACCGCGGCTGCTGGCACGTAGTTAGCCGTGGCTTTCTGGTTAGATACCGTCAAGGGATGAACTTTTTACTCTCATCCTTGTTCTTCTCTAACAACAGAGTTTTACGATCCGAAAACCTTCTTCACTCACGCGGCGTTGCTCGGTCAGACTTTCGTCCATTGCCGAAGATTCCCTACTGCTGCCTCCCGTAGGAGTTTGGGCCGTGTCTCAGTCCCAATGTGGCCGATCACCCTCTCAGGTCGGCTATGCATCGTTGCCTTGGTGAGCCGTTACCTCACCAACTAGCTAATGCACCGCGGATCCATCCTCAAGTGACGCAAAAGCGCCTTTCAAAAGAAAACCATGCGGTTTTCTTTGTTATGCGGTATTAGCACCTGTTTCCAAGTGTTATCCCCCGCTTGAGGGTAGGTTATCCACGTGTTACTCACCCGTTCGCCACTCTTTTTCTTTCGGTGGAGCAAGCTCCGGTGAAAGAAAAAGCGTTCGACTTGCATGTATTAGGCACGCCGCCAGCGTTCGTCCTGAGCCAGGATCAAACTCTCATAAAAAGTGTTTGAAACAATCTTGCGATTGTTAAGCTCAATTTTAAAAATTGACTTGCTAGCATATTGCTTGCTATGTTTTGTTTGTTTCTATTAAAAGAAACGCCCTACACATTTGGTTTGTTTTATTCGTTCAGTTTTCAAAGGTCTACATTGTTTGTCGCTTTGTTTCAGTAACTTTTATATCTTAACAGATTTAAAAGTTAATGTCAACAACTATTTTGAAGTTTTTTTAATTTCAAAAGTCATTGTTCGGTTTTTGCTGCATCAGCAACGTTTATTAATTTACCATGTTATTAATGATTGGTCAATAGTTTTTTTCATAAAAAAAGAACTTATTTTCATAAGCTCTTTTCTTAATGATTATTCAAATAAAGGTACGCCCTCAATTTCAATAGTTCCAAGAATCTTCCGAACGCTTTCTGGACTTTCCCATGCAAATCCTTCAGGCAATTCGGTTGCTTCTGGACTAACCATTTCAAACACGTATAAAGGTAAATTGCTTCCTTGTGACTGAGTATTTGTTAACTCAACCAAGCGGATGTCGTTTACATCAATATGCAATGTACTCTTTAAAAAATTTAAAAAACTAGCTAAAACTGTATTCTCTGCTTTAGTATCAGTGCGAGCAAATTCTCTCTCATTTCCAATTTCGTGAACTAAAAAACGTTTTGATCCATCTTCTAAGTGCAACATGATTGTTCCAGATACTTGTTTTGTCACAATTTTCACCTCTGCAAAAAGCTAATCATAAATCGCCATCATTGTATCATGTTTTCTGAAAAAAAGATATTTTTTGCATAAAACCTATATTAATTTTCCACTCGTTCTTTCAATAAATAATCAATCGCATCTTCTGTCCAAATAGGCATATTTTTTTCAATCGAACGAAAACCAATATTTTTATTACGGTTGGTAAAGTACCGTTTACGATGATAAGGTATCTCTGTTTTATGATCCGCTAATGTACGCAAGGACAAACTGATTTTTTTCGTATATTCATCAATATCAATAATCTGTACTTTGATCGTTTGACCAATTTCTAAAAAGCTGTGGATGTTCTTAGTAAATCCTGATTGAATCTCCGAAACATGAATCAGTCCTTGAGTCTGCTCATCTAGCGAAATGAATGCGCCATATGGCTGGATACCTGTTACACGTCCTTCAATAATATCTCCAATTTTATATCCCATTCGTTTCCCTCTTTTCGTATGATTCATTATACTGTACTTAGTAATAAAATAGAAGTTTAGACATTGGAGGAAGATGTATGACTAATTTTAATCAGCCAATTGATCGTTTAGGAACCAATAGTATCAAATGGGACACCATTTAAAAAAACTATAATGAAAAAGAGCTTCTACCTTTATGGATCGCTGATATGGATTTCAAAACGCCGCCCGCTGTTTTAGAAGCTTATCAAAAATTATTAAACGATGGTGTTCTTGGCTATAGCGATATTTCAGACAGTCTCTATCAAAAAATCATCGCTTGGGAAAATAGACAGCATGAATTGAATCTCAATAAGGAAGAAATTCTCTTTTTCTCCGGTGTATTGGCAGGAATTACTACTGCTATCCAAGCATTGACAAAACCAAATGATACCATTCTGATTCACGATCCTGTTTATCCACCTTTTGCTACGATCATTACTAATAACCGGAGAAAATTAGTTCGCAGTCGTTTGATTGAAAAAAATCACCGATTCGTCATTGATTTTGGTGATTTAGAAGAAAAATTCAATAAGCAACAAGTAAAACTGATGATTCTATGCAATCCGCATAATCCTGGAGGTCGTGTCTGGTCTGAAACGGAATTGAATCAGCTTGGAAGACTATGTAAAAAATATGATGTTCTTGTATTAAGTGATGAGATCCACCAAGATCTAGTCTTTGCGCCTAACCGTATGACTTCATTCTTTAATGCCGGAGAAAATTTTAGTGATTTTAGTATTCAATTTACTTCAATGACCAAGACATTTAATTTAGCTGGAATAAAAAATTCACTGGCTTTTGTCAAAAATAAAAAGCTGCGTGACTTACTATTAAATAAGCAACAAGAAAATTTCCAACAAGAAATCAATACATTTGGGTTAGTCGGTATGGAAGCAGCTTATCAGGCTGGCGAGCCATGGTTAAATGACTTATTGGGCTACCTCCAATCAAATATAGTTTTTACTTTAGAATATTTCCGTATACATTTACCAAAAGCAATAGTAATGGAGCCTGAAGCTACTTACTTATTATGGATTGATTTTTCAGCGTATGGTTTTTCAGATAGTGAATTAGAAGAACGTTTAGTCCATAAAGGAAAAGTCGTATTAAATACTGGTGTCAGTTATGGATCTGGCGGTAAACAACATATGCGATTAAACGTCGCTTGTCCGCGTTCTATTTTGGAAGAAGGATTAAAACGAATCGTTTTGGCTTTAAACTAAAAAAAGAACGGCCGCTTGGCCGTTCTTTTTTTTAGTCAGAGATTTCGATTGATTCGATTACGATATCATGTACTGGTTTGTCTTGAGCACCGCGTTTAGCATTGCCGATACTATCAACAACATCCATACCTTCTGTCACTTGTCCGAAAACTGTATGACGGAAGTCTAGCCAAGGAGTTCCTCCTTGTTTATATGTTTCGATGATTTCACCTGGAAAACCGGCTTCTTCTAATTGAGCCATCATGTTGGCTGGAACATTTTGGTTGTTTACGATGAAGAACTGGCTTCCATTTGTATTAGGACCAGCATTCGCCATTGATAAAGCACCACGTAAGTTGAATAGGTTACGTGAAAATTCATCTTCAAATTTTTCACCATAAATACTTTCGCCACCCATGCCTGTACCGGTTGGATCGCCACCTTGAATCATGAAATCCGGAATCACACGGTGGAAAATCACGCCATCGTAATAACCCTTCTTCGCCAATTGTACAAAGTTTTCAACTGTTTTTGGTGCTTCTTCAGGGAATAGTTGAACAGTAATATCTCCCATATTTGTTTTGATTGTCGCTTTTGGACCTTTTTCTTCTGTTAGGTTTAATTGTGGAAATTGAGACACTTCAAATTCCTCCTTTATTTTTTGCTCCATCTATCATAACAAACTTTTACCGTTTTGCCACCTCCTTAAGCTAAGCGGTTCTTTCTATTTAAATTATTTGTTACAATTGAGCAGGAAAGAAAGGGTGAGGATATGGAAATTTTTGATATAACCATTGTAGGCGCAGGCCCCGTTGGGATGTTTGCTGCCTTTTATGCAGGGATACGTCAAGCAAAAACAAAGCTGATCGACAGCTTACCGCAACTTGGCGGACAGTTGACAACACTTTACCCTGAGAAAAATATTTATGATATTCCTGGGTTTCCCATTGTTAAAGCGGCAGACCTGGTCAGCAATTTAGAAAAACAACTACGGACCTTCTCACATACGTATTGTTTGGATGAAGAAGTACTAGAATTAAAGCAATATGATGATTATTTAGAGTTGATTACTAATAAAGAGAGTCATTATACCAAAGCCGTCGTGTTAGCGATCGGTAATGGCTCGTTCCAACCTAGACGCTTGCAAATCGAACAAGCAGATAAATTCGAAAATCATGGGATAGATTATTATATCAACGACTTGATGAAATATGCCGGCAAAAAAGTGGCAATTGCAGGCGGCGGGGATTCTGCGATTGATTGGGCCTTGATGTTAGAACCGATCGCCGATGAAGTCTCACTGATCCATCGGCGCGATCAATTCCGCGGTCATGAACATAGTGTTGAAAAGTTAAAAACTTCTTCCGTCAACATTTATACGCCATATATTTTGACAGAATTGAACGGTGAGCAAGAATTAGATCGTTTAACTTTGCAAAAAACGAAGAGCGATGAGACAATTAATTTGAATATTGATTACTTGATTGTTAATTATGGGTTTTCTTCTTCACTTGAACATTTACGTTCTTGGGGACTCGAAAGCACTCGTCAAGCAATCCTAGTGGAACCAGATATGCGTACTTCTATCCCTGGGGTCTATGCGTGCGGCGATATCGCAACCTATGATGGAAAAGTAAAATTGATTGCGACTGGCATGGGCGAAGCCCCTACAGCTGTTAACAATGCTCTCCATTACATCAATCCGAAAAACCGGACACAACCAGGACACAGTACCAGTCTATTTCCACAAAAATAGATTTGATGGAGGCAAAAGAATGGTCTACAAAACAACCACATTAGAACAAAACGCCCGTGACTTATTGGAAGAACGCGGTGTAACGATCAAAGATATCGCTGAATTGGTTTTCTTTTTACAAAAAGATTATATCTCTGACTTGGATATCCAAGTATGCATGGACAGTGTTGATCGCGTATTGACTAAACGTGAGGTTCATAACGCAATCATCACTGGGATCGCATTGGATAAATTAGCTGAACAAAAAAAATTAGATGATCCATTGCAAAAAATTCTTGAAGAAGATGAAGGGTTATACGGTATCGATGAAATCATGGCACTATCGATCGTCAATGTTTACGGTTCGATCGGCTTTACTAACTATGGGTATATCGACAAGGTAAAACCTGGAATCTTAAAAAAATTAAATGAACATGATGGTATACATGTTCATACTTTTTTAGATGATTTAGTCGGGGCAATTGCGGCTTCAGCTGCTAGTCGTTTAGCACATGAAGATCCGGGCAAGTTGGATTCTATCGTCAAATAAGAGCATTAAAAAAAGAGCTTACTGCTCTTTTTTTAATGCTCTTTTTCCAAAATAAATTGGTAGAAAGTAAAAAATTTCTAACAAAATAAAAAATAAGATAAAACAGTGTAAGAAAAAAGTCTCCGGTAAAACATTGATAATTGGATCAGTTGCAGGATTAAAGATCCACGCATCATTATTAAAGAACAATCCATGAAATGTTATAAAGAATTGATCAAAATTAACTGCCATTAAAAACGCGATAACGATTGGTACGACCATCGCCAATTTAAACGGCTGGATCAATGTCCAAAGTCGCTTTTGCTTAATGAGTCTTCTTACATAAAAAACGTTTGGAACAACCGTCACAATCAAAAGACCATAATTCAAAAGAAACAACCTTTTGACTTCATAGAAATGCAAAGCTCCACTCGCTGAAAGTGGAAAATCATCCAGCTTCAAGTTATGGATCCAAGGCGTGTTCAAATACTGCATCAACTGATCAAAATTATGCAATAACTCCTTGTCCGATAGCGTCGTATAATCTAATAAGTTTAAGTGCATGATATCAAACCGATACAACCAACGGGCATTGATCGTCAACGTGATCGCCAGTGTTAATAATGCTACAATCAGACACACCAACCCAATTTTATCGAACCATTTACTTTTCATCAAAGCTCCACTCGTCTAAAGAATCGACTAAATGAGTCGGTTGCACTGGCAGATCAGGTACTTCTTCTTTTTGCGTAAAGCCGGATAAAACTAATAAAGAATCGATTCCATTATTGATACCCGCAAGAATATCCGTCGTGTAATTATCGCCCACCATCAACACTTCTGATTTAGCTAACCCTAGTATTTCTAAGCCTTTTTCCATGATAATCGCTTCAGGTTTACCGATATAAATTGCTGATCGCTGTGTAGAAGCTTCGATCAAAGCGATCACCGAGCCAGCACCAGGTAATAATCCTCGTTCTGTCGGAATATTTTTATCGGGATTGGTTCCGATAAAAGTCGCTCCCTTTTGAATTGCTAACGTTGCTGTCACAAATTTTTCGTAGGTGACTTCCGTGTCTAAGCCCACGACAACATAGTCTGGATTTTCAGTGTCCCATTCATAGCCAGCAGCTAAAATCGGATCGATCAAACCCGGTTCACCAATCACGAATACTTTTTTACCTTTATCTGCATCGTTCATATAATCAATCGTTGCCAAAGTCGCCGTATAAACAGTCTCTGGGCTAACATAGATTGAAAATTCATTTGCTAAACGATCTGCTACCGTTTGCGGTGTCTTTGTCGTATTGTTCGTCAAAAATAAAAAAGGAATTTGACGTGCTTGAAGCTGCTCGACAAACCGACGTCCTGCAGGGATTGGTTCGCTTCCACGATAGATCGTTCCGTCTAGATCAATTAAATATCCTTTATACATATACCTACTCTTCTCTTTGACGAATCACAAAGCGTTCATCTTTTTCTTTGGTTTTCGCTGGAGCGGCTTTTTTCGGTTGACGATTTTTGATCACAGGTTTCTTTTTCTGTGTTTCCGAAACAGTCGCTTTTTTCTCTTCTACAAATGCTTGCGGTTTATCTTTACGTTTTCGTTTTCGTTTTTTACGATTTTGCTGACGTTTGCCGTCCGTCCGTTCCAATACAAAATACGCACAACCAAAATTGCAATATTCATATAAATAATCTTCTAAAGCATCGATCCGTTGCTCAGGCATGCTCTTTCGATCATCTTCTCGGAAAAAGCCCTTCAAACGTAATTGGTCATATCCCCAATCTCCTACAACATAATCATAGCGCGTCAAGACCTCACTAAAGCGTTCACCTAAACGTTCGGCATCAAAGCCTTCACGGTAATTTCTAACTAAACGATATTGGCGTTCGCCAATTAAAAGATTGCTGTCATCTACAAAAACGACATGCTCACCTTTTTTCTTTTCTTCAGCGGGCGTCTCGACGATTTCATCTAAGACTTCAGTCATCTCTTGCGTAACTGTTTTTTCAGTTGTTTGTTGCTGCTCTTTTTGGTCTTTTTTTTCTCTTGTCATCGTCTCACCACCTATTTGTTATTATACCTTGTTTTTATTTGATTGGATAGTGAGTATACAGATAGTCACCCACAACTGTCCGAATAAAAGCCGGAAATAAAAATTCATACCGACCAGCAATTTCGATCGTCGGAAAGAAGGGAACAAACATGAAATGATCCACTGTTGCAATCGTATATTCTAACTCAGGATCAACTAATTCCCCAAGCCAACGAACTTGATGATTGATAGCATCGTATTCAATTCCGTCATATACGAGATGTCCAAAAACTTTTCCACGAAAGCCCATCCCCATAACTGGGAAATTAATCAAAAAGTGGCGGTTTTTTTCCATTTCTAAAACCAACCGAATCAAATCATTTCCTGTCAAGGTTACTTTGATCAAATGCATCGGATGTGGCAAGGCAGTATGCAGTTGATCTTGATTGATCACCCCCGCCGGAATATCTGTTAAAAATAGACCCGAATTCAGAACAGCCGCTTCAGTCCCCGCAGCTTCTTTAACGGCCTTTAAGGCGTAGTTGATCATTGGGTGTGCAGAAGCGATATCTGTTTCTAAAACAAAAGGTAGTTGCGCTACTTTTTTTCCGATAATAAGCGATGGCCTTCGTCTAGATAGCCTGCGATCTCCGCTCGATCCTCTGGGATATCCAACATTTTTTCTGTTGCAAACGTTCGAGCAACAGTTTTTTGGATCTGATGATTCTCATCTATCATCACTTGTACTTCACCAACGTAATAACCATATTTACCGGCAGCAGCTAGTTGAACGTCACCGACTTTTTCCCCGTTTTCAAATAAATGATGGGTATGGGACCCTAAAATCACATCGATCTCAGACAGTTCTTTAGCGATCAAGCGGTCAGCGCTGATACCTAAGTGACTCATCAATACGACAACATCTACTTTAGATCGCAGGTTAGAAATCAACTCGGGTAAAATATCCATTACTTGACGGATATCCCAACCATTAGGATTGTACGTTAAAGGAAATGGTGCTGTAAATGCTACTAATCCAATTTTTGTTCCTAATTCAGTCGTGATGATTTTACAAGGTTGGGACCAAGCTGGCGGCTGCAATGTTTTTTTATCAAATAAATTATCTAGCACGATATCAAAATTAGCTTGATCGTATAAATGGTTCAATTCCTCTTTAGAATTTCCTACACCTTCATTATTTCCGATCGTTGCTGCATCGTAATGAATCTGATTCATCAGCTCGATATTGGCTTGACCATTCGTTGCTTCGGTCAACGGATGCCAACGATCGACAAAATCGCCTAAGTCGATCGTGATCACAGTTTGATCAGCCGTTTCCTCTTGTTTACGTTCTGTTAAAAAACGACGAATCTTAGGCCAATTTTCTAAGTGGGAATGTAGATCATTGGTATGTAAAAAGATAATTTTTTCCATTGTTCTACCTCTTTTCGACTCTTTACGTTCCATCTATAGTACCATAGAGCTACACTAGAAGCGTTGACAGAAGTATTCAACTTCTGCTTTTGTCATCTCCAATCTAAAAAAGTAGGTGGGTACATGAAGTTCGAATCTTCCCTGGGCACTATTTGGTTAAATGCTGATCCACATTTTTTGACTCAGATTTCTTATACACCAATCGATGAACATCCTTTAGCAAATCAGACTCTTTTGCTCCAAGCACAAACACAAATCTTAGAATATCTAAATGGCGAACGAAAAGCATTTGATCTTCCCTATACATTTGAATATGGTACAGTTTTTCAACAAGAAGTTTGGCACGCGCTGGCAAAAATACCTTATGGATCAACTTGCAGTTATCAAGCAGTAGCTGAAAGTATCCAACGACCAAAGGCGGTACGAGCATTAGGTCAAGCCAATCGCAAGAATCCGTTGCCGATTTTGATCCCTTGCCATCGAGTGATTGGAAAAGGCGGCCAATTGGTCGGTTATTCTGGCTCAAGTGCAGAAGGGTTAAAAATCAAACAACAATTATTAGCTCTTGAAAATCCCGAATTTAAAATAAACGACTAATCGATTGCAAAAAAAGCACCGCAACTTTAATCAGTTGCAGTGCTTTTTTTAATCTGAAGATGACGAGGCATTAGAATTTTCGTCATCTTTCACACAGTCGATCGCGATGACTAGCGAAACAATCAATTCCTCTAATGAATCATTTAAAATCGTGATTTCATAAGAATCACCCCACGAAATCCAGCGCTTATGAATTTCAGCAACTTTGCGGCCTTTTTGAGAAACCTCAAAATCCATATCCCACCAATTGCCTTCTACTTTGATGTCTTCTGCTGAAATGGCATATTTCGCCTTAAAGACACTCAAATGTTTTGAAATTTCAATCGCGTCTTTACCATCTATTTCAACAGTAAATTTAGGTAGAAGACTAATCACTTTCTTAGTGATTTTACTGACTTCGTTACCTTTTTCATCTTCAATCCGAAAAGTTTTAGGAATCTTCAAAAAGCTGCCTTTGACAAAGTATCGAGGGCGTTGGTCCTCATCTATAACGGTAAATTTTTCACCAATACTAAAGACTTTTTGTTTGATGTACAGTTTTTTCATTTAGGTTCCTCCCCTTATTATTTTTCAGACAAATCACCTGTATTGATCACAGGTTGTGTTCCTTTATCCGTGATAATAGAAACAAGCAGATTATTGATCAATTGGACTTTTCGGTCATCTGTAAAGTGAATATCTTGCCCGTTTTCAATTTGTTCCAAAGCCATTTGAGTCATCGTAACGGCCCCTTCTACAATTGTTTGACGAGCTGATAAAATAGCTCTTGCTTGTTGTCGTTGCAACATTGCATTAGCAATTTCAGTTGCATAAGCTAAATGATTCAAACGAGTCTCAATCACTTCTACTCCTGCCATCGCTAGGCGTTCTTGTAATTCTTTTGCTAACTCTTCTGACACTTCTGCGGTATTGCCTCGCAATGTTAAATCGTCTTCGTTGAAAGTATCATATGAATATTGCGTGGCGATATGCCGAATCGCCGTTTCACTTTGGATCTCAACAAAATCCAAATAATAATCAACATCGAACAAGGCTTTAGCTGTATCTACTACCTTAAAAACGACAACTGCTGAAATTTCTACTGGGTTCCCATCGGCATCATTTACTTTGAGTAACGAGCTGTTAAAGTTTCGAACCTTCAAGGATATAGGGATTTTCCGAGTCAAAGGGGTCGTAATAAACAAACCATTCTCTTTGATCGTTCCTAAATATTTGCCAAAAAACAAAACAGCTTTTGCGTTGTTGGGGCCTACAATTGTCAATGAACTAAGAAATAGTGCGGCGATGATCCATAATAGAATACCTATAATGATCAGACCAAAACTAGCTCGGTTATCTCCAGTTGCTACACACCATAGACCAGCTAACAAAACGAGGATCAATCCAACTAAACCAAGATACCCATTGATATGAAATGCGTTTTTCTCTTTCATCCTTAACACCTCCAGGATTTGCTAGCTTTAGTTTACGCTTTATTTAAAATCGCTTCAATTAATTACGTTTAATACTAAATAAACATCGTTAAAATTTTAGGCAAAAAAAAAGCAGGCGCTCAGCCTACCATTATCATCTCTATAACAGACACATGCCGGATCCTGCTTAGTGCTGCTTCCTTCCGGATCTGACACAATTCACAAGCCCGACATTGTCCTGCCTTTCGGCAAGAATTAGTATAACAAATTCTATTCTTTTTGACTAGTCTTTTTTTTGCGAGCTCGCAGTTGGCGGAAAAAATTAGTCAATAATGCCCCGCATTCAGCCTCCAAGATTCCGCCTTCCACATACGCTCGATGATTAAAACGCTCGTCTGTCAACAGATTCATCAACGTACCAGCAGTTCCACCTTTAGGGTCATACGCCCCAAAATAGACTTCTTCAACTCGTGATAAAATCATGCCGCCGCTACACATCGGGCATGGCTCTAACGTCACAAAAATTTGACACTTTTCCAACCGCCAATTATCTAATTTTTTACATGCTTCTCGAATCGCAAACATTTCCGCATGACTCGTAGCATCTTGACTGTGCTCTCTCAGGTTATGTCCTCGTCCGATGATTTCTCCTTGGTAAACAACGACAGCACCAATCGGAACCTCAGCAAGGGCTTCCGCTTTTTTCGCTTCGTCGATCGCAGCCTGCATAAAAAAATTTTTTTCTTCTTCGGTTAGTTGACTTTCACGTTCCATGTCTTTCCTCGCTCACTTTTTTAACTTAAATCGTCTTTTTACTCTATCATAATTACCACTACAAAAAAACTACCCATTGTCACCAATAAGTAGTTTGAAGTGCGAAAATAGCAGACTTACAGAAAGTACCGCTATATTTTTACATTACTTTATCAACAAAATCCATCAATTTACTTCTTAGATCTTCGGTCGTATCTTTGATGGAATCACCATAGACCGATACGCGCTTTTTTCCGCTTTTAATTTTATCCAAAATATTCATCATATTGTCTAGATCGTCATCAGATAATTTATCAACGATCGATAACAACGTTTCACTACCATCAAATTTATCATTCACAAAACGTTTTACTTTATGACGATTCGTAGCATGACGAGCCTTCTCGATTAGCTGTCCGGAAATAACCACGGCGGTTGCTGTACTGGCTGCAAAAATAACTCCTACTCCAATTTTTACTTTAGTTGATTTTTTCATGGTATCAGCTCCTTTTCTTCATGATAACACACTCTTAAAATTTAAAATAATCAAGTGCATCCTACTAACGAAAGCGTCATCATAAAATTGGGCAGAAATAAAAAAAAGAACCGACAACTGTCGATTCTTTAATCACGATTGCGATTTCCGCCGAATAATAAAACTAGTCGCAATAACTGTAAAAAGGTTGCTAAGGCAGCCGCTACATAAGTCAAAGCTGCGGCTACTAATACTTTCCGAGCTGCCGCAAGCTCATCTTCTTGCAACAGACCGCCTTCTCTTAGAATAGCTAATGCTCTGCGAGAGGCATCAAATTCTACTGGCAAAGTCACTAATTGAAAGATCAAGGCTAATGAGAAAGCAAAAATCCCAATATTGATCAAAGTATAATTCCAACTCATAAATACCCCAATCATAATCAATGGGAAAGATAATGTTGAACCAATATTTGCTACTGGGACGATGGCTGCTCGCAAACGCAAAGGTAAATAATTTTTAGCATCTTGAACCGCATGCCCACATTCGTGAGCTGCTACTCCGATCGCAGCTACCGATGTAGATTGTGCTGTCGCTTCTGATAAACTGAGCATCTTATTCCCGCTATTATAATTATCCGTTAGATTCCCTGAAATCTGCTGAACACCGACATCCGTGATGCCTTGACTACGCAAGATATATTCAGCGGCAGAAGTTCCAGTCACACCTTTACTACTACGGAATTCATCGTATTTGCGAAACGTTGAATTTACATAAGCAGAGGCTAAGCCAGAAATGACTAATCCTGCGATCACTAATAAAAATGTGGGGTCAAAAAAATTGTAATAGGATCCGTACATAAACATTCTCCTCTGATCAAGAAATTTTACTGTTCACTAAATCAGAACAGCTTCTTAATATAAGTGTAGCACGAAAGATGTATTTTTTTATGAATGTCTTGCTAAATTTTGCTCTCTTTTAAAGCTTCTTAACGAATTCTGATTTTAATTTCATCGGGCCAAAGCCGTCGACTTTGCAATCGATGTTATGATCGCCTTCGACCAACCGAATATTTTTGACTTTTGTTCCTTGTTTGATCGCACCTGAAGCCCCTTTGACTTTCAAATCCTTGATTACTGTCACGCTGTCTCCATCTTGCAAAATATTTCCATTACTATCTTTAACAACTAGTCCTTCTTCGATTGTTTCACTTTCAGACCACTCATGACCGCATTCCGGACAAACAAATAATCCACGATCTTCATATGTATACTCTGATTGACACATTGGGCAATTTTGCATGCTCTTCCTCCAATAAACTATTTTTATGAATATTTAGTTTAACGGAAATCAACGTGCTTGAAAAGCCTTTCTCAATAAAAAAGACTGTACAAAGGTCTTTTTACCTTTTATACAGTCTCATTTCATATTATTTATTTTCTTGATAATCCGCACACAGTACTTGAATTTTTTGATAAATTTCTTGGCACATTGCTTGGTCTTTAGCATTCGCTCCACTAGCTAACGGATGCCCCCCACCGTGATATTGCTTAGCTAATTCATTGATTACCGGGCCTTTAGATCGTAAGCGAACTCGATAATAACCTTCTGGTTGTTCAACAAAAACAGCCCACGCTAATACAGTATCGATCGTCCCTGGTACTGGAACCAACGCGGCTGTATCTGAATCTTTGATCCCATACTTATTTAAGATTGCTTGATCCAAAATCACATAACCCGCGCCCTGCTCATCGATCTGTAAATTCTGATAAAGATAACCAGAAAGTTTGGCTACTTCCAATGAAATTTGATCGATCTGACGATTCAATTTAGCTGAATCAAAACCATGATCTAATAATTTAGCTGCTACCATCAAAGTATGAGAAGTAGTTGCCGGATACAAGAAACGACCCGTATCACCCACTATTCCGCCATATAAAAGACGCGCAGCATTTTCTGTGATCACCAAATCTTCAGTAAAAGCTAAATCGGCAATGATTTCACTACAGCTGCTGGCTTTTGTATTCACCCATAGAAGATCACCATACGGATCATCATTCGGATGATGATCGATTTTGATTAATTTATCGCCTAATTTGTACCGCTCATCACTGATTCGCGGTGCATTTGCGGTGTCGGTCACGATCACTAATGCGCCTGTGTATAAATCATCCGCGATTTCATCCATTTCAGCTAAAAACCCGAGTCCTTCCACCGGACCACCAACTTGATAGATATCTTTTTCTGGGTATGTTGCTCGCAAGATTTCAGCTAATCCACACTGAGAACCCAAGGCATCTGGGTCTGGGCGCATATGGCGATGAATGATGATGCGGTCATATTGCTGGATCATCGCAACGATTTTTTCAGTTATTGTCATGTAAAATTCCTCTTTCTACGAACGTTCCATCACTTGGCAAACAACGATTGCTTTGGCCACGATCACATTATCGATATAAACTTCTAAATCAACTTTTGCTGAACGACGCCCCAATTCCAATGTTTTTGAATGGATTTCGATTTCACTTTCTAATTGGATCAAACGTAAATAATGCAAGTTCATTTGTTCAATCAACGTATTACGGCGCTGGTCCAATAAAATACTTCGTTGCGCTACATTAGCAACGATTTCACTTAAAACACCAAAAGAAATCGTTCCCACGCTGTTGACCATCTGCGGAGTAACTTCAAATCTAAAATAGGGATTTTCTAACGGGTTATCCTCCCGGTCAGTATCGATCGTAATGATGTCTCCTACGATTTGATCAGAAATCGTATTCGACATTTGTGGTTGCCGTTGGACTAGTTGCATCGCCTTCATCACATCTTGACGACTGACCATCCCAACAAGTGATAGATCATCTTTTACCACCGGCATCATCTCTAAGCCGTCCCAAATCATTTGGTGACTGACTGAAGCCACGCTCATACTTTGCTTAACCACATTGGGTTCACGAGTCATCACCCGATCGATCAATTGATTATCTGCTTTTCCTAAAACATCTTTTGCCGTTACTACACCTAAAACACGCAAACTTTTATTTACGACTGGAAAACGCGAATGGCCTGTTTGTTCTGATAAACGGTGATAGCTTGAAATCGTATCCCCAGATTGCAGATACACGGTTTTTTCTAATGGCATATAGATATCACTAACCTGCATGATGTCTTTTTTGATCAATTGATCGCTCAACGCTCGATTGATCATTGTCGCTACGGTAAAAGAATCGTACGTGGTACTTAAAACAGGGAGATTCAACTCATCAGCAAGTTGTGAGATCTCATCAGTTGTTCCAAATCCACCTGTGATCAAGACTGCAGCGCCATCTTGCAATGCTAATTTTTGTGCACCTTCTCGATTCCCGATAATCAATAAAGAACCTGGCGTGATATAGCGGCGCATGGCATCTACCGTCATCGCACCGATCACAAATTTATTCAGATCTTTATCTAGCCCATTAGCTCCGCCTAATACTTCACCTTCAATGATTCGAACGACTTCACCAAACGTTAAACGTTCGATATTTTTTTTCAATTTTCTTTCGATGCGGATTGTTCCCACGCGCTGGATCGTAGAAACTAACCCAATATTTTCTGCATCTTTAATGGCACGATAAGCCGTGCCTTCACTAACATTCAAATTTTTTGCGATACTGCGCACAGAGATGCGTTCACCCACCGGCAGACTCTCAATATGTTCCAGAATCAAATCATGTTTTGTCGCCATAACTTCCTCCTGTTTTAGCGTATATTTATCATAAATAGTACAGCTTAGCAAAACTAGTATAACAGAGTGTTACAAAAAAAGAAGTCAACCGTTACCATACACGTAACGAGTGACTTCTTTTGTACTAATATAGCAATCAATTTTTATTTGGCCGCTCTTTTTCTAAAACGAACCAACGAAAGAATGAACCCAGTTATACATAAAATCAATGAAACAATAAAGGTGACACGCATCCCAAAGATAAAGATATCTGGACGTCCTTCAATATATGTTGTGACACGTTGACCGTAAGCAACTGTCATCCCACTATATAAAATTGTTGTTGCTAAGGCAATCCCGATCACCATTCCTAAGTTGCGAGCAAATGAATTCATACTGCCAGCTACACCTAAATTGTCTTTTTCAACACTGCTCATCACGATCGTATTATTTGGCGACTGGAACAACGCATTCCCAAATCCCATGATAGCTGTTGCTAAAACATAATACCAAATAGGACTTGTTTGGTTCATGAACACATATAACAACTGTGCAATCGACAATAATGTCAAACCCAATAAAACCAAACGTTGAGGACCAATTTTGTCAGTCAAGTAACCACTTAAAGGGGAACCGATCACCATTAAAAAGGGAAAGACCATCATCAACAAACCCGCATAGCTGGCTGTTAAGCCACGTGCATTTTGTAAATAGAATGGTACAACGACATTCACAAAAAAATTGGCTGAAAAAATCAACAAAGCTGTCAATAAACTCATTGTAAACATTTTATTTTTTAGAATATCAAACACTAACAACGGATTTTCTTTGCGTTTTTCGACTTGAATAAATACCACAAAAAAGACGATCGCAATAACTAATAATACCAAGGGCACCGTATGGATATATCCCACTTCTTGACCGATAAAAATCGCACCAAAAAAACTCATGATCGTCACGGCAAAAGTAACAAATCCCAACCAATCGATTTTCTTTTTCGACATCGTGATATCTTTCGGCAAAAATTTCTCGCCGATCAAAATCGTTAAGATTCCGATTGGAACGTTGATCCAAAAAATATACGACCAAGAAAAATGCGCTAAGATCAGCCCACCGATACCAGGACCCGCAATTGCTCCTAAAGAAACGAAAGCTCCAACTGCTCCTAATGCTCTTCCGCGCTCATTCATCGGGAATACTTCTGTAGTAATACCCGTATTAGTAGCCATCGTCATACTTGCTCCAATTCCTTGGACCACTCGTCCAAAAAGCAGCATCGACAAAGAATGATTGAACCCACATAATAATGAGCCTAATGTAAAAATGACTGTACCGATGCGGTAGACTCGGATTTTCCCGAAACTATCTCCGACTTTTCCGAAAAGAAGCAGACACGCACAGACGATCATCAAATAAATTGATACGACCCATTCTGCTTTGTTCATTGGTACAGCTAAATCTTTCGAAATCGTTGGCAGAGCGATATTGACAATGCTTGAATCTAACGTCGACATAAAGGTAAACATTGCCACGGAAACTAAAATCCACCAGCGATTTTTTTGAACCTCTGGATTATCTTGATAACTTTTCATATAAAACTTCCTTCCACTAGAAAAATAAGCCATAGCTATTCTAGCGGATGGACGGATAAAAAAGCAACTTAAAATAAAAAACGAGGAATAACTCCCTCGCTTATTTCATATATTTACCATTTTTTCCATCTTCAAATGTTGCAAAGTAGCCATTTGAGATTCTTTTTTCATATACATGGTGACAATTTGGACATTCAATCGGCATATTGTCTTTCGGATGATCCTCAACGTTCAATACTTCTTCAACAAAAAAATACGTGCCACAATTTGGGCATTTCAATGGTTTCTCTAACATATGACCAACCCTCTCTACATTTACTTCTATAATTATCATACTCCATTTCTATCAAAAAACAGAATGATAGCTATTGAAAAAAAGCCCTTCAAACATTCTTTTTGTTTGAAGGACTTTTTTGACTTTATTTACGGCGGCCACGGCGTTGATTCGCTTCCATGATAACTGGAAGGATCACGGGGCGACGTTTTGTTTGCTCAAATAGATAGCGGCTTAATTGATCCCGGATATCTTGTTTTAATTTGCTCCATTCAAAATCGTCTGAATGCAAATGTTTTTCTACAATTTCGCTGGTTGTTTCAGCACTTTCTTTGATCAAATCACGGCTAGCTTTGATATAAACAAATCCACGTGAAGTGATTTGTGGTGCAGAAACAATTTTTTTCAACTTACGATCGATCGTCACAACAACTACAAAAATACCATCGTCTGACAATACTTTACGGTCACGTAAAACAATATTCCCGATATCACCAACACCAATACCATCAATCATGATATTGTCGGCAGGTACGCTTCCAGCAGCACTCATGTGTTTATTTTTATATTCTAAGACATCTCCTCGACCTGTGATAAAGATATCTTTGAATGGCATCCCCAACTCATTCGCTAAATGCGCATGGGCTGCTAATTGACGGTATTCACCCTGAACTGGAATAAAGTATTTAGGCGACATGAAATTCATCATCAATTGTAAATCACGTGGATTTGCATGACCTGATACTCGAAGATTTTCAGAAATACTCTTCACTACCCCGCCTGCACGATAGATCATATCTTCGGTCTTAGCAACCGTTGTTTCCATCGCAATCGTTGGTGTTGTCGTGATATAAACTAAATCGCCATCTTCGATTTTCAGATTACGATGTGAGCGATTGGCCATTTTTTGTAATGACTTGATTGGTTCGCCCATTCGTCCCGTTTCCAAAATCAGTAATTCTTCAGGTTGATATTTTTTCATTTCTTTCACAGTAACCAAAATATCTTCTGGTACTTCTAATTTTTTCAAACGCATCGCTGTTTTTAAGATGCGGTCTAAATCTTGACCAGTCAACACTACTTTACGTTTGGCTTTTTCTGCAGCATTCAAAACTTGTTGAACTCGTTGTAAATTACTTGCAACACTGGCAACGATGATCCGGCCAGGCCATTCATTGATCGTATCATAGACTTCTCCAGCGATTTCTTGTTCTGAAGCTACTTGGATCGGATTTTCGGCATTCGAAGAAGAACTTAGCAACGCCAAAACCCCTTCTGAGCCCACTTCCGCCAAACGACGATAATTCGTCGCATACATCGGGATCGCTGTCGGATCAAATTTGAAATCACCTGTATAGACGATCGTTCCTTCATCCGTTTTCAAACTAATTCCGACAGAATCAGGAATTGTATGCGTCGTACGGAAAAAGCTGATCAAGGCTGTTCCAAAATCGATTTCTGTATGTTCGTCGATCACATGGAAATCTTTAAAACCTTTGCTTTCATCGTTTTGATTGACTGTCAATTTCGCTAACTCAACTGTTAATTCGGTCCCAAAAACAGGAACAGCGACTTCAGAAACTAAATATGGTAAAGCGCCAATGGCATCCGCATGACCATGAGTCAAAAAGACCCCTGCTACACGTTCTTTATTTTCTATTAAATAGGTAAAATCTGGAATCACAACATCGATTCCTAACAACTCATTTTCTGGATACTTTAGTCCACAATCTAGGACAAAAATATCATTATCCACTTCTACTGCATACATGTTTTTACCATTTTCACGCACGCCACCGAAGGGAATGATTTTGATTGTACTCAAAATATACACCTCGCAAATTATTTTTATCTATTATATTCAGCTTACTCAGATCCCGTAATCAGTACGATCTGTGCTTTTATACTCACTAGCTATTATACATGATTTTTTTTGAAAAACCATCGATTGGAAAACCTCAAGTTTTAGAGGAAAAGAAAAAGTCTAAAGCAGCTTTTGCTTTAGACTGATTAGTTCTCTATTCAAAAAGACCCATTTCATACATTGTTTCTGCAATTTGTAATGAATTCCAAGCAGCGCCTTTTAGCAAGTTATCTGAAACGACCCATAAATGAATACCGGTTTCTTCATCAGGATCTTTACGGATCCGACCAACAAAAGTTTCTTTTCTACCCACACTATTGATAGCTTGCGGATAAATTTGTTGACTAGGATCGTCTTCTAAAATTGCTCCGGGAGCATTAGCAATCAATGCTTGAATCTCTGCAACACTAGCTGCTTTTTCTGTTTCAATGTAAACTGATTCCGAATGTCCGCTCATCACTGGAATACGTACACAAGTAGCAGAGACTTTGATCGTTTCATCTTCCATGATTTTCTTCGTTTCATTGATCATTTTCCACTCTTCATACGTATAACCTGCTTCTGCAAAAACATCGATTTGCGGCAATGCATTAAAAGCTAATGGATAATGTTTTTCATCACCACCGCATGGTAGGATCTCTGTCTGCCACTGATCAACCGGTTTATCAGCTAAATAATCACGTGTCTGCTGTCTTAATTCTTCCATCGCTTGATTTCCCGCACCAGAAACTGCTTGATAAGTAGAAACGATCACACGTTTCAAACCAAATGTTTGACGGATCGGTTCTAGCGCCACCATCATCTGAATCGTTGAACAATTTGGATTTGCAATAATTCCTTTATGTGATCGTAACGCTTCAGGATTTACTTCAGGTACGACTAATGGAACTTCCGGGTCCATTCGAAAATGGCTGGTATTATCAACCACGATCGCACCTCGTTTGACCGCTTCAGGGGCAAACTTAGCAGAGATACCTCCGCCAGCTGAGAATAAGGCCAGATCCACTCCTTCAAATGATTCAGGAACCAATTCTTCAATTGTTTTTGACTCGCCTTTAAATGAAAGTTGCTTACCTGCAGAACGCTTTGAAGCTAAAAGTTTAACAGTCCCTAAAGGTAGTGAACTACTTTCTAATAGCTTGATCATTTGTGTTCCTACAGCGCCTGTAGCGCCAACGATTGCAACATTCATTTTTCTCATCATAATCACTCTTCCATTTCATATTTTTAAACATTTTATCATACAAAAGTAGAAACGCAAGTCCTTTATCATTTATTCAATAACATATATATTTTTAATAAAATATAAAAATGTATGATAAATAAAACTTAAATACTCTAAATAATATATTTAATATAACTAATATTATCTTTCTAAAACTATAAAAAAAATTAAAAAATAGATATTTATTCGGTATATTGGTTGTGGTTTTTTAATAGACCCTTTAGAATTAACTTGTAAGCGTTATTTATAGGAGGCCATTCATGAGAGCTAACGGATCTATTATTAGACAACAACGTGAAGCACGACAATTGACCTACGAAGACCTCACCTTTATTTGTTCATCCGAAGATTTAATGCTAATAGAACAAAAAAATGAGGGTATATTAGAAATTATTTTGGATCTTTGCCAACGATTAGACATCCCTTATCACAAAGTCTTTCCTAAAACGACTTTGGCATCGGAAGTCTTTATGTTACAGCTGATTCGTTGCTTGCATTTACGCCAAGAATTTGCAGCAATTCTCTTCTTATTAGATACCTTTGGAAAAAGAATAAACTATGAGAGCGGACGAATAATCGGCCATCTCTTTTATTTTCGTGCCTATGCAACTTTGTTTTATCGTCAGGATACACAAAAAGCGGTGTACTATTTTCAACGGGCAGCGACTTTTTTAAGTGAAGAAAAACGGTACGAACTTTTAGTTTTAAAAGGATTAGCTACTTGTTATCAAGCTAATCAAGAAAAACAGCGGGCCCGGATTTTTTTTGAGCGCGCTGAACAAGTGGAGGAAAAAATGATACATTCAGAAAAATTAGGAACAACTTATTGCCAAGCCGCTCGTTTTTTTGCCGAAAAAGGCCAACATCAGCAAGTCAACGACTTGTGTGATGAAGGAATCCAAACGTTATTAGAAATAAATATCACCGAAGGTCTGGAAGAACTCTTTTTTGAAAAAGCGATCGTCCAATCAGAAGATACTCACCAAATCGAGCTTTTGAAACAAGCAAATTACTACGCGAACATTAATCAAAACCATGTTCATGTTTTAGAACAACAAATCACTGATCAATTACTACGGGTATAAAAAAAGCCTTGTCTCTAAATTCAGAGACAAGACTTTTTATTTATATTAATGATTCACTTTCACTTTTTTATTTGGATGATAGAAAATCATATACAAGACAGCAACAATGATCGGAATCACTGCGCAGAAAATATAGATATGTTGATACGTACCTAGGATGCCTTTGATCCCACCTAATAAGTATGGTCCAACACCTAATCCTAGATCTAAACCGATAAAGTAAGTCGACAAAGCCACACCAATCCGTTCTTGTTCGACTAATTTTAAGGTCACCGCTTGACCATTAGCCATGAATGTTCCATAGCCTAAGCCCACAAAAGCACCAGCAATCAGTAATACGGGAGCAGTTTGGGTAAAGGCTAATAGAATCAATCCGATAGTCAAACAAATAAAACTTGGATACATAACTGCATTTTCACCGCGTTTATCAAAGATACGCCCTGACATTGGACGCGTTAATGTCACAACTAAAGCATAAACAACAAAGAAGAAGGCGCCTGCCGTCACTAGATGCAATTCATCTGCATAAATCGATAGGAATCCTAACACACTTGAGTAAGCAATCCCAATCAAAAAGGCAATAGCCGCAATAAACAAGACCTTCATTTCGACAAAGCTTTCAAGACTAAATTTATTGATTCGTGCTCGGTGTTCTTCTGATAATTCAATGTTAACGACTTTAAATCTGAAACAAGCAATCGTCGTTAAGAAAGCTAAAACGATCGCAATAATAATGATTGCTTTAAAGCCAACGATCGGTAGCAACAGCAAGCCGATAAATGGCCCGATGGCTGCTGCTAAACTAGTACTCAAACCATAATAATTAATTCCTTCACCATATTTAGAC
The DNA here is from genome assembly GCF_050310005.1 of Enterococcus sp. 22-H-5-01. Lineage (NCBI taxonomy): Bacteria > Bacillati > Bacillota > Bacilli > Lactobacillales > Enterococcaceae > Enterococcus > Enterococcus sp. 22-H-5-01. Next base: position 1,321,506 of record NZ_CP189993.1, read on the forward strand.
TCAGGAATATAGGCAGTAACGATTGCATTCGCAGCCGTTGAAACAGCTCCGTAACCAAAACCATTCAAGAAGCGAACGCCATCTAAAATGAAAATATTCGAACTTACTAAGTAAGCTGCTGTAGTGATTAAATAAAATAAGGCCCCGTAACGCAGAACCGCTCTTCGGCCGAATAATTCCAATTTCTTTCCGATATATAAACGAGCCAATAATGTTCCGATGATATAGATACCGACTGCAAATCCAGCTTGTGCGGTCGTGGCACCTAAACTTTGTGTAGCGTATTTTGCCGTAATCACGACAAAGCAATAGTAAACTAAAAATACGATAAAGTTGATGATCGTAATGGTGATAAATCCTTTATTGAATAATTTTTCTTCTTCCTTGATTGTCATTACCCACTCTCAATTAATATGCGATACTTTCATTTAACTTCTTTAGATTAGAAATCTTCTCTGCGACTTTATTGTAGTTTGATGGATAGCGATCCACTGCTTGACTGACGAATAAATCCCGCGTGTAGTCAAATTCCGCCAAAAAATCATCTAGTGTTTTGTCTGTTTGCGCATAGTCTTTTCTAAGCATCAACGCATTTTGGTAGGCATCATTTAGAAAGACCAATACCGCTTCCTTTTCAAACCGTACCTTATAAGCTGATTCTAACCGTTCGATCATTGCGCTTGTCCATTTTTTCATAAATAACCACTCCTATTATTTCCAAATTTTCTATTCACTAGACTATTTGGTTTGTTTGACTTACTTGATTGATTATACGGATATAAACAAATCGCGAAATCGTCTTTTATAATAAAAAAAGAAGATATAAATTTGAATTATCGCTTTTTAGTAGAAAAGAGGTGTAACATTTGTTACTATCCTTTTGACATATATTTTTTATCCATGTGAATTAGTGATTATGATAAAATAGCTATGAATTCAAGTATATTGCGGAAGGAACAATGATAAATTGGATAATACGGCCTTAACAGACTACTTAGAACAAAAAAAATTCCCTGTCGTCACGAAAGACTACAAGAAATATATTCTCTATGAAGGAATTCAAGACCACCATGTATATATTTTGAAAAGTGGAGTTATCAAAACAAGCGTCATCTCTCGCGATGGCCGTGAATTTAATTTGGAATATATTACGGATTTGGAAGTCGTTTCTTTGTTAAAGGATGAGTATTCACAATTCATCGATGCCCCTTTCAACATTCGAGTCGAATCAGAAACAGCAGAACTTTATCAAATAGATCGGGTCGAATTTTGGAAAGATATCAATCAAAACATTGATCTTCAAATTTACGTTAAAAACTATTATCGTGAACGATTACTCAAATCAATGAAACGAACACAACAAATGCTGATGAACGGAAAATTTGGTGCTGTCTGCACGCAGATTTATGATTTATATGATAAATTCGGGATCGAATTCGAAGATGGGGTCTTGATCGATTTTGTTGTTACAAATGAAGATCTCGCTCATTTTTGCGGCATCAATGCAGCCAGCAGTGTTAGTCGGATCATGCATCAGCTAAAAGAATGTGGTGCGATCCAAATGCACGATCGAAAAATTTTTATTAAAAACATTGAACTTATTAAAGATAATATTATATTTTAAACTTAAAAGACCTATCAGCCAATTACTGATAGGTCTTTATTTATACTTCAGTACCATGTTCGACGGGTTTGTCAAAAACACCCGGCGCTTCATCATAGATATGACCATAAATAAAAACCGGCATACCAATAAAACTCGCTTCATAAATTTTAGCTACTTGTTCTTTGGGAGTATTTACACAACCATAACTTCCTAAGTCTGTTTGATAGGCATTCGGAAGACCAAAATAATCCAATTTATGATCCGCATCGTGAATGCCAATCTCAGTGATCGTCTGGCCGTAACTCAACAAAGGCATCCAATAATCTACGGGCACATTTACATCCCATCTCCAGTGGTCAGTACTCCGGTCAAATCAACATTTCTCAATTTATCCATGATAGTATGAAATCCCGGTACAGTCGCGGTGCCTTTGGCATAACGTCCAGTGATCACGTGTGTTTCTACCACGAGTTTTCCATTTTTGAAACAATACATTTTTTGATTATCTAAATCGACTTCAACGTAATTTTTCTTCACATGAAGCGGTTGATTTTTAGTATCCCCCTGCAATACTAATTGAATTGTCTTTGTCTTCTTCCTTTGCAAGGCCTGAGCTATCTGCTCGGCTGATTGTTGAATATCAATAAACCAACCATAATTCCCAATATTTTTATACTTCAAATGAACCCCATGAACATTTGTAAAATGAACAGCTTTATAAATTGTAGAATATTCCTGTTCTAGTTCTGCTACCCACTCGGCAATCACTAGCGGATCAAATTCACTTTTACCATCCAATGAATCCGCTAACATTTTCCCATTAAGCAGAACTGTCGTTGTATTTACTTTAAGCTGAATTTCACGTTCAAGGATAGTCGTTAAGTGTTGAATAATTTTTCGATCAATTAAATCTGCCTTTGTTACTTCTGCTTCTCGATAGTACTTTGCCAGATTGTAGGTTGTTTTCAACTCTCCGATTTGCATTGCACAAGCTAGTTCCTTTCTAATGCGCGCAGAATCGATCACAGTGCCACTTTTTTCTGGTTGAATCTCGAACTTTTCATGGCGATAAATGATTTTTGCATTTTGAGCTTCTTTACCTACAGGAAATGACGTTCGGTCAATTACCGCTAACACTTCTTGCTGAGCCTTCTTTTTTAAAGGCAGTCCTGTAGCGCCATTATGAATCGCTTGTTTCAAATAATTTTTATTGATTTTGTATGGATCATTGAGAGTAATTCCTACTTTATATGTGTTTGATTGCAATTGTACTTTCACTTGTTGTGTTTCTTGCTGTATTTTCTCTGCTGCAGCTTCGATCGAAAGACCACTTACATCAACTCCTGCAATAGTGGATCCTTGATAAAAATGCGAACTATAATAAAAATACAATAATAAAAAGCAGCTCATTGTTCCAGCAACGATAAGTAGTACTTCGAGGATTCTTCGATTTCCATAGCCTTTAATTGTATTCACCTACTTCAACTTCAATGTTAGCTTCAGTATAAAATACAAAAATAATCCCGAGGTCAAAAAATAAAATTATAAATTTTTTCTTGCTTTTTTGGTTCAAAAAAAGCTAAAATCCAAAGGATTTTAGCTTTTTAAAAGTTTACATTCTTGTATGGTCTGTACGAGAGATCACGTCACGACGTTGTTCTGGAGTTAGGTCACGGAATTTAACCGCATAACCAGAAACACGAATCGTAAAGTTAGCATATTTTGGATTGTCGATATCTTTATCCATTTCTTCTAGCAATTCACGGCCAAAGACATTGACATTTAAATGGTAGCCGCCTTTATCAAAGTAGCCATCTAAGACTTGACGTAGATTATCAATCTGCATTTCTTCATCATCTGTCCGTCCTAATGCACCTGGATTGATTGTTTGTGTATCAGAGATTCCATCTTGAGCACAAGAGTAGTTCAATTTAGCTGTTGAATTCAACGATGCCAATAAACCATTTTTCTCACCTAAGAATTTACCATCTTGATAACTAGGGTTTGCCCCTGGCGCCAATGGTTTTCCTGCACGGCGGCCATCTGGTGTATTCCCAGTATTTTTTCCGTAAACGACATTGGAAGTGATGGTCAATAATGACAATGTTGGCGTTGAATCACGGTACGTGTGTTGACGTTTGATTTGTGTCATGAAGTACTCTAAGATCCAGTTCGCCATTTCGTCCGCTTCATCGTTATCGTTTCCGTAAGTCGGAAATTCATTTTGTGGAATATAATCGATTGCTAAACCATTCTCATCACGAACAACTTTTACATTTCCATGTTTGATCGCCATCAATGAATCTGCCGCATGGGAAATACCCGCAATCCCTGTTGCAAAGGTACGTTTCAAGTCTGTATCCATCAATGCTAATTGTGGCGCTTCGTATGCATATTTGTCATGCATGTAATGAATCACATTCAACGTATTCACATAAAGTTCAGCTAACCAATCTAAAACATCTTTATAGCTATCCATAAATTGATCGAAATCAATACTGTCACCTTCTATTGGACGGAAACGAGGACCTACTTGCATTTTTGTCATTTCGTCTACGCCACCATTGATTGCGTAAAGAACTGCTTTTGCTAAGTTGGCACGAGCACCAAAGAACTGCATATCTTTTCCAATTACCGTTGCTGACACACAGCAAGCGATTGCTGTATCATCCGAACCCCAATGTTGACGTAGTAAATCATCATTTTCTAATTGGATCGAAGAACTCTCTTTCGCAACTTTTGCTGCGTATGTGCGGAAGCCTTCTGGTAATTTTGAAGAATACAATACTGTTAAGTTTGGTTCTGGTGATGGCCCCATATTTGTTAATGTATGAAGGATTCGGAAATCATTTTTTGTAACTAACGAAGAACCATCCATGTTCATACCTGCTAATGACAATGTTGCCCAGATTGGATACCCAGAGAATAATTGATTGTATTCAGGTGTACGAGCAAATTTAACCATACGTAATTTCATGATCAAATGATCGATCAATTCTTGTGCTTCATCTTCTGTGATCACACCACGCTCTAAATCACGTTGGATATAAATATCTAAGAAGGCTGAGATACGGCCAATCGACATTGCTGCTCCGTTTTGTGATTTGATTGCTGCTAAGTAACCAAAGTACAACCATTGGATGGCTTCTTGCGCATTGCTAGCCGGTTGAGAGATATCATAGCCATAGCTTGCAGCCATTTCTTTCATATCTACCAAAGCACGATATTGTTCAGAAACTTCTTCCCGTAATTGGATAACGTCATTAGTCATTACTTTACTGCCAACATTTTTCCAATCTTTTTTCTTTTGCGCCATTAAAAAGTCGATTCCATACAATGCTACACGACGGTAATCGCCAATGATACGACCACGACCATAAGCATCAGGCAGTCCAGTAATAATTTTATTTTTACGTGCTAAACGCATTTCGTCTGTATACGCATCGAATACACCTTGGTTATGCGTTTTACGCCATTTGTTAAAGATAAATGACATTTCATCATCTGCTTCATAGCCATTTGATTCTAGCGCTTTGTTCGCCATGTTGATACCGCCGTAAGGCATAAATGCTTGTTTCAACGGAACATCTGTTTGTAAACCTACGATTTTTTCTTCATCTTTGATCAAGTATCCTGGTTCATGAGAAGTGATCGTCGCCGGGATGTTCGTATCCATATCGTAAACGCCATTCTTCTTATGCTGTACTTCAAATAATTCTTGAAGTTTATCCCATAATTTTTCTGTACTTGGTGCAGCTTCAGCTAAAAAGCTATCGTCGCCTGTATATTCTGTATAGTTACGTTTAATAAAATCAAGTGTATTTACTTCATGTTGCCAACGCCCTTCGTTAAAACCTTCCCAAGGGTTCGTTGCCTGTTTAACAGTTTTATCCATTGTATTAGTAGTCATAGTAGCACTCCTTTGTATAATTGTTTCACAATATTTAAAGTGATTATAACAGAGAGAACTTTTTAAAGAAAGGGCTTTTTTTATTTTTAAGACTGTTAATAATTGTAAAATAATGGCGATTATTTTAATGTTGATAAAACACTGTTACACTTTAAACTATAACAGACTAAAAAACAGAAAAAAATGATTTGTTTTCAAAATAGCTAAAAATGATTAAAGCAATCATCAAATACCCTAACAATTGAAAAACAGTTAACTAATACAGAATTTTATCTAAAGAAATTTTTTCATACTTTCTCATAAATACATTCGATTTATTTTTTTTAAAATTTTTTTAATTGCTTGGAAATGTTCGAAGTCAACAAAGAAGCTGATCTCAAAGGAGTTAATTCCTTAAGGATCAGCTTCTTTTTTACATGCTGTATTCTTCGATATGCTCTTTGATCAAGCCACTTGGAATATCATGTAGGCGATAACCATTGCCCCAATAAGTAATGATACGAACATTATCGATATGCGCATGCGCTATTTTCTTGCGAATATTTCCCACAGCGGTAGACATTTGAACAAGTCGAGATTTACTGACATCATTGTTCCAAACTTTATTGCATAACTCATCCCTAGAGATGAGTTTTCCACCACCTTCGGCTAAGGCATTGATGATTTTCTTTTCAATATTATTCAACGAGCTATATAGTAGAACCAAATCTTGGTTTTTCATCTCAGATTGTCTCATCAATCCTTTAGCAATCGAGTCAGCTTGCCCTTCACGTGTATCGCTCATCAATAAGAACTCTCTTAGCTCGGTTAGTGAACAATCGATCGATAAACAATGATTATCATCGATTGTTGGAACAGGTTCATCTGTTCGGCGAAGATAGTGAAGCTCTTTTTCAACGACGATTGGCAAAATTTCAGTAAATTCTTGATTGGTCAAGGTCTCACTAAAGATCACGATATCAAAAAGAGACAAAATATCTTCAAAATATTGCGGTCGATCAACATCATAAAATTCTTTCAAAACAAATACTTCATAATCTAATCGTTGTAGCTCATTCTGAAAATCTTGTTCAATAATAATATTCCTAGTTAAAATAATTACTTTTTTCAATCCCACTCACTCTCCCAACTTTAATTTGATTCATTTTATAATTTGCTGATTTAGCCAATTGTCATCCTTATACTAGCTATTTTTCATTAATATGCCCGGTAGTCCTGCATTTACTAGCTGACTCTTCATCTACATAAAATTTCTCTGGCTCACTACTTATTAATCGTACTTGCTGCTCCGCTTTTTCAATTAGCTGCCGGCTGATTTTGGTTGCATTTAGCAACATATCTATTGCTTCCAGCTCTTTTAGCAACTGCGTGGTCTCAATGTTTTCAACGGCTTTGTTATCCGTCTGAATCTCAACACAGCACTTCTGAGCTTTCCTATCTAATTGCTGTTTTTTTAACGTTTTCTTTCTTTGGGTCATACAAGTATGTTTCTCCATTAATTGTTCTTTATAATCGTTGACTGTCACATTTAATGACTCTATTTGTTGATAGTTTTTATTCCCCATATCTCGCTCCTCCTTTCTTTTTACTTATCCGTAAACGTTACCCCCGCTTATGAAAATTAATATATCCTTTTTAGGTACTTCTCTTCCCGTTTTGCTCGCTCATTACTGACTTAAACCAATTAATAACTATTTAAAACTCAAGTATCTTAGAAACCGCTTTTATTCTTAGACAACTTAAGTTATGTCAATTGTAAAAAAAATATCACTAAACTATATTAATTGGAATAAAAATTATTTTAATCAGTTAAAATTAACATTTATGTTTTATTATATAACTATTTAAAAAAATTATAAAATATTCTTTGTAACAAATCAATATTTTGTTAACATTTATTAAAACCTTTTTTTTAAGATGTTTTTGGTTAATCGATATTTTTAATCTATTATTTCAAATATGAACTTCAATATTTTTTCATAATATCAGAAAAAGACTACTGCTAATAATCATTCTCTGTAAATAAAAAAGAAGCTATTTTTAAACCCTAAACTTAAACAGCATTGAACAATATTCTTAAATTATTTGTTTTACATTTTTTTGCGAATATCTACTTATTTTCTTATTCTACATTTTTGTTTTTTTATACATTATTTTCTTTTTATATTTTTTTGAAAACTATTTGGTTTTTATATTTCATTCTTAGATTAGACTTTTGATGATCTAAAATCATGACTAATATAACTTGAGAGTCATTCTAATTAAGCTATTAGTCATTACTACTTCAAACTAATTCATTGATCAATATTTTTTTATTATTTAGTTAGAATAATTCTTTTATAATTACTAAAATAGACAGCATTTTATCCTTACCTTTTTATCTGATTCAACTTATTCAATTTTTATTGATTTAAAAACTATCATTTGGATTTATATACTAGGACAAAAAAGCGAGGACTTGCCGACACTTATGTATAATAAGTATCGGCAAGTCCTCGCTTTATTAGTATTCAGATAGTTCTATTGAATCCCAGCACTTTCTAATTCGATTACATCATTTTCAATATAATCAAAAATCTTTTTATTCAATCGATAGCCTTGTCCCCAAACAGTTTGGATGGCTTCATCGCCAAATTCTCCTTGAAGTTTTTCATTCACTTTTGAAACAACTTTTGACAAACTAGCTAAAACAGATTTTGTTGGAGCTTTTTCCCAAATTTGACGACTAATTTCTTCACGAGGAACGGTACGATCACCCGATTTGATCAAATAGTAGACTATTTCTTTTTGTTTAAGTTTCAAATTCATATTAGACAATTTTTGTTTAACAGATATTTGTTGCGTACGATCGGCCTCTTGAAAAGATAGATGAGCTATTTCTGCAACTACCAATAGTTCTCTTAGGCGCTCAAGGCTAGCTCCGATAGGGATACAAGCATCAAAAATATTATTTGCTTCTTCTCCAAAAGTTGTTTCTATTGCTCGACGGAAAAGCTTGAAATCACCTTGAGGCAATTGTTGTACTAATTCATTTGTTTCATTATCATATAATGTTTCACTGAAGATGATTCCCTCAAATTGATTGATGAATTGTGGAGTGATCACTTCTTTTTTTATCATTTCTATCACGTTACTAGAACAATAAACTTCATTTCCTAATTGTTTTAATTGAAGTTCAAAACTTTCTTCGTATAAAGGCACCTTCGTCAAAAGTAATAATCGCATATTTTTCCCTCTCTTTAGATCTAAATTTTTAGATAATTCCAAAAATCACTTGTCATATGTTAACAAATACATATTTTCTAATTACACATTCCAAATGATAAGCTTATTTATCATCAAAATAAAAAAAACAGTTATTTTCAAATGTAATTATAATATGATGATAGCTCGAGGTCAATTGAATATCGAATATTTATGTATAAATATTGCTGAACTACTCAGTTTATACAAAAAAAGCTATCTGATTCTATTAAATAGAACCAAATAGCTTTTATGAACTTCTCTATTTTACATTTAAGATCCACATAAAACCAATGAAAACAAAGAACAAGGCATACATGATAATCGATACTTCTTTTCCTCGTTTAGCAGCAATCATTGTAATTGGATAGAAGATAAAGCCTAACGCAATACCATCTGAGATACTGTAAGTTAAAGGCATCCCAATCAAAATCAAGAAAGAAGGAATTGCGATTTCTAATTCTCCCCAATTGATTTGACGTAATGATTGGGCCATCAATACGCCCACCATGATTAAAGCCGGTGCTGTAACTTGTGAAGTGACCACTGACAATAATGGAGAGAAAAATAATCCGAAGATAAAGAACACACCCGTTGTAATAGCAGTTAATCCTGAACGTCCACCAACAGCGATACCAGCAGATGATTCAACGAACGCTCCAACTGGAGAAGTCCCTAATAATGAACCAGCAAGCATCGCAGTTGAATCAGAGGCCAATGCTTTACCTACACGCGGCATTTTATTATCCTTCATAAAACCAGCTTGATTAGCTAATCCAACCAGTGTACCCGCAGTATCAAAAAATGTAACTAATAAGAATGTTAATACGACTACCCATAATTGTAATGTGTTGATATCTTTTACATGTTTCAAGGCAACTAAAAATGTTGGCTTCAAACTAGGTGCAGCTGAAACGATATGTGTTGGCACATCGATCAAGCCTGTTACTAAGCCTAATAAAGTTGTTGCAACCATCCCGATGAAAATTCCACCAGGTACACGACGAACCATTAAGATTGCTGTCACGATCAAACCAAAAACAGTTAACCATGTTGAACCAGCATTCATAGAACCTAAACCAACCAAAGTTGACTTATTAGCAACGATGATTCCACCTTCGCTTAAGCCAAGAAAAGCAATAAATAAGCCAATCCCACCAGAAATCGCATATTTTAAATCAGCTGGAATCGCATCAATAATCAATTCACGTAACTTAAAGATCGTAATCAAAATAAAAATCAGCGAAGCAACGAAAACACCCGCTAAAGCTGTTTCCCAGCGAATACCCATACCGACACAGACGGAATAAGAAAAGAAGGCGTTTATCCCTAATGCTGGAGCAGTAGCGATTGGATAGCGAGCTAGAACGCCCATCAATATACAACCTAAGGCACTTGCTAAGGCTGTAGCTGTAAACACAGCTCCTTCGTTCATTCCTGATGCACCTAATACACTAGGATTAACAAAAAGAATGTAGGCCATTGAAATAAAAGTCGTGAAACCAGCTAAAATCTCTCTTTTTACTGTTGTATTCAATTTTTCAAGTTCAAAATAGGAACTAATTTTCCCTTTCATGAATCTTCCCCCTATAATCTGAATAATGTTCGTAAAATAATCATTTTTTTTCTAAGCAACGTTGATTATCATATAATAAACTGACGAATAAGTAAATAGCAATGTACAAAAACAGCAAAACACGAACATTATTTGATAAAAAGACAAAAATAAGAGAAAACCTTTTCATCATTTAGGGGCAAACTAGTGGACATTCTTTAAAATAATCGATACCTTTGATATTGACTGAAATGAAAGGAGAATTACATTGAAACAACTTAGCTTTAAACAATTTTGGGAGTTATCTGAAATCTACACTGCTCCATTGAACTTATTTATTATTTTATTAGGATATGCTATTGCTAAATTTCAACTGGATAGTTTAACAAGTCCGGCATTCTTTCTCTTTGTTTTGATTATTGTAATGTTTCATATTACTGTAAATATCTTCAATAACTACATGGATTATAAAAATGCTTCTGATGAAAATTACAAACAGCAAACCAATATTATTGGACGTGATCATTTAGATATCACATTTGTAAGAAATCTCTATTTGTTTAGTTTAGCGATCTCATTTCTGCTGGGGCTAATCTTAGTTTGGAATACTAACTGGGTTATTGGCGTCTTAGGTATCATTGGTTTTTATATTGGACTGTTTTATTCCTATGGCCGGCGACCTTTGAACAGCTTACCGATCGCGGAAGCATTAACAGGAACTGCGAGCGGCTTTTTCATTCCTGTGATCAGCTATTATTTAGCCGTTTATCAAAACCATACGCTTACTTGGTCAATGATCGGTAAAGTATTTTTAATCAGCTTACCCCTCGTATTGATGATGTTTAACAATCTTTTAGCCAACAATACTTGTGACTTAGAAGAAGATATTGAAAATCACCGCAAAACATTGGTTTATTATTTAGGCAAACCCTTAGCTGTAAAAGTTCTGCTGAGCGTTTATGCTTTCAGCTTTATTTGGCTGTTAGTTCTTGTTTTTACTGGATTAGCGCCTTGGACGGTTCTATTCTTGCTGTTGCTATTCCCTAAAAATTGGATCCAACTGAAACAATACCGAGCAGTTCAAGATAAGAAAAAAACATTTCCGATTGTTTTAAAAGCAATGTCAGCCATCATGGTACTTTATCCGGTACTTTATTTTATCGGATCGCTATTTTTATAAATAAAAAAACCGTCTGAATCAGACGGTTTTTCTATGCCTTTAACTGATTAAAGAACGGTACTCTTCAATAATTTTTATACCAGAACTAGTTCCTAATCGTTCCGCTCCTGCTCCAACCATTTGTAACGCCGTAGTTAGATCACGGATCCCTCCAGCTGCTTTGACTTTCACCTTAGATCCAACTGTCTTTTTCATCAATGAAACATCAGCAACCGTAGCTCCAGCTGTTCCAAAACCAATTGAAGTTTTGACAAAATCGGGTTTCACTTCTTTGGCGATTTGACAGACTGTGATTTTTTCCTCATCAGATAGGTATCAGGTTTCTAAAATCACTTTACTTATTATTTCCCCTTCACGAGATGCCGCTACGATGGCTTCCATTTCTCTTTTTATATAAGCTAAATCACCCATTTTAAGTCGACCAATATTTATTACATAGTCAATTTCATCGGCACCATTTTTAATCGCATCTTGTACCTCGAATACTTTCGCTTCGATTGTTGTTTGTCCTAAAGGAAATCCAATAGCGGCCCCCACATGTACCTGACTATCTTTTAAAAAAGTGTGGCATATCTTTACTGGATAGGAGTTGATAGCTACCATTTTAAAGCCATACGTATCTGCTTCTTCACACAATTTTTTGAATTCAACTTCTGTAGCATCTGCTCGCAATAGCGTATGGTCGATCATGTTAGCTAGTTCTTCTAAGGATATCATCTGCAGTCTCCTTTCAATTAACTTTTTTATTTACTAAGTTCTCCTGGCCAAGCTGTTGTACCGCCAGCTACACTGATCACATCGAAACCTTGGCCGGCTAAATATTCCTGAGCCATTGCTGAGCGTTTACCTGATTGGCAAATCAAATAATATTTCTTATCTTTCGCTAATTTTTGTTCTGCAATATCCAAATTACTCAAGGGCCAATTTTGAGCCATCGGTATATGTCCTTGTTGATAGTCCGTTTTTTCTCGGATATCAAAAACATCTAGTTGCTGTTTTTTTGTTAATTCATAAAAATTTTCCATACTGATTGAGTCATCCATTTTTTTCTCTCCTATCTCCTAGACACTTTCTATCTCCTATTTTTCATGACTTCATTCTTTTTGTCAAAAAAACTGGTTTTAATACAAAAAATCTCCCTCCATGATTTAAGGAGAATCATGGAGGGAGATTTCTTATGCACTAATTTTACGATAAACATCGATGATTTCTTTTGCTAAATCGGTAAAAGCAATCGAGGTCATCAAATGATCCTGACTGTGAACTGTTAAGAGGTTCAGATCTAAGTGTTCACCTTGGGCTTCCTTCGTTAGTAATCCTGTTTGTGAATGATGAGCCTCAATAAGCGATTCTTCAGCTTCTTTGATTTTTTCATCGGCTGCTGCGAATTCCCCATTTTTTGCTTCTTGGATTGCTTCCATGGCATTACTTTTAGCATTGCCGCCATGAATGATCAATCCCATAACTGCTTCTAAATTTTCCTCTTGCACATTGTCACTTCCCTTTTTCATAGTCGATTTATTGAATCATTGCGATCGCTTGGCCTAAAACTTTTTCTCCATTCATCATTCCATAATCCGTCATATTGATAACATCAATCGGGATCCCTAATGGTGTTAATTTTTCTTCAAATTGTTTTTGCATAAATCGGACTTGTGGTCCTAACAAGACCGTGTCGATTTTTTGTTCTTGCAACTTATTTGTCGCATCTGCCGCTGCAGTTGCAAAAATAGCAACATCCATTCCTTGTTCAACTGCTGCTTTCTGCATTTTTGTTACGAGCATACTAGTACTCATTCCAGCATTGCAAACAAGCATAATCGTTTTTTCACTCATAGAATAATATCTCCTCTTTAATCGAAATGGATTTACAGTTTTTCTCCATTTGTCTCAATCACTTTTTGGAACCAATGGAATGAATCTTTTTTACTGCGATCGAGTGTGCCATTTCCTTCATTATCTTTATCAACATATATAAAGCCATAACGTTTTTTCATTTCACCTGTTCCAGCAGAAACAAGATCGATGAATCCCCAGGGCGTGTATCCCATTAGATCAATACCATCATAGATGACAGCTTCTTGCATAGCTTCGATATGTTCTCGTAAATAATCAATGCGGTATTCATCATGGATCTCTCCATCTTCTGTAATTTCGTCAATCGCTCCGAAGCCATTTTCTACAATAAATAAAGGTAATTCATAGCGATCATTAAACCAATTCATTGCATAGCGCAAACCAGTTGGATCAATTTGCCAACCCCAATCAGAAGCTTTGACATAAGGATTTTTTACTAAGTCATTGGCTTCATCATAATCATAAGCCGGGCCTTTACCATGATCTTTGACTGTAAAGGACATGTAATAACTAAAACCAATATAGTCTACCGTTCCTTTAGTTAATTGTTCTTCATCTTCTGCTGTGATATCCAAATTAAATTGTTTGCGTTCAAAATACGTCTTCATATGGCTAGGATAACGTCCTTTACAATGAACATCAGTAAACCAATAACGACGTTGCATCGCCACAGTTGCTGTCATCATATCTGATGGGCTACATGAATAAGGATAGATTGGGCACATAGCGATCATACAGCCGATTTCAAAATCATGATTGATCGCATGACCAATCTCGATTGCTTTAGCACTAGCAACCAATTCATAATGCGCTGCTTGATACATAATTTTTTCACGATTATCGCCTGCTTCAAACTTTAATCCTGAATTTGTGAATGGGGAAAAATCTTCTTGATAATTTGCTTGATTATTGATTTCATTAAAAGTCATCCAGTACTTCACTTTGTCTTTATACCGCGAGAAGCAAACCTCTGCGAAGCGGACAAAGAAATCGATCATTTTACGATTACGCCATCCGCCATACTCTGTAACTAAATGATATGGCATTTCGAAATGAGATAATGTGATCACTGGTTCGATCCCATACTTCAAACACTCATCAAACAGATCATCATAAAATTGCAGACCTGCTTCATTAGGCTCTTTTTCATCACCGTTAGGAAAAATTCGAGTCCAAGCAATCGATGTCCGAAAACATTTAAGTCCCAATTCAGCAAATAATTTTACATCTGCTTTGTATCGACCATAAAAATCAATTGCTTCATGATTCGGATAATTCTCGCCTTCGATCACACCGTTAGTGATTCGACGTGGTATACCATTGGCACCGACGGTCATTACGTCAGCAACGCTGACGCCCTTCCCGTCTTCTCGCCAGCCACCTTCTAATTGATGAGCAGCAACAGCGCCGCCCCATAAAAAGTTCTCTTTAAAAATACTCATTTGTCTACCCCTTTAATCCCGTCATTAAGCTGGTGCATTGCTTTCAGCTTTATCATTACCAGTTTCTAGATCTTTTTCGATTTGCTCCATGCTTTCACCTTGTTCTTGCAAATAATTCAATGAATCTACTTTTCGTACAAACGGTAAATAGATGAAGAATCCCATAGTTAATACGATTGCTTGCAATAACGCTGCTTGCCATCCACCGACTAAGAAACCTGAAATAATCGGCGGTGTTGTCCAAGGTACTTGGACAGCCGTGAATAGCGGTACTAATCCTGTATACAATGAGAAATAGGTGATAGCGCCCGAAAGCATCGGAGTCAAAATAAATGGTACCGCCATCAATGGATTCATTACGATCGGTGTAGCAAATAAAATCGGTTCATTAATATTGAAAAAGGCGGGTAATAATGCTAAACGTCCTAATTGTTTAAATTGAGCAGAACGAGCAAACATGACCATGAACATAACGATACCAATCGTCATCCCAGCACCAGTTACTGTCATAAATTGATCTAAGAACTGTTGTGTTACGATGTGACCGCCGTTTGCTACCGTCAATTCTTTACCTGAATTTAAAATAGTCGTATTCTCGATTGAATTCGCTTGTAAAATCGGTCCCATAATCCCGCCGACCAAGGTTGAGCCATGAACACCAAAGAACCATAAGAATGGAACCAAGAAACCAAGCATCATCGCTCCGCCAAATGTATCTGTAACACCTTGCATTGGTGTTTGAATCACTTTATAAATTGCTTCTACTACAGTTGTATTGAAAACTTTATCAAAAATAATATAAACAATTAATGAGAAAGTTGTAATCGCTGCTGCCGGAATCAATGCTGTGAACGAGTTCGCCACATTTGCTGGAACTTGTTCAGGCAATTTGATTCGGATATCTCGTTTTAGGAACCATGAATATGCCCAACCAACAAAAAGACCTACCAAGATCGCGCTGATCATCCCTTGTCCGCCGGTCCAAGTTTTATCGATGACATTTGTGACAACTGCATTTGTTTCTGCATTTGTAGCACTTGAATGCTGTGTTAATAGGAAGACTACTAAAGCAATCATTCCAGCAGGCAATCCTTCAAAGCCCTCTTCTTTTACATAAGAATTCGCAATCCCCATTACGGCAAAAATAGACATAATAGCAAATGAAGCACCAAAAGCTTCATTAAAATAAACATCTAACCCACTATTCGCTACCCAAGTCGAAACTGTTGGAATAGGAAAGTTGGCTAATAATAGAAAGACAGACCCTACGATCGTAAAGGGCATTGTGTAAAGCATCCCATTACGTAACGCTGTAATTGCTTTTGTATTTACAAATTTTAAAATAGGGGGCAATAATTTCTCATTAATAAAATTGTTCATGCTTAATTCTCCTTAAATAAAATATTTTATTGCAGTGATTGGCCATCCACACATTATGTATCCGTTTACATATTCATCATAAAAGATATTTCCAATAATAGATATAGTTCTGAAACAGGCAGAAACATGTTCCAAACAAAAAAACAAAATCTTCATTCCATTTGATTTTTTTAGCAATTTCCAGCGTTTAAGCGTAAAAAAAAATGCTAAAGGTGTCATTCGCCTTTAGCATCATTTTCTCTTTGATAGGCTTGATGAGCTAAAATTTCTAAAAGAGCGATCACAGGTACTTGTGTGGTCAAATTGATTGCTTGATCGGTAGGATCGGGACCAGAAACATCTGGCATGTAATAAGAAATATTTTGATCTGCCATCTTCGCAATCGTTGAATGCTGATCATTGGTAATACTTAGTACTTTGGCTCCATAACGTTTAAAATCCTCGATTTGCTTGATCAGCTCCTGTGTTCGTCCAGAAACGGATAAAACGATTACGAGCGTCGTATCTAGACCACGTTTAGGAACAGGGATAAAAGGATCCGTGATCGAATAAGCGTTGAATTGCAGGTTTGAAAAATAGCGAGCTCCATATGTTCCAAGAATGCCACTCGTCCCGATTCCAGTAAAGACAAGGTGCTTGTTCGATAGAATCAGATCAATTGCTGGGTCCAAAACAACGTGATAACTCTCATTGTTTACTTTTTTCAAAAAAGCATCCACATGGACATTGGCTTCATAAAAAGCTTCAAAAGATTGACGATTTTGTTTCAGTTTGTTTTTTAAAGCAAACTTAAATTCCGAATATCCTGAAAAACCCAACTTATTCAAGCAACGAAGAATAGTTGAGGTCGACACATGACAATTATCAGAAAGTTCACGGATCGTAAAACTGTTGACCTCTTCTAGATGTTCAATAATAAAGGTATACACTACGAGTTCTAACTCGTTTAATTCTTTCACTTTTTCTGAATCAAACAATACTTTCAACTCCTAAAAAATATGCAATCGGTATTATTATCCCATATAAAACAAAAATAGCACAGCTAATCGATGCTTTCCTATCTCTTATGGGTAGAATCAGGTACACTGTTCTTAAGAAGAAATAAAGGAGGCGTTATAATGATCCAAGCAATTGCTGTCGACATGGATGGAGCCTTTTTAAAATCGGATAATACGTATGACGAAACTCGTTTCAAACAAATTTTTGAACAATTAGAAAAGCGTGATATTCATTTTATTGTCGCTAGCGGGAACCAATATTATCAATTAAAATCTTTTTTTCCAACGCTCCAAGACCAAATCACCTTTGTCTCTGAAAATGGTGCGTTAATTTTTGAATCTGATCAACTTTTACGTAGTAATCAATTTTCTACTGATGTTGTCCAAAGAATGCTAACATTTTTAGCAAATCATGATTTAGATTTGAATGTCATTGTTTGTGGTATTCATTCTGCCTATATTTTGAAAAACACTCCAAAAGACATCCATGATATCGTAAAAATTTATTATCATCGTTTAGAAACTTTGGATTCTTTTGATCAATTACCTTCTGATCCAATTGTAAAATTTGCCTTGAATCTTTCTGTAGAAAAAGTGGCAGATTTTGTGACTGAAATCAATGAAGCTTTTCAAGGAGAAGTCAAAGCGGTAGCTAGCGGACATGGTAACGTGGATATTATTATTCCCGGGATGAACAAAGGACGTGCACTTGAATGGCTGCTAAATCGATGGAACTTAAAACCTGATCAATTGATTGCTTTCGGTGATGCTAATAACGATCTTGAGATGCTAGCTTTGACTAAAAATAGTTATGCGATGGCAAGCAGCAGCCCTGCCCTAATCGAGACTGCTAAATACCGAGCTCCGTCAGACAATGATTCTGGTGTACTAGAGGTTTTAGAAAAGGAACTATCGATTAGAACAAAAATAAAGAGAACCTGATAAATTTATCAGGTTCTCTTTATTTTTGTTTACGCTTGATAGCTTTTTTGATTCCTACACGATAAACTTTTGGAATGGCTAAGAAAAAATTCTCGGTGAATTGATAATTTTGATATTTATCAATAATAAAAGGAATCAATTCAGCATTTCCATATTTTTTTTGGTGGAATAATTCAAAACTATGAATTTTTCTTTGAGCTTTTTTTGGCTCTTTTAAACCTAATAAAAATGAAAGCAATTCATCAAAGTAGCGTTGTTTAGCTTCTTCATAGCTTTCAGTTCCATAACGTTTCAATTGAATGAAATCCGTCAATTTATGACCCCAAAATTGTCGTTCGTAATAAATCGGCGATTGGATATCACGTTGAAAATCATCCAGATACGCTTCAAAAACTTGTTTATCGGCTAGAAATTTCTTTTCTTTACGATCAAAGACTTCGCGATCCACTTGATTGATTTCTGTTAAAACACTCAGATAATCACCAATAAAAATTGGCATATCTGCTTGACGGAAATGCAGGATTCGTTCAGCTAACTTTTGATTCAAAGGCAAAGGTCTGCGTAAAGTGGTATTTCGATAATAAGAAAATATATAACGTTGCCATAAATCTTCCGGAAAATGATAGCCGTTTTCTGTCAACCAGAGCAATTCATCAAGTGCCAAATCTACATGGGCTACGCCTTTTTTGATTTCTTCAGCTACCTGTTGCGAAATACCTAAATGATCTTTAAAATGTTGGATCCCTAAACGAATCTCTTGGTGCTTGATTTTTGATTCAATTACAAATTGATACTTCAACGGGCGTCCGCAAGCACACTTTAATTGACTGCGAATACCTCTTTCATATTCGTCATCAATATTCAAGGCAACAAATTCCCAATCTGACGTTTCCAAATATTGCTTTTGTAAAAACATTGAACGAACTTGATATTTACGTTGTTGATTGACTAACTCTTGCTGTTTTTCTGTCAGTGTTTCAAATAGTACTTTTCGTTCTGTTCCCGAATAAGTTACATGACATTCTGTCGGATAATCATCCAAGCCATAACTTCTTGGATACCAATGCTCATAAATCTCTAAATAATTATCCATGATCAAACTCTTTCGTGCTTATTTTTTTGAATCGAATTTCTCTTCGATTTCTTTGATTACTTTTTTCGCTTCATCTTTCAATGAAGTATGAGTTGTTTCTTCTTCGACCGCATTTGATCCAGATTGCGCAGGCTCTTTCTCTCCGCCTGCCATCTCACCAGCTAAAGCTTCTGGCTTATTCTGTGTATCACTTGAGTTGGTTCCAGCTAGTGCAACATCCTCATCTGTTTTTGGTGCCATTGAACCGCGCAAGCGTGGTTCCTTTTCATTATTGTAATTTGTCATTTACTTTCACTCCTTTTATTTAATCAATCAAAAAATAGAACTTCTTGTTTTTGTATTTTAACCGAAAGCCGTCTAGAAAGCCAAAGTTATCATTTTCGTTGCCAAAATCGATACCCACACCATAAGAATAGCGAAAACCAGCTCAACGTACAAAATGCAAAAACAAACATCATATAGCTTGGCGGATCATAAAGCAAATGAATGGTGTTCTTTCCAACTTTTTGTTGAATTGTTGGTAAGCCGATATTGGATAGTCTTATTGGCGTAACCTCTTTTTTCCCTGAAATTAATTTAGAATTATGATACAAGACTACCGGTAGTTGAATTTCTCCTACCTTTTCTGCTTGCCAAGCTAGTTCTAAATGATTATCAGTGATTGTTTTAGAAAAAATTGGCGATTGCTCCAATATTTGTTCTTCATAGCTGACATATTTATTGTTCGCATCACCATGATAAATCGGTAAATAGTCTGGACTAGATTTTTGGATACTTCTCAAAGCTTCCCCTAAATCATTCGAAAAGAAACTTTGGCGTGCTGCTTTTTCAGAACCTTTAACAAAGGTATGTTTGCTTACTAAGGAACGGCTTCCCCAAAGGGACAATTCTTGTTGATTACTTTTTAAATTTTGCCCAATACTTAACACACTTAGAGCCAATAAAACGAGTGAAAAGATTTTTTTTGCTCTCAATTCATGGATGACAGAGGCAAAAAAGAATAAGTAGAGAACCGTGAATGGTGCGAAAAAACGAAAGGGAAACTGAATCAAAGGTACAAAGGGAATTTTATGCGTCACCATCCAGGTCCAAGGAATCAAACTAGTCGAAAGAAGTAAAAATAGTCCACTCAGTAATAGAAGCTGCTTCGTAAATTTTGAAATCCGTTTCCAATAGATTAGACAAATTATCAAGCCGATAATTAAAATCAAATAGAGGCTTTTAGGATATTCTAACCAATACGATCCTTTAAGATCAATCGCTTTTTCACTCATTTGCTCATTGATAAAAGGCATCTTTAGTTGGTCACTTGTTTCTATCATAATTAAGCTGATCCATACGTTTATGGATAAACATAGATAAATCAATATTGCTTTAAATACATCAAGGAAGGCTTCTTTCCAATGCTGTCTAGCGTAGGAAATAAAGAATGGGAGATAAATCAAACCTAACATTATAGCAGTCAACATGTGGACTTGGGTCATCAAAGCCATCGAGACGCCCATTTTAATAAAAGGTAATCGTTGATTCTTCATATCAACGATAGGAATCAAACAAATAGGTAATAGGGCTGTACCCCAACTGGTAAATCCCTGATTCAAAACCCAATAATTAATACTATATGTAGTCATAAAAATTGTTGAAGTGAATAAGGCTATATTTTGATTTATCTTAGCATATGTCAATAATTTAAAGAATGAGCACCCAGCGATTGCATAAACTAGAAAATTGGAAAGTAATTGATAACGAAACCAACTTCCTGCAATCAATACAACGAAGCCTTGGAAATAAGCAAATAGTGGGCCATAAACAGCATTGATGATCCTCCCCGATTGTTGAAAACCAAAAATCGAAATGAAATAACTAAAATGCCCGGTTTTTATCTGCTGCGCTGTTTCGTAAAAACGATTATAGTGAAAAATAGCATCGGCACCCAAAATCATTTTGTGCATCCACAATTGCGGTAAAATAAACAAACCCGCAACCAATAGAATGATAATATAGTAGTGATGTTTTTTCATAAATAACTTCCTAACTGATTATTTTTAGGTTAACTTTACCTCATTAGGAAGATGAATTAAAATAAAACGGCTATTTATGAGAAAAAAATAGCCGTTTCTTAGTAATTACTTTTTTTCAATTGTCAGACAGACAATCAATGTGCCCACTAAAGAGATGATTGTTCCAATCACCAACATCATTGAAACAGATAAAAAGCTCAACAGTTGCCCCCCTAAAAAAGCGCCTACGATGCCTCCAACTGTATTGGCTGTAGCCATTAAAGTCTGTCCTTTAACTAAATCTTTTTGTGCAACGATTTGGTTAGTATAATAAACCGATGCCATCGTATGTAACGCAAAACCAAACATTTGCAGACTCTGAGCCACATTGATCAAAAAGATAGAACCAGCAAATAAAATCACAACTGCTTTGATTGAGAAAAAAATCGCTGCAAGCTGCATCAATGAATGAATCTTAAAGTGGCGAAGCAAGTAGAAAAAAAAGAACATTGTCGGTAATTCACTAATCGCCGCGACAGATAAAGAGGAACCGACATTACTTTCCGTTCCACCTAGTGGCTGCATGATTTGAAACATATAACTGTTGATGATGGTATGAAAAACAAATAAAAGTGCGACTCCGATCAGCAAAAGCATAAAACGCTGATATTTTTTTGCAAATGCAATCAATCCAATTGGTGCTTCTGATTGTTCAGTTTGCTTGAAATCTTCGACCAAGATCGAAGCAGAGTACCGCCCGCCCTGTTTACGTGTATCGATTGCTAAGGTCACAACTATAAAAAATAAAAAAATGCCGATCAATAAATATAGAATGATCGTCGCTGAAAAACGTTCGATCAATAAGCCGGTTCCAGCTGCTGCTCCGGCAAAAGCAAGTGATCCTAAACCACGGGCCAAACCAAAATTCAATCCATATCCACGACTAATAAAGAAAGTCCCGATTGCAATTGTTAACGGCTGCAAAAGGACTAAACAGGCATATAATAAGAGATAAATAAACGCTACGATTAAAAATACTTTTGGTAAGATGATTAAAATGCCGGAGAAAATAACCAAAAACAAGGCCATGACTGCGGCAAGTTGAGATAATTGTATCCGTTCCATTCGGTCTGCAAATGATGCTAAGAATGGTTGGAGGACCGCTGCCAATAAATTGGCTAAAGACAATACGATCCCTATTTGACCATTTGTAAACCCTCGTGATAATAAGAAGACCGAAGTAAATGTTCCTAATACTGAATACCCCATCCAATAAGGAACTTGCATACTAATGTACTGTAAATTCAACTTAACCTGATTCGACTTTTCCATATACCCTCCTTGATCCTATTTATTTCTTTATTATACCTGATAAAAATAAAGATGCTTATTTGCCCGAGAAATTCTACTAACATTTGGATAAATAAAATAGAAGCTGGAACAAAAGTTTTTCTACTTTTGTTCCAGCTTCCAATCATTTTATTCGCTTACCCAAAGTTTTGAATCCTCTTTATATGGCCATTTCTTTGCACCATTTTCAACAATAAATAAACGGGATTCATCGATACCTTCATCGATCAACAATGAAATTGTGCGTTTTGCACCTCCGCCTCCGCCAGGACAGACAACATAAATCGGCTTATCGCTATCTTGAAATTGATCTGCGCTATCAACAACTAATTTTTCTAAGTCTTCTGTATCGACTGGATAGGCTGGGACACTGATTGAATGAGGCAAATGGCCTTTTGTATAATCTGCTTTGGGCTGAATATCAATGATTTGATACTCTGATGCACTATCTTTCTCAAGTACTTCTTTCATCTTCTCGGGTGAAATCATCTGCCAATCAATGTCTGCTTCCGCCCGATCTTCTTGAGCCTCATTTTTTTGACAACCTGTTAACACCAACATAAAAATAGCTAAAACTACAACAAACAATCCGCTAATTCTTTTTTTCATCATAGACTCCTTCTCTTATTTTGATTTTTATTTCTCCTTGACCAGATGAGTCTGTACACGCTAAGTAGTAGTTAAAAACCCTTTATAGTTACTACATTCACAAATATTTTTATGAGGAATAGCAGTGTATAAACCCGCTTAGAACCTCTAAGTAAAGCTATGTTTCAGAATCACCATCGCTTGAACAAAACTATCACCTCCTAAAATGTAAGGGGTATCTCAATTACGAGTATATAAAAAGAAAGCGCTATTTTCAATAACTATTTTATTAGCTGATTATTGTTGCAAAAGCTTTTAAATAAACGAAAATTATTTAATAAAATCACACTTTTTAATACTATGATTCCCGCCTCAATTTATCATTTTTTAATATTGAGTTCTGCTATGAATCTAATATGTAATCGCTTATAATTTTAATATAGTCATCTATTTGAAAGGAGTAATTTATGTTATTACTATCGCGTAAAGACATTACAGGTATTTTTACGATGCAAGATGCCATCGCTGCGGACAGACTGGCTTTCCAATTATTTACGGAAAACAAAACTGACATCCCTTTAAGAACACAAATTGTTGCAGAAAAGCAAAATGGTACCTTTCTTTTTATGCCTGTCTATGCTGCAGATTTAGATGCTGCAGCTCTAAAAATTATCAATATTTTCCCAAATAATATTGATACGGGCCTTTCTTCAGCACCCGCTCAGGTTTTATTGATTGATGGTAAAACTGGATATGTGAATGCTTTATTAGATGGAACGACCGTCACTCAACTACGGACAGGCGCGGCTTCTGGTGTGGCTTTTGATATTTTGGCTCGAAAAAAAGTCAAGATCGGCGCATTGATCGGAACGGGTGGGCAAGCTGCTACACAATTAGAGGCGATGCTCTGTGCACGTAAATTAGAAACCGTCTATGTATTTGATCAAAATCCTGAACGAACAAAAGCTTTTGCTGAGCAGATGAATTCAACTCTGAATAACTACGGTGCACAAATACTCCCGGCAGATACTTCAGACCAGGCGATTTCAGATGCCGATTTGATTATCACCGTAACACCAGCGACCTCACCAGTTTTTGATGGATCAAAAGTTAAGGCCGGAGCGACGATCAGCTGTGTAGGTTCTTATCAACCCCATATGCAAGAAATGGATCCCGTAATCTTACAACGAGCAGCAAAAATATTTTTTGATTCTGAAGAAGCTGTTCTTTCAGAAGCTGGGGATATTTTGATTCCTTTAGCCAATGGAATGATCACTAAAGAAGCTTTTACTGGTGATATTGGTGAAGTGTTAACTGGAAATACGACTGGTCGTGAAACAGAAGATGAAATTATTGTCTTTAAAACGGTGGGAATCGGTGTACAAGATTTAGTGACTGCTCAAAAAATTTATGAGCTTGCATTAGAGAAAAATGTAGGAACGAATTGGGACTAAGCAAAAACAAAAATCTAAAAACATTTATTGGAGGAAAAAAATATGCCGCATTTATCTGTAAAACTATATCCAGGTCGTACACCAGAAGTAAAACAAGCTTTTGCGAAAAAGCTGCAGGATTTTGTTGTAAAGGAATTAAATTGTGAACCTAATGTCGTCTCTGTTTCTTTTAAAGAAATCGAAGCCGATCAATGGAAAACGGTCATCGCAGAAGAAACAGTCGGGGAAGAAATCGTTATCGAAGCGGATTTCTAGCTTAACCGTACTTGATAGTGCCCTATTTTTTCAATCTAATAAAAAATTACATAAGTTTTCTTCTTTAATTATTGGTATAATCAAGAAAAATAATTAAGGAGGACTTATGGCACAGATTATCTTTTTTATTTTAATAGGTTTGATGGTTTTTCAAGCGATCATACTTCTATGGGATGTATGGACGCATCGTGGGGACTTAGGTCCGGGCAATTGGTTAGTCAGTGGAATTATTGGTTTTATTGCTGACTTCGCCGATACGATCGGAATTGGAAGTTTTGCTTTAACCACTATGATGTTGAATGCAACGAAGCAAAACAAAGATGATCGAAAACTTCCTGGTATTTTGAATGTCGGTCATGCCCTTCCCGTTTTAACGGAAGCAGTCATTTTTGTAACAGTCATTAAAGTGGATACTATTACTTTAGTCACACTGATTGTTGCAGCAATCGTTGGTTCATGGTTTGGTTCAAAATTTGTTACTAGACTTTCTGAAAAAGCCATCCAGAAATGGATTGGTTGGGCGTTATTGATCACTGCTGTTTTAATGTTATTGCGTCAAACTCAAGTTATCGCTTTATTAGGTGAAGGCAATACCGCGATGGGGCTAAGCGGAATAAAACTGATCGTAGGAATCATCGGAAACTTCTTTTTTGGTGCTTTAATGACTGTCGGCGTCGGCTTATATGCACCTTGTATGGCAATGGTCTACATGCTAGGAATGACACCTCTAGCGGCTTTCCCAATCATGATGTGTTCATGCGCTGGTCTCCAACCCGTTGCAAGTATCAATTTTATTCGGGAAAAAGCCTATTCAAGAAAAATTGCGCTGGCTATTACTATTGGCGGAATCCCTGGGGTGATCATCGCCTCACAATTCTTAATGAACTTAGATATCTCTTTAGTCACCTATCTAGTGATCATTATCATTTTCTATACAGGCATCCAATACATTCTTAAAGCACGAAAAACTATCGCAGAATAAAGAAACAGCACAACTAAAAAAGTTGTGCTGTTTTTGTTTAAACTATTGGTATTCTAAAATTATTAAGATGAGAATAACTTTTTATGAATACATTCAATGCTTTCTAGTTTTTCTATTATAAATCAAGTTTTAATTGGGCTTTTTCTGCTTTTACATATTCTATCTGGTTATCGATAATCTGTTTTGCTGTTGGTGAATTGTAACGATTCAATTTGGTATCAATCTCTTCAAGACTTTCCAACAATTGCGCTTGCTGCGCTAGAACTGCTTCTTTATGTGCTTGAAGCAAAGCCTTTCTTTGAGGAATCGTTTTTGATCCTACCATACAATAATCAATATATTGTTTAATTTCATTGATCGGCATCCCTGTATTTTTTAAACAACAAATCGTGTGGATCATACTAAGATCGGAATTAGTAAATTCACGATAACCTGAAGTATTTTTTTCAACAAAAGGCAAAAGGCCTTTCTTATCATAATAGCGAATCGTCGAAATCGTTAAATTGAATTTTTCTGCCACGTCTTTGATCGTATACGTTTCAAGCATGGTACTCTCTCCTTTACATGCGAACTTTATAAACAATTTAGTTGCCCTAAACCTAGGTTTAGGGATTATGCTTACCATAAAGCAAAAATAAAAATTAGTCAAAACGGAGGTTTTATTATGAAAACTGCTTTAATTACTGGTGCAAACAAAGGAATCGGCTACGCGATCGCTCAAAATCTTGGATTGAAAGGTTGGCATGTCCTGATTGGTGCCCGCAATCAGACAAGGGCCGAAGCCGCGGTTAAGCAATTGCATGAGGCTGGTGTCGAGCATGCTGATTTTGTACTAATTGATCTTAGTGATCCTGTTAAAATCAACTCAGCAATCCAAATCATCAACAAAGAATTTTCTACAATCGATTTGTTGATCAACAATGCCGGGATCCCTGGTGGTCATGGTTTAAGTTGGGAAGAAGAACTTAACGATTTAGAGGCAACGATGCAAGTAAACTTCTTTGGTACCTTCCAATTGACTCAAGGTTTATTACCGATCTTAGAATCAAATCATGGTCGGATCGTCAATATCACGATTCCGACTGGAGCAAATCCTTTCTGGAATCCATTTGCTTATAAATCAACTAAAGCTGCTCAAAATGTCATGATGCAAGCACTAGCGATCGATTTTGAAAAAGAAAATAAAAATCTTGAGACGTTTAGTATTCATCCTGGACCAACCACGACAGATCTCAATGGGAGTATGACCGCTGAAGGTTTTCATACTCCTGAAGATGTTGCTGAAAAAATTGCTGAGATTCTTTTAGACGAGCAGTCTCATCAAGGAGAGCTTTTAGAAATCTACGGTGAATTAAAATAATCACTACAAAAAAGGAAGCCTATATATTTAAGGCTTCCTTTTTTGCTTAAATTAGCATTCTACCTTTAAGCAATATAACAATCGAAATCATCAACATTGCGCCTAAGCAAGCAGTTTGAAGAACGGTCAACAACATATACCGCCTATCGATCTGCTTTTTTTGGACTTTTTCTAACAGACTAAAAGAAGTAAAAATTGTAAGTAACGTCAACACCAACAACACTTTCAACATTGAACTTTCCCTCTCTTCTCTTACTATTAATCATACCTTGAAGCTAATAGTAGGAACGAAAAAAGAAACATCTTTTACAATTTTGTCCATCTCTATTTATTCAATTAGAATTCTTTACACTCATTTTATTACGTAATTTCCCTTTAATATGTTGATACGTCAAAAATTGTTGACGGGCTCTTTTGATTGCTTTATACCGTTTAGGTTGTTTCTTATAAAATTCTTGATGATAATTTTCAGCAGGCCAAAAAATAGCAGCTTCTCTGATTTCGACAATAATCGGCTTTTGATAAGTATTCGCATCAATGACTTGCTGCTTTTTACTTTCTGCCAGCTTTACTTGCTCAGCTGTCGTCGCAAATATAATCGGCCGGTATTGAATCCCACGGTCTTGAAATTGGCCTAAAGCATCGGTCGGATCGATGATTTGCCAATAAAGTTCTAGCAATCCTTGATAACTAATGATCCGTGTATCAAAAATAATTTCGACGGCTTCCACATGCCCACTCGTACCACTACTAACTTGGTCATAGCTAGGATGAGACAGCTCTCCGCCAGTGTAACCAGACAATACTGAAATAATGCCTGCTTGCGTTTCAAATGGTTCTACCATACACCAAAAACAGCCACCTGCAAAAATAGCTCGTTCTTGAAAATGAGGGTCTTGGATTTGATGTTCATTCAATGTAGTTACTTTGACGTCATTTCCGATCAATCGTTGATAAAAGTCGGAGACATCTGGAGTTAGATTGTTTCGTGTCGCTAGTGGCCGTAATTCCATCTCTAATTTGGCTAATTGCTCCTTTTGATTGCCTCGATTTTCTAAAGCACCTTTTGTATTCATTAATAGGTAGCGTTCCCATTCTCTGGTGCTAGGATTCAATATTAAATTATAGATATCTCTCAATAATTCTTCTGTCGTCCGCATGATAATCGTCTCCTTCAACACCTTCAATTTCCCTTGAAATTTATCATACAATGATAAAATATGCGAATTTTAGGTTTCAAAAAAGTATTCCTAACTTACATGTACGCCTACCTTGTTCTCCAATACCGAAATCAGTCGATCATTTTTTTGATTTGACCTAAAAAAAGACACTCAGAAATACCTGAATGTCTTTTTATTTTAAGCATCTTGTTCGGTCATAATCACGGGACCATCTTTGGTAATCGCAATCGAATGTTCATACTGCGCACAAATACTGCCATCTAATGTCCGCGCAGTCCAACCATTACCATCGATTCCGGCTTCCCAAGTTCCTGTAGTGATCATCGGTTCGATCGTGATCGTCATTCCTTCTTTTAAACGCGTGCCTTTTCCAGCCTCACCAAAATGGGGGAAAAATGGTTCTTCATGAATTGTTGGTCCAATGCCGTGAGCGAGAAAATCTTGAACCACACCATAACCTTTGGCTTCCGCATATGATTGGATCGCATGTCCAATATCACCTACGCGATTTCCCACTTGAGCTTCTTCGATCCCGATCATCAATGCTTCTTTTGTTACATCCATCAATGCTTGATGCTCTGGAGTGATCTTACCGATCGCATATGTCCAACAACTATCTGAAATTGCTCCATGGTAGTCGACACAAAAATCGACTTTTAACACATCGCCTTCTTTTAAACGATAATTAGATGGAAAACCATGACAAATTTCATCATTTACACTGGTACAAGTCGCAAATTCATAACCTTCAAAACCAATTTGAGCTGCAGTCGCTCCAGCAGCTTCGATTTTTGCTTGAACAAATTGATCAATTTCTTTCGTCGTAATTCCAGGGACGATAAATGTCCGTAATTGTTTGTGGATCCCTGCTAAAATAGCCCCTGACTCTTTCATTTGTTCGATTTCTCTTGCTGATTTTAATGTGACCATCTTCATACTCCTTCATTAATACTTTGCTAGTTATACCACGAATCAATTATTTAGAAAAGCATTGCCCTTCTTTATTGCCATCGAATGCTATGAATTTAATTTCAGTTTAAAATTTTTTAAGGGTCCTTGTTGCCACTGAAGATCATTTTTTAGATAACTTTGTCCGTATGCGACGATCCAACCATGTAAATTTTGGGCTTTTATAGTATCCATTTCCGTTGGCCACTGGATGTTATCTTTTAATTGTCGATAGCCTTTCGATTCGATCCCCATTCTACTGAATAGTCGTTGAGCATATTTATCCGCTATAAACGTCGATTTTTCAAATACATAAACCAATAGTACATCGGCTGTTTCTTCACCGATACCTTTGATAGCTAGTAATTCTTGGCGTAAAGTATCAAAATCCTTTGTCCTTACTTTTTTTAAATCAAACTCAGACTTAGTTAACCATTGGAACACTCGCAAAATCGTGGCTGATTTGGCTTTATAAAATCCACTAGGGCGAACCATTTCTTGTAGCTGTTTTTCACTCAATTGACTAATTTTTATTGGTGAGAAACCCGTTGCTTCTTCCAAATTAAGTAAGGCATAATCAACATTCCGCCACTTCGTATTTTGTACCAAAATAGCACCTAATAAAATTTCCCATTTATTATCGGTATCCCACCAACGCCCTTGATCCATAAATTTTTCAAAAGCTGTATAAAGTTCTTCAATATTTGTGATCATCTCATTTTCCTAACGTATGTATTAATTTCATTCCCAAACTCGATCTTGAATGATTCCGGCAGCCTTTAAGAACATTGTTGTCACAATCGGTCCCACAAATGTGAAACCTCTTTTTTTCATATCTTTAGCGATCATCGTCGCAGCAGGAACAACATTTATGATCGTATCGCTCGATTCATACTCATAAATCAGCGGCACATCGCCTACAAAATCCCATAAGTAATCAGCAAAACTATCATAATCAGCTTGTAATCGTATGATAGCTTGCGCATTTTGAACAACTGCTTTGATTTTTCTTGGGTTGCGGATCATGGCGGGATCCTGACTGATCTTTTCAATCTCTTCTGGAAATAAAGCCGCCACTTTAGCAATGTTTAACTGACAAAAATTTTGTTCAAAAACAGCTCGCTTACTAGCCGCTACTTTCCAACTCAAACCTGCTTGAAATATCCCTACAATCAATAATAAAAAGAGTAAAGAATCATCTTTAGTTGGTTTCCCCCATTGATCACTGTACCATTGATAATTTTTCATCTGATTTATTCCTCTTAACATCTACTATGATTATCCTAACATCAATAACTAAAAAAAGCGTCCGAACCAGCTTTTATTGATCCAGACACTTGATTTCTATAAATTGTTTTGTAAGTCTTCATAAAAAGCTGCTTTAGTAGCTGAGATATACGGATTTAGCCATAAATAACCGATTCCTATGGTTAGTATTGCTAAGATATGCCAGCCAATAAATGATAAATCCAGCCAGAACAAACGACCTTTCTGTCCTTTCATCAAACGACGGCTTGCAGTGATCGTATCCAATACTTTAGGTTTTTCACCTGTTGTTTGAATTTGATCATAATAGATAAAGTAGCTTTGCGCATAGGCATAGGCTTTAACGATCCCCGGAATAATAAACAGTAACGTCCATAATGAGATAAAGATATTCGTAATAATAGCTAATAAAATCACTCCGCCTAAAAAGACCCCTTGAAACCCGCGGAAGGCATCTTTGAATGGATCGATTTCAGTTCTTTCTCCCCGCAATAAATCCAAGTATGTCCAAGAGATTCCACTCATAAATAAAGCACTGATAATAGCTGAAACTAAACTTGTCCCGCCTCCACTAGCATTACTTTGCTGATATTCAGAGACTGAAGAAACCATACTATCACCGGAACCATGAAAGAAAAACCAAACAGCCCCAGCTAAAAATACAAAAAATAGAACGGCAATTCCTAATAACGTTGGGATAAGATTCAAAAGGACTGCTTTTCCCCATCTTCCTTTTAACACCTGTTTCGCTTCCATTTTTAATTCGTCTGTTGTTTTCATTTTCTCCACCTTCTTTCTTATTTAATAATTATAAAGTAGTTACTATTAAAAGTCATTTTATACCCTTTGACTTCACTGTTGCTTGTTTATCTGCCACTCAGTAATTTATTTCCATATTTTCTGAGCTTTCCTATTCGTTCAAGTCAAATGAATGCTAAAATAAGAAATCATATGAAATAAGGAGATCACTGTTCATGACACACGCTCTAGAAATAAAAGATTTAAGAAAAAAGTATGCCACTGGTGTCGAAGCACTTAAAGGTATTGACCTAATCGTTGAAGAAGGCGACTTCTATGCATTGCTTGGACCAAATGGTGCTGGAAAATCAACAACAATTGGGATCATTACTTCATTGGTCAATAAAACTTCAGGAAAAGTAAACGTTTTTGATTACGATCTTGATACTGATTTAGTCAGTGCTAAACAACAGATTGGTTTGGTCCCTCAGGAATTCAATTTCAATCCTTTCGAAACTGTACAACAAATCGTCGTCAATCAAGCCGGCTACTATGGGGTTTCCAAAAAGGAAGCCTTGATTCGCAGTGAAAAATATTTGAAGCAATCTAATTTATGGGAAAAACGCAACGTTCGTGCCCGTATGCTTTCTGGCGGAATGAAGCGCCGCTTAATGATTGCGCGAGCATTGATGCACGAACCAAAATTATTGATTTTAGATGAACCCACAGCCGGTGTCGATATTGAATTACGTCGTGAGATGTGGACGTTTTTGCGCGAGCTGAATGAGCAAGGAACCACGATCATTTTGACGACACATTATTTGGAAGAAGCCGAGATGTTATGCCGAAACATTGGGATCATACAATCTGGTGAATTGATTGAAAATACAAGTATGAAATCACTCTTAGCCAAGCTTCAATTTGAAACGTTTATTTTTGATCTAGAACCATATCAAACTCAACCGACTATCACTGGGTTCAAACATACGTTTACTGACGTCCAAACTTTAGAAGTTGAAGTAGTACGTGATCAAGGAATCAATGATTTGTTTGAACAACTGACAAAACAAGGAATCAAAGTACTATCGATGCGCAATAAATCAAATCGCTTAGAAGAACTATTCCTAAAAATCACGGAGGAAAACCATGTTTAATTTATATTTCACTGCGTTAAAAAGTTTAGCAGCAAAGGAAACAAATCGGTATTTAAGAATCTGGGTTCAAACTTTGGTGCCCCCAGTCATTACGACCTCTTTATATTTTGTCATCTTTGGTAATTTAATTGGCGGCCGGATCGGAGACATGGCTGGTTTTTCTTATATGCAATTTATCGTCCCTGGTTTGATCATGATGTCTTCGATCACTAGTTCTTATGCGAATGTTTCTTCTTCGTTTTTCTCACAAAAATTCCAAAAGAATATCGAAGAACTATTAGTGGCACCAGTTCCAACTCATATCATTATTTGGGGCTTCGTTGCTGGCGGTGTCGGTCGCAGTATTTTAGTCAGCGCTTTGGTCACAATCATTTCATTACTTTTTGTGCCCTTACACGTCTTTTCTTGGGGAATCGTCGTGATAACCTTGTTGATGACGGCGATTTTATTTTCATTGGCTGGACTATTAAATGGAATTTTTGCCCAATCTTTTGATGATGTCTCGATTGTTCCAACATTTGTTTTACAACCGTTGACCTATCTTGGCGGCGTCTTCTATGCGATTTCGATGTTGCCACCGTTTTGGCAAGCTGTCTCAAAAATCAATCCGATCGTTTATATGATCTCTGGTTTCCGTTATGGTTTTCTTGGCGTGATGGATGTCTCGATCGTAGTTTCAATGAGTATTTTAGTTTTATTCATTGCGGTACTTTACAGTGTTTGCTGGTATTTGATTGATCGCGGACGCGGTCTAAGAAGTTAAAAAGAAGCTGTAGCGAAAGTGTTTTCTACTTTTGCTACAGCTTCTTTTTAATAATAGACTTCATCCAAGAATAAACCTTGTGCAGGTGCAGTTTCTCCCGCAGCTTCACGAACCTTTTGTTCCAATACTTCATCGATGATTGTCACTGGTAATTTTCCAGCACCAATTTCTAAAATCGTGCCCATTAAGATCCGGACCATCTTATGTAAGAATCCATTTCCGACAAAAGTAAAATGCAGCATATTCCCTTCTTGTTCAATGGTAATCGAATCAATGGTTCGAGTGGTTGATTTTTTACTTTTTTTCAAGGCCGAAAAACCAATAAAATCGTGCGTACCTTCTAATTTCTCGCAGGCTTCATTCATTTTAGCAATATCTAATTTTTGCGGGAAATAAAAACTATGATAACGTTCAAAGGCAGTTGGAATCGGATTGTTCCAAACGTAATAGCTATATTGTTTTCCTTTGACATTGTAACGTGCGTGGAAACGTTCGGGCATTTCTTCGACTTTTTTTACTACGATATCACTTGGTAGATAACGATTGAAAAAACTCAACATATCATTTAACGACATTTCTGAGTTTGTCTTAAAGTTAGCCACTTGACCAAGAGCATGGGTGCCGGCATCAGTTCTA
Organism: Enterococcus sp. 22-H-5-01; assembly: GCF_050310005.1. Classification (NCBI taxonomy): domain Bacteria; kingdom Bacillati; phylum Bacillota; class Bacilli; order Lactobacillales; family Enterococcaceae; genus Enterococcus; species Enterococcus sp. 22-H-5-01. The sequence continues at coordinate 1,355,387 of NZ_CP189993.1, forward strand.
CCTGATCCAATGATTTCAATTTTTTCTGTCGTCATTTGAGTAATGACACTTTCAATTTTACCTTGGATCGTTTTTTCTGAATCGCCTAATCGTTGCCAGCCTAAATAACGTTTACCATCGTACTCAATGGTAAATTTGATATTTCTCATTATTTACAAAATCTCCTATTCAAAAGTTCTATTTTTCTACTGACTCAATGTACCACATATCCCTGACAGGCTCTAGTAAATAGTTAAAAAGAAAAAATAGACTTAGTAAAAAGACTAAGTCTATTTGTCTTTATTTTCCAATCACTAATCTTCTAGTATAGACAGCTTGACCAGAATGCATCGTAGCATCATCTATGACCGAAATGATTCTGTCTTGACGAGTAACAGGCGGTGTCCAATTCGTGTCAATAATGTCGCTTAATTTTTCTTCAGGTAATTCTTTCAAATAATTCTTAGTAAATGTAATACTATCGGCCAAATAATCTTTAAGCAATTGATAATCTTCGACTACAACTTTTGCTGCTTCCTCCGGCGTATGCTGCCAATCCTGAGTATCATCAGGCAAGTCTAAAGCAAATTTTTTCGTCCAACCTTCACTTGTCCAAAGCGGTTCACTTTGGTTAAGGTCTGAAATTTGTAAATCAATTTCCCGCGCTGTATGCCACATCAACCAAGCAACTGATTTGATCAGTGGTTCTGGCATTTTATTGGCTTCTTCTATGGTCAATTGTGTCAAGGTTTCTTCAAAACGTTCTTGCGCACGATCCAACATTTCTATCGCAAACTCAGTGTTTTTCATTGTATTTCCTCCCACGTTTTTCTTCTTTTACCTTACTACGTCAGTTAATTTTGGGCAACTATCTACTCTAAATATCAAAAAAACGAAGCGCTCAAAAGAGGGCCTCGTCCAACTCTTCAAAAGACTGCTCCAGTATGCGGGCCGCCGTTCGAACATAACATTCACAATTCTTTTTACCTAAAAGTTGCTCACAATAGATAGAACCATGATCCCTTTCAAAATCTTGTCTCATTTTTTTGAATAGTTGTTCTGTTTTAGTACTTTGACTTATAGCTGGATCCATTTGATCGACTTGCTGAACAAGATGATTGATCACGATAAAGTTCCCTGCCAATGCTCCGCAGATACCTTTATAAAGACCACCACCATAATTTTCTCCAAGAACAATCGCTTGTTGTTCATTAATACCCATAGATTCTCGATAGCTGCAGTTGATCGCCTGGCAACAATTGAGCCCTTTTTGAAAATGAATAACTGCCTGTTCTGATAATTTCATCAATATATGCTCCTTTTTAAAAAGCTTTAGTCAATGTAACACAGTCGACTCCATCTTCATCGTAAGGCTCTCCGACCCGACTATAGCCCATTTTTTGATAAAATAGTTCAGCTGTTAATTCCGCATGGACAAGACTTCTTTGATAGCCTTGTTCAATAGCAAAAGCCTCTAAGCCTGAGACTACTTCGCGCCCAAGATTTTTCCCTCGATACTCGTTTAATGTTGCGACCCGGCCGATTCGAACCGTTTTTTCATTTTCAATCAGTAAACGAGCAGTTGCTACAGGTGTTAGCTCATCAAAAACAACGCTATAGATTGTTTCGGCAGTATCTTGATCATCAAACTCATCAGCGATTGCCAAATGACGTTCGATCACAAAGACATTCATTCGAACGTAACAACTAGCAGCTCTCAAATAAATTTCATTGCCAATTTCTGTTTTCATTTGTATCAAACCTCCTTTTCCTCAACGGATTTTTGATATTTTTTAGTTATCAGACCGGCTTCTTTAATAAATGGTGAGGGATCAACTGCTTTGTTATTGATCGTTTGTGGAAAGGTGACATATAGATTTTCTTTGGCACGCGTGATAGCCACATACATTAAACGCCGCTGTTCTTCCATTGTTGTTGGCGGTGCGGCTTGTTCTTTTGCTTGTTGAAGTTGGCAACTTGCCTTTTTTACAGTGTGGTGATTAGGCAAAGCATCTTGATACACGCCTTTAAGAAAAATATTTTTCTTTCCTAATCCTTTACTGGAATGAATCGATAATAAATACACTGCATTCAATTTGTCCTGATCATACTCTTTTAGTCGACGCTTCATTCCTTGATTTTGCTGACTCGCTTGTTTGAAGGCCTCCATTAAGCCAGCCCAATTGGCCGCAGCTAGTAATTCTTTTGATAGCCAGTCGGCTTCTTCTTCACTCAAGTCTTTTTTGAATTTCGGTGTAGAAAGTAATGCTTGTGCTACTGGAGCTAAATCTAATTCTTTTCGTTGGTAGAACAGGTACACTTGTTTGAAAAATGCTTTAGCTGATGCTTGTACAGGTAACGAGATATTCTTTTCCTTGACTAAAAAAGCCACTAAATCATTGATTTTAAATTTATTTTGACTGAATAGTTCTTCGCTGAATTTTGTACTCGTTCCAAACTTAATAAAATGAAAAAAAGCATATTGTTGAATAATCTTTTTTAAAGCCGTATTTTTTTGTACAGCCGTCGTTGCCTCAGCCATTTGCTGTAGCTGCTGAAATAAATTTTTGAACAACGGCAACCCGAATATCCCCAATAGATCATCATTTGAAGGCGTTACGAAAGGAATTTTTTGCTTTTCCAATTGTTTTAGCAATGATCGCAACTGAACTCGTGTAGGATAAAGAACCATCGTGTCTCGATAATCTGGTTTGCCATCTTTTAATGGATCAGCCTTTGCTAATGCTTGGATTTTTCTTCCAATCCACGCCGCCTCCTCCTCATCATCTGGAAAACAGATACTATAACAATCATGATTTGCAGCTGTTTTTGCAGCTGTCATCGTTTTTTCTAAGCGATCGTGTTCATTGTGTTTGATCAACTGATTGCCCGCATTAACGATCGGAGCTTCCGAGCGGTAATTAGTCATTAATTTCAACGAGGTTTGTTGGTATTCTTCTTCAAATAGTTGGATATATTTAGGTTCTGCCCCACGAAAATAATAAATACTCTGATCGTCATCTCCTACGATGATCAATTTACTGCTATTTTTTGAGGAACGATTTTTATCTGGTGGACAAACCAAAGCTACAATTTGTTTTTGTAATGGATTGATATCTTGAAATTCATCAATAAAAATATACTGATATTTTGCTTGCAGTACTTTTCGTGCCGCAGCATCATTTTCTAAAATGATTTTCAAATTGAACAACATATCATCAAAGTTTATAAATTGCTGTTGTTGTTTGATCACTGATAACTCTGTTAAAAATTGTTGAAACACTTCACTCAACGTTTGATTAGGTAGTAAATCCTCTTTATTAAAATATTTAGCAACAAATTGAACCATTTCTAGATCAGAATACCCCATATTACGCCAATAACTGATTCGCGAACTGATCGTGCGTTCTTCAAATTTATCAAAATTATACAATCGATATTTTTTTATCAATTGATTGACCGTTTGATAATATTGATCTTCGTCTATCGAACCCGAAATCCCCCATTGTCGCAATGCTGGATTTTTTCGAATCAACTCATTGTATTCGAGATTGAACCAACCATGAAATGTTTGAACTTTCATTCGGGCATTACCGCCAAGATAACGATTCACTCGTACTTCCATCTCTAATTTAGCTTTACGAGAGAACGTACACATCATAATTTTTTGGGGATCAATCTTTTTTTCTAAAATAAGATAGGCTGCTTTGGCACAAATCGTTTGCGTTTTTCCGCTACCCGCTCCAGCAATAATCCGTAAATGAGTTTGCATTGGAAATTGAATCGCTCTTAATTGCTCTTGGCTAAATAACATTCCATCATTTTGTGCGACTAAATAGTCTAGCGTTGTATTTTTATTGTTATTAGTTTCAATTAATTCATCTTTTATGTAATCAGAAAGTTTTGACATGAATCGTGTATTTCCTTTCTATGTAAAAATCCATACTCAACCATTATACCTAAAACAATTTGTTTTGATAGTTTTGCTATTAACTGTAATTGATTCGTAAATAAAAAAGCTTCCGATAAAATCGGAAGCTTTAACTTTATTTGATTATGGGTGGATATATGTTAAGCCTGCTGCACTTAGTGTTGCAGTATTAGGTCCAGTCGGAGATGAGAAGCCCATACCGCCTTGTGTGATCGTGATCGTATTATTTGATGCATTATATGATTGTACATATGCTACGTGGCCATAAGTAGAATCTGCATTCCAAGTACCAACTGATTGACCTTGTGCAAAACTAACGATTGCGCCAGCAGCTGGCGTACTATCTACTTGGAAACCATCAGCTGCTGCTGATGCGCCCCATTGACAACCATTTCCCCAATAAGTTCCAGCCCATGGTGCAACATTTTTTACATACCATGTACATTGACCAACAGCGTACATATTACCTTCGCTTGTATGATCAACTTTTCCGCCAGTACTTGGTTTTGAAACAGGCGTTGATACACTATTGTCAGTAGTAGATGATGTCTCCACTGTTGACGTTTCAGTTGTAGTTGCAACTGAAGATGATGTAGAAGTCTCTTCTGTCGTAATTGCTGAAGTAGACGAGCTTTCTTCTGTTTTGCTTGATGTTGAAGATGCTTCAGTAGCTGCTTCTTTTGCTGCTTCAGCTGCGGCTTTGGCTTGAGCTGCTTCAAAGGCTTTTTGAGCTTTTGCGGCTTCTTTTGCTTGGCGTGCTTCTTCTGCTTTGCGTGCTTTTTCGGCTTCTTGCTGTTGTTTCAAGATACGAGCTTGTTCAGCTTTTGCTGCTTCTTGTTGTTTCTTCAACTTAGACTTATCTTGTTCTGCTGTTGCTTGTTCTGCAGCATAATTAGCTTTGACAACATTCAACTCAGCTTGTTTATTGGCGATTTCATTTTTTTGTGTTTCTAATTCAGCTTGGTTGGCTTTTACTTCAGCTACTTTTGCTTCATTATCTTTCACTTTTTGTTCTACCGATTTTTCATCTGCTTTTTGCTGTTCCATCAATGAATGGTTAGCTTTTACCATTGTAGACATTGCTTGCACACGACCAACAACATCTGATAATGAATCCGCTTCTAAAACGGCTGAAACATAGTTAGAGGCTTGTCCTTTAACTTGTGTATCGCGAGCTTGGCTTTTGATTACTTCATTACGTTTGGCGATACGAACTTTTAAAACAGCAATTTTATCTTGCAATTTCATTGTGTCTTGATTTAATTGATCTTGTTTCGCTTCTAAAGTTTTGACTTGATCACTTACAGTAGCAATTTCATTTGTCAAATCATTGATTTGTGTCTGAACGTCGGATTGTTTTCCTTGTAATTCGCTGATTTTTTGATCTTTTTCTTGAATCTGTTGATCATAAGTATCTGCTAATGCAATATTCGGGACTGCTGATACAGCGATTGTGCATACCAACAATGCTGATAGTAAACTCTTTTTCACTAATTATTTCCTCCGGCTAATATATAAATTTAAAATGATTTCTCTCATAATGTCAGAATTAATTCTATCATAAGCATATATCACACAGATAAAAGAAATGTTACAGTTATATTTCAATATTGTTTTTATTCGATTATGGTTTTTGTATACTCATTAAACTATCAAAATAATTCGAATAAAATTGAAAAAAATGTTATTTTTATTTTATTTATAGTAGAAAAGCATTTATTTAAGTACAAATATCCTCGTTTTCAACAAATTAGAGGGAGCGTTATCAAATTTGAAAAGCATATTCTTGGGTTCTGCTTCCATTATCACGTAAAATTAGAGTAAAAGAAAAAGGGGGAAACGGGATACGTTGGCGAGGAGATCGACAAAGTACGAATGTAGAAGACCGTTCAGGAAGTAACAGTCGACCGATGGGGAAAATTGCGACTGGCGGCGGATTGGGTGTCATTTTGATTGCAGTTATTTTCTTTTTTATCTCAGGTGGTGATCTGAGCACTGTAACTGATACTTTAGGTGGGGGAATCACTCCTGCATCGTACGAAACCGAAAATGTTACTTCAAAAGAATATACCGAACAAAAAGAATTTGCAGCGGTTGTTTTTGCACACCTAGAGGATTATTGGAATCAGGAATTTGAGTCACGAAATGAAACCTATCAAAATCCTAAACTTGTTTTATTTACTGACAGTGTCAATTCAGCTTGTGGACAGTCAACTTCCCAAGTAGGACCCTTTTATTGTCCTGCGGATCAAAACGTATATTTAGATTTGAGTTTTGCTGAGGAATTATCAACGAAATATGGTGCGACTGGTGATTACGCCATGGCTTATGTCATCGCTCATGAGGTAGGACATCATGTTCAAAATCAATTAGGAATCACCGAACAATTAGACAAAATTCGGAAAAGAGTATCAGAAACCGAGTACAATCAATATAGTGTTCGTTTAGAGTTACAAGCAGATTATTTAGCTGGTTGTAACTCTAAATATTTAGCTGGTCAAACCTATCAAGGTCAGCCAATTTTAGAAGAAGGTGATATTGAAGAAGCATTTACCGCTGCTAACGCTATTGGGGATGACACCTTGCAAAAAGAATATCAAGGCTATGTTGTACCTGACAGCTTTACTCACGGTACGAGTCAGCAACGTGTCGATTGGTTCAAACGTGGATATAAATATGGTGATTTAGAACACGGAAATACCTTTAATGAAAAGAACCTTGATTTAGCTACTGCAGCTTAACCAACCGTATCACCCGATCAATTGCTTTACGGCGCTGATTTCCCTTATACACCAGCGAAAACGATTCAAAATATGGCGCAAAAAATCGAAGAGACTTCCTTACTTTCATCTGAAGAAAAAGATTTACTTTTTTACAAAAATGCACAAGCACTTTTAGAAAAATAAAAGACAAAAATAAGGCTATCCTCTTAATGAGATAGCCTTATTTTTTAATTTCTTTGTTTGAAACAATAGGCAAAATGATACATCAGTGTCCATAAAGCAGACCAGCTTCGAGGATCTTTTTGAGTTAATTTATGAATACGCTCGATTCGATAGTTCAATGTATTACGATGGATTTGTAACTGATCAGCCCCGGCTTTGACATTCGTACTGTTATTAGCAAAAGAAACAATCGTTTCATAATATTCATCATAGATAGCATTGACCTTTTTTAACAGTACTTGATCAAGTTCAATGGGAAAATCAAACAAATGGGCAAAGTAAACATCCTCAGTAAAAAAAGTATGATCAAAAGGTATCTGAGAAAATTGTAAATATAAAAAAGTATTTTCGACGTCTCTCATAGAACGACTTAAATTTAAGCTATCGGAACTGACAATAATTTTAGTAGATTGAGTCTTTACTTCAACTTCTGCATCAATAAAAATCAAAAACTTTTTTCGCCATTCAAAAAGTTCATTTAAAGGAAAAAGCGTTCTTAAAATTTGTTGTTCTGTTGCCAAAACACAGCGATTGGGTCGTAATAAATTGATACCATAATTTTCTAAAGATCGTCTTTCTAGTTCTTCACCGTAAGTACCTTCCGCTAAAAAAAGATCTTTTATAAAATCTGTCCGCTGTTGTTTCTTTTTTTCTTTCTTGCTGAATTCGTTCAATTCTTCTATTAATAGTAAAACAATTGATTTGACTAATTTCGTAAAAGGTCGTACCTCTGCTGGATCGCCCGAAATTCCCACTACTCCCAATAATTCGCCATTCAAAATAATGGGTTCATTCGTCCCACGTTTTTCCAAAGACGTATCTTTAAAAATCTCGACCATAGCTTTCTGTTTGATTGCACGCTCCGCTCCACGGTGACGCTCCCCGATTCGGTGGTTTTTACCGCTAGCAATAATATATCCATGCTCATTCATAATATTAATATTGTAAGGGATATCTGCCATCAACTTTTTGACAATTAAGTTGGCTTGCTCTGTTGTCAATAAATTACTCATTGTTTACCCATCCTATGAAAATGATTTACTTTCTTTTATTGTAACCCATTTCATAGCCCATTGAATCGCTCAAGCATTCAGTACACGGACAATATTTTCAACCGTCCGTTCCAAATTGCTCTCACCATCTTTCAATGCTTCTTCCAGTGAACTTGCCTTAGCTAAAATACCAAAAATCGCAGTCATTCCTTCGTCATAAAGGACTTCGACTTGTTCGCCGATATAACCGGCACATGCAAAGACTGGTTTTTCAAATGTCTTAGCTACCTTTGCAACTCCGTAAGGGGCTTTACCAAATTTTGTTTGAAAGTCCATGCCACCTTCACCAGTGAAAACATAATCTGCTTGTGCGATTTTCTCAGTCAACTTCGTTAGTTCAATGACCAAATCAATTCCCGAACGCATACTAGCATGGGTAAAGACTAACAACCCTGCGCCTAAACCACCCGCTGCTCCAGCTCCTGGTTGATCCTTGATACTAATTTTTAATTCCTGTTGAATAACTTCCGCATAATGAGTTAGATTTTCATCCAATAATTGGACCATTTCTGGTGTTGCCCCTTTTTGCGGACCGAATACAACTGATGCCCCAGTTTCTCCCACTAACGGATTGGTCACATCACTGGCAATAATGATTTCTGTTTGTTTGATACGGGGATCAATATCAGCCACATCAATCGATGTTAATTTAGAAAGCGCACCACCGCCGACAGACAGTTCATCCCCGTGCTCGTCTAGCAGATGAACGCCCAAAGCCTGAGCCATTCCCGCACCGCCATCATTGGTCACACTGCCCCCAATACCGATAATAATTCTCTCCACACCTTGGTCTAAGGCAGCTTTGATCATTTCACCTGTCCCGTAAGTTGATGTGATTAAAGGATTTCTTTTATTTTCTGATAACAACTCGATGCCATTCGCTTTAGCCATTTCCATGACTGCAGTCTTTTTATCCGCTAGCAAGCCATAGTAAGTTGCTACTTTTTCTGTTGGTATCGGACCAGATACTTCAATAGCAACTCGTTCACCGCCACTTCCATCAACCAATGCGTCAACAGTTCCTTCACCACCATCCGCCATTGGAACATGAATGACTTTAGCTGCTGGCATTACTTTATGAATGCCTCGTTCCATTGCTTCACAGGCTTTTTTTGCACTCATACTCTCTTTAAAAGAATCAGGTGCTAATACAAATGTTTTTTCCATCATGAATTCTCCTTATTTCAAAATAAAACCATATAAAATAGTAGCTACAATCGTCATAACGCCACCCACACAAAATTCATATGGAATAACTTTCATTCGTTCCTTAATCGACATGTGCATGCTGTTAGCTGTAATATGAAAATAATTCCCCTGTGGTACGCTATCGATCACTGTCGCACCCGTATGAACCATTACAGCTGCCGCTAATGGCGCTGTTCCGGTAGCTAAAATAGCATTGCCGAAAGATCCAGTTGCTAATATGACCGCAGTTGACGTAGAACCGACAGCTAAGCCCATTAATATACCAGAAATCGGCGCTAAGAAAGTACCTGAAATTCCAGCGACTGAAATTAAATGAACTACTTGTTTCGAAAGATCTGATACAGAAATCAAACCGGCAATTGCTCCTGCTCCGATTAAAATCAACACAGTATCTGTTACTCGATAAATTCCTGCTTTAGAATACTCTCTAATTTGATGGACATGTCCCATTGCGATAGTTCCAACGATTGAAGCAAACGGTAAAATATACATAGCATCTATTTTTAGCTTAGCTAAAACTTCGATATGCAGCATCGTACCAATCGGATTGATCAATAACAAAACAATTGATAAAACAGGTGCAATCAATGCTTTATTCAATGGCATCAATTGTTTTTCTTTACCTTCTTCGATATCACTATCTTGAACCATGATTCCTTTCTTCTTGATCAAACTGGCGATCACAACTGCTGTAATCAATCCACAAACAGCTGGAATAAAACCGGCAATCATGACACTGCTCAAATCTAATTTGAAACCATTAGCTGCAGCAATCGTATTCGGATTTGGTGAAATGATATTGCCTGCTTTTCCCCCACCCGATAGCGCGGTCAATAATGCCAGTTTACTAATACCTGTTTGTCTTCCTACAGACAGCGCAATTGGCGCCACGATCAAAACAGCCACTGGAATAAATACACCTACTGCAGTAATAATCATCGTCGACAACGCCAAAGATAAAATTGCTTTGTTGGCCCCTAATTTTTTTACGATGGCATGAGCAATCGATTCTGCTGCTCCAGATTCCATCATAACACCAGCTAGCATTCCAGCTGCTAACACCCGAATAGCAGTCCCCATGATACTTTGGGTTCCTGCAACTAAAATATTGACCGTATCACTTAATGAAGCACCACCCAATAAACACCCAACAATTGCTCCTAAAAATAATGAATAAACCGGATTCATTTTCTTTAAAATCAAAAAAATAGCGAAAAGTAATCCAATAATTGCTGCATACCACGGTACTGTAATGTCCGGCATGTGAATCATCTCCTTTAATTTTGTTTACGTTTTCATTCTACCGATTTCATTTATAAATAAAATTGTTAGATTCACAGTATTAATTGTGCAAATGCACAATTAAAAACAATCTTAAAGCAAATAAATTGCTTTCATTTTAGGATTTCGTATACTATAAGCCAAACTAAAAAAGCAGGTGATCTTATGTATGTTGTCAAAGTCCTACATGGTTACATTGGTAAAGAAGGTCAAAGAACCCGTGAAAAAGACCCTGAAAAACTTTGGGTATTCCAAAGTAAACAAGAATCCGATCAATTCGCTGAAAAAATTGGTGGTCACAGTCGACATGTCTCTAAAATCAGAAAAGACTAGCCTTTATCATAGTGATTTAACGCTGTACCTTCATAAACGATGAAGGTACTTTTTGAGCAGATCGATTTTAAAACGAAGACTTCCATAGTAAGGTTTAATTATCTTAGAATACTTAAGGAGGAATTTTCAATGCCTTGGAATATGCATGACTACCCCGTTTCAATGAAAAATTTAGACCCTTTGATTCGTAAAAAAGCAATCGATATCGCCAATGCCTTGTTAATTGATGGTTACCCAGACGAGCGAGCTATCCCTATTGCAATCAGTCAAGCAGAAAAATGGTACAAAGATGCTTCGAGAGATGAAAAAAAAGCCTTTCAACAAACAGCAAATCCACAAAAAAATGACTCCCATAAAAAAATAAAAATGCTCAAAAACTAATGAATGCAGATATATTGATAAAATACGAAGACGACCATTGGAGTGTAATTTCTGATGGTGCAGATCAAGCGAGCGATATTTTCGATAATAAAGAACCTGCTATCGAAAGGGCCAAAGAAATCGCCAAAAATAAACAATCTTCCGTAAAGATTTACAAGCAAGACGGGACAATTCAACAAACGTACAATTATACAGACTCCTAAATGTATAAGATTTTAGCACAATAAACAAGCCGATGTAATTTGTTTATCGTGCTATTTAGCTTGCAAAAACTAATTTTTTAAAAGTCGTTAAACATGCTGAACAACACATTTTTATTAGGGAAAACACTAATGTAAAACTACTATTTCCTATTCTTTTAAATTATTTTCTATTTAATAGTTTACAAACTCACAAGATAAAGGTATATTGTACTAGAATAATAAAAGTAAAATTTACTACAAAGGAGTTTTACCATGAAAACCAATTATGATTCCAAAGAATACTTAGATACCGTTGATGCTTGGTGGCGTGCTGCAAACTATATTTCTGTCGCTCAAATGTATTTGAAAGACAATCCCTTATTAAGACGACCAATCAAAAAAGAAGATGTTAAAACGCATCCAATTGGTCATTGGGGAACTATTGCTGGTCAGAACTTTGTCTATGCTCATTTAAATCGCGCAATCAATAAATATGATTTAAATATGTTTTATATTGAAGGTCCTGGTCATGGCGGCCAAGTGATGGTCTCTAATTCTTTTATCGATGGTAGCTACTCAGAAATTTATCCCGAATATCCAGAAAGTGAAGAAGGCTTAAAAAAACTATGTAAAATTTTCTCTTTCCCAGGTGGTATCGCCTCCCATGCAGCTCCTGAAACTCCCGGTTCTATTCACGAAGGTGGAGAATTAGGTTATGCCTTATCACATGCAACTGGTGCTATTTTAGATAATCCAGATGTGATTGCAGCAACTGTTGTCGGTGATGGTGAAGCGGAAACTGGTCCTTTATCAGCTGGTTGGTTTTCTAATGTATTTATCAATCCAGTCAATGATGGAGCTGTTTTACCCATTCTTTACTTAAATGGTGGCAAAATCTCTAATCCAACGATTTTATCTCGTAAATCAGATGAAGAATTAACAAAATACTTTGAAGGTCTTGGCTGGAAACCTTATTTTGTTGAAGGAACAGATCCAAAAGAAGTCCATCCAATGATGGCAAAAACGTTAGATGAGGTTATCACTGAAATCAAAAAAATTCAAACAGAGGCTAGAAAAGCAAGTGCTGATGAAGCAGTTATGCCACATTGGCCAGTGATTATTTTCCGTACGCCAAAAGGCTGGACTGGTCCAGATACTTGGGATGGCGAACAAATTTCTGGTACTTTCAGAGCACACCAAGTTCCGATTCCAGTAGATTCTGAACATATGGAACATATCGATCAATTAGTTAATTGGTTAAAATCATATCGACCTGATGAATTGTTTGACGCAGCTGGAAAAATTACTGATGAAGTAAGAGCATTATCACCTAAGGGAAGTAAACGGATGTCTACTAACCCTATCACCAATGGCGGAATTAATCCTAAATCGATGAAGATGCCTGACTGGAAACAATATGCGATCGATACCACTACACCAGGTGCAGTGATTGCTCAAGACATGATCGTATTTGGCCAACAAGCACGAGATATGATTTCTGAAAATCCAGACAATTTCCGTATTTTTGGTCCTGATGAAACAAAATCAAATCGTTTGAATAAAATCTTTGATGTTACAAATCGTCAATGGTTAGAACCTAAAAATAGTAATGATGAATGGCAATCTTCAGCTGGTCGCGTCATCGATGGACAACTTTCTGAACACCAAGCTGAAGGTTTCTTAGAAGGTTATGTCTTAACTGGCCGTCATGGTTTCTTCGCTAGTTATGAATCATTTTTACGCGTTGTTGATTCTATGTTGACACAGCATTTCAAATGGATGCGTAAAGCCAGTGCACATGCTTGGCGTAAAAAATATCCAGCCTTGAATATTATGGCTACATCTACGGTTTTCCAGCAAGACCACAACGGTTATACACACCAAGATCCAGGTGTATTGACTCATTTAGCTGAGAAAAAACCTGAATTTATTCGTGAATACTTGCCAGCAGATGCGAATAGCTTGATGGCAGTCATGGATAAAGCAATGCAAGATGAACAAGTAATTAACTTGATCGTTTCCAGCAAACAACCTCGTCCACAATTCTACTCTGCAAAAGAAGCAGAAGAATTAGTCGCAGAAGGTTTGAAAGTAATCGATTGGGCAAGTACAGATAATGGCGAAGAACCTGACGTAGTCATCGCAGCAGCTGGTACTGAACCGAACTTAGAAGCTTTAGCTGCAATCTCATTGTTAAATAAACAATATCCAGAGCTTAAAATTCGTTTTATCAATGTCGTTGATTTATTAAAATTGCGTCATCCAAATGTAGATCCTCGCGGATTAAGTGATGCCCAATTCAATGACTTGTTTACTACTGATAAACCAGTAGTCTTTGCTTTCCATGGTTATGAAGGAATGGTCAAAGATATTTTCTTTGATCGCGCGAATCATAATCTGCATATTCATGGTTATCGTGAAAACGGTGATATTACTACTCCATTTGATATGCGTGTTTTCAGTGAGATGGATCGCTTCCATCTAGCGCAAGATGCTGCCAATGCAGTGTATGGCTTGAGAGCGCAAGACTTTTCAACTAAAATGGATGAAACGCTACAATTCCATCATGATTATATTCGTTCAGAAGGAATTGATATTCCAGAAGTTGAAAATTGGAAATGGGAAAATTTAAACAAGTAATACTAGTCTTAAAAAAGCCTTGATGTTAAAACATCAAGGCTTTTTATTCACTACTAGTAATATATAAAGGAGGACTCTTCATGGAACAAACATTGGTCATCATAAAACCGGATGGTGTACAAAGAAAGTTGATGGGAAAAATTATTCAACGTTTTGAAGATCGTGGACTTATTATTAAAAAAATGTCATTAGAAACCTTATCTGTAGCTATCGTTAAAGAACATTACGCACATTTAAAAAATGAACCTTTTTTTGATAACTTGGTCGATTATATGACGACTGGTCCTGTTGTTTTGATGATCCTTGAACAAAAAAATGTGATTCATTTGATTCGGACGATGATTGGAAAGACCAATGCCTTGGAGGCGGCGCCCGGAACGATCCGAGGCGATTTTGCAATTGAATCGACCAAAACTATCGTTCATGCTTCTGATTCCAAAGAAGCTGCTCAAACAGAAATCAATCGTTTCTTTCCGCAAAAATAAGTATAAATAAAAGAGAACTTCAAGAATGTCATTCTTGAAGTTCTCTTTTATTCTCCCATGAGCATCAAATGACAGGTTCTTGTTCTCTCACGATTTTGATCCCAATCGATGAAATAAATATACCCAACAGATCCAATCAAAATTTCGCCTTCTTTAATGATAACTGTCTCACTCGCCCCAAAAAGTGAGCCTTTGATATGAGCATCTGCATTTAATATCGACACAGGATCTGGTAAATAATTAGGATCTTCAGCTGCTAATTCTTTTAAAAATTCTACATGTTTAGGTCCTGGATACAAATAATCTGATTCTGTCTGTTGGCGAGGAATAAGTTTTTCCAAGATACGATTTTGATCTACTTGTAAAAATTCATCGCCGCGCCAATCTTTATCATGAACAAATTCTTCAAAAGTAACCGAGCAAGTGGTGTGCGGCGTTGTGATCACACACATACCATCACGAATACCCGATTCAGTAATTTTGTCTTTTACTTGTCTAGTGATCTCTAGATAAGTTACTTTTCCTGCTACTGTTTCTAACGAAAGACTGTCATGAATGATACTCATACTATTCTCCCTCCTTTTCTTTATAGGCTTTTACTAACATTTCTATCATTTCAGTCAGCATATCTATTGGAGACTCTGCATTCGTGATACCACTAGTACACCCCGTACCGTCAGCACCTAACATAATAGTTTGATAGACATCGTTTGGAGTACTGATACCTGCAGCTTGCATTACTAAGATTGTCTCATCAATGGCTTTAACTGCTTGATTTGTTTGCTTGATATACTCACTGCCACTCGTTTTCCCTGTACCAATCAATTCAGTTGGTTCACACAAAATCACATCTGGTTTCATGATCGCGATGGCTTGTGCTTCTGCAATTGAATCTGCACAAACAACAGTTTTAATCGATAATTCTTTTGCCCGTTCCAATGATTTAGCAAGTTCACCAAGGGATAATGGTCGCTCTGCGTGATTTAAAAATACTCCTCGAGCACCGGCTTGATAAATAGATTCTGGTAACACGTGTCCCATTCCACGTCCAAGAGTGATTCCATCCATATGTTGTGCGGTTACAATAATTTTATCAGTGGCAGCCGAAATCGCCTGAATATCTGCAAATGGTACAGTGACCAGAATAGAATATTCTGGATATTTTTTTGCTAATTCATCAGCTTTTTTTGCTAGTATCAATAATTCTTGACCATATAAATATGACTTAGGATTGAATACAAAAAATGGTACTTTCACTTCATTGGACATCGGTTCTTCCTCCTTATCATTACAACTACAGATATTTGAATACCCTTTCATTTTACATTAGTAAAACATATTTATCATTTGTAAAAATTGTAGTATACTTACTTTTAAAAGTCAATCAAACATTTGTTGATGTATGAAAGAAGAAATTTATGTTAGATAGAGAAGATTTACTCTTAAAAACGGCTATTTTATACTATGAAGATGCCGTTACTCAAAGTGATATCGCAAAAAAATTAAATATTTCTCGACCAACTGTAGCCTCTTTGCTACAAGAAGCGAAGGAAAAGGGCATTGTTAAAATCAGTATTCAACATAGCAATTTGCAAGTAATGAAATTGCAAAAAAAACTATTAGCGGACTATCCATTAAAAAATATTAAAATTGTTCCCAACTCACAAAAAGATACTAAAAAAGCCGCTGGAAAATTGTGTGCTGAGTTAGTCGAGCCTTTATTAAATTCTATTAGTAGTATGGGGATTGGATGGGGAACCACACTTTATGAGTACGCTAATGAAGCAGAATATCTAAAATTTGCTCACTTAAAAATCATCCCTTTGATTGGAGGAATTGGCCTTTCAGAAGTACGGATTCACTCAAATCATTTAGCCTTTATGCTATCTGAAAAATACCATAGTGATGTTTCTTACTTTTATGCCCCAGCACTCGCTGATACTTTGGAATTAAAAGACAATCTTTTACAAACAAATTTAGTAAAAGATGTCTTACAAGAAGGGAAACAAGTCGAACTGGCTATTTTAGGAATCGGTGATCCTCTTCATTCAACCACTTATCAAAAGTTAAATTATATTACCGAATCAAATTTAAGTTCCCTAAAAAAAGCTCATGCAGTGGGTGATATCGGTAGTACTATTTTTACAAAGGATGGTACCCCTATTACTGAAGGCTTTGCCCAGCGATTACTAGGTATCGAACTAAGTGATATTAAAAAAATCCCTCGTGTTGTAATTGTCGCCACAGGAATAGAAAAAGCTGAAAGTATTAAAGCCCTTTTAAAATTAGGGGTTATTACCGATTTGATAATTGACGAAAAAATCGCTGAACTATTATAGTTCAGCGATTTTTTTAGATTGATTTCTTTCTACTTGACTACTTCTTGAACATCTTTAGACAGCTGTTCAATCAATTGTTGGCCTTCTGCTTGCGTAGTATTATTATTTGTTAAAACAGCCATTGTATAATCTTTTCCAGCAATTACTACATGTCCGATTGAATTTACGATCCATCCTGCTTCATCATATTGTAACCAACCATTTTTTAATTGTGAATCTTCACTTACCGCAGAGATCCCCCAATTTTGATCACTTTCAACGTTCCCCATTAAATTTTTTATATACGCTATATTTTCTTGATTCAAAAAATCATTTGAAAAGAAAATTTCATTCAATAACTTGATTTGATCCGTTGCTGTGGTTGTTGAGGTTCCCCATGCAGTCAAATCTGGTGAACTATGGCGCATCTTCAATGCTTTGAATAATGGCGCAGTACCATTGTAGCCTTCTAATTTATTGGTTAATAAATATGTAGTCGCCTCATTGTCGCTTTGTTCGATCATTGACTGCATCAAAGTCCGTTCCTCATCTGAGACCGTTAATTGCTTTGTTTGTTCTAAATGTAATATCTGGGCTAAAATGGAAACTTTAATGATACTAGCTGTATAAAACGGATTATCTTGCGTTTGATGGGTTAATTTATACGTATGATCATCTGCTTTACTATACAATGCAATATCAACATTTGTGTCCTGATAATTTTTCAATGTTGCTTGCCAACGTTCTGTTAAATCCGTTGATTTTTGTTTTATCATTTTTTCCTTTTTTGTCTCTTTATGATCCTCTTTGGACTCACTGGTTTCTTTTTGAGATTTTGACCAAAAATTAGTTCCTGTTTGATGATTTGCAATACTGTTGATACCGACGAATAAACAAATGAATACTACCCAAAGAGCAAAAAGACGCTTAAAAAGTACTTTGTCTAGCCATTTGTAAGATATATTCAAATAACAAAATAAATATAGCAGAAATCCATTGATTGAAATGAAGCTTGCGTTAGCTTGCAATAATGGAATCTTACTGATAATTAAATAGAAAAACCAAGTTAGCGTGAGAACTAACCAAAACAACAAAGCTTTCTTCAATAACTGACCTTTTTTTAAATGACGTTGTTTGTTTAGAGCAGTCAGTCCAACTAAAACTAAGAAAGCGACTATTAAACTTATACTAATGAACATTTGTAACGACCCTTCTTAAAATATCTTTTAAATAATACAATATTTTTTATAAAATAAATATAAGAATTACAAGAATATTTTAGAATACATCGTTTTATTTGCTAATTTTATCCAAAAAAACTTTAAGCTTTCAATTTGAAAGCTTAAAGTTTTTTTATATCATTATTCTTCTTTTTTCTTTTTCTTCAGTAAGATAATCCAGATTAATGCAGCTATGATCAATAAGATCAATATCAAAATCATAATAATCCAAAGATAATTCGTACTCTGATTATCTTGGCTGATTGTTGCATCATTAATATCTTTAATATCAGTATTAGTAATTTCAAAATCTTTTTTGAATTGCCATTTATTTTCTTTCGCGTCTGTCACAGTCAAATTTAACGTATAGTCTCCAGAATTCAACTCTTTTTCGTTCATTTCGATAGCTAAATTATACGTAGAGTTTGGAGCTATCTGCATATCACTATCATAATCTTTTTTTAATACACTTTTCTTGGTACTTTTATCGACAATATCTATTTTATATTTTAAGTGGCCATAAGCATCCATTGTTGGATTCTTTAAACTTGCTATCACCGCTGGTTTTCCAAATTCATGTGAGGGTTTTACCTTTTTTAATTCTAATTTTCTTTGAACAGCATTGTCCGTTTCTGTTAATCTTAATCCTAATATGTATCCATACTGATTACTTATTTGTGCTTTTTCCGATTTTTCTTGGTCTTTGGAAACTTGAATCCCTGCTAAAACTTCACCATCAAATTTTTTTTCAGGCATTTTTATCTTAATAGGAACGTTTTTAGAAGTATTTGGTTCTAGCGTTATCTTTTTATCATATTTTAAAATATCATTTACTTTGATCGGTGCTGCTACTTTTTCTGCCTCTTTACTATCAGAATAATCAATAAATCCTTGTTTATTCGTATATGCCTGATTAACATTAATCGAGTAATTACCCTTTTCAGTTGAAGTATTATTCACCTGTACATAGATAGTTTGTTCTTGTTTCGATGAAACTCTTAAATCAAAAAAACTACTATCATTGATTTGGTTTTCAGCTTTAATCATGCGAATATTAAAGCCAATATTGTCATCTGCGGCCTGAACATTGATTGTCATAGCCAATATTCCTAGTAACATCAAACAAGCTGCTAAGAATTTTTTTTTCATAAGTTGATTCTCTCCAATCATAAAAAAAGGGGAACTAAAAGCTTAGTTCCCTTTTCGTATTGACTATTTTGCGTCTACAGTATTATACAACTTATAATTGATTAAACCAGTTAATTTGTCTCCTGCTTTTAAAGCATTGTCCGTATCAGTAAATTGAATTTCTGCTGAAGTAACTGGTGTTTTGATTGTACCAGTATTATTGTCTTTATCTTTTGTTGATGCTGCAACTGCTACAATACCCGTAGCACCAGTACCAACCAATTGTTTATCATTCACTTTAAAACTATTCACTACTGCTGTTTTACCATTTTCTGTTTCGATTTGATCATCTTTAACTTTTGCTTGGACTGACCAATCTCTAGCAATTTTATCATTGAATACAGAAACAGCTTGACTACCATCATCTAACCCAGTTGCTTGAACTGTATACATTGAATTTTTCAAAGTAGTAGAAAAACTATAATTTGCTGGAGCTCCTGTTAATAATAAGTTATCTTGATCCTCTGGAAAAGGATCTGGATCGGTACTTCCATTATCATTAATTTCTACAGTTGCTGGTGTATCTTTAGTTTGACTATTTACAGCTGCAGCTTGTGCAGTTACTCCTGAGATTCCAGCTACAAATAGTAATCCAGCAAAACTAAGTCCTAATTTTTTAAAGCTTTTCATATTGATTTCCCCCAAATATTTTTTTATAAACCGATAAATCAACGAATGCCATCCTTATAAACATTCATACAAGGTCAATCTACCAATGTTATAGTTATTTTAGTATTAATATAGAATTTATTTACTTTGCGGCGTATTGGCTAAGTAAACCGTTTGAACGGCTTGATAAGTACCTGGCGTTTGATTGGCAGGAATATATAATTTTATATCTTTTTTATCAATTGTATACACATACTTATCTTTTTTTTCATCGTTCTTTAACAGCATATGATTTGTTGTTGAAGTAATTTCAGCCGGATACGACTGATAACTTTTAAGGTCAGTATTTTCATCGGCTAATTTTCCTTTAGATATAAGCACTTCTTGTTTGATACTCTTATTTTGATGACTGGTAAAATTCGTCAAATTATAATACAAAGACCACGAATTTTTTTCATCGATTGGACGAGTGTCCGTTACTGCAATCGTCAAGTCATTAAGCGGCGTAACCACTTGTCCACTACCTTTAACAGCATATTTTCCAAATTGAGGTGCTACCACTTTTGAAATAAAAAGTGTTCGTTCATTTAATTGTATTTGAATCGGTGTAGAAGTTTCTTGACCCTTGACTGCTTCTGCATATCCTGGAACCGAAAAAACGTTTAATAAGGCGGTAATCATCAATAGTGATCCAAAAATAAGAAAGCTATTTTTTTTTATTCTCATAGGCTTTTACCTTTTTTCTTTTTAAGATATATAATGATAACCACTAAAATCAAGAGAATGACACCTAAAATAAACAACCATGCTTGTCTAGCTTCCCCTGTTTTGGGTAATAGTCCTTTTGCAATATTTCCTAAACGTCCTTGATCCCCTAAAGGACCTCCTTTACTTTTAAACAAAGTGAATTGTGTCGTTTTACTATTTGTATCTAAAATATCTAATTCACTAGCAGATACGTGCTGGATTTTCATACTCAGTAGACTAATTATCGCTAAACAACCCATCAACCCTTTTCTACACATTAGCTCTCCCTCAATTCTCAAAGTAAGTTTGATAGCAAATTTTGACTTACAAATTTAACTTGCATTAGCCGTATCGTAAAGCTGAAAACTAACACAATTATTAATATTTGAATTTTCTTCTTTTTCTGAACTTAAACTATCTCCAACTTTTAAGAAGCTTTCCGGATCTGAGAATGTTATCCCCATTTTAGTGATAGGGGTACTTGATTCACCCGAAACCGATTTATTTCCCTTAACTATTATTGCACCAGACGCCCCGGTAGCTAATAAACTTTGATCATTAATAGAAAAGTCAGTGATTTCAAGATTTTTACCAGTATATTGCTCATTTCTAAAAACTTTTAATTGATTATTAATAACCGTTGCTTTAACAGACCAAGCATTTTGACCATCACTAGCTACTGTTACATTTGAAAGATCAGGATTCCCTGCTGGCACTTGCTTGATAAGATACTGACCATTTGCTTTCAGAGTCGTCGTAAAATCAAAACTTTTGGGAACCGATTTTAGGATTAAAGAGGTTTGCCCATCTTCATTTTTATATTTCCTTTGCCAAACATAAGTCCCAGGCTTGCTTCCATCATACGCATTCAAGAAAGTAGCAGTTTGCCCCACCGGTTGATTTTTATCAAGATAAATCCATTGTCCGATATAAAGAGCATTTGTTGGAACATTGGTAAGTTGAGATTTGTTAGCAGTGTCTTTAAATTTAGGTCCTATCGTCAAGGTAGATAAGTTATTGGCACGTAAAAACATTGAGTCCATATTTGTATACTTCGTACTAGTATCAAATGAACTAATATTTAATTCTTTGATAGAAGAGTCGGTAAACATATTCTGCATATAACTCACCTCATTCGTATTAAAATTTGACAAGTCTAACGAAGTCAAATTGGAGGTTCTATAAAACATGTATCTCATATCATAAACTCTCGAAGTATCAAACGAACTTACATTAATTGTAGATAAGCCCGTTCCCAAAAACATTTGATTCATCACAGTAACCTTTGAAGTATTAAACTTATCTAAGCCTTTAATTTCCTTCAATGATTGTGTTTCATAAAACATAAAATCCATACTACTAACAAGAGCAGTTGAACAATTTTTCATGTCTATACTCGTCAAAGAAGATGCATAAGCAAACATCCCAGCCATTGATGTACACTGTGAAGTATCCAATAAGCTTAGATTTTCTATAGAGACCAATTTAGATAAGCAATTATCTGAACTTCTTCCCGTCGCTGCAGAAAATAAATTGGCAGCACTAGTTACTGATACTTTTTTTGTAAAAATAATTTTTTTTATACTCGTGGGTGATACAAGAGGGGTTCTAGGATTTGTCCCTACATAGGTATTCCACGGAGAATTTAGAGCTAGACCTAAATTTCCTCCACTTGTAAAGGTTAAAGTCCCTGAAGCTGAATCAAATACCCAATCAACAGTTCCCCAAGTACCACTTGCTGTTACTGCCATTGTAGAAAAATTATTAGTTGATGGAGCCGTTGACTTTATTGAAGCTGATTCCGTTGATTTGTTCCCCTCAGATTTTTCTACGGAATTAGCTGCTACACTTGATGATTCAATGGGTACAGTTGAGCTTTCTACTAGTTTTTCATTGGAAGAAACTGTTTCTGCCGACAAACTTAGTTCTATAGAAGTACTTTGAATAGCTGATTCTGCAGATAAGCTATTTTCTACCGCATGACCTTGCTCAACATAACTTACTGAACAAACTAGACATGCTAATGAAAATAATGTTAATCCAACAATCTTTTTCATAGTTCTCTCTTCTCCCCCTAAAATATAAATCAACAATTAAGAGAAATAATAATTGCGAATTCCGTTATTTAAATTGTATATACCAATTATGGATAATAACTTAATCAAAAATACTTATTTCATAAATTTAAATATGATACAAATTATATCTTATCTATAAGATTAGAATAATAATGCCATATATGTATAAATGTCAAACATTTTATGCATTTATTCATAATTAGTTTATTTTTTAGAGTTTTTTGGCAATTTAAGATACATTATATATTTTTTGTCACTCCAAATATATTTTCACTCCATAAAATAATTTAAGTTATTTAATAATAAGAGGGATGTATATAAATTTTTACATATAAATAATTATATTGTTTTTTTATTCTAAAAACACTTATATATCCAATTTCCATAAAATCTTTACTGTTTTTCGCACGTTGTGTCCAAATCAGTAATTAGATTTCTTTTTTTAAGTCGTTTTAATTAATAAAAATCGTAGAGATTGATTTTACATTCCGTCAAAATAGTCGTTAAGTTGATTGTTAAGATTCAATATAACTATTTAACTTTAAATGATAAACATATGAACAAGATACAACTGCCATATTTATTTTATAAATTGCTATTTATTGAAAAAAATTATAAATGTTACTTTACCGAAACAAGTTTTTTATTTTTGTTTTTTTCTTTCCAGAGTTACACTTATTTTATGGAGGTGAAATAAAATGGAAAGAAGATCAGGATTTAGTTTTCCGTATTTCCTATTAGGAATTTTATTCATTTTAGTATCTCTTGCAGCATTCAAAAATCCAGAAAGTAGTTTGTTAGCTATTGTTTATATTTTTGCTTTATTGGCTATTTTCAAAGGAATTTTTGAATTATTTGTAAGACGTAAATTGCATGAATTTACGAATCAAAAGTCTACAATGTTGATTATCGTTGGGATCTTTGATTTACTAATAGGTATTTTTCTATTCTTTAATGTTACTGCCGGGTTGATCGCATTACCTTATGTTTTTGCAATATGGTTTATTGTCGATTCAATCGTGGCCCTAGCTGAATCTAGTATTTTCCGAGAACGTGGAACAGGCTTTTACTGGTTTAATCTAGTAATTAATATTCTTGGAATCATCTTAGGATTCATGTTGCTATTCAATCCAATCACATCTGCGTTAACATTAGCTTTTTTAGTTGGATTTTACTTTATGATGATCGGCATCTCATTTATTGTTTATGCCTTTTAAGACAAAAAACCTCCTCTCAAATGAGAGAAGGTTTTTTTATTTATTTTCTTTATCTTCTAAATTCCTAGTCAGATGTTCCACTGCTTGTGTGAGCTCAGAAACTTTTGCATGTAGTTCTTCAATCTCAGAAGATTTCTTTTTTTTATTTGTATTTCGATCTTTGAAGTAATTTGTAATCGTTGACGTTAACATACCGATAAAGCCAATTCCAAAAAGCATTGTTATCGCAGCAATAAATCTACCCAGATCTGTTTTTGGAACGATATCACCATAACCAACTGTCGTCATTGTTACTAAACTAAACCAAATGCTATCTTTATAGCCAATATTTTCTGCAATACTGTAAAATCCGCTACCGACAAAAATGATGCACCCGCTAGCATATAGTGCGTAAATAAATCCATTGCGGTATAGAATACTATTTTTGTTATGACCTAGTTTTGCTAGCAAATTAACAATACGAAATAGCCGATTGGCTTTTAATAAAAAACCACCATTCAAAAAATTCAACGGAATGATTGCCAATAAATCAAAAATATTATCTATAAAATACGTCTTTTTATTTGTGGCCTTAAAAAGACGAACCATGTAACTAACAAAAAAGAAAAGTAAGATGCACGTATCCATTTGACGATACGGAAATTGATTGATATCAATTATTCCGGCCAAACTAAGGATGAATAATAAAATCCAGAAGAATGTTAAGACAAAATCACCAACAAGATATAGCTGGTGCCTCCACCTCTGATTCAAATACCTCACTCCTTTGCATTCTGAACTATGAAATACTTTAAACAAACTAGCGATTTTCGCCCTCTCGATAACAGCTACCCAAACCTTTTAAAAAGTTACGCATATATTTATCGCCACATGGTTTGAAATTACGGTGTCCTTCTTTTCTTAAAATCGCTCCTAATTCAGCTTTTGATGGATAAACACCTGCTTCAGCAAAGATAGTCAACATATCATCGCTAGTTAAAAACAAAGCGATCTTCAATTTTTTCAGCAAAACATTATTGATGTGTTTGATTTCTTTACTCTTAGGTGCTAGCTCTATCTCAGGTTTATTTTTTTGCGGTCCTCTTTTTAAAGTGATGAAACCATTCAAAAAAGAGTCTAAGACTTGGTTATTGATCGGTTTCAAATATACATTGTTTTCATCCGGCTGTGTTTCTTTTTCCTTTGTCAGCATCGCTTTAACTTCTTCTCGTGTCACTGTCATCCCACCGAGTTCAAAAGCTTTAATCAGATCCTGATCCTTGATATCTACTGCATACCTCAATCGTAACAAGCGATCATTATTATTCATATGGTCTCTCCTATCAATCCATTTTATTATCAATCATTTTATTTTTTAAGAAAATCATTCTGCTTATCCATCATACAACTTCTTTTTCTATAAAGAAATGTTTTATAGCCCTACTCACCGATTCTACTATTTTTAATTTATAAAAAAACATGCTATGCTAAATTTAGTAGCAAAAAAAGCTTTAATTAAGATTTTTTTTGTAATAACAGAAAAAAATAAGATAAACGCGAGGTATTTTAAATGAAAAAAGTTTTGATTGTTGGTGCAGGTATAGCCGGTCTTTCCGCCGCTGTGAGATTACAGTACCTCGGTTATGAGGTAGAAATCTACGAAAAAGACGGACAACCTGGTGGTAAAATGAATCAACTAAAAGTTGATGGTTTTACTTTTGATATGGGGCCAACAATTGTTATGATGCCTGAAGTTTATCGAGAAGTCTTTAGCTTTTGTCAACGTGATCCCAATGAATATATTCCAATGGAAGTATTGGACCCAATGCTGAATCTCCATTTTTCTAAAGCGGATATCCTCCCTATTTCTAGTGATTTTTTCAAGCTTACTAAAACATTGGAATCTATCTCAGAATCTGATGCACAAGGGTATTTTGAATTTTTAGCGGATATTTATAAGCGTTACCTTATTGCTAAGGACCATTTTTTAACGCGATCATTTCGTGGTTTTTGGGACTTTTATAATCCAAAATCATTATGGGCTGGATTGAGATTACGAACTTTTAATAACGCTTATTCGTCGATTGCTAGTTTTGTTAAAGATGAGCGTTTACGAAAGTCTCTAGCATTTCAAACATTGTACATTGGCGTTTCACCTTACCAAGGGCCTTCTTTATATACTATGATTCCCATGATCGAACTTTTTTACGGTGTTCATTTCATGAAAGGCGGTATGTATACACTCGCTAAATCATTGGCCCGTCTATTTCAAGAATTAGGTGGTACGATCCATTATAATCAGCCCGTTGAAGAAATCTTGATTGAAAATAAAATTGCGACTGGGCTAAAAATTGATCAAAAAATCATACCTGCTGATGCTATTATTTGTAATGCGGATTTTCCCTATGCGATGAAACATTTAATAGAAGAAAAGAAACGTGGAAAATATACTGATAAAAAAATCGATAGTCTGGAGTATTCTTGTTCTTGTTTTTTGATGTATTTAGGATTAGATAAAGCCTATGAAGGCGATAGCCTGCATGATATCTATTTTGCAGAAGATTTCAAAAAGAATATTGATGACATATTTGAAGCTGGGCAATTGCCGGATGATCCTTCTTTTTATCTGTATCAACCGACTAAAAAAGACTCTAGTTTAGCGCCAGCAGGAAAACATATTTTATATGTACTTGTTCCTGTACCTGAATTATCAAAGTTTTCTGATTGGACCGAACCAACAAAGGCTGACTATCGAAAGAAAATTTTGACATTGTTAAAAGAAAAAATTGGATTTGACGATATTGAAGAACATATCGTTTCAGAGACATTGTTTACACCAGAAGATTTCCAGCAACGTTTCAACGCTTACAATGGGGCAACTTTTGGTTTAAAGCCCACGCTAAAACAAAGCAATTACTATCGTCCGCATAATAAATTTGATTATGCAGAAAATCTTTATTTTTGTGGCAGCAGTACGCATCCCGGCGCAGGTGTTCCGATCGTGATGCAAAGTGCCAAACTAGCCGTCGAGGAGTTGATAAAAGATGACCACTGATGTAAAAAAAGCCTTCGTAGACTATCAAACGGATTTTGACGTTTGCGAAAGTATTATCAAAAAACATTCAAAATCTTTTTATACTGCCTTTTCACAATTACCTGAAGAAAAAGCAAAAAGTGTCTATGCTATTTATGCTTTTTGCCGCTTAGCAGATGATGCGATCGATGTTCAAAAAGATCCTGAATTATTGCAAGAATTACGTTCTGAACTAACTGATTTTGATCAGGGACACATTCCTAACAAACCTGTATGGCGTGCGCTTTCGGTTGTCTTTCACACATTTGAGATGGATATCACCCCTTTTTATGACATGCTAAGTGGTCAAAGTATGGATATCCAATTTATTCAACCCGAAAGTTACGAACAACTATCCCATTATTGTTACT
Source organism: Enterococcus sp. 22-H-5-01 (assembly GCF_050310005.1). NCBI lineage: Bacteria > Bacillati > Bacillota > Bacilli > Lactobacillales > Enterococcaceae > Enterococcus > Enterococcus sp. 22-H-5-01. The sequence goes on from NZ_CP189993.1 coordinate 1,382,605, forward strand.
ATGTGGCCGGTAGTGTCGGTTTGATGTTACTGCCGATCCTTTCAACAAATTCAGCAGCTATCCAAATTCCCGCAAAGCAATTAGGAGAAGCCATGCAATTAACTAATATCTTAAGAGATATTGGCGAAGATTTTACAGATGATCGTATTTATCTCCCCAAAAAAATGATGAACCAGTATCATGTTTCAACTGCTGATTTAGCTACCCATACTCCCTCAACTAATTTTATTCAGCTCTGGGAGGATTTAGCAGTCAAAGCGGAAAATTTGTATCTTGCGTCATTAAAAATGATGCCACAAATCGACAAAGATTGCCGTCAAGCACTCTTGTCCGCTCTTTTTATTTATCGAGCGCAATTAACTGAGATTCGCAAAAATAATTATGATGTTTTTCAAGGTAAAACGACCATCAGTAATTTAAAAAAGATCCAATTGATTAAGGAAGTAAAAAAATATTTACAGGAACTCACATTAGCAGAATTATAATCAGAAATAGAAAAAGCCTCTTCCTAGGAAGGGCCTTTTCGTTATTATTGATAAACATTGATTAATTCTTGCAATTTTACTTGGGCAGCACTATCCTCAGAAACTTGAAAATCCATTGTTGGAGGATACTCCATTTGAGTCCCTTGATCATTGTATTCACCAAAACCAGTATTCGTACTTACTGGTGTTCCATTTCCAGTCTTTAATTCGTAAACCACACCGTTATCACCTAATAAATATTTACTTACTGGTTTTGACCAATCCATTTTAGCTGAATAATTTGTTGCAAAAGAATCTGCAAACAATTCTTGTTTCCCAATACCACCATCTTTGGCTGTGTAGAAGACACATCCGCCGATGGCATGGATCGCAAACGAACCAAACCCTGGATAACCGTTGTTTTGAACTTGAACTTGTCCGTCTGGAGTATTTGCATACCAATCACCCTTACCCGCTGCACCATGATCAAAATACCAATCACTCACTGCCATGTTCCCTATTTCAGCGCGTTGTCCTGTCCATGTTAAGAACGCATTGGTGATCTGCGTTTTTTGATTATCATCTAACACAATCGATGTATTTTTTGCAGCTTCTGTCTGAGTACTACTTTGAGACTCAATAGAAGTGCTTGATTCACTTGAAACGCTTGAGGTACTTGAGTTACTTGTTGACGTTGAAGCTGTTTCTGAAGTTTCTTTAGAATTTGATGAAGTACTTTTGACAGTAATACTATCTTTTGCTTTAGTATCTGTTTGCTGCTCTTTTTTTGTCGATTGACAACCTACTAAAAGTACTAACGAACATACCCCTAACAAAAAGACCGCTATCTTTTTCATTGATTTTATCCTCCGATTACTTTGTTTTTATACAGTTAGATTATAGCATTAGTAGGTTATTTTCTAAAAACTATTTTAGACTTCTATTATTAGATTTTATTAATTGATTTATCAATTCTTCTTGCTGCTCCATGACTTTAGTCAGACGTTCATCAATATCAATTTGACGGATTTTTTTCGTTGTCCTTTTCCTGTCCTTCATCAATTGAGTTTGCCTTAACCAATTGATTCCTGCATTTAAATGTCCGATTATAATTATGAACAATCCAATGATACTACATCCGAGGAACCAATTTTTTTGTATAATTAATTTTTCATAACTAGATTCGATCACACTTGGTATACCGGCAATTTTCTTTGTTGTTGAAATCAATTTTTGCAATTGTTCAATCGCATCTATTAAAGACGGTAGTATATGGTCTAGCGACAAATTCGATTGTTGAAAAATTACTAAAACCTTATCTTGGAAGAGTTGTATTTCAGATACACTCATACTATTGATTCTTTTTTCAATTACCAAATAAGTTTGGTGAATTTCAGTTCCCATTTTAAATAAAGTAAGACTCAGAACAATCAACATTATCATGTACCCGGTAAAAACTAACTTTTCTGATAGTCTCCAAATACCTATTTTTCTTACACGTAAGAAAAGAATTATAATTATAATAAAACCTAAAATACAAAATGATAATTCTACTCCCAGTAGAATCATCATTTCACGACCAAGATATCTTAATCTTTGTTCAATATCAGCTGTCCAATTTTTTCCCGCGATAAATAGTAAAACATTTCGAAATGAAAGTGAGAAATATTTCTTAACAATCCCTTGGATCCATTCTTTTTGATGAATTACTAAAAAAATAATTGTTGCTAAGTAGCTAATACTAAAAATATGTGCTGTAATTTTTAAATACCGCGAATTTTTAAATACCTTATCCATTTATTCACCTTTTCTAAAAATTTTAGAGTTAGATACATCTAATTGTTATTGCATTACATAAAATAAGTCGATCATTTAGAATATGATCGACTTTTTAAAGTAAGAACTTTTTTAGATTAGATAATTATCTTTAGGTTGCTGCTTTTGTATTATTCAATACATAATTTATAAAAAACAATTCTAATTTTCTCTTAATTTAAAATATAAAATAATTTCAGAGATAACCATTATAATGAACCAACATCCTAAAAATCGAGTCAACGTTAAGACTGTTCCAAAAGGATTTATTAGAATAATAAAGCCAATAACTAGCAACAACAGACTATAAATTATTCCGAAAAACATTTTAGTACCTATATTTGAAGCGAGTTGTATTCCTCCATTGATGATAAGTAAAATACCAATAACAATTGGGAAGAACGCCAATATATATCTTGAGAAGAAAAATATAATAATAGCTACAATTAATTGAAAGATTCCAAAATAAAGTTCTAAACTAGTATTCCCTAATTTCTTTTTAAAATTATATGCCTGATAAAAATTAATAATACTGGCTAAAAATAAATAGATCGATAAAATATAGATTGTCAAATTGACTACTTTATCTGGACTTATCAATAATAAAATCCCTAAAATCAAATAAGTTATCATTCTAATTATAATTGATTCTTTTAAAGAATTTTTTACAGAAGTTAACATAGACATTTCACCCTTTCGGTTCTAATAACTACCATCTACCTTTTTTCCTAAGAGTTAAAGAATTCCTCCTATCTGAATTTACTATTGAGATATAACAACAAAATATTCTATATATAATCTTAAAATCATAAATTATATCTCAAATGTTTTTAATAAAAACAGTATACCATTTCAAAAAAAAATCTTCAATTAATAAAAAATATCAAAAATCATTATGAATAAAACAGGTTAATACGTACAATATAACCATATTTTTTTATAGTCAAAATTAATTGATAAATTTAATTTCACTGCCATTAATAACTATACCTTTAATAAGACTTCCTCCCAAATACTTTTGAAAAATATACTAAAAATTTCTCTTAAGTATATCAAAAATGAACTAAATAATTTAAAATGAAACTATATATGATTTAACAAGATGAAAATAGCTGAACTATAAAATATTTGTATTCCACAGAAATATATTGACTTAATCGTTAAATTATTTCATCACTTCCCAATATTCATAAAAATTTAAAAATAATTAAATTATCTATCAACAATTGATGTACAAGTATTTCGAAGGTACTGCCTTTAATTTGATATTAGTTTTCAATATACATTACTTTAAAAATATATAGAACGAAGATAAAACTTATGAAAAAAATGCTTCTCTCTTTATTTTTTTATATTATAAGTGGTTTTGGAATTAGTTTAGTTCTAACTGCTGGATTAGGTGGAAGCTGTATTAATGCTTTTAATAACGCATTGTCTGCTATTAGTGGAATTAAATTAGGAACAATTAATTATATAATAAATCTTTTTTTTATTTTTTTAGATAATTTATTGATACGTGAAAAACTCGCTATCAATATCTCAAAATTTATCTATATTGTATGTATGAGATTGGTTATAAATTTTTGTTTCTACCACTTATTGATCAATATTGAAATCACTAATTATTTTTTAAAATTGGGAATTTTTTATTTAGGATTATGTATTACAGGTATTTCTATCGGTATTTGTCTATCAATCAATGCTATTTCCTTACCCATTGAGAGTGTTTGCGTAAAGATAGCTGACAAATTTAATTTATCTTTCATTGGAATTAGATACGGCTTAGATTTCTTATTTATTTTCCTTTCACTATGCTTATCTCGTACATTTAAGCTACCTATTTTTATTAGGGAAGGAACTTTGTTGACTCTATTTTTGTTACCAAGTATTATTTCATTTTCAAAATCTATTACTAAAAAAGATGAAGTTATATAGTAATAATTCATCAAGTAAATTTTAGGAGGTTAGTATATGCCAAATTATATATGCGACAAAAAAATTGATGAATTTGGAAGACATAAAATTCATACTAAAATATGTAATCACTTGCCAAAACCATCAGATAGAATAGTTGTAGGGTATCAAATCAATTTTGAAGATACTCTCAAATTTTTAGCAAAAAGAAATCCAAATAGTTCTTTTGTTGGCTGTGATTTTTGCTGTCCTTATATTAAAAAAAATAAGTAAGCTCACTTTATTGTAACTATTATAAAAGCCTCTTATCTACTAAAAGATAAGAGGCTTTATTTATTAATTTTTAGGAACGGCTTCTAAAGACCACTTAAGTATTGCTTTGTAGTCTCCTATTTTTTGCTTTTCAACTGGAATCTTTATTTTAATTCCTTTTTTATTAGTTTCGCTCCAATCATTCGTAATAATATATGTTCCATCCGAAGATTTTGCTTTTTCAAATACTACAATTGCATTTTCACTTAATACTTTGTCTACTTTTCCATCTTGATAGTACAAAACTGACTTCAATTTGTCTTGATTAAACGTAAGTGGCTGTGTTTCGGTTAATTTTACTTGCCAGCCTTCAGGATTATTTCTAGTATCTATTACTTTCAAATTACCCGTAATTTTAGGCCAAAATGTTTGTTCCTTATTTCCAATTTTCTGTTTTCCAAAATCAAAAGTTTGAGGATATTCTGCTAAAGATAAACTACCAGTCACTTCTATGACTGTTCCCGCTGGAAATACGGTATCATGATAAGGCAAGTCTGCCGTTGGCTCAATATTCCCGATTGCAGTATTTGTAGCTGGTGGATTGATTACACCGGATGCCAATCCTTTTCTATCTTGAAGTAAAATTTGAAGTTTATCACCTTTTTTAAGATTATTCGGTAAAATTAAAGTAAAGCTCCCATCACTCGCAGTTGTAGTTTTTACACTACTTTGGACTCCATTTACATTTAAAAATACGTTTGTATTTGGATCTCCTTTACCTTTCAAAGTCGTCGTAGTACTTTCTACTTTATTTCCAAGTATCGCTGGTGATGGCGGAACTACTGCAAATACTTTTTCTTCTTTGGTTTTTATATCTTTGGTTGTAGAAACTCTATTAGAATCTTCTTTTTTTCCATTTCCGAGCCAAGCGGCTGTCACACTTACCTTGTGATTTTCAGTTAGAAATTGATTATTAGGTAGTGTTGCTTGAACCCAGCCTGGCTTTTTCGGCTCCCCATAAATGGAAAGCTCATTGGTTATTCCTGTCAATTGTTGGATACTTTTTCCATTTTGATCTTTAACTGCTAACGAAGCCGATGCTTCTCCTGTATTTGCTGACTCTGGATCATCGTACTTTCCTTGAGGGATAGAGATATGAGCAAAAAGTGATTTATCCGCATTTGTTGGCACACGTAATTCATCCACTATAGGTGTTTGATTATTCGCACTCATTCGAGAATAGTTCGTGGTTGCTCCCCATTTATTTCTCATATCCGCTATATTAGTAGAACTTAGATTTGCTAAATTAGCACCTGATAAAGAAAAGGTAGCATTGTTCCATGTGTATCTAGCCGTAGAGTTTAAATTATCATTTTTGTTCCAGACAGATATATCAGACGACACATTTTCAAAGCTGTATACACCACTAGAATTATTCGCCGTAGAAAAAATACTTCCTTTATTTGTGTTTTTAAAATCAAAATATTTTACAGAATTCATTTTAAATATCATACTACCGGAGTTGAATATCCCAGCAGAAGAAGATGCTGTACTCCCTCTAGCAACAAAATAAGCGCCTTTGTTAACGTCTATGCTCATTGATCTTCTATAATCTTTATCTGCATCGATAGCTGGGCCATAATCTGACGTTATGCTAATGTTAGATGAATCATCTTTTGCCATAAAATAATTTACATCACCATTACTTGTTCCGGTATATTGTATTCCTTGATTAGATTGATCAGAACCGCCATTTCGATATACACCATCCCCAGCATTATGAACAATGAAATCAGAACCTCCACTAATATTTATTTTATTCCCACCACCATACATACGTATGGCAGTAGCTTTTCCTTTCTTTTTGTCAACAGATATCTTAGATTTATTTGTCACATTAAAAGTCATGTCACCTACCCATCTAAACTTAAGTGCTGCTCCAAGATTATAGTTTCCATCATCCTCCTGAACAATGTCCAGCTCCGATTGATTGTCTACATTTAAGGATCCATTTTTACTTTGTAATAAAACAGCAGCTGAATTTTTCCACGCTTTAACAGACATTTTTGCTGAATTTGTAATATTAATAGTAGAATTGTCAGCATTTAGTAAGAACACCCCACCATAATCTGCTTGAGTTGTTCCATTTCCTTCAATAATAAGAGATGTTTTTATACCATCAACCGTAAAATCACTAGGTTGTCTTATATTCCACGCCTGTGCATCTGTTTCACTCTTCATACTCGTAGTTTTTACTTCTGATTGATTATTAATTAATATCGATCCTCTATCAACGTTATTCGTTAATCCGAAAAATTTGGTTGAAACAGAATTAACTTTTGAGGAATTAGTAATTGTAAAATATTTACTTTTAAATACTTCATTTTTAGATGTGGTATCAAATTCCATATTCACACTATCCAGAGTGATTTTGCCAGATGCTTGATTAGCAATGACTGCTCGATTTCCAGATATACTTTTCAAGCTATTTTTGAATGTTAATGTACCGGTACCAGAAAATATATAACGATTAGCCGTAGTTCCATTTATTTGTATGTTAGAAACCACTAGTTCATATGGTGCATTAACAGTAATAGATCGAGCAGCTATATCTAGCGATTGATTATTGAATTCAATATTCTTATTTCCATTTACAATAACATTGCTTGTCGCTGTAAGATTGACATTAACAAAAATGTTTTTGATTTTTGCTTCTTGAAGAGCATCTCTAAATTGATTCCAAGTGTTTACCACTGTATCATCCGCGCTAGGTACTGCCCTAGGAACAATTAGCTGTTCACTCAAAATATTATCTAATTGATTACTCTTCACATCGGGTACTTCTGAACTATTTGGCTCCACAGAACTTTGCATTTCATTTTCTTCAAAATTTTCTTCTTTTAATGGTTGTTCACCTGATATATCAGTTTTATTTTCTTGGGTAGAATGATTTTTCACTTGATTTTCAGTATTAGCTAAAAGATCTTTATCGTATGTTTGAATAGTTGACTGCTTATTACCTTCTTCTTCAACATTTTCTGCCACTACAACTTGATTTAGACTAAAAAGTATTAACATACTAACAAAAAATACTCTAAGTATCTTCATGAATAAAACCTCCCCTTCGCAACCCAACTAAATATGTAATTTTTTATAGATTATTCCTTATAAAATAAAAAAGATTGGATTGAATCACCCAATCTTTTTTACCTGAATGTAAAATATATCTTTTTTACATACAACGTGTATTCATTGATAGCAACCCAACTTTGTTGTTAGATTTAAATTTAAATGAACAATCCTAAAGGCTTGAGATTTTAATCTTCCTTGCTATCTTCTTCTTTTTTTCTTTTTCTTAAGTAGAACCATAAAATAAGAAGTAATAATAATAGAATTAAAATTCCAACCAACCAATAGATCCAGTTATTATTTTTTTCTATTGATACATCTTTTTCATTTAACTTATCTGCCACATCTGATTTGATTTCAAACTCTTTTTCAAAGTTCCAACGATAAATATAATTGTTTTCTTTACCATTTGAATCTTTGGCTTTGAAGCTGCCTTTTTCATCTTTCATGCCATAAGCAGTCATTTTCATTACGTATTTCCCTGCTTTTAGCTTTTCCCCATTTAATGATATTGGATAAGAAAAATGCGAATTTGGAGCCATTTGCATGCTATCTTTTTGACTCTTGTAAAGAGCTTCCGTTGAACCTTTTTCATAAATCGCTGCTGAAATGTTCAATTGATTAAGATAGGCTGCTTTAGGGTTTTGCAACCCAATATTGATGACATTGCGCGCATTTACTTGATCTGGTTCAACTGTTTTTAATTTTAAATCTGGTTGAACATCTGTTGTATTCTGTCTTAATAATAGTGCTACCACATATGAATATTCATTTTTAATTGATAGACCTTTATCTTTATCTGCAGAATTAGCGTTTGAATCATCGGTTTTCTCTTTAAAAGTAATTCCCCCTGCCATCACACCTTCAAAAGATTCTTTTGGCATAGTGACTGAGACCGGAACTTCCTTTTCCGTATGTTTGGCTAAAGTAATCTCGCCATCGATTTTTGCATAGTCTTTTAGATTGTATTTCAAACTTTCATCAGGCTTGATCTTATTACTTCCATACTCTACAACACCGTTAAGATTCGTTGTAGCACTATTAATAGAGGCTTCAACGGTTATATCCTTATCAGTATCATTTCTCAATTGAACATTGAGAATCTGTTGTGCTCCTGGATTCATTTTCAAATCAAAATAAGTTAATTCCTTATCTATTTGATTCTCTGGAACAACTGGGTTGACGGCAAAATTAAATTCAGATGCATGAGCTGGGATACTAAAAAACAAAAAAAACGTTGCTACAATAAAACTTGTTAAAAAGATATATTTTTTTTTCATACTTAATGAGCTCCCTGAAAAATCAAAAATTTATTTTGTTAGTAAAAGATTTCTATTTATTCCCTGGTACATCTGTTAAATTCCAAGTAAATGTTGTTGTATATGAATCTGCATATTTAGTAGTGGAACCTGGAACTTCTAATGAAATACTTTGTTTTGCTGAATCAAGGTCTGTTCCCCAATCTGTTAAATACGTACCTGCACCTTGACCGTTTGCCGCAGACATGACCGTAGCTTCTGTTCCTGGGTTTAACGTAATTGGTGTTACTGCTGTTGGTTTAGCTGATGATGAATTTGAAACGACGTTTCCGTTTGCTAGCGTAATTTTAGCACCTGTTAGTTCTTTTGCAGAAGCTGTTTTAAACTGATTGTCTTGTTTTACTTTTAATGTCCAACCCGTTTCTTTTCCTCTATTATCAGATACTTGTACATAGTTCGGTCCTTCTTGAGCATTACCACTTGCATCGGTATAACCTTGTGCTTGTGCATGATATGTTTCTGTTGTAGATGTAATTTTTTGTTCTCCAAAGATTAGGCTTGAAGCAAAATCAATAGATAATGGACCATTTGTTCCTGGATTTGGTTTGCCATCTGGATTTGTTGGATCATTAGGTGTTACAGGTTTATCAGGGTTTAATGGATCTACTGGATTGGTTTGATCCTCACTTGGAGCATACGTGATCACACCATTTGAATTATAATTTGCTTCATCTGCTGCATGAACAGTTGTTGCTGCTAATGCTGTTCCTAATAATGTTGCTGATACTAAAATAAAACTAACTTTTTTCATATCTATTCTCCTCTTTCCAATTCAATTAATTTGCAGGTGTATCTGATAAGCTCCACGTTAATGTTGTAGAGTAGTTTACTGCATCTTTAGGAGTTGTTCCTGGAACAGTAAGAGATACTTCTTTATTGATGTCTGCTTCGACATCTTTATTATTTTCATCTTTTTCAGTAGCTTTAGAGACTGTTCCCCAAGCATTTACCCATGTACCTGCTCCAGCATCTTTTTTAGCTGAGAATACGGTAGTTTGTGCGCCATTCGGATCTAAATTAATTTCAGCTGTTGCAATCGGAGCTGTTACATTTTTAGCATTTGATTTAACAACTGGACTTGTTAATTTAATTGCTGAACCTGTTAGTGTTTTATTTAATGTGTCTTTATTAGTAAATTGACCATTTTGTTTCACTTGTAATGTCCAACCCGCATTGTTTCCACGATTGTCTGAAATTTGTACATAATTTGGACGAATTAAATTAGAAGTAGAACCATCTGCCGCTTTGAACTTTTGGGCTCTTGCGTAATAGACTTGTGTTTTATTCGAAATCTTATTTACACCAAAATCAAGACTTGATGCATAGTCAATAGATAATGGGCCATCTGTTCCTGGGTTTGGGCCATCTGGATTTGTTGGATCTTCTGGTACGACAGGATTATCTGGATTTGGATCATCTGGGTCCACTGGATTATTTCGATCACTATTTGGAATAAATTTTACTGCGCCATTTGAGCTATAATCGGCTCCTTTTTCTCCGGCATGAGCTGTCGTTGTTAATAATGCTGTTCCTAGTAATGTTGCTGAGACTAATACAAAGCTAATTTTTTTCATTTCTATTTTTCCTCAATCGCTATACGCTTTTTTAGTTTCCTGGTGTATCTGATAACGTCCATGTCAATTCTGTAGAATATTGTTTAGCCAATTTAACAGATTTACCTGGAATGTGTAATGTCACCGACGTTGCTCCCTCTGTCGCATCAGTACCAAATCGATATATCCAAGTACCCATTCCTTTTTTTACATCTGCTTTCATCAACGGTGTTTTAGCACCTGCCACCAATGTATTATCTTTTTTTACTACTTCTGGACTATACGCCTTAGCTGTAGTAGAAGAGATTACTCCATTATTTAGTGATAGTGATGCGCCATCTAAAATATCGCCATCTGAGGTTTTGAATTCTCCATTTTGTGTAACAGATAAGTTTCCACCCTTTTTGTGTACCACGTTTATCTGTTACTTGTACATAATTAGGTCCATCTGCTTTTCCGTTTTTATATTTTTGTAATTGTGCATAGTAATCTTTATCAGCCGTTGTAATTTTTTGTGTACCAAATTGAAAACTTGATGCATAGTCGATCGATAATGGACCATCTGTCCCTGGATTTGGGCCATCTGGATTTGTTGGATCTTCTGGTTTTGGAGGGTTTTCTGGATCAGGATTTTCTGGATCTAAAGGATCTGTTTTAGAATTATCTGCTTCAAATGTAATAACTCCATTTGACTTATAATTTGCATCCGGTGTAACATCATCTGCTGCACGAACACTTGTAATACCTAATACTGAACTAAATAAAAGTGCTCCCATTAGTAACGCCGTTGATTTTCTCATTTTTTATCCCCTTTTCTTTTATAAATTAATAATAAGAATAGTAGTAACAATACTAAAATTCCTAAGTATACCCATTTATTGTTAGATTGCTCTCCCGTTTTAGGAAGATTTTTTTGTGAAGTTTCTTCACTATTGGGTGCATTGTTTCTATTTTTTGGTTCCGATTTTTTTGACGGTTCAGTTGTTGTCGACGGCTCAGTCGTCGAGTCTGTACTATATTCATATGTCCCATAAAAACCTGCAACCCCATTGCTTTTGTACTCTTTACTTTCTGCAGCAGAGCATTTTATAGCACCCCCAAAAAAGAGAACCAACAAAGTCATACCAACTATCCATCTTTTTTTCATCTTCTTCTCCTTTGTTCGGTCAATATCATGGATTTCCCGGAGCTGAAACTAGAGACCATGACAACGTACCTTTATATGTTCCTATTTTTTGTTTTTCAACCGGTATCGTGGCTTTGATCACTTTTTCATTTTTTTGCCCCCAGCCCTGACTAATATTGAATTCACCATCTCCCACATTGGTATGGTTTTCGATAATTACCGCACTTTTACTCAATATTTCAGGTTCTGATCCATTACTTGATTGATAAGATAATACGCCATCTAATGTCATACTGTCTGATGTTAATGGGGTCATCTCAGAAACGGTCAATTGCCAAGGCGAACTTTCTGTTCCTCTTGTGTCTTTAACAATTAAATCTCCTGTAATTTTAGGCCAATAGGTTTGTATAGTAGTTGCAATTTTTTGAGTACCAAAATCAATATTCGAAGGATATTCTTTCAATCTTAATGTGCCTGTTATTGAAACGTTGACAGTCTTATTGATCGTTTCGCCTGCCTGTATGTAACTATAGGTAGTAGCGACATTTTTTTGTAATTCATTTTCTGTTGTATTTTTTATAGATAGAAATACATCGTTACTTAATTGTGGATCGATGTTGTCTCTATTATCAGAAAAGATTACTTGCGCTTTTGTAAATTTATTTAAGTCACTTTGAGTATTAAAACTATTTGCTTCAGATAATTTTAAATTCGTGTCTTGTGCGTAGACTGCAAAATTTTTATCTTTAGATATTACGGATCCATTTTTAACGACGACTAAATTGGCTGAACTGTTTTGCATATTCTCTGTTGTACCTGATTGATAGTTAATAGCGTATTTTTTTGACACTTCATTTTGATCCAATGGTCGTTGAATTGTTTTCAATAAGTCATCATCAATCGAGTTGCTGAAAAATGGTCTTCCTGAAGCGCCCATTAAGTCTAAAACTTGCTGTTTACTTTTCAATTTAGCTGCATCTTGTTCAGTAATAATTACATTTTTAGCGTTCAACTCGGCCTTATTTGAATATTTCACTTTGATTTGATAACTATAATTTATATCCGGTGTTTTCCAATTAACTGTATTGGAGTCTTTTTGTTCAACAATATTTTGGATAGGCTCATTTATCTTGGTACTTGTAATAGAGGCATTATAGAGCCATGATCCTGTTTTTGTCGTCTCTGGTTCGAAACTTAATGTTGGTGAAATATTACTGCTTGTTGGAATAACTAATTTTCCTTTTTGAACCCTTGTATTTGCAGTCTCCGTTCCAAATGCAGCTATCTTCAAGGGCTCATTATTTTTTTTGACTTGACTGACATCATGAAAAATACTTCCTGCTCCTTGAGATATTCCCGGTGACTCCACTTCATAATCAATAATCGAGCCTGGTATAGCAATTCCGTAACCATTGTCTTTATTTGTAACATCGTTATCACCTATAAAAGTTTTTCCTGTCGCCTTTTCAATTCCATTAAAAATTGCTGGAGTTATTTTTTGAGCGTTAGTAATTGTAGGATTAATTGTTAGTACTTGATATGCCTTATTATTACCAAACCAAGTACCTATACTATCAACTAAATTTGTTGTTCCTATATCATTTTTTACCCACGTAAGACTATCTTTAGAAGGATCTACTACCTCAAAGTCTGATATATTTACCTTTCCCTTTCCCGGAGGAGTCTCTAATTTCGCTGAATCTTCTACAATAATTTTTCCAGCAGAAATGATTCTTGCTGAATCTTTCAATCCTAAGCTACCACTCTTTGATAAATGAATATCTCCAAAATTGTTATAAGTAGCACTATGATTCAACGCAGTTGAGGATTTACCATTTTTAATATCTCCACTCGCCGCCATCAGTTCTATACCGTTAGTTATATTCAATTCACTGTAATTAACTATTCCTTTAGTTACATTTATAGGATCAGATTGATATTGACTTGTACCATCTATATTCGTACCAAAATTATATTTGACTTTATTCGTACTATTGTTAGCGATAGTATTCGTAAAATTATCCGAATCAGATCCACCAGACAGAGTGGCAATGCTAGCAGAACCTTGAACATTAGCTGTTACATCCCTCAAAATTTGATTATTATTAATATTCGAGTACTGAGTTGCATAAAGATTACCGATGTTGGAACCTGTTGCTTGGATATTCATTTGAATTTTTCCACTTTTCGTGTTTGCAGCTGCAGTTCCACCATCTCCATAAATATCCGCACCATTCAAAACATCTGAACCCGGTTTTGTAAAAATATCTAAAGTAATCGTGTTGTCTGTGCTACTACCCAAATTAGTATTAGCACCGTAGGGACGACCTCCTGAAATGGAGGTTCCTGTAGGCAATTTAAATTCTCCATGATAACCTCGCAAATCAATTAATAGATGTGCATTTCCTAATAGAGAGCCTGTATTTGTTATCCCTCCAGAAAAACCATTATTTCCTTGATTTGGAACACCTGAAAAATCACCACCGTATATACGGTTATCCGAATTTCCAGTTACCGTATGGTCAGAAAATGCACCATATGAAGCACCCATCGAAGCATTTATTACCCCATCATTAACTGTGACACCTACATTACCAATACATTTTTTATCATTCCATCCGCCACCTGTTAAAAACCAATCTACCTGCCCGTTATTAACAGTTGCGTGTCCATCACCGTATACTCTTCCACCTTCATAACCAGTACCTTCACAAGTGTCTACGATTCCTGTATTTAATATATTAGAAGTATTACCTTCGACTACTCCTGAGAACAGCCCTCCATAAGTTCTTCTAGCAAGTGCATTGTCAATTTCAGTCGTCGTGTTACCTCGGATATAGATACACCAAACATCACGACCAACGACATAACCACCACCAGCAATATCAAAATCTCTTTCATCAGCTAAAGTATTACGTTTCGATGAATAGAATATAGTATTATCAGCTCGCTTATTCCCAGAATAAACAAACCCCTCTCCACCAACCGTTTTACTTGTATTCTGAGTTCCTACTTTTATAGTTGCATTTCCTTGAACAAATCCTCCTACTCCTGCTGCCGTCGTTCTCCATGCTTGATAATTCCCAAAAGATCCACTAACTAAATGTGAATCAATATTGCCTATAATTTTATATTGCGCTGATTTAAAAGCTAAATCTGTACGTTGATCAGGTGTATAAGCGTCATAAGTAGTTTCATTAGCTGCTCCTATCCCATTTTTAGTTAATTTACTTGCATCTGGTCCGCCGCCACCATCAAAATTACCTACACCACCTTGTGAAGGACTTGTACCAGCAGTTATAGTATTTGTTATATTTCCAGTCACCGTACCTGCGTAACGATTTGCTCCAACAATAGAAGGGCCATAAGATGTGTACTTACTTGCATCTATAGTCGTTTCGATTGCCTGTTTACCTGAATCAACACCTATATTTCCATAGCCAGAACCGCCTATATATGAACTACCGATACTACTCCAGCCACCTGTTCCAGAGATATTATTTGATATACTCCCAGTTATATTTCCATAGAGAACTCCACCATAATAAACATTTTGTCGAAAAGAGGAACTTGTATTTTTAATGACAGTTTGTACATTACCCGTTACATTGGCAGTCTTTGATGTACTACTACCAACGCCACCTCCATAATAATTACTTAGTGTCCCATTCAACTGTGAAATAGTTACTTCCGTGTTTCCATTCACTGTTCCCACGTTTGCCCCACCGGTTAAAGTGTTTACTCCACCAGATGTATTATTTATCAAAATAGTAGGGTTACCAGTTAACGTTCCCCCACCATTGTTCCCTCCATAAAAATTCCAAGTGCCTGATCCTGTAGTAGTTACTGTAATAATAGGATCTCCTGAAATATCTCCTGAATCTGTTCCACCATAAATTGATACTCCATTTCCCCTAGAACCACCATTTAAATCCAAATTGTTGCCATTCATATAAAAATTGGATGCACCATAATTTAGATTTCTAAGTACAATTGAAGAACCAAAAAAATTATTTTGATTAAACGTTAGTGTTTTTGAGCCTGCTGGAACAGTCTGATCCTGAGTAATAGGATCATCCGAATTTCCAGTAATCACCAGTTTATTGACTTTATTTTTTAAAGAAGCAAATGTAACATTTGTAGCATCAACTTTATTTGGTATAGTATTCGCAGTTACCGCAGCACTTAAACTGACATTCGTTCCAATATATAAAGTAAATTGTTGCATTCCTCCGTTTGTATACAAATCAAATAATGCATTTTTAAAGCCTGATTCATTTGCTAAATATTCCTTGTATTCCTTTCCTCCCACTGGATCTGGGACCACAAGTATTTTTGTCTTATCTGCAGATGCAATGGTTTCCTTAATAGAAGTAGTATCGATCGAAGATACATCTGAGTTACTAAATACGCTCAAATCATGATTTAAATTATTAGAGATGCCTGATTCATTACTACTCATTGAATCAGATATATGATCAACCAAAGAATTATCGATTCCATCAAACATTTTTGAATCTGAATCTAATGTACTATTAGTATTGGAATTTGAGCTTGATACACTATCAGAAACTACTTGGCCATCCCTAGATTCAACTTCATTCGCATAAACTGATAATTGATTAATTGATATAACATACACAAAAAAAATAATTACATAAAAAAGAACTTTAATTCTAATAGTTTTTTTCATTTGTTTTCTCCTTTTATAATCGACACAGCAATAAATATATCTACAAAAAAACACACAATCATCAAATATGAAGTTCTTATGAATCTTAACGTAGATGCTAACACTAAATTTCACATATTTAAATTTTTTATTTTTTTTGACCATTTAAAGGTATATACCTTAAATAGAAAAATATTATATTTCGATTAAAAAAAGTTTATATTACAAAAAAAAATAGCTATTATTCTCCATGGAAAACTAAAATAATTTTTTATTTTGAGTGATTTTAACTTTCAGTAATTTAAACTTTTTCTTCAAAATATGCTAATACGCATTTTTTTTGCGGATTGGTATATATGGAATTTTAATTCTTTTTAGTTAAAAAAATATTTCTATCCGCTGAATAGAAATACTTAATTGCAAATGATATTCTTCATTATAATTTTAAAAAAGCTATTAAACCAATGTTTAATAGCTTAAAATTTAGCTTTTTTAAAATTAATATTATTCATTTATAAATTATTTTTTCAAAAATTATAAAACTGGTATAGATTTTTTTGTGATATATTGGAAAAGCAAAATGTTCAAAAAATATTTCTAATAAAAAAGTTATAATAACTATATTCTCAAATAGATATTGTGAATTAGTATTTATTGATCATTTTTTTAATATTCAGAACCTATAAAAAATTATTAGACATAATAATCTATTTCAGATATTATTTATAGCAGTTTTATAAAAAAGAGTATCTAACAATCATACTATCAAATATATTTTGATCTTAAATACGTTACTGAGGGGATAGCAACTATGAAAAAAAATTAATTCTGATTATAGCAATTATTTTTCTGATTATTTTTAGCTTTGAATTTTTTATAAAACAAGAAATGTATTTACATATTCCTGACAACACTGACAAAATTAATGTCATTGTTCGCAACCATACACTTTTACCCTCAAATAGACCAAAGCATCAATTTTTAACCTACACAAATGAAAAAGAAATTTCTGAATTTGAAAATTTATTTAAAGAATTACAATCTAGTGAAAAAGACCATTCTTTAGGTTTTACCACTTCTAAAATTATTTGTTATAAAAATAATTATGAAATTCAGCGTTTCACCTTCTATACCTTTAATTTTTAAAACTTTTATTACAAAAAAATATACAAATCACCTTACATTTTTGTTAGTAAATATGGTGTTATAGTCATTTTTACCAAACCTTTTTGATGATAAAATGTTCATATACCAATTGATATCTAGCTTACTATTGTTAATTGGACAACTAATTATCAGGGGGGTTATTTTATGCTCAAAAAAATACTTATTTTTATTTACTCTCTAGTAACTATATTAATCAGTTCTTTATTAGGCTTAATCACTTTTTCACTCTTAACCGTTTATATCAATGAATACCTTGCTGTTTTATGCGCTGTTGCTATTTTCTCTGTGCTCATTTTTATTGCGGACAAGTTTCGACTGAAGATGTTTTCATTAGATACTCATAAGAAAAAATATTTTAGAATTCTATCTATCGGCTTTTTCTCTCTCATCATGATTTATATTTTTTGGATTCCTACTAAGACATTCGAAAGTACTAATTCTGTGGTTACTCAGTACAACATTTCACCCGAGATTATCAAAACCAATAGCGGTGAACAAATTGCTGTATACAAAAAGGAACCTAAAAAATCAAATGGTCAAGCCCCCATTCTTTATGTTTGTGGTGGACCGGGAGCATATCCTCTAGAAACAGAAAAATTTTTAAATAGATTTTCAGAACTAGGTTATACCGTTTACACATTTGATCCTTTGGGCACTCGTCGTTCACCATTACCTAAAAGTACGTCTCACTATACCATCACGAATGAAGTGAAAGTCGTAAATGACATTGTCGATCATTACAATCTCAAAAAGGTCAATTTAATAGCTTCTTCCTATGGCGGCAATGTTTCTACAAGATTTATAGAAAAACATCCTGAAAAAGTGAATGCTTATATGGCCATTGATACAGCTCCTATCTATTCTATGGATTACAATTATCCCGAACAAGCGAAAGAATCTAGATTTATCAAATCAATGGATGAACCTCGTATTCAACCAAATAAAAAACATTATCCTTCATTTATGACCTACACATCTTGGAAACAATTGACTCGTATTGGCTATGGGCTAGCTCTTATGGAAATTTTTAAAATGAATGATATTCCCTATGGAAACTACAATGAATACGATTATTTTAATAGCCTGATAGCTGGGAGTTCTTCTGGTGAAATAAAGAAAGGCGGAAAATCGACAATCCATTTTAATTTTATGGCGAATAGAAATATAACTGCCTCACTAGATGAATCAGTAGATTTCACAAAAAATTTAAAGAAAATTGATACACCCCCTGTACTTGTAGTTCAACCAGAATATGGTATTGTGCCTTGGCAATTACATTATCAATTCAAAGATTATTTTGATAAGACACAATTTTTAGCCGTATCAGGGGCTCCACATCGAACATGGGTCACTCAAGAAGGAGAAGATAAATTAGTGAAAAATGGAGATGCTTTGTTTCATGGAGAAAAGGTTCCTGACGGATATCAATCAAGTGAAAATCCATTTCCACCATTAAAAAAATAGGTTTTCTTTTAATTTAGATATAGTAATAAAAAATTACGAAAGCAAGCAACTTATGAGTTGCTTGCTTTCGTAATTATACAACTATACTAAAAAAATGTTTACATAAATATTACTTGTGTTACAATTTAATTACAGATATATCTACAAAGGAGTGATTTGAATAAAAAATTATTATTTATTCTACCTATTTTTATTCTATTCCCAATTACTACGCTAGCTGAAACACAAACATCAACAACTTTATCAACTATTAATTCATCGTCAATTAGTCCAGAAAATACTATTACCAGTAGTACTAGCAATGATACCGAAATAACTAGCAATAATGAATTTAAAGATTCTCAAAATGAACAAGATAAAGTAATCAATCAAGTGGAAAATGATACTACCCTTAAGAAAAGTGACTCTCCTATGGTAAATACAACTGATCCTAATTTCATTCGTCAACTGTTAAAAGATGAATCAATGAAAGAATCTATTACTCCAGAAGAAGTCGACCAATATACGGATCAACAACTGTTGAATACTATGACTTTATGTGATCGTATGAGCAACGATACATTTGGTCTCGATGTTAGTGGGTATGTAGGTATATTAAATGCATTGTATAAAGACCATACTTTGTCTTGGGATATCATTCAGTCAAACCTAAACTATAATCCTGCAAATTATCAAAATGCGAAAGATATGCTCGAACAAATCGATAGTTTACAATCTTATCTAGCGGCTCTCTATCCTCCAAATAGTTCTTTTATGCCTATACAAAAAATGAATGATAAAGAATTATCCAATGTACTTAATCATATTTCACCAATTCAAGAAAAAGCAATACAAAGTAATGGTTATCTATTCCCTGGAATTATCGGATGGATAGATTACTATTCTAAAGATGAATCTATTCGTAAGGGTTCTATTACTCCAGTAACGCCAGAATCTTCAGAGAAGACGATTCCATCTGAGCCATCTACGACATCTAGTGAAACTACTACAGAGCCATCTACGTCAACTACACAAAATGAAAAAAATTTTACACCCGTAACAAATAGCAATGATAATAAAAATTCGAAAGCTTTGCCTAAAACCGGTGAAAATAGAAATACTTTCCTAACAATGCTAGGTATTCTTATCCTATTGATTTTAATTTCTCTTATGATTATAGTCAGAAAAAAATCTAGAAAAGAGTAGTAAAAAAGAGTGAGCACTTGTGCTCACTCTTTTGTCTTATCTTATATAGAAGTAAGAATTTTATTTTTGATAAATTCTATCAATTTGTAAGCGCTGATCTTATATATATATAATAATTACCACATAGTTTATACTGATTATAATAATAGTTTTAGAGGAGCTGAAAAAGATGTTTCAACAAAAAAAAATTTATAAAAGCATGGAAAATCGTAATTTCACGGCAGAAAGTTTGCTCAAAGAATTAGAGGATTTAAAATTATTTAAATTTGATGAGGTTTCTTTTACGGGGTTAGCACTGAATATTGAAATGTTAGTACCTCAATATTTAAGAGATGATAATTTCAATCTAATTGAGGTTCAAGGTGGGTTAGCCAAAAAGACATATGCATTATGGTTTCATGATTTATCGTTAGCAATTGATATTTTTAATCATTTTGTTGATTATACGAATGATCATTTCAATGACTATTTACGAGAAGCAAAACAATATCAAGCTGACACAGGGAATCCCCCTTCTTCACCTGAATACAAAGCTTATTTTGAACAAGGTAATAGCATGTATTTTCATGATGTACTCCATAGTGTTTTTGATCTTTCTAGAAAAATCGATCTTAGCGTAGAAGATTTTAAAGAAGCATTAGAAGCAGATGGAATAGATTCCTCTCAATACGTTTTACCTACAAAAAAAGTATTTAATACTCATCTTTAATTATAATTGGTCTATTAAATCTTATATAAAAGTCCCAACTATGATTACCTAGAGTAATGATAGTTGGGCTCTTTTTCATTTTTTAGACTTGTTTTTTTATAGTGGATACTATTCCTAACTTTGATGAATTTTGTCGGAAATTAAGACACGATTGGCTACAATACTCTTCTAGTATTCGTTTATCATGAACTTAGCCACAAAAATCGAGGAGGAATGAACAATGAGTTATTTAAAATCTGCAGTCAAATACAGTGCTGCTAAAACAGTCACTGATAAAGCGTTTGGTAAAGGGATGCTTTCAACTGTAGCTGCCGCTTCACTGGTCAAAAAAAGCAATTCACGAGGAAACGCACGTAAGGCGAAGAAATAACCGATTAAAAAAAAGATCCACGATAATTACTTTCGTGGGTCTTTTTTCTTCTTCTCTTTTTTATAGATAAACACTAACAAGCTGATTAACACAACAATACCTATCAATAAAATAATGGTCGGTTTACTGATTCCTTGAATCAGAGTATCTCCTCCACAAGCATAAAGAAAAGATGTCGGAATACTCCCAACAATGATAGATAGAATAATTTCTCTCATCGGTAATTTCAATGTCTCAGCTGTAATATTAATCACGGATGAAGGGATAAATGGCACCATATAGCCCAACATTAAACCAATTCTAGGATGTTTCAGTTTTCTAATCTTCTGTATCCAATGACTAGATGATTTTTCTCTATCAAATAATTTAAATTTTCTCATGAGATAGATAGCTAAGAGATTCCCTATTGTATTTCCTAAAATGTTAATTAGCGAACCCATACCTGGCCCAAAACTTAATCCAGAAATCACACCAATAACTGATGTCGGAATCCCAGGTATCGCACACATGATCGCTATCATACCAACTAAGAGAATCGCAGATATCTCTCCATGAGATTGTACTTCTTTTACAAATCTAGCCTTGCTAACCTTAGGATTAAGAAGAAAATCTATATCTTTCTGATAGCGTAAGTATAAACAATAACCTAGAATAGCAATCAAAATAATACCCGTAGTAATGAGAATGATTTTAATTCTTCGTTTGTTCAAATTGTTCACCCACTTCACTCAATAATTATACATATATTTCTTTCATAAATAGAATAAAAGCTATAATTATCTGGCAAAATTTAGGGTTAATTATGACTCCTCCGCACCACTTATAATTTGTTCCTTCAGATAAACTATATTATTTTTCTAAGTCTCGGACAGAGTGTTCAGTTTAACATTCATTTATTTAAAATTATCTTCGTATCGGGCCATGTAGTTCATTTCTCGTAGATAAGTTTAATTTTCTTTTGTTTTTACGAAAAGTTGTCCGAGTTTTGATACTAACATCAAAAATATCGTGTTCGATATTTCACTGCTATTCATACAAACAGTTTATAAAAAAAAAAGAATGGTAAAATAGACCATTCTCTTTTTTTTAATAGTATTAATTTGATTAGACAATATTTTTTAAGCATTTCATTTATAGAAATCCAGAAATTATTTCATTCGAGAATTCTTAAAATTTTGGCCAATCTTATCTGCAACAACTATAGCACTAGCAACTTCTTCAATGACAATTGGAAACGGCATTGAATGAATTGATTCTTCCGGTATTGAGGCAATTTCAGCTATTTTTAAAGCATCTTCAAAAGTAAAGTTATTAACACCCAAGTCTGCTAAAGTCAATGGTAATCCTACTGAATACATAAAATCCATCACCGTATTCAACTCATCTGATTCAGCATTCTCTAAAACTAACTGTGCTAAAGTTGCAAAGGCAACTTTTTCTCCATGTAGATAATGATGAGTTCCTTCTAATACAGTCATTCCATTGTGTATTGCATGCGCAGCAGCCAACCCACCACTTTCAAAACCTAAGCCTGACAATAATATGTTTGTTTCTACAATCTTATTCAATGCCTCAGTAGTCAAATTGGCATCACAAGCAATCTTTGCATTTAGACCATCTTCTTGAAGATTTTCCCAACAAAGTTCAGCCATTGCTAAAGCTGCATAAGTTCCAATAGCAGGCGGTGTTTTGCCTTCACGTGAACCCATCGGCAAACTGGCATTTACTCTTGAATAAGAATTATGAGTTGCACGTGCTTCAAAATAAGTTGATAATGCATCACCCATTCCAGCAACAAGAAAACGTGTTGGTGCTTTAGCTACAACTTTTGTATCAACCAATACGACACTAGGACTCTGTTTGAAATAAGCATAATCATCAAATGAACCATCTGCATGGTATAAAACAGCAGAGTGAGAGGTAGGAGCATCTTGGGCAGCAATTGTGGGTACAATAATCAGACTTTCACCCTCAGCTACCACTTTTGAAGCATCGATCGCTTTTCCGCCTCCAAGACCGATAATACAATCTGTTTGTTCTCTTTGTGCGATTGTTTGTAGCCGTTTTGTTTCTTCACGTGTTACTTCACCATTGAATCCACCTTCAATAAATGAAACGTCAAATTTTCTTGCTGTAACTTCAAGCTGTGATTGAATACGTTCAACATCATCTGATGTAGCAATCAGTAATGCCGTCTTACCAAATGTAGAGACAAAATATCCTAGATTCAGTAATTCGTCTTCTCCTTGAACATACTTAGTAGGTAAAATTAGTGCTTTTCTCATATTGAAACCCTCCAATATACTATCATTATGATAGTTCAATAATAATACTTTTTTGAAAAAAAAACTTATTTTAGTATTCCCTTTTTTTTTACTAAAATTACTTCCAGAAGTTATTCTTTTAAATTTTGAAGTATTCTTTCAAAAATATCATATTCAATTTAGAAAGTAAAAATACTGTATTTATATAACTATTTATAAAAGATAAATCAGAATAGAAATCATAAATACCACAAAAAAATTAGAGTTAATGCCAACTCCCCATACCACTATCCTGCAATCATTCCCTATAAATCCCCCTATATCAACATTCATTTTTAGAAAAATATCATTATTTGTGGTAGGGTTCCGCGTATCATATACAAATGATATTTTACTTGTGATACGGGCTATCGATGTAACATCTGCACTTCAAATTTTATTTGTTATACGAGTCGTTATTACATCCCTTGTACTTTGAATTTAATGACAAGTAGTAATATCACTAATATCGGTTACCACTTTCTTTGTGCACAAACCATTACTCAAATGATGAATAATAATTAAAATGATTGAAGTAAAGAAATTGATGCAATGTTTTAAAAAAATTTTTTATACAAGTATGGAAAATCGTAATTTTAGTTCAGAAAGCCTACATAACGCACTAGCAAAAAAACTTATTACACATGGTTTCATGATCTTTCGTTGGCCATTACAATTGTTAATCATTTCGTGGATTATACTAATGAACATTTTGATAATTACTTAAAAGAATCAAAATGCTATCAAGCTGAAACTGGTAATGAACCTTCCTCTACTGAATATAAAGCTTATTTTGAACAGGGAAATAGTTTATACTTTCATGACGTATTACATAGCGTTTTTGATTTGTCGAGAAAGATAGATTTAAGTATCGAAGATTTTGAAGAGGTATTGATTGCCGATGGAATTAATTCATCTCACTATATTCTTCCTGATTCTTCCTGAAAAAAATTTTTTTCTAAACACATTTAAAATCAGGATTATTACTCTTATAAAGCGAAGCACCAACTATTTATATAGGTGCATTGGCTTTTTTATTTTCTCTATAGTTTACTACTTTCCAAATATGGCGATTATTTGGACACAATTTAACATAATGACATGTGAATTAACTTTATACTAATAAGTGTATTAAAGAAAGGAAGTATTCATTATGTGTACAAGTATAAAAATTCAAGCAAAAACTGGAGAAGTTTTTTGGGGTAGAACTATGGATTTGACCATGCCCTTATTTCCCCACGGAACAGAGGAATTTGTTCCTTGTGTAATTACTTCTATCCCAGCTAATATCGAAATTAGTAGTCAAGTTAAAAATTGGCAAAGTATTTATTCTGTTATAGGTGTTGGTATTAAAGATTCTCCCATCCTATTGGATGGAGTCAATGAACATGGTCTAGCAGGTGATACTCAAGTGCTTACAGAATGTGGTTGGGCAGAATTATCATCGATTCAAGAAAAATCAAAAGTTCCTATGTTAGCTGAAGAATTAGTAAGTTATATGTTAACAACATGCAAATCTGTTTCAGAAGTTAAAGAATGTTTTGAAAAATTTATGTTACTTAATCAAGCCTATCAATATGGTAACAGGTCATTTCAATATCCTCTTCACTTTTCTTTCGTAGATGAGAGTGGTGATGGTATCGTATTAGAAACAAATACTGATGGTACATTTAAGAGTTTTGATCATTTAAACGTCATGACAAATAGTCCAAGATACGACTATCATCAAATAAATATCCGAAATTATATTGGGATGAGTACGACAAATTTAAAAAACTCTCGAACATTATCTGACGGGAACACTTTTATCCCTATTGAGAACGGTACAGGTTACGGTATGTTCGGATTACCTGGTGACTATACGTCACCATCTCGCTTCATTCGCAGTTTTTGTCTGTCTGCAGCCTTAGATCCTTTTGAAAAAGAACAAGGAATGAATGAACTATACTCTGTTTTCAGAACAGTTATCATTCCCAAGGGATTAGAACGAGAACCAAATAATCCAAAAATTTCTGATTATACTAGGTACTGGTCAGGATATAATTTATGTGAACGAAAAATTTGTGTTCAAACTGGTGAGAGTTTAGCGTTTACTAATAGACAACTTGATCCAACGTTAGATCATATTTCTTATACTGAAATTAAAAGTGATAAATAAAAAAACTATTTACACTATTAAATGGAAAAATATCATGTTCCTTTTAATAGTGTAATTTGTAACATATTGCATTTTGTTTACTGATATTTGCTCTCTAACTATGTAAATTTAAAAACCAGATATTCTACCTAGTTTAAATTTGTCGTGTTAATGGACACTATTAGTGATGAATGAGCTTTCATGTCTAGTAAGATATATTTATAAAAGAAAAAGGAGCGATTTTATGATTAATCATATTAATGACCACTTAAATACCTCTGCACAATTAGAAGAACTAGCAAATCTGTTTGAAAGTGAAGAATTGCGTTGGGAAATGGATTATGATAATTCTTACGATTTCCATGAAACTAGCTATTATGAAAGTTATGCAGACTCATTACACGCCTGTTAAGCTTTATTATTATTGCCTATTCAAAATATTTTATAGATATGGAAAATAAAAAAATCAAGGTTTAACCTTAACTTTAAACCTTGAAATAATTTTATTGGTTAAATTATAGACATTCCGCCATCAATAATAATCAATTGTCCATTTGTATAACTTGATGCTTCACTAGAAAGATATAAAATTGTCCCATTTAATTCTCCGTGCTTCCCAGTACGGCTCATTGGATTAGCCGTGTTATACATATTTAAAAAATCATTTGATTTAAACAATGATTTTTCTGTCATTTCAGATTCAAATAATCCTGGCCCAATGGCATTGGTAGTTATATTATATTTACCATAGCTTGCAGCCATACCTTTGGTTAAGCCAACAACAGCTGCCTTACTCGCATTATATGAGTGCCTGATAAATAAATCTGATTTGTCTGCTATCTCTGCATTAATGGAAGATATATTGACAATTTTGCCATAATTATTTTCAATCATATGCCTTACAACATATTTACTCACAAGAAAAAGTCCTTTTACATTTACGTTCATCGACTTATCAAAATTTTCGACCGTTAATGAATCTACACCTCCTGCGACTGCAATTCCCGCATTATTCAATAAAATATCTATATGACCAAAATAGTTATATGCTTTACGAATACTAAATTCTACTTGTTTTTCATCTGTTACATCCATTTCGATTGGAAGAGCTTCACAACCCATAGTTTGGATTTCTTCAGCCACTTCTTTTAACAACTCAAAACGTCTAGCCAGCAAAACAACACTAGCACCTGCCTTTGCATAAGCAATCGCAGCCTCTCGACCTAATCCACTACTAGCGCCTGTCACTACGGCAACTTTGCCTGATAAATTGAACATTCTAATCACTCCTTTTATAAAATAAACACGTTTACTAAATATTAACACTAACAAGTAGAAATAAACTCTTCATTATTATAAAATATCAAAAAATAAATATGCGACGACAAGCCACACACAAAATGCCAAACAATTCAATGCTAAGCTTACATAAAAAATTATTTTTTTACGCAATTCCTTTTTCGAATGAAACTCTAGCAAAACTAGATTCAACAAATTTATGATTATACTCAATGCAAACCAAAAATAAAGATGTTCTAATATTATAAGAATAGGTTTATTTGTTTTAGAAAAATCTGATATTGCTAGGGTTCTAAGCGAAACTACTAATGTGAAAATTGATGGTGAATAAAATGTGGAGAAAATTTTGGAAATTCTATCTTTTTCCTCATCCGCATAGTAATATAACTTACCTATATAGAAAAAAAGAACGATTACTAAAATGATTCCAAATCCCCAAGCAATAGACGAGTAATTAACATGATTCAAACTCATAATTAACTCCCCTCCTAATCATATTTATTTCATTTGTAGTATTTTTATAATCAACCACTTAAAATAACTAACTATATATAAATATAAAGCCTTTATTTTCAATATAAATCAATATCTTTTATCTCAACTCATCTTCCAACGGGATTACTGCATCATCCGACACTTCACGCCATGCTCGTTTCATCGATTGAGGATATTTGAACGGTTTCATAGGTCCCTATAATTGTCGCAGAGACAGTTCTTATGGACTGATATAATTTGTAGCTTTTCTTGATGGATCGATGATCCTGTTCAATGATATTACTCAGGTATTTACTCATTCGATGCTTAGTCTTATAAAATAAGCCTTTAGATACATCTTTGCAACAGAACCGATCTAATTCATTCAAAAATATCCCTCCCCTTTTGGATAGATACTATTTTTATGAAAGATTAGATAAACATTTGTTGCAGGAATGTTTTTTTCTGTTCCCTTAGCAAATCTGACTTGCGCTGATGAAGAGCGATAGTGTCGTCTAGTTGTTTGAAGAATGAACCAATTTTTTGTTGTTCTTCTAAACTAGGAATATTTGCAATAACTTTATTAATTACTGTCTTTGATAAACTTGGTACTCCCGTAGATTCATCGTACTTTTTCCAATTAACGTTTTGAAATAGGATATGAACAAAGTTTAAATCATTATTTTGTAATGGAAGAGCATAAAATAGAGTATCTACAGTCCAAAAAGGAGCTTTTAACAAGTAAGGTTTATCAATAGTTCCCTTTCGGCCAATCCCTATAGCATGTTCTTCATAGGACAATGCTTTATCTACACTTAACATATATCCTCCAGTGCCATAAACTGGAATATCTCCGTCATTTAAGTGTTTATAATCTCTCCCAGATTTAACATCAACTATCTTTCCAAACTTACGCTGTTCCCAATCGTCAGTAAATCCAGGAAATCGAAGTTCTGGAACTTTTTCACCATTTTTCGGAAACATTTTTTGTAAGAATCCTTTTTTCTGTTCTTTCAGCAAATCTAACTTACGCTGATGAAGAACGATAGTGTTATCTAGTTGTTTGAAGAACAATCCGATTTTTTCTTGTTCCTTAAAAGATGGTAACAGAATATTTAGTTTCATCATGACATCTGCATTCAGTTTTGCACGTCCGCCACCAACTAAAAATGGTTCTATGTTGAAGTTCTTAATAGAATTCATTAAGAACCTATTATCAGTAATTGTCTTTTTTCCCTGAATAACATGTGCATGATTATTAACCCAAACCTTGCCATTAACGTATTGTACGGGATAATTTTTTAAATCATTCGCCCCATCTTCTGCTACTAAAATGAATTCACCCTCATGTGTAAATCCTTCGACATAATCTTGTATACCATTAGCTCCGTAATATGGTGTATCTCCAGATATTCGATCTGATGCTGTTATAGGTACACGAAAATTATCAAATCTATTGGCTATATTAGATAACTTACGCTGTTCCCAATCGTCAGTAAATTCTGGAAATCTTAGAGCGGGGACATTCTTTTGTTTTACCGCAGTCATTCCCATTCCACTCCCAACTCTTTGAAGTATTCTTGAAGCACTTTTGTACTTTCGGCAATCTCTTGATCTACTTGTTTAAGGTCATTATTCACTTTAGTTAAGTCAATTTCTGGCTCTTCTTCAAACGTATCCACATAACGAGGAATATTTAAGTTATAGTCATTCTCTTGAATCTCTTCTAAAGAGACCAAAGAAGAATATTTTTCAATTTCTTTTCGTTCAATAACCGTATCAACGATTTTATCAATATCTTCTTGACGCAATTTTTTCTGATTTTTTGTTTTCTCAAAGTCTTTGCTGGCATCGACAAAGAGGATATCTGAATCTGCGCGATTTTTACGTAAGATTAACACGCAGACTGGAATACCTGTATTTAAAAAGAGCTTATCTGGAAAGCCAATCACGGCTTCAATTTGATGTTTATCAATTAAGGCTTTACGAATACGCCCTTCAGCGGCCCCACGGAATAATACGCCATGAGGTAAGATAATCGCCATGCGGCCATCGTCTTTCAAATGATACAAACAATGTAACAAAAAAGCATAGTCGGCCTTTGTTTTAGGTGCGATTCCATATTCGCGCCAACGGGGATCATCTTCCCGTTCCGTATTTTGCCAATGAGCTGAATACGGCGGATTGGCCATCACAGCATCAAACATTCTAGGATTATCTTTTCCTTCAACGATTCCGTCGGGCCAATCGCTTTCTAGGGTATCCGCATGGTGAACATTAATGTCGTTATAGGCAATGTCATGCATCATTAAGTTCATTCGAGCTAAACGATACGGCGTAGAGTCTTTTTCCTGCCCAAAATATTTAATGGCGCCGCGCTGGTTGGAATTTTTCATGTAGCTAGCTGTTGTTAATAGTAACGAACCTGACCCAACGGTTGGATCATAGAGTGAATAAGATTCAGCCTCTTCTTTTCCAACCGTTAAAATACGGGCCATTACAGTGGAAATTTCTTTAGGCGTATAGTATTGGCCCATATCTGAAGCTAAGACTGTCGCAAATTTTTCCAGTAAGTACTCATAAATATCGGAGACATTATCTTGATCATTGGAGAATGTAAATTCTGGTTCAGAAAGCAAGTTGATCATTGACATCATCATTTTAGCGCGTGCCTGCGCATTGGACCCTAAATCGGCACTATCAAAGTGCATCCCATCAAAGATGCCTTCAAAATCTTGTTTCGCTTCAAAGGCTATTTGTTGATTGAAATGAGCAAAGGTATCACTCATCATTCCAATATGAAACCGATCGGTTTCAATGGCTTCTTTCCAATCTGAAAAGAAATCATTGGGCTGAATGCCATACCCAAGATTTTTTTGCATGTAATCTAGTGATTTATTGGGATCTTGGGTATAGATACTTTCCCATGATTCGCCACGCGAGACCCTTTCTAGCCAATGCTGCGCTTTTTCTGATAAATATTTATAAAATAATAAGCCAAAAATATAATCTTTATAGGCCGTTAAGCCAATCTGCCCACGCGTTTGATTTAATAATGCCCACATTTTGTTTTGCTGTTCCGTTGATAATGCCACAATGGTTCCCTCTTTCTATTTTCATTATTACTTTTTCGATGTTTATAGGCTGTTAAAAAACGTCATCAAGGCTTCTTCAAATTCTGCTGCCCCAAAGAAACTTATCTTTTCTTCCGTTTCTATTTCTCGTACTAGATGCCCCAATTTTGGATTATCAATCAGAGTATGACCAGGTAGGAATAAGTCGAAAGCTTCCACAATTCGGTTACCATTCACTTTTTGATTGGCTGCCCACCGTCGAATACGCAGTTCTTGACGTTCTGTACGATAACGTTTGCGTGTATCATTTAACGTATCCGTCGTAAAGTGTTGTGTGATTTCGCCTTCTTCGATACCTACAACGATTTCCTGGATTTCTTCTCGACTTTCCTCTTCCATTGGTAAAATATGTTTTTCAATCGCTTCTTTATTGGGTTCTGACTGTTCATCCATAAAGGTATTCAAAAGATCGACTAATACATCGTAGTCAATAATTTCATGATCGTACAAGGCCAAGCCAATTTTTATTTCTGTTAGATCTGGTCGGTCTTTCTCTGGCAATTTTTCTCGCGCATCGTTGATTCGTGATTGTAAGGCGCCAAATTCTGAACTGTCTGATATATCTAATCGGATCATTTTTCCTGTAGGTTCGTTGAACGTATCTAACTCTTCAATTTCACTGCCAAGATCATAGCCTTGTTGAACCAGACGCTGAATTTTATTTTGAGTCTCTAATCCACGTTGAACAAATTCTTTTAAGGCGTCATTTCCTTTTGGTAATTGACTAAAGTCGTCTCCTGCTAATTCTTTTAAACGTGCAATCGCTGGTTCAAGTTCTTGAATTTGATGACTTTGAGGTTTAGCTAAAATATCATCGTCTCGTAAGTCTTCATTTGTTAGCTGGTCAGTGTCCTCGTTTGCTTCTTGTAAGGTATCATTGCCTCCACGTGTATAAATCCGTAACGCATTTTCGACAAATGCTTTCATTGTATCGCCTTGACGATAGAAACGAACCTTCCCATGAGGTTTACTATTTAAATCAAACGTTCGATTTGTTCGGGACATGGCTTGAATCAACATGCCTTCTTTTAGTAATTTATCCATATAAATCATATTGACATATTTAGAATCAAACCCCGTCAATAACTGATCCGAAACAATGACTAAATCTAACCGATCCTCCTCGTTATCTTGATTGTAAGGTTTCTTGCGTGCGAGTCGCTTCGTAATATCGATCATATACGCGCGTGCAGGGTCTTTCGCATTTAGAATACTTGGGGCATTGAATACTGTTGTATAGTCCTTTATGGCCCGTTTTAACGCTTCATTTTGTTCTTTTGTTCCAGCTTTATTGCTTTCATCTTTGGAAAAGGTCATAGCGACCCGTAAATGAGGCGCTTTTTCTTTAAACAAGTTGTAATAGTGAACCACAGCTTGTTTTCCCGATACAGCAAACATGGCCTGAAAGGCATTTTCTTGGCGTCTTCCCGCGACTAATGCCCCACTCGCTGTTTTTTGCCAATTTTTTAAAATATCATCCACGACTTCTTCTCGATAGGGCAAACTTTGATAGACTTCTTTTTCATAGTCATGTTCTGAAAAGCCTTCGGGCGGATTTTCTACCACCCAATGGGGTTTGAAATACGTAATATCAAAACCTAAAACATTCCCGTCTCCAATAGCATCTTTAATCGTATAGGTATGCAGACGTTTTCCGAAGATATCATGCGTTGAAATATCTCGTGTGGTTTGCACATCATTTAAATCATCACTATAAAAATTAGGCGTCCCTGTGAAACCAAACCAGGTTGTTTTAGGAAAGGCTTGTTTAATTAAATGGACAGATTCTCCATTCGCACTTCGATGCGCTTCATCCATAATAATGACATTCCAGTCCATATTTTTTAGCCCACTCTTCACCGCTTTGGTTAACCCTTGCACGGTAATTAAAAAGATTTGAGATGCTCGGTGATGTTTCAGCGCTTGTTTCAATTCTGTGCCATTTACTTTTTTAATTCGATCTTTAAATTGGAGATAAGCAAAATCTTTAAAGTTCTCCAGCGTCTGATCCACGAGATCCACTCGATCAACAATAAACAAAATATTTCTTACTTTAGGTGCAGAGGCTAAAAGTTGAGCCACTTTAAAGGACGTCACAGTTTTCCCTGAGCCCGTCGTATGCCAGACATAGCCGCCTTCTTTTTCAATCAATCCATTGGCATCCATTTCTTTCATCCGTTGTAAAATGGCGCGAGTTGCTTGAATTTGATAGCTACGCATTACCATTAAATTGTCGTTTGACGCATCTGGAATCATATTGACGGTGACAAGTCGATGCAATGCAGGAATGCCCAATACTTGATGCGCAAACTCAAACGCATCAGTAACATCTCTATTCTTTTCATCTCGCCAGCCAAAGACAAACGTTTTATTGTAGTGCGCAAAAGCATTCGGTCGTGCTAAATAATGCGCGGAATGTTGACTCATAATACATTGGACTTGTACAAAGGAAAAAAGACCAACATACAATCCGTCTCCATGGTAGCCTTTTAATTGTTCGAAAGCATGCCATTGATTTTGTAAATGCTCGTCTTTTTCTTCGATATGCACCACTGGAATTCCGTTGATTAATAATGCTAAGTCAATAATTCGCTTACTCGTTAACCCATGCGGTAAATCAGTAAAGGTGACTTGGCTAACGACTTCGTAACGTGAGCGTCCACCAGCCACATCATCTTCGTAAAAAATTTCAACATCTAATGGTGTTCCATCATCTCTTGTTACAGGCAGCGTTCCTACGCCACCAGCACCGACTAATAATAATTGCGCATCATAGGGTGTATGGATTCGTTGTAATTCTTGTTTAATTAAGCCAAACTCAATATCTGATAACGGCTGGCCGTTTAACTTATGAGCATTGTTCTCATTTAACACTTCACGCCAATGATTTTCCAATTTTTGAATACTTACATTGGATAAATCTTTACGATACGTCCAGCCTTCTTCTTCTAGCTTCTTTATTAACGCGGCCTCAAACTTTGCTTCTGCCATGATTCTCCTTCTTTCTACTATTTTTCGTACCCGTTTCGTTACTCCCAAAAACGCCACTACTTTTTAGATAGATTCAGTGGATTGTCTACTGTTTTTCCCGAAATTTGTCTAGTGCAATAATCTTTTGATCATGACTATTTTCTTTCATGTATAATAATTGATACTAACACCAATTACACTATCTGCGACACTAAATAATCGAGGTTTAATTCTTTTACTATAAGTCACTCTCTTAATGATTGTACTAACTCTATTTTATCATTAAATAGACAAAAAAAAGAGAGGGTAATTATAATGAATTACGCAGGTCCATAACATCCTCTAATTGATAAAAATAATCTCAGCCACGTTATATCTGACCATAACGTGGCTGATGATATTAGATTGAAATCTCTGTATTTTCCACATAATGCAAGAAGACCGCATCTTCGCTAAAAGATGCGGTCTTCTT
Source organism: Enterococcus sp. 22-H-5-01 (assembly GCF_050310005.1). NCBI lineage: Bacteria > Bacillati > Bacillota > Bacilli > Lactobacillales > Enterococcaceae > Enterococcus > Enterococcus sp. 22-H-5-01. The sequence goes on from NZ_CP189993.1 coordinate 1,416,533, forward strand.
ATATAGTTCATTGATTTGCTCCACGATTTCTTCAGAAAAATTCATTGTAATCGTGATATTTTCTTTATTTGTAGGATCAAAAGTAACACTTTTGACGAAACTCCGATAAATATTTTTGATAACCGGCTTGGGTTGATTTTCCAACATTCGGTCGATTCCGGATACCAAGATATGAATATCCTTGGGTTGTAATTTCTTATCTTTGTTATTTAGGATGCTCAGAATTTCTTCTTCCCTAATACCATATAAAGCTAAGTCCTTTTTCAACTCATTGATTCGATCAATAAGGCTGTCTAGCAGTTCGTTGTCTTCCTCTAGTAGTTCGTACCATTTTTTCAACTTCGCTTGAATGGTTTCCTTTTTAAGCGCAATCGTGGCCAATTCTTGTTCTAATGGACTGATTTGTTCTTGGCGATAGTCATTCAATTTCTCAATGGTTTTTTCTAATATGCTGGGAATAGTCACGACTTCTTTCAACCGTTCAGCCACAAAATTTTCTGCCATATCTGCTTTGATTGAATTGGCATGACAGACACTCGCTCCCTCATTCCTAAAGCGTGAACAAACATAATATCGAATTCGTCTTTTGGTTCCGTCTTTAAGCGTATTAGTTGTATTACTAGCAGCCATAGGTGCGCCACATTGAGGACATTTTAGTAAGCCTGTAAGAAGGTTCCCTCCAAGATTATTCCATTTAGGTTGAAATGATTGGGCCGATAATCGCAGCTCGATCTTTTTGGCAGTGAAATCATCAATGATTTTCTCATGATCGCCTTGAACAATAATAGGATTAGCATTTTTCCCTTTACGCCGTTTACTTTCCCAATGCTCGTACCGATTATAAACTAGGAATCCATTGTATGTTTTATAGTTATGCAAAATTCCTTTAACCGCAGTCGTTGAAAAAGCATTACCTTTAACCGTCATATATCCTTGTCGGTTTAAGAAATTGGCAATGGCCTTATAACCACTACCAGATAAATACTTTTCAAAGATTAATCGAACGATTTCTGCTTCGTCTTCCTGAACAATCAGACATTTCCTACCTATTTGGTCGACTCCACTAACATAACCTAATCTGCGGCCACCAGCTGGTCGTTTTTTGTCACGTACTAACGATGTCATAGACATTTTGACATTCGATGCAATGGTCTCACGCTCGAATTCTGCGAACGCACCTAACAGCTGGAAGGTCATTTTTCCTGAGATACTGCTTAAATCAAAATTGTCTGAGACAGCTACAAGACTGACATCATGTTTGGCTAGTTCATCATTTGTATTCAAAAGATCCATCATTGATCGAGACAAACGACTAATTTTCCAAATAACTAAGTAATCAAATTTCTTTTGTCGGGCATCTTCCATCATTTTTTGGAGCTGTGGTCGATTGCTTGTTTTCTTTCCACTGATTCCTTCGTCAGCATAAACAGTTGTAACCTCTAAACCCATGTCCGCACATTTCGCGCGACATTGTCGTTGTTGTGCTTCAATACTGTGCCCTTCTTCCGCCTGTTCGTTAGTAGAAACACGGGTATAAATTGCAGCACGATTTTTGCTCGTTTCTATTTCAGTATTAGACACCATTTAGAATCACTTCCTCTATTTTTTTCTCTTCACTGATACGCACGGCTTTTACTTCATCTACAATTAAATCTACGATTTCTTTGTTTTTGAGATTTAGCAGCTTGTGCAACTGTTTGTCTAACTCCGCTTCAGTAACAAGGGGAGTATTTGGGTTAGTAGTCTGGGTCATTCGTAATCCTTTTTTCAATTCATCTGTGGTAATTTCACCTATTTCATATTGCTTCATGAGTTTTGATTTGGTCGTTTGGATTTTTTGATTTGTTTTTCTTTTTTGCTGGTCCAGCGACTTTAGCTTAATAGTGATTTTTTCTTTGATCGCCTGAAATTGAGCGGATTCATTTACAAAGTTTTTCAACCATTGGGTAACTTCTCGTTCCACGATGCCCGCATTCACCCTTACAGCACCACATTTCTTGTTGGCACAGTAATAGTAGCGATAATTCTTTTGGTGATTCATCACCCAATGCGGCGTCAATACCCAGCCACATTTACTGCATACAATTTTTCCACGTAATAGATAATGACGATCGGCATGTTTAGAAACATGCCGATCTTCTCTTATTTTTTGAGCACGATCAAATTGTTCTCTTGTAATGATTGGATCAAAATCACCAATATATGGCTTTTCTGTTCCCCCATGAACACAACCATAATAAATGGGATTCATCAAAATACCTCTTACGTTATATTGTTTGAAGGGCTGATTCTTGCGATACAATTCCTCTCTATTGTTCAATTCATTCTGAATAGCCGTAAATCCTAAGCCAGTCTTAACGTAAAGATCATAAATCAATCGAACAATTTTTGCTTGGTCAACCACTTGCTCAACTTCGCCATTAATCAACTGATACCCAAAAGCAATTTGGGAGCTGAGATACTTTTTAGCTTGTCGTTTCAACGTGAGCGTACTGTTAATATTTTCTCTAATTGTTTCGCGTTGAAACTCTGCCATCATGAAAATTAATTGAATAGCCATTCTTCTTTGTGCTAAATTTGTAGCAGTCACTTTTGGTATCGGATCACCAACTGAAATGATTTCCACATTATGTTTCAAGCACAGATCATAAAAGGTCAAAGCCGTTTTCAAATGACGGGATAATCGGTCATACTTCCAAACATACAAACAACGTTTCTCATAAGAAGTACAGACTTCATCCGTCAGCGTTTGGTAAGCGGGTCTCACTTCTGTAGCTCCAGACAGGCCACGGTCACTAAAGCGAAGCAGCGGAAGATTTCCGTCTGCTTCTGCCTTTCCTAAAATCACATTATATTGGGCATCGTTTGACACCTTGTGCTTTTTATCCATACTAGTGCGGTCATAAGATAGATTCATTAGAATCACCTTCAACATGATGATAAAGATACGGTAGCAGTGCCGCTGCCATTGCATCTGTGAACATTTCGTTAGGTTCCTTTTTTTTCGGCACAAGTTTTTCCTCCCCATTTGTAAAGCTCGATCGCGGATTACATCTGGTGTGATACCGCGATCAAACTCCTTTTTTCATTGATCGCCGGATTAGTTGACCCACCAAGTCAACGGATTTTTTTTTCCAAACTGCTTATTAAAGACAGCTGGACCATTATTTGAAACAGTCCCTTCTTTCAAGAGCACATCAAATGCTGCAGATATGCTGGTTGCTTTAAGGCCAAATTTATATGCATACGGCTTGAAATCATCGGGTGAGAATACGTTCCCTGACCTAATCACTTCAACTACAAACTGCCGTAAACGGGCAATTCCAGATATTCCAGCTGGTCCCCCATAAATTTCAGTAAGATTGGCCAAATCTGTTTGGTATGGATATTGGTAATTAATGTTCATCATTGCTTACACCGCCGTCTCTTGTCTTTTCATCATTGCATTTATTCAATTGGTTTTCCTTTATTAACACCCATTTCTTAAGATTCTTTCGTAATCGGTTCTCTTCTCCATCAAAACCATAAGAAGCAAGCTCAGCATCACTCCAATCGTCTGATTCTAAGTAACCCTGTTGCTTCAAGGAATAAAGGTGTCCGGAAACATCAGACGAACAATAGCCTCGCTGGATAAATTCTTCGTAAACTCCTTCAGTAACGAACGGCGTGTCCATCCCGTAGTGTTCACGAACAAATAAATAAATTTCTTTTGTGACTGACCCTTTTCTCAACCCTCTTCTACCTCTAGACCTGATCCCATTTGAACCTTTCGACTTGGAAATATATCCGGGAATTTTCTTGGCAGATGCTGATTCTTCTGACGTTGACTCATTAAATCCTCCAGTCATAGTTGTTTGTCGTTCTTCCACCGATCCTTCATTGTCTTCTGAATTATTGTCGTCATTAGCTTCTTCTAGTTGATCTGTCGTTTCTTCTGTAACGCTCGTATTAGGTACAGTCGAAGCTTTTTCCAGCATGCTGTCATCAAAAGATTGCGTTTGTTCATTAGTAGACTGGAGACTCATTTCATTATTATCAATAGCGTTAAAGCCTAATTTCTTTATTATCATATTAATCAATTCCTCCTGTAGAGCCACCCACGTATTAATAAGCAGATGGCCATTCTTTTGTTTGACACCAACAACTACACGTATTTTTTTAGCTGTAATTCCCTGCTGAAAATAAACACTTTAACTTCATAATTTTTGATAGTTCCAGTAATTTTCATCTGTCGATTGTTCTACCGGACCAAAATAGTCAATAAGTAGACCATCATCTAACAGCAACAATTGTACAAATGCTTCTCCCGTATTGTAATCCGGTACATTAATCATCGAGATCACCACCTTGGACTGTTGCTGTAGTTCCAGAATAAAGGCTTTGTTGCCGCAAGTATTTCAGGTATCTGCTGTACCACACTGCAAAAATGCTTCGGCGAATCTCAGATTTTCTGTGTACGGAAGACCGAAATTGAATTCGGTTCTGCAACAAATCTGCGACGCAAGTAGAAAAATCCTCTGGCTCATCTAATAATGTAACAATCAGCCGATTTGCCTGCTCATTTTTGCAACGGATCTCCGTTCGGAACCATTCTCCCTGGATTCTTGATTCTAAGGCTTTATTGTATATAACAAGATATAGATCGCTTGAACGGCTGCCAAAGTAAATGGAATCACCTTTGCTTGTCTTACTAGAAATAGTCGCTTCCTCAATCAAACGGATGGTATGAAATCTCGAAGTTATCAGACCACTGCTAAAAGATCGACGAACTCGATTTGGTGTAAGTGTGTCTTTAACAAATGAATCCACTGCAATATCAAATCTTTTGAAATTAAAATGGTCAATCTCAATATACTTGTCGATATCGAATAATTTTTGTAAGAATGTCTGCCATGTATATAGCGGTAGTGATTCCAAAAACCGACACCCCTTAGATTGGATAACAAGGAGCACAACATCATTATCACTGCCATAGTGCAAAAATATTTTTCCATTAGTAAGCACTGTGGCAAAACCATTCGCAAAGCTTTTTTGCACCAGAAGATCTAAATTAGGAAACAAATAATTAGCCACATCAGCAACCGCGGCATCAATGAATGAAACAGATAGGTAGTCTATCAGCAGCGTTTTCTCTCTGTCGGGCTCCCTGGTAAGGACAGTATTACTAGTAGTACTCAGGGTTGTATGCCCGATTTGCAATTGTTTCGTGATCATAGGCCTACCACTTTTTTTCTTATAAAAGTATATGCCATTAGAAACAGTTGATCTTGTAAATAGTAACAGTCCACAAGTAATTGGCATCCCGGTTGGGCATAGAAAATTTCGTTCTTTTGAATGACACAAAGAATTACTGTTGGAGCTATATTGTGTGCGGTAAACATGAAACATTTCATTTTACTATCGTCTCCCTTCAACTTTATGATCTTAGTTTGCTCTTTCGTATTCCACAAAAAAAGAGGGATTTCCTTGTCGGAAACTCCCCCCTAATTTTCACTTGACAATAAGCTATTATAACTAATACATTGAAATCCATTTTAAATTACTCAAATAACCTTTAAGATTTCGCATTGTTGGTGTACTATTTATTGTACTAAATAATTTTTCGAAAGGTCTTAAATATGCCAAATACGCTAAGCCTAGATGCATTACAATCAGAAATTTTCAATACGTTAAAAGACCTAAATGATTCCTATGTTGTTACTGATGAAATATCAACTATTGATAAAAAGGGGATACGAAACTCATTAAATACTTTACAAAAAAATTACCCTAATATTTTTGTAAGTAATAAAAAAAGTGATGGTAGTTATTATTTTAGTGGTGATGAAAAAGAAATTATTAAATTCCTTTCTTTAACAAAAGGTGTTGATTTTATTAGCGATACCATTGGGTTCATAAAAAAAAGCTTGATTAATAATGACTATAAAAAAATAGTAATGGCTACTCCATCAGAAAAATCTAGAATTTTTGAATCCTTTAAAAAATGGATGGAAACCAGCAAAAATAGTAGTTATATAAATGAAGATGAGCTCGACAAAAATAAAGAAACGTTTTTGAAAATGTTAAAAACCTCTGAAACATCCCTTGAGGTAGCTTTTATGGAAGATTTTTTAGGTGGTTATAGTAGAATATTTCTTGAAACAGAAGAGTATTTGCCAACTCTGTTTGATGCCATATTTAAATTTACGCCAACAGAAGATGAAATAGATGACATTTTGTATACATTTTTCCACATCAACTACACATTACTAGAAGGAATTGTAAAATTTCTTTTAGATTATACCCACAATGACAAATTTCAAACAGATTTTGAATCCTATTCTGAGGATGTGAGTCATAACGATACTTGGGGGCAAGAATCACCTTCACCCGAACTTTATCAATACTTAATTGATCAATTACAACAGGCAAAAGACTCCGTAGAGAATAGATCTATTGATTTATTTGATAAATTATAATTTACTAAAATAATATCTTTATAGATACCTTTTAATGCTAAATAGATAAACGCCGGGTTTGTCAACTAAACTGTGTAAATTATCTAGATGAAAGTTTTTTTATACAATAAAAGTCTCCAGCAGCCTACTCAGCCAGAAATGGACTGATTGAAAGCATGGATAAATAAACCTATCATCAAGAGAGGTAAATCGTATACATTTCAATTCGAGAAAAGAAGTTTTCATTGATCATTAGCTGATTGAGGACCATTGCCCAATTTTGGATATGACCACCATTCCATTTGTTATACAATTCTTTTGTACGTAAATAAAGCAGTTTAAGAAGCGCATTCTCATTAGAGAATACCCCTTTTTTCGTGACCTTCCTAAAACTGGAGTGGACACTTTCAACGGCATTTGTCGTATACATGATTTTACGAATCGCACTGCCATAATCAAACAATTGTTCAACGTGAGCGAAGTTTCGTTTCCAAACATCGATCGCTCCAGAATACTGGGACCAACGATTTTGAAAGCTGTCGAAGGCAGCGTGAGCAGCTTTAAGAGAAGAAGCACCATAGAATTTTTTCATATCCTTACACACCTCCTTGTAGTCTATACTCGGAATATAGCGCAAGGCATTTCGAACAAGATGGACGATACATCGTTGAACAATCACTAATGGGAAAATCGTTTTTGCGCCTTTTTCGAGGCCAGAAACACCATCCATAGAGATAAAAAAGACATCTTCTACACCACGTGCTTTCAGTTCATCAAATACTTGCATCCATCGGTTTTTGGATTCTGTTTGATTCAGCCACAAACCTAAAATATCCTTATTTTCCTTTAAATCATAACCAAGGATTGTATATACCGCGTATTCTTTGGCTTCGTAGTTTTCTCGGAGAGTGACATACATACAATCGACAAATAAGAAAGCATAGCATTTGGCTAATGGGCAAGCTTGCCATTCCAACTCGGGAAGCACGGTATCTGTAATGTCAGAAATCAGCTCGTGAGAGACATCGAAACCATAGATATCCTCAATGGTTGTGGCAATATCTCTTTGACTCATTCCACGAGCATACATAGATAGATAGTACTTTTCCTTCAATGTCGGAGACATCTCGTTTTGAGTGTTTTATTTCCATAACCATTTCGGTGATTTGTGTGCTCCTTAGGATCTTTAGAATGAGCTTCATATCCTAGATGATTATTCAATTCTCCCTGTAGCATTTTTTCAAACAACGGACCAAATACATCTTTCAAAGCCTCTTGCATATCGTCCACAGATTCCGGTTGGTAAGCGTTTAGGATAGATTCAGCTAACCTCACGGATTCAGGATTTCTTTTCTTTTTAGCCATTGTGTAATCACCTCTTTATTTTAGAAAAAGAAAAACCGTGAAGCAACCCTATACCTAGGATAATGGTTACTTACACGGTTTATATTACACTCTCAAAATATTAATCCTTCTTTCTGTAAAAATAATCCTGAAGCATGTCTGAACTTCCTCAATAATTTAATCCATTAAAAAATGCCTTAAAACCAATGGTTTTAAGGCATTTTTAATTACTATCAATTTCACAAATAATATCTATCTAAAATTACACTCATCACTTATTACTCCAGAAAAAATCCCACTCGTCTAGACTCCCACCAGTATTAACACGAATAGCTAATTTGTAAGCATCTATTACACCAAAGATTGAAGTAATCAATAATCCTAATTCACTTAATAAAATGGCCGCAATCGCGACGACTATCAACATAACAACACCTTTCTTTTTTTGATTGAACCAAATTAATGCGGGTAAACCCGGAACAAAAAAACCTACAATTGCGGCTATTATTGGATTTATCTCTTTTCTTTCTTGCGTTTGATTAGATGTTGAAATAGTATGAACATCTTTCACTGATTCATATTCTCCTGTTTTACTTCCACATTCAGGGCAAAACATAGCTCCCTGCTTTAATTCATGTCCACACTGTTTACAATAATTCTTCATTTTTCTATTCCCCTTTAGTTTTATTTTAATCAATATTTATTTTTTCTTTGAGGCGATTGAAGCTTCTAGTTTGTATAAATAGTGTTCCTTTCTCATGAAATCTTAATACTGCACCTTCACCAGTCATTGCTCCAAAGGAGCCACTGGCCGTCTCAATTGAGTAGTCAAGCGTGGTCTGCCAAGCTACTACATGTTCATTGTCAACAACCAATTGCTCTTTTGTTTCATCAAATTCTATTTTTTCTATTTCTCCATAAGCAGAGAAAAATAATTGCCCTTCGCCACGGGTTTCTTGAATGAATAAACCGCCTGTTCCTCCAAATAGCGCCTTAGACATCGTTTGACTTTTAATATCATAAGACACACTATTTGTACTAGCTAAAAACACCCCATCATTCAAGTACCATTGTTTTTCACCTACTTCTACTTGGATCAACTTTCCCTCTGTTGGTGGAGCAATTGTGATACGGCCTTCGTTTTGTGTTCCATATACTTCTGTAATGAACATCGTCTCTCCACTAACTACAGAACGTCCGACAGCCTTTATCAAACCATTAAATCCCTCTTCACCCTTGTTATTAAGCCTTCCTTCCAATCGAACATTTCCATTGTGATAGACCATAGCTCCACTTTCTATCAAAACTTTACTATCACTCGATAAGACAAATTCAACCAGTGGAAATTGATCTGTTCCACGAATAACAATTTCTTTTGGTGGTGAATACACTTTAGTTTCTTGAATCGGTATTGATTGAATTATTGTTTCTTCACTCTCGGTTGTTGCAGATCCGCATCCTGGACAGAACTTTGTGTCGATGGTTAGTTCTGTTCCACAGTATTGGCAAAATGACAATTTTATCCCTCCCATCAACTAACTAGATTTTCTACGGTTCCAAAAGAATGCCCATTCATCTAAGCGCTCTCCTTTGTTCATACGATTGGATAGCTGGTATGCATCGACTGCTCCAAATACACCAATTACGATATTTCCGAAAATTTGAAAGATCAAAAACCCCACAACGGTCAATCCTATTAAACTCCAGCCTTTTTTCTTTTGATTAAACCAAAGAATAGAAGGTAATCCTGGTAGGAAGTATCCGATAATTGTGGCGAAAGTAACATTCAATTTTTTATTACTTTCATTATTTGATGTACATCCATTATAAATAGCTGTTACTTTTGAACGTTGCTTCATGTCCCGTTTCTCCCCACAGTTGGGACAAAATGCTGCGCAGACTTTTAACTCATTACCACAATTTTTACAAAACCTATTTTCCATCGTTCAACTCCCTAGACTTATGTTTTTTAGTGTGCAGCTCACCATTTTCTTCATTTGGGCCACTCTGATTACTTAACGCTTTTTCCATTGACTTAATAATTCGTTGTAAGTGTCGTTCACTATAACCATAGCCCTGAGCGAGTTGTCTCAGATTACTGCCGTTGTATTCAGATTCGATAATCCGTGCTAAGCTTCGAGAATCAATTAGTCGCATAGGAAACGTAATCTGGCACCCACGGAATTCTTGGTAGATTTTTACCGTGGCTTCTACACCAATTAGTTGTACGAATTCCTTGTAGATCGGTGACCACCTATATGGGTCACTAGTTGCTTCACTCCAATGATCCTTTTTTTGATAATTACCCATTTTAACTCCTTTCATTTCAGCAGCTAAAATAATAATAAATCTAGACTGAAAACTTCTCCTCTGTAGTTGTCTTTGTCATAACGATGGACAAATTCCTTGTATATGTCTGCTGATAATTCACCGTACTAAACGAGACAAATCCTCTTTAGTAAGTGACTCACATATCCATTCTTTTCTAACAAGACAATTCAATGGGTGTGCAAATTTTTTCGTGGAAGGATCAATCAACACCTTTGCTTGTGTTTGTTGTTTGGAACTTAGTTGTTCATATATGTCCTTTGCTTGTTTACCCGCTAATTGATTGGTCCCAAGAACAGAGCCACATGCAAAAATCACTTGATCAATCTGTTTGTCTTTCAAGACGGTAGAAATAACTTCTAATGTGTTTTTATCTGTTCCATATTTAGTACCAGATTTAACTGATGAGAATAGGTTTACTGCTATAAAACCATCAAATCCGAGCTTACGTATATTTTTCTCCACCAACAACATAGTCAGATCTTCGACATAGGCAGATGTCCCTCCGGGACGAATCGTGACAACTGCAGCTAGTGACTCTTTTTTACTATTACTTGGGTTAGTAGACCATTGACGACGAAAGACATAACGATGTCCTTTATCTTCATCAAACCATGCTTCTGATTGGATAGTTATCAGTTCTTTCTTTATCATTGAATCGTTTCCTTTCATTCCTTATCGCTTTTTACTTCTATCAGCCACAATAATAATTAGTAACTCCAGCACCTTAATTCCTATTTTGGGCCAACTCATTCTTCCAATTCCTCTCTTGATTGTTGGACAACATCTAAAACCTGCTCTAGACAGGACAAAAACACTTTCCATAATTCATAATGTTTCATTTCTTACGCCTCCAATGTCCAGAATAATTGTCCTTTTATCAGTAATCCTCTTACATACTCCCTACTGCTTGTCGCATCCATGATGAAAAACACCACATAATCAGTTCCAGTATCTGGTTCAATATAAAGGAATAAATGGGTCATCACTAACTTAGGCAATCTCCCTTTTTTCGTACAAATAATTGCTGGGTCTAATTCTTCACGCCCCGCTGTCACTGATTCTAGTGACCAATCGGTTTCATTTGTATTAATTTCTACTTGATCCTTCAGGATCATTATTGCGTCATCTACAATCATATTTCCCTCCAAAGTTCAGATAGTTGTTAATACTCTTCTGGTAGTAACATGGTTTGATTGGTTCCATCATCAATCACCCAAAGCTTTGCTACATCAAAGGATTGAATGGATTGATTCATCTTCACCTGATAATAGTTAATGAAGAAAGGCTCTTCCTGACGGTGAACGACTTCTATCGACTGACGTTGATTATCTGGATTGAATTCAAAAATTTGTAGGTAATCCAGTGAACTATCTACTTTTTTTGATTTCTCATCAATCCATTGCCAACAGCGTAACTGAATTTCTCTAGGTAGTTTTGCACTCACTCCTTTCGTAAGGTATCGGTTTTCTTGTGTATCAAACATTGTTTATTCCTCCTTCTAAGTACAAAAATAGCCCAATCACCACTTAAGATGATTGAGCCTCATAGTAATAATATATGTTTATAATCAATTTTCTTTCATCAAATATAGCTTTTCTCGTCCAACCTTTTCTGAAGCTAAAAAGAACTATTTATCTAAACTTTTCTTTCTAAACTACAAGAAATGGAGGATATTTATCATTTCTTAAGAAACAAATTCAAATTTTTTTAGTTTCTTGCTCCTTAACTTCGTTAAGGTATTACAAATAGAAGACAATTATAGATAGACACAGACTTCATTTGTTTTTATATTATTGAAATTCTTTCTATAATGCTTTAGAAGAGTAGGGTTTAAAAAATTCCTAATAAAGATTAAGGATTTCAAAAGCAATATTTTTACATATTTTCGTAATATTCTTATATGTGACTGTAACGTATTGTTATTAAACGATAACCTATGACACAAAAATCAATGGTAAAGTGTATCTCGTAGTCAAATGACTAATTAATAATTAAAACAATTAAATTTTTGGAGGAACCTACATAATGAAATTTGGAAAAACTCTTTTACTTACGACTTTACTTACAGCTGGAGCTGCTTTTGGTTTGGGATCACACGATGCCCATGCCGCTGAAAACTATACTGTTCAATCTGGCGATACTCTATCAAAAATATCAATTAAATTTGCTGGTGACAATAGCTTAGTAAATGCAATTGCTTCAACCAATAACATTTCAAATGCAGATATGATTTTTGCAGGTGAAAGCTTAACCATCGATACCGATGCTAAAGGAACCACAACCGTAGCACCAACACAAACGGAGCAAGAAACAACTTCTATTCAACAAACTCAAACTGCACCTGTTCAGCCCGCACAAACAGCTGAAGTTCAAGAAACAGCTCCAGTAGCTGAAACAAGTACCTCATCTACATCTTCAGCAAAAGAATGGATTGCACAAAAGGAATCTGGTGGTTCTTATTCTGCAAATAACGGGCAATATGTTGGACGTTATCAAATGTCTGCTTCATACTTGAATGGTGATTATTCTGAAGCAAATCAAGAACGTGTCGCTGACCAATACGTAACTTCTCGTTATGGTTCATGGGAAGGTGCACAATCTTTCTGGCAATCAAACGGTTGGTACTAAGTCGATATAGCATCCTATGAAAGAGTCCTCATTTGAGGGCTTTTTTGTTGTCTAATACTTTAGTAATCATTCTAATAAGGAACCCTACGGTTTCTTTCCATAAAAAAATTGACGGTATATAAGACACTATTTGTTTCTCTACACCTTTGTTTTTTCGTTATTATTACCTTACAAACAAGAAACAAGGAGGAACATCTATGAGCTATTTGAAATCAGCAGTAAAATACAGCGCTGCTAAAACAGTTACTGACAAAGCCTTTGGTAAAGGTATGCTTTCTACTGTCGCTGCAACATCTTTAGTTAAAAAAAGTAATGCACGTAGTAGATCACGAAAACTAAAAAAATAATACAACTAACAGAAAGAGGATGAGTTTAATGACTACATTATTGGAATACTGGAAAGACATGTTTAGATGGAATTATACTGCAACGAGAAAACAATACTGGATACCCACCATTGTTTATAGCATTTTGTACAATATTTTATTTTATAGTACTGGAATCGTATTGATTGGTGCCTCTTACTTGGACTTCACAAATATGAATCCCTTTGTCGCTTTAATTGGAGTGGCCCTTTTCATTGCACAACTCACATTAACTGCACGACGCTTACACGATACTAATCGATCTGCCCTATGGATGTTAATCGCTTTAGTACCCATCATCGGCTGGATTATTCTAATTGTCATGCTATGCCAACCAGGAAAAGTGGTACAAAACACGGAATATGCAGAATACATGAACCAATCTATCTAAAAGGGAGAATATAATATGACAACTGAACGTGATGGATTAAAAGAAAATAGAACTTCTTTTGAGAAACAAAAGGAAAGAAAGTTATTTGAAACTAGAATCGATAAGGATAGACAACGAGTCGAACATAAAAAAAATGAGCGTAAGTTGAAAAAATTCTAGTCATGGAGAAAGACCAACAAGAGTATTCTTGTTGGTCTTTCTACTTTTTTTTAAATGTTTCTAATAATTTAGCCAAATCTATTGATAAAAGTCTCTATTAAATAAACTATTGACACCAAAAATTCTCTCACAACTAAATTTATCATTTCATCAAATATTTAATTGATTAATCAAATATCATTTTTCCAATAATTCTCATTAATAGGCTCAGCGTAAATAAAATGTTTTTCACTATTCTCATTACTAATATCATGCATTATTCCACGTATTAAAAAAATTTTTTCTTCATAGTCGACGCGTAAAGTATCCCCTTTTCGTGGAATGAATGATAAAAAGACTTTTATTTTAGACTGATCAAATATATTTATTACATACACTTCATTCAAATAAATCCCTCCAGTAAAAAAATATATCCATGAATAATTTTATCATATTTACTTTGTAAGCGTATAAAATTATTCACGTCAAAAACTTGATAACTTTTTCTTTTTCTCTTTTTTATAGATGATTACCAGTATGCTGACTAAAAAAACAATGCCTATCAATAGAACAATTGTTGGCTTTCTTATTCCATGAATGATGCTATCTCCTCCACAAGCATAAAGAATAGATGTCGGAATACTCCCAACAATGATAGATAGAATAATTTCTCTCATCGGTAATTTCAATGTTTCAGCGGTAATATTAATCACGGATGAAGGGATAAATGGTACCATATAGCCCAACATTAAACCAATTCTAGGATGTTTCAGTTTTCTAATTTTTTGTATCCAATTACTAGATGATTTTTTTCTATCAAATAATTTAAATTTTCTCATGAGATAGATGGCTAGGAGATTTCCAATTGTATTTCCTAAAATGTTAATTAGCGAACCCACGCCTGGCCCAAAACTTAGCCCTGAAATCACACCAATGACCGATGTCGGAACCCCAGGCACTGCACACATAACAGCGATCATACCAACTAAGAGAATCGCTGCTACAGCTCCATGAGATTGTACTTCTTTTACAAATCTTTCCTTGCTTATCTTAGGATTAAGAAGAAAATTTATATCTTTCTGATAACGTAAATATAAACAGTAACCCAGAATAGCAATCAAAATAATACCCGTAGTAATGAGAATAATTTTAATTCTTCGTTTGTTCAAATTGTTCACCCACTTCACTCAACAATTATACAGATATTATTGTCAAATACAGAATAAAAATCAAAATAATCTACTAAAAATTTAGGATTACTACCAACTCCTCCGTACCACTGGCCTGCAATTTTGCTCTAAGAATGGCTCTATATCAATATTCAATTTCAGAAAAATATCATTATTTGTGGTATGGTTCATTATTATTAATTCTAAACGTTCGATAGATTTGTTCGACTAAAATCAGACGCATCAATTGATGAGGATAGGTCATTTTACCAAAAGATATTTTAGTATTGCTGCGTTTTAACACTTGATTACTGAGGCCTAATGAACCGCCAATTACGAAAACAAATTGACTTTTCCCGCTTGTTTGAAGACTATCTAATGTAGCCGCGAATTCTTCACTACTTGGATTTTTACCATTGATCGCTAAAGCAAAAACATATTCTTGTTCCTTTATTTTAGCTAAAATACGTTCTCCTTCTTTTTCTTTCACTTGAATCATCTCAGCCTCGCTTAATTTTTCGGGTGCTTTTTCATCAGCTACTTCAATCAAATTGATTTTACAATATTTAGCTAACCGCTTTGTATATTCATTGATTCCTTGAACCAAATATTTTTCTTTTAATTTTCCAACTGTAATAATTTTGATATTCATTTTCTACTCCTATAATCGTTAAATTTTTTTCTTTTCCTATTAATAATTCACACTTATCCACTTTTTCGTGTTTCTTAAAAAGATTATCCGCTACTTTTCCACGTACTTATTCACACTAATCACAGGTTTATCCACAGACACATAGATGAAAAGTTCTTATGTTATAAGTTTTCATCAGACAAACACATGTTTTCCACTTGTTTATCCACTTTTTCCACAAAGTTATTAATAACTACAATTTATCCATCAACAACGTTTTTCCTAAGTTTTCCACCAAACTTGTGGAAAAAATAAAATAGTTTGGATATATTTTTTCCTACAATCCTTTTTCATAAAAAAATCAAATCAGTGTAGTAGACTTAATTTATAAGATAATACTATACTCAATATAACTTAATTTATAGTAGAGGTGGAGGAAATTATGGTAAGAAAAGATATTACACCCAGACCAAAAAGATCCGCTGGATTTTTAAAGCGATTTGGTATTAGTTTACTTGGCGGTGTCCTTGGGGCTGTATTAACGATTGGAATTTTTTATGTTGCGAATGGTTCACTGCTATCTCCTAGTAGTCAGACAGCTAGTGGCTCTCCTAGTGCTGGCAGTACCAAAGTAAGTAATATGAAAGTTGATGTGAATTCAGATGTTACTGAGGCCGCTAAAAAAGTTCAAGGGGCGGTTGTTTCAGTCATCAATTTACAAAAACAACAACAAACACAAAGTGGTTTAGGCGGATTTTCTGATATTTTTGGTAACGATAGCGACAGTGATAGCAATTCTTCATCCAGTGATAACAGCGATTTAGAAGAATCTTCTGAAGGTTCTGGTGTTATCTATAAAGTTGAAGGCAACACTGCATACATTGTTACGAATAATCACGTAGTCGAAAATCAAGATGGGCTTGAAGTTTTATTAGAAGATGGTACAAAAGTGAAAGCCTCTTTAGTTGGTACAGATTCTTATACTGACTTAGCCGTATTGAAAGTTGATTCTGAAAAGGTCTCTGGCATTACTGCTGCTACTTTTGGTGATTCAAGTAGTCTAAAAGTTGGCGAACCTGCAATTGCATTAGGATCTCCTTTAGGTTCTCAATATGCTAACTCTGTCACTTCAGGAATTATCTCTTCATTGAATCGTCAAGTAGTCAATCAAAACGATGATGGTCCAACAATCAATATTAACGCAATCCAAACAGATGCGGCGATCAATCCAGGTAACTCAGGTGGTCCATTAGTAAACATGGCTGGTCAAGTAGTCGGGATCAATTCTAGTAAGATCGTTCAAACAGAATCCAACGTCAGTGTGGAAGGGATCGGTTTTGCCATTCCAAGTAATGATGTAGTCAATATCATCAATCAATTAGAAAAAGATGGTAAAGTCATACGTCCAGCTTTAGGAATCTCAATGGCTAATCTTTCTGATCTTTCAACGGAACAATTAAGTGAAATCATCAAAGTACCAAGCTCTGTCACTCAAGGTGTCGTGGTTGCAAGTGTTCAATCTTCAACCCCCGCCGCTCAAGCAGGTTTGAAAAAATATGATGTAATCACAAAAATTGATGATACCGATGTTACAACAGGTGTGGAATTACAATCTGCGTTGTACAAACATAAAGTTGGAGATACTGTAAAAATTACTTATTATCGTCAAGATAAGAAAGAAACTGTTTCTGTTAAATTAACTTTAGATTCTAGTTCATTAAAATCAACTACAACGACCCAACAAGGAAATAACAACTAAGAAATGATAAAAAATCCGTTGAGAGAAATACTCTCAACGGATTTTTTTATTTGCCTACTTCAAATTTTTCTCCTGTTTTCGCATCTGCTGCTAAAACTAAGATTCCTTTTTTCTCAGGCGCATTCGGCAAATGTAATTCTTTTGCTGAACAGATCATACCAAAACTTTCTACACCGCGGAGACTACCTGGCCAAATAATTTGTCCATCAGGCATCATCGCACCTGGTTTTGCGACAACAACTTTTTGACCAGCTTCAATATTTACAGCTCCACAAACGATTTGTAATGTATTACCGCCATCCACTTCTGTCTCAGTGACATGTAAATGATCTGAATCAGGATGATCCACACAGGTTTTCACATAACCAACAACAAATTTAGGCGAAAGATCCGCAACTAAACGTTCTTCATACCCAGCTGTTTTTAGTTGTCCATTTAATACTTCGATGTCGTTCTCACTAAGTTCTACTTGACCATTTCCTTGAATCGTTAAATACTCAGAAACATTGAAAAAGTTCCAAGCAACGGTCTCACCGTCAACTGTTTGGATACGAGCTACCGCACCTTTTCGTTCTGTTTTATTTTCTTTATTTTCATCGTTTTTGACGATCACCATCAAAGTATCGCCGACATTTTGTTTATTGTATGCAAAAATCACGTCTTTACCTCCATCTATAATCCTCTCGTATCTTAACAAATACTACGGGTCATTTGCATGAGATTTTTTTCATTTCTACTAAAAAATACGGATAGTTTCATTAGAAGTTTATCTAGTATATAGTTATTTTTTTCCAAATAAAAAGCCGGACAAGCCAGCTTTTTATTCCGCACTCGGATGTACCACTAACACATCACATGTGGCTTCTTTAATTACATAACTAGCGACACTACCTGTCATGAATCGTTCAGCCGCATTCAATCCTGATTGACCGACCATCACCAAATCAACCTGATATTTTTCCGGCAATGTCTTAGCCATTGCTTCTTTTGCTGAACCATAAGCAATGACACCTTCGATTTTTTCATAACCAAACTCTTTACCAATTTGTTTACAATCCGCGATCAATTCTTTTGCATCTTCTGTTAATTGATCCATGATATTTTCATTCAATGGTGAATAACTCATAAAGGTATAAAATTGATGATCGATCACATTGGCTACGTATACCGTTCCATCATTTCTTTTGGCAACCGCTAATGCTTTTTTGAATGCTTCGATTGCTTGATCACTACCATCGATACCCACTAAAATATTTTTATATGATTGTGAAAACATAAGAATTGCCTACCCTTCTACTTTTTGTAAGAAGCCAGCGATTTCGTCTTTCGTTTTACGATTTTTATTTACCAAACGACCTAATTCTTTTCCATCGTCTACAACCACAAAACTAGGGATCCCAAAAATACTCCATTCTGCTGCTACATCTATATATTCATCACGATCTACTTGGATGAATTGAAATTGAGGAAATTCTTCTTCAATCGCAGGCATTTGTGGTTTAATAAAGTTGCAATCTCCACACCAGTCTGCGGTGAAAAAGAACACATTTTTTCCGACTTGCGCATAGTTAGCTAACTCTTCAATACTTTTTGGGATAATCATTTCTTCACGACCTTTTCTTTTACTGTCTTAATTATACACGTTTCTCAGTTTTTGAGAAAGAAGCGACACTCATTGTTTATCAACCTCATTGATCTTATTCTATGTTAAAATAAAGCGTACACATACAAGAGGAGGATCGCACTATGGAACAAGCAAAAAAATTTATGCAAGGTCTGATGTTTGGTTCGGCACTCGGTTTAGCCGGTGGGATCGTTGCACATCATTATTATCGTAAACAGCAAAATATCTCTCCTGATAAAATTTTAGATCAAATCAAAACGGAATTTTTAAAAGAAGGACCGATCGAAGGGTCTTGGATTTCTTTTGATACAGAACATTTACAAAAATTCGCTATTTCAATGGACATTCTTTCTGGTGGAATCACTCGAACTGAAGACGAACAGCTAGTTGCTTATGAATTTAAAGCCGATGCTAAGACTGGCGCTGTTTTACAGATCGAACGTATCATTAATGAATAATGAGAGAAATAAAAAGTTGCAAACGTTCTATTTTTGTAACTTTTTTATTTTATTTAAAAATATCCTATTGAATGATCTTTTTAATAATTACAAAAATAACATTCTGAATCTTTATGATTGTTACCATAAAAAAACGAGTACGCTAAGCGTACTCGTTTTTAGTTTACTCGTTTTATTTTACTAAACGATAGATCGCATCTGCATAAATCACTGCAGAATTCAAAATATCTTCAACAGACATATATTCATTTGCTTGGTGCATTGTGTCTTCAAATCCTGGGAATTGAGCGCCATAAGCTACGCCACGTTCTAGTAAACGACCAAATGTTCCGCCGCCGATCACCATTTCTTCACCTTTGATACCTGTATGATCTTCAAAAGTATCCAATAAAGTAGCTACCAATGGATCATCTGCTGGTACATAGTGAGGCAACATGTGATGTTCCGCCCATTGTTACATTTACATCTGAACCGAATAACTCCGTTAATTTTGCTTGGATTTCTTCAGCAGTTGTACCTTTAGGGTAACGGAAGTTTAACGTGATATGGTTGTCGTTATCTTGACCATCTTTAAATGTAAAGATTCCGGCATTCATCGTCAATTCGCCCATTTTTTCATTGTTGAAGGCTACGCCAAGTTTTTTACCATAGACATCTTCATGGATATGTTTCGCACTATTTTCGATAAATGCTTTCGCACCATTTTCGAAGTCATAGTTATCTAAGAAGACAGCCAAGAATGTACCTGCATTCGTACCTAGTTGTGGGCTTGCTCCGTGAGCAGCTTTTCCGTCTAAATTAAATTTAACGGTCGTACCAGTTACTTCAGCAGTACCTTTAATTGGATTTTTTTCAACAAAATCAGCAAAGTCTTTTGCTAATTGTTCTGCTGCAGCTGAGTCAGCAACTTTTACTTCAGCAACTGCATTGCCTGGAACCATGTTTTCACGTAATCCAGCTTCAAAGTTTACTAATACATAAGATGTTCCATTTGTACCATCAAAATGAGGGATCATTGTAACATTCCCTTTTTCACCATTGATGATTGGGAAATAAGCATCTGGAGAGAAACCAAAATCAGGTTTTTCTTCATGTTCGAAGTAGTAGTCCATATCTCCCCAGCCGCTTTCTTCATCAGTACCGAAGACAAAACGGATTTTTTTAGAGATTGGCAATCCTAATTCTTTAATGATTTTAACTGCGTAGTAAGCGGCAACTGACGGGCCTTTGTCATCGCTTGAACCACGTGCGTATAATTTTCCATCACGGATTTCTGGTTCATAAGGATCTGAATCCCAACCATCACCTGCAGGGACTACATCTAAGTGACCGAAAATACCTAGAGTTTCATCACCGTCACCATAGTCAAAATGTCCTGCGTAATTATCAACATTTTTAGTTGTGAAGCCATCGCGTTCAGCGATCTCTAACATTTTTTCTAATGCTTCGACCGGTCCTGGTCCGAATGGTGCTTCTTTTGTTGCTTTGTCGTCTTCACGTTCACTCTTGATACGTAATAAAGTGAATAGATCTGCTAACAGATCCTCTTTGCGCGCTTCGACTTCTTTTTTAAAATCGATTGTCATTGAAAGATTCCTCCTTTAATTTAACCCACTATAATGATAGCATTCTCCGGACCAGAATAAAAATGAAAACTCTTTAAGAAAGCCGACGACAGGCTCTCCTTTTTATCTTATAATAAAAACAAATAACCGGATTTAGCCGATTATTTATCTAACAATCCGACTTAATGAAAGTAGGTATCCAAATGGTTCAAATGAACATAGAAATTTTATCCAAAGTGATTACACAGCGTCCTGAAATTTCTCATAAAGGTACCTTTGGCCGAGCCGTTTTGATTGGAGGAAACCGCCAATATGGCGGCGCAATCATCATGAGTGCGGAAGCTTGTATCAAGAGTGGCGCTGGCCTTACGACGGTCATTACCGCAGAGAAAAATCATACTGCCCTTCATACTCGATTACCAGAGGCGATGGTATTGGATTTTTCTGAAACAGATGCCATCAAAAAAGTACTGGAATCTGCTGACGTTATTTTGATTGGTCCGGGCTTAGGTTTAGAAGAACCTGCTTTGTCGTTGCTAAAACATATTCTATCTGTACAAAGCGCAAAACAATGGCTCGTCATCGATGGATCTGCGATCTCCTTATTTAGTAAACATGCACTGATTCTTCCTTATCCAGAACAAACTGTTTTCACACCGCATGAAGCGGAGTGGTCTCGTTTAAGCGGCTTAGCATTGACTGACCAAACTGAGGAAAATAATTGCAAAAAGCAAACTCTATTAGGCGCAAAAATTGTATTGAAAAGTCATAGGACTACTCTTTATGATAAATCAATTGCTTACTATCACAATCCACTAGGAAATCCTGGAATGGCGACCGGCGGCACTGGAGATACTTTAGCTGGAATAATCACTGGATTTTTAGCTCAGTTTGAGCAAACAATCGATACGATTGGAGCTGCTGTTTATTTGCATAGCTTGATTGGTGATGAATTATATCAAGAAAATTATCTTGTCTTACCTACTTCGATCAGTGCTGCTTTGCCTTCCTATATGAAACGATATACCGAAAGGAATTAATTATGGAAAAATACCCTGGTTACATACGCAAACCATTCTATTATGAAACAGATAAAATGGGCATTATTCATCACTCAAACTATATTCGCTGGTTTGAAGAAGCCCGTGTCGATGCATTAACTTTTATGGATTGCCCGTTTGAAAAAATTGAAGCTGAAGGTATCATGATCCCTGTATTAGGTGTGAGCTGCGATTACAAAGAAATGGTTCGTTTTGGGGACGAAGTCATAATCAAACCCTCTGTAACCAAATATACTGGTACACGTTTAGATTTTGAATATCGCGTCTACAAAGCTGAAAAACTAGTCACAACGGGTACTAGTCAGCATTGCTTCATGTCTTATGAAAGTAATCGCTTGATTCAGTTGAAAAAGACCCACCCCCATCTGCATAAACTATTTTTGGATTATTACGAATCGACTAAAGAAGAAGCATAAACCGATTCATATGAAATATACAAAGAAACCTGTAAATTTTGTGAACTCAATTTGCAGGTCTCTTTATTTATTTCGTTTAAAAAGAAAGTACATTATCTTTTTACTCTGTTTCTATTGTGACACTAAATGAATCATTTTCGAATCAGTTTTCGTCAGTCGTCTTTTCCCATGGGTAAGGCGATAATTGATTAAATGAATTGTTTACAAAGCTCGTCTCATCGACTAAACATGCATCCAATTGTTGTTCGATCGCCGCTTGATCCATGCACATGCCAATAAAAACAATCTCTGTTAAACGATCGCCATACACTGGATGCCACAAGGATTCTAATTCTGGATCCGAGTCTATGGTTTGTTGTTGCTCTTCTTCCGGCATCGTCGCTACCCAATAGGTCAATACCCCAATACTTTTATGGTTACCAGCTGTTTCAAAAATTACTGAAAAATCATTATGTTGAGCTAACCAAAGAAAACCTTTTGCGCGCGTCACAGAGTCAGGTAAATATTGATCCGCATAAACATTAAATTTATTTGCATCAAAAGGTAACTGTCTCCGATAGACAAAACTAGAAATACCATATTCTTCTGTTTCCGGAATATGATCTTGGTAACCTAACTCCAATTCTTTTATCCAACCAGCCGAAGCGGATATCTCTTCCATATCAAATAACTTCGTATCTAAAATCTCTGATAATTCAACTTTCGATTGAACAGTCTTAATGATTTTAGCAGTGGGCTGAAGTTTGCGAATTAATTTTTCAATTTTTGCGACTTTCTCTTCAGATAAAAGATCACATTTATTTAATAAAAGCACATTGCAAAATTCGATTTGATCAATCAATAAATCGCGGATGTCACGGTCTTCTTCTTCCACGACTTCTTGTGATTTTCGTTTTTCAATTGCTTGACCCGACTGGAAATTGTCCCAGAAACGGTTGACATCTACAATTGAAACAATAGCATCTAACTCTAATTTAGCTGATAAATCAATTCCTAAAGGATTATCTTCTAAGGCAATCGATTGAGCGATTGGGATAGGTTCACTGATTCCTGAAGCCTCAATTACGATTTGTTCAATCTCATGATCAGATACAATCTTATTTAATTCCACGATAAGATCTTCTCTCAAGGTACAGCAAATACAGCCGTTTGACATAGAGACTAGTTTTTCGTCTGTCCGTTTAAATCCACTCTGATTAATCAATGCTTCATCAACGTTTACTTCTCCCATATCATTCACGATGACAGCAATTTTCTTTCCATGATTTCCATGCAAAATATTATTTAATAAAGTCGTCTTTCCCGAACCCAAATAGCCCGTCAATACAGTTACCGGTATTTTTGATTCCATGTGTTTCTCCTTTAATTTGATTTCCTATTTAAATAGACTTCTATCATTAATAAAACGTAATTATTACGTTTCGTATAATAGCATGCAACTAGTCAAATCACAAGAATTCTTTTTATCTTTCATTATTGAAAATAAAAACTCCCACGAGAAGGACTAGAAAATTTTTCTAGTAACTTCCGTGGGAGTTTCTGTGTAGCTTATTTAACGCTTAAAATTATTTATATTTTTTCTTCAAGTATAGATAGAATGGAATACCGATCGCTGTGATCAAAATACCGATCATCGCTAATTGGAATTGGTTAATTAATGTCATGACTAAGATGAATAATCCACCAACGATCGCAATAATTGGAATGATTGGATAAAGTGGCACTTTGTAAGGACGAACCAAATCGGGTTCAGATTTTCTTAATTTGATAACTGCGATAAATACTAATGTGTAGAAGATCCAGATAACGAAAACCAACATATCTGTTAACATATCGAATCCGCCGATCATCATCATACCTACAGCAATAACTAACTCTAAGATACCAGCGATATAAGGAACTTTATTTTTGTTCAATTTAGCTAATTTATCAGAGAATGGTAATTGTTTTTCAAGTCCCATTGTATAAGGCAGACGCATACCAGTCATCGTATAACCATTGATTGTTCCGTATACTGAAATCAAGATACCGATCGTTACTAATTTACCGCCCATACCGCCAAAGATTTTTCCAGCGACATCCATTGCTGCATTTTCATTACCGGCTAATTGAGAGATATCTAGTGTGCGTAAGAACGCGAATTGAACTAATAAGTAAACGACCATAATACCTAAGATACCACCAGCGATTGCGCGAGGTAAATCGCGTGCTGGATTTTTTAATTCACCAGCGATATTTCCGACATGGATCCAACCATCGTAAGCAAACATTGTTGCTAAAAGACCAGCACCTAATGCTGGGGCAAAGCCACCGACATGCGCGCCTGCTTCAACTGGAAATAAACTTACTGACACATCACCTTGACGTAATAAACCAAAGATAACGATTAAAGCTAACGGAACCAATTTACAGACTAAAGTGATTGATTGGAACATCCCACTGGCTTTTGAGCCTAGGAAGTTAATCAACATGATCGTTGTTGCTGCAATGATCGCGATTGGAATAATCGCTGCATTACTCAAACCGAATAAGTTCTTGAACTGCGTTCCAAAAATAATCGATAAAGCGGCAACATTTGCTGGGAAGTAAATAACTACTTGTGCCCAACCTAGTAAGAAACTCCAAAATTCTCCGTAGGCACGTTCGATGTAACGTAACATCCCTCCTGTTTCTGGAATTGCTGCTGCTAATTCTGCACCTGTTAAACCAGCACAGACACTGATTAAACCACCTAAGAACCAAGAAAGCATATGTAGACTTGTTGATCCTGTTACCGCTGCCACACTTGCAGCTTTAAAGAATACACCCGCACCGATTACTGTACCCATTACAGTTGAAAGGGCCGGGAAGAATGTCATTGTGCGTTTTAATTCACCTTCGTGAGAACTCACAACATTTGGTTCGTTACTTGCCATTTTTTTTCCTCCTCTATGGCGAAGTGAATGTTTGTTCACTTCTTAACTTGAATTCGAAAACAAAAAATATAAGTTACATTATTAAAAAATAAAACGATAAATTGCTGTGAACTAAGTATTTAATAACTTACATTGTTTGTTCGAAAATTATTTTACCATGAGGTTATAAAAAGGGGAACGTTTTTTTTTACATTCCCCTTTTTCTTATTTCACCCTCATGTTATATTAAGAAACCGCTGTATTTTTATGAATTGACTTTATTAAAAGAGATTTTTGTTTCAACACCTTCTGCTTTGAATTTAGCAGATAATTTTTCTAACATTTCGTCGGTCATTTTATCTAAGTCAAAGTTAGGATTGAAATCCCATTCTTTACGCGCATCACTGTCATCGATTGAGTTTGGCCAAGAATTAGCAATTCCTTGACGGACTGGATCTACGTCATAATTCATTTCAAAATCAGGAATCCGACGGCGAATCGATGCTGCGATTTGTTCTGGTTCAAAAGCCATGGCCGTAATATTGAATGAGTTACGATGTTCTAAGCGATCTGCATCTGCATTCATCAATTTTACGATTCCTTCGATGGCATCATCCATATACATCATATCCATGTATGTTCCTTTATCGATAAATGATGTATATGTTTTATTTTTTAATGCTTCATAATAAATATCAACGGCATAATCAGTTGTTCCGCCGCCAGGCTCTACTTTATATGAGATCAAGCCTGGGAAACGAACCGAACGAGTATCGACACCGTATTTTGTATGATAGTAATTTTCTAATAATTCACCTGCAACTTTAGTCACACCATACATTGTTGTTGGATGCATCACTGTATCTTGAGGTGTATTGTCTGGTTCAGCATCTGGTCCATACGCAGCAATTGAAGATGGCGCAAAGAATTTAGTTTCTGGTCCAATCTCGCGAGCCACTTCTAATGCATTCATTAACCCTGTCATATTTAAGTTCCATGCAAAAGCTGGACGTTTTTCAGCCGTTGCTGAAAGTAGTGCTGCTAAATGAATGATTGTGTCTACTTCATAGCGTTTAGCCATGTCTAAAAAGCTATCATAATTTGTAACATCTAATTCTTCAAATTGCCCGCCTTCAACGACTGGACTGCCTTCAACTGTCCGAATATCTGTTGAAATAACGTTGTTGACACCTAAATCTTTACGCAGTCTTTCAGTTAATTCTGAACCGATTTGTCCTAGAGCACCTGTAATCAATACTTTTTTCATTTGTCTATCTTCCTCTCTATTTTAACTTTCGTTTAATGCTTTATTTGATGATTCCTAATTCTTTTCCTACTTGTTCATAGACTTTGATGGCGTCATCCAACATTTCTTTTGTATGACCAGCATTCGGCATATTACGAACACGGCCAGTTCCTAATGGTACTGTTGGATACACGATTGGTTTTGCATACACGCCATTTTCCAATAATTTCTTAGAGAATTCTTGCGCTAATTTTTCGTCACCGACGATTACCGGTGTGATCGGTGTTTCTGAATGACCGATATCATAACCAATCCGTTTTAATTCTGATTTAAAGTAATCAGCATTTTCCCAAAGTGTTTCAACATACTCTGGATGTTCTTCGATTAGGTCAATGGCTTTGATACATGCTCCTGCGGCTCCCGGTGTTAAAGAAGTCGAGAATAGGAATGGACGCGCTTGTGATTTTAACCAAGTAATTAATTGTTTCGTTCCCGCAACATAACCGCCGACAACTCCGATTCCCTTCGATAAAGTTCCCATTTGAAAATCGATATGGTCTTGCATTTCAAAATGTTTAACCGTTCCGTGACCATGTCCCATAACACCAGTACCATGAGCATCATCTACATAAGTAATGACATTATATTTTTCACAAATCTCAACGATTTCAGGAATTTTAGCTACATCGCCGTCCATTGAGAAAACACCATCTGTGATATACATTACTTTATTGTATTCGCCACTCTCAGTTGCAGCTTTGGCTTTTGCTTCTAAATCTTCCATGTCTTGATGGTTGACGCGAATGATTTTAGCCCCTGATAAACGACAGCCATCAATAATCGATGCATGGTTTAATTCATCAGATAGAATCGCATCGCCTTTTTTCATTACTGCTGAAATGGCACCCATATTACAGTTGAAACCAGATTGGAAAGCTATCGCCGCTTCTGTTCCTTTAAATTCAGCAATTTTAGCTTCTAATTTTTCATGAATATCTAACGTTCCATTGATTGTTCGTACTGCTCCTGCTCCTGCACCGTAATGCTGCGTTGCTTCAACATCGGCTTCGATCAATTCTGGGCGTGTCGCAAATCCTAAATAGTTATTAGAAGCTAAGTTGATCATTTTTTGATCATTCACAGTAATGATTGGGCCATTACTCCCTTCTAAAACATCGATGGTGTTGAATAAACCTTTTTCTTTTAGATCCGCTAAATTCGTTTCTAAAAATTGATCAAGAACTTTTGAACTCATAGTTATTCTCCTCCGTAGTCATTTTTGCGCAGATATTCATCTTATTTTAAACTTATATAAGCATCTTTGTTTGCGCTTTCGTACTTTACATACTCAGTGTATAAACTTTTGTTAGCGGTTACAACTTACTTTGAAAACAATTCTTTGAATTATAATAAAATTCAGATGTTTTCTAATCAATTTTATTCAATAGTACTTTTTAATAGTGATTTTAACGTGTTTAACAAAAAAGTTCTCTTAGTTTATGAATTTTTCAAAAGTTCCAACTTTCACAATTTTTTTTAAGTAAAGGTAATTATTTTTTTCAAAAAATTAAAAACGCTTTCAAAATAAGTGGGTTTATTCTTTATGATTAACTATTTCTATCACAAACAATTTTTTATCCCTTTCATTTTATTCGTAATATTCATTTCTTAAAAAATATCTTTTCTAATTAAAAATTAATTTTCCGAGAGTGAGATTTCATGTATTTTGCTAAATTGTTTAGTTTAACAATTAATAGGTCTTTTTAAACAAATTTTTCAATGATTTTATTTTCCTATTTACGTTGAGAAGTAAACCAAATAAAACGATCACCTTGACTTTTATTAGTCATTGGTGATCGCTTTTTAACCTAAAAATTACTTTTCATATTTATTTTGCTTAATTACTTTTTCTTCTTTTTATTACAATAGTCACTACTCCAATTATTAATGTGATACCTAATAGCATAAAGATCGATGACCATTTTTGCTTTTCACCTGTTTTTGGTAAATTCTTTTCATTACTGATAACACTAGTAGGTTTTTCGTATGAATTATTTGTTTCCGTTTTACTTAAAGCTTGTTTTGATATATTGTTGTTTATCTGTCCTTGAGGAATGATCGTCTGATTATTTTCTCCAGAACCATCCGGTTTATCAGGTGTGACTGTTTCTTTTTTATACGTATACACAACCTTTTGATCTTGTTCTAAGAAAGTCCCTTTAGCATTTTTAGGTATTTCTTTAAGGGCCCATCCTGTGATACGTCTAGCAGTAGTTTCATATTTTTGATTAATTACGCCAGTTTTTTGTTCTGGCGGAGCAATTTCATTCCCTGATTCATCGACATAATTAATCGACACCGTTCCTTTGTTACTATAGATATAGGTTACGATTTGGGGGTCCAAAGTGTATTTTCCTGTTTTATTTCCGACAACTTCTTTAAATTTATACCCATCGAAATTTTTTTCTTTATCTTTGGTTTGATAATCAGAACCGATTGCTCCATTCAAAATAATTGGAGGGGTTAACTGTTTGCCTTCATCAGTTAGATAGCTAATGATTATTTTCCCGCTTTGTTTACCGTAAACCACAGTTATTTCTTGAGGGTCTTCTGTATAACGACCCCCTTTATTCATTCCTGTAATTTCTTTAAGTGTATAAGATTCAATCGTCTTATTTAATTGTTCCATTGGAAGCGGCGTATCAATAGGCTGTTCATCGCTAAAATCTTCTGCTAATTTAGTTCCTTGTTCATCTCGATAATGGATGGTTACTTTCCCTTTTTTTATCGGATCAACGTTCTTAATATAAATATAGGTTACTTTGGTAATACCATCGACGTAGTTTCCTGTTTCATTCCCTATAACTTCTTTAAATGAATAACCAGGAATTTCTTTTTTTGTCGTGGTATAAGGCTTGCCTATTTCATCTAAACTTACATCGCTATTCAGTATTGGATGTCCTGAATCGTCTTGGTATTCAACAATCAAGACACCTTTGCCTGTAATAGGCTTCTCACCTTTTTTTGTATAAATCACGGTCACTTCTTGATCTTCCAAAGTAAATTTTCCGCTGATATTTCCTTCTATTCCCTTTAATACGTACCCATCAAAAGGCTTGATTTCTACCGTATATGACTCGTCAATATCACCGGACAATTCAACGTCTGGTCCTAAGGGCGTTTGATCTTCTGACTGGTAATGAACGGTGACTTTGCCTTGTCCAATCGGGTTTTTAACATATACGTAAATGACTTGGATAATACCAGCTGTATACTTCCCACTAGCATCTCCTTTTACTTCTTTTAATGAATATCCCTCAATATCTTTTGGTGTAGTCGTATAATCAGCACCCACTTCTCCACTGGTAAAGACATCCCCAGCTAATGGTTTTCCTGCCTCGTCTTGATACTGAGCAACAACCATTCCTTTTTCTTTCGCTGTTTTTGTATAGATCAAAGTTATTTCTTTTGGATCGTCACTAAAGACACCAGAAATTGAATCACCTTCTTTTACACCTGAAAAAACATAATCGTCGATTTGTTTAATAGGAGCATGGTAAACTTCACCAAGTTCACCAGTCAATATTTCATCAGGGCTAATTTGAACAAGCTGCTTGTTAGCATCATAAGTCATATAGTGAACAGCTACTGGTTCAGATTTTTTCCAGATAGCATATAATGTGTCATTCCCTTTTGGAATCGTAATCGTTTGCCCCATGGCTAAATTTTCATCTGGATTTTTTGCATCTTTATCTCTAGACCAACCAGCAAATTGATACCCATCACGAATTGGTTTTAATGAATCTTTTGACGGTATCATCTGATCCAACCCTTGATACCCTACTTGATAATAAATTGCTGGTTGTGTTCCTTCATAATAATTAGAGCCATCATACTTTGCCAAAGCTGTTCCTAAGTCAAAGAGCCCACCATTGCTATCATATTTGATCCAGTCAATTTCAATAGAACCGATGTCTGCTTTCACCGAACGAGGCATTCCTCGCTGATCTTCATTTACATCTCGGAGATTTTCTACTTTATCATCTGCAAGTTTTTCTGGAGCGATCGGGATAGTCGGAAGAATGATTTCATCGCTCTTGGTTCCTGCTTTAATATTATTATAGTTATCAACTAAGCTAACAGGCGCTGTTCCAAACACGTCAGCCATCGTAACAGAACTTAACTTACCATTATCATAACCCACATTGCTTTCAATATTCCCAGCTCCGGCGATACTTGAATCCGCAATATTATTTCTACTTGCTGTTCTTGATTTGTTTCCAACAAAAAGGTTATTACTATAACGACCCGCAGAAACGTTGGTCATATAACCTGAGCTTCCAATGGCACCTCCATCGTAAGTTGCTTCATTTTCAATAAAACTATTATTGATATAATCCACAACTGCTTTACGACCTTGGAGCCAGCTCCCATTAGCATATATTTGAATTGCCCCGCCACTATTAGCTGAAAGGTCTTGGCCTAAAGCTTTATTTTGATAAAATGTATTGTTTTTAAAAGTTGCAGCACTATCGATAGTATCATTGGTTTGGATTAAAATTGCTCCGCCATCATCGCCAGCTATATTTTTTACAAACGTATTTCCATCAAATAAAATATCTGTTCCAGTTACTGTATTAAAAAAAGCAATAGCTCCCCCATCTGCCAACTTGGCTTGGCCACTTCCAGTAATCGTCTCAACTGCTTTGTTCCCTTCAAAATAATTATTTTTAAAAATAAATTTTGAAGTTGCGCTTGGCTGGAAAAAATAAATCGCTCCGCCTTCACCACCTACAACACCAGTACCCGCTTGTAATGTTTGATTAGCAATAAATTTAGTATTGTACGCTTTAAATGTAGCAGAGTAGCCTTTCGATGCAATGGCTCCGCCAGAATATCCAGAAGCGTTATTCGTATTATTGGAGAAGGTACAATTTTGCAACGTTGTATTTCCCGATGTATAAAGCGCACTCCCGTCATTACTTGAATGAAAGTCATCTACTTTTGTGTTTTCTAAGATAAATTCGCCTTTATAACCTGAAATAGTTAGCGCGCGAGCAGATTTTCCTACACCTTGCAAATCAAAATTTTTAAGCTTAAGAACTGAACTGGCTGTACCACTTCCACCATTGTAGGAAAATAACTCTTTTCCTGTGGACGTTAACGTTCTCCCATTACCATCAACTTCTATTTGATAAGGCGACTCTACTAAATTGATGGTAGCAGTAATATCTGTAGGAAATAAGTTGCCTACAGATATTTTCCGATCTTCAGGGGCATTTTTCACGGCATCTTGAAGTTCTTCAATCGTATTTACTGTTATTTCATCTGCTGAAACTTTTTCAGCGGCCGTTCCATATACTACCAGACTAAATAATAATCCAAACAAAACCGCTAAATGCTTTCTCTTCATTTTCTACTCCTCACTTTCCCAAACGTTACGACTTTTGACAATTCAATTTTTGTTATACCGCTTTCTTTTTTTATATTACAATAAAAAAATTAACTTAAATGAATTAATCATAATGATTGTATCTCCTAAAGAAGAGTAAATCAACTATTTATACAACGAAAATAATATTAAATAATCAATATGAATATTTATTATTATTTAAATAATTTATTTGTATTCATAATATAAATTGCAAAACAAAAAGGCTCGCCGAAGCGAGCCTTTACTTTAAATATAGCTTTTCATTATGGTAAATCATTTCCAGCCGCAAAATAAACATCGTACCATTCTTGTTTTGTTAGCGAAACATCAGCTCCAGCGGCGCTTTCTTTGATGCGTGTCGGATTCATCGTCCCTAAAATGACTTGCATATTAGCAGGATGACGTAAAATCCAAGCCGTTGCGATGGCATTCTTATTCGTATTATATTTTTCAGCTAACTTAGCTAGCAGCTCATTTAACTCTGGGAATTTATCATTATCAACAAACACCCCTTCAAAGAAACCGTATTGGAATGGAGACCAAGCTTGAATCGTTACTTTTTTCCGACGAGAAAACTCTAATATCCCTCCATCGTGATCAAAAGATCGTGTGTCAGTCATATTTGTATGCATCCCATAATCGATCATTCCTGTGTGCATGATCGAAAACTGTAATTGGTTAATCAATAATTTTTGATCTACATGAGATTGTAAAAGCTGGAATTGCTCTGGATTGAAGTTTGATACACCAAAGTGACGTACCTTTCCACTTGCTTGTAAAAGATCAAATGCCTCAGCAATTTCTTCTGGTTCCATCAATGGATCTGGTCGATGTAATAAATAGCTATCTAAATAATCGATTCCCATTCTTTCTAAAATTCCATCAACAGAGTCCAATAAATGTTGCTTAGAAAAATCATAACGTTTTTCATCGCCAGTGACGATTCCACCTTTTGATTGGATATAAAGTTGATCACGTGTGATATTTGCTTCTTTCAGCGCGGCACCGAAAATTTCTTCTGATTTTCCGCCACCATACATATCTGCTGAATCAATAAAATTTATTTTACTTTCGATTGCTGTTTCTAATATTTCTGCCGCTTTTGTTGGTGTTAAGGCTGCCATTCTCATGATACCTAAAGCAACTGCTGAAGTTTCCCAATAGCTACCGCCAATTTTTCGTTGTAACATTTCATTCATCCTTTCTGATAAAACGCTTACTACTTATAGAAGTATAGACTATTTTACTGGTAAAAAGAATCATTATCACTAAAAAAATGAAACGTTCTAAATAACTGTTTCTTGACCTGCTGATATTTTCTCCGTATGCTTAATTTAAAGGAGGTTCTTTATGTATTCATTACTTAAAAAAGTCATCACTGAAAAAGATATTTATCGACAAATCATCCTTTTAGAACAACTATTGAACCATCCACAACTGACAGCTAAAGAGCTGGCTCAGAAAATTGCTACGACTGAACGAACGATCTTTTCTGACCTTCAACTAATCCGTAGTTATCTGCCCGAACAATGGGAATTAGAAACCGATAGTAATGGCATCCGATTGACCCCGCATAAAAAAGCATTGACGAATGATATTTGGGAAACTTTTTTGCCTCATTCAGTTAGTCTGCAATTGATCAAACAGCTTTTTTTTACAAAAGAGCTGAATGTTACGCATTTTTTAACAGAGACTGGGATTTCTTACGAGACACTCAAACGACAGCGAACAAAGATCAATCAACAATTGCGTTCTTACAATATAAAAATTTCGCTGACTACTAAACGTGCTCGATTGATTGGTGATGAAAGTGCCATTCGGATTTTTTATCATCGACTCTTATTACCTTTCACTCATAACAATTATTTTTTTGAAGATTATTCGATTCATGAAGAACATTATTTGCATTTTTTAGAAAAAGAATTATCGAATGAACAGCGTATTCAATCGGAACAGATTTTTGGTATCTGCTGGTTTTTTATTAATACCATCCGAAGTAAAGCGGGCTGTCGAATCGATCACTTCTCTTTTGAAAAAAATGATGCTTTATTTTTGATGTATCGATCGTCCCTAAAAAAATTATATGAAAAAGAAGGGATTTATTTACAGACGGAAGAACTATTTTTTGCCTTTTTCTGCTTTTTAGAAAGTTGGAATTATAACAATCAATTTGGTGAACAAGTCGTTGATGTCTTAGCTACTAATTATTCTCAGCTCTTAAACCAAGCAAAACAAACTGTTCAAGACATTGCTGATGAACTTCATTTGCCACAATTAACAGCTACTTCATTAACTGAAAACCTATTGTTATTATTATTAAAGTATGCCGAGTCACCTGCTCTCTCCAAACAATTCCAACTGGAATACCATGAATTGATCAATCAACATAAAGAAGAGCATCGCTTTTTATACCAAAAGGGATTAGAACTTTTTGAACAATTACCTCAATTTTCCAGTAGTGAAGATACGACGTATTTCATTAATTTATTCTCGCTACTGACTCAACAAGCAATTGTTTCAGTTCGTGCGTACACGAAGACAGGCTATTTTATTTTTCAAAGCGAACCTGCTTGGAAAAATTTTTTACAACAGGAACTTACTGACTTATTAGGAAATCGTATCCAGTTGCTTTCGATCGAACTATCGCAATTAAAAAAGTTAATTCCTGAGTCAGGAGCATTTATTATTTCTAATATCCCTTTAGATACTCCGCCACTTCCTGTAGTTTATTTATCCACATTGCCGACAAAAAATGAGCTCAGTCAATTGACTGAACTCACATCTAACAGCTATTTATAACTTGTCAGTTAGTCATTCATGCATTGACTAGCTGATTTTGCTTTTCTTTGAATAATTGTTTTACTGAGTCTCTTTTCAATTTCAACAACTAAGAACAATAGCGTGGCATTACCCATGATCACTAGTTGCTGACCGACTGTCAGAGCCGTTGTCCCGATCAATTGTTGTGCTAGCGGAAGAAAAATCACTGTTAGTTGTAAGACTAACAAGATTCCTAAAGAAATAAACAATAATTTATTTTCAAAGAATCGGCGATTGATTGCGGGATCGACTAACTCACGGCAATTGATCATATAAACAGCTTGCCCTAAAACAATACTTTGTAAAAGAATCGTCTGCTGTAAATCACTTCCGTCAAAACGCATTGCCAACAAGTAAGCTGGTACCATGATCAATAAAGAAACATAAATGATCCGGAAGAAATTATATCCAGATAAAATTCCCGCTTTAGTATCTCTTGGTGGTCGATTCATGGCATCTTCACTAACTTTTTCAAAACCTAGTGCGTAGGATAAGGTAATGGTCGTTACCATATTGACCCAAAGAATCTGAATCGGTGTTAACGGCAAAGGACGATTCATCAATAAAGCTACGATAACGATCAGTCCTTGGGCTAACGCAGTCGGTAAGAAGAAATTAATCGTTTTTTGAAGATTATCAAAAATACGACGACCTTCTTTGACAGCGTTGACGATCGTATAAAAATTATCATCTGCTAATACCATGTCCGCTGCTTGTTTACTTACTTCACTTCCTTTGATTCCCATCGCGATACCGACGTCTGCTTGTTTTAAAGCCGGTGCATCATTTACACCGTCACCTGTCATCCCCACGATTTCTTCTTTTTTCTGCAAAGCTGTAACGATTCGTAATTTATGTTCTGGTGTAGTCCTAGCAAAAACATCGACCTTATCAACTACAGTAGATAATTCTTCATCAGATAATAGATCAATATCGATTCCTTCTAACACTTTCGAAGTATGCTTCAATCCGATTTGTTCACTTATCGCTTGAGCAGTTGCCTTATGATCACCAGTAATCATTTTAACTGATATTCCTGCTTGTTGAGCTTGGGCAACCGCTTTAATGGCACTTTCTTTCGGCGGATCAATAATCCCTGCCATTCCAACAAACGTTAGGTCATTTAAGTCTTCATGGGTCAATTCAGCTGATGAAACTTCTTTATACGCAAAACCTAAAACACGTTGGCCTTTTCGTGCAAGAGATAATCCTTGTTCTTGCCACGCTTGATTGTCTTCTTTAGTCAGCTGAGCTTTAGCTAATAAAACTTCTGGTGCACCTTTAACAAAAATAATGTGGCGCTTCGCTGTTTCATGAAGTGTGGCCATATATTTATAGGAAGAACTGAATGGAATTTTTGCTAAAATAGGTTTTAATTCCATTTTTTCTTCAGAAACATAGGTTAACAAAGCCCGCTCAGTTGGATTCCCTTGAATTTCTTCAATCGATTGCTCATTTTTAGTCTTCAACTCTTGGCAATTATTCATAATTTCTTTTATCATGACTGAATCTTCTGTTATAACATCCGTAACGGTCATCTCATTTTTTGTCAGTGTTCCCGTCTTATCCGAACAAATCACCGTCATTGACCCCAACGTTTCAACGGTAGGCATCCCCTTGATGATAGCATTTTCTCCGGCCATTTCTTTTACACCCATTGAAAGGATCATTGTCATGACTGCTGGCAAGCCTTCTGGAATCATCGAAACGATCAAGGCGATACTTGCAGAGAATAATAAACTCCAATCCATTCCGTACCTAAAACTAGTAAAGAACAATAAAAATACGATCAGTGCAAGAATACCGCGAAAAATTTGCTTATTTAATTGATGCATTTTTTTTACTAACGGTGTGGTTTGCGCTTGAACGGATTGCAAGGCTTGATTAATTTGACCAATCTCTGTTGCATCCCCGGTTTCTACAACTAGTCCCCTAGCTGTTCCCGTTTGAACCAATGTTCCAGAAAATGCCATATTTAATTGATCTCCAGCTAAAGCATCCCCTTCAATCTTTGCATTTGTTTTTTCAACGGGTTCCGATTCACCTGTCAAAATGGCCTCTTCAATAGTTAGGTCATGAACCTCAATCAGACGCAAATCAGCTGGTACAACATCACCTGCTTTTAATAAGACGATATCCCCTTGGACCAATTCTTCTGAGGCAACATTTACAGGCTGGCTCTCGATCAAGGCCGTCGCCTCTTGACCCATCATTTGTTTCAACCCATCCAAAGATTCTTCCGCTTTTCTTTCCTGCCAATATCCGACTAAACCATTTACGATTACGACTAAAAGAATAATACTTCCTTCGACTACTTCCCCGGTCGCAAATTTTAACAGTGCTGCACCGATCAAGACAAGCATTAATAAATCAGTAAAATGTTTCGCGATTTTTTGCCATAATTTTGCTTGCTCTTTTTGAGTCATTTCATTTGGACCATTTTGTTTCAAACGGTTTTGGCGTTCTACCTTTGCCAAACCTGATTCGTCTGTTTTTAATTTTTGCTTGATATCATTTATCGAAAAAGTATACCACTTCATATGTATTCCCCATTTCTTTTGCTGTATTAAGAATAACAGCGATAACTTTAAAGAGGAGGTCGATAATTTCAGCGGCATCTGAAATTATTGCCTAGTAAAACAAAAAAAAGGATGTATCTTTTCAGATACATCCTTTTTATTAATGAAGAAAATCTTGCAGATCATCACCATATTTGTCAATTTTTTTTGTTGTAAAAATTGTTCCTGCTACTAAAACGCCACCTACCACTAAAGTACTAGCAACCATAAATTTAAAAAGTGTTTTCATGCTAAAAGACCTCCTATGATTTTTTGCGACTCATAAAATAAGAAACAACTGCTACTAAGATAATTGCACCAATAATCGAAGGGATCAATGCCATCCCAGCCAAACTAGGTCCCCAAGAACCAAGTAACGCTTGACCAATAAAAGAACCGACTAAACCAGCGATGATATTGCTGATCCAACCCATTGAATCACCTTTATTCGTGATAGCTCCGGCAATTGCTCCAATCACAGCGCCAATGATGATCGACCATAATAAATGCATCGTTTTCCCTCCCTCTTCTTTACTTTGCTTATGTATTTATCCTAGCACAAAAGCTTGGATGTAGCCTTTAATATGCTTGCTAGTTGAAAAGTATAGCTACACTTTCTTCTTTTACTTTTTCACAAAAAAAGCCTCACTCGATTGAGTGAGGCTCGATTGTTGTCAAACAACAATTATTTGCTTAATGAATCTTTAGCTTGGTCAGCTAGTGCAGTGAAAGCAGCTGCATCGTTAACTGCTAAATCAGCTAACATTTTGCGGTTGATTTCGATACCGGCAAGTTTAAGACCATGCATTAATTTTGAGTAGCTTAAGTCGTTCATACGAGCTGCAGCGTTGATACGTGCAATCCATAATTTACGGAAGTCGCGTTTCTTTTGACGACGATCGCGATATGCGTAGTTGTATGAATTCATTACTTGTTCTTTAGCTGTTTTAAATAGAGTGTGTTTAGAACCGTAGTAACCTTTAGCTAGTTTTAATGTCTTTTTACGACGTTTACGAGTTACTGTTCCACCTTTAACACGTGCCATGTTTAATTCCTCCTAATAAATAAATCATTGAATTTTTTAAGTTGTAAAGCGGGTGACGCAATTATTTCATGCGTGCCAATTGTTGGCGGATACGTTTGTAATCGCCTTTTGATACCATAGACGCTTTACGTAATTGACGACGTTGTTTTTTAGTTTTTCCGTGGAAACGGTGACTTGTAAAGGCGCGGAAACGTTTCAAACCGCCGTTACCAGTACGTTTTACGCGTTTTGCTAAACCGCGATGTGTTTTTTGTTTTGGCATGACTAAAATTCCTCCTACTTTTCATTTCGCATACTCTTTAACCAGAGTCAAAGATGCATTCTCAAAATTATTGCTAGTCTTTCTTTTCTTTCGGTGCAAGCACTAAGAAC
Organism: Enterococcus sp. 22-H-5-01; assembly: GCF_050310005.1. Taxonomy (NCBI): domain Bacteria; kingdom Bacillati; phylum Bacillota; class Bacilli; order Lactobacillales; family Enterococcaceae; genus Enterococcus; species Enterococcus sp. 22-H-5-01. Next base: position 1,455,219 of record NZ_CP189993.1, read on the forward strand.
ATGCTACGTCCGTCCATCTTCGCTTTTTGTTCAACTGTAGCGATATCGCCAGTTTCTTCCGCTAAACGATCAAGAACTTTTTGACCAATATCTTTATGGGTAATGGCACGGCCCTTGAAGCGGATCGAAGCTTTCACTTTGTCGCCTTTTTCTAGGAATTTACGCGCATTACGAAGTTTTGTGTTAAAGTCATTCACATCGATCGTTGGACTCAAACGAACTTCTTTAACGTTGATCACTTTTTGTTTCTTACGTGCTTCACGTTCTTTTTTCTGTTGTTCGAAGCGATACTTTCCGTAATCCATAATACGTGCTACTGGTGGTTTCGCACCTGGAGCGACTAAAACTACATCAAGATTTGCTTGTTCGGCTATTTTTAGAGCTTCTACTTTCGCTACAACACCTAATTGTTCGCCGTCTTGTCCGATCAAACGTACTTCTCGTGCACGAATGCCGTCGTTAACCATCATATCCTTTGCTATGGTCATTCACCTCCAAAATTTTTGAGAGAAAAAAAGCGAATAAAAAAACGAGTTCTTTACGAACCCGCACGTAGTCCGACTCATCGAAAAGATCAGTCATTAACTATCTAGCCCAGCGAGATATTCGCGTAAGGCGAGAAGCGGGTGCTTCTGCTTTCATTTCTCAACTTTAACAGTGTATCTTTATTTATCTATTTTGTCAATCTATTTTATTTACTTTTTCAAAAATCGCCAGTCAAAAAGCAAGTGGCTATTTTTCATTTTTGCTATAATGTAAGTAGAAAATTTAAGGAGGTACACCTATGTACCGATTGATTGCATGTGATTTAGATGAAACACTTTTAGACAAACAGCGACACGTCTCTTCAAAAACTCAAGAAATAATCAAACAAGCAGAAGTCAAAGGTACTACTTTTGCTCCTGCAACTGGCCGCGGCTTTCATTCAATCAAGCAGACTTTAATAGAATTAGATGCTGTCGATAAAGCAAATCATTATATGATCGGCTTCAATGGCGGCGTGGTCGTCGAAAGTCAAGGACCCACGATCATTAAAGAATCTCCGATGTCATTTGAGCTTTTAGCTCAGTTATTTGAATTTGGCTCTAAGTATGATGTTGCGATCCATCTTTATACGTTTGAACAAACCTATGTGTATCATAGCAATCCGAATGAAGATGCCTATCTTTCAACGATTCCTCATGAAAAACGAACGGACGATGATTTTTCCTTTTTGGAAAAACAAACGTGTTATAAAGCCTTGTTCCAAAACTTAGATCGTCACTATCTGGAAAAAATCGAACAAGACATGCCGACTGAACTTCATGAAGCCTTAGAAATTAGTTATTCATCGAATCGTTATATCGAATTTAATCCGAAAGGTGTCAATAAAGGGACGGCTTTAGAAAGTTTAGCCGCTCATTTAGCGATTCCCATGGATGAAACAATTGCTATCGGAGATAATACTAACGATCTTTCAATGATCCAAACAGCTGCTTTAGGTGTTGCTGTGGCAAATGCGATTCCTGAAATCAAAAAAGCTGCTCAATATACTACAATTGCGGATCACGAAAACAGCGCAGTTGCCGAAGTCATCGAAAAATTTATTTTATAAAAAAAAGTCTGAGACACGAGTATAAATACTTTTGTCTCAGACTTTTTATCGTATTCGGCGCCATAATACCAAAATCAGCCAGATCGATAATCCTAAACTGATTACTAAAGAAATGATCCACCCTACTTCTGAATGCGTAAAAGGTAATGGCATATTCATCCCGAAAAAACCTGTTACGATCGTGGGAATCGTTAACAATAACGACCAGATCGTCAATATTTTCATCGTATCATTCAAGTTATTATTCAGAAGATTATTATACGTTCCTGATAATTGATCCAATATCTCACTGGATAATTTCGTCATCTCAACAGCTTGCTTTGCTTCGATCAATGCATCGTCGAGTTCTTCTTTTTCTTGTTCTGTAAAACTAGAAAAAATTGACTGTGCCTTGATCTGTTCTAAAAGAACAGCATTTTGCTTAGTAGCAGTCACTAAATAGACTAAGCCGATTTCTAAATCAGAAAGAGCTAATAAATTTTTATTCGTCGTTTTTTCTCTTAATTTTTTATTCAGTTGGATCCGCTGGCTATCTACTTCTTCTACTAAAGGAAAATAATAATCGGAAATCAAAAACAAAGTATGAAAAAGCAAACTAGCTGCACTTTGATTTGGTTCGTCGTTCAATAAACGTTCAATGATATTTTCAACATACATCGTTCGTTCATTGACAAAAGAAAAAAAACGCTGGTCTTTTAAGATAAAAGCCATCGGACTTGTCTCATAATGATTGTCTTTTTTCAGCAGATTCGGAACTTTAAAAATCAACAATAATGCTTTTTCTGTCGGATCATATTCAACCCGTGCTCGTTCATTTTTATCCAAAGCATAGGTCAGCATTTCATCACTAATGGAATAACGTTCTTTCAATTTTTTTACTTCATGAGATTGGGTACTATCTACATTGATCCATGAACTAAGATCTTGATTAAATGTTTGGCTACTGTCCATTTTTGTGCTCCTCCACTTTCCTTCATCAATTTTTAGTATACCAAAATCGATCTTTGGTTGCTCCTATCCACGCTTTGAATGACACAAAAAAGCACGCAATTTTCTTTGCGTGCTTTGACTTATTCTGCTGGTACAGCTTGAACTTCTAAAATTTTTTCATCGATCATGCGAATGACTTCTTCACGAGCTGTAAGATCATCGACAAAGTTCAATTGGTCGCCATCGATTTGAATTTTAGGACTTTCATTATAGTCTTCATACCATTGATCATAACGACGATTCAATTCTTTATAATAATCATATAATGTCGGGTCAAATTCCAATTGTTCATATTCACGACCGCGTTTTTGGATTCTTTCCATCATCGTTTCAAAAGAAACGCGAATGTGGACTAATAAATCTGGATGTTTCTTCTGAGCGGCATAAGGCAACTCTTGCATCATATTTGCTAATAATTCATCATAAACTTTTACTTCAGTTTCAGTTGCTCGACCTAAGTCCGCATTTAAATGGAACAATAAAGAATCTTCATAGATCGAACGATCCAAGACATTATTGTCATCTTGCATCGCTTTTTTGATGCTATCAAACCGTTTATTTAAAAAGTAAATCTGCAATAAAAAGGCATACTGCTCTGGATCTGCATAAAACAATGGCAATACTTCATTATCTTCAATTGATTCATAAAAAGCTTGACTCCCCAAATGCTCAGATAACATTTCTGTCAAACTGGATTTCCCTGCTCCGATGGTTCCTGCTAGTACAATCACGCTCATAAACCTCCAACTCACTTCATACAAAATATGGTGCATAATTCTCAACTCAACAAATATACCCCCAATATATGGTGTAGTCAAATGAAAAATACAAAGAAATAATTATCTCTGCTTCTAAAGAATGTTTAAAAATATGAGGATTATCGAAAACTTTTCAGCGGTTTCGTTTACTTGTCGCAAGACTGTGAGTAAAATGGAAAGAGACTAAATTTGATAATTCCGATATAATAAGAATGATAGAAAAGCATTCCTATTTACAAGTTAAATAAACAAAATGTATTATTTTTTATAAAAGCTATTTAACTTAAATCAAATAAAAACCATACCCCTACATAAAAAAGTATCTTGCTACACCTCTTTCTAGAAGCAGACTTATTTTATGTGAGATAACTACTCTAAAATGAATTAGGAGTTTTTTTAATGAAATCGATCAGCACGGGTTATGCCAGTGGGAAAATTATATTAATGGGCGAGCATTCTGTTGTATATGGCGAGCCTGCAATTGCGTTCCCTTTTTCAGGGACAGGTATTCAAGCAACGATTCGTAAAAACAAACTTGAATCATGGATTGAGTCTAGTTTCTTCCACGGACCGCTCAGCGAAGCACCTACTACGATGCGCAACGTTACTATTTTACTTTGGTATTTGGTTAAGCATTTTAAAATTCCAGAACCTTTTTACTTAAAGATTGAAAGCTCCATTCCTGCAGAACGCGGAATGGGCTCCAGTGCTGCAGTAGCTGTTGCAATCACGCGGGCGGTTTTCGACTGGATGGAAGAGCCTGCGACCCAAGAGAATGTTTTATATTTCGTGAACCAAGCAGAAGCAGTCGCACACGGTAATCCAAGCGGGATTGATGCTACAACCATCAGTGGAACTGAACCAATTCGTTATCAAAAAGAAATTGGTTTCCAGCCTTTCCAATTGAATATGGACGCTTTTTTAGTTGTTGCCGATACAGGTATCAAAGGACAAACACGTAAAGCTGTTCGCGACATCGCAAAATTAAGGGAGTTAAGACCTCGCGAAACAGCGAAACAAATCAAATCTCTAGGGCGATTGACACAACAAGCACAACAAGCGATTCTAAAAAATCAGCCGCATATTTTAGGAGATTGTATGAATCAAGCACAAGGCTTACTACGTTTATTAGGTACAAGCAATCGCCATTTAGATCATTTGATCGAAACGGCTTTAAAACATGAAGCTTTAGGAGCAAAATTAACAGGCGGCGGCCGTGGGGGCTGCATGATCGCCTTAGCAGAAAATGAAACGAGCGGACGGCAACTACAGCAAACACTATTAGATGCCGGGGCGCGCAATACATGGATTGAAGGGTTAGGTGTGTATGCACATGTTTAGCGGGAAAGCGAAAGCTTATACGAATATTGCCTTAATTAAATATTGGGGTAAAAAAAATCAAGAATTAATTTTACCAATGAATAACAGTCTATCTTTAACATTAGATGCTTTTTATACCGAAACAACAGTCACTTTTTCAACTGAATTCACGGAAGACCAATTTTATTTAGACAATCAATTACAAGATTCGAAAGCGACTATCAAAATAAGTCGCTTTCTTGATTTAGCCAGAAAAAAAGCCGATTGTACCTTATTCGCTGTCGTTAAAAGTCAAAATTTTGTTCCTACTGCAGCAGGACTGGCCTCTTCCGCTAGCGGATTGGCAGCTTTGGCTGGAGCAGTTAGTGCTGCTTTGAATTTAGATTTGTCGCCGATCGCACTATCTCGTCTAGCACGCCGAGGTTCGGGCTCTGCCTCTCGTAGTGTTTATGGCGGTTTTGCCGAATGGGAAAAAGGAAATTCCGACGAGACTTCTTATGCAACCAAAATCATTAGTAACGATTTCGAACAAGATTTAAGTATGATTTTTATTGTAGTTAATGATGCAAAGAAAGATGTTTCTAGCCGCGATGGCATGCAACGAACAGTTGAAACTTCTTCATTTTATGATGGCTGGCTGCAAAGTGTTCCGAAAGACTTGGCTAAAGCCAAAGCTGCGATTGCAGCAAAAGATTTTACGGCTCTAGGCGAAGTGACTGAAGCAAGTGCGCTAAAAATGCATGGCACTACATTAGCCGCTACACCTCCTTTTACATATTGGTCAGCTGAAAGTATGAAGGCAATGAATCTTGTTCGTCAACTAAGAACAACCGGTGTTTCTTGCTATTTCACAATGGATGCTGGGCCTAACGTCAAAGTTTTAGTTGAGCGCAAAAATGAAGAAAAAGTTCTTGATGAGTTAGCTAAACATTTTGATCCAACTCAATTGATTGTCGCTCATGCAGGACCAAGTATTGAAATTTTATCAATGGAGGAAGCATAAATGATCGAAGTATCTGCACCAGGAAAACTATATATTGCCGGCGAGTATGCGGTGGTCGAACCTGGACATCCTGCCATCATTGTCGCCATTGATCAATTCATTACGGTAACGATCGAACCGGCTAAAAAAAGCGGCAGTATCCAATCGACCCAATATAGTGATTTGCCTGTACGTTGGACTCGACGTAATAATGAACTCGTTTTGGATATTCGTGACAATCCTTTTCATTATATTTTAGCTGCCATCCATTTCACTGAAAAATTCGCTCAAGAAAAAGGCAAAAAATTAGCCTTCTTTGATTTAAAAGTTACGAGTGAATTAGATAATTCAAATGGACGTAAATACGGTTTAGGTTCTAGCGGTGCCGTGACCGTCGCAACTGTTAAAGCATTAAACGCCTTTTACGAACTGAACTTATCACAATTAGAGCTATTTAAATTAGCGACGTTAGCCCATTTAAATGTCCAAGGAAACGGTTCATGCGGAGATATCGCAGCTAGTTGCTATGGCGGCTGGCTAGCTTTTTCAACTTTCGATCATGATTGGGTCTTAAGTAAGTTAGCTAACGAGAAATTAACAGACTTGATCGCTTACGACTGGCCAAATTTAAATATCGAACCACTAAAAGTCCCTGAAGATTTACGTTTGTTGATTGGTTGGACTGGAAGTCCTGCTTCTACTTCGGATTTAGTTGATCAAGTTCATCAATCTAGGGATGAGAAGAAAACTTCTTACGAACAGTTTTTGACCGATAGCAAAGACTGTGTGGACCAAATGATTCTAGGATTCAAACAAAATGATGTGTCATTAATTCAATCAATGATTCGAAAAAATCGTACATTACTTAATCAACTAACGAGCCTCAGCAACGTCTCAATCGAAACTGAGGAACTAAAAAGACTAAACGACTTAGCGGAAAAATATGGCGGCGCAGCAAAATCTTCTGGTGCTGGCGGTGGCGACTGCGGTATCGTAATCGTCGATAAGCGGGCTGGCATCTTACCTTTGATGAGCTCATGGGAAAAGGCTGGTATTACCCCATTACCTCTACATGTTTATCACTTAACGGAGGATCACTATGAATCGTAAAGACGAACATATCTCATTAGCTCGGGCCTTTCACCATAAACAAAAAGAAAATGATTTTGATGCTGTACGCCTGATTCATTCTTCTTTGGTTAAAACAAAGTCTGATTCTATCGACTTGAGCACTGAAATTCTTGGTTTAAAATTAGCTGCTCCGTTTTATATCAATGCCATGACAGGTGGAAGTGAAAAAACCAAAAAGATCAACCATGATTTAGCGATCATCGCACGGGAAACAAATTTGATGATGGCGACCGGCTCTGTCAGTGCAGCCTTAAAAGATCCTAGCGTCGCTGATTCTTATACCGTTATCCGCGAGGTCAATCCCAATGGCCTGTTGCTAGCGAATATGGGCGCTGGCCGTACCAGTGAAGATGCTCAAAAAATCGTTGAACTTTTACATGCAGATGGTATGCAGATCCACTTAAATGTCCCGCAAGAATTAGTTATGCCTGAAGGCGACAGTGATTTTTATGATTGGCCCAAAAATATCAAAGAATCGATTGAAAAATTACACGTGCCTGTGATCGTAAAAGAAGTCGGCTTTGGGATGACCAGAGAAACGATTCAACAATTGCAAAGCTATGGTGTAAAAGCCATCGATGTATCAGGGCGTGGCGGAACCAGTTTTTCACAAATTGAAAATGCTCGAAGGAAAAAACGTGAATTGAGCTATCTTGATGATTGGGGACAATCAACGGTTATCTCTTTACTTGAAGCACAAGCTATCGATCACCTTACGATCCTTGCTTCCGGCGGAATTCGTGATGCATATGATATTTTTAAAGCTCTTTGTTTAGGAGCAAAAGCAGTCGGGATCTCTGCAACTATCTTAGATTCATTAATGAGTGACGGTGTCGATAAAACGATCGAGCTGATTGAAGATTGGAAAGTCCAGTTAGCTCGTTTATATCTAATGACCGACAAAACCACAACAGACGAACTAATCAAAAATCCTATTATTTTGAGTGGCTCTCCTAAAGAATGGTGTCAGGCACGAGGCATCGATTATCAACGACTAGCTAATAGAAAATAAAGAGGATGCGTTAAACGCATCCTCTTTATTTTCTAAACAAGCGTTGCAGCCAAGTTTTCTTTTGACCGACTCGAATATTACTGCCAATTTTAGTTGAATCCAACATTGCTTGGAAAACTAAATTATCTTGCAATAACAATTGATTGATTGTTTTTAATCGTTTGAGCTGTTTTTCGTTATATTGCTCTGGATCAATATTTTTTGCATCGATGTTTCGTTCAATATCTCTTTGAATCAACTTTATTAACTCATACTGGCGAGTCAATAAATAATTGATTTGTTTTACTTCATGAGGTTCAACAGTCATTTCTATTGTTGAGGGAGCCAAACGATTCAAGGCCGCAATATAATCCTGCATATCTAACATAAAGATATAATTTGCTTTACTTCCCATAATTTTTTTCTCATTTACTAAATAGTCAACGATCGCATGTAAATGAGCTCCTGATTCACCTAATTCTTTGATCTCTCTCCTCAATTTTTCCATCATCATGAACCCTTTCCGCATATATTAAATTCAGTCTATCGTTTTTTTAGGGCCATAACAATCAAAGAGGATCAATTTTTCTAAATAAAATAATTTTTTAAATAAAAAACACACTTACATATAAAAAAGAGTCTCCATATGGAGACTCTTTTTTCAACTACGCTTTATAGTCGTAGGCTGTTACGATGATACCTTTTAATTCACTGATCAATGGTTCTTTAGGATTAGCGGTTGTACATTGGTCTTCGTAGGCTAACTCAGCCATACGATCAACTGTTGAATCTAATGTTTCTTGCGTGACACCTTGCGCTTTCAAGTTCATATCGATTCCACATTTAACCCCTAAGTCGTAGACAGCTGTAATCAAAGCTTCCACCAATTCTTCAGTGGTATTTCCTTTTAGACCTAAGAAGCGAGCAATGTCAGCATAATCAGAGTCTGCACGGAAATAATCATATTTAGGGAACATCGCGTGTTTTTGCGGATCTTTGGCATTGTAACGGATAATATGTGGTAATAAGATTGCATTTGTCCGTCCATGAGGAATACCGTATTCTCCACCAATTTTATGAGCGATTGAGTGACAAATTCCTAAGAAAGCATTGGCAAAAGCCATACCAGCCATCGCTGAAGCATTATGCATTTTTTCTCTTGCTTCTGTATCGCCTGTCTTCACTGATTTTTCAAGATAATCAAAGACGATTTTGATTGCTTGTAAACTCAAGCCACGCGTGTAATCAGATGCCATGACAGAAACATAAGATTCAATTGCATGAGTTAAAACATCCATACCTGTGTCTGCTGTAACTGATGCTGGAACCGTCATAACGAATTGAGGATCCACGATCGCTACATCTGGCGTCAATGCGTAATCCGCTAATGGGTATTTTACATGTGTTTCACTATCAGTAATAACAGCAAATGGCGTTACTTCTGAACCTGTTCCAGAAGTTGTCGGAATACATACAAATTGTGTTTTTTCTGGTTTGCCGATGTTGTATGTCCGTTTACGGATATCCAAGAATTTTTGTTTAGCACCAAAGAACGAAGTATCTGGGTGTTCAAAGAACATCCACATGCCTTTTGCCGCATCCATTGCAGATCCACCACCAAGAGCGATAACTGTATCTGGTTGGAAATCATTAAACATTTCTAAACCTTTATAAACAGTGTTCGTTGACGGATTTGGTTCAACATCGGAGAAGACTTCGATTTTTACATCATTCGTACGACGTCCTAAAACTTCACGAACGATATCAGCATACCCGAATTGAACCATTCCTGGATCACAAACCAACATGACACGTTCAACATTTTCCATTTGGGTCAGGTACAATAAAGAATTTTTTTCAAAATAGATTTTTGGTGGTAATTTAAACCATTGCATATTCGTTCTCCGTTTCGCTACAGTTTTTATATTGATCAAGTCAATCGCTGATACGTTATGAGAAACTGAATTGTGTCCATATGATCCACAACCTAATGTTAATGAAGGAATCAATTCATTATAGATATCACCAATACCACCTTCAGCCGATGGTGAGTTTACTAAGATTCGGCAAGCTTTCATTCGTAAACCAAATTGAATTTGTAAGTTTTCATCTTCCGTATGAATAACAGCCGTATGTCCAAGTCCACCTAAGTCCAACATACTTTCACATAGTTCAAAACCATGAGCTGTATTTTCTGCTTTGACCATCGCTAAGACTGGCGAAAGTTTTTCACGTGACAATGGATAATCTGCACCAACCCCATCAAGTTCTGCAATCAATAATTTTGTTCCTGCTGGAACTTTGATGCCAGCTCGTTCAGCAATATCAATCGCTGAATGACCGACGATCGCTGGATTAACAGCATACTTGCCTTCATTCATAACGGCATCTTCTAATTTGCTTAATTCTGATTTTTTAACAAAGTATACTTGATGACTTTCAAATTCTGCTTTTACTTCTGCATAAACTTCTTTATCAACGATCACCGCTTGTTCAGAAGCACAGATCATTCCATTATCAAATGTTTTAGAAACGATCAAGTCATTGACAGCACGTTTGATTTTTGCTGTTTTTTCAATGTAAGAAGGTGCATTACCAGGACCCACGCCTAAAGCTGGTTTACCTGTAGAGTACGCTGATTTGACCATGCCTGCTCCGCCAGTCGCTAAAACGATCGCGATACCTGGATGATTCATCAAACCAGTTGTTCCTTCTAATGATGGTTTTTCGATCCATTGGATACAATTTTCAGGGGCTCCGGCTGCGATAGCTGCATCACGAATGATACGAGCCGCTTCAGATGAACATTTTTGTGCACTTGGATGAAAAGCAAAAACAATCGGATTACGTGTTTTTAAAGCGACCATTGCTTTAAAAATCGTAGTAGATGTTGGATTTGTTGTTGGAGTAACGCCACAAACAACACCGACTGGTTCAGCGATTTGAATCAAGCCTTTTTGTTTATCTTCATTGATAACGCCAACAGTTTTGTCATTTTTGATGCTGTTCCAAATATATTCAGATGCATACATATTTTTGATTGCTTTATCTTCGTAAATTCCGCGTCCTGTTTCTTCTACCGCCATTTTTGCAAGCATCATATGTTTATCTAAAGCTGCCATCGCCATTTCGTGAACGATATGGTCAACTTTTTCTTGATCAAAATCTGCCATTTCTTTTAATGCAACATTTGCTTTAGTTGCCAATTCATCTATTGTTTGTTCAACACTGATTGTCTGAGTTTTTTCTTTTTCTACCGCTTTAGCCATGTGGATCCTCCTAGAAAAATTATTGTGTTCCTTTTCACATATATATCGTACAACAACGTTTCCATTTTGTAAAGAACTTTTTTGTGATTCTTTTCACACCAAGTTGTATATGTTTAAAACCTTTGAAATAAAGGAAAAACAGTATCCGATAGCTCTGTTGTTTAGATAATATATAAATGATATTAAATTCACAATTATACTATTAGTAAAAAGTATATAAAAAAAGACCCGGAAATTTCCGGATCTTTCAAAATTAGAAAAATTCACTTTTATTTTTCTTCAGGTTTTTCTTCGATGATTGTTTCAGTTGGTTCTTCTGTTTTCGGTTCAACACTTGGTGTTTCAACCGGTGCAGCAGTTGTTGTTGTGCCTGATTGTACATTTTTAATTGATGCACGATCAAATACTAAATAGATTCCTTCACAGTCCAAAGTAACTGTCTTATCTTCTGGATTCATTTCGTGAACGACTCCGTGTAATCCACCGATCGTTACAACGTTGTCTCCAGCTTTCATTGAATCTAATACATTCTGACGATTTTGTTGTTGTTTCTTTTGAGAACGATTCATCATAAAGAACATTCCCAACATCAAAACAAGTAAGATGATCATTGAATAGTTACCCATTTTAAATTTCCCCTCGCATTCATAGTAATTCCATTGTTAACTGTAACAAAATTTTTAATGTTACACTAGCATTTTTGGTTATCCTTTAAAAACTTTTTGCGTTTTGTTTATTAAAACCATACTCTTCAAAAAAGGCTTGACGGAATTCTAATAAATTATCATCCATGATCGCTTGACGAACTTGTTTCATTAAATTGATCAAGAAGTGTAAGTTGTGATAAGACGTCAGACGAATACCAAATGTTTCATCACAATGGATCAAGTGACGAATATATGCACGTGTATAATTTTTACACGTATAGCAATCGCATTTCTCATCTAACGGACGGAAATCATGTGCATACTTAGCATTTTTAACAACTAAGCGTCCTGCTGAAGTCATACATGTCCCATTCCGAGCAATTCGTGTTGGCAAGACACAGTCAAACATATCAACTCCACGAATGACACCATCGATCAATGAGTCGGCTGCCCCAACACCCATTAGATAGCGTGGTTTATTTTCAGGAATTAATGGTGTCGTAAATTCTAAGACACGATTCATTTCTTCTTTTGGTTCACCAACAGATAAGCCGCCGATCGAATAGCCAGGGAAATCCATGCTGACTAAGTCTTTCGCGCTTTGGCGACGTAAGTCTTCAAAACCGGCACCTTGGATAATACCAAACAGACCTTGGGTAGATGGATTTGCATGTGCTTTTAATCCGCGTTCTGCCCAACGAGATGTACGCTCCACTGATTTTTTCACGTAATCATAGCTTTCATCAAATGGCGGGCATTCGTCAAAGCTCATCATGATATCGGAACCTAATTTATTTTGGATATCAATTGCTTTTTCAGGTGATAAGAACATTTTTGAACCATTTAAATGATTTTTGAAATGCACACCCTCTTCAACAATATTACGCATATCTGCTAATGAGAAAACTTGGAAACCACCAGAATCGGTTAAAATCGGTTGATCCCAATTCATGAACTTATGTAATCCTCCAGCTTCTGCAACAAGATCTTCACCAGGTCGTAACCACAGATGATACGTGTTGCTCAAGATAATTCCAGCACCCATAGCTTTCAATTCTTCTGGCGACATCGTTTTGACCGTCGCTAATGTTCCTACTGGCATAAACATCGGTGTTGGAAATGTTCCGTGCGGTGTGATGATTTCGCCCAAACGAGCACCCGTATGTTTTTCTTTCTTTATTAAGCGATAAGAAATGGCAGGTTCAGTCATTTAATTTCCTACTTTCTTTCATATGTTATGTATTAGTTTGCAACGAGTACCATGATACTGGTTTTAAGTAGCTTTTGCAACTTTCCTTCAACACCTTAATGCTTATTAAAAGAAGTTGTACTTTCTTGATCATAAATATACAAGCTTATTCATTTTTATTTTTTTTTTCAAAATAGTTAAATAATTGTTCCTATCTAAACAAGCAAATTTTTATTTTATAAAATTAAACTAGGATACTGGTAATGTATTTCAAGAAAAAATTAAAGAACTGATTTATTTTTTAATTCTTCTCATTTTATACTAACAGCAAACAACTATTGTGAAATAAATATTTATTATAGAAAGCGTTTACATTTGCAGATGTACCAATTATGATTAAGTCGTTAAAAAAATACTAGGAGGAACAACATGGTTAAAACAGCTGAACAGGAACAAAGGGAAGTTATTACTGTTGACACCGTAGTCAATGAATTAGCGAAAAACGGAAATGAAGCATTGAAAATTTTCTCTACTTTCACACAAGAAAAAGTAGACCATATCGTTCATGAAGGTGCTATGGCAGCCTTAGACAAGCATATGCTGCTTGCGAAAATGGCGGTAGAAGAAACTGGTCGAGGAGTCATTGAAGACAAAGCAATCAAAAATATGTATGCATCTGAATATATCTGGAACAACATCAAAAATGACAAAACAGCTGGTGTGATTTTTGAGGATAAGCAAAAACATCTAATTCAAATTGCTGAACCAGTTGGTGTCATTTGCGGCGTCACTCCAACGACCAACCCGACCTCGACAACTGTCTTTAAGTCATTGATTGCTTTGAAAACACGTAACCCGATTGTCTTTGCCTTCCACCCTAGTGCACAAAAATGTTCAGCAGAAGCTGCACGAATCATACGTGATGCAGCCATTGCTGCCGGAGCTCCCGAAAATTGTATCCAATGGATTGAAACTCCATCACTTGAAGCCACTCAAGGATTGATGAACCATCCTGGTATCGCAGTCGTTTTGGCTACTGGCGGCGGTGCTATGGTGAAAGCTGCTTACTCTACAGGTAAACCAGCTCTAGGTGTTGGTCCGGGTAATGTTCCTTCTTATATTGAAAAAACAGCAAATATCAAACGCGCTGTCAACGACTTACTTGTTTCAAAAACATTTGATAGTGGAATGATCTGTGCTTCTGAGCAAGCAGTGATCGTTGATAAAGAAATCTATGCAGACGTCAAAAAAGAATTCCAAGCACATCAAGTATATTTTGTTAAGAAAAATGAACTTCGTCAATTAGAAGATGTCGTAATGAATGAAGAAAAATATGCTGTCAATCCAAGAATCGTAGGTTATTCAGCAAAAGCTATTGCTGATTTGGCAGGAATCGCTGTTCCTGAAGGGACTAAACTGCTGATTGCAGAATTAGCAGGTGTTGGTGCAGAGTATCATCTTTCACGAGAAAAACTATCACCTGTCTTAGCAATGGTGCAATCATCAAATATTGAACATGGTTTTGAATTATGTGAAGAGATGTTAGCTCTAGGCGGGCTTGGACATACGGCAGTCATCCATACTGAAGACGAATCGGTTGAATTAGCTTTCGGCTTGCGAATGAAAGCTTGCCGAATTTTAGTAAATTCACCCTCTTCTGAAGGTGATATCGGTGACATCTATAATGAATTGATTCCTTCTTTAACATTGGGTTGTGGATCATATGGAAAAAATTCAGTCTCGCATAATGTATCTGCACTAGACTTGATCAATATCAAAACGGTAGCGAAACGGAGAAAAAACATGCAATGGTTTAAACTTCCCCCAAAAATTTATTTTGAAAAAAATTCTTTATTGTACTTGACCCAAATGGAAAATGTTGAACGTGTGATGATCGTTTGTGATCCAGGAATGGTGCAATTTGGTTATGCCGACACCGTTAGAGAGGCATTGGGTAGACGCCAAAATGATGTCAAAGTGGAGATTTTTTCAGATGTTGAACCGAATCCATCCACGAACACGGTTTATAAAGGGCTCGAAATGATCCTTAATTTCCAACCAGATACGATCATCGCTCTTGGTGGCGGTTCTGCAATGGATGCAGCAAAAGGCATGTGGATGTTCTTTGAACACCCTGATACTTCATTTTTTGGTGCCAAACAAAAATTCTTAGATATCCGTAAGCGCACGTATGGAATTAAACCGCCTGAGAAAACACAATTAGTTTGTATTCCGACTACTTCTGGTACCGGTGCAGAAGTCACACCATTTGCCGTAATTACTGACAGCGAAACACATGTAAAATATCCATTAGCTGATTACGCATTGACGCCAAACGTAGCAATCATCGATCCACAGTTTGTCCTGACTCTACCTGCTTCGATTGCCGCAGACACAGGAATGGATGTATTAACCCATGCAATTGAATCTTATGTTTCAGTCATGGCTTCAGACTATACTCGCGGTTTGAGTTTACAAGCAATCAAAATCGTCTTTGATTATCTTGAAAAATCAGTGAAGATCGGCGATGAAACCTCACGAGAAAAAATGCATAATGCTTCAGCCATGGCTGGTATGGCTTTTGCCAATGCTTTCTTAGGGATTTGTCATTCTGTCGCTCATAAAATTGGCGGTGAATATGGTATTCCTCACGGTCGTACAAACGCAATCTTATTGCCACACATCATCCGTTACAATGCCAAAGATCCGCAAAAACATGCGATGTTCCCTAAATATGATTATTTCCGTGCAGACTCTGATTATGCTGACATTGCAAAATTCCTTGGTTTGGAAGGAAATACAACCGCAGAATTAGTTGAAGCCCTTATTACAGCTGTCTATGACTTAGGTGTAAGCGTGGGAATTGAGATGAATCTAAAAGCTCAAGGTGTGACCAAAGAAACATTAGAAGCGACCGTAGATCATTTAGCAGAGTTAGCCTACGAGGATCAATGTACAACCGCCAATCCTAAAGAACCATTGATCAGCGAATTAAAAGAAATCATCGTGACTTGCTACGATTACAAAGCATAATTGATTTAGTAGCACATAAACTACAAAAAAACCTTCGATGAAGAATATCCATCGAAGGTTTTTTATTTTGACTAAACACTTAAATACTTTCCGTATCTACTTCTGGTGCTTTGTGGAATTTGATCAATTCATTCACGATGATCGGCACGATTGAAAGTAGAATCGCAATCACCCAATGATTCATGCTGATTGGTACAAGATAGAATAATTCTTGTGTTTTCGGAATCAAAGCAATCAGCGTCGTAATACCGATTGCCAGCCAAGCCATTTCGGCTAACGATTTGTTGGTAGCTAAATCTACTCTAAAAATCGATTTACTACTGCGAACGTTGAAGACATGTAAGATCGAAGAATAGGCTAAAACTAAGAAGGCCACTGTTTGACCCACTTCAAAACTTGCCGGTGTAAAGTAGCTGACATTATTTACGAAAGCCCCAATATAAAAACCAATCAATGTAACGATTGTGAAGACACCCGCATTTAAGCCGATTTTTTGCCACAATCCTCGTGCGAAAATCCCTTCATCTCTTGGAATTGGTTTTTCATCCATGATCCCTGCTTCTGCCGGTTCACGACCTAGCGCAAAACCTGGTAGTCCATCTGCTACTACGTTAACAAATAGTAATTGTACTGCCGTAAATGGCGCTCCCCAACCTAATAGCATAGCGATAACTACGATAAAAATTTCCGAAATATTACAACTCAACAAGAAATTGATAGCTTTTCGAATCCCTTGGTAAACCGAACGTCCTCGTGCAACCGCATCGACGATCGTTGCAAAGTTATCGTCTGTTAAAACCATATCAGCGGCACCTTTAGCAACATCCGTTCCTGTAATTCCCATTGCACAGCCAACGTCACTTGCTTTTAAGGCTGGAGCATCATTGACCCCGTCACCCGTCATGGCCACTACCGCACCTGTCCGCTGCCATGATTTAACGATTCGTATTTTATCTTCCGGTGTTACCCGTGCGTAAACGGATAATTCTTTGACTTTACTATCTAATTCATCATCAGTCATTTTTTGTAATTGGGCACCTGAGATAGCCTCTTTTCGACTATTCATAATTCCCAATTCTTTAGCAATTGCACCTGCAGTTACAACGTGATCACCGGTGATCATTACTGTTTTGATTCCAGCTTTTTTAGCCCTAGCAATCGCATCTTTTGATTCTGGTCTTGGTGGATCGATCATCCCGATCAATCCCATTAATCGTAAGTTTTTCTCTAATGCTTCTGAAGTGATTTCTTGCGGCTCTTCATCATGGATTGCATAGCCTACAGCAATTACACGCAATGCTTTTTTCCCAAAACGATCATTTACGATCGCTGCTTGATCGACATCTCCGTAATGAAATTTAGGAAGCAAAACATCGAAAGCACCTTTTGTTATCGAAATATATTTTTTTCCTCGCTTATGCACGGTCGTCATCATCTTACGCTCTGAATCAAAGGGAATTTCTCCGATACGTGGATACTTCTCTTCTAACTCACTTTTTGTATGATAATTTTCTTCTACAGCCCGAACAATAGCTGCTTCAGTTGGATTTCCTTTGATCTCCAATTCATTATCATCATTTTCAACGATTACATCAGTACACAAAGCGGCAGTAGTCAATACTTCCATTGCTTCATCGGTCATTCCTTCTTCCGTATCTACAACAGAATCACCGTGTATCCAAACACGTCGAACACGCATTTTGTTTTGAGTCAAAGTACCTGTTTTATCAGAACAAATTACATTTGCTGACCCTAATGTTTCAACTGCCGGCAACTTACGGATAATCGCATTTTTCTTTGCCATTTTTTGAACACCAAAAGCCAAAGTCAATGTTACGATGACCGTCAGCGTTTCCGGTACTGCTGCTACTGCTAAAGAAATAGAGGTAATAAACATATCCAACATTGGTTCGCCTTGCATCTCACCAATGAAAAAGACAAAAGCCGCAGCTGCTAAAGCGATCAAACTAATTCGCTTTCCTAATTGATTTAATCGTATTTGCAGAGGTGTTTTTTGATTTTCATCATCATTTAACAAGCCTGCAATTTTGCCCATCTCAGTCTGCATACCTGTTGCAGTAACGATTGCTTTTCCACGTCCGTTAACGACTGTTGAACCCTTATAAAGCATATTTATCCGATCGCCTAACGCCGCGTCTTCTTCCCCAACAAATTCGGGATCTTTCATTACAGGTTCACTTTCACCAGTCAATGCGGATTCCTCTACTCGCAATTGAGAAGCTTCAATGATTCGTGCATCTGCAGTAATCATTGAACCAGATTCTAGTAATAAAGTATCTCCAGGCACTAAATCTTCGGCATCGATTTCTTGTTGTTTACCTTCTCGCAACACGCTGGCCGTCTGCTTATTCATATCTTGTAAAGCCGATAATGCTTTTTCTGCATTACCTTCTTGTACAATTGCTAAAACAGAATTGATAACGACAATTGCAATAATCAAGAAACTCTCAAAATAATCACCATGGTCAGTTGCAACCGCGGTATATAATGAAATGACTGCGGCCACCAATAAAATAATCGTTGTAAAATCAGTTAAGCTATGAAAAAACTTTTTCACCAATGATTCTTTAGGTGGTTCTTCAAATTTGTTTTTACCGTTATTTTTTATTTTTTCATCAACTTGTGATTGTGATAATCCGTTCTCTAAATCAGCATTAAATTCACTTATTACAGTATCTTCTGTTTCTTTATAGGGTTTCATCCCATTCCTCCTTTAGATTATAAAAATTCCTTGTGTTATTACTATAACACACAAAATATAAGTAGTTCAAAGTATCCACTTGTATTTAACATTAAGTAAAACAAATTTTTTTTATCAAACAATCGATGCTAAACGCTTTCAATAAATAGAAAAACATGCTATATTATAGATACAAGGAAGGAGGAACTTAAATCATTCGAAGGATTTCTCGATAAAGGTAGTAGAAAGAAAGTAAACAATAAAGTTGTTAGTAATACCAGATTCACCTGAAAGTTGTTCATTGTGTATGTGTGAGGTATTCCCTTATAAATAGTGAATGCGTATCAAAGGTTGAGTAGTATGATCAAACACACAAGTAAAAAGATACGTAATTAAGAAAAGTTTCTTAAAACTGAATATCGTGAAAATGTAGTAAGAACAAGATTTATGTTTATAGTCAAGAAATTCATGTAATACTTTGCATGTACCATTAAATAAAAGTAGTATATAAATTCGAATGGTTTAATCCTTCCGAGATACTTAGAGTCAGGCTTATCGAGAGCCTGGCTTTTTATTTTTGCATATAAAAAGAAAGACCCTCGCCAAGGTGTCTTTCTTTATAAAGATAGCAAAAAATTTTCTTATTTTACAAACATCGCATCGCCAAAGCTAAAGAAGCGATAGCGTTCTTCTATGGCATGATGATAAGCAGCTAAGGTTTTTTCACGTCCGGCAAAGGCACTGACCAACATCACTAATGTTGATTTCGGTAAGTGGAAATTAGTTGAAAATGCTTGGACCACTTTGAATTCATAACCTGGAGTAATAAAAATATCCGTCCAGCCGCTATCAGCTTTGATTTCACCATCAAATTTTGTTCCAATCGTCTCTAATGTCCGGATCGAAGTTGTTCCGACAGCTACGATTTTTCCGCCGTTTGCACGAACCGTATTTAATTGAGCTGCGGCATCTTCTGTTAAACGATAAAACTCACTATGTATTTGGTGTTCTGCAATATTATCCACACTGACTGGGCGGAATGTTCCTAACCCTACATGTAGCGTTAAATAAACTAATTGAACACCTTTGGCAGCAATTTTTTCTAGTAGTTCTGGCGTAAAGTGTAACCCCGCTGTCGGTGCTGCTGCCGAACCATTTTCTTTCGCATAAACAGTTTGATAACGTTCTGGGTCATTCAAACGTTCTTTGATATATGGCGGTAACGGCATTTCACCAAGTGATTCTAGATTTTCTAAAAAGATTCCTTCATAAGAAAATTCAACGATTCGTCCGCCGTGTTCTAGTTCTTCTTTTACTTCTGCTTTTAATCGGCCATCGCCAAAAATAATTTGTGTGCCGACTTTTGCTCGTCGGGCAGGCTTGATTAGCGTTTCCCACTCGTCGCCTTGGGTGTTGTTCAAAAGTAAGACTTCTAAGTGTCCGCCGGTTTCTGGTTTTTCACCATACAAACGTGCTGGTAATACACGAGTGTCATTCATGACTAACGCATCGCCTGCGTTCAATTCGTCAATGATTGCATCAAAATGTTTATCCTCTATTTTTCCTGATTGATGGTCCAACACCAATAAACGAGAGCTATCTCGTTTTTCTAGAGGGGTTTGAGCAATTAATTCTTCGGGTAAATCAAAATCAAAATCTTCTGTCGTTAACATAGCTTCTCCTCTTTTCCTTCGCTATTCTATCATGGAGTATTGTCCTTGAAAAGCATCCCGCTGTTTTACTTATACAAGTGACCACTTATTCTTTCAGTAATTTTCATTGAAGAGTTTCTAAAATTAGACAATTTCGTTTTTTATTCTTATCTATTTCATCTATAAAAAACAGTTTATCCGTAATAAAAATTTATGAAAGTGTTATTTCCTATCCAAAAAATACTTTTTTCTCTAGGTCATTGTAACTAAAAAATGCCATTTATTTGTTTTTAATCTCCCCTTGTTGCATACTAAAATCATAAGTCTGTTCACTTTATTACATTTAGTCATTTGTTTATTTTATTCTATCTTAAAAAAAATGGATAATTCAAGCGATGAAATTATTTAAAAAATAAAGGAATAGAAATAACTATGAAGGAATCTGGGAACTATTTTTCTTGATAAGAATAGCTTTTCCGAAGATAAAAAAGGAGTGAAAAAATGATTGAATTTGACCACGTTTCTAAAATTTATAATGGAAACAAAGTAGCTGTCGAAGACGTCAATCTTTCTTTTGAAAAGGGAGAATTTATTTGTTTAATTGGTACTAGTGGGAGCGGAAAAACGACGACGATGCGGATGATCAATCGCATGATTGATCCTACAAAAGGGACCATCAAAATCGATGGCGAAGATATCCAAGAGAAAAATCCGGTCGAACTACGCCGGCAAATCGGTTATGTCATCCAAAATATTGGTTTGATGCCGCATATGACGATTCGCGAAAATATCACGCTCGTTCAGCGTCTATTAAAAGTAGACAAAGAAGAACAAAACAAAACGGCGGAAAAAATGATTGATCTAGTGGAATTACCTCGTGATATGCTGGATCGTTATCCTCATGAATTATCTGGTGGACAACAACAACGGATCGGAGTCGTTCGAGCGCTAGCAGCGGATCAAGACATTATTTTGATGGATGAGCCTTTTGGTGCATTGGACCCGATCACTCGCGACTCGTTACAAGATCTGGTTAAAGATTTACAAGATCGTTTAGGAAAAACGATCGTCTTTGTAACTCATGATATGGATGAAGCCTTAAAGCTAGCAAATCGAATCGCCATCATGGATGATGGGAAAGTGATTCAATTTGACACACCTGAAAATATCTTGCAGCAACCTGCCAATGAATTCGTTGAAGAATTATTGGGTGAAGATCGTCTATTGCAAGCAAAACCAGACACCACAACTGTTGGAGAGATCATGCTAAATTCTGCCGTTTCGATTACCCCAGAAAAAAGTCTACAAAATGCGATTCGCTTAATGCGTGAAAAACGCGTAGACACGTTGTTGATCGTTGATGAAGACAACGTCTTAAAAGGTTTTGTGGATGTTGAAACGATCGATAAAGAACGCCGCCGCGGTAAAGCTACCAGCGTTGGGGATATCATCAATCCGAATGTCTTCTATGTAAAAGAATCCGCATTAGTGCGAGACAGCTTACAGCGAATCTTAAAACGCGGAGTAAAATATGTACCTGTAGTTGATGATCAAAATCACCTCGTTGGAATCTTAACCAGAGTTTCCTTAGTGGATATCATTTACGACGTGCTTTGGGGTGAAGAAGAAACGTTTGGTGATGCCGCTGAAAATATTACAAGTGAGGAGGCGTAAACATGCAAGCATTCTTCAATCAATATGGAGGTCAAATGCTGACGAAAAGCGCTGAACATTTGTATATTTCTGCAATTGCACTAGGCCTTGGGATTTTAGTAGCAGTCCCTTTAGGTATTCTTTTAACACGCTTGCCTAAAATTTCAAACGTTGTCATTGGAATTGCCAGTGTCTTACAAACAGTTCCTTCATTAGCACTACTGGCTTTGATGATCCCGATATTCGGTGTAGGAAAACTTCCTGCCATCATCGCACTATTTATTTATTCATTATTACCGATTTTACGCAATACCTTTATCGGAATGAAAAATGTCGATCGAAATTATCGCGACGTTGCAAAAGGTATGGGCATGACCAATCTGCAATCGATTGTTTCAGTTGAGCTTCCTATTGCGATTCCAACGATCATGGCTGGTATTCGTTTAGCCGCTGTGTATGTTATTGCGTGGGCAACACTCGCTTCTTACATCGGTGCAGGCGGTTTAGGTGATTTGATCTTTAGTGGTTTAAACAACTTCCAACCACCATTGATCATTGCCGGAACGATCCCAGTAATCTTAATGGCATTGATTGTCGATTTCATCTTAGGATTACTTGAAGATCGTATGACCCCGATTGCTTTAAGGAAGGAGGAGTAATGAATGAAAAAACTTAAAATGGTTGCCTTGTTAGGACTTTCTTTACTTCTTTTGAGCAGCTGTTCGTTCCCTGGGCTTGCTACAAATGACAATGATGATACGATTGCTATTACTGGCGGGATCACTTCAGAAATGCAGATTTTAGGGAGTATCGTTGCTGGAATGGTTGAGCATTACACGGATAAAGATACGACGGTGATCAATAATTTAGCGACCAATATGATCAATCATCAAGCGATGATCAAAGGTGATGCTTCGATTTCAGCAGCTCGTTATACGGGTACTGACTTATCTTCGATCCTGCAATTGCCCGCTGAAAAAGATCCTACAAAAGCTTTTAATATCGTTCATGACCAATTTGAAAAGCAATTCGATCAAACTTGGTTCCCTTCTTATGGGTTCGATAATACGTATGTCTTTTTAGTTCGAAAAGATACGGCAGAAAAATACAATTTAAAAAAAGTGAGTGATTTGAAACGTGTATCTGGAGAATTAAAAGCTGGTGTTGATACTTCTTGGATTTCTCGTGAAGGTGATGGCTACGAAGGCTTCAAACAAGCTTATGGATTTGAATTTTCTTCAATTCTTCCAATGCAAGTCAGCTTAGTTTATGATGCACTCTCTGCTGGGAAAATGGATATCGTTTTAGGTTATTCAACTGATGGACGAATCGCCAGCTATGATCTAGTTATGTTAGAAGACGATCTCAATTTCTTCCCGCCTTATGATGCGGCGCCCATCGTATCTAACAAGTTGCTAAAATCTGATCCTAAAGTAAAAGATGCTTTGGATCGTTTAGCAGGGACGATCTCAACGAAAGAAATGCAAAAACTTAATTATCGGGCCGACAATGATTTAGTGGAACCACAAATCGTGGCGGAAGATTTTCTAAAAGAACATAACTATTTCGAAGGGAAGTGAGCGTAGTGGAAAATCTTAATACTTTTCAACAATTCATTCAATATTATCAAACGAATGGCAGTATCATTTTCGCACAATTTATACGCCACTTCTTGATATCGATTTACGGAGTCATTTTTGCAGCAATCGTAGGTATTCCTATCGGGATTTTTATCGCCCGACACCGAAAATTAGCGAACTGGGTCATTCGTTTAGCTAATGTGATCCAAACGATTCCTTCATTGGCAATGATCTCTGTACTAATGATTGGAATGGGTTTAGGTGTGAATGTCGTGATCCTAACAGTCTTCTTATACTCATTATTACCAATCATCAAAAATACTTATACTGGGATGCGCCAAGTCGATAAGAATGCTTTAGATGTTGGTACCGGAATGGGAATGACCAATTGGCAACGATTATATATGATTGAGCTGCCATTATCGATTTCTGTTATTATGGCGGGTATCCGAAATGCCCTTGTCGTGGCTATCGGAATTACTGCAATCGGTGTATTCGTTGGAGCCGGTGGTTTAGGAGACATCATCTTGCGTGGTACAAACGTGACTGACGGGACAGCTATCATCTTAGCTGGTGCATTGCCAACTGCATTGATGGCTATCATTACGGACTGGATTTTGAGTATCGCCGAAAAACGGTTAGATCCAGCAAGTAAAACTAGCAGATAAAAAGTTCTTACTATTACCGAAACGCTGATCTTTTACTTAACAGATATCAAAAAAGAAGCTGAGACAAACGTATTTTCTACGTTTATCTCAGCTTCTTTTAGTTAATACACTAGTCTGCTAATTCTTCAAATTGTGAATTGTATAAAGCTGCATACAATCCGTTTTGTGCTAATAATTCTTCATGATTCCCTTGTTCTTTGATATCGCCATCTTGCATATAAAGGATTTTATCTGCATCTTTGATAGTTGAAAGACGGTGAGCGATAACGAAAGATGTCCGGCCTTTCATCAAGTTATTCATTGCTTCTTGAATCAAACCTTCTGTCCGAGTATCAACAGATGAAGTTGCTTCATCCAAAATCAAAATTGGTTTATCTGCTAAGATTGCACGAGCAATCGTCAATAATTGTTTTTGACCTTGAGAAATATTAGAAGATTCTTCATTCAATTCCATGTCATAACCGCCAGGTAACGTCTTGATGAAGTGATCCACGTGAGCGGCTTTCGCTGCTGCGTAAACTTCTTCATCCGTAGCATCTAAACGGCCATAACGTAAGTTGTCCATGATCGTACCTTTGAACAACCAAGTATCTTGAAGCACCATCCCGATATTTTTACGTAAGTCTGCGCGATTGAAATCACGGATATCATGTCCATCGATTTTAATGGCACCAGAGTTTACATCGTAGAAGCGCATCAATAATTTAACCATAGTTGTTTTACCTGCACCAGTTGGTCCAACGATGGCTACTGTTTGGCCTGGATCTACATGGGAAGTAAAATCTTGGATGACGATTTTATCAGACGTATATCCGAATTGAACGTGATCAAAATCAACCATGCCTTCTGCTTTATCAATCATTACAGGATTTTCAACTGTTTGGTCTTCTTCATCTTCTGCTAAGAATTCAAAAACACGTTCAGCCGCGGCAGCCATTGATTGCAACATATTTGAAACTTGTGCTAATTGCGCGATTGGTTGAGTCAAATTACGGACATATTGGATGAAGGCTTGGATATCACCAACAGTGATTGTTCCATTATAAGCCATGATCCCACCGACGATTGCCACACCAACATAACCTAAGTTACCGACAAAGTTCATGATTGGTTGCATCAAACCAGAAAGAAATTGTGATTTCCAAGCAGATTTGAATAAAACATTGTTTTGTTCTTCAAATTCTTTCAACGAGTTCTCTTCTTCATTGAATAAACGAACGATCGTATAGCCACCGATTGTTTCTTCAACTTTCCCGTTGATCACACCAAGATATTCTTGTTGTGTTTTAAAGTATTTTTGTGAATTTTTGACAACGATCAAAATCAAGACTAATGAGATCGGTAAGATCAAGATCGCCACACCTGTCATTTTTACAGAAATCGAAAGCATCATAACGATAACTCCGATGATCGTAAAGGTCGATGTGATCAACTGAGTCAAACTTTGATTCAATGATTGACCCAAAGTATCAACGTCATTCGTGATACGAGATAAGACTTCACCAGTCGTCCGACTTTCAAAATAATTCATTGGCATGCGATTGATTTTTTCAGAAATCTCTTTACGCATCCGATAAGTGATCTTTTGCGAAATCGTCGACATGATCCAGCCTTGAACGATTCCGAATAAAGAAGCGACTACATAGAGTCCTAACATGAATAATAGGATCCCGCCGATTTTTTCAAAATTGATATCGCCAGTTCCTTGATACTTTTTGATTAACCCGTTGAACAATTCAGTGATTGCTTTAGATAAGATTTTTGGCCCCCAAATATTGAATATGGTTGAAGCCATTGCAAAGATCATTACAAAGAATACACCGATTTTATAAGCGCCTAGATAAGAAACTAATTTTTTGATTGTTCCTTTGAAATCTTTAGCTTTTTCTACTGGTGCGCCCATTCGTCCAGGTCCGCCACCACGAGGGCGATTTTGTTTTTGTTCTGCCATTCTTTTCGCTCCTCCTAATCCGCTTCTTCAATGCCTAATTCAGCATTACTTAATTGTGACTGTGCAATTTCTTGATAAACAGTAGATGATGCCATCAACTCTTCATGGTTTCCTTGAGCAACGACGCGACCTTCATCTAATACGATGATATTGTCCGCATGTAGAATCGTTGAGATTTTTTGAGCAACGATGATTTGTGTAACGCCTTTAACATTTTCAGCAAGTGCTTTACGCAAAGTAACATCGGTCTTGTTATCAAGTGCTGAGAAAGAGTCATCAAAGATCAAGATCTTAGGATTTTTAGCTAAAGCACGTGCGATTGACAGACGTTGTTTTTGTCCACCAGAAACATTTGTCCCACCTTGTGAGATTTCCCGTTCAAATCCTTTTTCATTAGCGTTGATAAATTCATTTGCTTGAGCAATTTCTGCAGCTTTTTTCATTTGTTCATCTGAGATATCAGCATCACCAAATTTAATATTTGAAGCAATATCCCCAGAGAACAATACACCTTTTTGCGGTACGAAGCCCATTAATTCATGCAATTTGTGCATGCTCATTTCACGGATATCGATACCATCGATCGTAATGCGACCGCCAGTTACATCAAATAATCGCGGAATCAAATTCACGATCGTTGATTTACCTGAACCGGTTGATCCAATCAAGGCCGTAGTCTGTCCTGGTTTGGCAGTGAAATTAATATGATGAAGAACATCAGCATCAGCATCACCATAGCGGAATTGAACACCTTCAAATTTCACTTCACCTTTAAAGTCATGATCATCTTTTGGATTTTCTGGATCTTTGATGGTAGGTTCGGTATTCAAGACTTCATCGACACGACCAGCTGCTACGTTTGAACGCGGCAAAATGATTGAAACCATTGATAGCATCATAAATGCCATAACGATTTGCATTGTGTAAGTGATAAAGGCCATCATATCCCCAACTTGTAATTGACCATTGTCCATATTGTGACCGCCAACCCAAACGATCAAGACTGAAATACCATTCATCAATAACATCATAAGCGGCATCATCAATGACATTGCACGGTTAACAAACATTTGTGTTTTCATCAAATTTGTATTCGCAACATCAAAACGTTTTTCTTCAAAACGTTCACGAGAGAATGCTCGAATAACTGGTAACCCAGTAATGATTTCCCGTGAAACCAAGTTCACACGGTCGACCAAGTTTTGTAACGCTTTGAATTTTGGCATTGTCGTTCCTAATAATGAAATCACTAAAACCAATACAGCACCGACCGCTACTCCGACGATCCAGCCCATACCTGTTCCTGTTTGATAGACACGATAAATCCCACCAATACCTAAGATCGGTGCGTATAAAACCATACGCATGATCATAACAATCCCCATTTGGATTTGTTGGATATCATTAGTATTACGGGTGATCAATGAAGCAGGCGAGAATTTTTCCATTTCATTATTTGAAAAAGAAAGTGTTCGTTTGTATTGACCAACACGCAAATTTTTACCTACTGTTGCGGCAACTAATGAAGCAATCAGACCGACGATGATGGCAGCCACTGCGGACACTAACGTCAAGCCAACCATCTTCATACCAGTTTGGATCATGTAATCATTTTGGATTTTTCCAGTATTCACATCTAATGCTTTGTATTCAGCTAATGTTAATTGGATACCCACTGTTTTCAGTGAATCTTCACCCATGTCGCCTAAACTTTCTTTTGTTGCTTTACGAGCCGCGTTGACTTTTTCTGGCATCGCATCATTTTTAGCTTTGATTGAAGCACCTAACGCTTGCGCTTCTGTTCCTTTTGCTTGCGCTTGGGCAGCAAGTTTTTGAGCTTCTGCTCCTTTGGCTTGGGCTTGAGCAGCATCTGTCGCTGCGGCAGCTTCTTTCCCAGCGGCTTGTGCTTGTTCACCTAATGTTTTTGCTTCTGTTCCTAATGCTTGAGCTTTCGCAGCATCAGTAGAAATAGTTTTGTAATCATCGATGACTGCTTTTGCTTCTTTTGCATTGCTAGAATCTTTTGATTGAGCGGAAGCGATCATCATCATTGGTAGATTAAAGATATCGGCTAGTTTTTCTTTTGTCATACCATCTTGAAGATCCAATTTATAAATATCAACTTTTTTACCATCAACGGTTTGAGTAGTTGCTTTATAATTGTCTTCAATTGTTTGCTTCTCTTTATCGGTCATAAAGATCTCGATTCCTTGAAGCGTTGATTTTCTGATTTTATCTGGAGTCGACTGTTCTAGCCCTCCTTGTTGGATACCGACGTCAACGATGTCCGACGTCAAACTCGGTAAGCTCAAATCACTGTATGCTTGAACGATTAATAACATTAATACGGCAAGAATCGCATACCAGTATTTGCTAAGGTATTTAAAAATCTTCACTATTGATCACTTTCCCCTTCCGCGGACAATTTTTGAGAGTAGCCGACAAACTTAGCAGTTAATTCAAGATACTTTTTGGTGTCTTCTTCTCCCATAAGCTCAAACACTTGAATAATTTTTGCACGCATCTCTTGCTTTTCAGATTTAGCTACTTTTTTACCTGCTTCTGTCAAACTCACATTGATCCTTCGACGATCGTCAGGATCCATCGTTCGAATCACTAAACCACGTTTTTCCAGATTGTTTAAAACAGCAGCGATTCGAGCAGTTGATAAGTTTGAGGTGTCCGCTAAATACTTAGGATTTGTTGGTTCACCTAAACGATCTAAAACTTTGATGACAATACTAGCGCCTTTGCTGCTTTTCTCGATTTTACTAAAAGCACCATGGCGATTCTTTAACATCATCTGCATGAGCTCGCGTTCTGCTTCTTCTGCGAATGTCATAAGACTCCTCCTTTTTTTATTTTTCATTAATACCTAATAATGTTAGTAATTAATGCTATTTGATATTAATGCTATTCGACATTAAAATCAAGTCTTTTACTTTAAAAATAAAAATGAATACGTTTTTATTTTTTCTCTTAATATTTTATTTAAATAAAAAAAGAGCTTGCCCAGATTCGGACAAACTCCATATATTTATTTTTTCAAATGATAGTTATACGTACTGATGATGATATCATCTCGATACGATAACCGGTAACGCAAGCGTAAAGCTGTTTGGTTGTGTAACGAACGTTTCCATGTTTTATTTGGAACAAACTCTGGAATCAAGACAGTCGTTGTATAGTTATGTTCTTTCGCATTTTTGCTGACACGATCAACATAACGGCTAACTGGATTAATAATCGAACGATACGGCGAGCGTACAACTGAAAAACGAACATCTGGGAATTTCTCACGGAAATCATGGCGAATCTCTCGTTCTTTTTCTTCATTTTCTTCTAAAGATACGTGCATCGCGATTACATAGTCACCGATCGAACGTGCATAATTGATTGCCCCGATATTCACTTGAGTGACGTTACCGACTAACACGATTACTGTATTGCCTTCATATTCATGTAATTTGACATCATCTGATAATCTCAATTGTTCGGCCACATTTTTATAATGTGTGTGTACTTTATAAAAAGCAAAAATCAAGATCGGCATGATGATAAAGAACGGCCAAATATCAACTAAACGATATGCAAACAAGATAATGACGATTGCAAATGAAATCAATGCTCCAATGATATTAGCGATTGATTTTCTTAACCAATGTTTGCCTTCTTTACGCCATTTCAAGACCATTCCTGTTTGCGACAATGTAAATGGAATGAACACTCCAACTGAGTACAAAGGAATCAAACGTTCGGTTGAGCCTTGGAAAATCAATAATAGAATGATTGAACCTAAAGCTAACGTAATGATCCCATTAGAATAACCTAGACGATCACCACGGTCTTGGTAGCGATGCGGTAAAAATTTATCTTTCGCTAAATTATAAGCTAAAACGGGGAAAGCAGAAAATCCTGTATTGGCAGCCACTGCTAAAATCAACGCTGTTACGAATTGTAAGATATAGAACATCATTCCTTTACCAAAAACAGCTTCTCCAACTTGAGATAAAACTGTTACTTGAGTTGTCGGCACGATTCCGAACCAATAGTTCAAGAAAGTAATTCCAGTAAAGAAGAATCCTAAAATCAAACCCATCATTGCTAAGGTACCGGCGGCATTTTTAGCCCGCGGTTTTTTAAAGAACGGTACGGCGTTACTAATGGCTTCAACCCCGGTCAACGAAGAAGAACCAGAAGAAAAAGCTCGTAATAACAGCGCCATTGAAATACCTGGAACGACAGCGCCAACTTGAGCTGTCGCATGCATTGGTTCGGCACCAGTAATAATCTTGAATAAACCGACAACGATCAAAATCGTAATAACTGCGATAAAACTGTACACCGGGGTCATCAATAAGCCGGCACTTTCACGCAAGCCGCGTAGATTCATCAACATCAATAATAAAACAATAATAATAGAAATTAACACACGATGATGATACAACGCTGGTATCGCAGAGGCTATCGCTTCTGCACCCGCGGAAACAGATACCGCTACGGTCAACATATAATCGACTAGGAGCGAACCACCAGCAATCAAGCCAGCATTCTTACCTAAATTTTCACTACTAACAACGTAGGCGCCTCCTCCATGAGGATAAGCATGAATAATTTGACGATAAGATAAAATCAATGATGCTAATAAAATCAAAACAACAATTGCAATTGGCAATGAATACCAAATCGCTGCGGCGGATAAAGTCACCAACACGACCACAATTTGTTCTGTACCGTATGCAACAGAAGATAACGCATCTGATGAAAGCATTGCTAAAGCCGCAAAACGAGATAAATTCTGGTCATCATTTTCAGAAGACTTCAATGGTCGGCCAACCAGCAAACGCTTAAGATAATCCACTAAACTCACTCCTTTTAAAAAATATAAACAAGCGAAATATTACTCGCACTCACCCTAATTGTCAATGTTTTTTTCAACGTCTTTACACACTCTAAGTAAAACATGAAAACAGGCAAAACAACAGTAATAAGCTGTTGCTCTGCCTGTCATATTTTAATGGAAGATTTTACTTTCATGAGAGACTTTCGTAAGCTTCTCTAAATGTGGTTGTACGAGCGGATATGCCCATAATCCTACAATACCAAAAACGATAAAAATACCGATCATAATGATGATATCTTGTGTAGCATTTGGCCAGTAAATACCACCAGCACTTTCACGTAAAAGATTAACCGCATGAGTAAATGGCAACCACGGATTGACTGCTTGGAAGAATTTACCAGATACTTGGATCGGATAATTCCCGCCCCCACCAGATATCGATAGTACAAGAATGATAATCGCGATTCCTTTTCCGACCGTTCCGAATAGCGCTACAAGGGTGTAGACCAACATCATGAAGGCTAAAGCAACAAGAACAGCGAATAGTACACTATAGACCGGATTTTTAACATCGACACCTAATAAGAAAATATTACCTAAAGTTACAATCAATGCTTGGCCAACGCTGACGACTAAGTACGTCAACATCCGTGCACCGTAGCGTTCACGTTTTGTATATTTGCCACGATCTTTTTTGTCTAAAACAAACTCGGTCGTAGTTACACTAGAAAACAATACTGCTCCTACCCATAGACACAACGCCGTATAGAACGGTGTGCTGGCAGAACCATTATTTTCAATTGGATATAAGGTGTTTGCTTTTAACTCAACTGGTGTAGTAAAGAAGTCACTCTCTTTTTGCGCATCCAATTTCAATAATTTTAGTACTTCACCAAAATCAATTGTTTGATCACCTTTATCAATAGCATTGGCTGCTTTTTGAATACCACTACGTAGTGATGGCCAATCGTTTTTGATTAAATCAGAAGCCATGTCTAAAGCTTTTTCTACTTCAGGCATTTTTTCATTTGCTACGTTTAGCCCATTAGTCAAATCAGTTTTTACACCTGGCCAATCATTTTGCATAAAATTAGCTGCTAAAGATAATTTTTGTTCTACTGTTGGCAATTCATTGTTATAAAGATCCGCGCCAGTATTGATACCATTAACGATATCATTCATATGTCCATTCAATAAGGTATTGGCATCGTGGACTTCTTGACGAATGGCCGGCATTTGTTTTTGATATTTTTCTAAGAAGGTAATGGCTGTACTTACCGTCCCTTCTGTCGAATTCAACAATGAAGCAAAATCAATTTGTTGCGCTTGATTCAATACACCTTGAGCTGTAGCAATCGTTGAAATTAATTTATCAAGGACTGTTTCAATTGTTTTTCCAGCTTGCTCTGCATCAATGCTATTTACTAATGTTGCTATATTACCAGCAGCACTATTAATTTCACTTAAATATTCCTTGGCCTCAGCTGTACTACCATTTTGAACTAAATCATTCAAATGACCAAAACGATTACTTAGATCACTCAATGAATTTTTGACATTACTCAATTGGTTGATCATATTCGTCAATGTTTGGCTAGCATCGGTATTGCCATTATCCTCTGCAGTCTGTTTTAAGTCATTTAAAAATTGAGTCAATTTATCAATTGCATCTTGTTGGGCTGCTAAGTTATTTTGAAAATCACTAATAAGTGACGCGATATGCGCTTTTTCATCTGCAGTCAGCTCTTCTTTATCTAATAGCGTAGAAATATCACTTGTTAACGATTGAGTTGATGTTGCTACTTGTCCAATCGATTGTAATGTAATTTGAACACTACTTGAAATATTAGGCACAGCTTCTTTTAATTTTTCTGCGCCATCTTTAGTTGTTGAAGCTAAGTCATCTGCTTGATTGCCTAACTTTTGAATATCTGGCAAGATCGTTTGAACTTGATGAATAATAGTCAAACCTTGTTTGGCTTCATTAATACCATCATTCATCGTTTTTTCGATTTCTGCAAAGTCGCTGTCGACTTGAGCGATTTGAGTACCTGCCTGTTGGATCTCTGGAATTTTTTGTTGTAAGGTCAAAATGACACTGGCCTGCTTCTTGATTTCAGGCATTTTCTGATTCAATGTGACCAATTTTTGACCCATTTCATCGATTTGCGGTAAATACGTTTGTAGCTCATTGGCTTTTGCTAGTTTTTCTTTTAGTTCTGGCAGTTTGCCTTGAACTTCTAGTACTTCTTGTGTATATTTATCGATTTCGTCTAGGTTATCATTCGTCGTTAAAATTAAATTTTTCACTTTATTAATACTCAACAAGTTTGCATCAATATCGTAGCCTATTTCATTAAAAACTTTCAACATTGTAGAACTAGCCGTTTTAATAAATTCTTGACTGATTTCTTGTTGAATCGAATTAGCTCCTTTTTCAGTTATTTTAGGAGCAATCGCATTAATCTTTTGATTTGAGTAATATTCGATTTTGGGTTTTTTGATATCCCCTGATGTAAAACTTAATAAATCTTCTGAGAATTCTTTAGGTAAATAAATACCTGCATAATACTTCCCAGATTTTACTCCGTCGACGACTTGCTTTTTCGAGTCAACGAATTTCCAACCTAACTGTTTATTTTCATGCAGGTTCTTAACAACTTCTTTTCCTATTTCTACATCTTTATCTTGAAATTTAGCTCCTGCATCCGCACTGTAAACTGCGATCGGTAATTCTCCTGTATTTCCATAGGGATCCCAAAGTGCTTTGATATTGAACCATGCATATAGCGAAGGAATCACAAATAAAGCGACCATTAAGAATATTGCGATTGGATTTTTTATAATACGACGCCAGTCTAATATGAAAAGACGCCACGTATTTTTGAGTGATTGAATAACTTTCATTGATTTCACCTACTATTTTTTTTGCTGTTTTAATGTAGCATGGAATTTCGGTAAATTTCAATTGTAATACGTGGCTGAAATCACCTTTTTGGACATTCCGATTAATTTGTCATAATTGTATCCCTTTTCATCTTCGACTCCTAAATAAATGCTTAAATCCTAAGTTTTTTTATAGCAAGAAATCGATCCAATAATTGATCTGTTGCTTGTTCTAACGCTTCATAATCACCATTTTCTTTGGACAAACGACGAATGGGCGTACTATCAAGATCAAGCAAGCTGACTGGTTGGAGTTGATCATCTTGATACTTTAAAGTAATTTCTGGATGGATGACTTTGTCTCCACAAGGTCCTGCGATTAGATACGCCAACTGGTAGCCCGTTTCAATTTTGCGAATCCGGTAATACCCATCGGATAATTCTTCTAAGCCATCAAAGCTAATTTTGACTTCATACCATTTTTGTTGGTTCATTCAGCGATTCCTTTCTTGATAATAATTTTTCCAACTGTACCATGTTCAGCTAAATTATTATGTCCTTTGATCACACTGCTTAATTTAAAGGGAAGTACTTCAGCGATTGCTATTTGAATTTGATCAGCGATTTGAGTAAATGAAAGCAAAGCTTCTTGGTCTGAATACTCTTTTGATGGACTATAGGCTATATACTGCCCTTCTTTGGTTTTCTCTTCTGGTAATTCATTCAGAGCGATGAAATTTCCGCCTTTTTTCATGGCATGCATGTCGCTTTGATTTCCATGGCCGCCTCTGGTTGCATCGATCACGGTATCTGCGCGATCAGCAAATAATTTCCCAATGTCCTCTTGATCATACGCACCGAATGCATCTGCGCCAAGTTTTAACACTAGTTCTTTATTTCGCATTGAGGCAGAGGCCAAGACTGTTTTACCTCTTTTTTTTAGTAACTGAACAAGCAAAGAACCGACTGCCCCAGATGCGCCTTGGACCAGCACAGTATTTCCGATTTTATCAGCTAAAACATGTGTGACTAAATTATAAGCAGTCAGCCACGGTGTAACTGACCCTGCGGCGGCTTCCCAAGACATCGTGACAGGTTTCTTTACTACCTTTTTTGTCGGTACAACGATTTCTTCACCATAAGCACCGCCAACAGCGTGCAGCAGGACTTCATCACCAATTGCAAAAGAAGAGTCATCACCTTTTATTTCAGTAACGATCCCGGCAGCATCATTGCCTAAGACATAAGGAAATTTTAATTTCCGAAAGGCTTGCATATCACCTTTTCGCAAAGCAATATCATACGGATTGATCGCAAAAGCTTTGATTGCAACTCTGATATGTGTCTCATCGATTACTCTTGGTTGAGCCTCGATCTCGATCAAAACATCCTCAGCTCTTCCGTAATCTTTCATCGCAAAACGTTTCATTTTCTACCACCCTTTCTTTGATTCAGCTACTTGAATTCATTTCATTAGCTCCATTGTAGTAGTAATATCTAGTGAATTCCAATAATACTAAAAAGATGTACGAAATTTTTCGCACATCTTTTTCTACTACTATTAATATTAATCTAATTCTACTTTTCCTGTATACAATTGATAATACATTCCACGTTCCGCTAATAGACTACCATGATCGCCGCGCTCAATGATTCGGCCATGATCCATCACCATGATCACATCTGAATTTTGGATCGTAGATAAGCGATGAGCGATCACGAAGACTGTCCGACCTTCCATCAAACGATCCATTCCTGATTGAACGATACTTTCTGTTCGGGTATCGATACTTGATGTCGCTTCATCTAAGATCATTACTGGAGGATCGGCAATCGCTGCTCGCGCGATCGCCAATAATTGCCGCTGACCTTGCGATAAACCATCGCCATCACCTGTAATGACCGTCTCGTATTTTTCAGGTAAATGATTGATAAACGTTTCAGCATTTGACAACTGCGCCGCTTGATAAACTTCTTCATCAGAAGCATCTAATTTTCCATAACGGATATTTTCTTTGATCGTCCCAGTAAATAGATGAGTATCTTGTAAAACGATACCTAGCGAAGAACGTAAAGAACTCTTTTTTATTTTCTTTACATTGACGCCGTCATAACGGATTTTACCTTCTTGGATGTCATAAAATCGATTGATCAAATTAGTGATCGTCGTTTTACCAGCACCAGTCGCTCCTACAAATGCGACTTTTTGACCAGGTTCTGCGTAAAGATTGATATCATGTAGGACTACATGGTCATCGTTATAACCAAAGTTCACATCTTCAAACCGAACATCTCCAGTTAAACGAACATAAGAAATACTTCCATCATCATGAGGATGTTTCCATGCCCAAATACCTGTGCGTTCTGTAGATTCTGCTAATTCCCCATTTTTTTCAGTAACGTTGACTAACGTCACATAGCCGTCGTCTACTTCTGGTTCTTCATCTAATAATTGAAAAATTCGTTCTGCTCCAGCTAAAGCCATGATCACAAAATTGATTTGTTGCGAAATCTGACTAATTGGACCATTCAATGAGCGGCTCAACTGTAAAAATGAAGCGATCATCCCGACAGTCAAAGCAGACACACCATATACCGCAAATAACCCGCCGACGATTGCCACTAGAACATATTGTATATTCAATAAATTCATCATGATCGGCATCAACATATTGGCTGTCGCATTGGCCTTCGTGGCACTTTCTTGCAGCTGTTCATTGATTACATCGAATTCTTTCATGGCTGTTTCTTCATGGTTAAAAATTTTCACAACTTTTTGTCCATGCATCATTTCTTCAACATAACCATTTACTTTACCTAATGAACGCTGTTGCGCACCAAAATATTTCCCGCTTCGATTTGTGATCACTCGTAAAATGACAAACATCAATGAAATCGATACAATCACAAAACACGCCAAAGGAATACTCAAAGAAAACATCGCAATAAAAACTGAGATGAACGTAACAAAGGCCATCATCAAATTTGGGATACTTTGAGAAATCATTTGTCTCAATGTATCTGTATCATTTGTAAAATGGCTCATGATGTCTCCGGCAGAGCGTGAATCAAAATAACGCAACGGTAATGTCTCTAAGTGTTCAAACATTTGGTCGCGGATTTTTTTCTGAGTCCCTTCAGAAACTTTGACCATGATCAAATTATAAGAAAGGGTCCCTATGATACCGACAAGATAAATCAATGCCATCGTTAAAATAGCCTTCAGTAAGCCTGAAAAATTAGGATTGCTTTGCCCGATCAATGGAGTGATATAGTCATCGATAACTACTTGCAAGAATAATGACCCGCGAACGTTAGCAAATGCACTTAGTAAAATCATGATACATACAATAAGTAATTGCAACTTATTCTCTTTCGCCATGATGACTAATAAGCGTTTCATCGTTTGGATAGGATTGGCTTTGGTTGATTCATTTTTATTCATCATGGTGATCACCGAATCCTTTCTGTTGAGAATCAAAAACTTCTTGATAAATCACATTATTCTTCAGCAATTCATCGTGAGTCCCGATACCGTTGATTTTTCCATCATCCAATACGATGATTCGATCAGAATCTTGGATCGAACTGATTCGCTGAGAAATGATGAAGGTCGTCGTTCCCGGAATCTCTTTCGCCAAACCTGAACGTATCGCCTGATCCGTTTTAGTATCAACAGCACTTGTAGAATCATCTAGGATTAAAATCTTTGGTTTTTTCAATAATGCTCGGGCAATCGTTAAACGCTGCTTCTGGCCCCCTGAAACATTATTGCCTCCTTCTGAGATCATTGTTTCGTATTTAGCAGGAAACTCTTGGATAAAAGGATCTGCTTGTGCGATTTTCGCAGCATGGATCACTTCTTCGTTCGTTGCATCGGCATCGCCCCAGCGTAAATTTTCCGCGATCGTCCCACTAAACAAGACATTATTTTGTAAAACCATCCCCACTTGATCGCGTAGCGCTTCTAAAGAATAGCGTCGAACATCATGTCCCCCAACTTTGATTTCACCATGCGTCACATCATATAAACGTGGAATCAGCTGGACCAGACTAGATTTCGAACTGCCTGTACCGCCAACGATTCCGATCACTTCACCAGATTTGATGGATAAATCAACATTTTCTAAAACCAATTTATCCATATCGTCTTTGTAACTGAAACATACATTTTTAAATTCAACCGCTCCATTTGGAACTTCAGTCAATGGGTCTTCGCCATCTTTTAGATCACTTTCTTCATTTAACACTTCAGAGATTCGCCGAGCAGATGTGCGCGCGATCATCAGTTGGACAAACGTCATCGATAGCATCATCAAACTCATTAAAATCTGCATCGTATAATTAAACATACTGACTAATTCACCTGTTGATAAAGCACTTTCTGTCACGATCAGTTTTGCACCTAACCACGACAACAAAAGCATACAAACATAGACGGCTATCTGTAATAGTGGCATATTAAAGGCAACAATTCTTTGTGCTTTCGTAAAGTTATCAAAAACTCTTTGTGATACTTGTCTGAATTTTTCTTCTTCATGCTCTTCACGGACATACGATTTTACCACTCGAATCCCTTGTAAATTTTCTTGGACAACATTGTTCAAACGGTCGTAGGTACGAAAGACTTTTTCAAATAGTGGAAAAGCAAAACGGATAATCGTTCCCAATCCGATGATCATGATCGGAACGATCACCAAGTAGATCATAGAAAGCTCACGGCTGATATTAAACGTCATAATCAAAGAAAAAATCAAAATCAATGGCGATCTAACTAAAATACGGATCACCATTTGATAAGCATTTTGAACATTGGTCACATCCGTTGTCAAACGTGTGATCAAACTGGCACTTGAAAAACGATCAATATTTGAAAACGAGAAGCCTTGAATCTGGGTAAATAATTTATGCCGCAAATTTTTTGCAAAACCAGCTGAGGCCACTGCGGCTGTCCGTCCGCCTAACGTTCCCATTGCTAAAGCAAAAATAGCACATAAGAAAAGCAAGCCACCGTAACGTAAAATCGTATCACTATCGCTTTTTTCAATTCCTTGATCAATCAATCCAGCCATGATCAATGGCATGATCACATCCATCAGTACTTCCCCCATCGTATACAATGGAGTTTGAAGGCTTTGTTTTTTGTATTCGCCAACATTTGCCAACAATTTTTTTAACATTCGTTCACGTCCTTCCACGCCTAAAATAACTTTGAAAAAAATACAATACTTTAAACAAGTAAAAATAATTGCTACCTATTCAGTATAGAGATTTTTAGTCTAAAATTCTAATATATTTACCCTTTTTTTATTAAAAATCCCGACTTTATTACTTCATTTTTTTATTATTTTCCACAAAAAAGAAGGCCAAATAGCCTTCTAATGAATTTCTTTGACAACTGCACCGATGGCGGAAAGATCCACTTCTGTTATGAAATCATCAATGATTTTTAAATTGCTGTATGGATATTTTTTAATTGGAAAATTTGTTACCACTAAGTCATATTTTTTAAAACTTTCATCATAATGGAATTCTAAAGTGGAACCTTCGTAGATTTTGATCATTACACGATAATAGAAACGGCTTTGAATCAACTCAGCAATCATTTTAGCATGGCTCTTGCCTGAATCACTAACAACTAAAATTTTGACTTTAGATGAACGAATATCTAACGATAGTGCCAAGCCTTCCCATTCTTTGAATAAGATAGCCAATACAGCAAAGTGAAATTGACTGAACCAAGGATCGCCGGTCGTTCGTTCTAACTGCAATAACAATTGATGGACGTATTTTGTAAAATGTGGAAATTGCGATTGTGCATTCCTAGAAAAATAGGCTGCAGAATCAAAAAGGATCGTTCGCGAGTAGGGATACGACTGATATTTGGTTTTGATCCTTAATAGCCGTTTAACCATGTACTGTTTTTTTTCTGGAGTCAGCGAAACATCGTAAATATGCTCTAGTTCGTCGATAAATCTTTCTAAAGCTGCGGCTGTCTCCAGACAATCTTTATCTAAGACCCCATTCACACAACTGCATAATAGACTATTCGCTACTTCATCTTGCCAATGCTCCGTCACACAATAATTTGTCGCATGGACGATGCGATCTGCAAATGGACGTAACCTCAAAATTTTTTCCATCGTTCTCTGATTAGCCGATAGATTATCAGTAGCTTTAGAATAAAAACCTTGAGATGTGCGAACGATCGTTACTGCCAACAAGTAGCTATTTTCCAATAACTCACGATCGTTGCAAGCTAACTCAAAAGATAGATTCATTTTTCTAATGAATGCGATAACATTTTCTCGTTCTACGTCGAAGGGCCATTCATTGATTCCATATTTTTCTAAAAACAGTTGGACATAAAAATCTCTAACCCAACATTCATTTTCTGCAGTAATATAAAATGGACGTCGATTTAAAATCAAACCTTTTTCTGCTAAAACGGTATCTATCTGCTTTATCATCCGATAAAAAGTTGCTTCACTGATATATAATTCGTTCAACCAGTACTCAATCTCTTCATTCGGCTGAAAAAAAAGTCGTTCTAAAAATAGGAAGGCTTCGGATTCTTCCATTAAATTTCTAGCCAGTTGTCGCGTCTTATTATGCAGTGCCTCATTCAAACGTAACCCGTTCATTCGGGAATATTCTACGCCGACATGTTCTCCCCAATAATCATTGATCGCTTCTACATCAGATAAGACTGTCTTAGTTGAACAATCTAATAATTCTGCAATCATTTCAGGGTTTTGCCACCCCAATAAATCCCGTAATACGCCAATAATCGCTAGATGCCTTTGGGTCGTATTCTTAAGCAATCGCCGCACAAAAAAACCTCCTAACGCAACAATTAATCCTTTAATATCATTAATTAGTTTTTTGATTATAATAATATTTTATCATTATATCCCGAAATAACCATACCTAAATGTAAAAATATCACATTTTATTTAATATTTTTTGCAATTGATATCGTAGTAACATTTTTAATTATTTTAATCGGTTATTTATGTATTCAAAATATGATGGGCATAACAAAAAAAGCCTAAGATGAATAAATCATCCTAAGCTTCAATTACAATAATCTATTATGATATCTCAAATATT
Organism: Enterococcus sp. 22-H-5-01; assembly: GCF_050310005.1. NCBI lineage: Bacteria > Bacillati > Bacillota > Bacilli > Lactobacillales > Enterococcaceae > Enterococcus > Enterococcus sp. 22-H-5-01. The sequence goes on from NZ_CP189993.1 coordinate 1,496,170, forward strand.
TTTTATAATGATAAATCAATTTTTTTGATTTTATGTAAGACTAGGTGTGACTTCCGATACCGTTTCGATCCCAACACTGATACGCAATGCCGCATCGACTTCCGCCATCAAACAAGGCTCTAAATGACAAACTTTTTCCTTCAAACGGGATTTATCAATCGTGCGGATTTGCTCTAATAAAATGACTGAATCTCGCTCGATTCCTGTTCCGTTCGATGGGATCCCAATATGTGTTGGTAATTTAGGCTTTGCCATTTTTGCCGTGATCGCAGCAACAATGATCGTCGGACTAAAATGATTGCCTAAATTATTTTGGATAACCAACACTGGGCGTATGCCGCCTTGTTCGGAGCCGATCACGGGCGATAAATCTGCAAAATAGATATCACCACGTTTTACCATAATTCTCCTCCCAAAATTTTAAGATCATCCGATCTATTCTTGATAAATTCTTGGAACACGTTCAGAAAGAATACAACAAATCTCATAATGGATCGTTCCTAAATGATCAGCAACGTCTTGCATCGTGATTTCTTTGTCTCTATTTTTCCCAATCAAGGTTACTTTGGTACCAACTTTGACTTCTTTAGGCAAACGAATCATTAATTGGTCCATACATACTCGCCCAATAATTTCACAAAATTCGCCATCTACTAGTAACGAAAAACCTTGCATCTTGCGAATCCAGCCATCAGCGTAGCCGATAGGTACTGTACCGACCCACTCTGCTTCCGACGTATCGTAGGTTTTTCCGTAGCCGACACTTTCATTAGCTGCTAATTTCTTTACTTGGATCAATTCAGAAACTAATTCCATTGCAGGCTGTAAGTTATAAGGTTCAGGCAACTCATGCCCCGATGGATTCAATCCATACATTCCAATACCGTACCGAATCATATTTCCAGGCATTTCTTGATCATGCCATAATGCCGTAGCGCTATTACTTGAGTGTACATAACGAGGCAAATGATCTAAAACCGCAAGAACTGCTTGAAATCGTGAAGCTTGTTTTTTCCAATAAGAAGAATCTACTTCATCTGCTGTAGAAAAGTGGGTAAATAGTCCCTCCCAAACCATATTAGGAGAAGCTTCCACGATTTCTGCTGCTTCCTTCACTTCTTCAGGGGTCACAAATCCGATACGACCCATTCCAGTATCTGCTTTGATATGGATTTTGATTGGTTCAGTCATTTCGGTTAAATCCTTTAAAACCTCTTGTGCTTCGATCAGCCAATCTTTTGTCGCCACAGTGATCGACAAATCATAATCCACTACCAAAGAGAGATAGCTTGGAAATACCACACTCAAGACTAAAATCGGTTCGATAATTCCAGCTTCTCTTAATTCAATCGCTTCGTCTAAAGTCGCCACGCAAAAACCAGTTGCGCCAGCTGTCAATGCTGTTTGCGCAGTAGCAACAGCTCCGTGCCCATAACCATCCGCTTTTACGACTGCAAATAATTCTACATCTTTTGGTAAACGATCGACTTCATTTTTGATATTTTCTCTTAATGCTTTCCTATGTATAATGGCTCTCGTTGGTCGATGATAAGTTACAACCATAAACTAAGTATCCTTCTTTCTATTCTTCCAAAACTACTTGGGCAATTGCCAGTTCATCTGTATGCGTCAAACTAACAAATACATTCCCTTGATGTGGTGATTTTGTAAAGGTCGGCGCACCGCTCTTATCACGTAAAATTTCTAGATCTTGAAAACTAACTTTTCCGATCCCCGTACCCCAAGCTTTAGAAAATGCTTCTTTGCATGCGTATCGCCCTGCTAAAAATTCTACCTGACGATGGGAAGAATGGCTAGCAAAAAGGGTCTGTTCTGCCGGAGTTAAGATTCTTTCAACAAAATGCGGGCGACGCTCAATAATTTTTGCCACTCTTTCAAGTTCTGTTGCATCGATTCCGATTCCTTTGATCATTACTCCAACCCTTTCATATATCTTCTTTATTTTACCAAAGACTTTTTCAAATACCACGTTTTTCTCTAAAGAAACATTACTATTTTTTCAAAATAGCTATTTCAAATTAAATTTTTTTGTATTTTTGGTGATATAAAATACGAAAAAGCTGGAACAAAAGTTTTTTCTACTTTTGTTCCAGCTTTTTAAATTTTTAGTCGTTTGAATTTGAACGAATGACAAATCCACGTTTTTTATCGTTGTTACGATTTGTGTTTGTATTTTTGTTGTTGCCGTTACTACGTGATTTGTTGCCACCGTAATTTTTGTTTTTATTGTTATCACTGTTACGATCACGGTCTTTGCGGTAGTTATCTTTACCACGGCCGCCGCGATTGTTGCCACCACCATTACGTTTGTTTCCGCCACGATTTCCACCGCGGTTGAATCCGCCTTTTTTATTTGAAGGCAATGGACGTTCTGGAGTGATTTTAACTGGAACTGAATCCGCTGGGTCTTTAGCAACTGTCTTCAATAACAATGCTGCTAATTCTTCAGCAGAATAAGTAGCGGTTAATTCTTGAGCAGTTTCACTATATTTTTCTAGGCTAGCAGAATTTTCTTCCATTTGGCTTTGGATTTGCTCCATCGCTGCACCTAATTGACCTTTGAATGCTTCTATTTCAGTCGGTGGACGTAATGTAGTCATACGTTTTTTAGTTAAGTTTTCGATTACATGTAAGTAACCCATTTCGTTTGGTGTCACGAAAGTTACAGACATACCGCCTTTACCTGCACGGCCTGTACGACCGATACGGTGAACATAGCTTTCTGGATCTTGTGGAATATCATAGTTGTATACATGCGTTACGCCTGAGATATCTAAACCACGGGCAGCAACGTCAGTCGCAACTAAAATATCAAGATTACCAGCTTTAAATGAGCGTAAAACACTCATCCGTTTTTGTTGTGATAAATCACCATGGATTCCTTCAGCTTTGTAGCCACGAGCTTCTAATCCACGAGCTAATTCATCCACACGACGTTTTGTACGTCCAAATACGATCGCTAAATCTGGTGTTTGAACATCGAATAAACGTGTCATGATATCGAATTTTTCAAAATCTTTTGCCCGAACATAGTATTGATCGATCAAATCAGCAGTCATTTCTTTCGCTTTGATTTTCACGTGTTCAGGTTGGTTCATAAATTTAACGCCGATTTTTTTGATTGCATCTGGCATTGTTGCTGAGAACAACAATGTTTGGCGTTCTGCAGGGACTTTACTGATGATTTTTTCGATATCTTCTAAGAAGCCCATGTTTAGCATTTCGTCTGCTTCATCTAAAACTAATGTTTCAACTGTTTCTAGTTTTAATGTGTGACGGTTGATATGATCCAACATACGTCCTGGTGTACCAACAACGATATGTGGACGATCTTTCAAGCCACGAATTTGGCGACCGATATCAGCCCCACCGTAAACAGCTTGAACACGAACTTTTTTATCTCGACCTAAACGATACAATTCTTCTTGTGTTTGGATTGCAAGTTCACGTGTTGGTGAAATAACCAAACCTTGTAAAGTATTTTTAGATGTATCAATTTTGTCTAACATTGGTAGTCCAAAGGCTGCTGTTTTACCAGTACCTGTTTGTGCTTGTCCAATAACGTCTTTTCCTGCTAATGCTAAAGGAATAGTTTGTCCTTGGATCGGTGTTGCTTCTTCAAAACCTGCGCGTTCAACCGCGATCAATAGTTCTGGTGATAATTTTAATTCATTGAATTTCAAATGATATCCTCCTAATGTATGTTGACCTTATCATTTAGAGCGTATGGTTAGTTATCTGCGTTTGGGCTGCAACGTCCCTTTAGTTGCCACCTTTGGCGATAGGTACCGAAAAACCGCTCCGCGAAGTCAGGCGGAAGGATCATCTCTCACAAAAAGTGGCTGCGACATCGTTCATTTGAATAATGTCCCAACCGCTCCTTAGAAATAATTGGTAAGCCAGTAGACTTATCCACTAGCGAATCTTTAATTTATTGGATGACTCATCAATCATTACTTCATTTCTCGGCAATGGCTCATTCTAGCACACCATTTTATTTTCTGCAAGTTTTCACTATTGTTGTAAAGCTTCCACTAGTGTAAACAAGCCCATTCCATTACTACCTTTTAATACAATACTATCTTCAGCTTGTAGGCTTTCCTTTACAGCTTCAACCAATTGCGCCTTTTCATCTTTAGCAAAATAATGAACCTTAAGATTTTGATAACGATCAGCTAATGCAATTTTTAAAGCTTTCATTTCTTCTCCATACAAGAATATTTCTTGAAAATCTTGTTCACTAATATGATTGATCATGTTGGCATGTAGTGCCGATGACTCTTCACCTAATTCTAACATATCTGCTAAAACAGCAATTCGGCGTCCCTCTGTAGGAAGTTTGGCAAAAGTATCTAAAACTAATGCCATCGCTGTTGGATTCGCATTGTACACATCACTTAAGATATCCGCGCCATTTTTAGCTTTTAACCACTGTGTACGATTTTGAGTAACTTGAACATACGCTAATCCTTGGAAAATTTCTTCATTATCTAGACCATACCAACGTCCGATTGCTAATGCGATCAAAGCATTTTGAACATTGTAGCTTCCTGGTAATGGGATTTGATAGCCGCTATCATCTACAGAAAAAACAGTTGCTCCTTTATTTTCATTTAAGATCGTAGCTGAGATATCCCCTTGTTGGATACCAAAAGTTTCAATCGTTTGTGACAATGAACGGATACGATCTGCTAAAAGAGGTTCATCTGCAGGAATGACCAATAAACCATCTGGTGCTAAACCGGTAGTAATTTCCATTTTAGCGTCGGCAATTTTTTCTCGCGATCCTAGATTTTCAATATGTGCTTCACCAATGATCGTGATAGCTGCAACATCTGGTTCTGCTAATTCAGATAATACACTGATTTCATTTGCGTGATCCATACCCATTTCAAGGATCAATTTTTCGGTTCCTTCTGGCATGTGTAGAATCGTATAAGGCAACCCGATATCATTATTATAATTTCCTTGCGTTTTATACGTCCGATACTTCTGGCTAAGAACAGATTCTGTCATGTCTTTTGTCGTCGTCTTCCCATTAGAACCAGTAATAGCGATCACATCTGGATGTTCTTCTAATAAATAATAACTTGCTAATGCTTGGAAAGCTGCAAGTGTATCATTCACTAAAATAACCGCAATCCCTTCTGGCGCAGTCGCTGGATCGCTGCTCCATAATGTTGCAGCCGCTCCGTTTTCAATTGCTTTTGACACAAAATCATGACCATCATTTTTTCCTTTTAACGGAACAAATAAATCGCCGTTTGAAATTTTGCGTGTATCGAATTCGACACCAGTAACGGTCACCTCATTTTCCGTCAATACTTCACCTTGAACGGCTTTGCTGATGATTGTCGTTGTAAAATTCATGGTGTTCCTCCCATATTAATTGTCTCTAGCTACAGGACTAGTCGATTGTGTTAAAAATCTTCTATTAGGAAAAAAGGAGTGTGACATTTTTTGTCACACTCACATTTCAAATCCTGCTTGTGATATAACGTGGCTTACTTATTCAAATGCAATGCAGCTTTCATTTCGAAACGTTTCTTTCCTAATTGAATCAATTCTTCAATCAAATCACCATATTTCAATCCCATGTTTTCCCATAATAATGGATACATACTGAACTCAGTAAAACCGGGCATTGTATTTAGCTCATTTAAGAATAATTCATTCTTATTCGTTAAGAAGAAATCGCAACGGCTAAGTCCAGAACCGCCTAACATCGTGTAGGCTAACTTAGCATATTCACGTGCTTTATCCATCACTTCTTCCGGAACATCCGCTGGAATTGCCATTTGAATTTTATTGTCGATATATTTTGCATTGTAATCATAAAAAGCGACTTCTTTTACCACTTCACCTGGTAATGTCGTACGTACATCATCGTTACCTAAAACAGCGACTTCGATTTCGCGAGCATCGATTCCTTGTTCAACCAAAGCTCGAGAATCATAAAGATAGGCTTCTTGCAGGGCTTTTTGTAATTCTTCGCGATTTTCGGCACGCGAGATCCCTACACTTGAACCCATGTTAGCAGGCTTGATGAACATTGGATACAACAACATACCTTCGCATTTATCAAAGACTTGTTTTGGATTTTCTTTCCATTGATTCTTTAAGACAGGCACATAGGGTACTTGGGGAATACCGCCTGCTTGTAAAATATACTTTGTCATGATTTTATCCATTGCACATGCACTAGTCATTACACCAGTACCTACATACGGCATATCCAATGTTTCTAAGAAACCTTGGATCGTTCCATCTTCACCATTCGGTCCGTGTAAAACTGGGAAGACGATCGCGTTGTCTTCTTTGATTTCGCCAGCTCCGATGACTCGACCGCTGAATCCTTCTACAACATTGCCCGTTGGATCCCATGTTAAGCGCAACACTTCATCTGTCTCTGGTGCTTCCGTTAATAATGGGCCTTTGACCCATTGACCGGTCTTATCAATATAAACAAGTTGGACTTGATAATAATCAAAATAAACCGCAGAAATTACTGAAAAAGCCGATAGAATCGCTACATCATGCTCTGGACTCTTTCCACCATAAAGTAAAATAATTTTCAACTGAATGTCCTCCATTACTTTCTGATCTTTCATATTTTAGCATAAAAACTAGAATCTCCAAAAAAAAGTTTTACAAGTATTACGAAGCTTATCATTTATGTTACAACAAATCGCTTGAAATCAAGTCTTCTAGGACTTTCTTAAAATGAGTACGATCTTCATTTGTAAAAGGTCTTGGTCCTTTTGTACGTTGTTTCGCTTGCCGCATTTTACTACCAATAAATCGTTGGGTCAATAAAGAATCAATGTTCATCGCTGTATATTCCATACCTGATTGATGCATGACGTGTGCTGCTTTCACTAATGTCAAAGAAGCTAACCCATAATCTTGTGTAACTAATATGTCTTCTGGTTTGATCACCGAAACGATTTTAAAATCGGCAGAATCAGCTCCGCGATCAACATAGATAAAATCTACGAATTCAGGGTACTCTTTTGTCGAATAATGATCAATACTTGTTACGATCACTACAGGTAATGAAAATTTCTTAGCAACCTCGATTGTCGTTTCTTTTACTGGTGAACCATCGCCATCAATGATTAAACGCATCTTTGCCCATCCTTCCTACAATATAAATTCCTGCTAATAATAGGACGATCGTTGCAAATTTAACAAGATCCATCGTCCCAAAAATTGCTTGAGTATGCAGGTTTTTTAGTAGAAAAAGATCTCGTATCGGCAATTCCTTCTCCCATAATGTCGCGCCTAATAAAAACATCAAAATAAACTGATGGGTGATGCTGCCCTTATTTGAAGTAGAATATTTTGCCGTAATCCGTTGCTGTTCAGGAATACTATCGGTTTGATAATATAGGCGATTCAACCAAGAACTGGTACTTTTTTGGAAAAATGTCAAAACAAAAATAGCAAGTGGAAAGATACTTCGAATACTTAACAGCAATAGACCAACCATCAACCCAAACAACTGAAAAACAAGTGGATTTTTCGCTTTTTTTCTTAATTTGCCTGCAACCAATAAGGCGCTGATTGTCGCTAGAACATACGGTAAAAACAAGTATAAACCTTGAGCAGCACTTCCTTTATAAACTGCGATATAAAATGCCCCGAAAAGAAAAATAAAATTTCCGATCATTCCATTTAAAAATGTCAGAGCATTTTGCCATAACGGTAATTTCCAGCGGTCTTTAACCTGATGAATCACTACGATGGCTAAAATAAAGATACTTGCAAACAAAATGATTGAACCATCTAATAATTTTTCGTTGAATAGCAAACGCCCACTACGTAATAAAAATAAAGCACTGAAAAATAAAACGAACCAAATCAATTCTGGGATCGAAAAAACATGTTTAGGTAATTCTTTAAAATCCATTTCATAATGTGGGTAATGCTTTACAGTATGATAGGCACATATGTAATACAAAGTAATCATACTTGGTACGACGACCATTTGAACCGGTAAGCTTGCAGTCAATCCAAAACCTAAAGGGGCTAAAACGACCAAAGCATAAAGATATCCTTTACTAGTCATCGAGCGAAATCCCTGAGTCTGCTCATAAAAATTGACACTAGTATTTGCAGCTGGCAACCAGGCCGCGCTCAGCCCTAATAATATGCTGCCAAACAAATAACTAGAAAAATAAATCGTTCCTAGTAATGTCAAAAATGCGCCAAATCCTCCGATTAAAAGCGCCACCATTAATAGCGTATACTGATCGATAGAACGATGCAACCCACGAATCAAAAAGATTCCTGTTACACGAAAAGTATAGAATAAAACAAAAGGCATCGCTGTCATAGCAATACTAGAATGAATCAAATGGATAAATAGTAAATAAGGAACGATCACTAAGGTATTCGCTAAAACAAAGGGTGTAGTCTGAGTAAAACGCCGAAAAAAATTCTTGATAGTTTCCATTGAAACGATCCTTTCGTCAGTAAGAGATTAAAGTTATCGCTTGGCGAAACTCTTCTATTAAATGCTCTTTTTTATAGGCAGCAAAAGCTGTTTGGTTTTTATTCAGTATACTCCGCATTTTAGTTGGAATAAATACCTCTGCCAATTGATTTTTTAAAATGAAATCGCGAGTGATCCGCCACTCGTAGTAATAACCTAATGGACGACAACTATAGATCGTCTGATTGATGACTTGATCAGAAAAGCGTCGATGCGTATGACCAAAAACCACTTGTTGGATATTATCATAACGATCCAATAATTCACCTAATGCTTTGGAACCTAGAAAGGCATTCAATTTATTCCAAATTTGATATTTCCCGCTTAAATGAACGATAAATTCTGCTTTAGGAACAAAATGAGTGGCTAGAATCACTTGATAATTTTTTTGAGCCAAATCATCCAATACTAATTTTAATTCCTTCAGAATTGCTTGATCAACGGTTTGATCATCTGAAAAACGATCAATGATCCGATCAAACCAATAAATATTTTTAGTCGAACGAATTTTTTTAGGATCAGTTAATTCAGAAAAACCATAATCGTACCAACCATTGAAACCTAATAAGACCGTCTGATCGGTCAATGGCAGATAGCGTAAGTTGAGAAAATGACTATCGGGATAATGTTCGATCATCTGTTCACCTTGAATATTCCCCATCTCATGATTGCCTAAATTAAAAGTCGTCGGAAGGCCTTGATGACGAAAAAAATGGTTCACTGCCAAAGTATGAGCGATTTTATTTGCGGTATCACCAGCAAAATGCAACCGTGTCACCTTGTTTTCTTGTAATAAATCAAACAATAATGCCAGCTCTTCATCACCAAAATGATTGATATCTGCATGTAGGTCTGTAATGATGGCTAATGTCCCCATTTTAATGCCTCCTTCTTCTTTGTTTACTTTACACAAAACGAACAGATATTGCGAATCAAATGCAAAGAAAACGACGGTACTTTTTTTAGCTTGTGCTATACTTAACTAAAAGTAGTATCTTAAGGAGGATACCTATGGTTACGTATCGCAATTTGCAAACCGATCTATTGCAAGCGCTTGATCAGCATGTCGATATTTTAAAAGAAGTCGAAGATATTGAGTCAGCAGAATTACCCGGTTTTTTATTTATGATGCGCAGTTTAGGATTTATGTTGGACCGAGCAGCATTAGTCTTAGCCAGTAAAGATGATGATGAGATGTATTACATGATGTTTGAATACTATCTGTTGTTGAATGAGTTAAAACTAAATCTAGCCATGAACTTTTCTTACGCTACCTTGCAAGGAGCGCCTTTGATCGAGACGGTCAATCGCTTTCCCACTACCTATGAGAAAGAAATGAAACATTGGTGGGAGGCGCGGACTGGTTTAGTAGTCGAAGAAACCAAACAAACGATCCAACTCGAAGAAATCTAATCTTCTAGAACACAAAAAGAGGTTGGACCAAAAGTTTAAAACTTTTGGTTCAACCTCTTTTTTAATATGTTAGTTCGGGATATAAGAAATGAAGGACGTCCATCGTCAAGCGTCGGCTCTTGCCAGCATATGGATAGATATGCATATGCATCGCTGGATTGAAGTTAGCTTCAATGATGCCGTAATCTTCATGATTTTCATAAGGTTTGTCTTTATCTGGAATAATCAAATCAATCCCACTGATATTAGCACCCAGTGCCGCAACAGCATCGATGGCAATTTTTTTATAACTTTCATCTACTTCATCAGTAATATCGATGGAATCACCGCCGGTAGAAACATTCGAATTTTCACGTAAGAAAACTTGACGACCTTGTTCAGGAATACTATCGATTTGAAGTCCTTGTTCTTTTAACATCAATTGTTCTAGTGCACCCAGTTGGATCACTTCCAACGGCGAACGATGATGTGTGCCCCGTAATGGGTCTGCATTTTTTTCAGCTACCAGTTGGCTGATCGTTCGTTCGCCATCTCCTACAACATTGGCTGGGATTCGTAACAAAACAGCCTTGACCTGACTATCGATCACGAAGAAACGGTATTCTGTTCCTGGCATGAATTCTTCAATGATCACTGCGTCATCTTCTGCAAATGCAATCGCTAGACCAGCATTGAAATCTTCGATCGATGTTTCATTTTTAAAAATCGTGATTCCGAGACCATAATTGGTTGATTTTGGTTTTATCACAAAAGCTTTCTTAGCAAACCGTAAATAAGCTTTTTTCGCTTCTTCGATCGAGCCAAAAGTCTCTCCGGCTGGGACACGGAAACCAGCACGAGCTAAAATTGTTTTAGTCACTGTTTTGTTCGCCATCAATAACGGTGCGATGTAGGTATCTTTACTCGTCATATTAGCATTTTTCACTAATTCTTGATGAGTACCATGTTGTAATTTTACAAATTGATCTTGACGATCCAATACTTCCGCTTCGATTCCCATTTGGATCGCGTCGAATAAAAGATTTTGTGTCGATAATTCCATTTCTTGGAAACCTGCTAATTGGTATGGATGTGCCCAAGCTTGGTCATAAAATTTGCGACCCCATTCAGTAGCAACCACTGCTTGACCTTCCTTTTCATCTAAGACAAAAATTCGAGCAGCTAAGGTTTCTGCTGGATGATCCAACCAGTTTTGATACGTACGTACCAATTCAGAGCCTTCTAATGATAATTCTTTGATCATTTGCAACATTTCTGCAAAAATTTGTTGGCCTTCTTCATAAAATGCTGTTGGTTTCGTTGGATGTTCTAATGATACTGCATCACTGATCCGATTACCCTCGGCTACCCAATCATCTGCTGATAATTTTTCATCTGTCCAAAGTAGATACAGCATGAATAAATGAATGAATTTGATTTCATCGGCATCGATACCCACTCGATCAAAAGGATTCAAATCGATATTTCTTAATTCAACATAACGGATACCCGTGTGGAAAAGATCGGCAACTTTTTTCCCACCGCGCATTCGAATCGGTACATAGAATTCTTTTTCTTCTGACAAACGTCCTCGAGCTACATTTTCAGCCAAATCTTGGCTATAACGAGTCAATGATTCGTAAGAAACTTGGACATCCGGTTTATTGACATAACCATACTGGCTAGTACGGATACTGCGAACAGGTTCGTTCGGACGATCTTCGCTATCAAAATAACGGGCCTCGCTTAGTGGACTCGCACCAAATAAATACGTGATCAACCAACGATAACGTAAAAAGTTGCGAGCGATTTTCATATATAAATGCGTCTTGAAGTCCTCTAAAGACGTTTCTTGTGTTTGAACTAAAAATAGCTGTTCAACTAGATCCAACCCATATTCAAAGTTGAAATGGATCCCACTGACCATTTGTTTTCTTTTGCCATATTCACGTGCCAAATAACGACGATATAAAACATCGGCGTGGTGCTCTAATTTTGCGATGTGGATGTCTTCTTCTTTTTCTGGCAGTGCTGGCGGCATTGAAAAGGGCCACATCATTTCATCTTTAGGTAAGCTACGTTGCGCTACATCATGGATAGCTTCTAGATAAGCCAGTACTTCCTCCACTGATTCAGTAACGGGCGTGATCAACTCTAATTGTGTTTCAGAAAAATCTGTTTGGATATATGGATGAAAATTACGATTACCTACCGTTGAAGGGTGGTTCGATTTCGCCAATTCACCATCCAGAGTGACACGTTGGCTTTCTTTTTCGATCCCGTATCTTGCTTGCAGCAAGAATGGTCTAACTGTTTCTTGCTCCATCATATTTTTTATGTTCATTTGTTTGTATCCCCCTTCCCAGCTACATTATATAGAATATTACACATAAACAGAACGGAAATGCTTAAAAAAAAGATTGTTCACAATATAAAATACAAATGAGATAACAACGGTAGTTTTATTTAAACATAAAAAAGACTTGAAGAATTTTCAAGTCCTTTAGATCAGCCTCAAAATAAACTATTTAAGGATATGCCAAAGAACGTGATGAGCATATACACATCATATTTTTTGGCCTCATTGTGTTAAAAAACCATATTAGTTTTTTGCGAGTTAGGTAATTAAAAAATTTGATTGGTAGCGATTGATTTTTTTTATGGATACGTGATTGTAGATCCTAAAGAACAGGCTCTGTTTGAAGTCTCATAGTCTGCTAAAAAACATTTGATTTCATTGACGAAAGCCAGCTGGATCTGACTTTTCGCTCGTGATTTGTTAAAAATAGCGATCAACTCATGTTGCGCCGAGTGGGCTAATGGCCGTAATTCGATTTGTTCTTTGGCAAAACTTGTCACGATACCCAGACCTGAAGCATAGGCATTCGAAGCACTCAATAAATTAAGTAATGTCCCGCGATCGTTAGTATGCAAGACGGTTTGTTGACTGGGGATCGTTAACGGGTCTTCATCTAAATGAGCCAAACCATGATTTTCTTGGGAAAATCGAACTTGTGGATACGACTGTAATTCTTGGATAGTGATCGTTTTTTTTTCGTTAAGGGATGATGTTTGCCTAAAAATATTTGCGTTGGAAAATGACCTAAAACTTCCCAAGATAGATTTTCTTGCGCAAAATACCGTTGGAATATTTTACGACTAGCTGGACTTAGATACAGAATACCTACTTCACTTTCAAAATTTCGGACACTTTCTAAAATGCGCTGAGTGGTTGTTTCAATCAAATGAAACTGCTGGTATTGATCATCATAATCTTCCATTATCTTGAGAAAGGGCTGATACAAAAAATCATAATGCTGAGCTGTGACTGTAAAACTTTTTTTACCCGATTCTTGGTAATGCTGTTCTAATTCATGGACTTGAGCTAAGATACGTCGCGCATAAAAAACAAAATCACTACCTGCTTCCGTTAATTTTGCTCCTGCTTTTGAACGTTCAAATAAGCAGACATTTAATTCTTTTTCAATTTCTTTGACAGATATGGATAAGCTTGACTGGGTAACGAACAGCTCTTTAGCAGCTTGACTAAAACTCCCGATCTCAGCGATCGTTACGACATACCGATATTGTTGCAGATTCATTTGCTTCCCTCGCTTCTTTCTAAAAAGGGATTTGATCAACTCAAATCCCTTTTTATTTCCTATTTTTAACTTGTTTCAAACAACCTAGCTTAACTGATCAATCTTCTAGTATCAATCAAAGACTCTCAAAGCGCGGATCAAGTCATTGGCTAAATCTTCACTGTCTTCGATTCCGACAGATAAGCGTAATAAGTCTGGTTTTAAGCCATACGATTCTCGCAACTCTTGAGGGATATCTGCATGGGTTTGTGTTGTTGGATAAGTGATCAAACTTTCCACCCCACCTAAGCTTTCAGCAAAAGTAATCAATTTCAATTCTGCTAAAAATTCTTTGATTTTAGCGGCGTCTTTTACATAAAAACTGATCATCCCTCCGATTCCTGGATAAAGAACTTTTTTCAACTGGGGTTGATCATTTAAAATTTTAGCAATTCTTTGTGCGTTCCGTTCTTGCTGTTCAAAACGCAATTTGAATGTTTTTAAACTTCTAATAAACAGCCAACAGTCGAGACTGCCTAAGGTTGGTCCTGTTGTATTTGCCAACCAAGCAAGCCGTTCACCGATCTCAGGATCTTTTGCTACAACAACACCGGCTAAAATATCATTGTGACCAGTCAAAAATTTGGTCCCTGAATGTACAACAATGTCTGCTCCTAAAACTAGCGGTTGTTGACGTAGCGGTGTCGAAAAAGTATTATCCACAATCAACAATGTTTCTTGTGCTTGGGTCAACTGAGCGACTTTTTTGATTGATACCTCTTGCATTAATGGATTAGTAGGTGTTTCTAAGAAGACTGCTGTAATTTCCGGTGTCAATTGGGCTATTAAACTTTCAAAATCATCAAAATAATGAAATGTTGCGATAGCTAATTTTTGTAATTCTTCAAAATAACGGTAACTGCCGCCATACAGATCACGAGAAACTAAAAATTCACTGCCTGAAGGAAAAAAACTAAATACTAATTGAATCGCACTCATCCCTGAACTCGTCACAATCCCACGACTACCGGATTCGAGTTCCGCCAATGCTTGCTCCAAAATATCCCGAGTTGGATTTTTAGTTCGCGTATAATCATACCCTGTACTTTCGCCTAATTCAGGATGTGAATAAGTTGTGGATAAATAGATTGGCGCTGCAACGGCTCCAGTTTGTTTATCTGAACGATTGCCGATTTGAGCTAATTTAGTGGCTGTTTTATAAGACATTTATTGTTTCCTCCTTGAATGCTTGTTGATTCACTGCGATTAATCTGTCGATTGCTAAATCAATTGTTGCTGGATGCGTCCCTAAATTGATACGAATAAATCCTTTCGTTTCTGGTGAAAACCATTCTCCAAAATCAATTGCCAGACCGGCTTTTTCTTGAATATATTCTTTGACCTGATCTTCTGAAATCCATCCACGCAAATCCAGCCATAATAGGTAACTTCCTTGTAAATCTGCCACACCGATTTCAGGTATTGCTTCTGCCAATCGTTGCTTAACGGTTTGGTAATTCGTCTCGACTACTTGCAAAAAGCCTTCGAGCCATTCATCTCCTGTTTGATAAGCTGTCAATGCAGCTAATTGTCCTAATGAACTATATTCGGTTTGTCGATGGGCTTGGCACCAACATCGATAGTGTTGATGTGTGCGTTCTCCAGGTAGCCAGATATGTGCGTTCAATAAAGTCGCTAGATTGAACGTTTTTGAAGGCGCATTGCAGACAATAACTTCTTCTAAAATATCTAACTCTTGTGCTACCGTAACTGCGGATACAAAGTGATGATCTGACAAAATCAAATCCGAATGAATCTCGTCAGCAATCACACGTACGTGATACTGATGACATAATTTCAAGACTGCCGTCAATTCCTCTTTGGTCCAAACACGCCCCACTGGATTATGAGGAGAACATAAAATGAACAATTTCACTTCATTAGCTTTCAATAGCTGTTCAAAGTTTTCCAGATCCATCTGATACCCCTCGGCAGTTGCTTTCAATGGAGAACATATTAATTCTCGATTTTGATCTTTGATTGCATTAAAAAAAGGATAGTAGACCGGCGTTTGAATCAATATCTGATCCTTTTCTTGGGTAAAACAAGCAATCAAATCATACAACGCTTGAACAACACCTGTCGTAAACTCTAGCCATTCTGCTTGAAAAGCCGTTTGTTCATGGCGTGCTTGCCAGCCAGCATAAGCTGAAAAATAGGTTTCCGGAACAATCGAATACCCGAATATTCCATGAGCAATCCGTTCACTTAATGCTTGCTGAACAGTTTGCGGTACTGAAAATTCTGTGTCTGCTACCCACAATGGCAGTAAGGTATCGTCTTGATACCTTTCCTTTAACGCATCCCACTTTAGCGAATTGGTTTGCTTACGTGATTGATAATGTGCTTGAATAAATGTCTCTATATCCACTCGACTCACTCCTTTAATCTTAAAAACAAAAAAAGTCCCTTTGTCTTCACTAGACAAAGGGACGAAATCATTCGTGTTACCACCCAAATTTATATCTTTCTCACAAAAGATACCTCAACAGTTCCTATTGAAACTCGGTGATATAACGGTCACGACCGTCTAACAAGCGTTAACCTGTCAGATACTCCGAGTTCATCTTCATTGAATTTTCTTGGTCCTCATTCTCACCATCCGAGGTCGCTGTAACTAGAAGCATCAATTACTCTTCTCTTCATTGTTTAGATATAATTTAATGATATTGTAATCCTTTTATTATTTATGTCAATCCTTTTTATAAAAATAAGCGAAAAATATTTTATTGAAATATTTTTCGCTTATTTATCTTATTCTATAATAGATTGGCATCCTCTAATAATTCTTCAATAAATGTCCCTTTGATTTTTTTCAGTCCTTTGCGCTCGATCAAACCTTCTAATAAGGGAACTTTCACTTCTTTGATTCCTTTTTGATCATTCAAATAATATGAAGCATTTAGTAACATTCGAATATCATAAGAAGAAGCAAAAACTTCTGGTACCCCTCGATCGATTTCTAGCAAGGTATAAACAGCTTCCATTGCCGTACGAACAGAATATTCTGTTGTAAACACAGTATCTCGTTCGGTTTCTGCAAAATTCCCCATAAAGGCTAAATTACTATATCCTTCTGGGATCACCGCTGGACGATCACCTTTCGCACGAGGCATAAAGTAAGACGTAATATAAGGCATGTAACAAGGGATCGTATTACATGATTCTTTGGCTAAACCATCAATCAAATGTTCTGGTACGCCCATTTGATACAACCATTCAGCAGCAATCTCATTTCCCGTACATTCAGTAATCGGTTTTTTAATGTAATTTCCTTTTGTATCTGAAAGTAAGGCATAGACCCAAACAACTAATTGATCTTTTGGTTGTTTTTTGAAATGAGGCTGACGATTAAGAGTATAACTCATTTTCCAATTGGAATCTGTTGCGTGAACGATCCCGCCAGTAACTACTTTTCCAGCATAAGGATCTCGATGGCTGATTTTTTCGATGTAAGGTGCAATTTTTTCATCCAAAGTCGTTACTGTTGCTGAAACAAACCAGCTTGAGTCAGGTAGATTTTCACAGAATTTCTCTGGTTTACCGAAGCTAGCATCTTGTTCAGCCATGCTCTTCCATAAATTCCAACTACCGCCCAATTCTTTTGAAACTGGAGCGGGTGTTTCACTATTTCCATAAGTTGATCTTTCCGTGATCGATCCATTCGTAACAAAGACTAAATCATTCTCAGCTAATTGCACGATCGTTTCCTGTTTTTCGACCGTTAAAATCAATTTATCTGCTAGTTTCTTGCCATTTTTATTAGCTACGATCACATTTTTAACCTTAGTATCGTATTGGAAATGAACGCCGTTATCTTTTAAATATGCTAATAGTGGTAATACCAATGACTCATACTGATTATACTTAGTAAATTTAAGGGAAGAAAAATCAGCTAAGGCATCAATATGGTGAATAAAGCGCATCAAGTAGCGTCTCATTTCCATCGCTGAATGCCATTTTTCAAAAGCAAACATCGTACACCAGTACGTCCAAAAATTTGAGTTGAAAAATTCGTCCGTAAAGACATCCGTAATTTTTTTATCATCTAGCTGGTCTTCTTTCATCAAACATAAAGCTAAAATTTCTTTGATTGCTTTCTCGCTCAACGTCAATTGACCATCTGTGGGTACTTGTTCACCTTGGTTATGGATTAAACGACATTTTGAAGAATTTGGGTCTTTCTTATTCAACCAATAAAATTCATCTAAAACAGAGGCATCTTCAACTTCTAGTGATGGAATCGAGCGGAAAAGGTCCCACAGACATTCAAAATGACTTTCCATTTCACGCCCGCCGCGAATCACAAAACCATATTCTTCTCTGTATCGTCCATCCAATGAACCACCTGCCAGGGGTAATTCTTCTAAAATATGAATTTTACTGCCATCCATACGACCATCTCTGATTAAAAATGCTGCGGCTGAAAGAGAAGCCAGGCCTGATCCGATTAAATAAACTGCTGAGATATCTTCTGTTTTTGCCGGTTTTGCCGCCCGTGCAAAAGCTTCATAATTTCCGTTACTTCTATACATTGTTTCTGCTCCTTTTTCTTTGTTTTAGTCTTGGTTGTGTTTTAAATGTTTTTTTGCTGTTTCCACATCTTCTTTTGCTGCTTCATAGTCAAAGCGTTCGATCGTACCGTTTAATTTTTCTGCAATCATCGTATTCAATAACGTTTCATCTGATTCATCAGCATAAAGTAATAAACCTAGTTCATCATTGTCTAATTTATTAGCGATCGAATCAAAAATAGTATGCGTCCGTTTGTTCTTGATATAATTAGCACTTGCTCCAACTGCATCTCCAATTACCCAGCCGCACAAAACTCCTAACGGTCCACCTAGAATTCCTACGATGATCCCGATGAATCCCCCTTTTGCCACTCGTGAGTTGCTTTCATAATCAACGCTGTCTTTAACAACAAATTTTGATTTATCCGCATGTTTTTGTAAAATCATGGCTTGCTTCAGATCGAAAGTATTACTTTTTGAGATTTTTTGGAGTTGTGAAAATCCTTCATATGTTTTTGCTTCTTCATCAAATGTTACTAAAATAATTTTTTTCATTGTAGATTCCTCTTCTCTTCTTTATGCTTTAACTTTAGCAAAATAGCCGTGATAAAAATTTTAAAGTTTGTCTGATAATCCGCCTATTTTGATTAATGATTTTCGGAATAAATAAAAAAAACTATCCCTAAAAACCTATACAAAAGATATGTTTTAGGGATAGTTAGGCCTTATTTACCTAATTTGTCTTTTAATTGACCTAGTTCTGCTAGTAATTGATCTGCAGTTTGCTGAGTGTCTTCATCCAAGGTTCCTTGTTTTGCTGACTTCAGCCCACCTAATACTTCTTGACCAACCATATCTAATAAAGTTGAACCAGTTTCGGCTTTGTCAGATAAATCGGCTGCTACTTCTTTAGGTGATACTTTTTCGGCACTTAAGATTGCCATATCTTCAACCTTTTTGACTACAAAAATTTTAGGAGTCGTTCTTGCCAAGAGTTCTTTTGTCATTTCAACCTTAGAAATTCGTGTATTATTGTAGTCCGCATAATAATATGTCTTACTTTCATTACACATCATACCTGTATATTGAGAGTAATCTTCATGATCGTCGCTCGTGACTACGATACCTTTAGGAATCTGTACAGTTGATAAGATTTTCATTGAATTTGTCACAGCTTCTGTTTCGATTTTTGCTTGGTCGATGTGTTCTTTAAAAAATGCAGCTCGTACAAAACGTTCTGGTGGCGTATATCCGCCCGGCAAGCCCATCGTTCCTGTTCCTTGTGAAAATGGATTTGCGGTATAGTTTCCAAATT
Organism: Enterococcus sp. 22-H-5-01; assembly: GCF_050310005.1. NCBI lineage: Bacteria > Bacillati > Bacillota > Bacilli > Lactobacillales > Enterococcaceae > Enterococcus > Enterococcus sp. 22-H-5-01. The sequence continues at coordinate 1,515,550 of NZ_CP189993.1, forward strand.
GTTGCGGTTCATATTGTTTTGGTCGCACGTTCAAATAGTTCCGTAAATTTTCGATATGCCATTCTAAAAGCGGCGTATTCGTCATTACGCCCACTGGGTTTTCCTTCAAATGTAAAACTTTTTGGGTTGGTTCAATCACCATGCAATTCCCTGTTGTGTCTGTAATGATCCAATGCAAAGGAGTGATCGTATCGATCAACGGTGCTGCAACATCCATTAGATTTACTTTTGATAATTTCTTTTTCAAATCTGCGATTGATTTGAACTCACCTAGTGCCCAAGTAATAAATTCATGAGGAGCTAAGTTGATTTTATTTTCATCAGCTTGTTTTTGATAAACGGCTTTTTGCGGCAAATATAATTCTGCGATCGCCAATCCATGTTCGTTTACCCCATCTGCTACGAAATAAGAAGTTCCCAATGAACGACCAGCACCTAAAAAACCATAGTTTGATTCATGGCTAGCATTGTCAGCTGATGACTTCCAAGAATACGCTCTTGGTAAATAAACGACATCAAAATCTAGTGGGAAAGAATAATCCATTGTTCTCGCTAATACGTGTTTCCGATCTTTTGTTTCTGTAAAAATACTTGTACACATGTTATACACATCCTCTTTCTTTTCTTATAATTTTTATTCAATCAGCGTTTTATTGCTCAAAGTAATGATTCATCTTATGTTCGTATTACTAAAATGCCAAGGCTAGATAATCTAGCTATGTACCTTTTAATTAACTCATTTATTTCCTTCCTTTGATTCCTCCTTCACCTCTTCCTCATTGGTATATTTGTATAGTAGCATGGGAATTTGAGTTGTTTCGTTTGTATATTGTCTTAAAAAACGTCAAAAATATATTTCTAATTTTTTAGCATACAAAAAAGCGATGCGCTCACTGTAAAATACAGTAAACACATCGCTATAAGTTTTTTTGAGCTGGTTATTCTTCTTTTAACAGACCTTTGAATAAACCCACTGCAAAATCATTTGAATCGAAGGCTTCCAAATCATTGATCCCTTCACCTAATCCAACTAATTTTACCGGTAGATGCAATTCATTTCGAATTGCTAAGACGATTCCGCCCTTCGCTGTACCGTCTAATTTCGTTAAAACCAATCCAGTCACATCAGTAGTTTCTTTAAATTGACGAGCTTGAACTAACGCATTTTGACCTGTTGTTGCATCCACAACTAACAAGACTTCATGCGGGGCGCTTGGAAACTCGCGTTGAATTACCCGCTTGATTTTTTCCAATTCGTTCATCAAGTTCACTTTGTTTTGCAAGCGACCCGCTGTATCGATCAACAAGATGTCATAGTTCCCATTTTTTGCCTTGTCAACCGCATCAAATACAACAGCTGCTGGATCGCCGCCAGCATTTCCGCGTACTACTTCGACGCCAGAGCGTTCTCCCCAAACGACTAATTGATCGATCGCACCCGCACGGAAAGTATCCGCTGCAGCTAATAAAACTTTTTTACCTTCATTTTTATATTGATTGGCTAATTTACCGATACTGGTTGTTTTTCCAGTCCCATTGACTCCTACAAATAAAATGACACTCAATCCATCAGGCTGTAAATTGATTTCATTCTTTTCATCTACACCTTCGGCTTCATAAATATCAACTAATTTTTCAATGATGACATTTTGGATTTGAGCAGGTTTTTTAGCATTTTTCAATTTAACTTCTTGTCGTAATGAATCAGTCAATTTGATAGCTGTATCAAAACCAACATCTGCACCAATCAATGTTTCTTCCAATTCTTCAAAGAAATCCTCATCCACACGACGGAAACGAGCAAATAATTCATTCATTCGATCACCAAAGGATTTACGTGTTTTCTCTAATCCTTTATCGTACTTTTCTTGTACTGACTCTTCTTCTACAACTGGAGTCGGAGCAGCTTCGATTGGATTGACCACGGGCGCTTCGGAATCTGTTTCGATTGATTGTGCAACTTCTGTTGTCTCTTCCAACGTTTCGTCAATCGTTACCGGAACTTCAGGTGTGCTTAACTCATTCGTTTCTACTTCAGTAACCGGTTCTTCCACCGTAATAGGTTCTTCAATTGTTTCTATGTCTTCATGTTTTTCTTCGATTTCATCTACTGCAGGAAGGTCTTCGGATTCAGCAGCTGTTGGAACAGATTCTTCAACAGAGCTTTCAACAGAATCAGCAGCTTCTTCTTGCGTACTTTCGACATCCGGTTCTGAGGGGGCATCTGTATCTTCTACCACATCGTTTTTCTTTTCAGGTTCTTCTGCTTGTTCGCCAGTAAAAGCTTTTTTTATGCGGTCAAATAATCCCATCTAAATTCCTCCTTTGTCTTCATTAAAAACGAATTTTTGAATCGCATGCGCGACACCATCTGCTTGGTTCGTACGCGTAACGAAATTAGCAGCTGATTTTACACCATCCGTAGCATTTTCCATTGCGACGCCCATGCCTGCATAAGAGATCATTGAAAGATCATTGGCTTCGTCGCCTAATGCCATCATTTCATTTGGCAAGATTCCTAGGTGTTCACCTAAAACAGATAAACCAAATGCTTTTGTCACACCTTTTGGCATAAATTCTAGTAGGTTCGCACGAGTTTTGAAAATTTCAAATCGGTCATAATCTTCCGCAGGGATCTTCGCGATTTGTTGATCCAAGTAATCCACATCGGTTGCGGAGACAACTTTATTATACAAAGTTGTTTCTCCTAGTTCAGCAGCATCTTTATCTACATAAGTCAGTGCTTTATTCAATGTTGGATAGATCGAAGGATGCTCAGGTGCCGTAGCGATTTGATAACATAATGCATCTGAAAGCACATCCATCGGTAAATCGATTTTGGTTAATAATTGGCGTAAGTGTTGGACATCTTCTAAAGACATCGCTGTTTTACCTAAGATTTCTCCAGTATTTGTTTGGATCAATCCACCGTTAAACGTGATAGAATAATCGTTCGCATCTAATAAATTCAACTCGGTCAAATAATTCTTGATCGCGATCAGTGGGCGTCCTGTACAGATAACGATTTTGACTCCACGCGCTTTGGCTTCGGCTAAGATTTTTTTATTGGTATCAGATATTGTTTTAGCATCGGTTAACAATGTACCATCTAAATCAATTGCGACTAATTTGATCATTTATAAAGGTTCCCCTTCCTTGACTTTAAACTTCCCATCTTCTTTTACTTCTTCAAGACGAACAGAAATGATTTTTGACACACCGGATTCTTGCATGGTCACCCCATATAAAACGTCGGCGGCTTCCATCGTTCCTTTACGGTGAGTCACTACAATAAACTGGGTACCGTTTTGGAACGAGCTTAAGTAGCGACCAAAACGCGTGACATTCGCTTCATCTAGCGCAGCTTCCACTTCATCTAAGACACAAAATGGTACTGGACGAACTTGGATAATTGAGAACAGCAAAGCAATAGCAGTCAATGCTCGTTCTCCACCTGAAAGTAATGACAAGTTTTGTAATTTCTTCCCAGGTGGTTGTGCTTCGATCTCAATACCTGTATTCAATAAATCTTCAGGATTCGTTAATACAAGTTCTGCGCGTCCACCGCCAAACATATTCGGGAAAACAACATTGAATTGTTCTCGAATCGCTTTGAAGGTCGTATGGAAACGGGTCTTCACTTCATCATCCATTTCATCCATCGTTTCAAATAGTTGTTCTTTCGCTGAAACGAGATCATCTCTTTGAGCAGTCAGAAAATCGTAACGCTCTTCAACTTGTTGGTACTGCTCGATCGCATTCAGATTAACAGGGCCTAATTTTTCAATTGCTTGCTTCAGACGGCCAACTTCTCGTTCTGCTTCTGCCAAATCAATTGCTGGATCTGCTTGTGCCTCTGCCCCTTCAAAAGTAACATTGTATTCTTCTTGCAAATAGGACAAGGCAGTATCTAATTTCAACTCATAGCGGTTTTTTTGCACATCCGCTTGTGACTGCTGTGAGAGTAATTGTTTTTGTTCTCGATTGGCTTCGGTCAATGCCAGATCAGATTGATCGACTTCTTGCTGTAATGCTTGACGTTGTTCTTTCCAGATAACTAACTGGTCTTGCAAGTGCTCTCGAGCAGTCGCCAATTCTGCTACTCGCTGGTTCAAACTTTCTTCGGTTTCCTCGTGATCAGATGAATCACTAGAAAGAGCTAACAACTGATTTTCCAAACTTGTGATTTGAACCGAGCTTTCATCGATTTGATCATTGAACGTTATCACTTGTCTTGCTAAATACATTAAACGTTCTTCAAGTACGGCGGCGTCTGCTTGCAAACGACTTAATGCCGTCGCGATTTCTACGCGTTTTGCTTCCAGCTGATCACTTTCTTCATTCAATTGACGAATCTCTTGATTGATTTGATCTTGCTGCGTTTTCAACTCAACTTGCTGAAATTCTAAAGCTTCTTTTTGAACTTGATAATCCGTTAAGAAACTTTTCAGCTCTTTTGCTTCATAAGAGAACAATGATTGCTCTTTTTGTAAACGAACGTGTTCTGAGCTAATCCGTTCCTCACTGCTTTTTGCTTCTTGATAAGCTAAACGGGTCTGCTCTCCTTGTGTTCGCAAGTTTTCAATCGTTTCATTTTGCTCAGTATTTTGCGCTTGAAGTTCACGTACTAATTTTTCTTTAGTTTGCAATGCTTGATTGATTTCTTCATAACGCTTAGTCCACTCAGCCAATTCATGGCTTTGATTGAATAAATTGCCACGATTTCCTTGCTTAGTAGCGCCACCAGTCATTGATCCACCAGCGTTCATGACATCGCCGTCTAAGGAAACGACCCGAACTTGGTAACGCAATTGACGCGCTAGTTGGTTGGCACTATTCAAATCTTTGGCAATAACGATTGCACCCAATAAGTTTTGCATTACCGGTGCAACGGTTTCTGGAAACTGAACCAACTCACTAGCGACACCAACAAAACCTTCGATCTCTTTGATTGCTTGGTATTGATGGGCAGCTACACTACGTGGTTTGATCGTTGTCAAAGGTAGAAAAGTTCCACGACCACTGCGTTGTTGTTTTAAAAAAGTAATCCCTTGGCGGGCATCTTTTTCATTTTCTACAATAATATGTTGCGCCGAAGCCCCCAAAGCAGTTTCGATTGCTAAAGTATATTCTGCTGGTACTTCCAACAGCTCTGCTACAGCACCAACGATCCCGTTCAACTGATTTTTATGCTGCAAGACACTGCGAACACCTTGATAAAATCCACTATAATTTTCCTGGATTTCTTGCAAACTTTTTTGGCGCGCACGTGCCTGTTGTACCTGACTCATCAAGTCGTACATCAGCTGTTGCTCTTTCTGCAATTGCTGTTGCGTCTTATTTTTAGCTTCTACTGATTGACGGTACTGTGTTTGTTCAGTTGTTAATTGGGCTTCCAATGTCTGAGCTTTGATCTCAGCATCGGCTTTTTGAGTCAGTAAAGCATCTAGCTGTGTCTGCAGTGCTTCAAAACGAGTGACACTTTGTTGGTTTTTCGCTGTTTCTTGCGTGTACTGACGCTCCAAATATTTCAATTCATTACTGACATTAGCTGACTCTTGCATCAACTCAACATAAGTTCCGCGTAAATCTTCCAATAACTCTTTAGGCGATTTTTTGTATTTCTTCACCTCAAGTGTTAATTGTTGGATTCGTTCATTCAATGCGACTTTTTCAGCTTCTTTTTCGACTTGCTGTTCTTGGACTGCTTTTAGATTTTTTTCTAATTCTGTCCGTTTATTTTGTTGATCAACTAAATTTTCTCGATATTCAGCACTCGTTTTTTGGGTATTTTTAGAACGCTCACTCAATAACTCTATCCGGCCTTCAGCTTGTTTCAATGCTTCTGACAAATGTAATAGTTGTTGTTGACCCGTTTCTAATTGCTCATCCAAGTCACCACGCTGTTCACGCAAACGTCCTAACTGATTTTCAGTTCGTTGTATAAAACGACTTTTTTCTTCGATCGTTTTAGATAATGATTCAAAATCAGTTTTTGAAGTTGCCCATTTTTCACGTGTTTCATTGACCTTAGCGACTGTCAAACTAATATCGGTAGCTGTCAATTCTTCTTTAAGTTTCAAAAACTCCTTCGCCGCTTCACTCTGAGCCGCTAAAGGAGTCAGCTGATCTTCCAATTCGTAAATAATGTCTTGAACTCGACTTAAATTATCTTCTGTTTCAAATAATTTTTGTTCAGCTTTACGCTTACGTTGCTTGTACTTGAGAACACCCGCTGCTTCCTCGAAAATTCCACGGCGATCTTCTGGTTTGCTTGCAAAAATCGCTTCGACTTTCCCTTGCGAAATAATCGAAAACGACTCTTTACCTAAGCCTGAATCCATAAAAAGATCTTGGATATCTTTTAAACGGCAAGCTTTTTTATTGATAAAGAAATCACTCTCACCCGTCCGACGGTAGCGACGAGTAACACTGATTTCACTAAATGCTAAAGGTAAGTAGTGGTCGGTATTGTCTAAAACAACCGTTACTTCTGCCAGATTCAACTGTTTGCGTGAGTCAGAACCAGCAAAGATAATGTCTGGCATCTTACCGCCACGCAAACTTTTAGCTGATTGCTCACCTAAAACCCAGCGAATCGCTTCAGTAATATTACTTTTCCCACTACCATTTGGTCCGATGACCGCTGTAACACCTTTTTCGAATTCGATTTTCGTTCGATCCGCAAAAGATTTAAAACCAGCGATCTCAATTCGTTTTAAATGCAAAATGTTCCTCCTAAAATTCCACTAGGAAATTCATACTATTTGGCAGCAAGTTTGCGTAATGCTTTTTCTGCTGCATCTTGCTCAGCTAATTTTTTAGATTTTCCTTGTCCCGTACCGATCAATTGGTCGTCTGAATAAACATCGATCGTAAAAATACGTTCATGGGCTGGACCTTCTTCGTTAACTAGACGGTATTCGATCGTAACATCGCCGCTCTTTTGTAACACTTCTTGTAAGCGTGTCTTATGATCCATCTCACGGGTAAAGTCGCCGGCTTCGATTTTAGGGAAAACAACGGTCTTGATAAAGTTTAATGCCGCTTCATATCCTTGATCTAAATACAGAGCACCTAAGAAAGATTCAAACAAATCGCATAATAACGCTGCGCGATGACGTCCGCCTGAATTTTCTTCTCCTTTACCTAACATGATATATTGGTCAAAATGACATTCTTTAGCAAATTTAGATAAACTTTCTTCTCTTACGATCGCCGAACGTAAACGGGTCAATCGACCTTCTGGCAACGTTGGATAATGATGATACAAGTAGTCCGATACTTGAATTTCTAAGACAGCATCCCCTAAAAATTCTAACCGTTCATTATCTGAAATATTCATGTTACGGTGTTCATTCACATAAGATGAGTGGGTAAAAGCTTGCTCCAATAAGTTCACATCGTGAAAGACGATGCCATAGTTTTCTTTCAATTCATTTATCAACTGTGTATCCATGGGCTCATTCCTTTTTTTGAGATTTCCATCACGCCTTATTATACTGTTTTTTTGCTAATTTTTAAATCAGAAGTCATGAACATAGCAAATTTTCAACCTTTGACTAACTTTTTAATCGAAAATGTGTTAGTGCCTATGAAAATTCTTTTCTCAATGCGTTAGAAATGCCTTCGTTTTATGAGCGCATTTGGAAGCAACACTTTTTAACTTTGATTGACTAACACCTAAATAAAAAAGACCCTTTCAGGTCTTTTGAAGATATACAAACGGCGCAGCAAATGTTCGCTACGCCTCTTTTTTATTAAGCTTTGTCGTTTTGCATAATGTAATCAACTGCAGCTCCAACAGTTTCAATTTTTTCAGCGTCATCATCAGAAATTTCTGTTCCGAATTCATCTTCTAATTCTAAAACGAATTCCATGATACTGATTGAATCTGCATTTAAGTCGTCTTTGATACTCAATTCAAGAGTCACTTTATCTTTATCGATTTCAAAGTGATTTGAAATTATTTCAGCAACTTTGCTAAATACTTCTTCACGAGTCAACAACATTCACCTCCACTTGATCAACTAATATTCGGGTATGTTTTTTTACTAGAAGGTCACAACTCATTTTACTGATGTTTGTTCCCTTTGTCCACCTTTTTTCAGAAATCCGTTTGGACAGTCTTACCCTTGGTGGGTTTCAAAAAATTCCACTGATTGACCTACAACATCTGTTTCTAACATTAGATGGATTTGGTCAATCGTATTAGCTACTGCTTCTGGACCAGTCGATCCGTGTGTTTTGATGACAGGCGCTTTAAGACCAAATAATACTGCGCCGCCGTGAGCAGAATAATCAAGCTTGTCTTTCAAACCGTATAAAGTGTCTTTCAACATCACAGCGCCTAATTTTCCTTTTACACCGGCATCATTGATACTGCCCTTTAATAATGTCATCAAGCCCATAGCAGTTCCTTCAATCGTTTTTAAGACGGCATTTCCCGTAAACCCATCCGTCACTACTACATCTGCCACGCCATTTAACAATTCACGGGCTTCCACATTACCGATAAAGTTGATACTTTCTTCTGCTTGTAGCTGTTTGAAGGCTTCTTTTGTTAATTCGCTGCCTTTTGTTTCTTCCGTCCCATTATTTAACAATCCTACACGAGGATTTTCGATTCCACGAACATGTTTTGCATAAAAAGAACCTAAGATTGCGTATTGATGAAGGTGTTCTGCTTTATTTTCAGCATTTGCACCTAAATCCAACATATCAAAACCTTCTGTTCCATTTAAAACAGGTAATGTTGACATCAAACCAGGACGCTCAATTCCTTTGATTCGGCCAACTACGAACAAGCCTGCAGCTAAGAGTGCACCGGTATTTCCAGCAGAAAAAATGGCATCAGCTTTGCCGTCTTTTACTGCTTGGGCAGCCAAGACCATTGAGGCATTCTTTTTACGACGGATAGCTCTCACTGGTTCATCATCACTATTGATTTTTTCATCAGTATGAATGATCGTAATATTTTTTTCATTCGTTAGATATTGACGAATGGCGTCTTCTTTTCCATATAATTGAAATTCAATCTCCGGATGTTTTTTTTGTGCTAACATTACACCTTCTACAATAGCTTTGGGAGCAAAATCTCCGCCCATAGCATCTACAGCGATTCTCATGAAAAAACTCTCTCCTTTTTCGTTTCAATGTATTTATTTTCCGCAAGCGAAAATAATTCTGATTCTCAAGCCGTATACCATCCAACTAGTTAATTCAAAATAATTTATTTTCTTAACTAAACAAGATAGTTGGACTGGCATCCTTTTTCGTTTCAATGTATTTATTTTCCACAAGCGAAAATAATTCTGATTCTCAAGCCGTATACCATCCAACTAGTTAATTCAAAATAATTTATTTTCCTAACTAAACAAGATAGTTGGACTGGCATCCTTTTTCGTTCCAATGTATTTATTTCCGCAAGCGAAATATATATTTCAATCTAAATTAGCCGTTTCTATTATCTAGCTAATCATTTTTCACACAACTCAGTATAGCATTAGTCAAAGTAGGTTTCACCTGTTTCAATTGGTTTGAGCATCTTAGCTAATGGGGCAAAGGCTGGATCTGTTCGCCAGTCCTCTAATTGCCAGATTTGATTGGCTTCATCTCGAGCCACTTCTAAAACATTCGCATCATTGACTAGATCGGCAATTAGAAATTGCGGCAAGCCTGATTGACGGAAGCCAAAGACTTCCCCCGGCCCACGTAATTCTAAATCTTTTTCGCTTAAAACAAACCCATTATTAGTTTCAGTCATGATCTTCATTCGTTCTTTACCCATCTCATTTTTGGGACTTGCCACTAGAACGCAATAAGAGGCGTCGGAGCCACGGCCGACACGGCCACGCAATTGATGCAATTGAGCTAAGCCAAAACGATCCGCATCCATGATAAACATCACTGTCGCATTCGGTACGTTCACACCAACTTCAATTACTGTAGTGGAAACTAAAATTTGACTTTGGTTGTCTTTGAATTCTTCCATGATCGCTTCTTTTTCCGCATTTTTCATCTTACCGTGTAATAGACTTACTTGATAGTCTGGTGCATAATACTCACTCAAATGCTCATAGATTTCTGTCGCATTTTTCACATCCAACGCTTCTGATTCTTCAATCAATGGACAGATCACATACAATTGATGTCCCGCCTTTAGTTCAAGCTTTGCCCAATCCAAAGTATGTTCTAATTGCTTTGATTTGATCCAACTAGTCTTGATTGGGATTCGTCCAGCCGGCATTTGATCAATAACTGAAACATCCATCTCACCATAAGCAGTAATTGCTAACGTCCGAGGAATCGGTGTTGCGGTCATGAATAAAACATCAGGATGCAAACCTTTTTCTCTTAACACGCGCCGTTGATTCACCCCGAATCGATGCTGTTCATCCGTTATGACCAAGCCCAAATTATTGAACTGAACATCGTCTTGGATCAAGGCATGTGTTCCTACGATCACATCGATTTCACCATTCTGCAAACCGGCTAAAATAGCACGTCGTTCTTTAGTTTTGGTTGATCCTGTCAGTAAGGCCACATTCATTTCTAAAGAATCAAATAGTTGGATTAGACTTTCTAAATGCTGCTGCGCCAAAATTTCAGTTGGAACCATTAAAGCTCCTTGGAAACCAGCTGTCATCGCAGCATACAATGCAATGGCCGCAACCACGGTTTTCCCGCTACCGACATCCCCTTGTAATAAACGTTGCATATGCTTTTGACTACGCAGGTCATAACAGATCTCATTCGTCACACGCTTTTGAGCATCCGTTAATTCAAAAGGCAATGTCTGGGTGAATGTTTTTAACCGTTCCACGTCATAACGGATCGCTATACCATTCTTTTCGCTCCGTTCACTTTTTTTCAACCCTTGCATCCGCATTTGGAATAAGAAAAATTCTTCAAAGACAACACGCCGCTTGGCTTGGTGGCTTTCAGCTGGATTTTTGGGAAAATGCATCGCACGCATCGCTTGCTTTCTTGGCATCAACCGATATTTTTCCAACAGATACTCTGGCAGGTCTTCGGGTACTTGATCACCAAATTTTTCAAAGGACACCTTGATCAAATCTACTAGTGTACTTTGACGGATTGATTTCGTCACATGATAAATCGGTGCATACTCTTCCGTTTGTTTCCCGCCTAAGATTTTCATCCCATTCATCGATTTTCGCTTGGCATCCCATTTTCCATAAACGGCTAATTCTTCCCCAACTTCGATTTTCTCTTTCAAATAAGGCTGATTAAAGAAGGACACCATAAATACCGCATGTTCTTGCATCATTCGAAATTGTAACCGACTTTTTTTATAACCAAAACGGCTAACCACTGGTGCAGAAACGATTACCCCTTTTAATGTGACCTTTTCTTGATCATTGATTTCTAACAAATTCTTTTCTTGGATATCTTCATAGCGAAAAGGATAATAACTCAACAGATCTTCGACAGTTACAATTCCCAACTCAGCCAATATTTGAACTCTTTTAGGTCCGACGCCAGGTAATACGGATACAGCTTCTTGGATTCCCATAGTCCTCCTCCTCTCTTTCATCTATGTAATGCAAAACTAACAAAAGGAGCGCACCAACTTCACTTGGCCCACTCCCTTCACTTTATTACTACTATAAATTTATTACTATTCTGCTGAAAGCAAGTATGGATAAACTGGTTGATTTCCTTCGTGGATCTCAACTTCTAAGTCCGGATGACTTGCTTCTAATGCTTCACTGATTTTTTCAGCTTCTGCTTGATTTCCATCTTCACCGACGATGATCGTGATGATTTCAATATCTTCATTGATCATTTTGTTTAATGTATCAAGGGTTGTTTGATATTGATCTGGTTCAGAAAGAACGATTTTACCATCGATCATTCCTAAGAAATCCCCTTCGTGGATTTCAACACCATCGATTGATGTATCGCGAATCGCGTGAGTGACTTGTCCGCTGATTACTGATTCCAACATATCCGTCATCGCTGTTTTATTGTCTTCCAAACTTTGCTCTCCATTGAAAGCCAACATTGCTGTCATCCCTTGAGATACTGTTTTACTTGGTACGACTACTACAGGAATCTCAGAAACTTCGGCAGCTTGATCAGCAGCCATAAAGATGTTTTTATTATTCGGCAATACGACTACTTGGTCAGCATTGACTTCCTTGATTGCTTTCAAGATGTCTTCAGTACTTGGGTTCATTGTTTGTCCGCCGCTGATAACATAATCAGCACCTAAACTCTTGAACAATTCTTGAACACCTTCACCAGCTGCAATCGCGATCACAGCAAAGGGTTTGCGTTCAGCTGGAGTTGCTTCAAAAGCAGTTACTTCTTCATCATGCTCCAAAATTGTTTCGTGTTGTAGACGCATATTATCAACTTTCACTTTGATCAACGCACCAAATTTTTGGCCGTAGTTCATAACTTCCCCAGGATGTTCCGTATGAACATGGACTTTTACGATTTCTTCATCATTAACAACTAATAATGAATCACCGATACCATCTAAATAATTGCGGAATGTATCATAGTCAAACGCGCTATCGACCGTTGGACCTTCACCAAGACGAACCATGATTTCTGTACAATAACCAAAAGTAATGTCTTCTGTCGCTAATTGACCTTGGACACTGCGATGGTGTTCTGCATTGACCATTTCGTCCATTTCAGCTGGACTTGGTTCATACGTATCGTCGGCTTGGAATTCACCTGTCAACGCACTTAAAAAACCTTCATAGATAAACAACAGACCTTGACCACCACTGTCGACTACGCCTACTTCTTTTAAGACGGGCAGCATATCAGGTGTTTTGTCCAATGCTTTTTTACCAAATTTTACAACGTCTGTCATCACTTCGATCACATCGTCTGTTTGTTTGGCTTTACGTTCGCCAGCTTTTGCTGATTCACGTGCGACCGTTAAGATCGTACCTTCTACAGGTTTCATGACTGCTTTATAAGCAGTTTCCACACCGTGAACCAATGCTTTTGCTAAATCTTCAGCATTTAATGTTTCCACATCTAAAATAGCCTTAGAAAATCCACGGAACAATTGTGACAAGATAACGCCAGAATTTCCTCGCGCGCCCATCAACAATCCTTTCGCTAAGACATTCGCTAATTCTCCAACTTTATCTGAAGCAGAATTGACAACAGCAGTTGCACCACTGGTCATGGATAAATTCATGTTGGTACCAGTATCGCCATCAGGCACTGGGAATACATTTAATGAATTGACATACTCTGCATTGACTTGCAGACGTTTAGCGCCAGCCTCAACCATCTCTTGAAATTGACTTGCGCTGATCTCTGTTACCTTCACTTACATAGTCCTCCTTAAGAACACTGCCTTTAGTCTGGCAGAACACGCACACCTTGAACATACACATTCACTGAATTAGCCGTAACCCCTAGCATCGTTTCCAAGTTATATTTTACTTTTTCTTGGACATTCCGAGATACTTCGGAGATTTTTGTGCCGTAGCTAACGATTGTATAAACGTCGACTGCGATTCCATTTTCTTCTTGACGTACAACAACGCCGCGTGAATAATTTTCTTTTCTTAAAATCTCTGTGATATTATCTTTAATTTGATTTTTGCTAGCCATACCGACGATACCAAACACGTCAGTAACTGCACCGCCGACAACCGTCGCGATGACTTCGTTTGAAATTTCGATCATACCTGTCTGTGTATTGATTTTCACAGCCATAGTTGTTAGCCTCCTTAAATAGGCCTAATCGCCCATTTTTTCTACTATAACAGTTTATCATAGCCCTACGACAAATAAAAGAAAGTTTCATTGTGATTTATCGATAAGACCGGCTCATCTTACACAATCTTTCTTCTTGCTCTTTAAGTATTTGCAACTTTTTTCAAAGTCTTTACGCTAACAGAGTATAATTTACCCGCAAATGCCTTGAATGTCAATCTTTCTAAAAAAATTCACTTGCTAATTTTAATGATATGTGATAAGTTATTTTAGTATGAGCCAAAGAAGCGCTCCAACATCAAGGCAAAAGGAGGAAACATCACATGGCAAAAGTTTGCTATTTTACTGGTCGTAAAACAAGAAGTGCAAATAACCGTTCTCACGCTATGAACGCTACTAAACGTACTGTAAAACCTAATTTACAAAAAGTTCGCGTGTTAGTTGACGGAAAACCTAAAAAAGTTTGGGTCTCAACTCGTGCTTTGAAATCTGGAAAAGTTGAGCGCGTTTAATATTATCCAATCAAACCAAACCGTTCAATCACGAGCGGTTTTTTATTTTGACTTTTTTCATTTTGGTCAATGATTTCTATAATTGAAAACGCACAAAAAGAGTCGACGCTGTCGACTCTTTTTCTTTTTGCGGATAATTTTATAAATCTTTGCTTGCGTTTCATAGCTCCTTCACAAAATCCAATCGCTTCTATGGTAAAATTTGAGTAGTCTGTTGAAAGAAGATGGGTGATTTTTATTATGAAGAACTATCTCAAAGAAAATCGATGGTATTTATTAGCCAGCTTTTTCTTGCCAGCGTTGATCATGGTGGCCGTCTACTTGACGATTGGGATTTATCCCGGATCAAGCCGAAGCGTTTTAGCCAGTGACGCTTTTTCTCAATTTTCGAATTTCCATGCAAGTTTTCGAAATATGCTTTTAGGAAAGCAAGGAATTTTCTATAACTGGAACACTTCTCTAGGGTTGAATTATCTATCCTTAGTCTCCTATTATTTAGGCGGATTTTTTACACCTTTAGTGATTTTCTTTCCCAATCAGCTGATGCCGGATGCTTTGTATTTTCTAACTATCCTAAAAATCGGTGCTGCCGGACTAGCTTTTTGGTTTTACGCCAAAGGCAGCTTCAAACTTCCAGATTGGTCTCGTGTCGCATTGAGCGTCGCTTACGCTTTGATGTCTTTTGCTATCGCACATTCGGAGATCATCATGTGGTTGGACGCCTTTATTTATCTCCCATTGATTATTTTAGGAATCAACCGGGTGATGGATTTGAAAAAGCCGACGGTTCTTTTTGTTTCCTATTTAATGTTGTTTTTAACAAGTTTTTATATGGGCTTTATGATCGGGATCTTCTCCGTCTTATATTTTATTGCTCGTTTAGCTACTAATTGGAAACAATACAAAAAAAGTATCTTGCCTTATGCGATCACCTCACTATTAGCAGGGTTTGCATCGATGATCATGATTCTTCCTTCCGTTTTAGATTTACGAACCAACGGGGAAGAGTTGACACAGATCACAACATTTAAGACCGAAGCTACTGGTTGGTGGGATTTCATCGCTAAAAATATGATCGGCTCGTACGATACGACCAAATATGGTTCGATTCCGTTCATTTATATTGGCCTCTTACCTTTAGCACTTTGTTTGTTTTTCTTTATCTGTAAAAAGATCCCTTGGAAAAATAAATTGGCCTACGGCATGATTTTTGCAATTTTGATTGCTAGTTTTTATATTCAACCAATGAATTTGTTCTGGCATGGTATGCATGCACCGAATATGTTTTTATTCCGTTATGCTTACCTTCTATCCTTCTTGGTCATTAATTTGGCTGCTTGGGGCTGGGAACAACTCGATCGTGAGAATCTCTTACAATTGGTTGCCTCCTTGTTACTCCTAATTGCCGTTTTTGCGATCTTCTGGGGAACAAAAGGCAAAGATTATAATTACTTAAAAGACATTTCACTATATATCACATTAGGTTTCTTAGCCTTATATGCCTTGTTACTGACAGGCTATCATTTTAATAAACTTCCGCTTAAAACATTGAGTATCATGTTATTACTGCTTATGTGTTCCGAAGCAGCTGTCAACAGCGACTTCATGGTTCGCGGGATCTTAAAAGATTGGAATTATGCTTCTCGCAGTCTGTATACTGCACCCTATCCAGATATTAAAAATTTAGTGGATAAGACAAAAAGTGACAATAAAAGTTTTTATCGACTAGAGAATTTAGATCCTGTTTCGTCGAATGATTCCTTTAATTATGGCTATAGCGGAGTCAGCATGTTTTCTTCGATTCGCAATCGCCACTCATCCAGCTACTTAGATCAATTAGGTTTCCGTTCTCGCGGAACAAATTTAAATATTCGTTATCAAAACAATACCTTGTTGGCAGATGCCTTTACAGGTATCAAGTACAACATTGCTAAAACGACCAATTTGAATAAATACGGCTTTACTAAAACTAAGAGTTCCGGTGAATACAATCTTTTTGAAAATAGCAACGCTTTACCATTAGCCTTTACGGCACCAACAAGTGTCGATAATTTAAAAGCTTTGTCCAATGATAATCTTGGAACCCAAATGCAATTGTTCAATGCTTTGTCACAAGAACAGCTTCAGTATTTCAAATTCTTGCCGATGACTCAAGTTTCAACTAAAAATGCGACCGTCACAAATTCTGGTAATATTACGACAATTGCCGAAAAACAAAGCAATGTCGCTAAAGATGTTTCCTGGACTGTTCAAGTCCCTGCAAACACCCAAGCATACCTAAGTCTGTATCCTTATAATTTTTCAGAATTAGAAAGTTCTACAGCAGCCGTGACTGCCAATGGTCAGACACGTCAAGCTCAAATCAGTATCAGTGGTCAGTATTATGATCTAGGGTATTATCCAGCTGCTACGACTGTAACATTTACTGCTAGTTTCTATGGGACAAAATCAATTAGCTTCCAAAATCCGCAAGTACTAGCTCTGGATACGATTGCTTATCAATTGGCTGTCGATAAGATCCAAGAAAACGGTGTGGCATTAAAAACTGGTAAAAATAGCGCTCAAGGAACCGTCAATGCTAATGAAGAACAAACTTTAGTCACTACCATCCCTTATGATGAAGGCTGGACAGCGAAAGTTGATGGAAAAAAAGTCGATATCAAAGCTTTCCAAGATGCTTTTATCAGTATCCATGTACCTAAAGGAAAACATACTGTCACTTTTAGTTATATGCCAAAAGGCTTTATTATAGGAGCTATTTCATTTGTAGTTTCGATTGGATTATTTATCCTCTACTTACGAATGCTAAAACCAAAAAAAGTTTATCGTCATTAACAGTAAATCTTAGCTAGTTGTATTTTTCGTAGGACAATTTTGCAAAAAGAAAGCACGCTAAATCAATTTAGCGTGCTTTTTACTATTCATAGTTTACTTTTGCTAAATAAAGCCCTTCTGGATGTGCTGTCGGCCCTGCCAAATTACGATCTTTCGCTTCAAGGATCGCTGGAATACTATCCGCTGGCATCCGGCCATTTCCGATTTTCAAAAGTGTTCCGACCAAAATTCGGATCATTTTATATAAAAAACCATTACCTCTAAAAATAAAGGTCAATTCGGTCCCCGTCTCATCAACTTCTAAATCGGCTTGATAGATCGTCCGTACTTTGTCTTCAATCGCTCCACCCGTAGCACAAAAAGAAGTAAAATCATGTGTACCCAATAAATCTGGCAAGGCCCGACGAATCAAATCAAGATCTATCGGGTAAGGAAAATATGATGCATAAAAACGACGAAACGGACTTCGTGGTTTTGCGATTTGAACTTTGAAATGATACGTTTTTTCAGTTACATGATACCGCGCATGAAAATCATTAGCAGCAATTTCTACAGATGAAACGGCTATATCATCTGGTGTTTGTGTATCTAACGCAAAACGCATCCGTTCTAAAGGTCTTTCTTGCGGATAATCAAAATGGATCACTTGACCAATCGCATGGACACCTGCATCTGTTCGGCCAGAACCTATAATCGTGACTGGCGTTCCATTATTCATTTTTTGTAAGGTTTTTTCGACTTCACCTTGAACCGTTCGACCATTCGGTTGACGTTGGAAGCCATTGAAATTTGTTCCATCATAAGCGATTACCGCTTTATATCTAACCATCCGCTAAAAAAACTCCTTCTCAATAAATTCGTGTCATTATAACAGCTTTTTTTATCCATTCCAATAGAAAAAAGCTTGGATTCCTCCAAGCTTAACTTCGTAAAAAGATCAAAATGACCGTCACAATAGCAAAAACTAGTAAGACGATCGTATCACGATTCATCCACTGCAACTTCCGATACTTACTCCGGCCTTCACCACCACGATATCCTCGAGCTTCCATAGCAGTTGCCAAATCTTCTGCTCGATTGAAGCTGCTGACAAATAGAGGAATCAATAACGGAACGATAGCTTTAACTTTTTGTACCAAACTACCATCGTTAAAATCAACGCCTCGTGCACGTTGAGCATTCATGATTTTTTCGGTCTCATCCATCAGCGTTGGAACAAAACGCAAGGCAATCGATAGCATCAATGCGATTTCATGAACCGGAAAATGGAATCTTTTTAATGGATTCAACAAAGATTCGATCGCATCTGACATAGATAATGGGGGTGTCGTCAAGGTTAACAATGTTGACATAAAAATAATCAGCACAAATCGACAAAAGATAAACAGTCCATTTTGGATTCCATAAGAAGAAAGACTGAATACTCCCCATGACCAATACAACGTACCGCCACGAGTAAAGAGCATCTGTAAAGCGACAGTAAAAATAATCAACCAAATCAATGGGCGAATTCCTTTTAAAAAGAAACTCAAACTAATCTTAGAGGCTAAGACAGCAACCATAGTAAAGACGGCCAAAAATAGATAACTTTGCCAATTGTTGGCTAAAAAAATAATCCCAATGAAATAAAAACTTGCGAGCAATTTTGCTCTTGGGTCTAACCGGTGAATCAATGAATCCCCTGGGATATATCGTCCAAAAATTAATTTATTCATTATTCGCAGGACCTCCTGCATGTGTGACGATCCAATCAGCCAATTCATTTTCAGTCAATGGCAACTCAGTGAACTTCGCTCCGCGTAATTGCATCTTTTCAGCAAACGCACTCGCCTGAGGCACACCTAATTGTTTTTCTTTAAGCCATTCGACATCATCAAAAACATTTTGCGGTGTTCCGTGTTTCACTACTTGCCCTTTTTCCAAAACATAAACATAATCAGCAAAATTAGCTACATCATCCATTAAGTGTGTCACTAAAACGATGGTAATATTTTTTTCACGATGTAACCGCAAAAACATATCCATCATTTCTTTACGTCCCATTGGATCTAACCCTGCTGTCGGCTCATCTAAGACCAAAACTTCAGGTTCCATGGCTAGAACCCCCGCAATTGCTACACGTCGCATTTGACCTCCGGAAAGCTCAAACGGTGAACGTTCAAGATACGATTCATCTAAGCCGACCATTTTCAAATTCTCTTTAGCCGAAACTAAGGCTTCCTCTTCTTTGACACCAAAATTTTTAGGCCCAAAGGCAATATCTTTCGCAACTGTTTCTTCAAATAATTGTGCCTCAGGAAACTGAAAGACGATCCCAACTTTTTTACGAACTGGCTTCAAATTTTTATTATCGGTCGATGGCGTAATTTTCCGATCACCGATGATCACTTGTCCTTCAGTTGGTTTCAATAAAGCATTCAAATGCTGTAGCAGTGTTGATTTCCCACTGCCTGTATGGCCAACCAGCGCTGTATAAGAACCTTGTTTAATATCTAAATCAATATCATACAAAGCTCGTTGTTCAAAGGGAGTATTCGGTTGATATACATAGTTTACTTTTTCAAAACGGATGTCCATAACCAATCCATCATCCCTTCTTCGTCTAAATAATTTGCAGGCACTTCGATGCCACGCTCTTTAAGTGCAGCTTTCAGTTTTTCAGGAAACGGCAAATCTAAGCCTAATGATACTAACTCTGGTCCTTCAGAAAATATTTCTTCCGTTGTTCCTTCGCGAAATAATTCTCCCTCACGCATAACTAAAATTCGATTAGCACTTGCCGCTTCATCGATATCATGGGTGATCGAGATGACTGTTAAATCACTTTCTTCTTTGATTTTACGTATCGTCGCGATCACATCGTCACGTCCTTCAGGATCTAGCATGCTTGTTGCCTCATCTAAGATAATAATATCTGGACGTAAAGCTACGACGCCGGCAATTGCCACGCGCTGTTTTTGTCCACCAGAAAGTCGAGCAGGTTCCCGAGTAGCAAAATCTTGCATTTTTACTTTTTCCAATGCATCTTTCACTCGTCGCTGCATTTCTTCACGTTCGATTCCTTGATTCTCTAAACCAAAAGCAACATCATCTTCAACAGTTGCTCCTACGAACTGATTGTCTGGATTTTGAAAAACCATTCCAACCATTCGGCGAACGTCCCAAACAGAATCATACGACAATTCCATCCCGCCAACAGTAACATTTCCTTTTTGCGGTAAATGCAAGCCATTGATCGTTTTAGCTAAAGTCGATTTTCCTGAGCCATTATGCCCAACGATTGCAACCCATTCCCCTTTTTGAATTGAAAAACTAACATTTTTCAACGCTGGAGTTGATTCTTCTTGGTAACTAAATTCAATTTGATTGATCTCAATAATTGGCTTCATGGTCATACCTTTCTACTTCTTTTCCAAATCTGTTCTAAGCCTAGCAAAAAAGTGTTGTTTTATCAATCCTAGATACTCAATAAAATGCTTTTGTATACCTATCTGTCTTGACAGTAAATTTGGGTATAAAAAAACACTTTATGATGAGTGCCGGCTTCCCAGACATCTGGGAAGCGGCGCTGAGCTAGACTCGGAGAAAATCTCCAACATCATAACACTCTAAAAGAATCATCTATAAAGTGACGAGTGATTATTATACAAGTTCTAAAACAACCATAGGGGCGTTGTCGCCACGACGAGGTTCTGTTTTTAAGATACGAGTGTATCCACCTTGACGTTCAGCGTAACGAGGAGCGATGTCGTTGAATAATTTTTGTAATGCAGATTCAACAACGATAGCTTCGTTTTCTTCACGAACATCAGCGATTTCATTACGTACAAAGCTTGCAGCTTGGTGACGTGCATGAAGATCCCCGCGTTTTCCTAAGGTAATCATCTTTTCAGTAGTTGAACGTACTTCTTTCGCACGAGCTTCAGTCGTAACGATGCGTTCATTGATAATTAAGTCAGTTGTTAAGTCACGCAACATAGCTTTACGTTGGCTAGATGTGCGTCCTAATTTACGATAACTCACGTAGGTTTCCCTCCTTTGTCAACAATATTAATCGTCTTTACGTAGTCCTAGACCAAGATCATGTAATTTAGCTTTCACTTCTTCAAGTGATTTACGACCTAAATTACGTACTTTGATCATTTCAGGTTCAGACTTATTCGTTAATTCTTGAACCGTATTAATTCCGGCACGTTTCAAGCAATTGTACGAACGTACAGACAAGTCTAGTTCTTCGATGGTCATTTCTAGCATTTTTTCTTTTTGTGTTTCTTCTTTTTCTACCATGATTTCAGCATTTTTTGCTTCATCAGTAAGATTTACAAAAATGTCCAAATGTTCAGTTAAAATTTTCGCTGCTAGACTCAATGCTTCTTGAGCAATGATAGATCCGTCAGTCCAAATTTCCATCGTTAATTTATCGAAATCATCTCGACGACCAACACGTGTATTTTCAACTTGGTAGTTTACTTTGCGTACTGGTGTATAGATTGAATCGACCGGAAGGACACCGATTGGCATATCTTCCTTTTTATTTTCGTCTGCTTGAACATAGCCTCGACCAGGTTTTACTGTTAAACGTGCATGGAATGTCGCGCCTTCAGCAACAGTACAAATGTACATATCTTTGTTTAAGATTTCAACGTCACTGTCAACGATAATATCGCCGGCAGTTACCGTAGCTGGTCCAGTAATATCGATCTCAAGGGTTTTTTCTTCTTCAGCAAATAACTTCAGAGCCAGACCTTTGATATTCAAGATGATTTGTACAACGTCTTCTCGCACACCTTTGATGGTTGAGAATTCATGTAACGCTCCATCGATTTGAATATTAGTAATGGCAGCACCTGGTAAAGAAGAAAGTAGAATACGACGTAGAGAATTACCTAAAGTAGTTCCATAACCTCTTTCCAAAGGTTCAACAACGAACTTGCCATAATCTCTGTCTTCATCAATTTTTGTGATTCTTGGTTTTTCGAATTCAATCATTCTTGTTTTTTACCCCTTTCAAAACGAAAAGTGTCTTGTTCAATGACATTCCTTGTAAAACTCATAGAGTTGGGCACTCATTAAACACGACGGCGTTTTGGAGGGCGGCATCCATTATGAGGTACTGGAGTCACGTCACGAATTGCAGTTACTTCTAAACCAGTTGCTTGCAATGAACGAATCGCTGCTTCACGACCAGAACCAGGTCCTTTAACAGTTACTTCAACACTTTTCAATCCATGTTCCATTGCAGCTTTCGTTGCAGTTTCAGCAGCCATTTGAGCAGCGAAAGGAGTAGATTTTTTACTACCTTTGAAGCCTAATGAACCTGCAGATGACCATGCTACTGCGTTACCGCTAGCATCAGTGATCATGATGATTGTATTATTAAAAGTCGAATGAATATGAGCGATACCTGTTTCGATATTCTTCTTCACACGACGTTTACGATTGACTTTCTTTGCTACCATGAAGATTTAAACCTCCTTCACTAATTATTTTTTCTTGCCGGCAATAGCGCGAGCTGGGCCTTTACGAGTACGAGCGTTGTTCTTAGTGTTTTGTCCACGTGTAGGCAAGCCACGACGATGACGAATTCCACGGTAAGAACCGATTTCCATCAAACGTTTGATGTTCAAGTTAGTTTCACGACGTAGGTCGCCTTCAACTTTTAATTTATCGATTTCCGCACGGATAGCGTCTGTTTGTTCGTTCGTTAAGTCACGTACACGAACATCTTCAGAAACGCCTGCGTCGGCTAAAATTTGTTTCGCTGTAGTATTTCCGATACCGTAAATATAAGTAAGTGAAATTACCACGCGTTTATCACGAGGAATATCTACTCCTGCAATACGAGCCATACTTAATTACACCTCCAATTATCCTTGACGTTGTTTATGTTTTGGGTTTGCTGGGCAAATCACCATAACGCGTCCATTACGACGAATTACTTTACAATGTTCACACATTGGTTTTACTGATGGTCTTACTTTCATGATTTTACCTCCTGAAGTTTTACGGAGTACAACTTACTTAAAGCGATAGGTAATGCGACCACGGCTCAAATCATAAGGAGAAAGTTCAACAGTAACCTTATCTCCAGGTAGGATTCGAATGTAATACATCCGGATTTTACCAGATACGTGTGCAAGAACTTCGTGTCCGTTTTCCAATTCGACTTTAAACATTGCATTCGGCAAAGTTTCGACGACTGTTCCTTCGATTTCAATCATATCTTCTTTTGCCACGCAGAGTACCTCCTTGTAGTTGTTTCGCATTTTCACACGATAAAATGGCGGAAACTGCAGTTCCCACCCTAATTCTAAAGTTAACTTCTAAAAGCTAGAAGTCAGACTGATATATTCTATCATAAAACATCGAACTTGGCAAGATAAACTGCATTTCAAGTCGGTAGGCAAATTATTTTTCGATAATCTTTTCTACATCCGCAAATACGGCATCAATTTCACGATCTCCATCAACTGGATATAACAAACCTTCTTCTTCATAATAAGCTAAAATTGGTTCACTGTTTTTAATGTTAACAGACAAACGATTTTTAACTGTTTCTGGCTTATCATCTTCACGTTGATAGAATTCATGACCACCACAGTGATCGCAAGTTCCTTCTACTTTTGTAGGGTTGAAGATTTTATGATAAGTCGCGCCACAATTGCGGCACATGAAGCGTCCAGCTAAACGTTCAACTAACACTTCTTCTGCTACTTGAATTTCAATCACAGCATCTAACTTTTTATTCAAGTCAATCAACATTTCAGCTAATGCTTTTGCTTGATCCAAAGTACGAGGGAAGCCATCCAATAAGAAACCTTTTTCAGTGTCTTTTTGAGCTAAGCGTTCCTTTACGATACCGTTAGTAACTTCATCTGGGACCAAATTCCCTGCGTCCATGTAGGATTTTGCTTTCAATCCGAGTGTAGTCTCGTTTTTGATTGCTTCTCGGAACATATCCCCCGTGCTGATATGTGGAATATTGTGTGATGCAATAATTCTTTCTGCTTGTGTTCCTTTTCCTGCTCCTGGCAGTCCCATTAAGATCAGGTTCATTGATTTCCCTCCTAAGTAATTGAAGCGAGAACGGCGTTGAGGAAAACCTCAACACGCGAATCTACTCTTCATCCATGAAGCCGACATAACGTCGTTTCAACATGAGTCCTTCTAACTGTTTTGCAGTTTCTAATGCAACACCGACAACGATCAAAAGACTTGTTCCACCTAAACCGATTGATTGAGGTAAGTCCCAAAGCATTTGAGCAATGATCGGAATTAAAGCAATTAGCCCTAAGAAAATAGCACCAACAACACTTAAACGCATTAAAATTGCGGATACATATTCTTCCGTTCCTTTACCTGGTCTTACACGAGGAATATAACTTCCTTGCTTTTGTAAATTCTCTGCTAATTTTTCAGGATTGACCTGAACAAATGCATAGAAGAAAGTAAATGAAACAATCAGAACAGTATAAATCGCAGCTCCTGGAATCGTATTATAACTAAATAAATTAGTTACAACGTCATACCAGCTCTCCCCACTATACTTACTAGCTAATGCTTGTAACACCGCATTTGGTGTTGCAATGAATGAACTAGCAAAAATAACTGGAATAACCCCTGCAGCATTTACTTTTAAAGGTAAATAACTACTAGTAGGTGCACCCACGACTTGTTTTGTATATTGAATAGGAATTTTTCTTTCTGCTTGTTGGAAATATGTTACAAAAACAACAATGACCACAATAGCAATAAGTAAAATAATGACAAAAATCACTGATTTCCAGATATCACTTGAATCAATATTTACAAAATAATCTTCATAAATATCTTTAATACTTTGCGGTAGTCGAGAAACGATCCCAGCAAAGATGATCATTGAAACGCCATTACCAATTCCTTTTTCAGTGATTTGTTCTCCTAGCCAAGTAACAAACATAGTACCAGCAGTAAGAATCAAACCAATTGTAACGAACGTTTGAACGTTACGGTTTGGAACGAAACCAAATTGTGCAAAATAGTCAAACCCAGCTGTAATACTTACAGACTGGATGAAAGCTAAGACTAAAGTTAAATAGCGCGTTGCTTGATTTAACTTTTTGCGACCTACTTCCCCTTGTTTTGACCATTCAACAAATTTAGGCACGATATCCATCTGCAACAATTGGATAACAATTGAAGCAGTAATGTATGGAGAAACCCCCATAGAAAAGATTGAGAAGTTTTGCATAGCTGAGCCACTTACCATATTCAACATTCTGAAAAATGGCATTTCACTCAAGCCTTGCAAACCTTGTGCATTTACACCTGGAACAGTGATTTGTGCACCCAATCTAAAAACTAACAACATTAAAACAGTAAATAAAATCCGAGAGCGGATGTTCTGAACTTTGAAAGAATCTTTTAAAAGTTTGAACATTAGATCACCTCGATAGATCCACCAGCAGCTTCAATAGATTCTTGAGCACTTTTAGAGAATTTAGCTGCTTTAACGGTTAATTTTTTATCTAATGATCCGTTTCCTAGAACTTTGATTCCAGCTTTTTCGTTTTTCACGATTCCAGCTTCAACTAAAGCAACTGGTGTTACTTCAGTTCCGTCTTCAAAGCGGTTTAACACATCAAGATTGATTACAGCATATTCTTTACGGTTAACGTTAGTAAATCCACGTTTTGGTAAACGACGGAATAAAGGTGTTTGACCACCCTCAAAACCTAAACGCACACCACCGCCTGAACGAGCCTTTTGACCTTTTTGACCACGTCCAGCTGTTTTACCGTTACCAGATGAAGTACCACGACCAACGCGATTGCGAACTTTACGTGAGCCTTCTGCAGGTTGTAATTCATGAAGTTTCATATTATGGGCACCTCCTTAGAATTTAATCATCATTTTTTGTTGTATTAAACTTCTTCTACGTCCACTAAATGAGACACTGTGTTAACCATACCTTTGATTGCATCATTGGCAGGTTTAACAACTGTGCTGTTCATTTTTTTAAGACCCAACGCTTTAACAGTATCACGTTGGTTTTGAGGACGTCCGATAATACTGCGTTTTAAAGTAATTTTTAATTCAGCCATTTCATTCGCCCTCCTTATTTAGCTAAGTTTTCAACAGAGATGCCACGTAATGCAGCTACTTCTTCTGCTTTTTTCAATTGAGTTAAACCTTCAACAGTTGCACGAACAACGTTGATTGGTGTGTTTGAACCTAAAGATTTAGAAGTTACGTCAGCAACGCCAGCAAGTTCCAATACGGCACGAACTGGTCCACCAGCAGCAACTCCAGCACCTTCAACGGCTGGTTTCATTAAGATACGGCCGCCGCCAAATACACCAATAACTTCGTGAGGAAGCGTAGTTCCTACCATTGGTACTTCGACAAGGTTTTTCTTAGCGTCTTCGATTGCTTTACGAATAGCTTCTGGTACTTCTTGAGCTTTACCAGTACCAAAACCTACGTGACCATTTTTGTCACCGACAACTACTAATGCTGCGAAACGTAGACGACGTCCACCTTTAACAACTTTAGTAACACGGTTGATCGCTACGACGCGGTCTTCTAATTCCAAATGTTTTGGATCGATATAAACCATGAATGGTGTTCCTCCTTCTCCTAAAATTCTAGTCCATTTTCGCGAGCTGCTTCAGCTAAAGCTGCTACGCGGCCATGGTAAAGGTATCCACCACGGTCAAAGACTACTTTTTTGATACCTTTTTCAGAAGCACGTTCAGCTACTAATTTACCAACAGCTTGTGCTTGTTCAGTTTTTGTTCCACCTGAAATTTCTTTATCCAAGGCAGAGGCACTTGCTAGCGTCACACCCGCTACGTCATCAATTACTTGCGCGTAGATGTTTTTGTTAGAACGGAAAACGTTCAAGCGTGGGCACTCAGCAGTACCAGAGATTTTGTTACGTACACGCATATGACGCTTTTGGCGTGTTTTATTTTTATCTGGTTTTGTAATCACAATTGTCACCTCTATATATAAGCTGGCCTAAGCCGCATGTAGGTAGGACCTACTATTTACCAGTTTTACCTTCTTTACGACGTACATATTCGCCAACATAACGAATACCTTTGCCTTTGTAAGGTTCTGGAGGACGAGTTCCGCGGATTTTCGCAGCTAATTCGCCAACTACTTCTTTGTCTGCACCCTTGACGATTACTTGAGTGTTTGCAGGTACTTCGATTGTAACGCCTTCTGGAGCTACCATCTCTACTGGATGTGAATAACCAACGTTCAATACAAGTTTTGAACCTTGTAATTGTGCACGGTACCCAACCCCGATTAATTCTAATGCTTTTTGGAATCCTTCAGAAACACCAATAACCATGTTATTGAAGTTTGCACGAGTAGTTCCGTGGATTGTTTTCATTTCTTTGCTGTCGTTTGGACGAGTGAATGATACTTCGTTTCCTTCAATATTCATTGTAATATCAGAAGAAAAAGTACGAGTTAATTCACCCTTAGGTCCTTTAACAGTAACATTATTTCCGTTTTGAGTTACTTCAACTCCTGCAGGAATAACGACTAATTTATTACCAATACGGCTCACTTAAAGACACCTCCTCATGGATTGTTTGATATTACCAAACGTAAGCTAGCACTTCGCCACCGACGTTTTTGTTTCTAGCTTCTTTATCAGTTAATAAACCTTCAGAAGTAGAAATGATTGCGATACCTAAACCGTTAAGTACACGTGGTACTTCGTCAGCTTTAACGTAAACACGTAAGCCTGGTTTAGAGATACGTTTTAAGTTCGTGATAACACGTTCGTCATTTTTACCGTATTTAAGGAAAACACGGATCATGCCTTGTTTGTCATCTTCGATATATTCAACATCACGTACGAAACCTTCACGTTTAAGGATTTCAGCGATGTCACGTTTGATTGTTGAAGCAGGTACTTCTACTGTATCGTGTTTCACCATGTTGGCATTACGAATACGAGTTAGAAAATCTGCAATTGGATCTGTCATGACCATTGAACTATTTACCTCCTTTTTGCGAGTTTGTTTTACCAGCTAGCTTTCTTCACGCCGGGAATTTGACCTTTGTAGGCAAGTTCGCGGAAGCAAATACGGCAAAGATGAAATTTACGATAAACTGAATGTGGACGTCCGCAACGTTCGCAGCGAGTATATTCTTGCGTAGAATGTTTTGCAGGGCGTTCGTTTTTAGCAATCATTGATTTTTTAGCCAATTTTTTCGCCTCCTTGATTTATTTTTGGAATGGCATTCCAAGTTGTGTTAATAATTCGCGTGATTCTTCGTCTGTTTTAGCAGTTGTTACAACAACGATATCCATACCGCGTACTTTATCAACTAAATCAAAATCTACTTCAGGGAAGATCAATTGTTCCTTAACACCTAAAGTAAAGTTACCACGGCCATCAAAGGATTTTTTGCTTACTCCGTGGAAGTCACGTACACGAGGAAGTGACACAGTCACTAATTTGTCTAAGAATTCATACATTCTTCTCCGCGTAGTGTTACTTTCGCACCGATAGGCATTCCTTCACGTAAACGGAAACCAGCGATTGATTTCTTAGCTTTTGTGATAAGTGGTTTTTGACCAGAAATCAAAGCTAATTCTTCAACGGCTTTGTCTAAGTTTTTAGTGTTTGATACCGCATCACCAACACCCATGTTGATGACGATTTTTTCAACTTTAGGAACTTCCATTACTGAATCATAGTTAAATTTTTCCATCAAAGATGGTGTAATTTCACTTACAAATTTTTCTTTTAGGCGGTTCATCTATAAGATCCTCCTTCCTTGTTTAATTATTTATCTAGTGTTTCGCCGGTTTTCTTAGAAACGCGGACTTTCTTACCGTCAACCACTTTATAGCCAACGCGTGTCGCTTCTCCATTTGAAGGGTCGATAACCATAACATTAGAAGCATGAATTGGTGCTTCTACCTCAACGATTCCGCCTTGAGGGGCTTCTTGAGAGGCTTTTTTATGTTTTTTCACGATATTGACGCCTTCAACAACGACTTTATCTTGTTTAGGAAGGGCTTCTAATACAACGCCTTCTTTATTTCTGTCTTTACCAGAGATAACTTTTACTTTATCGCCTTTTTTAACGAACATTACTGTTGCGCACCTCCTTTAGTTGAATCTCTCGATTATAATACTTCCGGTGCCAATGAAACGATCTTCATGAAGTTGCCTTCGCGTAGTTCACGAGCGACAGGTCCGAAGATACGTGTTCCTCTTGGGCTCTTGTCATCACGAATGATAACAGCTGCATTTTCATCAAATTTAATATAAGAACCGTCAGTACGACGAGCGCCTGATTTAGTACGAACGATAACGGCTTTTACGACGTCACCTTTTTTGACAACACCACCTGGCGTTGCTTGTTTAACCGTAGCAACGATCACATCACCGATATTTGCAGTTTTGCGACCAGATCCACCAAGAACTTTAATAGTTAAAATTTCACGTGCACCTGAGTTGTCCGCGATTTTTAAACGGCTTTCTGCTTGGATCACTTGTGTATCCTCCTTTCAGATTTAAAAAACATCTATATAGGAAAATCTCGTGTGATTAGATAATCACTGCTTTTTCAACGATTTCAACCAGACGGAAACGTTTGGTAGCTGATAATGGACGAGTTTCCATGATTTTCACGATATCACCAGTTTTTGCTTCATTGTTTTCATCGTGAGCTTTGTATTTTTTAGAATATTTCATACGTTTACCGTAGATTGGGTGGTTCTTTTGGGTTTCAACGACAACAGTGATCGTTTTGTCCATTTTGTCAGATACCACACGTCCTTGATAAACTTTACGTTGATTTCTTTCTTCAGTCATACTGGAAATGGCCTCCTTCCACTATTTGTCAGCTTGTTCGTGCAACACAGTTTTGATGCGTGCAATCGATTTACGTACTTCTTTAATACGTGCAGTGTTTTCTAATTGACCTGTTGCTAATTGGAATCTAAGATTGAACAATTCTTCTTTTAATTGTTTTTCTTGATCTAGCATTTCGGCAGTGGTTAATTCTCTGATTTCTTTAACCTTCATTCGATTCACCACCCATTTCCTCACGTTTTACGATCTTAGTTTTCATTGGTAATTTGTGAGAAGCAAGACGTAATGCTTCACGAGCAACTTCTTCAGGAACGCCGGCGATTTCAAACATGATCTTGCCGCGTTTAACTGGTGAAACCCAGCCTTCAGGAGCACCTTTACCAGATCCCATACGTACACCAATTGCTTTGGCAGTATAAGATTTGTGAGGGAAAATTTTAATCCATACTTTCCCACCACGTTTCATGTAACGAGTCATTGCAATACGAGCAGCTTCAATTTGGCGGTTAGTAATCCAATGTGAATCAACAGCTTGTAAGCCATATTCTCCAAATGAAATTTCTTTTCCACCTTTAGCTTCCCCACGCATTTTTCCGCGGAATTCACGACGGTGTTTTACACGTTTAGGTACTAACATGATTATTTCCCTCCTTTCTCAGTGTTTTTCTTTGTAGGAAGAATTTCTCCACGATAAATCCACACTTTAACTCCTAGTTTTCCGTATGTTGTGTTTGCTTCTTCCCAAGCGTAGTCGATGTCAGCACGCAATGTATGAAGAGGAACTGTTCCTTCAGAGTATCCTTCTGAACGAGCGATATCCGCACCATTCAAACGACCAGATACTTGAGTTTTGATTCCTTTAGCGCCAGAACGCATAGTGCGTTGGATTGCTTGTTTTTGTGCACGACGGAAGGCAACACGGTTTTCTAATTGACGTGCAATTCCTTCTCCGACTAATTTTGCATCTAAATCTGGTTTTTTGATTTCAACGATGTTGATATGAACTCGTTTACCAGTTAATTTATTTAATTCTTTTCTTAGGCTCTCAACTTCAGATCCGCCTTTACCGATAACCATACCAGGTTTGGCTGTGTGGATTGAAATGTTAACGCGATTTGCAGCGCGTTCGATTTCAACAGTTGACACAGCGGCATCAGCAAGTTTAGTTGCGATGAACTTACGGATTCTCAAATCTTCGTGTAGAAATTCAGCATACTCTTTTTCAGCATACCATTTAGCATCCCAATCACGGATGATACCTACACGCATTCCAATAGGATTTACTTTTTGACCCACTGATTATCCCTCCTTATTTTTCTGATACCACAACGGTAATATGACTTGTACGTTTGTTGATTGGTGATGCTGAACCTTTTGCACGTGGACGGAACCGTTTCATTGTTGGTCCTTCGTTAACAAATGCTTCAGAAACTACCAAGTTTTCAACATCTAAGTCAAAGTTGTTTTCTGCGTTAGCAACGGCTGACATCATAACTTTTTCAATGATTCCAGCAGATTTGTTTGGTGTGAACTTCAAAATTGAAATTGCTTCTGCTACGCTTTTTCCTCTAATAAGATCGATTACTAAACGTGATTTACGAGGAGAAGTGCGAACTGTTTTCGCAGTTGCCTTAGCTGATGTAATTTGTTCTGCCATGTTGATATCCTCCCCTCAAAATTAGCGTTTTGTTTTCTTATCGTCGGCGGCATGTCCACGATAAGTTCTTGATGGTGCAAATTCACCTAATTTATGTCCAACCATGTCTTCTTGGATGTAAACTGGTACATGTTTGCGTCCGTCATATACAGCAATTGTAAACCCTACGAAGCTAGGGAAAATTGTTGAACGACGAGACCAAGTTTTGATAACTTTTTTCTTTTCAACACCTTGTTGCGCTTCGACCTTTTTCATCAAATGATCATCAACGAAAGGTCCTTTTTTCAAACTACGACCCATGGTGTACCTCCTCTCAAAATATGCGACACATAGTCAATGGTTCTATTTAGTCTTACGACGACGAACAATAAGCTTATCTGATGCAGCTTTCTTGTTACGAGTTTTGTAACCCAATGCAGGTTGTCCCCAAGGAGATACTGGAGCTTTACGTCCGACTGGAGCTTTACCTTCACCACCACCGTGTGGGTGATCGTTAGGGTTCATTACGCTACCACGTACAGTTGGGCGTTTGTGCATCCAACGAGAACGACCAGCTTTACCGATGTTGATCAATTCATGTTGTTCGTTACCAACAGAACCGATTGTAGCACGGCAAGTAGCTAAGATCATGCGAACTTCGCCAGAGTTTAAACGTACTAATACGTATTTTCCTTCTTCACCAAGTACTTGAGCACTTGTACCAGCAGAACGGATTAATTGTCCGCCTTTACCTGGTTTCATTTCGATATTGTGGATAACTGTACCAACTGGAATGTTTTCTAGTGGTAAAGTGTTTCCGATTTTGATATCTGCATCTGCTCCAGATACGACAGTCATGCCTACTTGTAAGCCTTTAGGGGCTAAGATGTAAGCTTTCACTCCGTCTGTATAATGAACTAATGCAATGTTTGCTGAGCGGTTTGGATCGTATTCGATCGTTTTTACTGTAGCAACCACGTTATCTTTATTACGTTTGAAGTCGATAACACGGTATTGGCGTTTATGTCCGCCACCTTGATGACGTACAGTGATGCGACCGTTGTTGTTACGACCGGCGTTGTTTTTCAATGGTTCTAATAACGTCTTTTCAGGCGTTGAAGTTGTGATTTCAGCGAAATCAGAACTCGTCATATTACGACGACCATTTGAGGTAGGTTTGTACTTTTTAATCGCCACGTCTAGTTTCCCTCCTATTTACTAGTGAATTTCTAACGCTTATTATTCAGCGTCGAAAAGTTGGATGTCTTTTGAACCTTCAGTTAATGTCACAACAGCTTTGCGACGTTTTTTAGTGAAGCCTTGGTATTTACCCATACGTTTTGCTTTTGGTTTAGCATTCATAATGTTTACATTTTTAACTTTAACGTCAAAAGCAGCTTCAACAGCTTGTTTGACTAAAGTTTTGTTCGCACGAGTGTCAACTTCGAAAGTATATTTCTTTTCGTCCATGTCTAACATAGATTTTTCAGTGATCACCGGGCGTTTAATTACGTCTAGTAAGTTCATTATGCAAGCACCTCCTCAATTTGAGTAAGAGCAGTTTGCGTTGCTAAGATTTTGTCATTAGCGACTACATCTAATACAGTAACGTTGTTTGAAGTAGTAACAGTTACGTTTGATAAGTTACGAGCAGCTAAGCCTGCAACTTCGTTTTCTGTTTCTAATACAACCAATACTTTTGAATCAATTGACAAGCTAGTTAAAACTTGTTTGAATTCTTTTGTTTTAGGAGCTTCAAAGCTTAAAGCCTCAACAGCAACTAATTTATTTTCAGCAACTTTTTCTGATAAAACAGATTTGATTGCTAAGCGACGAACTTTTTTAGGAAGTTTGTAGCTGTATGAACGTGGTGTAGGTCCGAAGACAACGCCACCTCCACGCCATTGTGGTGAACGGATAGAACCTTGACGAGCACGTCCAGTTCCTTTTTGACGCCATGGTTTGCGGCCACCGCCACGAACTGCGCTACGATTTTTCACAGCGTGTGTTCCTTGTCTTAATGAGGCGCGTTGCATAATGATTGCATCGTAAACAACACTTTCATTTGGTTCGATTCCGAAGATTTCTTCATTTAAAGTGATGTCACCGTTTTGAGTTCCATCTTGTTTGAATAATGCTACAGTTGGCATTCCTTAGTTCCTCCTTTCCTATAACTAATTATTTAGCTTTTACAGCTGATTTGATAGTGATTAAAGATTTTTTAGCGCCAGGAACATTTCCTTTTACTAAGATAACATTGCGGTCAGCGTCAACACGAACAACTTCAAGATTTTGAATTGTCACACGGTTGCCACCCATACGGCCAGCTAAATGTTTATTTTTAAATACACGGTTTGGTGCAACAGGACCCATAGATCCAGGACGACGGTGGTAACGAGATCCGTGAGCCATAGGGCCGCGGCTTTGTCCGTGACGTTTGATAACGCCTTGGAATCCTTTACCTTTAGTCGTTCCGGTAACATCAATGATGTCTCCAGCTTGGAAAGTATCAACTTTCACTTCTTGTCCTACTTCGTAGTCTCCTAGCTCAACATCTTTGAATTCTCGAATGAAGCGCTTAGGAGCCGTGTTTGCTTTTGCAACATGACCTTTCGCAGGTTTGTTAGACAAAACTTCACGCATATCTTGGTAGCCTAATTGAACAGCTTCGTAGCCATCTGTTTTCACTGTTTTAACTTGTAAAACAACGTTTGGAGTAGCTTCGACAACAGTTACTGGAATAAGTTCGCCAGATTCTGTGAAGATTTGTGTCATTCCCACTTTTTTCCCTAAGATTCCTTTGGTCATGATTACACCTCCATTTTCTTATTATAGTTTGATTTCAATGTTAACACCTGATGGTAAGTCAAGCTTCATTAAAGCGTCAACTGTTTTTGGTGTTGGGTTCACAATGTCGATTAGACGTTTGTGAGTACGCATTTCGAATTGTTCGCGTGAATCTTTGTATTTATGAGTCGCACGGATCACAGTGTAAAGACTACGTTCTGTTGGTAATGGAATTGGACCAGATACACTAGCTCCAGTTCTTTTTGCAGTTTCTACAATTTTATCCGCTGATTGGTCTAAAATACCATGTTCATACGCTTTTAAACGGATACGAATTTTTTGTTTTGCCATCTTGTTCCCTCCTTCGCCTATTTTAAAAGTAGACATAGCTCCACGAAAATCTCCGTCACGCTCGTTCGTGGCAAAGCGTCCGGGCGTGTCGCAACCTCTCGTTTCAAAGCCGGCGGATTCATTTATGAACCCCCCAGTGTCATTCACACTTCTGCAAACAGCACCTTTATGATTATATTATATTCCATCTACTATTGCAAGGATTTTATCAGACTTTTTTTGATTTTCGATTTTATTTTCTGAAAATAGAAAAAGACCAATAAAATTATTATAGAAGAAAAATTATCTCAGCCTTTTAAATGTTGAAAAAATTTTTTTGCAAATGTATGGGCATCTCCTGGCCAACGTCCAGATATATAATTGCGATCTTCAACAACAAAAGCTGGCTCTTCATCACTGAACGTATCACGACGCGAAGAAAATCTTCCTGGTTTAAATTGGTTACTATTTTTTAAAACTGATTTTACTTCCTCTTCTACCGATAACGGATATGTCCGGTAATAATCGTGAAGCCACAAAACCGTAAGATAATAAGCACCCATTTCTTGAAGCTTCAATAACGAAGTCGTTTTGTAATCAAATAATACTGATCTCTTACTAATCGGATCAATACTTCTTGCTGCCAAGATCGTCCCATGACAGATGGCTCCAACTATTTTATTCTTATCAAAAAATTCGACTACTTTTCCTTGTAAAATAGATGATTCGAGATAGCTTTTCATCCCCTTATCATGTCCGCCTGGCAATAATATTCCTTGGTATTCATCCACCACTATATCAGAATAGCTAATTGGATGATTAAACGCTTCACTCTTACTCATTTCTTGATAGGCTGATAAAGCTTGATCATTTGCCATAAGCATTGATTTAAAAATACCAAAACCTTCTCCTGTCAACAATCGTTTATCAGCCGCGGCAACATGACCATCTGGTGTAGCAAACACGATCTCCACAGAATGATCATTCAAGTACTTCCAAGGAATTGCTGCTTCTGTTGGATCAAAACCATAATGCGGTAAAGGAATTACAATCATTTTCTCTCCTCCTATTATTCTTATATCTTAAACGTTCTCTTGTACGCAGACAAATATTCTCTTCTGTAAAAAAATAAAAAAAGAGTTATCAGCAAGCTGATAACTCTTTACGTCCGAGCAAATTTAAATCGTAATATTAATTACGCTTTGATTGTTGTAACAACGCCTGAACCAACAGTACGTCCGCCTTCACGAATTGAGAAACGAGTTCCGTCTTCGATAGCGATTGGGTGGATTAATTCAACTTCCATAGTTACGTTATCACCAGGCATTACCATTTCAGTACCTTCTGGTAGATCAACTACACCAGTTACGTCAGTTGTACGGAAGTAGAACTGAGGACGGTAGTTAGTGAAGAAAGGAGTATGACGTCCGCCTTCTTCTTTAGTTAAAACGTAAACTTCTGCAGAGAATTTTGTATGTGGAGTGATTGAAGCTGGTTTAGCTAATACTTGTCCACGTTGGATATCTTCACGTGCAACACCACGTAATAATGCACCAATGTTATCACCCGCTTCAGCGTAGTCTAACAATTTACGGAACATTTCAACACCTGTTACAGTTGTTTTAGCAGTATTTTCAGCGATACCTACGATTTCAACTTCGTCACCAACGCGAACTTGTCCACGTTCAACACGACCAGTTGCAACAGTACCACGACCAGTGATTGAGAATACATCTTCGACTGGCATCATGAATGGTTTGTCAGTATCACGAACTGGAGTTGGGATATATTCGTCAACAGCAGCCATTAATTCTAAGATTTTTTCTTCGTATGAAGCGTCGCCTTCTAAGGCTTTCAAAGCTGAACCAGCAACAACTGGAGTGTCGTCGCCTGGGAAGTCGTATTCTGACAATAAGTCACGAACTTCCATTTCAACTAATTCTAGTAATTCTTCATCATCAACCATATCCATTTTGTTTAAGAATACAACGATGTAAGGAACACCAACGTTACGTGATAACAAGATGTGTTCACGTGTTTGAGGCATAGGGCCATCAGCAGCAGATACTACTAAGATAGCTCCGTCCATTTGTGCAGCACCAGTGATCATGTTTTTAACGTAGTCCGCGTGTCCTGGGCAGTCAACGTGAGCGTAGTGACGGTTTTCAGTTTCATACTCAACGTGTGAAGTATTGATTGTGATTCCGCGTTCGCGTTCTTCAGGAGCGCCATCGATTGAAGCGTAGTCCATAGCTTGAGCTCCGCCTTGTTTAGCAAGTACAGTTGTAATTGCAGCTGTTAAAGTAGTTTTACCATGGTCAACGTGTCCGATAGTACCAATGTTAACATGGGGTTTTGAACGGTCAAATTTTTCTTTAGCCATTTAAAATGTTCCTCCTAAGTAAATGAGATTATTTTTTATCTGATAAGTCCGCGCCGCATAAGCAGCGCGAGCCCATATCATCAGTTAATTATTTTACATGATTCATTATTAAAAATACAGTATTTTAAAGGAAACCTATCAATTTAGATTGACATTTAAGAATTATTCAGCTTTGCCGCCATTTTTCTTAATGATTTCTTCTTGAACTGATTTTGGTACATCTTCATAGTGGTCAAATACCATCATGAATGTTCCACGTCCTTGAGTAGAAGAACGAAGCGTTGTAGCGTAACCGAACATTTCAGCTAACGGCACGATTGCGTTAACGATTTGCGCGTTACCATGTGCTTCCATACCTTCAACACGTCCACGACGAGCAGTTACGTGACCCATAACATCACCTAAGTAATCTTCTGGAACAGTAATTGTAACTTTCATCATTGGTTCAAGGATTGATGGACTAGCTTTTTTAGCAGCAGCACGTAGCGCCATAGAAGCAGCTACACGGAAGGCAGTTTCATTTGAATCGACATCATGGTAAGAACCATCATAAAGCTTAGCTTTAATGTCAACTAAAGGATAACCAGCTAATACACCGTTTGCCATTGCATCTTCTAATCCTTTTTCAACTGCTGGGATGTATTCACGAGGAACCACACCACCGACAATCGCGTTTTCGAACTCGAAGCCAGCACCTTCTTCATTTGGTGTAAATTCGATCCATACGTGACCGTATTGACCTTTACCACCAGACTGACGTACAAACTTACCTTCTGCATTAGTAGCAGCACGGAATGTTTCACGATAAGATACTTGAGGCGCACCAACGTTAGCCTCAACTTTGAATTCACGACGCATACGGTCAACTAACACGTCTAAGTGAAGTTCACCCATACCAGCGATAACAGTTTCACCAGTTTCAACGTTAGTTTCAACGCGGAATGATGGATCTTCTTCAGCTAGTTTTTGTAGAGCAACACCCATTTTATCTTGGTCAGCTTTTGATTTAGGTTCAACAGCAACTTCGATAACTGGATCAGGGAATTCGATTGATTCTAAGATAACTGGTGCTTTTTCATCACAAAGTGTATCCCCAGTAGTAGTATCTTTCAATCCAACAGCTGCTGCGATATCTCCAGAGTAAACCGTTTCGATTTCTTTACGAGTGTTCGCGTGCATTTGAAGGATACGTCCGATACGTTCACGTTTGCCTTTAGAGGCATTCAATACGTAAGAACCTGAGTTCAATACGCCTGAGTAAACACGGAAGAAAGTTAGACGACCTACGAATGGGTCAGTCATTACTTTAAATGCTAGTGATGAGAAAGGCGCTGAATCGTCAGCTGGACGTTCAGTTTCTTCATCAGTTTTAGGGTTGAAACCTTTGATCGCAGGTACGTCTGTTGGTGCTGGAAGATAGTCAATGACTGCATCCAACATCAATTGAACACCTTTGTTCTTGAAGGCAGAACCACATAATACAGGATAGAAATCAACAGCTAGAGTAGCTTTACGGATACCTGCTTTTAATTCTTCGTCAGTGATTTCTTCACCTTCTAGGAATTTCATCATTAGGTCTTCATCAGTATCAGCAACTGCTTCTACTAATTTTTCACGCCATTCTTCAGCTAACTCTTGGTAATCTGCAGGAATTTCAGTTTCTTGAATTTCCGTACCTAAGTCATTTGTGTAGATTTCAGCTTTCATTTTAACTAAATCGATGATACCAGTGAAGTCATCTTCAGCACCAATTGGTAATTGAATTGGATGAGCATTCGCTTGTAAACGATCGTGTATAGTACTTACTGAATAAAGGAAATCTGCACCGATTTTATCCATTTTATTACAGAATACGATACGTGGAACTTGGTATTCTGTTGCTTGACGCCAAACAGTTTCTGTTTGTGGTTCTACACCTGATTGTGAGTCCAATACAGTTACTGCGCCATCAAGTACACGTAATGAACGTTGAACTTCGATTGTGAAGTCCACGTGTCCTGGGGTATCAATGATATTTACGCGGTGACCTTTCCATTGTGCTGTAGTAGCAGCGGAAGTGATCGTGATACCACGTTCTTGTTCTTGTTCCATCCAATCCATTTGAGAAGCGCCTTCGTGGGTTTCACCAATTTTATGGATTTTACCAGTGTAGTACAAGATACGCTCAGTTGCTGTAGTTTTACCTGCATCAACGTGGGCCATGATCCCGATATTACGAGTGTTTTCTAGAGAAAATTCTCTTGCCATTTCTTTGTTTGCTCCTCTCTTATATTGAATTTAGCATTTTTGGCCATTTTTCTGTTGACCTTCGCCAGCAGAAAAAATCTTACCAACGATAATGAGCAAATGCACGGTTGGCTTCCGCCATTTTGTGTGTATCTTCGCGTTTTTTCACAGAAGCTCCAGTGTTGTTAGCAGCATCCATGATTTCTTTCGCTAAGCGTTCTTCCATTGTATGTTCGCCGCGTAAACGAGCGAAGTTTACAACCCAACGCAACCCTAAAGTAGTACGACGTTCTGGACGTACTTCAACTGGTACTTGATAGTTAGAACCCCCAACACGGCGAGCTTTAACTTCTAGTACAGGCATAATGTTTTCCATTGCTTGTTC
Organism: Enterococcus sp. 22-H-5-01; assembly: GCF_050310005.1. NCBI lineage: Bacteria > Bacillati > Bacillota > Bacilli > Lactobacillales > Enterococcaceae > Enterococcus > Enterococcus sp. 22-H-5-01. The sequence goes on from NZ_CP189993.1 coordinate 1,555,196, forward strand.
GAAAACTTCCAACGGGTCATTTCCTGTTGATTCTTTGATTGTGCTAAAAGCGTTGTATACAATACTTGAAGCAGTACCACGTTTACCGTCAACCATTACACGGTTGATTAAACGAGTTACTAACTTAGAGTTATACATAGGATCTGGCAAAACATCGCGTTTTGCGATAGTTCCTTTACGAGTCATACGTAACTCCTCCTTCCGAAAATATGTCTTATCTATTCGTTTGATTAAGCTTTAGGTTTTTTAGTACCGTATTTAGAACGGCTTTGTTTACGATCGTTAACACCCGCAGTATCTAGTGCACCACGAACGATATGATAACGTACCCCTGGTAAATCTTTTACACGTCCACCACGTAAAAGAACAACACTATGTTCTTGTAAGTTATGGCCGATACCTGGAATATAAGCTGTTACTTCGATTAAGTTTGACAAACGAACACGAGCATATTTACGTAACGCTGAGTTCGGTTTCTTCGGTGTCATAGTACCCACACGTGTACAAACTCCACGTTTTTGTGGTGAGTTAACGTTTGTTTGAGCTTTTTTAAAGCTGTTATATCCTTTGTTCAATGCTGGTGAATTTGATTTCTCCACCTTTGATTTACGAGGTTTACGTACTAATTGATTAATTGTAGGCATCCCTTGTTTCCTCCTTCCTCGATTCGCTTTCTAGTACCACACATCCTGGTGGTTCTTTTTCGGCGATAAAAAATAATGCATTCCTGCATTCCCTATCAAGCGTACCTTGACACAGTCAGCACGTCTCAGCGAGAGACCTGTTCACAAAGCACCTTTGATAGCATACCATGATAAAATACCTGTGTCAACAAACAGAATAACTTTTTTATTTATTTTGTTTCACTCTATTTTTGTCACTATAATTCAATTAGAAATCGAACCAAACTTTTATTTTTATATTTTTAAAGTTCTAGAAACCATTTAAATCAGGATTTTCTTTTTTGGTTATTTTTACTGAAAAGGCTATCTTTTTTTCTTTTTTCCGATTACAATAAACCTAACTTAGTTAAAGGTGGGAATTATCAATGAATTTGAAAGAGTTAGTCGGGATCGAAGCGGCAAAATATGTCAAAGACGGGATGACCGTCGGATTAGGAACTGGATCGACTGCCTACTATTTGGTAAAAGAATTAGGCCGCAGAGTAAATGAAGAAGGTTTAAAGATCACGGGTGTCGTTACCTCATCAAAAACTGAAGCACAAGCAAAAGAATTAGGAATACCGTTAAAAGCTATCGACGATGTAGAATCTGTAGATTTAACTATTGATGGCGCAGATGAGATCAGCGAAGATTTTCAAGGTATCAAAGGTGGCGGCGCAGCCTTACTATTTGAAAAAGTTGTCGCTACTTATTCAAAAGATTGTATTTGGATCGTTGATGAAAGTAAAATGGTCTCTCATTTAGGTAAATTCCCTCTTCCAGTAGAGGTTGTCCCTTTCGGCAGTCACAATATTTTCCGTTTATTCGAAGAGCGCGGTTATAACCCAACATGGCGCGTGGATGAAGCTGGCCAAACATTAACAACCGACGGCGGACATTATATCATTGATTTGCATTTGGAAAAAATTGCCGATCCTCGCACTTTAGCAAAAGAATTAGATGAATGTGTCGGCGTAGTAGAACATGGTCTGTTCATCGATATGATTTCTCGTGTGATCGTCGGTACTCCTGAAGGACCGCAAACTTTGATCGTTCCTACAAAATAATTTGATAGAAAACCCTTTAATGAGCGTGTTTTGAGAAAAAACGCGCTCATTTTTATGGAAATCATTGCAAAAAAATTGTACAATGACTCAGTAATTGAAAATTTCAGAAATTTCAAAGGAGAGAATATTATGCCAAAATTAGTTTTTTCTCGTCACGGATTAAGTGAATGGAACAAATTGAACCAATTTACTGGTTGGGCAGACGTTGACTTGGCTCCAGAAGGTGTCGAAGAAGCAAAAGAAGGCGGACGTAAAATCAAAGAAGCAGGAATTGAATTTGATGTAGCTTATACATCAGTTTTAACTCGTGCAATCAAAACTTGTAACTATATTCTTGAAGAATCTGACCAACTTTGGGTACCAACAGTTAAATCTTGGCGCTTAAACGAACGTCATTATGGTAAACTACAAGGATTAAACAAAAAAGAAACTGCTGAAAAATACGGAGATGACCAAGTTCATATCTGGCGCCGTTCATACGACGTATTGCCTCCATTGATGGAAGCTACTGACGAAGGTTCAGCTGCTCAAGATCGTCGTTATGCAATGTTAGACCCTCGCGATATTCCTGGAGGAGAAAACTTAAAAGTTACTTTAGAACGTGCTTTACCTTTCTGGCAAGATGAAATCGCGCCTGCTTTGAAAGACGGCAAAACTGTTTTAGTTGCTGCTCACGGTAACTCACTACGTGCATTAGCTAAACACATCGAAGGTATTTCTGATGAAGATATCATGGACTTAGAAATCCCAACAGGTCAACCACTTGTTTATGACTTGAACGATGACCTAACAGTAGCTAAAAAATACTACTTATAATAAAAACATTTCCCGATTCACTGTGGTGAGTCGGGATCTTTTTCTTTTCAATTAATGATTTTACTATCGCTAGTATTAATGACCTCCAGCCGTTCTTTCCAAGCAGCACGCTCCGCTTCCGTCAATGGTCGATAATCAGTCACTTGAGCAATGATTTTAAGCGGTTGAATACTCCGATATGACTTGGTCGGATTTCCTGGAAATTTTTTATCTGTTACATTTGGATCGTCTTCAAAATCACCCATAGGCTCGATTTGATAAACATATTCATCCCCATCACCTCTAGCTAATGCTGCCGCTAAACCTGCACCATCTTTTAAAGCTGTAAAGTAAATATGATTCATAATCACGTTCGGCCGATAATTTGAATGATGTCCCGCAGTTAAATAGTCTCCTACTTCTAACTTCACTTTTGTTCCATGATAAAAGGGTCCTTTTAGTTCTCTAGTCTCTATCGTCTTCACTCCCTCTCCCTGATATTAATCAATAGTATAAAAAAGTATGTGATCAATAAAATATTCTGCTTTTAAATTAAAAAAAGACCCTGAGAGAGACTCAGCGTCTTTAAAATTAATCATGATTCAAAAAACTTGCAACCTTCGTAGCAATCAAATCAATCGCCACGTGATTTTCTCCGCCTTCTGGCACGATAATATCGGCATAACGTTTTGTGGGTTCAATAAATTGATGATACATCGGTTTGACAACGGTCAAATATTGTTCGATCACAGAGTCTAATGTCCGGCCTCTTTCATTCATGTCACGTTTGATACGACGAATGATGCGAATATCATCATCTGTATCGACATAAATTTTGATATCCATCATATCGCGTAAACGTTCATCCTCTAAAATCATGATACCTTCCAAGATGATCACTTCTTGCGGTTCTTGGACATATGTTTCTTGACTCCGAGTATGCGCAACGTAATCATAAATCGGCACTTCAACTGATTGATAGTTCGTCAACTGTTTTAAATGTTCAATCAATAAATCTGTATCAAAAGCAAATGGATGATCATAATTCGTTGCCAATCGTTCTTCAAAACTGATACCGCTTTGGTCTTTATAATAAGAATCATGTTCCAACATCATAATGGAATGATTGGGAAAACGACTGTAGATTGCGCGACTAACACTTGTTTTACCACTTCCTGAACCGCCCGTTACACCAATAATAATCGGCTTGTTTTTCATGCAAATAAAACCTCTTTCGTTTCTTCATTAGTCCCATTATAGCGGAACAATCTAAAATTACTATTAAAAACTCAAAAATCTTCTAAAATTTGATAGAGATCTGTTAGCTGGTTAATTTCAAATGTTGGTTTGATATCGGTTGTTTTGATACGTTTAGGGTTCATCCAGATCGTATCGATACCCGCAACTTGACCTCCCTTGATATCCGAAGTCAAAGAATCACCAATAATAATAGTTTTTGTTTTATCTATAGTAGGAATTTCTGAAAAGACAATGTCAAAAAATTCCTTCATTGGTTTATTGACACCCATTTCTTCGGAAATAAAGATTTTTTTGAAAAAAGGCGCTAAACCTGATTGGGTCAATCGTTGATGTTGTGTTTCCGAAACACCGTTCGTCACGACATAGAGCTCCTTTTTCTGACTTAATTTCTCTACAACTTCTAAACTGTGATCCATCAACTGGTAACCCTGATTCAAATAATGCCGATAACGAGCTTCCGTTTTTGGCCCGTCTACTTTGCGACCATATTGATCAAAGAAAATTCGGAAACGATTATTTAATAAATCTTGTCTTGATAATAATCCAGCTTCATGATCCCGCCAAAACCCTTGGTTCATTTGTTTATAGTTTTGCTTGACCTCAAGCGATGGTGTTACTTCTAATTCTTCAAAAAGACTAGACAACGCTGCCTCTTCGGCTGCTTTAAAATCTAATAATGTGTCATCAATATCAAACAAAAGTGTGTCATAATTCATAAAATTACCTTCTATCTAAAATAAATTTTTAATTGATTTAATTCTGTTGCCGTCAACGGTCGGTAGTTACCTGGTTTCAAATCTGTTGGCAAGCGTAATGGCCCCATGGTTAAGCGAGTTAATTTGATCACTTTTTTCCCTCGAGCCAAAAACATTTTTTTCACTTGATGAAACTTTCCTTCTTTGATCGTCAGCAACACTTCCGAATAAATCGGATTAGCCGTTAAAATAATCAGTTTAGCTGGACGACAGCGAATCCCTCTATGAAATTCGATGCCTTCAGCAAATGCTTCAACATCTTCGGCTGTCACTAATGCATTGATCGTCGCACGGTAAGTTTTATTTACCTTGGAATCTGGCCGCAATAACTCATAACCTAATTGGCCATTGTCTGTTAATAAAAGCAGGCCTGTCGTATCACGATCTAAACGTCCTACAGGATACAATTCCGTCGGGCGCTCTTCTGGTAAAACTAATTCTGTCACCGTTTTAAATTTAGAATCTTTTTTAGCCGTCACGACGCCCGCTGGCTTATTCAACAAATAATAAACGTGCTTTGTTTGCAGCGCCTTTCCATCTACTTCAATTTGATGCAAACGACTATCCACATTGCGCTGCTGATTCATCTCCGCTAGTCCATCAACGTGAACTTTCCGCATTAAAAATAGTCGTTTCATTTCTTTTCGTGTGGTCTTCAAATTTTCTTCGATTACTTTATCTAAACGCATGGCCCGCTCCTTAAAATATACGGGACTCATTATACCGAAATCCCCTTAAAAAACAACTGTTTCAATTTTTATCTTCATAGACGGATAGTTTTTTTATTATTTTTGAAAAAAAGCAAAAGGGTTTATCCTTGCATTTTATCTGCAAGAGTTCTACACTTTTAATATACGAGTCAGAGATTCGTACGATTAAGTGAATTGACACTCCGGTGTCAAAGGTTTCTCATACACAGCGTTATGACCTGGTAGAGAAAGTTGAACTCAAACTTTTTTGGACAGTTGTGTATACGACTGTCTTTTTGCGTTTTTCGCAAAGCCATTGTGCTGAGAATAACCCGTCACTTAAATAAAATCTGTCTGATAAACCACAGACAGTCACATTTTAAGGAGGAATTTGGTTATGGCAGTATCATTGAAAGTAGAAGAAAGAGCAACTCGTCCCCGTTCCCTACGCAACAAATTGCGTCACGAAGGAAAAGTTCCTGCAGTCGTAAATGGCTACAAGATCGAAAGCACATCTATCTCAATCGACGAAAGAGAATTTACTCGTCTATTGCGTGAAAATGGTGCCAACACTGTTTTCGCTATTGAAATCGGTGGAAAAAAAGTGAACACATTATTGCGTGAAGCACAATCAGACACCTTTACACGGCATTTAACTCACGTGGAACTATTATCTGTAAACTTGTCAGAAGAAACTGAAGCTGAAACTGAATTGAATTTAGTTGGCGAAGCTGCAGGAGTGAAAGCTGGCGGTGTGTTAACTCAAACACTTTATACAGTAACTGTTTCAGCAACTCCAGAAAAATTACCAGAAGGTATCGACGTTGATATTTCTAAATTAGAAATCGGCGATTCAATCTCTATTGCTGATCTTCCTAAAAACAGTGACTACTCAATCGTCACTGATGCAGAAGAACAAATTGCGTCTGTTCAAGAAGCTCAAGAGCTTCCTGAAGAAGATGAAGTTGCTGAAGGTGCAGAACCTGAAGTTATCGGCGAATCAACAGAAGAATAAGCAAGAACTAGCGAGGTATGCTGAGATTTCAGCATACCTTTTTCTTTTTATTTATCCGATCGATGGATTGAATCTTCTCACTTTTTGGATTAAACTATGTCACATACTTATTTAGACTTTCTTATAAGTTAAGAACAATCAGTGGTTTTTTTAGCTAAAAAGATTTACAATATATCACTACAAAGCTTATTTGCACTTTAAGTAAGTGATTCCAACTAAAGGGGGAAACATCTATGTTCGAAACATTCGATTCAAAAAAAAGCCGTTATGCCTCTGTCGGTGTGGTGTCCAGCTTACCAGGCGAGCTGATTGATAGTATCTGGTATATCATTGACTTAGACTTAAAGGGATTGATCCCATTAGAAAATATTTTAAGTTTTGATTTGATCAACAATAATGGTCATGTCACAATGCATTTCTCACAAGAAGATAGCAACGTTGAAATAGGGATCGATTTGCCATTTAATTATTCATATGAATTTCCACAAGAAGTCTATGCATATGATGATGGTCATCGTCAAACAATTTTATTACCCAATGAAATTCGTCAACGTTAGTAATAAAGACAGCCTTTTCTTAAGGGTTGTCTTTTTTTCTTAATAATTTGTTCCATACTCTTGCTTTCAGAAAATTTTATGGTAATATCGTTCAGAAAATTTATTTAGAAAGTAGGAGAAAGATGAAAGAATTAACTCGTGGAAATCCCGCAAAATTGATTATTCTGTTTGCTTTGCCATTATTCGTAGGAAATGTTTTTCAGCAATTTTATAGTATGGTTGATATGGTTGTCGTAGGACAAACGTTAGGCAAAGATGCATTAGCTGCCGTTGGTGCGACTAGTAGTGTTAGTTTCTTGATTATTGGTTTTGCCCAAGGTTTGACTTCTGGTTTGTCGATTATTACCGCACAGCGCTTTGGAGCAAAAGATGCTCAAGGTGTACGCAAAAGTTTTACCACTTCGATTTTGATTAGTTTAGGTGTTACGATTGTTTTGACGACACTAAGCTTACTGTTTTTACGACCTTTACTATTATTAATGCAGACGCCTCCCGAACTTTTAAATCAAGCACAAGAATTTATTTCAGTTATTTTAGCCGGTATTTTTGCTTCTATGAGTTTTAATCTTTTGTCGAATATGGTACGTGCTTTAGGCGACAGCCGTACACCACTCTTTTTCTTAGCTTTAGCCGTAGTCATCAATGTTGTACTAGATTTGATATTTATCATGTACTTCCATATGGGCGTTGCCGGAGCTGGATTTGCTACTGTTATTGCACAAGTCTTCTCTAGCTTGATGTGTATCTGGTTTATTCGTCGAAAAATCCCTTTGTTGCAAATCAATCGCAAACATTTTTCTTTTGATAAAGAAGAATTTCAAATTCATTTAAAATCTGCTTTGCCAATGGGATTCCAATCATCGATCATCGCGATCGGTGCCGTTATCTTACAGTCGGCTTTGAATACTCTAGGAACAGACGTCGTTGCTGCTCAAACAACCGCTAGCCGAATCGATCAATTAGCTATTTTACCGATGATGTCATTCGGTATCACGATGGCTACGTTCACCGCTCAAAACTTAGGAGCAAAAGAATACGGTCGGATCTTGCAAGGTGTGAAACAATGTTTGATGATGTGTATCGGCTTTGGGATTTTTGCAGGAATTTTAGTTGTTACATGCGGACATTTCTTTGTAGGACTTTTTGTTAGCCCTAGCGAAACACGTGTCTTTGAGTTAGCACAAATTTATTTCAATATCAACGGTTCGTTGTACTGGATTTTAGCGATTTTGCTTGTCTTACGTTATACCTTACAAGGTTTAGGTCAAGCAAAAATCCCAACACTTGCCGGAATCATGGAACTAGTGATGCGTTCTTTCGCAGCGATTATTTTGACTCATTCCTTCGGTTTTGCCGGTGCGTCTTTCGCTTCACCTCTAGCTTGGATGGGATCAACAGCTGTACTATTAACTTCTTATTTTGCTGCAATGCGCAAATTAAAGAAACTCGATCAATCGCAAACATTTGAATTACAACAAATAAAGAGTGAAGCCTGATTATGGGCTCCACTCTTTTTCTTTGATGCTTATATTTTTCTTTCTTTTAGCCAGGTTTTTCTTGTTTCGCCAACAATCAAAGGAACAGTCTCATAAGTCACTTCACTGTATTCGATCCCAAACCATCTTTCTGGTGCCACAGTGTGGTGTTTAATCGCCAAACGCGCTTGCATGACTTGACGATCCCATTTATCGACTTTAGTTACATTCGATAATTCTTCTTGGATCATCACGAAACGGAAATCTCCGACTTGTCTACCAGGTGTCAGTGAGTAATGTTGCGGTTGTTTCGGCAAACGTTCTTGTTTCATCAAATCATGGATGATCTGACGCAGATAGACATTCACATCTTGCGCAATTCGGAAACCTAGATACAATTTAACTTTTACAACAAAATCTGTCTCCATCATATCAATACTATACTCTTCTGTGTACGGTTCATCTGTTACTTCCACATTGACAAACCAATATACTTTTGCTCGTTTCAAACGTTTATCTAAAATCGAATAAACAAATTGTTGCGGAATATTATCTCCCTCTAAACGCGGTACTAAGAAAACCACATTCGTTTGATAATACGGAATCGTATCATCTTCACGGAGTTCTTTCAGCTGTGGCAGATAATCTCTTAAATTTACATCTTGACCCGCATTTTCTTGGACCCGATTACTACGATGCCAAATATACATCACACCTAAAATGATTAATGCCATGGCCACCGCTACAAAACCACCATGGAAGAACTTAGTCACACTTGAGATAAAGAAGAAACCTTCTAAAACACCAAAGAAAACAAGCATCAACGTCGCTACTATTTTCGATGTCCCGTTTTGCAGCAAATAATGGTACAACAAGAAAGTCGTCATCAACATAGTCACCGTGATCGAAAGACCATAGGCTGCTTCCATATGGCTAGAGGTTCGGAAAGTTAAAACAATGATCGAACAAGCAGCCCATAAAATCAGATTGATTGCGGGTATGTACATTTGTCCGATACTTTTACCAGGATAAATGATGCGCATTCTTGGCAATAGTTTTAATTTGATGGCTTCAGAGACTAACGTGAATGAGCCAGAGATCAACGCTTGCGACGCAACAACTGCAGCAACGGTAGCAAATGCCACGCCAAAAATCATCCAGCCGTCAGGTAAAATCTGGAAAAAAGGATTTAAATTTTCGATTGCTTCAATCGAAACATCTCCTTTGGCGTGCAAAATCCAAGCAGCTTGTCCTGCATAATTCAGCATCAAACACACTAAGACGTACGGCCAACTAAAATGAATACTCTTTTTACCGACATGGCCCATATCTGAATAAAGTGCTTCTGCTCCGGTAGTCGCTAGGAAAATACTTCCTAAAATAAAGACACCCATTTTATTATCTGGATTAAACAACAGATGGACGGCATAATAAGGATTGATAGCTTTAATGACACTGAAATCATAAGGAATATTCAGGATCCCCATCAAACCTAAAAATGTAAACCAGAGAAACATGACTGGCCCAAAGGCTTTTCCAACAAAATCTGTTCCAAAACGTTGAATCAAAAATAAGAACAATAGAATAATTAAAGTAATGATAACAATGATGTTTTGATTATTGCCAAATTTTTGATAAAAATCAGGAATTCCTCGTAGACCTTCGATTGCTGTAGTCACGGTCACTGCTGGAGTCAGTACACCATCTGCTAATAAAGCAGCCCCACCGATCATCGCAGGAACAATCAAGTATTTCCCACCTTTACGTACCAAGGTGTATAGAGAGAAGATCCCGCCTTCACCATGATTGTCTGCTCGTAAAGCAATCAAAACATATTTGACTGTTGTTAAAAGCATGACTGTCCAAAAAACCAATGAGACTGCTCCCAGTACAAAATCTTTAGTGACTGTCTCTAAGCCACCATTTGATTCTAAAATAGCTTTCATCACATACAACGGACTTGTTCCAATATCACCATAAACAACACCCATCGCAATCAGTAATCCTGCTGCTGAGAGCCTTCGCATATGATCTTTTTTCTTTTCCATTTTGCACACTCCTAAGATAAATAATCGCCTATTCGGCTGCATCTGTTTTATGAAGAAAGCACATTGAATACAAAAAAAGACCTAAACAACAGCTTTCACTATTGTTTAGGTCTTGCAAATTATCTCTTAGACCAGTGCCAGGCACTAGTTGTTGATCTAAAAGCATAGAATATTATTCTATGTTGCTACTCCCCTAAAACTTATCCGTATTATCCGACTTAATAATAGGTTTGTCAAAGAAAATATTCATTTTCAAGCTTATTTTTCTTCTTTTTTGCCGTCTTCTTCGGTTAACATCGCTTTACGAGATGCATTAACACGGCCTTGACGGTCGATTTCAGTTACTTTCACTAAGACTTCATCGCCTAGTTTAACTACATCTTCTACTTTATTTACACGTTCATTTGCAAGTTGAGAAATATGCACTAACGCATCTTTTCCTTTGATCAAGTTAACAAATGCACCGAATTTTTCAACGCGGACAACTTTACCTAAGTAAACTTCGCCGACTTTCACTTCTTTTGTTAATTCTTCAATAATCTTGATGGCTTTTTGGATCATTTCAGCGTCAGATGAAGCGATGCTGACATTGCCATCTTGATCGATATCGATTTTAACGCCAGTTTCTTCAATGATTCCATTGATTGTGTCTCCGCCTTTACCGATAACTGTTTTGATCTTATCTGGATCGATCTTGATCATTTCGATTTTCGGTGCGTATTGACTTAGTTCTTTACGTGGTTCAGCAATTGTGTCTGTTAAGACTTCTAAGATTTCCATCCGCGCTTTTTTCGCTTGTGTTAAGGCTTCAGAAAGGATTTGTTCAGTGATACCTTGGATTTTGATATCCATTTGTAAAGCTGTGATACCATCTTTTGTTCCTGCAACTTTAAAGTCCATATCGCCAAGATGATCTTCAAGACCTTGAATATCGGTTAAAATCGTGTAGTTTTCGCCATCAGAGACAAGTCCCATAGCGATTCCGGCAACAGGTGCTTTGATTGGCACACCAGCATCCATCAATGCTAAAGTACCCGCACAAATACTTGCTTGAGATGAAGAACCATTTGATTCCAATACTTCCGCAACTAAACGAATTGTATAAGGGAAATCTTCTTCACTTGGAATAATTTGAGCTAACGCACGTTCACCTAATGCTCCGTGTCCAATTTCACGACGACCTGGAGAACCAGCGCGTCCAGTTGAACCTACAGAAAATTGAGGGAAATTATAATGATGGATGAATCGTTTACTTTCAACCGAACCTAATCCATCAATAATTTGGTGTTCGCCTAGTGGAGCTAATGTACAAGCAGATAATGCTTGTGTTTGTCCCCGAGTGAATAGACCTGAACCATGAACTCGTGGTAAAAGACCTGTTTCAGCAGCTAATGGACGAATTTCATCTAATTTACGGCCGTCAGGACGGATCTTGTCAATCGTGATCAACTCGCGAACCACATCTTTTTCAAGATCTTCAGCGATTTGTTTAACTTCTTTTGTTAAATGCGCTGCGTCTTCGTGATCAGCAAATTTTTCAGCGTAGACTTCTTTCACTGTTGCTTTTACTTTTTCGATCTCGTCTTCACGCGCTAATTTATCCATTGTCATTACGGCTGTTTTCATTGTTTCATAGTAGCCAGCAAAAATTTCTTTTTTCAATTCAGCATCGACTTGCAATAAAGAAACTTCCATTTTTTCTTTACCAACAGCAGCGACGATTTCAGATTGGAAAGCAACCATTTCTTTGATTGCATCGAAACCAAATAATAACGCGCCTAACATATCTTCTTCAGATACTTCTTTGGCACCAGATTCTACCATATTGATGGCTTGTTTTGTTCCAGCAACAGTTAAATCGATATCCGACTGTGCATGTTGTTCAACTGTAGGATTTAAAACATATTCACCGTTCACGCGACCTACATCGACACCTGCAATCGGTCCGTCGAATGGAATATCTGAAATTGCTAATGCTAAAGAAGAACCAAACATTGCAGCCATTGATGGTGAGCAATCTTGTTCCACACTCATTACAACGTTTGTTACTTGGACTTCATTACGGAAGCCATCTGCAAACATTGGACGAATTGGACGGTCGATCAAACGAGCAGTCAAAGTCGCTTCAGTACTTGGACGTCCTTCACGCTTGATGAAGCCGCCAGGGATTTTTCCGACTGCATACATTTTTTCTTCGTAGTTGATTGTTAATGGGAAAAAGTCGGTATCTTTTGCTTCTTTTGAAGCTACTGCAGCACTTAATACAACAGTATCGCCATAGCGAACCAATACAGCACCATTTGCTTGTTTGGCAAGCTGACCGATTTCAACTTGCAGAGGACGTCCGCCCCAAGTGGTTTTAAAAACTTGTTTTTCTGACATAATTTCTCCTTTTCCCTTTGACCAGTGCGACGCTACTAAACAAATGGAAATAGCGGTTGAACAATTCAACTGCTACTTGCATTTGGTTAGTAGAGTGACAACACGCTAATCAAATGGGCTTTTATTTTTTCTGAGCGAAACTCAGACATTTTCAGTTTTCAATCATAACTAGCAAAAAAAGTGAGATTCCTAGGAACCTCACTTTCATAGTAGTACGAATTAACGACGTAGTCCTAGACGTTGGATTAATTCACGGTAACGTTGGATGTCAGTTTTACGTAAGTAAGCTAACAAGTTACGACGATGTCCAATTTTTTTCATAAGGCCACGGTATGAATGGTGGTCTTTTTTGTGGGTACGTGCATGCTCATTCAATTGATTGATATCTTCCGTTAATACAGCGATTTGTACTTCTGGAGAACCAGTATCTCCTTCATGGCGTGCAAAATCATTGATGATTTCGTTTTTACGTTCTTTTGAAATTGCCATGTTTTTCACCTCTTTCTGATTTTTCCCTATGACTGAGTAAAGCGTTGGTGATTCGCCTAACCAAGTGATAGGTGGCGTGTCTATGCACACTCTAATACTTTACTCGATTCGGCTTGAAAAATCAAGCTATACAAAATTTTAACTCTTACTTTTGAAATCATTACAAAATTTTTAAAGAACAGATAAAGAAAAACAGTTTTTTTACCTTACTTATTTTTTGTGTTAAACTGATGTGATGAAAACATGTCTGAGAGGAGACTTTTTTAATGATCACAATGGATGATATTATTCGGGAAGGCAATCCAACCTTGGGCGCAGTCGCAAAAGAAGTCCCGATCCCTCCAACTGCTGAAGACGTGGAACTTGGTAATGAAATGTTGCAATTTCTAAAAAATAGTCAAGATCCCGTAAAAGCAGAAGAATTACACTTACGTGGTGGAGTTGGTTTAGCGGCTCCCCAATTAGATATTTCAAAACGGATCATTGCTGTTCACGTTCCAAGCACTGACCCAGAAAAGCCAGAAAGTAGTTTAAGTACGGTTATGTATAATCCAAAAGTCTTGAGCCATTCCGTTCAAGAAGCTTGCCTTGGCGAAGGTGAAGGCTGTTTATCCGTTGACCGTGAAGTACCAGGTTACGTTGTACGTGCTGCTCGCATCACCGTTTCTTATTTTGATGCAGCCGGTGAAGCCCACAAAGTTCGCCTTAAAAACTATGAAGCAATCGTAGTTCAACATGAGATCGACCATATCAACGGCATCATGTTCTACGATCATATCAATGATAAAAATCCATTACACTTAAAAGATGGCGTGCTAGTCATCGACTAACTAAAAGAAAACAAGGACAAAAGTAAAAATACTTTTGTCCTTGTTTTTTACCTATATAAAGATCAGAAGGCGATTAGTTTCTAAACAATTTGTTTAAATTCTTTCTTCATATAAGATACCTGCTTTAGCAAGGGCTTGCTCGATTTCAGCTAAATTTTCGATACTTTCATAGGCAATCGTATGCAAGTGGATGCCATCTGTTAATTCAGATAAAAAAGCGGCCTGATATTTTTGGGCTGCCAATAAAAAGCGGTCAATATCTTTTTGCGATGCCACGTGGAGTCCGCCAGCTAACTCGCCATACAAGGGATGCTCCACAATCACATCGATGACTTCTCCGCCATGTTCCACGATGATACGCAACTCTTCTTCTGCCTGGGAACGACCGTGTTGGACGGCAATTTTACTAACTAATTTTTTTGATTCTCTTTCTAATAAATAGCCTCTAGCAGTTGCGACAATATTTTCACCGGCTGCTCGCAACAAAGCCACATCTCCAACAACGATCTGACGACTAACTCCAAATTCCTTAGCGAAGCTCGTAGCGCTGATCGGTTTTTCGGTTTCTTGCAATGCGGCTAAAATCTGTGCTTTTCTGTGATCGCCATCAATCATGTTTGTTTAACCGCCCTTCTTGATAGTTACGTGATTGTTTCATGATATCTTTAAACGTCTCAACGATTGTTTCACGGTAAGTTTCATCTTTTACAGCCTCCGCGATCTTTTGTAATACAACTTGTTCACGATTAGTGTCTAAAACAGCCTTTTTCGTTTGCGCTTTATAGGCTGTCACTTCTGATACAGCGGACATACGTTTTTCTAAAAGATTGACCAGCTCTTGATCAATCTGATCAATTTTTTTACGTGCTTCAGTCAATTGATCTTTTTTAGGTTCTTCTTCAATCGTTTTAATGATTTGTGCAGGATTACCTCCCACGACAACATTATCAGGAAATGATTTTGTTACTACTGATCCAGCTGCCACTACAACATTGTCGCCTAATGTTACCCCAGGAACAATTACAGCCGCTCCACCGATCCAAACATTGTCGCCGATCGTAATTGGCTTTCCTAATTCTAAACCACTATTGCGTTTTACTGGCTCAATGGGATGGCTTGCTGTATATAGTTGGACGTTTGGTCCGAACATACAATTATCGCCGATCGTAATCGGACAAATATCTAGAAAGACATTGTGGAAATTGCAATAAAAATTCTCCCCTACAAAAATATTGTATCCATAGTCAAAAGAAATCGACGGCTCAATATACACATGGTTTTTCGTTCCACCAAATGCCTCTTTCACGAATATTTCTCGTTTGGTTTTATCCGTTTCTTGATTGATTGCTCGCAATTTTACTCGAGCATCCTTTCGATCCGCAGATAATTCAGGATCACCGGCAAAATATAATTTTCCAGCGATCATCTTTTCTTTTTCTGTTAATTCCACGTATAGTTCCTCCTAGTAGTTCTCGTTTGAATGTTCATATATTAAAAAAATCCCGTTCATTGATCTAATTGTTGAAAAACGGTTGTACCATCTGTTTGGACAAACTTATAGTCACCCGCTAAATAGATGGGTGTTTTATTGATGACGATTATTTGCGTGTTGCTATTTTTTTCATAAACCAAATCACAAAATGGATGGACCTGAAAACTCGTTCCTACGATTACAATCAATTCTGCCTGTCGGACTGCCTTAACCGCTTGTTGGATCACGTCGTCGTCAAACCCCTCACCATATAAAACAATATCTGGTCGAAGCTGACCACCACAAGTCACATGACGGTCACTTATTAGATAATCACTCCAGGCGACAGTTTGTCTACATTGACGACAGTAACAATTATAAAGGGAGCCATGAAAATTTACCAATCGCTGACTTCCTGCAGCGGCATGAAGCCCGTCAATATTTTGTGAAATCACCCATGCTTGTTTTGTACGTTCCATTTCTGCCATCATGCGATGAATCACATTAGGTTCAGCCTTTGTATGATATAAGTGTTTGACAAATGTATAAAATTTTTCAGGTTCATTGATCAGACATTCATTACTTAATAAATACTCTGGCGCTTCGATTCCATGATAAACACCTTGCAACGAACGGTAATCAGGTACTCCAGAAGGCGTCGATACTCCTGCCCCAGTAAGAAATGTGGTTTTTGAACTCTTTTTAATAGTTTCAATTGCTTGATCTACTGTAATCTCCATTTTTGTCACCTCATAAAACAGTATAATATAAATGCAGGACAAAACAAAAAAGCCAATTAATCTTTTGATTTTTTGTCCTTTCTGACAAATCATCCATTAAAATTAGAATATTCAAATATTATTTTTGGCTAATTTAAACGATTTTATTGACTTTTGTATTTTTAGGCTTTAGACTGTGAAACATAATAACTGAATACGAGATGCCTCAAATCAATGAGGTAGAGGTCGCGAACCTTATTAACCCTATGGAGTGTAGAGACACGATGAAATAGGTCTAGGAAGTTTCGCCGAAATGTATAGGATTCTCTTTATTCTGTATGTTGGGACGCAAGCTAAGAACTTGCGGACTGTCTTAGCAGTGATGCTAAGTTGCGCTATGTTTTTGTGAGAGGGAACATCATCTTCTTATTATTTGCAAGCGGCCTTATAGACTTTATCGGCGGCTTTTTTTGTTGCAAATTTTTCCAAAGACAGCATTACCCAATCTCGTAATTTCAAGAAAGGGAGAAATTATGAATAGAAGAAACTTTTCAGTTATCGCATTTATTGCTTTGTTTATTTCACTTTTTGCTGCACCATTAGTCAGCCATGCTGACGAAAAAACCCCTGAAGGAGAATTGAGAGTCGGTATGGAAGCCGGATATGCTCCTTTCAACTGGACCCAAAACAATGACCGCAATGGCGCTGTACAGATCCAAGGAGATAAATCTTACGCCGGCGGCTATGATGTCCAAATGGCAAAGAAAATCGCCGAAAAAATGAATCGTAAATTAGTCATCGTAAAAACTGAGTGGGATGGCTTACTACCTGCATTACAATCTGGAAAAATCGATGCGATCATCGCAGGGATGTCTCCTACAGCTGAACGCAGTAAAGAAATTGATTTTTCAGATCCTTATTACGAATCACAATTAGTTATCGTTACACGCAAAGATACCAAATATGCAAAAGCGACTTCGATCAAAGATTTCTCTGGTGCGAAAGTCACTGCCCAATTAAGTACATTCCATTACGACGTGATTTCACAAATACCTGGAGTCAACAAACAACAAGCGATGGATAATTTTCCAGCAATGCGTGTTGCCCTAGAGTCAGGAACTATTGATGGGTATGTCAGCGAACGCCCTGAAGGTGTAACAGCTGAAAGTGTCAATTCTGATTTGAAAATGGTCGAATTTGATGATGCAAATGGTTTCCAAACCAATCCAGAAGATGTTCAAGTCTCTGTCGGGATGCGTAAAGGCGATTCGGATGTTGCTCAAGTCAATCAAATTTTAGCGGGAATTTCAAAAGAAGAACGCGTAAAAATTATGGACCAAGCAATCAAAGATCAACCTGCTTCAGATGAAACTCAAAGTTCAAGTGGTAAGAAAGAAAATGTCTTTGTGCGCATCTTAAGACAAAACGGCATGATGTTCTTACGTGGTACAGGTGTGACATTGATGTTAGCAATCATTGGTACGACTGTTGGTACACTGATTGGCTTGTTAGTCGGTGTGTTCCGTACACTGCCTGTTTCCGACAATAGCGCTAAGCGTGGTTTCCAAAAACTTTTTGGTTGGATCTTAAATGCTTACATTGAAATCTTCCGTGGTACACCGATGATCGTTCAATCCGCAGTTATCTACTACGGAATCGCAATGGCTTTCGGAATTGATTTAAATCGGACATTAGCTGCTTTGTTCATTGTTTCTATTAATACAGGTGCATATATGTCTGAAATCGTTCGCGGCGGAATCTTCGCTGTCGATCCAGGTCAATTCGAAGCTGCACATGCTATCGGGATGACCCATGGCCAAACGATGCGGAAAGTTGTTTTACCGCAAGTACTACGTAATATCTTGCCAGCAACTGGGAATGAATTAGTTATCAATATTAAAGATACTTCCGTATTGAGTATCATCTCTGTTTCTGAATTGTTCTTCCAAGGGAAATCAGCTGCTGGAACGAACTATCTGTTCTTCCAAACGTACTTCATCATTTGTGTGATTTACTTTATCTTGACCTTCACAGCAACACGTATTTTACGTGTCGTTGAGAAAAAAATGGACGGCCCTTCTGCTTATGTACGTTTAGATGACGTAGATGTTGCAATTGGCGAAGACAAATAAAAATCAATCAGAAATTCGTATCAATTAGGGAGGATCATTATGAGTAGTATTATTGAAATCGAACATTTGAAAAAAAGTTTCGGCGATAATCTCGTCTTAAAAGATATCAACATGAATGTAAACAAAGGAGAAGTTGTCACGATTATTGGTGCATCTGGCTCTGGTAAATCTACCTTTTTACGTTGCATCAACTTATTAGAAACACCCACCGATGGAAAAATTATGTACCAAGGTGAAAATGTTTTAACTCCTGGTTACAACTTGCCAAAATATCGAACACATTTAGGAATGGTATTTCAATCATTTAATCTATTCAACAACATGAATGTATTGCAAAACTGTATGAGCGGACAACTAACGGTGTTAGGGCGTAAAGAAGCGGAAGCTCATAAAGTAGCTATTGAAAACCTAGAAAAAGTTGGCATGGCTCGCTTTATCGATGCTAAACCAGCCCAATTATCTGGGGGACAAAAACAACGGGTCGCCATTGCGCGTGCGCTGTCGATGGATCCTGAAGTGATGTTGTTCGATGAACCGACCTCTGCTCTAGACCCTGAAATGGTCGGTGATGTTTTACAAATTATGAAAAAATTAGCTGAGAGTGGATTGACCATGGTCGTTGTTACGCATGAGATGGCTTTTGCTAAGGAAGTCTCTGATCGCGTCATTTTTATGGATAAAGGCCTGATCGCAGAAGAAGGAACACCAGAAGATATCTTTGTTCATCCTAAAGAAGAGCGAACAAAAGAATTCTTGCACCGTGTCTTACATCCACAAGCGTAATAAAAAAAGTCGTAGGAATAAAATCCTACGACTTTTTCTTTATTATTTTTTGATAATACTCATCAGCCTTTTGATATGAGATCACCCAAATCCCGGAGACTAAGAAACGTCCTATAATACCGATCGGCGGAAAAATAAAAATACCCGCTAACATTAATAAATTGATGATGATCGATAGCTTACTTCTTTGATCTTTTTTTAAAACTTGTGCGACCTTGCTATCAGGTTCGTTTGCTTGAATCAATTGTTTAGATAAGATACCATAAGAAAAACTCCACATCATATAAATGACCACATAGGAAAATTCAGGCCAGAAAGACTCTGGATTTCGCCCCACCCAACTCGTCACTGCTGGACACAAGGTTAGCCAAAAAAGCCAAAAGATGTTTGCCCAAATCACTCGATAATCGATTCTATTCGCCAATTGCATCATCCTATGATGATTGACCCAAATGACTGCTACAAAAATAAAACTAACAATATAAGCAAATAATGTATTTGTGATGCTCACTAGAGAAGCTAACGTCGGCGCGTCAGGTATTTGAATGTTCAATACCAGCACTGTCAAGACAATTGCTACTACCCCATCTGTAAACGCTTCTAAACGTGACTTTGTCATTTTCTTCAACTTCTTTCTTAAAATATCATGAAATTTATTTTTTCTTTATGTAAATTTGGCCATATTTCTTCAGTTTATAACTGACAGTCCTATGTAAATAAAGTACAATATAGGAGAAAATATACTAAAAAAATTCAGATTAGTGGATGAAATTAATAAGGAGGAATATAGATGTTATACGAGGAACTTATGTTTGATTCGTCACTCCTCTTACGTTTTAACATTTTTAAATACTTAAATCAATCATCAAAACAAGTCTTAGCCATCAACCAATTGTCAGAAGATTTAGACTTAAATTATCAACAGAGTGTGATTGAATTAAATGAAATTGATCAAGAATTAGCAGAGATCCGTCCCAATCATGAATCGATCATGATGCGTGCCGGAAAAGTTAATCTAGAAAATCTGAATGCTAGTGTCGATGAGTATCGCTATCATTTATTGCAACAAGCAGTTCCATTCCAATTTATCTTATACTTTTTAAACGAAGAAAACCCGACTATCGAACATTTTTGTGAAAAATATTTTGTGAGTCGTTCGACCGTATCACGTAAGATCGACAAGCTAAAAAAACATTTAAAACGTTTCAACATTCGCTTTACCTATACAGAAGCTGGGATGTCTGGCGATGAACGTTTGATCCGCTTAGCATTATTTGATCTTTTATGGTTAGGAACACGCGGAATCGAATGTCCATTAAATGTGGACCAGCACTTAATGAACCAGCTGATTGACACCTACAAAGATTATTTCCCATTATCAAGAACTTACTTTGGTAACCAAGAACTGAAACTCTTTACTTGTATCTTTATCATTCGTACTAAGAAAAAGAAATTTGTTAAATACGATCCACGCTATAATTTCTTAATGAAGGATAATCCTTATTACGATTTTACTTCATTGCGTGACATTATCGATGTACCAATGACGACACGTCAATTGAAAGGTGAGTCTAGTTTCATTTATTTCTTGGCTCATTATGCTCCATTTTACACGATACGAGACGATCAAAGTCTGAAACAAACGATTCATGATTTTGATGCTCGACCAAATCCTGTCAATGAGTTTGTCGTTGAATTCCGAAACTTTGCTAAAAAAGCCTTGTTCCCTGATCGTCCGGAAGTAATGGATGACCCATTGGTTGTAGCTAATTTATTAAATATTACATTTGGCTATTTCATTTTCCGTCAACCATTTCCTAGCATGATCGAATTAGTGATGAATCCTCATGAAAAACAAACACGTGGTGAGTACATTCTTTTCCAAAATATCCAAAAATTTATGCAAATGGCTAAAGACAATCCATCATACAGCTTTATGAGTTCTGTGCATCCTTATCTTACGCGTGCATTTAATCGTTTATTGCTACCTTACTTTAATCAATTCCCTTATGCGAATAATCTTAAAATAGGGATTGCTTTAGAACATAATGCGATCTTTGTTCGTGACTTGTATCGCTTCTTAGAAGATTTGCGCTTTATTGATGCAGAGCCTTATGACATCTCACTAAAAGAAGATTACGACTTGATTATCAGCTCATCTTCATTATTGAAAAAAGAAAAACCAAATATTCCATTGTATCAATTAGATTTTCCTTATACTAAAAACGAATTAATTCCACTATATATGGAATTACGAAATATTTACGACAAGAAAAATCGCGTATATGAATAGAAAAACAAGCTGAAGCAGTAAGTGCTTCAGCTTGTTTTTATTTAAAAAAAGACTGGATCTTAAAATGCGATCCAGTCTTTTTTAATTATTCGCTCTTTCTTTTACGAGACCAAATCATAATTACAAGAAGAATGATTACTACACCTATAATCATCCAAATTACTTGATTCTTATCATTCGTTTGTGGGTACATCTTAGCATCTGTTTTACCTGTGCCACCCTTTGTAGTTGGCAAATGATCCTTTGGCGTATCCGATGTTGGTGGCGTTGGTGTATGACGATTAATAATCGTATGTCCTTCTACTGATGATTGATAGCCTTTGGGAACATTTAATTCTTTGACTGCATAATCGTAACGATCACCCTTACGATCATATTTAGCTAATTTCTCAAATCGATAATGCCACTTCTCTTTAGCAGAAGTTTCTGTCTGAGCAATTTGCTTCCCATTTTGCAATAGAACAATCGTCACTTTTGTAGGTCGTATTTTATCTTGATCATCTTGGTCATCCCAAACTTTATCTCCTGCAAAAGAAGTTGTAATTAATTTGTTAGTGATATCCATACCAGCTTCTGTGGCTTGATAATTTTTTGGTGTATCTAATTCTTTAACGGTATAAACATATTTTTCACCTTTTGTATCTAGTTCAGGGAGTTCCTTAAAGGCATAGTTCCATGTTCCGTCTCCATTCACTTTAACTTCTTGGATGTATTCGTCTCCCGACATTGCTTTTTCATTTTGTAGTAATTGGACTTTGATACTTGTTGGGCGACTATTGAATTTATTGTCTTGGTCATCCCAGTGTTTTTTACCACTGACAGAAGTCGTAGCTAATTTATTAGTGACGTCCATACCTGCTTCTGTGACTTGATAATTTTTTGGTACATCTAATTCTTTAACGGTATAAACATATTTTTCACCGTTTGTATCTAGTTCAGGGAGTTTATCAAAGGCATAACTCCATGTTCCGTCTTCGTTCACTTTAACTTCTTGGATGTATTTGTCTCCCGACATTGCTTTTCCATTTTGTAGTAATTGGACTTTGATACTTGTTGGACGACTATTGAATTTATTGTCTTGGTCATCCCATTGTTTTTTACCATCAACGGTAATAACTCTTAACGTATTATTCATAGTTGTTCCAAGATTTTCTGATGTGTAGTTAGGTGTAATTACTTTACCAGCTTTTTTCAATACTTCTTGGACATCATACGTATAGTCATTTCCTTGAGCATCTTTGGCTGGTAACTTATCAAAGGTGTAACTCCAATCATTTCCAGCTGCAACTTTAATTGACTTGGTTACCGCTTTTTGATTGATATCCATAAATGCTCGTTCTTGACCATCTTGTTTATACATTAAATTAAATTCAATTTCATCTGGACGTGAATTATATTTATTATCAAAATCTTCCCAATGTTTCACTACTCGCACTTGTTTAGTAATCAAAGTATTCTTAACAGTTAGTGGATCAACTTGACTAGCTTGATAATTGCTGTCTTTAGACATTTCCTTCACTGAGTAACTATACACATTTCCAGTACTATCTTTTTTAGGTAAGTTTTTAAATGTGTATGACCAACTGTCCGCTTTACTACCAGCTTTGATCGTCTTAGTATAATCAGCACCCGGCATAGCTTCAGCATCAGATCCCGCAACTTTACGGAACAATTGCAATGTAACTTCTGGTCTTTCAAAGGCTTGATTCCCTTGATCATCCCATTGCTTATTGATTGTCACATCGGTAGTTTCTAAGATATTTTCGATTGATAAGCTATTATCTTTCGCCGAATAATTTGGTGTTGCTTGATAGTTTTTTTGAATATTTATTTCTTTAACTTTGTAATGCATCTCGTTGCCGTTTTGATCATACTTAGGTAAACCATTAATCGTCAACGGACTAAACTGATATTGTTCATTACCTTCGATCGTATATTCTCCAGACGATCGATCGGCAGTCCCAAATTTTTCAGCATCGGCTTCATCTTTGGTCCATGCATAAAGTTGGAAGGTAATTTCATTAGGACGTGTATTGAATTTATTATCAAAATCTTTCCATGTTTTATTGACTGTTACTGCGACGGTATTCAAGTTATTCGTCAAATGGCTGATACCAGCTACATCAGCGACCGTTACTTGCTGTTCGCCCTCATTAGCACCATTTGGTGTGTAAGTATTGGTTGATAATTCTTCTTTTACCCCATATTGAACTTGATTTTGTTCTTTATCGTAAACGGGTAAATTATCAAAATCACCTTTCCAATTGTTCGCTTGATTTAATTCAAGCGATTTGTCTGAACCAAATACTTCTTTAAAAGTTTTCCATCCATCTGCTTGTTTGACCATTAAAGTAGCAGTTAAATTTTTAGGACGAGTTTTATACGTATTGTCTTGGTCATTCCATGTCTTATCTACGCTAACTTTAGTTGTTGCTAATTTATTAGCTAGATCCATCCCCGTTACTGTAGAAGTATAATTTTTATTCTCTTCAATTTCTTGAACACTATAGTTATACTCATGACCTTCTGAATCATATTTTGGTAATCCTGTAAACGTGTAATCCCACTTACCATTTTGATCAACTTTTACTTCTTTTGTATATTCTGCACCTGTCATTGGTGTTTTGTCTTGTAATAATTGAACCTTGATACTGCTTGGACGCAAATTATATTGGTTGTTGTTATCATTCCATGTTTTTTCACCAGAAACAGAAGTTATTTTTAGCGTGTTAGTAATATTATTTCCGTTAGTTTCTGCTTGATAATTAGCAGCTACGTTGGTTTCATTTATCGTATAGTTATAACGATGACCACCTTCAGTGATCACTGGTAAATCAGTAAATTCATAACTCCAATTATCGGCCTTTGTAACGTTCTTCGTAGCATACACCTGACCATCTTGCATCAACTGAACATTCACACTATTTGGACGACTGCTAAATTTATTATCCGCATCTTTCCAAGTCTTTGTTCCCTTGATCGTTGTAACGATTCGATTATTGGTAACAACAATCGGTGTATCTGAACTTGTAAAAGTTTGTTCTTTTCCTGATTGATCTGTATAAACAATTTTTCCTTCATCTGTTACTTTAATTCCGGTCAATTCATACGAGCCTTCATAACCAGCCGGGTTTTTAGTTTCTTTGATTTTATACGTATGATTAGCTTGCAACTCAAAATCAACTAACCCATGTTCATCCGTAGTTTTTGTTTTAACTATTTTTTCGGACGCATCAGTCGTATCGATTAACGTAAAGTCTGCACCTTTTAACTTCTTATTATCAGCAGATTCTTTTTGTAATTCGATTGCTCCTTGATTAATCGTATTTTTGACAGTTGTTTCTGTCGTTTCCCCAGCTTTCACTGCGATTGCAGTATCACTCGTTGAAACATGATAACCTTCTGGCGCGCCAACTTCTTTTAAGACATAGTCGCCAGGGATCAATGACGGAATACTTACTACCCCTTGGTCATTCGTCGTAAAGGTATCAATAGATTCACCTAAAGCATTTTGAGTGACTTTTTTACCATCTTGATAAAGTTCAAATGTTGCCTTTGCTAATTTGATGCTTGGGTCGGTACTATCGACTTTAGTTAAAGTGATTGCTCCAACTTTAGTATTTTCTAATGTTACTTCTTTAGGGCTATCTTTTGCTGTATTTTCATCAATTGTTACTAATTTACCTTTTTTTAGCTCGTTACTAATATAGTAACCATCAGCTGCTTTTGTCTCAACAATATAATAGTCTCCATAGGTTAAATTGCTAAATAGAATTTCTCCGTTTTCGTCCGTAGAAACATTCTCTCTAACAGCATTTCCAGCTGCAGCTTCTCCTCGATATAATGAAAATTGAGCGTCTTTGATTGGGGCATTTTTTTTGTCACTATTTACTTTTTTTAATTTTAAAGATCGTACTTCCCCTTGAGCAGTCCCTCCCGCAGCGGGCACTTTAACTGTGATCGCTGCGTTTGATTTACCAGTATCTGCTTTGACATTGTCACCGGTGATCGTCGCCGTATTTGATACGGATAAATCAGCATTTGGGTTTCCTATAAATAGAAGTGACATATCATAAGTCACTGTATACTGATCTGTTATATCACCAAAATTGATACTGAATTCTTGCTCAGCGATACTTGTTTTAAATTGTGTAGTAACATCTTCGCCTGCACTATTAGCTATTTTCAATGTTTCTGGTAACATTTTCAAATAGTGCCAATCACTATCGACTAAGCGAACATTCTTTAAAGGTAATTTCCCAGGATTTACCGTTACAGCATAATGGACAGTATTACTATCCTTTGCTGGATCATATGATTGATTTTTCGAAACATAACTTTCATTCTTTGTATATTCAACTGTTGCATCAGCTGAGGATGGTTTGTTTAGATCATCTTTATACTCTGCCGTATTTTTAGCAGAACCTACTGCCAGCTGATCTTTTTCAGTATTTACCTTAGTTGTAAATACGATTTTATAGTTATCTTTTGCTCCGGCTGGAAATCCGCTAATGGTTAAAGTCTCATCCTTATACCCTGTTTTAAGTCCGGTAACTTCCTTGCCAGAACTATCCTCTACTTTAGCATCATTGTTATATGTTTGGTCTGCAGGGATTTTATCAGTTAACTTGCCATCTTTTCCATAAGGCACATTTCCGGTATTAACATTTATTTCCCAGCCGACTGTATTATTGACAGCATTATAGGTGCCACCTTTACTTAACGAGATCGCTTGACGTTGATCACCTGGCGTTTTGAAGTCGTTTTTTGCATCATTAGTCCATGTTTTTCCATTTTGAGTGTAGTGATAAACCGCAGTATTAGAAATATCTTGATCCCATTCACTTGCATCATAAGTTCCACTATAAGTTATGATAAATTCACTAGTTGTTTTTTTCTTATAATTGAGTGTAAAAGATGTATCACTGTAGTCAATAGTAAAATCTTTCGATACTTCTTTCGGTGTACTTCCACTTTTCTCAACTTCTTCGATTTTGATATCGTCTTTATTGTATGTAGCATTTTCCAATGTATCGACTACTTGCCAACTATCGATTGACTGGTGTTCCGAATTCACTTTAACTGTCCAAGTCACTTTTCCATCATTTTTATCGGTAGAAAGGATTGTTCCATTACCTCCTTTATCCGAAGTTTTTACGATCCCTGAATTAGGCTTTGTAAATTCATTCTTAGCTTCATTCCCCTGACCATGCCAATTGATTTTGTTACTATATGACGTATCAGCTCCAGTTACCGATGTATGCAACGTCAAATCAAAACTATCAGAAATACCTTCCGGAAAGACTAAAGAATAAGTTTGGTCATTATCTTTAGTTAAACTAATTGTTTTTCCTTCGTTCTTTCCATTTGCTGTAAATTCTGCTTGAAGTAGCGTTTGTAACTTCTCTTCATTGATCGCATCTCCTTTTTCATCTGTCAACGACTGACTTTGGCCGATTTGATCAACAAATTTAGTTCCGGCTGGAAGATCGATTCCTGATTTTCTGAATGCTATTGTCCAATTAGCTACTGATTTACCGCCAACTGAAGTAATACCTGTGCCGGATTTAGCAATCGAACTAGCCGAACTAAATGTTACTGTAGCATCAGCATTTACATCACCTGTTTCTACTGAAGATAGCTCTGCACTATTTTTTACCGCTGCTGTTAATTGCTCTGGATCTTTGATAGAAGAATATTGATTCAAATCCACATCTGTATCGAAAGTTATCACATACGCCTTTTTACTAGTTGGTAAATTCAAAGTGATTTTTTTATCAGTTATTTTTGGTTCAGTTATACCCTCTATTGATTTTTCAGTCTCTTTAATCAAGCTTCCATCTTTTAATGACACATCATAGGAAACAACTTTCAAATTACCTTTATAAGTAACTCCAGCTGGTAATGTGTCTGTCAAAATACCATTTGTCATTACATTTCCGGTTTTATTAGCGGTTATTTCCCAAGTCACAACGGCTTGATTATCTTTAATATCCTTATTGTCTGTTTGACTAACTACTCTTTTAGACAAAGCTTTTGCATCAGGAACAGTAATTTTTGGTACGACCACTTTATCATCGTCTGTAAATGGAACAATGATTTCAGTGTCACCAGGATTATCAATTTGCGTTTCATTAACGACACCAGCTACATTCAATGTACCTTTTATCCCTGAGTTAGTTTCTACAGCCTTGGTAAAAGTAATTTTTGCGGTACCATCTTTATTGATAGTAAAGGTTCCAAAGGTATTCCCATTGCTATCTGATAAATTACCTGACAACATTTCAGCGGTGATCGTAAATTTATCTGGTATTTTAAAATTAAAATAATCGCCGGCTTTAATATTTTTGCGTAAATCCTCTGGCAAGCTCCAGTTATACTGTAAAAGTAAATTATCATTTAACTGGATATTTGCTTGATCAATCGTTTTTCCATCTTTAGTTACTGTCAAAAATCGTTTTCCCATCTGTTTTGCTGACTACCATTTTATTGGAACCTGTAAGTGTTGTAATATCTCTCGCAGTCTCTTCATTGGCTGCTGCACTTGCCACTCTTACTCTACGTTCTACTTTTGCAGCTGCTTTAGTATCTGCTGTAGTTTCTTGAGTCTTTGTTTCACTTGTAACACTTGAATTTGAAGTAGCTGAGGTTGAATTCGCGGGCAGAGTAGTTGTAGTATTTTCTGTCTTAGATTTTTTTGGATTATTTTCAACAACAGTAGCACTGCTTACTTCAGTCGTTTGATCAGCAGCATTTGTACTCACGCTATTAGCAATGCTGCTTTTACTTTCAGTTGTTTGTGTCTCTTTAGCTGGAATTGAAACCACAATAGGTTCTTGATCAGCTAATAAATCATTTTTTGTTCCATCTGTTTGGAATTCATTTTCCAATGCTTGAATCGATAAACTTGTTATATATGCCGTTTGAAAAAAGATTTTCCCTTGGCTAGCTTCTTTGGTTG
Source organism: Enterococcus sp. 22-H-5-01 (assembly GCF_050310005.1). Taxonomy (NCBI): domain Bacteria; kingdom Bacillati; phylum Bacillota; class Bacilli; order Lactobacillales; family Enterococcaceae; genus Enterococcus; species Enterococcus sp. 22-H-5-01. The sequence continues at coordinate 1,583,579 of NZ_CP189993.1, forward strand.
CTTTCGTTTGAAGAATAGTTGATTGATCCACGTTTGAAGTATCCAACGCGAATAGATTGCTAGGATCACTGGTGATCTTTTCAGGAACTAACATTTGATTGGCAGAATTTATACGAAAACCAATTTGCCTTGCTAATTCGCTCGTAATTTTTGAATACTCAATAGTCCAATCTAAATGCTTCTGATCAGGGTCTTCTTCGTAAGACACCTTTGCACTTCCATATTGATTTTCAAATAGTGTCGTTGCTGGTGAAGTCGTTGCTGCAACAGCTTCGATTCCAGTTGTTACATAATTGATGAACGGCAATAATGTTACTAAAATTGTGAACAAAGTAACAAAATATGTCGATTTTTTTCTTTGGCTATTCATTTTTTTCCTCCATAAAAAATATAGTATTATTAGAAACACTATATATTTTATGGCTGCTTTCATTTACTAGCAATCACATTTGTTTACTAATAAATAATAAATATTTATTTTATACGAAAACAAATTAATAAACACATAATAGATTAGTTATTTTTTATTTTAATAGTATAAAAAAGTTTTTTTTAGCAATGAAAACCTTCTATTTTATTGCTTTTTTCACATGTTTTTTTCTATCCTGGAATAACATTCATATGGTGGTGTTTTTTTTAATTATTCTGATTATTTCTTTTTTCAACATATTATAATTTTTAATCAAATAAAAATATTTTTTTATTTTTATTAGGAATTCACTTTCGACTACAATAGCAAAAAAATAAATGTTCTTGGGAAAATTAACGAATAATCCAGTTTTAAGTTGCTACATAATTTATTTCTATAATTAAAATTAATAAATTCGCTATTCTTTCATCATATTTAATTCATAAGTCGTTGCTATTATGTATTCATACCAACAAACAACCCTAACACTTTTTCATTTTTTAACTCCTTTGCTCATCGGCCACCCACCGGTGAGCTCTTTTCATTTATAATATTTTTTCGAATATAATATAATTTCAAATTCTTTATATAAATTTCAACATTTGCATAATCGTTGTTCACAATTTCTTCACAACTCGTTGCTATTATATAGACATACCAACAAACAACCCTAACACTTTTTCATTTTTTAACTCCTTTGCTCATCGGCCACCCACCGATGAGCTCCTTTTTGTTTTCAACTACTTTTTTACATTTAACTTCTTAATTTCTCTTTATTGTTTCTTTGATTTTAATGCACTTGTTGTTCATTCTTTATTCACAACTCGTTGCTATTACATATTCATACCAACAAACAAACCCTAACACTTTTTCATTTTTTAACTCCTTTGCTCATCGGCCACCCACCGATGAGCTCCTTTTTATTTATTGAGACACAAAAAAACTAGGACCTGATTGAGGTCCTAGTTTTTTGTGCGCTCTATTTTTTATGTGTTTCAAATAATGGACTAACTGGTTTGTTTTCATGGATCCGTTTGATCGCATCACCCATTAATTCACCAACACTGATTTCATCGATTTTATCGATTTTGCGTTCGTCTGATAAATAGATAGAATCAGTAACAACTAAATGTTCAATTGCTGAATCTTGGATACGTTGCATCGCTGGACCAGATAAAACAGGATGTGTACATGAAGCATACACTTTTTTAGCACCTGCTTCTTTTAAGGCATTCGCAGCTAACGTGATCGTACCTGCGGTATCGATCATATCATCGATGATCACACATGTTTTGCCATCGACTTTACCAATAATATTCATAACTTCTGCAACGTTCGCTTTAGGGCGACGTTTATCGATAATCGCGATTGGCGCTTTTAAGAATTCTGCTAATTTACGTGCACGTGTTACACCACCGTGGTCTGGTGAAACAACGACAACGTCATCTCCACAAATTTCTTTTTCTAAGAAATAATCTGCAATCAATGGTGCACCCATCAAATGGTCAACAGGAATATCAAAGAATCCTTGGATTTGAGATGCATGTAAGTCTAATGTTAACAGACGTGTTGCACCTGCTTTTTCGATCATATTGGCTACAAGTTTCGCAGTAATTGGTTCCCGTGCGCGCGCTTTACGGTCCTGACGGGCATAACCGTAATAAGGCATTACGACATTGATTGTTTTTGCACTCGCGCGTTTCAAGGCATCGATCATGATCAATAGTTCCATTAAATTATCATTTACCGGACTACTTGTTGACTGAACGACATAGACATGGCAGCCGCGAATACTTTCTTCAATATTTACTTGAATTTCTCCATCACTAAATTGTGTAACAGAACTCTTTCCTAGTTCTACACCAACTTCTTCAGCAATCTTTTCAGCCAATGGGCGATTAGAATTCAAAGCAAAAATTTTCAATCTTGGATCAAAATAATGTTTCGACATGGGGACCTCCACTTTCTTTTTAAGCATACGTACCGATTATATACCATTTCAAATAAAATACTAGTCATTTCCATTTAAGAAATCAAGAGATTTCCCTTAGAATGGCAAGTGATCCGCGTAACCCGCTTTGTTTACTTGACGAGCACGAGCAATTGCCATGTCACCTTCTTGGATATCAGAAGTGATCGTCGAGCCTGCGGCAGTCACACTATTTGCGGCAATAGTAACTGGTGAGATGATATTGGTACTTGATCCGATAAAGACATGATCACCAACAGTTGTATGATGTTTGTTTTTTCCGTCGTAATTAACAAAAACAACTCCACAACCGACATTGATATCTTTTCCAAGCGTCGCATCACCGACATAGGTCAAATGGCCGACTTTGGTATTTTCACCAATCGTTGCTTTTTTGATTTCTACGTAATTTCCGATATGTGCATGCTCGCCGATATCTGCTTGTGGACGTAAATGAGCATTTGGTCCTACATCAGCATATTTACGGACGATACATTCTTCTAAGACAGAAGATTTGATTTCTACATTGTCTTCAATAGTGCTATCAACAATTTTAGAATGAGCACCAATCACACAATCCGCACCGATTACTGTATTTCCTTGGATTTGTACGCCTGGTTCAATCACCGTATCTGAACCAATTTCGATTCCTGCATCGATATACGTCGCAGCTGGATCAATAAATGTTACCCCGTTGACCATATGTTGTTTATTGATGCGGCGACGCATGATTTCATTTGCATTGGCTAAAGCGATTCGATCATTCACGCCAAGGGATTCTTCAAAATCTTCTGTTTGATAAGCGGCAACTGTTTGACCTTCATTTTTCAAGATCTCGACAATATCTGTTAAGTAATATTCTCCTTGGGCATTGTCAGTCCCGATTTTTTCCAGAGCAGCAAATAATTGTTCATTATCAAAACAGTAAGTTCCAGTATTGATTTCTTGTGTCAGTGCTTCTTCTGGCGTCGCATCTTTTTGTTCAACGATTTTCTCAACGATTCCCACATGATCCCGAAGAATACGTCCATAACCGGTTGGGTCCTCTGCGTGTGCAGTTAAAATCGTTGCACTGGCTTTTTTACCTAAATGGTAATCAAAAAGGTTGTTTAACGTGTGTGTCGTTAGTAATGGTGTATCACCACTAATGACCAACGTCGTTCCTTCTTTACCTTTTAAGAATTCTGCGGCCTGCATCACTGCATGTCCTGTTCCTAATTGTTCCGCTTGTAACGCATATTGACTCCGTTCGCCTAATTGTTCTTTTACCATTTCAGCACCGTGACCTACGATCGTAACGATCTCAGTCGGCTCTGTTTCTACCACTCGTTCAATGATATGCTCTACCATCGGTTTGCCGGCTACCGGGTGTAATACTTTGTATAATTTTGATTTCATGCGAGTTCCCTTACCCGCTGCTAAAATAATCGCGTAACGATTTTCCAAAAGAAGTCACTCCTAATTGTTTGATTATATTTTTTTTGAAAGAAGAAAATCTGACTTTATGTTGATAAATGCATAAGCTAAAGTCAAAATGCTTTGCTAGTTATGATAGATACTCTTACTATTTTACTAGCTAAATAAAAAAAAGGCTAGCTTCCAATTTTTGCTCCCTATAAAAATTATCAGAGCAGTCAATGGAAAACTAACCTTTTAGTAGAGGCGATTATTCTTTATCAAAACAATTTCCTGGTACAACTGTGATCGTTTTTGTACTTGTATCCACATCTTGAACGAATAACAATGAATTATAATCGTCGATTGCTCGTTCGCCTTTGAATTTAGATTCTGCAAAAACTGTGATGCCGACTAACTCAGCTTCAAATTCTTCAATCAAACTCTTCATTCCGTTGACGGTTCCGCCGCCTTTCATAAAGTCATCCACGATCAAGACTCTTGAACCACGTTTCAAACTACGTTTAGACAGCTCCATCTTCTCGATACGTTCAGAAGAACCAGACACATAATTGACACTAACTGTGGAACCTTCTGTAATTTTTGAATCACGTCGAACGATGACGAATGGTGCATTCAAATAATAAGATACCGCCTGAGCGATCGGTACACCTTTCGTTGCAACGGTCATTACAGCATCGACTTTTTTATCCAAGTATTGAGCGGCAATAATGCGGCCAACTTTACGTAATAAATCTGGTTGCCCCAGCATATCAGATAAATAAACATATCCACCGGGTAATAAACGATCTTCTTCTGACAAACGTTCAGCTAAAGATGCAATATATTCTTTGGCTTCTTCATCCGTGATACTCGGTGTGAAGACAACCCCTCCAGCAGCTCCAGGGATCGTTTCTAACAAGCCTGTTCCACGTTCCTTGAAGGTTTTCTTTACAATCGCTAAATCTTCACTGATCGAAGATTTTGCTGAACCATAACGGGCGGCAAAAAAAGTCAATGGGATCAAATCATGTGGATGATCCAATAAATATTGTGTCATGTCGATTAAACGTTCACTTCGACGCACTTTCACGTAATCCACTCCTATTTCATATTAAAGTAATTATTTTTTGATGTTCAATTTATCTCCCTGCTGCTTTTATCAAAGCCCGGGTAACCAAATCTGATTTATCGTTTTTCATTATAAGGGTTTAATCAATAAAATTCGAGTATTTTCTTGTTTTAAAGTGAAAAAGTTCGGAATTTATTAATTATTAAGCAAAAAAAGAGGAAAAGCTTTCGCTTTCCTCTACTTTTGTAACTGTTTTCGTTGGAATAAGATTCTCAACTGACGAACGCCGTTGACTAGCAAGAATAATACGATAAAGCCTAAAGTAATCGTAGCACCTGGTGGTGTATCTAAATAATACGAACCAGTCAGCCCGCCGATCATTCCGATAAAACCGACTAAAACACTAACTAAAATCACAATATTGAAACTTTTTCCGACTCGCATACCCACAGCTGCGGGTAATACCATGATAGCCGAAATCAGTAACGCGCCAGCAATCGGGATCATGACTGCGATTGCTACACCAGTCACGATGTTAAAAATCATTGACATCGTGCGAACGGGTAGGCCATCAACTGCTGCAATATCTTCATCAAAGGTCAACACGTACATTGGTCGTTTAAACAAGAGGAATAAAATTCCGACTAAGACAAATAAAATTCCTAAAAAGACAACTTGTTGCCACGTAATCGTTACGATCGAGCCAAATAGATACGATTGGATACTGACCGCAGAGTTTCCCGGTGCTAAACTCATCAAGACTAAGGCAACAGCTAACCCTGCTGCCATTAAGATCGCAATCGATATCTCTGAATAGGAGCTGTACATATTTTGGAGATACTCCATAATGATCGCTGCGATCACAACGACTAACAATGTCGTTCCTGTTGGATTTAAGTTTAAGAAAAAGCCTAATGCTACGCCGGCTAAAGAGACATGTGACAATGTATCCGCCATTAATGATTGACGACGGATCACTAGAAAAACACCTAACATTGGAGCGATTCCCGCAATAAAGATCGCTGCTAGAAAGGCACGTCTCATGAATTCATATGAAAGCAACGCCATTGTGAGTTCTCCTTTCGTACCAATCGAATATGACGATCGATATATTCTTTTGTATCATCATGGTCATGGGTGATCATTAAAATACTTTTTCCATGAGCATGGGCACTGTGCCGCAACAATTCATAAAAATCATTTCGTGATTTTTCATCCATCCCAGTTGTTGGCTCGTCTAGAATGAATAAATCGGGATCCTTTGCAAACAAACGCGCTAAGCTGATCCGTTGTTTTTGACCACCGGAAAGCTCACCGACTTTTTTGTTACGCATATTCCACATATCAACTGATTCCAATGCTTTTTTTACATGAGCATGATCACGTGCAGATAATTTTTTAAACCACTTTCCTTGAGGATAGCGGCCAGATTCGACTAACTCTAAAACAGTACTAGGAAATCCGACGTTAAATGAGGCTACTTGTTGGGGGATATAGCCGATGCTTAACTTTTTACCTTCTGCATTTTTTTTAGCGATAGTTACCTCTCCACTACTAGGCTTCAACAATCCTAGTGTCGCTTTGATCAATGTTGATTTTGCGGCACCGTTTTCTCCGGTCAAAATGACAAATTCACCTGGGTCTACATGGTATGAGACATCTTCTAATACCGGTTCATTGTCATAGTAAAACGAGAGATCTTTTACCTCGATATACGACATGTTGTTTCTCCTTTTCTACTGATAAAAAAATTCTACTAAAACAAAAAGTTGTACTACTCAAACCACTAATTGATTTTGATGTGGCTCGAGTAGTACTTCTATTTTATATTAAAATTTTGTGTTGTCTAAGTATAATACTTTTATTTTACACTTTCTTTTAATGCATTCAAGTTGTCTTGCATAACAGTAAGATATGTTTCACCATTTTTGATTTGTTTATTGGTTAAACTTTCTAATGGATTTAAGACAGTCAATTTCACGCCTGTTTCTGATGCTAATGTTTCAGCAACTTTTGATGACGCGTTTTCTTCAAAGTAAATTACTTGAACATTATTTTTTTCAACATATTCTTTTAATTCGCTCAAACGGCTTGCTGAAGGTTCTTGGTCTGGTGAAATACCAGCGATTGCTTCTTGTGTTAAGCCGTATTGTTTAGCTAGGTAACCGAACGCCGCATGTTGTGTAACGAATGATTTATTTGATACATCTTTAAAGGCTGTTTGGTAATCTTGATCTAATGCTTTTAATTTCGTGATATAACTTGCCGCATTTTTTTCAAAGGTTGCTTTATCATCTGGATATTTTTTACTTAATTGATCACGAATAGTTTCAACTTCTTTGATAGCTAAAACAGGATCTAACCATACATGAGGGTCCATTGTATTCGCATCTGTTGAAGCTTCGATAGATGATGAATCATCTGATCCGTCTTCTTCTTCAGCAACACCGTTCATCAAAGTAATACCTTTTGAAGCTTCAATCACTTCTGTTTTATCTTTATCGACTGAATCAATATCAGAAGCCCATTTTTCTAAAGCTGAACTATTATATACAAAAACGTCTGCTTTCGAAATTTTAGCTAAATCTTTAGCTGAAAGCTCGAAATCATGGGGTTCTGTTCCTGCCGGGATGATTAAGTCAACATTCCCTTTATTTCCAACTACCTCTTTGGTAAATTCATACATTGGATAAAAAGTTGTTTCTACTTGAATTTTTCCATCATCAGATGACGCTTCTTTTTTACTTTGACCACCACAAGCTGTTAATACTACAGATAATAACACAGCTCCTGCTAGAAGTAGTCCTTTTTTCATTTTCATCTTTCTAAGCACCTTCTCTTCTTTTTTAAGACAAGAATAAATCTAACAAATGTTTTTCTATTCGTCAATACAAATCGTAAAATTTACGATTTAAAACGCTGAAAACTTGTTAAACCGTAAAATAAATGTCTTAGCAGTCATATGAATAGCGGTACCTGTATTCGCTTCAATATCGAAAAATCGTTATTTTATTAACCATAAAAAAAGTAGATCACTATGACCTACTTCAATGTCCGAACCAGATAGACTTCCTCACAAAAACCTTTTAGAGCATTCATCACATGCTTTGCTCGTGAATATTTATGACACAAAGCATAGACAGTCGGACCGCTTCCGCTCATCATCGCGGCATCCGCTCCGTATTTTAGCATTTGGTCTTTTAATTGTTGGATCACCGGATGCTTTCTGATCGTAACAACTTCCATTGAGTTACCTAAATTTTGAGTCATTTTTTGGTAATCTCCTGCTTCGATAGCTGAAACTAATGCTGAAATATCAGGATGGTATAAATCTTCCATCACGATCTGAGCAAAAATTGCACGGGTAGAAACACTCATCCGCGGTTTAACTACTACGACCCAGCATTGCGGCATTGGGGCAATCGGGGTAACTTTTTCACCAAAACCCTCTACTAAAGAAGTCTGACCATACACACAATAGGGAACATCTGAACCGACTTCAGCACCAAGACTCGCAAGTTCTTCCATTGATAAACCCAAATCCCATAAGCGATTAACTGCTCGCAACGCAGCAGCTGAATCCGTAGATCCACCACCTAAGCCGGCCGCTACGGGAATTTCTTTATGAATTTTGACTTGTAAACCTTGTTTTATCCCAAAGCGTTCTTTAACTAATTCCAATGCTTCATAGACATGGTTCTTTTTATCCGTGGGTAAAAAAGCCTTATTTGTTTCAATAATGATTTTATCTTCAGGAATTTCTTCCAAATATAAGCGGTCTGCCAAATCAATGCTGGCCATCACCATTGCCAGCTCATGTAAACCATCCGACCGTTTTCCGAGAATATCGAGGCCTAAATTGATTTTAGCTGGGGCTTTCTCCATAATTTCCATTTTCTCACCCATTCAAATTTTTCACTAGAAGATTCTAACATAGCCATTATCAAAAGTATAGATACTTCATTCTAGCATAGCTCCATTCGTTTCGTTGAATTTTTCGTCTTGAATAACTACAAGTTGAAAAGTGAATTTATATATACAAAAAAGACGAGCACGATGCTCGTCTTTTAAACTTCGATCATTTCATCAGAGATAGTCGCGCCTTTATTTTTCCCTCGTCCAATTAGCAACAATAATTGCATAGCGGAGAATAGAAAGCTACTACTCTTCATATAAGCAAAGTATCTTGGCTTCCATTGATCGACATAGATTGTTTTCTCTTCCGTTACTTGTTGGAAAGCGTAGATAGAATTCCCATATTTATAAATCAAATTCATGATTCGTTCACCTAGAAAAGCAAAAGATGTTTCCCCAACTTTAGCAAAAGGGGCCATTCCTTGGAAAGCTTCTTGATACCCTTGTTTTTTTAACTCATCCATCAAATGCAATTTCAAAAAAGTCGGCAATTCATTAGGAACATTATTTCTAAAGCGTAAAAGATCGAAAGAAGCTTTTTCCTGAGTCATGGGTTGTTCAGTAATAAAGCCAATAATTTTATTCTCAGGATCTCGTGCGATCCCAATGTGACTTGTACGTAGATACTCACGATCAAAACGTCCAACAGAGAAATATTTTTCTTTCTCGCCATTTAGCCATTCATGAGAAATCTCTTCTAATTCATCAAAGATCTCTGTAGGCAATTGTTCAAAATAAGAAAATTGATAGCCTTCGTTGGCCAACCGTTTGAATTCAAAACGATCCGAGAAAACATCATTTGGATGTTTCGTAAAATCGGTCACGCCTGTTTCGCCGATTTTATCAAAGTGAAATCCTAAATCATGTAACAACAATACATAATCTTCGGATATTTTATAAAAAGCTAATTGATAGCCTAGGCGATCTGCTTGTTCCATAAATGCCAACGTCGCTGCTTGCCATTTATCAGGATTACCGATTGGATCACCTAGGATGAAACATTTGTCTGCTCTGATTTGGAAACCAAAAACGATTTGGTCATTCCCATTCTCTTTATAATAGTAGTAATGGTACCCGGGAACTCTTAAATAATGACTTGCTGCCGTCCCACCATATCGCTGAATCAAATAATTGAATCGTTTTTCATCCCAAGCAGCTCCTAGTTGCTCTTCACTTTGAGTCAGGTAGTGATACAAAATTGCTAAACATAGGATCGATAAAATCAAACCAATTAATCCTGAAAACCAAATTTCTTCAGAAGGAAAGGCAAAATATTTACTACTTAATCGCTCAGTGCTCCAAATTTGACCTCGATGATAGCCCGCAACTGCGTAAAAGATAAATAGGAGACCAAACAACGTACCATCAAATAAAATCGCGCCCCATGAATAGACAAGCTTTTGACGATAGAATTCTTTTCGCGACATCCAGACGATCAATAGAATCAATAGATATACCACAATCAAGCGAATCGATGCCGTTCGAGCGACGGTATTGATAATCCCAAAAATCAATAAAAGGATCGTTGGCCAAAAAGCGCGCTGAACTTTTTGTGAAATTCCCCGTGCAAAGCCTAGCAATAAAAAGCCAATCAATAAATTTAGCGTTTGATCTAAAAAATTAAAAGAAAACGGCAGCAATACTTGGAACAAACGACTGATGTTCGATAGATTCGTCAATGTCGATAATAAGATCATCATAATCGCTGCAAAATAGACAGCCGTTACTAATAATCCATGAGCAAATTTTTGCGAAATCAAGCGTGGTAAATTATCAAAATAGCGATTCATCTTAACACTCGTATTCGTCAAGAAAATCACGATGCCTGTTACAAAAGGAATCAAATAATAAACGATCCGATAAAAAAGGATCCATACTACCGCAGTACTTTGATTAAGTCCGAGATGTCCAAGACCTAAAATCATCATTACATCAAATGTCCCAGCGCCTCCAGGTACCATTGTCAACATTCCTAGACCGGTAGCTATCACAAATAGCGGATAGACATCGCCCATGTTTATCCTAGCACCCATCAAAAAACCGACCGCTAAAAATACCAACATGGCTCCCAACCATTGTCCGATAGAAGCTATAAATAATTCAACGATCTGTTTTAACTGAAATTCTTTAAACAGCGTTCGTCTGCGAGAATAGACAAACCCAAATAATACTGGTGCAAAAAGTCCACCAATTAATAACCAAATCCGATAACGTACAAAAGAATTCTGCGTCCGGAAAAAAAATAAATCCAGTGCTGTAAAAAACGCCATGATCGATAGGCCCGCTAACATAAAAATAGCAATTTTTGAGATCACGGCTAGAACTTTCTTTTTTTCCATTCCTTTGCCGTAAAAACTAGATCGAAGGCTTACTCCTACAATTCCACCGAAACCAGCTAAGTTATTGATCGTATTCGTCGTCCAAGCTGAAACAAACCATTCTTTACGCTCCATTCGTGGGCGGCCCGCTCTTTCTAAAGTAGTAATCGCCACATGATCATATAACAGCATTGGTAATACTCCACAAAGTCCTATCACAAACATCGCGAATAAAGAAAGCTGATTTTGTTGTTTGATCGTTTGCCAAACTGTTTGCCAGCTCATTCCGTGGGCAATATTTTTTACTTGATTTGCAACAAAAAATAAAACGATCCCAAAGAATATGATTTTAAGCAATGTTCCATGGCGTTTAAACCAACTAATAATAGTCGTCATTCTTTTTCTCCACTCTTCCTTATACTTAAGGTCTATTTTAAATGAAATCGTACTTTGACGCTATTCTTTTCCATCTTTATAAGAGTTTTAGAAAATAAAAAAAAACCTCATAAAGAGGTTTTTCTTTTATTTTGCATAATCAGTTGCTCGTGTCTCACGAATAACGACGACTTTGATATGTCCTGGATAATCCAGCTCATCTTCAATCTTACGACGAATATCGCGAACTAATCGAACAGAATCCAAATCGGAAATTTCTTCTGGTTTGACCATGACACGTACTTCACGTCCTGCTTGAACAGCAAAACTTGACTCTACGCCATCAAAACTATTTGAAATATTTTCTAAGTTTTGTAGACGACGAACATAGTTTTCTAATGATTCACTTCGAGCACCAGGTCTAGCAGCTGAAACGGCATCGGCAGCAGCAACTAAAACCGAAATAACTGAAGTTGCTTCAGTATCTCCATGATGAGAAGCAATTGCATTGATAACAACTGGATTTTCACGATACTTCGCTGCAAGTTCCGCACCGATCTCAACGTGAGAACCTTCGATTTCATGATCCAGTGCTTTACCAATATCATGCAATAACCCTGCACGTTGCGCTAATTGAACATCTTCGCCTAGCTCAGCAGCTAGGACACCTGTTAATTTAGCAACTTCTACGGAATGGTTCAATACATTTTGACCGTAACTTGTGCGGAAATGTAAACGACCTAAGATCTTGATCAAATCTGGATGTAGCGTATGCGCCCCAACTTCAAAAGCAGCTTGCTCGCCATATTCGCGAATCCGTTCATCCATTTCTTTACGAGATTTTTCGACCATCTCTTCAATTCGAGCCGGATGGATCCGACCATCTTGAATCAGTTTTTCCAATGTCATGCGGGCGATTTCTCGTCTAATTGGATCAAAACCAGATAAAACGACTGCTTCTGGTGTATCATCAATAATCAAATCAATCCCTGTCAATGTTTCTAACGTTCGAATATTTCGACCTTCACGACCAATGATACGACCTTTCATCTCATCATTAGGCAATGTAACGACTGACACAGTCGTCTCAGAAACAGCATCAGCCCCACAACGTTGAATCGCCATCGCTAAAAGATTTTTCGCTTTACGATCAGCTTCTTCCTTCGCACGTTGTTCAGATTCTTTGACCATAACAGTTAACTCATGGTTCAATTCCTCTTCTGTCGTCTTCATGATTATTTCTTTTGCTTCATCTTTAGTCAATGAAGCAACTTGTTCCAATTTTGTTTTTTGTTCTGTAATCAGTTGTTCTACATCTTTTTCTCGCTCGTCAATTAATTGTTGTCTAGCACTGATTTTTGTTTCTTTTTCTTCCAGTGAGTGCTCACGCTTCTCGAGAGAATCGTCTTTACGATCTAAAGTCTGTTCTCTTTGAAGCAAGCGATTTTCTTGTGATTTTAATTCTTGTTTGCTTTCTTTCAACTCACTTTCAACTTGTGCGCGATACTGCTGGTTTTCTTCTTTGGCTTCTAACAAAGCTTCTTTCTTCAAGGTCTCTGCTTCTTTGTTCGCATGTGCGATGATCCCTCTAGCTGAGTTTTGTGCTCCATCAATTTCTTTTTCATGACGTGATTTCGCGACCATTAAACCTAAACCAAGACCGACAATTAAACCGATGATAGCGAGGAGAATAGGAACTAACATTAAATCCACCTCCGTACTATCTTATTTACTTATCTGTAGTTTTTTGATAAACGAATGCTAAATTATCAATATGCCTACTTGCATATGTGTGTCTGCCACACAACTTTATTCTAATGTTTGTCTGATAGCGTGTCAACTTTATTTATCTTTTGTCAGGCTAAGAAATAAAGCGCTTAGCATTGTTGTAAAATATGACGAAAAAAGACGGTAATAACTGAGTGAATCCACTCGATTATTACCGTCTTTTTGTTTTTTATTCTTCAATCGGCAATTCTTCTTGACCTACTTCTTCTACTTCTGGAAGTTCATCACCGATACCGTAAGCTGCACGTACACGAGTGGCAACTTCAGCCATCATTTCAGGATGATCTGCTAAGTATTTCTTCGCATTTTCACGACCTTGTCCGATACGATCTTCTTTATAACCATACCAAGCACCACTTTTATCGATGATGTCTTGTTCAACAGCCATATCTAATAATTCGCCTTCTTGCGAGATACCCAGGCCATACATGATATCTACTTCTGCGACCTTGAATGGTGGCGCAACTTTATTTTTTACTACTTTGATTTTTGTACGGTTCCCTACGATATCCGTACCATTTTTCAATTGCTCTGCACGACGAACTTCTAAACGAACCGTCGCATAAAATTTCAATGCACGTCCACCAGGAGTTACTTCTGGATTACCGAACATAACACCGACCTTTTCCCGAATTTGGTTGATAAAGACTGCAATCGTCTTAGTCTTATTGATTGAACCAGATAGTTTACGCAATGCTTGTGACATCAAGCGAGCTTGCAACCCAACATGAGCATCACCCATCTCCCCATCGATTTCAGCACGTGGTACTAATGCCGCTACGGAGTCGATAACGATGATATCTACCGCACCACTAGAAACAAGCGCATCAGCGATTTCCAGCCCTTGTTCACCTGTATCTGGTTGTGACAATAGCAATTCATCAATATTAACACCTAAACGCTGTGCGTATTGAGGATCCAGCGCATGCTCAGCATCGATAAAGGCCGCTGTTCCGCCATGTTTTTGAACCTCTGCAATAGCGTGTAATGCCACCGTAGTTTTACCAGAACTTTCTGGCCCATAAACTTCGATGATCCGACCGCGGGGATATCCGCCTACACCTAATGCAACATCCAATGCTAACGAACCACTTGGGATCGTAGAAATTTGCTGGTCGACCTTTTCTCCTAATTTCATGATCGAACCTTTTCCGTAATTCTTTTCAATCTTCTTCATTGCAGCATCCAATGCTGCTTTACGATCATTAGCCAATAGCTGATCCTCCTAATTCTTATTGATGTATTCATCACAGTCTCAAGATGACAAAAAATAATTTTCAATATATTTCCCATAGTTTATCTATCAAGACGTCCGTATTACAGGCGTCCAAATTCATGATAAACATCTCTATACTAAATATGTTTTCACATCATTAATGCTTTTTCAATAATCTCAGTTTATCGGGTTAGAAGTAAAAAAGCAAGTAAAAAACGAACAAACATTCGCATTTTTAGATTTTGTTTAGAATTGCTCGCCGAACCATGTCTAAGCCTTTCATCACTGAACTATGACGGATATACGCACGGTCACGGCTGAAATGATTTTCGGTAACGATAGTTGCTTTTCCTTTTTGAGCCAGCGCAATAAATACCGTACCTTTAGCTTTCCCTTCTAATTCATCTGGACCAGCAACACCGGTGAAAGAGAGTGCAAAATCTGTTTTAGCCAAATCCAAAGCAGCTTCCGCCATTGCTTTGGCACAAACTTCACTAACCACCCCTTCATGTTCTAGTAGTTCAGGGTCGATTCCTAAGAAATTTGCTTTAGTTTCTTTAGAATAAGTCACAAAACCTCCTGGAAACACTTCTGATACTCCTGAGATGTTTCCTAAAGTAGCTTGGAATTCACCGGCTGTCAGACTTTCTGCCGCTGTTAGATTGAGCTGATTTTCTTTTAGTAAATCTACTACGACTTCCGCCAAACTATTTTCTTCACCATAACCATAGAAAAAATCTCCGACTGTAGCTAAAATCTCTGACTCTGCTTGGTCTAATAATGCTTTTGCAGAAGTTTCGTCTGTTGTTTTCGCAGTGATTCGCAACGTTACTTCATTTGGTTTGGCATAAGGAGCAATTGTTGGATTCGTCTGATTCTCAATCAGGTCAGCTAAATCAGTTACTAATTTTGATTCTCCAATACCAAAGAAGCGTAGAACTCTTGAAGTTAGCTTTTCAGTTGTTGGAAATTCTTTTTCTAATAACGGACGTGCTTGTTCAATAAACATAGGTTTTAATTCACTCGGTGGCCCTGGCAACAAAATATAATTATTTTTTTCTCCCTTATACAAGCAACCAATTGCTAAACCAGTACGGTTAGGTAATGGAATCCCATCTTTCAATGTTTCTATTTGACGTAAATTATTGGGTGTCATCGTTGTTTGACGTTGCGCAAAAAATTCATTTAACGCTATTAATCCAGCTTCATTTTGTACTAATGGTACACCGACATGATCAGCTAAAACATTTTTAGTCAAATCATCATCTGTCGGTCCTAAACCACCGCATAAAATAATCAATTCACTACGTTGGTCTGCTAACTGAAGTAATTCTTCTAAACGCGCTGGATTATCTCCAACCACTGTATGGAAATAGACTTCGATTCCCATATCAGCTAATTTTTCTGATAAAAATGTGGCATTAGTATTTACCACTTGTCCTAATAATAATTCTGTGCCGACTGCAATAATTTCTGCTTTCATTGAATTCTCTTCTTTCTAAAGGTACGCTATTTTTTCAACTATAACAGAAAACCGTTGATTTAAGGAATGATTGACTGTCATATTTGTAAGTAATCGCTAAAATTTATTGTCTTAAAAATAAAAAAAGAACGATACTTTTCGTATCGTTCCAACTACTATTACATCGATCCTCTAAAAATCGAAGTATTTTTAGCAAAGTAATCATACCCTGAGTAAATAGTAAAGAATAAGCAAACATACAACATGATTTGATCCATCGGAATACCAATATAATTGAATGGTACATTATTCAAATAAAGCAAGACGATCCCGGCCATTTGAGTAGCAGTTTTGATTTTCCCAGGCATTGCAGCAGCCATTACACCGCCACCTTGTTCTACGATCAATAAACGTAAACCAGTCACAGCTAGTTCACGACAAACGATGATCGCAATGACCCAAGAAGGTGCTTTTCCTTGTTCAACTAAAACAATAAATGCGGTCATAACCAACATTTTATCTGCTAATGGATCCGCAAATTTCCCGAAATTGGTTACTAAACCGCGGGCACGAGCGATTTTTCCATCTAAGTGGTCGGTATAGCTGGCAATCGCAAAAATAATCGCTCCAACTAGCTGTGTTATAGCTAAATTAGTATTTCCAGCTTGGATCGTTCCCCAATCCCAAGGTACTAAAACAACGATCATAAATAATGGAATCATAAAGATCCGTAAGACCGTCAATTTGTTTGGTAAGTTCATTGATGGTTCCCCCTATTTCTATTCCCTCGTCTTAAAGTTAAGACGCGTAAGCAATATTCAATGTAACATTTTTTTGTGTTGCAGAATCCGCTGGTTGAAAGTCTAGTGTTTGATCATTGACCTTCACTTCCCCATACTTTGCAATTCCTAAAGTGATGACCGCTTGAGCTGTATCTGCTGGTAATTCAGTGGTTTGTGATTCGTTTGCTTGTAACGTATATTGATAAATCAATGCATTATTGACTTGAACTCCGACCCACACACGCTCTTTTCCGGTAAATGTCAGTTTCAACGGTTTTTCCGCATGTTCGATTTTCATTGTTGCGGCACTTGTTGCATTATTTTCCATCGCAATCGACATTTTAGGCTTTTCTGGTTCTTTAGATGTTTCCGTCGTTGCTGCTGGTTGTGAAGATGACACTTTTACAACTGAAGAAGATGAGACCGCCGAACGTTCTACTTGGACTGAACTATTCTCTGAAATCATTGCTGAAGACTGATGATCTAACCATGTCATATAACCAACTACCGAAATGATCGCTAGAGCGACCAATCCTAAGACAACCATTGGCAGCGTTGCTCTGAATTGAATTTTTTTAGGATCTTCTGCATGTTTATTTTTGCGTAGTTCCCCAACAGTTTCTAGTTCGGGGTAAGTTGGCTTCGGTTGATCTTTGCCATCCAATACATCGATCAAATGATTTCCATCAAGATTTACCTCGTCTGCGTATTGGCGAATAAACGTCCGCAAATAATAATCGCTCGGTAATTCTTGAAAGTCATTTTCTTCAATTGCCAGCAGATACCGCTTTTGAATTTTTGTACGCTGCTGCAATTCATCTAAACTGATTGTTTTATCGATACGAGCTTTACGCAACGTTTCTCCAATATTAATACTCGCCACTTGCTTCTCTACTCCCATTTCATTTAATGATCGTAATATCATTACGTCTATTTCTATTGTTTATTCAAACTATCAATTATTTTCCAATCAAAAATACCAGATTATTCTAACCAACCGCCTGCTACAGGCAAGATGATTCCGGTCGTATAACTGGCTTCCGCTGAAAATAAATACGAACAGGCTGAAGCAATCTCTTCCGGAGCAGCTAAACGTCCCATTGGTATCTCGGCTTTCAATTCAGCTATTTCTTGATCAGACCATGTATCGTTCATCTTAGTTTGGACAGCCCCCGGTGCAATTACATTTACTGTAATCCCCAATGTTGCCACTTCTTTTGCATAAGCCTTAGCAAAAGCTTCCTGACCACCCTTGACCGCACTATAGATAGTCTCCATACTGCTGCCACGGTGTCCATAAACAGAACCGACAAAGACAACTCGACCCTTTTTACTTTGTGCTAATTTTGATTGTAACCCTTGCAATAAAAGCAACGGCGTCTTCAGATGGATCTGCCATAATGCATCCATCTGTTTGGTTGTTGTATCTGGTAATAACTCATAGAATGTAAAACCAGAGGCAAAAACAATTCCATCTACTTGGAACAACTGGTCCAAAAAGTTTGGAATGGTTGCTTCTTTTAACATGTTTAAGGATACCATAAAAAAATCTTGCTGGGGATAACGTTCCTGTAAGTCTGAAACGAAATTTAATACTTTTTGTTTTTGCTGATTATAATGGCAATACAATGACCATCCTTGATCTGCTAATTTTTCACAAATAGCCTGACCGATGTCCCCACTAGCTCCCATCACTAATGCATAAGGCATTTTATGCCTCCTTCTCCATATAAAAACGTGTGAAGGCTTCTGCTTTGATCAACTGTTTGCCCGCAGCTAAAATATCATCCAATTGGATTTCCTGGATCACTTCTGGCATATCGAATAACGTCCATTCACCAAATAATGACTGCGTAAATTGATTGGCAAC
The DNA here is from genome assembly GCF_050310005.1 of Enterococcus sp. 22-H-5-01. Classification (NCBI taxonomy): domain Bacteria; kingdom Bacillati; phylum Bacillota; class Bacilli; order Lactobacillales; family Enterococcaceae; genus Enterococcus; species Enterococcus sp. 22-H-5-01. Next base: position 1,602,150 of record NZ_CP189993.1, read on the forward strand.
GTATTCCAATGAATTCAATGATTGGAAATACTTACCTAACATTTTTTTCTTTAACAAGACTAGATTTTGTTCATTGATTTCCGGATCTGTCTCAAAATTAAGTAAGATTTCAACTAAGCGATCTGCCAGTTTTTTAGGTTCCTCGGTGTCACCGCCAAAATCAGCAAAGTAAAATCCACGATCTAACGAAAAATCATAGCCAAAGCTATCATCCAATAATCCTGCATTATACAAACGCAGATAATTTTGTGACGTTGCACCTAACAACATTTGGAATAATAGGTCGATTGAAAGCTTAAATACCAACCGATCTTTGTCTGCTTCAGGCAGTGCAGACACCCCTTTGATTCCTACGATAGCTTTTGGAATCGTGATTGGCATTTTAGCATCACTTTGTTTGATGATATCTGAAGTCAGCTCTTGTGGGAATCGACGTTTGATAGGTTCAGGTTTTACAAAATCTTTTTCTGCTTGATTTTTACGAATAAAGGTCATCAATTCTTCAGGTTCAAGTTTCCCCACTACGAACAATGTCATATTGCTTGGATGATAAAATGTATTGTAACAAGTATATAGATCTTCCGCTGTAATTTCTGCGATTGATTCCACTGTTCCTGCGATGTCGATATGTAATGGATGGTTCGGATACATATTCTTCAAAATCGCAAAAAATTGTTGCCAGCTAGGATCATCTTGGTACATTTGAATTTCTTGTCCGATAATTCCTTGTTCTTTTTGGACAGACTCCTGCGTAAAATAAGGTACTTGAACAAAATCTAGTAATGTTTCCAAATTCAATTCTAATTGATCAGTCGTTGAAAATAAGTAACTCGTTTTAGTAAAACTAGTAAATGCGTTGGCTGAAGCACCTTGCTCGCCAAATTTTTGGAAAACATCTCCATCTTCTTTTTCAAACATTTTATGTTCCAAGAAATGAGCAATCCCATCAGGGACTTTGATGAATTCACTCCCACCTCTCGGTACAAACTCATTATCGATTGAACCATAATTTGTACTAAATAAGCCATAAGTTTTATGATAACCATCTTTAGGTAATAAATAGACAGTCAATCCGTTTGGCAAGACTTCTGTATATAATGTTTCATTGATTTGTTGATAGACTAACTTATCCATTTTGTTGACCTCCATCTAAAAAGAAGATTGCTTGTAATTGAATATTTTGTGCGACTTTTTGAACTTCTTCTGGAGTCACTGCAGCTAAGCGTGCTAACCACTCATCATCTGTCAATTCGCTTTGTGGCAACCATTGCACTAGATAGGTGGTCTCGATTGTATTTTGCATACTGTCTAACCCTAATAGATAATGATTTTTCAGCATAGCTTTTGTTTGTTGGAAAGCTAATTCCGTAAAATCTCCAGCTTGTAATTCTTGTAATTGTTCACGGATCAAACGCAGAACTTTTTCTCGATCTCCACTGTTAATCCCCGTTTGAACTTGCATATATCCTCGGAAAGTATCAAAAGAACTTGAAGCATAATAAGCCAAACTAGCTTTTTCTCTTACATTCATGAACAGTTTTGAATGCGGGAAGCCCCCGAATAATCCGTTAAAGACCAGTAAAGCAAAGCGATCCGCATCCTCATAATAGATATCTGTTGCATATGCTAGGTTCAATTTCCCTTGTGTAACAGTTTCTTGGATTTGTTGTTCCCGAATTACATTATCGCTTGTTTGATGGTAATAAATAGATGGGAAACTAGTCTCACGATCAGTGAACGGCAGCTGCTTAAACAACGCAATAATTTGGTCTTCTTCTATATCGCCGATAACAAATAAATCGATTTGGTCTTGTGTCAACATTTCTTGATAATACGCTGCTAAACTTTGGCTCGTTATTTGTTCAAGATCTGTTATAGTCCCAAAGCTTGGAAGTTGCTGCGCTTCATCCGTAAAATATGTTTCTTTGATTTTTAATGAGGCCAAAGTTTGTTTATCTTCATTCAGCGACTCAATATAGCTTTTCAAATTTTCTTTTTCTAGTTGGAAAGTCTGCTCGTCAAAATGATCCGCTTGAATATTCGGATTAAAGATAACTTCTTGAAAGAACTCCACTGCTGCTGGCAATAGTGAGTCATCATCCACATATTTTCCATTCACAATCCCTAATCCTACATTCAGCCAGTGTAAGTTCCCCTTACGCCCTACATTAAAACCAAAACTAGCACCATAAAGTTCTGCTAATTTCCCACTCAATTGACTTTGATCAGGATAGCTGGAAGAATTTGTTTCTAATAGATTTGCTAGTAATGCTCGTTTAGTCATAACTTCTTTCGTTAAACGGGTCGTAAATCGTCCATAGATTTGAATCGTTTTATATTTTTGGGTCGGAATGATATGCAAACGCACACCGGTCTTTAATTCGATCATTGCAAAGCTCCTTATATGTATGTATTTATCTTTTTTATGATCCTTATTCAAAAAGGATTTTTATCTTGCCATTAAGGCTAATTATAGCACAGGTAAGTAGTAAGAACTGGATTCAGAACTAAGCTCTAGGCTGTTTTATTTTAAAATTTATTCTTCTTTGGTTATACTAAAAAATAAGAACGGAAAGAGAGGAGTGACAAGATGATAAAAGAATTCAAAGAGTTCTTGATGCGCGGTAATGTCATTGATCTTGCCGTTGGTGTAGTTATTGGTACTGCGTTTACTGCTATTGTTACAAATGTCGTTAATGGTTTGATCACACCGCTTGTCGGATTGATCGTTTCTTTATTTACAAATGGCAAAGACCTGAATGAGGCGATGTCTGTTTTAGACTGGACACCAGTCAAGGGAGTAACTTTTGCTTTTGGTGATGTAATCAGTGCATTGATCACATTCATCATTACAGGTTTCGTTTTATTCTTGATTGTTAAAGCCGCGAATAAAGCGAAAGATGCAACTAGTAAAACTGAAGAAGAACCAGAAGTCCCTGTGGCAACTGCTGAAGATTATTTAGCGGATATTCGCGATTTATTAGTTGAACAAAATAAAGCAACTAAAGAAACATTCTCAAATGAAGAAAAATAAAAACCATGGAGCAGCTGCTCCATGGTTTTTAAATTGCTTCTGATAAAAATTCGATCTCTACTGTACGCGTTAATACATCAGAATAGCTGTATGAAACACGTTCGAAAGAATTCTCTTCTTGGTCCAAATCAACGACAAATACAGAAGGGTATGTCTCGGTCAAGATCCCTTTGCGTTGTGTTTGGCGCTTGCGCCCCGTTTGAGCTACAAGCATGATCGGAGTACCAATACGATCTTCCAAGTTTTTCTTAATAGTCGCTAAAGTTGTTGGCATACAGTTCACCTCAACATACATTATAGCACAAATATAAAATAATTTCAATGTATCATAAGATAAAACGAATTGCAACTATCGAATAATTTTCTTAGAGAATCCGTTTTCATTTATTTTTCGATTGGTACAATAGTCGTTTCAACTTATTCTTCGAACGATTAATCGCATTACGAATGGCCTTTTCTGATTCATCTAAACAATCTGCGATATCTTCTGGTTCCCTGCCTTGCAAATAATAATGCAACGACAATGTCTCTAGAGCAGATAAGCCTAAACTATCATTGGATAGTAATTCGCAGATATACATGTTTTCTTCGATTTGTTCATGATATTGAAATTGCTCACTAAAACTATCGTGACCTACTTTTTCAATAGATACAGCTTGGTGCTGAGCTAGTCTCTTTTTCGCTTGTTGGCGGCGTAGCAAAGAACGGACGCGATTTTCAAAAACCATTTTGTAATACAAGCCAAATGTTGTGCCTCGACCTTCTTGATAGCTTTTCAGAGCATCATACAAGGCAATCCGTCCTTCTTGCAGCCAATCATCAAAATCATAATCACGGATCAAATAACGAGATTGCATCTTATAAACTACCGGCAAATACTTACTGAATATCGCTTCAAACTCATCATCAAAATTTTTTGAGTTCTCTGGTTTTTCCATTCAAAACACCCCTCTCAACAACTACAGCATACACGCTAATAGCTTTGAGAGGGGCGACAAAAAAGGACTTATTTTTTTTTGCTTAATTCGTCCATTTTTTGGGACAATTTTTGCAATTGATCATTATCCCATGGCGAATTTCGTCGGAAATTTTCAAATCGCGTATCTTCTGTATCCCCTGTAATCACGGCTTCCGTTTGTTGAACAGATTTGTATAATTCACGAGCAGAAGTTCGTAACGCGCCTTGAGAAAAAATCGTCCATTGTTCAGCGAGATCACTTGTAGCCACTGTTACTTGAGTCAAACGATCCGTCAACTCGCGAGCGATCCGCTCAATATAGCTGTCAGCTGTCTCATCTTCTTTGGTAAAAACAACTGTCAACTGATATTTTTTATAACTTTGAGTAATACCGGGAACAAATTGAGCATCAAAAACAATGATTGTTTCTAACCCTTGATATTTAGCATAATTTGATAAACGAAATAACAAAGCTTCCCTTGCTTCTTCTAACCGGTCTTGATTTTTTAGTAACGTGAGTTCAGGCCAAGCCCCGATCATATTGTATCCATCAACGATCAACAGCTGTTTTTTCATTACAACTCACTTCGCTTCCGAAAGACCTCATACATTAATAAACCTGCAGCTACTCCTGCATTTAGACTTTGAACATGCCCAGTCATCGGAATTGTCAACATTTCATCGACATCCTTTTTAAGACCAGCACTCATGCCTTTGCCTTCATTTCCGATAATTAAAGCGATTGGTCCAGAAACCTTCCATTGACGATAATCTGTCCCTTCCATATCTGTTCCAAATACCCAGTAACCAGCTTCTTTTAATTGTTTGATACTTTGAGCTAAGTTAGTTACTCGAGCAATCGGCACATACTCTACAGCACCAGTTGAGGCTTTCGTTACTACCGGTGTAATTCCTACCGAGCGATGTTTTGGGATAATCACACCAGAAACACCACTAGCATCTGCTGTTCGTAAAATAGAACCAAAGTTATGTGGATCTTCTAAACTATCTAAAATCAATAAAAATGGCGCTTCAACTTCAGCGGTCTTTACTAATAGATCGTCTAATGTTAGATATTCATAGGGCGTAATTCCTAGAACGATTCCTTGATGAACTCCACCATCACTTAGTGTATCCAATTTTTGTTTTGGTACCCATTTTACAGGAACTGCTTGTTCTTTAGCTAAACTTTTTAATTGATCAATTTTGTCCCCGTGTGCATCTTCTTGTAAAAATAATTTATTTCCTCGACCTGTTTGTAAAGCTTCCACCGTTGCATGATGACCAAAGACAAAATTATTTTCTTCTGATTCAATTACTTCTACTTCTTCTTTTTTACGACGCTCTTTCGGTCGATCGTTTTTTCTTTGGTTGCGACGATCATTTCCACGCCCTTTTTTTTTATCTTTCATTTGTTTCGCCTGCTTTCTTTAAACACCACACGATCAATTCTTCTAATCGTTCTTTTCGTTCTAATAGATGTAAGTATCCCATCAAAGCCTCAAAGCCTGTCGACATCCGATACGTCATGATATCGGTATTTTTAGCTGAAGTATAACTCTTAGCATTACGGCCACGGCGATAGATTCCTTGTTCTTCTTCTGTCAGCATATCATCTTCCAGCATTTTTTGGATCAGCATTGCTTGCGCCTTGGCTGAAACATAATGCGTGGCCATATGATGTAACTTATTAGGACGCGTTTGTCCTTCGCGTACGAGATGGTCTCGGACATATGTTTCATAGATTGCATCGCCAACATAGGCCAATGCTAATGCATTTAATTGTTTATAATCTGTCATTATGCTCGTCTCCAACGGACACCTTGTGGAGTGTCTTCTAATATAATTCCCTGCTCTTTCAATTGATCTCGAATCTCATCGCTACGAACAAAATTTTTATCTTTTCTCGCTTGATTCCGTTCCTCGATCAATTGATCAACTTCTTCGTCCAACAAACCAGCTGCTTGAAATTCAATCCCGAATACAGTTAGCATTTTAGTAAATTCTGCGACTGCTTCGGTTAGAACATTTGTAGAAACTTGTGTTTGTTCATTATAATGATTCAACCATTTTGCTACTTCATACACGACGGTAATTCCATTAGCTGCATTAAAATCATCATCCATCTCTTCAATAAAACGATCTTTCAACTCACGCAATTCGATCAATTTTTCCGTATCATTCGCTAAACTTTCTTCCGCGTTTGATTGACGGAAAAGGGCATTTTCAAATGCAGTCCGTAATTTCTGAAGATTTGCTTGTGCATCTTTCATTGTTGCTTCACTATAACGGATCGGACGGCGATACTGGGTCGTTGCCATAAAGAAACGTAAAATTTGTGGATCGATTTCTTTAACTAAATCGTGGACTGTAACAAAATTCCCTAGTGATTTACTCATTTTGACATCATCTTCACCGATCGTTACATAGCCATTATGCATCCAATAATTAGCAAAATGTTTCCCTGTTTTGGCTTCGCTTTGAGCAATTTCATTTTCATGATGCGGGAACTCCAAATCTTGACCGCCACCATGGATATCAATGGTCTCTCCTAAATGTTTCGTTGCCATCACAGAACATTCAATATGCCATCCTGGTCGACCAGCACCCCATGGAGATTCCCATGAAATTTCTTCCGGTTTTGCACTTTTCCAAAGGGCAAAATCTAACGGATCTTCTTTGATTACTTGTTCTGCACCTGTTCGTTGACTAGCACCGACCTCTAGCTCATCAACTGATTGATCGCTTAATTCACCATAATGCTCAAATTTCCGTGTACGATAATAGACATCGCCTTGTGCTTCATAAGCAAATCCTTTATCTACCAATACTTGAATAAATTCAATAATATCAGAAATATGATCCATAACACGTGGATGTAAAGTTGCTGGTTTTACATTTAACGCAGTAGTATCTTCTTCAAACGCCGCAATAAAACGATCGGCTACTTCAGGTGCTGTAACGGATAATTCTTTTGCCGCTTTAATGATTTTGTCATCGACATCGGTAAAATTCGATACATAATTAACCTCATAACCACGATATTCAAAGTACCGGCGAATCACATCAAATGCGATAGAACTACGAGCGTTCCCAATATGGATATAATTGTAAACAGTTGGACCGCAAACATACATCCGAACTTTATTTTCTTCAATTGGAGTAAAAATTTCTTTTTCACGCGTTAAGGTATTGTGTATTTTAATCATGTTGAACCTTCTTTCCTTTTAATTTGACTATTTGCGCTGGAACGCCTACAGCTGTAGTATCTGCTGGAATATCATTCAAAACGACTGCACCTGCGCCAATTTTGGCTCGTGCGCCGATTTCGATCGGACCTAAAATTTGCACATTTGCTGAGATAAAAGCACCTTTCCGAACAGTTGGATGGCGTTTGCCAGTATCTTTTCCTGTACCACCTAGGGTGACCCCATGAAACATTACAACATCTCGTTCGATCTCTGCTGTCTCCCCGATCACGACACCCATGCCATGATCAATAAAGACTCCCGGAGCAATCTTGGCTCCAGGATGAATCTCGATACCTGTCAAAAACCGCCAAAATTGGGAATGCATCCGTGCAAGTACATATCGTTCTTGTCGATAAAGAAAGTGTGAAATCCGATGAAAAAACAGCGCATGAACTCCCGGATAGGTCAATACTACTTCGATACCTGAACGAACTGCTGGATCATTACGCTTTGCAGCGGTGATTGCTTCTCGCCACCATCCCATTCTCTCAACTCCTTCTATGTGGTCAATACAATTTTATTGGTACTATATTGTATGATTGATTTCCTGAAACATTTCTATGTAAGCATAACTGACAGCCATTCTATTTCAAAATAATCCAAACTTTAGCTTTTTGATTACCTTTTTATCAACAAAAAAAGCGTCATTTGAGTTTCCTCAAAAGACGCTTAAACGTGGTCCCACTTTTGTTTGCATTTCTGCCTTTTACATACAGGTAACGTCTGTGAATCGTCTTCAGCTACCTATCGCTAAAGCCACTCCGAGATGCATTTCGCAAGTTTTGATTTGACTGCTTCCACCAATGACAGCCTCTCTGTAAAATCTTTCCTTGTTACTTCTTCTCTTCTTTGTGTTTATTTTACTTGATTGATATGTGATAAAGCTTTTTCTTTCCCTAACAATTCAACTGTTTCTGGTAATTCAGGACCGTGAGTCACACCGCTAACCGCTACACGAATCGGCATCCATAAATTTTTACCCTTAACACCAGTTTCTTTTTGAACTGCTTTGATTGCTGCTAAAACACTTGCTGCATCCACTGTTTCCATCGCTTCTAATTGTGCTTGGAAAGCTGCTAAGACAGTTGGTACTGTTTCACCTGCTAAAACTTCTTTGGCTGCATCATCAAGTTCTAACTTATCTTGGAAGAACAAACTAGAAACTTCAGTGATTTCAGCTGCATAACTCATTTGTGGTTGGTACAAGCTAACAACACGTTTCAACCATTCTTTACGTTCAGGTGTTGGATTTTCTTCGACTTTACCAGCCTTGATCAAATAAGGCAAGCATAATTCAGTCAATTTATCTAAATCCATTGCTTTGATATAGTGGTTATTCACCCATTCTAATTTCTTTTGGTCAAATGCTGCAGGAGATTTGCTCAAACGGTCTGTATCAAACATTTTAATCAATTCTTCTTGAGAGAAGATTTCATCTTCTCCAACTGGAGACCAACCTAATAATGTAATGAAGTTGAACATCGCTTCTGGTAAATAACCCAATTCACGGTATTGTTCAATAAATTGTAGAATACTTTCATCACGTTTACTTAGTTTTTTACCTGTTTCACTATTGATGATCAGTGTCATATGACCGAATGTTGGACGTTGCCAACCAAACGCATCATAAATCATCAATTGTTTTGGTGTATTGGCGATGTGATCATCTCCGCGTAATACATGCGTGATTTTCATCAAGTGATCATCAACGGCTACAGCAAAGTTATATGTTGGCATACCGTCACGTTTTTGAATAATAAAATCGCCACCGATGTTATCAGACTCAAAGCTGATTTCACCTTTGACCATATCATCAAACGCAAAACTTGTGTTGCGAGGAACACGGAAACGAATCACAGGTTCTAAACCTTGTGCTTCTTTTTCAGCTTGTTGTTCTGGTGTCAAGTTCGCACATTTACCAGAATAGTGCGGCATTTCTCCACGCGCACGTTGAGCTTCACGTTCAGCTTCTAACTCTTCAGAAGTACAATAACATTTATATGCTAAGTTGCTAGCAAGTAATTGATCGATCAATGGTTGATAGATTTCACGACGTTCTGATTGACGGTAAGGACCGTATTCGCCAGGATTTTCTGGAGACTCATCCCAATCAAGACCTAACCATGCCAAATTCTCTAACTGACTCTTTTCACCATCTTCAATGTTTCTTTTTAAATCCGTATCCTCGATTCGAATAATAAATTCTCCACCGTGATGACGGGCAAATAGATAGTTAAACAATGCAGTACGGGCATTCCCGATGTGTAAGTGTCCAGTTGGACTTGGTGCGTAACGCACACGAATTTTTGACATATTTAGCTCCTCTTTCAACTTTTTTAGTTCAAGAACCCAAGTTCTTTACAGACTAAAGTTTACAATCAAACCGCTATTTAGTAAAGCTGTAGTATCATTTAGTTGATTTTGTTTGATCATAATCTAATTTTTTCTCTGGTGAATCGTCTTTGATATTCCGACTTGAGTGTGCCGGTTTCGCAAAAATCATTCGTCCTGCAGCAGTTTGCAAGGCGCTCGTCACGACAACTTCGATATGTTCATTCATATAGTGTTGGCCATCTTCTACAACGACCATCGTACCATCATCTAGATAAGCGACCCCTTGTTGACGCTCAGTTCCGGCTTTTACTAATAAGACATTCATCGTTTCTCCAGGAATAACAACTGGTTTCACTGCATTAGCTAAGGCATTGATATTCAGTACAGCTACATTTTGAAACTCAGATACTTTATTTAAGTTATAATCGTTAGTCACGATCACACCATCTAATAATTTTGCTAATTTAATTAATTTGCTGTCGACTTCACTGATATCTTCAAAATCACCATCGTACATTTCAACTGAGATACCTTCTTCTTTTTGCAATGAATTTAAAATATCTAATCCTCGGCGCCCACGTACGCGTTTTAAACTATCACCAGAATCTGCAATGTATTGTAACTCATACAATACAAAATTTGGAATCATCAAAACGCCTTCTAAGAATCCTGATTTTGCAATATCATAGATTCGACCGTCGATAATAACGCTCGTGTCTAAAATTTTATATTTATGAAAATGATCATCGGCTTTGCGTTCTAATACTTCGCCTTCATTCGTCTCCGCCTTCTTATTACGACCACCAAAGAATTTTTTTAATTCATCGATTCGAGTCGTTCCCATCCGAAAACCTAAATAGCCTAGCAGTGCCATGATCAATATTGGCAATCCGCTGTTGATGAATGGAACTGGTACACGATACAGTGGAGAAGTTCCGATCAGACCTAATGTTAATCCTAAAATTGCCCCTACTACACCAAAGACAATATACGTCAGACTAAATTCATTCAATTGTTTTTCAAGTTTTTTTACTCCAGCTGTAATTGGTCCCACGATCGCCAAAGAAATAATATAAAAAATAATTGCACCAATTAGGCCATCGGTAACTGAATTATTCAACCACATGTTGTCTGCATAACCAATTGCAAACCACGCCATTGGTAAAAAGGTGATTCCTAAACTAATACCAATTAATACTATGATTATTGTTAACACACGTTTTTGCATGCCATCCCTCCTCAAATTGAGCTTAATTTAAAATAAAGGGGTGCCAGAACTACTCTGACACATCCACTTATTAACGAAATACTTTTCTTAATGTCTCTCCTAAAGTAGCGACCGGCACCAATTCGATTTCTTTTGGTGGGGTCCAATCGCCCATATTATTTTTAGGCAAGTACACTTTTTTAAATCCTAACTTACTCGCTTCTTTCACACGCTGTTCAATACTGCTGACTCGCCGAATTTCTCCAGTCAAACCAATTTCACCGATAAAGCACTCGGTGGCTTCTGTGCCATTTTCTTTGTAACTGGAAGCAATCGCAACAGCTACTGCCAAGTCGATTGCCGGTTCATTTAGTTTCACACCGCCTGCTGCTTTCAAATAGGCATCTTGGTTTTGTAAAAGTAGTCCCGCCCGTTTTTCTAAAACAGCCATGATCAATGACACCCGGTTAAAATCTAAACCTGTCGTTGTACGTTTAGCATTACCGAAAGCCGTTGGTGTCACTAAAGCTTGAACTTCCACCAAGATAGGCCGACTTCCTTCCATCGCCACCACAATGGCAGATCCCGTCGCTCCCTCTAAACGTTCTTCTAAAAAGACTTGCGAGGGATTAGCGACTTCGACTAAGCCACCTTCACGCATTTCAAAAATACCCAATTCGTTGGTTGATCCGAAACGATTTTTTACTGCTCGTAGAATACGGAAACTATGATGTTTTTCACCTTCAAAATATAAAACGGTATCTACCATATGTTCCAGCATTCTTGGGCCAGCGATGTTTCCTTCTTTGGTAACATGCCCTACGATAAAAATCGCAATACCATTGGTTTTTGCCAATTTTAGTAATTCAGCAGTCGTTTCTCTTACTTGACTGACCGAGCCAGCTACACTTGAGATATCTGGCTGCGTCATTGTTTGAATCGAATCGATAATAACGTAATCAGGTTTTAAATTTTCAATCGTTCGGCTGATTTCACCCATATCCGTCTCCGCATATAAATAAAAATCATTGTCACTAGAACCCAGGCGTTCTGCCCTCAACTTGATTTGTTGGGCGCTTTCTTCTCCTGACACATACAATACTTCTCCGCCAGTCGCTGCCAATTGGTGAGAAACCTGTAATAGCAATGTTGATTTCCCTATTCCGGGGTCCCCACCGATCAATACTAATGAACCTGGAACAACACCGCCGCCTAAAACACGATTCAATTCAGTCAATTGTGTTTGGACTCGTGTTTCTTTTTTAAAGACGACATCTTTCAGCTTTGTTGGTTGCGCCCGCTCACCTGTTAAACTAACACGATTGCGCCGATCTTCAGTATTTTGTTCGACCTCTTCCACCATCGTATTCCAATTGCCACAATTAGGACAGCGGCCTAAATATTTAGGTGAAACGTAGCCGCATTCTTGACAGATAAATTGCGATTTGGTTTTTTTTGCCAAAGTTTTCGCCTCACTCGTTGATTTAATTATTGTTTTCCAGATGAACCAAATCCGCCAGTACGTTCAGTATCTGCTTGATCATTATCAGCTTTTAAGAATGGCAAGAAAATTCCTTGACCAATTCGTTCGCCCTTTTTGATTGTTACATCTGTTAAACCAAAATTTGAAAATTGGAACATGATGTGGCCTTCATTATCCGGGTTATTGTAATAATCACTGTCGATCACACCAATCCCATTACTTAACGTAATGAATCGTTTCAAAGGATTGCTTGAACGATTGGCTAACTGTAGGTACTCATCTGTACCCATATACGCTTTGATTCCTGTTGGAACTAAAACTGGTTTCAATATTTTCCCAGTTGTTTCCGTACCATTTGTAAAGTGTTGGATCACTTGTTTCCAAACAGCTGGGATAACAATATCTGCTGCTGCTTCAAAATCATATCCGGCTGCGTTTTTAGTTGCTCGTTTAGGTAAATTAATTTCCTGTTCTTTATATGCTGCAACTACTTCAAAGCCTCTTTTTTTCATAACAAACTCCTTCTTAACCTTCAGGTATCATTTGTAAAACATATAGTTATTTTACCATAGAGCAATAGGCTATTCGAAAAGCTTTTGAGAAAACTCTATGTAAATTTAATGAATTTTTGAAGTACGATATTAATTTTCGCTACTCCTAGCATTTAGTGCCGGTAAACGGTTGATATAGATTTCAATTCGTTTTGCATAAGATGGTTTTTGCTCATAAATACTGATTTCTTCTTTCAGCATTTTTAAATTGTCCGTCACGATGCCATTAACATTCAACGCAATCATTCGATCCATACCATCCCTACTATTGACCGTCCAAGCATAAACACCTTTATGCTCTTGATGGGCCTGTTGGATAAAATTACTCGTTAGTGTCGTCTCTTCCATCGTATAGGCGTTCGCTGGAGTTTGTGGGAATACTAAATTATACGGCAATACATAACTGACATACAACTTAGGCGCCTTTTCTTTTAATTCTTTTACAACATCATAATCTAATGAATGAATCTTATGATGATATTCTAAAATCATTGATTGATACTTGGTGATGAAATTATCGATCATCTCTTTGGAATCTGCTGAAGTGACCTTAATCTCAATTAATAATTTTTGCTGATGGCGGTTTGCAAAGGCCACATAATCATCAAAACTGGCGACAGACGCTACATGACCATTCTCAGTCGCATATAAATCTTGTAATTCAGCTAGGGTTAGATCATGAGTCGTCTTATTGACCCCAGTTAATTTTTTCAAATTGATATCATGCATCACTACAAACTGGTGATCTTTGGTTTCTTGAATGTCCATTTCGATATAATCAGGCTTTTCTTTAATCGTAGCGGCCATCGCTGGAATCGTGTTTTGAACACCATTTCCATTATCTACCCCTCGATGGGAAATCGTTAACGGTTCTGATTCTCCTACTCCTGCCAGATACAGAACATTATTGAAAAGAAGTGAACCGCCCAAAATAATACAGACGATTCCCGCAGCCAATCTTGTCCAAAAACTAGGATGGATCATCTGTAAAGGCCGCTCACCGCTAATGATCAAAGGATGAAACTTTTGTACTAAAATACTGAAATAGAGAACAGTCGCCCAGGCTAACATTAATTGGCTGAAAAATTGGATACTGGTCAACGTGACCATCGCGCCAACCGCTGGAATTGGGCGCGGAAATAAATCTAAAATAGATTGGAAAATGTAGCTGATACCATAACCGATATAGGATACACCGGTTAAAATAAGAGTTAATATAAAAATACGCCACGCATAGTGCCAAAAACGTCGATACGTTAATGCTAAACTTTTAGTAATTGCTTGTTTAGGGCGTTCATTTGAAAAAATCATTTGAGGTAACACAAATAACAAACGAACTCCTACGTACCAAACTAAAAGTGAACCAACTGATAACAAAAGTGAAATCCACATATTTTCGTTTAAGTAGTCGATAATAAACACCGGAATCGTTACCTTACTCAAAAGTGGGGTACGAAAAATAGCATTAGCAAACGGTAAGATCATTAAAAAATAAAACAGAAAGAATACAAACGTCATTGGACGTAATTTTCGCATTTGATAAATTGATTGCTTCAATACTTCCCATAAAGAAGCTTCGCTCTTCGTTTGAATGCTTCGTATACCAAATAATTGAAACGTGAATTGTAAAAATACTAGGGCAAAAATCAAGGCTAATAAAAACAGCAAAGCAATGAGTACCGCTGGATGTTTAGTTAAAATTGTTAAAATATTCGTATTGGAAACATAGGGAATATTGCCTCGCTTTAAGATAAATGCCGTCAAAAATTGAAAAAGCGGGATCACTATGATTTCTAACACAATATTGGTTCCAACAATTAATAAAATATAACTACCCCAATGACGCAAAAACTCACGTGAATAAGTAAAGAAAAAGCGCAATGAAGACATTGTTAACACCTTCTTTCAAAAAGTAGATGAATAAAAATCGGACACAAAAAATTACGTGTCCGATTGTACTTGTCGTTTTTGATCATATTCTGGATCAAATTCGTCCGTTTCAATATAAATATAAGCTTTCTTATCTGGTAACGCTCTGCGGATGACTCGCTCAATATCATTAACTACATCATAACTGACGCCTTCATAAGCGTCTATGATATCGATCTTAGCTGCGATCATAACCTCTGTTGGTCCTAAGTGAACTGTTTTAATATCGATCACTTTCTTGACTTCATTTCGTTTAAATGCATCTTTGATTTTTTCCAAGTCCGCTTTAGATACACTTTCACCAATGATGAGACTATAAAACTCACGAGCTAAAAAGATCGAAGCAAATAACAGCATCATCCCGATAAATAAACCACTCAATGCATCAAAGACCGGATTTCCAGTGAACATTGTTAATAATGTTCCGATGATCGCTAATACTAAACCAATCACGGCACAAAAATCCTCTGTAAAAATAATCAAGATCTCACTGTGGCGACTTTCTTTCAAAAATTTAAACAGTGGTAAATTTTCTGTGTTCAATTCATGGATTTCTTTGACTGCGACCCGTAGAGAACTCCCTTCAATCAAAATCCCAAAAACTAAAATTCCCAATACGATCAATGGGTTAGTTACTTCATGACTGGGATGAAATAATTTTTCGACTGCTTCCCAGATACCTAAAGCTCCACCGCCAAAGAACAACATTGTTGCAACGATCGTACTGAAGAAATATTTTGCTCGACCTTCACCAAATTGATGCAACTCACTTTGCCCTCGCGCTGCTTGACGATCACCAAACAACAATAAGATTTGGTTGCTGCAGTCTACCACGCTATGAATACTTTCATTCATCATAGCAGCACTGCCACTGATCATAAAACCAACAAATTTACTGACTGCTACTAATATATTGGCAAAAAGAGCTGCAATTACTGCGGTCGATCCTTTTGTTTTTTTCTCTTCCATTCCATTCACCTACTTCCTAATCACTCCTATTATAAAACAGATCTTATAAATCATGAAAGTAAATCTCTCAAGCAAATCATTCGTCAATAGATAATATTTATGAAAAAATTAGTTACATACAGATTGGAGGAACCACCATGCGTCTTTGGCACGAAAAACTGATCCCATTTTTACCTCGCCAACAGTTATTGGGTCAACATCGCGAAGCCGCAGCTTTAAGAGGGAAAGGCTGGGGAAAAAAACACGCAACCGTTGACTATGTCTTTACCCATCCCTACTATAAATTATTTCAATTTCACTTATTGGTCCTTGAAGAAATGCTTCGACGAGGCTATTCTCCGGATCCTTTGTGGTTTGATCCACTTTATCGCGGCAAGCACCTCGAACCTTTGACCCAAATCACTGTTTTACCGATCACTACACCACTTTATCCTGAACATGATGAGGCTTATTTAGAAGAATGTCTCTTGAACTTAGCCAAAAAAGGAATCATCTTGCCGGAAATTTGAATTCAGTCATATTTTCACGATAACGGAGGGGCAAATGATTTCTTTGATTTTTCAAATCGGTTCTTTCGTCAATCGTCACAGCTTTCAAAAAAGTTTTCCATTGTTGTTCTATTATTTGTTCTTCCTGCGAACGAGCTATCTCTGGACAAGTTGCTTGTTCTAATAAATGAATCTTTCCGTGATCGATCATAGCCAATAATCGATGTGTAGTGTCATAAAGCATGATTTTTTCTTGCGGATAACGTTCAGCAAAATGAGGACAAAGATAGGGTAAGACATAATTTTTAGGACTAATCTGGCTAAATAACACTGCCCCGACTGCTTCAAAACGAACAAATCCGGTAAACGCATGTGTTTCACTTAATAAGGTTCGGATACTTTTCTGCAAAGCTAGGATCGAAGGGTGTCCCAAATGGTTTTCCAATAAATCTGTCGTCTGTAAAGCAATCTCAATGGCATCTAACAAATAACGTTCTTTCCCTTCTAAGGAAGCATAAAAACCTTGTTGAATAAATTGATAATTTTCAGTTCGAAGTCGCTGGATTAATCGATGATAGATTTTAGTTCCCCGATCCTTGTCTGTTTTGATCCATTCTGAATAGAATAGATTTTCAACAGAATTTCCCGTTGATACGATCACAGCCGGAAATTTTTTTTCACGAAAACCTCGATCAACAATTGTCAAAAAACCTAGAAAGCTGCCGTCATATTCCCATTGTGCCTGGGTTTCTTCCATTATGCTCCTCCTTTTTTTGCATGCTCAAATCGTTCCACATCAAATAATGTCAATTGCTCATACATAGATTGCGTATTGAATTGCTTTAATGTTTCATATTGTTTAGAAGAGATCAAAGAAGCAATGACCCATTCGGGATCGTTGATTAATCCTGAAGGTCTTTCTTGATTACAAGTAATGAAATACTGTGCTCGTTTGATAACAATCCCTAATTTTTTTAAATCAACTAGATGGAGCCGATAATATTTACGAGCTTTTAGAATATTTTGTGCACTTTTAGGACCGATCCCTGGTACCCGCAGCAATTGATCATAACTAGCCGTTTGCACATCGACAGGAAAAAACGGATAATTTTGAACTGCCCAATTCACTTTAGGGTCTAAATAGAGATTAAAATTCGGTTTTTCTTCTGATAAAATCTCATCTGCGCTAAATTTATAATAGCGTAGTAACCAATCTGCTTGGTACAAGCGATGCTCTCGTAACAACGGCGGCTCGCTTGTTACAGCTGGTAATAAATTATCGTGATTCACAGGAATATAAGCAGAGTAATAGACCCGTTTCAATTGATACTTTTGATACAAGTTTTCTGATATTTTTACGATCGAACGATCACTTTCCGGACTAGCCCCAATAATCATCTGTGTTGATTGACCAGCTGGAACAAACTTAGATCCCTGTTGGATGGTTGGCAGTAATCCTTGTTCTTTTTTTATTGTTGTAATTTGTTTCATTGGTTTATATAAATCAAATGGATCTTTATCAGGAGCCAGTAATTTTAAGCTTTCCTTTGATGGTAATTCAACATTCACACTCATTCGATCTGCTAAAAAGCCCAATTCTTCGATGAGTGTTTCATCAGCACCGGGGATTGCTTTAACATGGATATAGCCACGAAATCCTTTTTCTTCGCGCAATATTTTTAGTGTTTTCACTAGTAGTTCACACGTATAATCAGGATTTTTAATAATGGCAGAACTTAAAAATAAACCTTCGATATAATTTCGGCGATAAAAATCAATCGTTAAGTCTGCAACCTCTTGCGGCGTAAAAGTCGCTCGAGGAATCTCATTTGATTTACGATTAATGCAGTAATGACAATCAAAAATACACGCATTCGTAAATAATAATTTTAAAAGCGATACGCAACGACCATCTGGAGTAAATGAATGACAGATACCTGAAATCTTTGTACTTCCAATTGACCCCGTTCGTTTATTTTTTTCTACCCCGCTACTGGAACAAGAAACATCGTATTTGGCCGCTTCTGCTAAAATCTCAATTTTTCTTTCTAATTCCATTGGAAACCGCCTCTCTTGAATCGAACATACGTTCTTATTTAATCAGATAAAAAGTGATCTGTCAAAAATAATTTCAAGAGATACTCCTAAAGACGGATGTTGCCTTCTATAAAATTGCTATAATTCAATCAATGACTGGTTCAAATCATTTAAGGAGGGAAAATGATGGAAAGAAAGCAATACATTTGTGATAAGTGTGGGAATCAACACTATGTTTCGGATCAATTCCAAGCGACTGGCGGAAATTTTGCCAAAATATTTGATGTCCAAAACAAAAAATTTACAACGATCAGTTGTACACGTTGTGGCTATACTGAACTTTATCGTAGCCAAAATTCTAATGGCTGGGATATCTTAGATTTCTTAATGGGCGGCGGCTAAACTAAAACCAGCGTATCCTTTTAGCGATACGCTGGTTTATTTTTCAAAATAAGCGGTCCAAGTAATACCATCAGACTCGGATCGCCCGCCAACAAATTCTTTTTTTGTAGTCTTGTGAGTAAAAGGTGCTTCTTCTGTTAAATCAGCTTTCATTTCTGAATAATTCGGGTAGATTACCGCATTCAATTCGTTGAGATTTCTATTCGTAAAAAAATCGTAGTGATGTTCAACTGATGATGCTGCTGTAAAATCAGATGTTTCATTATCTTCTACCTTTCCTGTTTGAATAAACAAAAAGAAGACTAGCACTATGGCTATCAAAGAAATTATTATTCCATATTTTCTTTTCACGGCATCCTCCATAACTTATTTAGTTACTTTCAGTATGCCATACTCCGAAATAATTTTATATAAAAAAGATTAATAAATTATTTTTATTGTTTTAACCGTAAAAATAACAAAAAAAGACTGGAAATCATTTTTGATTTCCAGTCTTTTTCTTAGTCAAACTCTTCATATTCATTTGGATCTTGTCCATCTATTCGACCATCTGTTTTTTCTAATTTATTGATTGCTTCAATTTCAACTGGTGTAAGTTCAAAATCAAAAATAGCTAGATTATCTCGTTGATGTTCTAAGTTTCTTGATTTAGGAATTGGGATGATTGCTCGTTGGTAATGCCAACGCAAAATAATTTGAGCTGGATTCTTACCATATTTTTCAGCCAATTCTGTAATCGTCGATTCTTTTAGCGCATCACTTCCACGGCCTAAAGGACTCCATGCTTCCGTAATGATTCCACGCTTTTTATTTTCTGCTAGCATCCGTTCTTGGACCCAGTAAGGATGGATTTCGATTTGATTGACAGCAGGTGTAACTCCCGTTGCGTCAATAATTTTATCTAAATGCTCTGGTTCAAAATTCGATACACCGATTGAGCGGATCAAACCAAGATTTTTAGCAGTTACTAGTGCTTTCCAAGCTTCAACGTATAGCCCACGTTTAGGTAATGGCCAATGGATCAAATATAAATCAAAATAATCTAGTCCCATTCGGAACAAAGATTCTTGGATCATCATCAAAGCATCCTCATAGTGATGATACTTGCCCGGTAATTTTGTTGTTACAAAAAATTCAGAACGAGGAATTCCTGAGCGACGGATAGCCTCTCCGACGATTCCTTCACTGTCATAATTTGTTGATGTATCCAATAGACGATAGCCGTCTTGGATCGCAGTCAACACTTGATCTACTCCTTGCCCTCCACGGATTTGGAACGTACCTAGACCAATCGTTGGAAAATGGTGACCATCATTCAATGTTATCAATGGTGCTTTCATCATTAAATTCCTCCTTCATTTTTTCCTGTTTCGTTATCAACCATACCACCAAGTTCTTTGTCTTGTTAAGTAGTCTGCTCAATTGATCGATAAATTATTTCTAAAATCTACAGAAAAATCTCTTAGGAACAGGTATACTACCAATGAAAGCCAGATAGAGGAGAAGATTATAGTGGATTCAATTATTTGTATTTTATTAGGAATGATTTTTGCGAATGGAATTCCTCATTTTACTAAAGGAATTACTGCTGAACGTTGGGATGTTCCTTGGAAAAAGCCGGCTTCAGCACCGACAAACGTTTTATGGGGTGTTACCAATTGGTTGATCGTTGTCATAATCTATGCCTTGATCAATCCTGAATTCAATAGTTTTGATGCTGCATGTTTCTTCATCGGCATGGGAATCACCGGTTATTTTTTAGCACTACATTGGTCAGAAAAAAAGAACTAAGAAAAAAAGCTGTTGGATTTTTCCAACAGCTTTTTTAGTGAATCTCAGCTTGTTGTTTCTTCGTTAATTTTTGATAGACCAATTGATACGACCGTTGAATCAAAAACTGAATTGCTTCATCATCTAAGTCTAAACTAGCCAACTTGATTGAGTTCCAATGATTTTTATTTGTATGATATCCCGGTAAGATGGTCTCAGGATACATTTCGCGAAGCTCCTCATTTACTATTGGCAAATTTTTTAGTGTGATCATTGCTTGGTTTTCAGCTTGATGATTCATCAGACCAAACATTTTTCCTTGTAAATCAAAGTAAAAGACATTCCAATCTGCTCGAAAATAAACGGTCGCGCCAGTCAAAGATTCTCCAAATGCTTTAAATTTTTTGATTCGCTGTTGAATATCCGTAGATTCCATCGAATCACCTTTTTCTGATTTTCTTTTGATTATACCTTATCTGCTAAATAAAGAACCAGCCAAGGCGGCTGGCTCTACTTTTTTATTGTTCTTGCATCGCAGGTAATTCATCTTTATTTAGTTTGTTCAAGTAAGGGACCATCATAACTGCTCCCGCTACAAAAGCGATGCCTTCGGTGATAGTCATTGACCAGATCAAACCATCTAATCCATAAAAATGATGCAACAATAAAACAACTGGAATGAAGAAAGTTCCTTGGATCGTTGACATTACACCGGTTTGGGCTCCAAAACCTGAAGCTTGGAAGATCCCAGTAAATAAGCCAGAAAAACCATTAAAGACGGATGAAATCAATTGTGCAGCTAAAATCGTCAATCCAACTTGAATGACTCTTGGATCACTAGTAAATAATCCTAAAACCGGCACTCGAAAAACATAAACGATCAGTGCAAAGAGAATAGAAATTCCACCGATCCATAATGAAACTTCTCTCAACGCTTCTTTTAATCGTTTCGTGTTATGCGCTGAGAAACTATAGGCAAATAATGGCATTGCACCTAAAAATAGACCCATAGTCAAAAATTCTGGTAATTGCGTAATCCGAACGGCGATTCCAAAACTGGCTACTACGTTATCGCCATATTCAACAGAGAAATTATTTAGTAATAAGGTAGTGACGATCATAAATGCTGATTTGAAGATTTCAGAGATACCAATTTTGTAAACTTCTAATTGATCTTTGATTGAAATCCGAAAATGCTTTAGGAACCCTTTCAAAGACTCACTTTTTGTTTCTAAAAACCAAACATAATATGCAGTAGCTGCTAAATTAGCAAGAACCAATGAGATACCAGCTCCGATGACATGCAAGTTAAATACTAAGATCAATAAAGCGTCTAAAATAATGCTGACCGCAACACTGATAAACATGCCATACATTGATTCTTTTGAAGCTCCTTCTGAACGAACTAATTGTTCTAAACCAAAGTTCAAAATCATACCAAATCCGCCCGCAAATAAAATTGTTGAATATTGTTTAGTATAAATTAACGTTTGACCATCTGCTCCAAGCAAGTGGACAAAAGGCGTCATAAAAATCATTGCTAAAATAGCAATAATGATTCCAGCGATAATACTCATATAAAAAGAGTAACCCGCAACTTTTTTACCTTTTTCTTTATCCCCACTCCCAAGTAAACGTGTGATAAATGTTCCGCCACCAACACCAAAAACATTTCCGACAGCCATCAAAATAATCGTGATCGGCATGGCTAATGTAATAGCTGACATCATATTCGTATCATGGATCAAGCCGATGAAATACGCATTGATCAAATTATAAATAGTTGTCGCTGAGATTCCTACCATCATCGGGATCGATAGATGAGCGATTGCCTTTCGGATTGGACTTTCTTTTAAGTAATAAATATTTGATTCGTTTGTTTCAAATTCTTCCATGATAATTCCTTCTTTTATTAGATTTATAAATATTAGAATTCTAACTATTTAGCCGCAAACAGACCACTCCTGTTTGCTACTTAGAGACTATCGTCAATTTTTTTTAACAAGTTGATAAGTTGCTGTTTTTCTTCCTCCGATAATGCATGCACCAATTCTTTTTCAGAATCATAAAACGCCTGATTGGTTTCATCGACTAATGCTTTACCTTTAGGGAGTGCATAGATATTTTTTTGCCGTTCATTATCAGCAGGAATGCGGCGCTCAATATAGCCTTTTTTTTCTAACCCTTGCAGCATACTCGTAATACTAGCGCTCCGACGTTGGAAAGCCTTAGCTAAATCATTTTGAATCAAACCTTTTTCTTCATATTGCGCAATATAAGAAATCATTCGGCCTTGTTGAGGGCTGACATCCATATCTTTGACACGTTGGCTCATTGATTCACGTGATTTATACATGATCGAACGTAGTAAACTTGAAACAATCATTCTTTCCATAAAAATCCCTCCTTGCTAAATGTTAGATATCTAACTGTTCGAACAGAATATACACGCTAGACAAAAGAATGTCAATAAAAAATACTTAATTTCTAATATTTAGATTTCTAATAATAGAATTACTAAACTTTGATACGCTAAATTTAACTTACTATAAATTAGAAAAAAATACTTAATTACTTTTAAATTAAATTAAGCATGTTATAGTATCATTTATTCTTTTTTTTACATTATCATAATTAATTTTATAGTATCATCTAATTATAAAAGCGCTTTAAAAGTTTGCTGGTATAACATTTAAGTGCTGAAAATTGGGAGGATATAGAATGAAAAAATTTATCAAATTAGGAATGGTATTAACTTTAGGTCTGTTCGTCACAGGGTGTAGTGGTAATGACTCGTCAGAAACGATCAGTAGTCAGTCAAAAACGATTGAGTCACTGAAACTGTCTAATGAAGAGCTGAATACTACCGTCTCTTCTTTAGAAAAAACAGTTGAATCTTTTGAAAAAGATAAACCAGCAGATGAAACTGCTAAAAAGGATAAAGAAGAACAACAGCGAAAGGAACAAGAAGCAAAAGCTGCAGAAGAAAAACGAATTTTGGAAGAACAGCAAGCAGCTAAATTATCCGAAGAGCAACGAATAGCTCAAGAAACAGCTGCTTCAAAACAAGCAGCTGAAATTCAAGCACAACAAAATCAGCAACAAACAACTCAAGTAGTTGCAGAGCCCTCACAAGGTCAAACCGTCTATGTCACGGCTACTGGCAGCAAATATCATACGCATAAATGTGGAAATGGCACCTACACTCCAGCTACTTTGGAAGAAGCCCAAGCACGTGGGCTGACAGCTTGCTCAAAATGTTACTAATATAAAAAAGGAAGGACTAAAAGCCTTCCTTTTTTATATACCTCTATTAATAATCAATTTCACTACTTGATTATTAAGTAATACACTTCTCTTCTTACTTCACAGCTAAGTATAATGGCACTAATTCTTGAAGTGTTTGACTAACTATTTCTTCAATCGCTGGGGGCGTGTTTGTTTTAAAGAATAATTTACCTAATTGAAAGCTACGACCTTCCAAAGATTGTTCCAGCTTTGATGGCTGCTCAGGATCTGCTAAAAATTCTTTTAATGATAAATGATCTGTTAGTTCATGTTCTACTTGCGGCCAAATATAATAATCATCTACCGTAATTGTAGTACTCCATTCTTTGATTTGTTCCAGTAATTCATTATAGCGAATCAAACTTCCTGGGCGTTCGTCACTTTTATAATGTTGAAACATCAGATAAATCTGAATTTGTTTTTTGTTTAATAAAATTGCTAAACATGCATTTTGATTCGGGTGCTGAGGGTCTCGGTAGGCACTCCAAAAATGATTTCTTAAATTCCACCCATTCGTCCAACTCTCGATTTTCGGTTTTTCCATCCGAAGATCCTTGGGTAATGATTGTGCAACTACTAATTGTAATTTTTTCCACTTTTGCCAATGCTCTTTGTAGACTTGTTTTATTTGATCCAGCTCTTCACCAGTATATTGCTCTTTTAATTGTTTAAACGTATAGCTCTCTCGATCAAGGACTTGAAAGTCACTTTCCAACAATTCCATAATCAACCTTCTTTCTATCCGTCCCTATTGTACGTATTCTTTATTCGTTATTCAAACAAAAAAAGGCGTTACTCCTACACTGAGCAACGTCTTTTTATAAAAATTTTCAATCTGAATTCTCTACCTGTGACAACTGTTCTGAGAATTGCCAAGTTTCTCCGTTATCAGAAGACTGGTATAAACAAGCGAACATTTTTCCTTGATCGATGCCACTTGTCTTTACTAGATAAAACTTAGTTTCTAATTGATTAGAACTAACTTGGGTCACTTCATTTGGTGATTGAAACAAGTCTAATCCTCCAGTCGCGTATTCTGTTGGAATCGTAACAACGGCTTCTTTAAATGAACTGCCGCTATTATTTGTGTAATATAATTTCTCACGTGTAGAAACAAATGCTAACGTTGAGTTAACAAAACTGACATTTTGAACTGGTTGATTGATCATAGTTCCGTTTCCTTTAGACCAAGTTTTTCCGTAATCATTGGTTTGATAGATTTCTAAACCTTCTGAAGACATTTCTGGTGACATCGTTGAGTATACAAGTATACCGCTCCCATCTGCAAAAAATTGAGCTTTTCGATAACGGATACGTTGTGCAGAATTAGAGATTAATGCTTTATCCCACGTTTTCCCATTATTTTTAGACGTTAAAAAATATAGATTTTTGTCGTCATCAGAATAAATAAACCACGAAAAATCAGCAGAAATATTATACGACTTGTCCATCCAATAACCGATTGGTATCTCTCCAGACGTTAATGTATAACTACCTGTTCGTAACCAGTCTGGTTTTAATGGGACAAAAATCCACGAATTCCCACTATCCGTCGTCATATACAACTCGTTCGTTTGCTGGTTTAACTTCAACTGATTTGTTTGATCTGTTTTAGTAGTTGGAGCCTTGCCTTGTTGTTCTAATAGATCAGATTGGTTTGTTGTTTGCTGAGTACTAGAAGATGTGTTGCCTGAAATCGGACTAGATGTGTTATTCAAATTACGATGATGATTTAAACCGTCATGGATAAAAACGCCGGCAGCACTAATAAAAACAATGGCCAGTAATGCAATCAGCCATTTCGAATCTAGTCCCCGTTGATTGGGGAAAGTCGCCGGCATTTTTGCTGGCTCAGCATCCAAAACAAACAACTGCAACGCAATAAAACCAAATCCTACCTGCTTTATCCCCATATAAATTATAGCTTCATCAAAAGTTGTTGCTAATTCAACACAATCTGATTTCGCCAATTTAATTTTAGGTCGGCCATTTTTTTCTGCTAAATAATAGGCATTGTTATCTTGATAAATAATCGGATAGCGACTGGCCTTTTGTACCATCCGTTCTAAAAAACGTTGAAAATTATAGCGAATTCGGATTCCTTGAAAAAGATTGGCTAAAAAAAAGAAGCCTATTATTGCTGTACCAACGGTCCCTAATACAAAAGAAAGATGATAAAATCCCCGTAACCAATATCCAGTATCAATCGAACGGACTCGGATCTGCAGATGTTGATACACAAACGTTCCAATTCCAAAAAATAGAACAGTTGTTAAGATTAAAAACAAGAAAGCAGTCAGCAAGTTTTTATACCGATTTTGTTTTGTTTGTTTATAGATCGGTTCTGCTGCAGAAAGTAACTCAATAATCAATAATTCTTGATCCATAAAATTCTCCTAGCAAATAAATGATTGTCGTTATTATCCTGCATAAAAAGTCCGATAGCTAGCTTTATTATGAAGATTTAAAAAAAAAGACCTAGAAAATTTCTAGATCTTCATCTTTATTAATATTAACGAAAAGCTTTAAAAATATAAATGATCCCTGTATAGTCGCCATTAGTCCGTACACAATAGACCGCTATGATAGGGAAAACATCTAAGGGAAATATCCTCAACCTATGTACTATTGCTATAAAGTTCTGCTCAATTTTTCCATCGACATTTAGGATTTTTACTCATCAATCACTTATAGTTATTCGTCTTCTTTTAGTAAATCTCTTAAAGAAAAACCATCAAATGTTTCACCATCATAATATTTCAATAATTGATCTGCAGTTAATAAAGAGGAAGTCATTTCCTCTTCTTTTTCTTCAACTAAATTCAAGGCAGCATACTCTTGGTATTGCTCTGCCAGTTGTCGATACAGCACTTTTTTTGAGGTGCCTTCTCCCGTAATAAAGGGTAGTTCTTTCAGATGGCCTCGATAAAAAGGCAAGTTGCCTTTCCATTCAATTGGTTGTTCTACGACGGTCAGGTGAACGTCAGCAAAGATATCTTCGTACATATTTAATCATCCTCTCTCAGTGTACGATATTGTCGAGGTGTCATACCTTCAACTTGTTTGAATCTACGATAAAAAAAAGCTTTGTCTTTATAACCAAGACGTTCAATAATTGCTTGTACCGTTAAATCGGTCTGAATCAAATAGTTCTTACATCGTTCAATTCGTTGGATCAAAACCCATTCCGTAAAAGTTTTCCCAGTCTTCTCTTTAAGCAAGCTAGATAAATAATTGGGATGAAAATGAAACTTATCTGCGAGTTCGTCTAATGTGACTTGTTCTAAACGTAAATCGATATATGCTACTAATTCTTTTGCTAGTTGCTGATTTGAAATAAAAGGATCCTTATCAATCAGACTTTGATATTCTACTTGGCTCATCTCAACGATCAGTAAAACAAAAGCGGCTTTAGTCACTTTATTATTAAAATAAGCCATTTTTACTACTTGTTTCAATAGTAATAACAGATAAAAATGAAGATCGACTTGGTTAGAAAAATCGTAAACTAAATAGCGGCTGATTCCACTAAAATCTTGGCTCAATGCATCCACAAAAAAACGATATAGTAAAGGTTCCTCCACAAATTGACTCAATAATGAAGCACTAAAATAGTTTGGTTTAAAATAAAAAATGACTACTTCTGTTGTAGTTGAACTAACGTAAGAAAAGCTGGTATCTCCGTTTGTGACAATCATCCCTTGAGCTAATAAAGTGCTTTTTTTATCATTGAGCTGATAGGATATTTCCCCTTTAATCACATATAAAAGACGAATAAATCCTTTTCTAACTACTATTTTTTCAGTCGTTTTTCTGGTAACAAACGCAGCGATCTCTCGTTGCGAATTCTCTGAAAAATATTGGACTTCATCATCCAGCTGATATTGATGCGTTAGATAACAATCCAGGTTAGCTAAAAATTCATAAAAGGCTGCAGATTGATCTATACTCATGCTCATTCTTTCTCTCCTTAAAATCAGACACTTTTTACTTTGGCAAAACTATTTTAAAATATAGCAGATAAAACTATAATCTATCTATTGATTGTATCATTTCTTATGTTTATTTACATTTGATTTAGACACCTTTAGGAGGAAGAACGATTATGAAAATTGGATTTATCGGGGCTGGTAATATGGCTAGCGCAATTATTGAAGGAATCCTTCAACAACATTTTAGTCACCCACAAGATATCTATTTATACGATATTTCAATCGAAAAAGCTCAATCTTTTGCTAAACAGAAAGAAATTCAAGCAGTAGCTGATTTACAAGCATTGATCCAAAAAGTTGATACCGTCATCTTAGCGGTTAAGCCCAATGTTGTTCAAGAAGTATTATTAGCTGCTAAAACCTCCATCTTGGAAACTCAGCCTTTGATCGTTTCCATCGCTGCTGGAACAAGTACGGAAACACTTTATGAGAACTTTCAAACTAACGAAGCTGTTAGAATTATTCGTGTAATGCCGAATATGAATGCTATGGTAGGATCTGGTGCAGCAGCTGTTTGCAAAAACGAGTATGCTTCAGAAAAGGACTTAAAGACGATTGTTGATCTGTTTAATGCTGTCGGAAAAGCGTGGCCGTTAGAAGAAAAATATTTTTCGATCTTCACTGCAATTGCCGGTAGCTCGCCTGCGTATACCTTCTTGTTTATCGATTCGATTGCTCGGGCCGCTGTGAAGAATGGGATGCCAAAAGACTTAGCCTTAGAAATTGCGACTCAAGCAATCTTAGGTAGCGCTGAAACGTTGGCTGACAGCCAAGAAAATCCTTGGACTTTGATTGATCGAGTCAGCTCACCTGGCGGTACAACAGTTGCTGGAATCGTTGAATTAGAAAACAATACCTTTATCTCAACCGTTATTAAAGGAATCGATGCCACGATTAAAAAAGATCAGGAATTGAATAAAAAAGATTAGCCAGATAAAAAACACCCTTCAAAGATGGACGAATCTCTTCGTTCCACTTTGAAAGGGTGCTTTTTATCTTATTTTTTCCATTCTTCGACTTCATTTTGGTGGTCTTTGATCCAGTCTTTTGCAGCTTGGGAAGGATCTTTCCCTTCATTGATTGCTAACATGACGCTTTCCATATCTTTTTGGTTCCAATGGAATTTATCTAAGACTTTATAAGCTTCAGGCTGATCTTTTTCTAAGCCTTTGCGTGCCATTGTATGGATCGATTCTTCAGAACCCATTGCTCCCTTTGGATCTTCTAAATATTTTAAACCATATTTAGCAAACATCCAATGCGGAGACCAACCAGTGATAACGATTGGTTCTTTCTTTTTAATGGCTTGACCTAATGCAATCGTCATTGCCCCAGATGAAGAAGTTGAGACTTTCCAGTCAGCTAGATTAGGATACGCTTTAAGTGTATTTTCTGCCGCATTCACAACACCTGCTCCTGGTTCAATACCAGTAATGGTTTTCTTTGCTTGATCAGATAGATCTTCGATTGAATTGACATCCATGTAATCCGGTACAACAAGGCCGACTTTAGCGCCTTTTAAGTTGACACCTAAATCATCGACTTGATCTTTGTATTGTGCATACTGAGCTTGATGTGTATTTGGCAACCATGCCGCTACCATCGCATCGGATTCACCTTTAGCTACCGATTCCCACATGATTGCATTATCTAATGGTGTCATATTGACTTTATAGCCCATCTCTTTTAAAACTTCCCCCACTACATGGGTAGATGCAACTTCTGTATCCCATTCAACATAAGTAAGATTGATTGTTCCTTTATTTTTTTCAGCTGCTCCGCCAAAACCAAAAGAAGCGACAACTACGATCACAGCTATAATGCCTGCTGCGATTCCTATTTTTTTCTTCTTCGCTTTTGGCATTTTTTGACTTGCTTGTTGTTTAGGTTTATTCAAGTTTTGAGTGAAACGATCGATAATGATCGCTAAAATAACTAATGCTAAACCATTAACAAAGCCATTCCCCACTTGAGCTCGTTGCAAGGCAGAAAGCACGCCACGACCCAAACCAGGTGCACCGATCATTGAAGCGATGACTACCATTGATAATGCCAACATCGTGGTTTGATTGATCCCTGCTAAAATCGTACTCTTAGCTAATGGCAATTCTAATTTAAATAATTTTTGTTTACCTGTTCCGCCAAACGAATCAGACGCTTCGACCAATTCTTTAGGAATTTGACGAATCCCTAAATTTGTAAATCGGACGGTTGGCGGCAAGGCAAAGATTACTGAGGCAAAAACCCCTGGTACCATTCCGATACCGAAGAACGCAACAGCCGGAATCAGATATACGAATCCAGGCATAGTTTGCATGAAATCCAAAATGGGGGTGATAATTTTTTTGGCTGTTTCATTTTTAGCCATCAAGATGCCTAAA
This sequence comes from Enterococcus sp. 22-H-5-01, assembly GCF_050310005.1. NCBI lineage: Bacteria > Bacillati > Bacillota > Bacilli > Lactobacillales > Enterococcaceae > Enterococcus > Enterococcus sp. 22-H-5-01. Next base: position 1,632,224 of record NZ_CP189993.1, read on the forward strand.
GGCACACCAATGATGATCGACAATAAACTTGATAGAACGACTAATGTAATGGTACTCATCAAGTCTGTCCACAATCCCTGATTATAAATAAACAATAAACCAATTAACGTAAAACTCGTTAGTCCCCATTTTTTATTCGAGATAAAAAAGGCAATAACTGTTAATACTAGAATAAATAGTAATGGTGGAATCATCGTTAATATACTAGTCATTCCATCCATCAAAAATTGGCCGCTATGCTGTAAGACTGAAAACAATCCTGCAAAAGTACTTGTCAGCCATTCTGTAAATCCTTCGACCCAATCAGCAATGGGCAAGGCTTTTTGTAAAATATTAGACATTTGCATTCACCTCTCCTGTTTCGATGTCTGTATCTGCTAAAGCTTCTAAGACACTTCCGCGGATGACAACCCCCACTAAGCGATCGTCTTCAACTACAGCAAGTGGTGCCGGTGAATCAAAAATCAAATTAAAGATATCAGTGACTAACATATCTTTAGGAATTCGACGAACATTCTTATCGATCACTTCTTTAAGTGTTAGATTATTTTTACGAGCTTCCAAAGCTTTTTCTGCAGTTAAACTACCTTTTAATTTTCGTTTGCGATCGACAGCTAATAACATGCTGACTTCTTCTTTACGCATTCGATTTAACGCTACATTTGGTCCGTCGACTTCAATATTAGTCGTGAAGGCCGGTACCATGATATTTTGTGCAGTCAATACTTTCGAACGATCGACATCTTCGACAAAGTCACGAACGTATTGGTTGGCCGGATGAGTCAAAATTTCTTCTCCCGTACCGATCTGCATGATCTGTCCATCTTTCATCAGAGCAATTCGATCGCCGATGCGCAACGCTTCATTCAAATCATGTGTGATAAAAATGATCGTTTTTTGGACGTTAGATTGTAAATCTAATAATTCATCTTGCATTTCCCGACGAATTAGTGGATCTAAGGCTGAAAAAGCTTCATCCATCAATAAGATTTCTGGGTCATTTGCTAGTGCTCGTGCTAAACCAACCCGCTGTTGCATTCCACCGGATAATTGATTTGGATATTGGTCTTTAAACGTTAATAGTCCTGAATTATCTAAGGCTTGTTCAGCCTTCGCTTGACGTTCAGCTTTTGGTACACCTCGTACTTCAAGTCCATATTCCGTATTTTCTAAAATTGTACGATGAGGAAATAAACCAAAATTTTGAAAAACCATATTGATTTTATGGCGGCGTACTTCACGCAAAGCCTCTTTATCCATCTTAGCGATATCTTCACCATCGATGTAGATCTCCCCTGAAGTCGGATCAATCAAACGATTCAACAAACGAATCATAGTCGATTTTCCACTACCAGAAAGACCCATAATGACGAATATTTCACCTTCGTTGACTTCAAAACTTGCATCATAAACCCCAACAGTTGCACCCGTTTTTTCTACGATTTCATTTTTACTGCGATTCTCTTGAATCATTTCAAGGGCTTGTTGCTGCTTCTTACCAAAAATTTTAGTTAGATGCTCTACCTTAACTTTACTCAAAAGATATCCTCCTTATTTTCTGTTTATAGTTCATTTCGTTTATTAAAAGAAACAAAACAATTATTTTTATAAAAGTGACCATACAACATTAACACCATGTGGTCACTTTGTCAAAAAAGATGATGAAAATTTTCTGCAAAAAAAAGATAATCTATCTATTCAAACAAAAAAACAGACCATCGTGATGGTCTGTTTTTTACTAATCATTAGGATAAAATAAATGTTGCATCCGTTGCAAGCCTAATTCATTTCCAACAAAAAACAACGTATCTCCAGCACAAATCTTGGCATAAGGTCCTGGTGAAAGTAACAATTCTTCTTTTTGTTGAATTGCAATGATCGTCGCCCCTGTCTCGTGCCAGATATTTAAATCATTAACGGTACTTTCTAAATGTGCAGCAGCTTTCGTTAAAGTCAATTCATAGGGAACGAACGGAGCTGCATTATGAACCCGTTTCGTTTGAGCCAATAATTGATTTAATAATTTACTCATAGCATCTAGTTCTTGGCGCTGATTATTAATGCTTTCTTGAATATCATTTTTGATTTCTTGAACTGATTGCACATCTTGATATTGTTCAAAGTATGCACGAGCTTTTTCTCTTGAAAGTACATATGCACCACTACCATGCCGAACTTCCATAATTTCAAGATCAACTAAGACATTGATCGCTTTGCGCGCTGTCTCGGGAGAAACATTAAAATTACTCGCCAACGTTGAGCGTGCATGGATTTTGTCGCCTACTTTATAACGCTGGTCTGCGATGCGTTCTGCTATTTCTACCGCTATTTGCTGGTATCGTGGAAGCATGACGTGTTTTTTATTTTCGCCTTCCATCACAAAGCCTCTTTTCCTCAAAATTCATTTTTAGCATAGCATATTTTTTTTAGAAAAGCTGTAATCATTCTGTGGAGATTTAAATGAAGTTGTTAGTGCTTTCGCTTTTAGAATTTATTCATATAAGTATTTTTCTGATATTTTTTTATCGCTTTTTATCAAAAAAAAGGCTAGACTAATTCAGATTATTTTTTATGGCAGCTCATACTGAGATAAAGATACTTATTTTTAGTTCATTGAAAAGCCATTCTAAAAAAAAAATAGGAGTGATTATTTGCATTTTTTAATCGGTATTATTGGTTTAGTTCTCGTTTTAGTATTAAGTTTTTTGATTAGTAATAATCGTAAAAAGATTCGTTATACACCACTTTTAGTGATGCTCGTCTTGCAATTTTTATTAGGATTTATTTTACTGCGAACTTCTGTAGGAACAAAAATCGTCGGTGGTTTGGCAAATGTCTTCGACGCACTATTAAGCTTTGCTGGATCAGGAGTGGATTTTGTCTTTGGAGGGATCGCTAATAAAGGCAGCTTCCCGTTCTTCTTAAATGTCTTGATGCCAATCGTATTTATTTCAGCAATTATTGGGATTCTACGTTATATCAAAATCCTACCGCTCTTCATGAAAGGCGTGGGGATCGTCTTAAGTAAAATCAACGGCATGGGAAAATTAGAATCTTACAATGGGATTGCTTCTGCTATTTTAGGTCAGTCTGAAGTCTTTATTTCTGTCAAAAAAGAATTGCCTACTATCTCTGAAAAACGTTTAACAACAATGAGTATCTCAGCCATGTCGACGGTATCGATGTCGATCGTTGGTTCTTATATGGCATTGATCCAACCGCGCTATGTTATTACGGCACTCGTACTTAATCTATTTGGTGGATTTATCATCGCTTCAATCGTTAATCCTTACCAATTAGAAAACGATGAATTAGTTATTGAAGAAGATAAAAATCAAACCTTCTTCCAAATGTTGGGCGAATATATTTTGGATGGCTTCCAAGTAGCAATTACAGTAGCAGCGATGTTGATCGGTTTTGTTGCTTTGATCGCGATGATCAACTTTATTTTTGCGAAAATAACTGGTTTAACATTCCAAGAAATTTTAGGCTATGTTTTTGCTCCACTAGCCTTTTTGACAGGTATACCTTGGAAAGAAGCTGTTCATGCCGGCAGCTTGATGGCCACAAAACTGGTGACGAATGAGTTCGTTGCCATGACTGAATTATCTAAAGGTACTTGGCATTTTTCAGCACGTACCACAGCAATTGTTTCTGTCTTCTTAGTCTCATTTGCTAACTTTTCTTCCATCGGGATCATCTCAGGTGCTATGAAAGGTCTGAATGAAGAAAAAGGAAATTTAGTTGCAAAACATGGATTAAAAATTCTTTTAAGTGCTAGTTTAGTCAGCTTTTTAAGCGCAATTATCACTGGTCTGATTTTTTAATAAAAAGACGTGAAAGAAAAATCTTTCACGTCTTTTTTATTTTTATAATTGTTCATCCTCGTACATTTCGTACTCATAAGGAGAGCCTTGATAGAAATACTGTTTGGAAACAGTCGCTTCGTTATCAGTCGCCATTAATTCTTTACGAAATGGGAAACGAACGGCATGACCTTTATTAGTTTGGTCGCCAGGTAAAATGTAGTACAATTCATCATTTGGTGTTGGTTGATTCAATTGATCCATCACTTCAGAGATTACTTGTTGTTCATCAATCGTTTGATTCTTTGCGACTCTTTTGTAGTCTTCTAAAAAGACCGCTTGTCCTTCAAAAAATATCATATCCATTTTTTCATCACCCTTTCCTTTTAACTGTACCATCTCTGAAGCATTTCCAAAACTAACACGCTTACTCGGCTAAATCTAAATGACCTGCGGGCGTTTGATACAGTGGCCAACTCCCCGCTAGTTCAACCCGAATCAACTGTAATTCAGGATATCCTTTGATCGCCGTCACAATTGAATCAATTAATTGTCCTTGTTTCATTAGATGATCTTGTGTGCCTAATAACTGATCCTGATCTAACTCACTGCGATACGTTTGATTTGCTTGCAAAATTTCATGGAAAGCCGCTTTAAATGAACGTTCAACTTTACGTGCCAATTTTGCTTCATTATCTGTCGTATAAGCTATTTGAGCTTTCTCGGCTGTGAACGTTAGGTACACTAATGGTACGGTAGATACTGGTTTTGTAGGAGACACATAATAAAATGCCTCTTCTAAAAGATCTAATGAAATCGTTAATTTCATAAATTCGCCCCTTTTCTGATGCAATTATAGCACTCAACCAATAATTCCTTCGAATAAAGTATTTCAATAAAAAAAAACGCCGATCGGCGTTTTTTTATATCATGACTGTCATTGTTGCGGCAACTAATATCAAAACTAATCCGATTATAGTAATCGTCATTTCTTTTTTTGTTTTCTTTTGTCCTAAGAACCAAATTCCAGTCAATGTGGCTAAGACAACTGACGTTTGCGACAAGATAAAACCAGTAGCTAATCCGTTCATATCAGGTTGAGCTGAGATCAAGTATGTCAATGCTGCAAAAGCAAAGAAGAAACCTGAGAAAATATGTTTATATGATACAACTTCTACGAAAGGTGATTTTTCTTTATCTTTCACTGTCAAAATCACAGAATAAACCACAGCAACAATGACCATCCCAATTGCTTGCGGTAAAAAGGCATGCATGCCGTCAATACTTGTAGCTTGAGGCGCAGCTGAGTATGCCCAATAACCAATTTCACCAAAAGCCAATAAAATTACCGCTTTTTTTAGTACACTAGCTTTTTCTTGTGTCTTTTCTTCTGACCAAACAGTCATCCAAGCACCTAAGATGATCAATACCAAAGCAAAAGCTCCGATTAATTTAGCAGTAGCTCCAGGCCAGTTGCCAAGAGCCAAAACGCCCCATAAAGACGCCCCTAACAACTGAAAAGCAGTGGTGATTGGCATTGCTCTTGATGATCCTACCAATGTAAATGATTGGAATGTAATGATTTGTGCAGTTGCCCAACCAATCCCTGAAAGAATTGAAAAGAATAAATCCATTCCTGTAGGAAAACTCATCCCATTCACTAACGCAAATACGATAGCGAAGATTAGAGTTCCTAAAGTAGATCCTAAAATCTGATTAACTGGCCGGCCACCGATTTTAGAAGCAATAGTTGGAAAAAGCCCCCAACCTAATAATGGACCCAATCCAATTAAAATTGCCGTTGCATTCATATAATACTTCCTCCTTGAGTTTTAAAAAATTAAAAGACGACGCCGCTTTCTAATAAGATATTAGCATAAGGGGTCATTTCACCAGTACGAATAAATGCTTTGCTATCATGTAAAGCAGCTTTCATATCTGTATGTGGGATAAAGGTAATCGGCATCTCAGGTAGACGTTCTTTGATTTGTTTCAACATCGCTGGATTTTCAGTTTTTATTTCTTCAGCTAAATAAATACGTTGGACTTCTAATTCTTCTAGTACATTATTTAATACGGCCATGAAACTAGGAATACCATTATCGACCGCCAAATCAATTTTTTCTGTTGTAGCAGGTACTGGCATGCCAGCATCGCCAATACTTAGTTGATCAAAGTGACCCATTTGAGCGATTACTCGTGAAATATCTGAATTAATTACTTTACCTTTTTTCATTTTGCTACTTCCTTTCTTTTATCCAATTCATTTTTATAAGGAATTGATGGTTGCGCACCAAAACGTTGGACGGTGATAGAAGATGCTTTGTTACCGTATTTGATGGCTTCTTCTAAATTACTGAAATCTTTTTCTAATATACTGCTCATCGCACCGATAAAAGTGTCACCTGCAGCCGTTGTATCAACGGCATTTACTTTAAACGCAGGAATAATACCACTACGGCCATTCACATCATAAAATGCGCCCTTACTGCCGATGGTAATAATTACTGCTTCAATTCCTAACTGATGTAGTGAATCAGCGGCAGCTTTTAGACTTGCTTCATCTGTTACTTTGATCCCAGTTAATATTTCTGTTTCTGTTTCGTTTGGTACGACCATATCTGTAACGGCTAATAATTCAGCAGGAACTTTTTCTAATGCAGGTGCTGGATTCAAAATTGTTTTTACCCCAGCTTCACGAGCAATTTTAAACGCCTCTACAGTACTTGCTAAAGTACTTTCAAATTGTGCTACTACAAAATCACTTGCTTTGATTACATCGGCATTTGCTTGAACTTGCTCAGGGGTGAAAGCATTGTTAGCACCCGCGTGAATCATAATACAATTTTCACCTTGATCATCTACTATGATATACGCTTGTCCAGTTGCTTGTTTTTCAAGAGTTTGAACGCCTGAAAGATCGATTCCTTCTTCTGAAAGAAGTTGATGCATCATTTCACCGGCTTCATCGTTTCCAATCGCACCAATAAAATTAGTTTTAGCTTCTGAACGCTTCGCTGCAACTGCTTGATTCGCACCTTTACCACCACCAGCTGAAAAAATTTCTTTAGTATGCATTGTTTCACCTGGTTTAGGCATTTGTTTTACACGAATCGTGCGGTCCAAATTGATACTACCAATAATTGTAATCGTATTCATTTTAGTCACTCCATTTCGTTTTCTTTAAAATTAAGCGGTTACTATTTTTAAAACGTTTTAGTAAAACGTTTTAATTCGACACCAAAAATATAGCACAGCTTGAAAGCTATTTCAAGTGTGCTGTTGAAAAACGTTTCTTTATTTGAACAGAAAGTTTTTTTTCTTCCCAATCTTTCTTTGGTTGATGAATTCTTTCCAACAACAGTTCCGCGGTTGTTTGCCCTAATTCATAGATTGGTTGTGCTACAGTCGTTAGTTGCGGCGTCATATATTCACACATATCTACATTGTCATAGCCGATCACACTATAATCATCGGGTATTATTTTACTTGTTTCTGCTAATCCTAGATAGATACCAAAAGCAATCTCATCATTGATTGCAAAAATAGCTGTAACTTCCGAAGCAATAATTGATTCGACTGCCTGTCGTCCACCTTCTTTTGAAAGCTCGCTATGAATTAAAAGAGGATTTGAAAAAATTTCGTTAAATCCTTTTAACCGGTTTTGAATATTTTCTGTAGCATCTTCGGGTAATACGACCGCGACTTTTCGATGTCCTAATTCATACAGATGTTCTCCTGCTATTTTCCCTCCTGCAAAATCATCCGTTAGTACTGCATCGCTAAACCCCTCTGCCTTTTTTTGATCTAGTACAATAAAAGGCAAATTCTTTTTCCGCAAAGTTTGGTTGATCGCTTGGTTGGAAATGGCAGAGCTTGCAATAATGTATCCATCTACTCCTCGCCGACTTAATTCTGCTAGATAATTGGTCTCTTTTTCCATATCCAAGTCCGCATTACATAACATCGTCACAAAATTTTCACGATATAACACACCCTCAATTCCACGGACTAACGTACTAAAAAAGGGATTGGTAATATCCGGTACTAACACACCGATCGTCTTGCTTTTCTTCATGATCATTCGACGAGCAAAATAATCAGGTTCATAATTAAATTCCTCTTTGGCTGCTAGTACTTTTTCTACCGTTTTCGGACTAAATTTTTGTGCATTTCCATTTAGAATCTGGGAAACAGTCGCAATCGAGACCCCTGATCGTTTCGCTACATCTTTGATCGTAATTTTTTTATTTTCCATTTAATTCGCTCCTGCTTTAAATTCTGTTTTATTCTCTCACGAAAGGGCTTGCCTGTAAACCAACCAAATCGCACACTTGCTATCATCACAAAATTTATCTATACTGCTTATGATATATTTATAGGAGTGAAATGATGAATAAAAAAACAAAAATTATCCTAGGGATTATTTTTATTATCCTTATTGCTTTAGCTTTTGCTGGAAACTATTTCTATTCATACGCTGTTGTCCCATCAAAGAAGGATTTTTTGTCTAATGGATCAAATAAAAAGTCTACGGAATTGATTGCTGCCGAAAATTGGTTTAATGACGAAAATAATCGTACCACTTGGCACTTAACGTCTAAAGATGATCTCAGATTATCTGCCTATTATTTACCGGCAGAAAAAGATCAACATAAAACAGCCATCGTGGCTCACGGCTATATGGGACAAGCTACCGATATGACTCAATATGCTAAAATTTATCATGATCTTGGTTATAATGTTTTGATACCTGATGCTAGAGGGCATGGGAAAAGCGAAGGTGATTACATAGGATTTGGTTGGCACGAAAGAAAAGACTATGTTCAATGGATCGATCAAGTAGTCGGACAAGATTCAAAATCAGAAATTGTTCTCCACGGTGTCAGTATGGGCGCAGCTACGGTCATGATGACCGGTGGCGAGCAACTACCAACCAATGTTAAAGCAATCATCGAAGATTGCGGCTATAGCTCAGTCAATGGCGAATTAACCTATCAATTGAAGCAACTCTTTAATTTACCAGCTTTTCCATTGATTCCTATTACTAGTTTAGTAACAAAAATTCGTGCTGGATACTTCTTTGGTGAGGCTGATGCTATTAAACAACTAAAGAAAAACCAGCTGCCGATGCTTTTTATCCATGGTGATAAAGACGATTTTGTTCCTTTCTCAATGCTGGATGAAGTCTACAATGCCACCAATGGACCAAAAGAAAAATATGTCGTCCACGGTGCTGGACACGCTGAATCATTAAGCAAAGATCCAGCTAACTATCAGAAAAAAATGACCGATTTTCTAGCAAAATATATAAAATAAAAAATTTAATAAAAGAGGCTGTGCCCGCTTTGGCACAGCCTCTTTCTGCTTAAAATTCGTTCAAATTCGATTCGATCATTACTTTGATTTCATTACCTTCCATCACCTTATCAAAGGCTTCTCGCCACTCATTCAATGGGTATTTCTTCGTAATCATTTCATCGATATTAATGGCACCTTTTGCTAATAAATGGATCGCAATTGGCCAATCGTATGGATTTTGTGAACGACTACCAATATATTCGATTTCTCGTTGGATGATCGATTCTGTATCTAATTCAACCAGCTTGTTAGCAAACAGTCCTACCTGAACAAACTGACCTTGCTTCCGAATCAATGGTAAACTGGCGTTGACGGCAGGAGCAGCACCTGACGCATCGTAAACTTTATCTACTCCATAACCCTCTGTTAGTTGATTAACAATAGCAGTTAAGTCTTCTTGCATTGTATCAACAACTACATCAGCACCTAATTTTTTAGCTAAATCTAAACGATGTGCATCTTTCGTGATGCCCGTCATGATGACGAAAGCACCAATTTCTTTTGCAATCTGCAGTAAGAATAAACCGATCGGCCCAGGTCCCATGATAATAATTGTATCTTGCAATTCTAAATGACTCTTTTGATACATTGCATGAACACAGCAAGCCAGCGGCTCACTCATCGCTGCTCCCTCGTAGCTTAAATGATCTGGCAAAATGTGGATACTTTCTTCGCGAGCTAATACATAATTGGCCATAGAACCATTTTGTTGAGTTCCAATCCCTTTTCGATTTGAGCATAAATTGTATTGTTTATTTTGACAATAATCACACTCACCACACACATAAAAAGTTGTTTCACTCGTTACACGATCGCCCACTTTAACTGAAGCTACTTTTTCTCCCACTGCTACTACTTGACCGGAAAATTCATGTCCTAATACTACTGGTGTTGTCGGATTTTTATATTCCCCTTTGAATGTATGGATATCCGATCCACAAATACCAGTATAAGCTACTTTGATTAATACTTTGTCTTCAGTTGCTTCAGGAACAGGTAAATCGATAAATTCCATTTGATCATAGCCAGGTGCTTGCTTTGAAACACCCTTCATCATTTTATTACTCATTTTATAAGCCCCCTACATTACTTGTGCTACTAATTCTGATAATTTTAAGAAGATCCATTTTAAGAAATTCCCACCAGTATCCAAATTGGTGATTTGAGCAGCACCTTCTGGGAATTTAACGATTCCTTGAGCCATCTCAGTCAATACTGGTGCAAAGTTCGTTGCCATCAATAAAGCAAAAGCCATGACAACTGTTAATGAAATTACTGAAGTTAAGATATTTCCTCTGCGACTTGGTACAACTAAAGCTGCGAAGAATGGAATCGTTGCCAAATCTCCGAATGGCAAAACGTGATTTCCTGGTAAAATTACGGCTAAGAATAATGTGATCGGAACCATCAAAAGTCCTGTTGATAATGCGGCTGGTGAGCCAGTTGCTAATGCAGCATCCATTCCTAGATAGATTTCACGGTCACCATAACGGCTTTGTAACAATTTTTGGGCTCCTTCTTGGATTGGGATCAAACCTTCCATCAAGATTTTTACCATCCGTGGCATTAAGAACATTACTGCGCCCATGTTCATACCGATTTGTAAAATACCGATAAGATCATAACCACCTAATAAACCTAAGAACATACCAATGATAATTCCCATGATCATCGGCTCGCCAAAGATACCAAAACGTTTTTGGATCGTTTCTGGTTTTACATCTAATTTGTTTAGTCCTGGAATTCGATCCAATACCCATCCGACTGGCAATGCTAAGATTGCATACCCTTGGGCTGAACCTGTCGTAATACTGATTCCTTCAAGACCATAATATTCTTGGACTTTCGGTGCAGTCTTATCAGCGATCACTAAAATAATGATTGAGAATAAAATCCCGCACAAGATGCCAAAGAAGAAACTTCCTGTTACAATATAACCAGTTGCTGCTACAGAACTAACATGCCAGTAGTTCCAGATATCGATATTCAGTGTTTTTGTACGATTTAATGCCAACATAATTAAATTCACTACTAAAATAACTGGAATCATTACAGCCGCGATTGGTTGCGCCCATGTCCCGGCTGAAACTGCTGGCCATCCTGCATCGATGATTGTTAAATTCAAGCCAAATCTCTCGACCATTGCTTGTGCGGCTGGACCAACATTCGTTGTCAATACATTGATAACTAGGTTGATCCCGATCATCCCGATCCCTACAGTGATACCCGAAATAATTGCTTTCTTGACTGAAACTCTGAAAATAATACCTACGATAAAAATAATGATCGGCAACATAACACTTGGACCGGCGCCTAATATACTCTGTACTACGTCCGTTAAACCATCCATAAATTTATTCCTCCTGTTTTACTTTGATATATTTAATTTTTCTCTTGAAAAAATAAATCTTTCTTCAACACATATATCTTCCACTACGGATCATTAGATCTAAGTGATTCTTTTTTAGTTAGTGAAAGATATACATGTCAATCAAAATTATTGAATACTTTTAGCGGCTTCGATAATTTCATTCTCAACTTTTTCAGTACCGATCCCTGTTAAAAATGCCATCGCTTTGATTGCTGGAATTTTGTACTCTGTTGGCAACATTGTTGTTGAAATCAGCATATCCGCTCCATCTTGTTTTGATGCTGCTTCCGAAATTTTAATTTGATTAATTTCTACTGGGATATCATTTCTTGCAAATAGATCCTCTACTTTTTTCATTACCACTGTTGATGTTGCGATTCCTGCTCCACATGCGACTAATACTCGTACTTTTTTCATTATAATTGGCTCCCTTTTATAAGTTATTTTGTTTGATGATTTCGATTAATTCTGATGGGGTCGTTGCTAAAAGTAGCTCTGCTAATAATGATTCATTTTGCAATAACCCCATTAACGACTGCAGCATTTCTAATTGTGCATGAGGTTGATTCAATCCTAATACAAAAATAATTTGTGCTTTAACTTCTTGATTACTGTCTTCCATGCTCTGAAAAACTACTGGATCTTGTAAAGTAACGATGGCAACAAATTCTTCCTGCACACATTCAGCATCTGTGTGGGGAATAGCCGCCCCATAATGGACTAATTGGATACCTGTAGGAAATGTTGCTTCTCTTTTTTTGATTCTTTCCAAAAAATCTTCTCTGACCCAACCAAGATCGGTTGCTTTTTGAGTGACTTGTTCAAATAATTCATCTTGCGAAAAATAATTTTCTTGAGTAAAAACTAATGGTTCTTTTACATACGCACTCAGCGTGGTTGCTTCTGTCATCATTTCTGCCTCCAATACTGCTCATTGAATTCCATCAATGCCGTTCGAATTTCATTTTTTGTTGTGGCTTGTTCCATTTTGATTAACTGTTCATCGCCAGCTAGACTCATCATTTCAAAAATCAAATCCAAATGTTCTTCTTTATCATTTGATGCTAATAAAATGACTGTATGAACTTTGCGTCCATCTTCTGTTAAAATTCCTTTTTTAGCGATTCCTAAACTGATCCCTACACCGATAGCTCCAGCTTCTGCCACTGTGTGTGGCAAGGCGATTTTGTGCCGTAGAATTGAATACACTGGCGGCTGAGGCATTTCCTTTTTCAATGCTTCAACATACATAGGTGTGATCACTTGTTTTTGTTCCAAAGGTCTAGCTAGGTTCTCTAAAGCTTCTGTCCAACTAATTTTTTCTTCAAAAACTTGGATTGTTTCTTCCTTCAATAAATCAATTAAATGTGGCCGTTTTTTTTCTAAAATTTTTGATTCTTTTGGTGCAAATAAAGTTAGCAGTTCATCATAAAGGTTCGCTTCATCAACATTATCTGCATGTTTTTTAACAACGTCTAAGATTTTTTCCGGCGTTACAGCCTCCGTTTGAATAACTGCTGAAGCTCGTAGAACACGCTCTCTTAATTGCCGTTTTTCTTGTTCATTTAGAAAATTATTGACAACGAAGACTTTTTTGTCCGTTTTTAATGGTACTGCTGAAAAAATATAATCTACTTTGTAATCTGTTCGATAAAATTCACGAGCAGACATTGTTGTAATAAAGTCGATTTCTGGTAATAAATTGCGTAACGTATTTTCTAATAATGCCGCAATAGAAACACCATTAGGACAGACAATAATAGCTTTTTTTCTGTTTTCTGGGTGAATGATTTCAGAACTTTCTACGATATGACTGCCGATAAACAAAGAAATAAAAAATAATTCTGCATCAGGAACCGACTGCTCAAAATACGTTTCTAAAGGACCTGCAGCTTCTTTGACTAAATAAAAGAGTGAAAATAAATTCGCATCTTTATTTTCTTGATAAAATCGAGTTTGTAAATTTAAATGATACTTAATTCGGTAATACGCTGGTCGCATATGAACAAGTAGACGATCTAATAATTTTTCTTTATCTTCTAAGTTAACTCCTGCGATTCGTTCAAAGTTTGCAATAACTTGCTTTAGCGCTTCTTTCATTTTATTAATTGCTTTAACAGAGAGAATATCGCCTCTTGAAAGATTTGTTGTTAACAAAAGCATCGTTAAGTAAACGCGTTCATTTTCACTCAAATCTTCGACATCCCAAATCACTCGGTCAGCGGCTAAATATTCTTTCGTATCTGTTAGTTCCCGATAATTAACTTTAAAACTATAAGAAATTAATTTTCCTTTTTGCGCCCGCCGTATCATTAATAAAATCAATAACGGCAATGTTTTTAGCCGTTCGTCTGTAAATTGGACCTCTAGTTCTTCTTCTACTAACTCGACACGTTTCTGGAATGTTTCAACCTGTTGATGATCGATATTAGCAAATTGGATAATTACGTTTACTCCGTTATACATACTAGCTAAATTATTTAATACATCTGACAGCAGGTTGCGCTTATTCCACTCATCGCCTTGGATGAAGTAGCCTTTTTGGCGAGTATATTTCAACTGCAGATCATAGCTTTCCAGTCCTTGATCGACTTCTTTTAAATCGCGAAGAACTGTATTTCGACTGACTTTCAATTCATCGATAAAGTGATTTAATGATAGATAATCTTCTTTACTTAACAACATTAATTCGACGATTGCCGCTCGTTCTGTACTCGAAAAAACATAATTTTCTGTTTTTTCTCCAAGCGTTTCATCACCACCTTTAAAATTTGAAAGAATTTCATTAGCAATAAGAAAGTGCCCATTTTTTGTTCGTTTGATTTCACTCATCTTTTCTTCTAGCAAGGAATCATTGATTTTTTTTAGCGCATAGTTTAATTGCCCTCTAGTTAAATCAAATTTTTCACACAACGTTTTGCTAGTGATTCGTGGATTGTTGATTAACTCAACAAAAATTTGATTGGTTCTTTCTTCTAAATTCATTGTCATCCCTCTTTACATCTTTAATTTAAATGAAAAACGCTTACATTACTACCTTCTTTGTTCCCAATTAATTCAGTGTTTTTTATGCAACTTGGTGCTCTAAAAAAAACTTGAGCAAAAAAATTATGGTATTTCTATAAAACACCTAATTAAAAGCTCTGATTAATTATTGCATCTCTAAACTTTATTGCTAATTATGCAATATGATACTCTATTAAAATTCATAGTTTATCATGAATCTCATTTTTTGTCTGTTCTTTAATCATCTTATACTCTTCATGATTTAAAACAAAAATCCCGATAAGCGCAGTTATCGGGATCACTTTTTTGTTTAGATTAGACTTTTTTCAACTAAATAACTGATTAATTTATCAAATTTCGGTGATTATGAATGCTATCTTTCAAATATTTTTTTCTTTTACCCCAGTGTATATCTTAACCAACTCTGATTTACTTAATTGGGAAAAGGATGTTTTCACTTCATCGGCAACTGATAAGTCTTGCGTTGGGAAAGCTGGATTCGCAAATCCAATACAAACCATACCTGCATTTTTTACTGCACCAGTACCATTCTTTGTATCTTCGATGCCTAAACAATTTTGCGGTTCTACACCGATTCGCTTCGCGGCCTCTAGATAAACATCCGGCGATGGTTTAGAAAGTTTGACCTCTTCTGTACTCACAATAGCCGTAAAATATTCTGACAATCCTAATTCAATCAAATTCGTTTTAATCTCTATTAATGATGAAGATGAAGCGACTGCTAATGTTAAACCTGAATCAAATAAACGTTTAACAAAAGATTGTGCATCTGGAATCGCTCGGATACCATCCTTCTGGATCATCGCTTGACGCAATGAAGTCATTTGCTGGATATACCCTTCAACAGAACCTAAAAGTGAAAACTCCTGTTTCATCTGTTCCCACATATATTCGCTAGTTGTTCCCATAAACTGATAATGATAGCTTTCTTCTACTTCATGTCCCGCATCTTTTAGAATTCGTGATTTACTTTGAAAGTATGTATACTCTGAGTCAACAAGAACGCCATCCATATCAAATATTACTGCTTCTAACATCTAAACCCTCCCTAAACTAATTGACTACACTCTACCATATAAATAAAACTCAATATAGCGCTTTCTAAATAGATAGATAAAAAGAACAGCAATCAGCTGTCCTTATAAAATTTTTTCGATTGATTTTTCTGGAATAACCCACATAAATAATATTAATACATTAACAATCAATACAGTAATCGGTGCAATCAATTTTCCTAAAACCAACGCTAAAACAGCTAATCCAATTGATAAGTACGACTTAGGATAGTGGCGAAACATTTGTCCAATTTGCGAATTTTTGCCGTTGGCTCGAACCAAAGTCCGAACTAATAAATAATAAGCAATATCGGTTCCTAATATGACTACACCGTACAATGCTTGTGGCGGCCAATCAAAGGGATAATCCCCGACCCATGCTGTAACATACGGAAACAAAGTCATCATTAAAATCAAAAAATTATTTGCCCATAATACCCATCCATCTACTTTTTTGACAAGTTGAAAAAGATGATGATGATTATTCCAATAGATTGCCAAACTGATAAAACTAATTAAATAGACAATAAATTTATGTTCCATCTGTAAAAAAGCAGACCAGGTCGGTGCACCGGGTTCATGTAATTCTAAAACTAACAACGTCATTATAATTGCAATAACAGCATCAGTGAACGCTTCGATTCGTGATTTAGGCATACAATTTTCTCCATTCAAAGCTTACTATTAATAAGTTTTTTTATTTAACATTTAACCAAAAATAATTCTATTTTACCAGTTAAATACATCTTAAGTTGGACGTAAATGAAAAATACATTTGTTACACTTAATGTATCTTAAAAATCCATAGAAAGAAGGAATTTTAAATGTTAGAAAAGTATCCCTTAATTGTTCGCATATTAGCTTTAGTCGGCTTCTTCTTAGTTGCTGGTTTTGTTTTAAGTATCGTCGGAACGATCCTTTCAGGACTAGTAGGTCTGTTCTTTAGATTGGTGATTCCAGTTGCACTTGTTTATTTCTTCGTTAATTGGTTAACTAAACGACGTCGCAGCACGTATTAAATAAAAAATGGCCGCAAGCATAACTGCTTGCGGCCATTTTTTATCCTAAAGCAACATCTAAAACCATCATGATCATAAATCCTAGCATCGCACCAAAGACACCATAGTGATGTTTACTATCTGTTGTTGCTTGCGCTTCAGGAATTAATTCTTCAACAACCACATAGATCATCGCACCTGCAGCAAAAGATAATGCATACGGAAGTAATGGCTCCACTCTGGTTACTAACAATGCCCCGATAACAGCCGCAATGGGTTCAACGATCCCTGACGCTTGTCCATAGAAGAAGGATTTTGTACGACTCAAACCTTCTTGTCTTAAAGGAATTGATACAGCCGCACCTTCAGGAAAATTTTGAATCCCAATACCTAAAGAAACGGAAATAGCAGCTAACACAGCAACTGCCGGATTAGCTGCTTCATTCGCAGCTCCAAAAGCTACACCTACTGCTAATCCTTCTGGTATATTATGTAAAGTAATTGAGAAGACTAATAGTATCGTTCGCTTTAAATGACTAGGTAACCCTTCTTTTTCTTTGTTGGGTCCGAAATGCATGTGAGGTAACGTTTTATCTGCTATATATAGAAATAAGCCACCTAAACCAAAACCGATACTCACTACTAACCATGGAATCGATCCATTTTCTTCTGCTGTTGCGATTGCTGGATCTAATAAAGACCAAAAACTGGCAGCAATCATCACACCAGAAGCAAATCCCAACATTAGATTCAATACATTACGATTGATATTTTTAAAGAAAAAAACCAACGCTGCTCCTAGTGCCGTCATTCCCCAAGTAAATAGTGTCCCAATCAATGCTTGCTGCCAAGCATCTAAACTTAGTAACCAATCAATCATATATCCCTCCTGAAAGCGTTTGTCTATACTAACTCTAACACAAGTAATATAAGCTCGTAAACTTATTTTGGAGACACTTTCTTTGCTCCATTTTTTTCACCGAGTTATACTTTTTACATATGAAACTTACGATAAGAAAGCGAGGGAACACTATGTCAACAATCAATGCAGGAGTATCAATGATCAATGTTTTAGAAGCTTGGGAAATTGATCACGTCTACGGAATACCCGGGGGGTCATTCAATTCAACTATGGATGCTTTATACCATGAACGTGAATCGATCAAGTATATTCAAGTTCGCCATGAAGAAGCTGGGGCATTAGCAGCCGCAGCAGATGCTAAACTCATAGGAAAAATAGGCGCTGTTTTTGGTTCAGCCGGTCCTGGTGCCAGTCACTTGATCAACGGACTCTACGATGCACAGATGGATCATGTTCCCGTTTTAGCTCTCTTAGGACAAGTTGCTTCAACCTCAATGAATTATGATGCATTCCAAGAATTGAATGAAAATCCTATGTTTGCAGATGTTAGCGTTTATAATCGAACCGTTATGACACCAGAAAGTCTTCCACACGTAGTCGATGAAGCAATTAAAGCAGCTTATAAATATCATGGTGTAGCAATCGTTACTATTCCAGTTGATTTTGGATTTGAAGAAATAAAAAACGCAGAACAAGCCACTGCTGATGCCTATAAGACAAATCGATTATTACCTGAAGAAACAGATATAAAAGCGGCTTTGCCTTTGATTGAAAATGCCAAGCAACCCGTTCTTTATATTGGACAAGGTGTACGTGGTGGTTTTGAAGAAATCAAAGCCTTTGCGGAACATTTCTCTATGCCAATCGCAGCTGCAGTATTAGCCAAAGGAATTATTCCAGACTTGTATGAAAATTTCTTAGGTTTTGCTGCTCGAGTAGCAACCAAACCTGCCAATGAAGCGTTGGCTGATGCTGATGTAATTGTTTTTGTCGGTAGCGATTTTCCCTTCGGACGCTCGTTCTTAAATCCTAAAGCTAAATTTATTCAAGTAGATATCGATGCCGCTAAATTTGGACGTCGCCATACAGTTGATTATTCTATACTCGGTGATGGTGTAACTACATTGCGCCGTTGGGTCGAGCTTGGCGCAGCACGTCCCGCTGATGATTGGCTAAAAGCAAACCAAGAAAATATTCGTAATTGGCATACGTGGCGAAAAAGCTTCTATCATGACTCAGCGACACCTTTACGTTCAGAACCTGTTTTTAAAGAAATCAATCGGATTGCTGAAAATGATGCTGTCTTTGTATCTGATGTCGGAAATGTCACACTAAATGCTATTCGTCATTTGGAAATGAACGGTGAGCAACAATTTACGACTTCTGGCTGGTTTGCTACTATGGGTAATGGTGTCCCAGGAGGTATCGCTGCTCAATTAAGTTATCCTGAAAAACAAGTCTTTACTCTAAGTGGTGACGGCGGTTTTGCTATGCAGATGCAAGATATCATCACCCAAGTGAAATATCAATTACCAGTTATTAATGTCGTTTTCTCAAACGATGCCTTTGGTTTTATTGAAGCAGAACAAGAAGATACAGAACAGCAAAAATTTGGCGTCTTTTTGGACGGTGCTGACTTTGGTAAAGTTGGTGAAGCTCTTGGTGCAGACGGTTTTACTATTACAGAATATAGCCAACTCGAACCAGCATTTACTGCTGCGAAAGCCAGCAATCGACCGGTTGTGATCGATGTAAAAATAAAAGATGAACGCCCACTACCCGTTGAAGCGTTAGAATTAGAACCTGGCAAATTCTCAGCAGAAAAAATCCAGACTTTCAAAGAAAAATACCAAGTTCATGACATGCCTACTTTGCGTGAACTATTAAATTATTAAGAACTAAAAAGGTGTTCCGGATGTATCGGAACACCTTTTTTACATTCTACGAATCGTTTGTTTCCCTTCTAATTCAAGTTGTCGGGCTAACTCTTTAGCAGTAGTTTCTCGATTTACTAATGCTTGCAATAACATAGGTAAATTCACCCCAGTTACAAGTGCTTGGCGTGGATCATCCATCATGCAATAGCTAGCATAGCGAAATGGCGTTCCGCCAAACATGTCGACTAGCCAAATAAGTTCATCATTTTCCTTCAATACTTGCTCAGCCACATTTTCAACCATTACTTGAATGCCCGTGGTCCCTGGTTCAATATTTAATGTTTCCACACAGCTTTGATCGCCTAAAATGGCTTCAGCCGTTTTTAATAGACTCTCTGCTAAATGGTCGTGGGTCGCGATAATAATCCCGATCATTCTGACACATCCCTTCGATTCTAAGTCTATCCTATTTTAAATCCCAAGTAAATTCTTAAGGATGCTTGAAACTTAAGATGTTCCCCGATATAATGCAAAGAGGCCTTGTGCCAATACTGATAAAGTGAGGAAAATCATTGATTACAGTAAGTGATGTTAGTTTACAGTTTCCTGACCGTAAATTATTTGATGACGTAAATATTAAATTCACTCCCGGCAATTGTTACGGGTTGATCGGCGCAAACGGTGCCGGAAAATCAACTTTTCTTAAGATTTTAGCAGGCGATATCCAGCCTTCTACTGGCTCTGTTACTTTAGGGCCGAATGAACGAATGGCTGTTTTAAAACAAAATCATTTTGACTTTGAAGAATACACCGTTCTGGAAACAGTCATCATGGGACATGAACGTTTATACGAAGTGATGCAAGAAAAAGATGCTATCTATATGAAAGAAGATTTTTCTGATGAAGATGGCATTCGAGCAGCTGAACTAGAAGGTGAATTTGCTGAACTTGATGGCTGGGAAGCCGAACCTGAAGCAGCTGTTTTGCTTCAAGGATTAAATATTTCCGAAGATCTACACCAACAAAAAATGAGCGAGTTGACTGCTGGCCAAAAAGTAAAAGTGTTATTAGCTCAATCTCTTTTCGGCAAACCCGATGTTTTGCTTCTAGATGAACCAACCAACGGATTAGACATCCAATCGATCAACTGGTTAGAAGAATTCTTGATTAATTTTGATAACACCGTGATCGTTGTATCCCATGACCGTCATTTCTTGAATAAGGTTTGTACCCACATGGCTGATCTAGATTTCGGAAAAATCAAATTATATGTTGGTAACTATGATTTCTGGTTAGAATCTAGTCAACTGGCTACAAAATTACAGTCTCAACAAAATGCTAAAAAAGAAGAACAAATCAAAGAACTACAAGAATTTATTGCACGCTTTAGTGCCAATGCCTCAAAATCAAAACAAGCAACTTCGCGGAAAAAAATGTTAGACAAAATTACTTTAGATGACATTCAACCATCTTCACGTCGTTATCCATTCGTTCAATTTAAACCTGAACGTGAAATTGGAAATGACTTGTTACAAGTAGATGGTGTCAGCGTGACAATCGATGGCAAAAAAGTTTTAGATAATATCTCGTTCACTCTGAATCGTGATGATAAAGTTGCTTTTGTTGCTGAAAATGACTTAGTGACAACAACGCTATTTAAAGTAATCATGGGTGATTTAAAACCTGATACAGGTACTGTCCGCTGGGGCGTTACGACTAGCCAAGCATACTTGCCAAAAGACACGACCAAAGAATTTGATAGCTCAATGCCAATTCTTGATTGGTTGCGTCAATATGCAAGTAAAGAAGAAGATGACAATACCTTTTTACGTAGTTTCTTAGGACGTATGTTATTCTCAGGCGATGAAGTCATGAAATCTGTCAATGTTTTATCTGGTGGAGAAAAAGTTCGTTGTATGTTATCCAAATTGATGCTTTCGAAATCCAATGTCTTAGTATTAGATGATCCAACAAATCATTTAGATTTAGAATCGATTTCAGCATTGAATGAAGGTTTGATTGCTTATAAAGGTTCGATCCTATTCGCTTCTCATGATCATCAATTCATTCAAACAATCGCTAATCGGATCATCGCGGTTTCAAGTAACGGTGTAGTGGATCGTGCTGAAACTACTTATGATGAGTTTTTAGAAAATCCAGAAGTACAGAAACAAATGAGTACTCTCTATTAATAAAAAAACTGTGCGAGTCTTTCGCGCAGTTTTTTTATTTTTGCATATCTGTACTACTGCTGTACCACTCTTTCTCTATTGTTAGCTTTATTAGCATAAATTTTATTTATATGATAGTCTAGTAGCTATAAAGGAGCTTAAAATGAATTTTAAAGACTTAGAATATTTTCAACGCTTAGTGCGTGAAAAGAGTTTTACCAAAGTGGCAAAAGCTTTTCATGTCAGCCAACCCACCATTACATACGCAGTCAAACGCTTAGAAGAAGAGCTTGGAACAGAACTTGTCTATCGTGACCAATCTCATAAACAATTAGTTATTACTCAATCCGGTATGGTATTGTCTCGTCATATTTCTAATATCCTAAAAGAATTGACGATCGCGGTAACTGAAATTGATCGCTTGAAGGATGAAACGCTAGATTTTGGACTACCTCCGATTATTGGAAATTTTTATTTTCCAAAATTATCTTCTTATCTTTTTCAAAATAATCTTATGCGTCATATCCATCTAGTAGATGGCGGTTCACGAGATCTCTACAGCCTATTGCGCCGCGGTAAAATTGATTTAGCTTTATTGGGAACAATCGAACCAATTCACGATGACGAATTAACTAGCGAATTGCTGGTGGAAAAAAACTTTATGATCGTAGTGAGTCCTGATCATCACTTAGCTACACGTAAAGAACTCTCCTTCGCTGAACTTAAAGATGAACCTTTTGTTTTGTTGAATGAACATTACGTCCACCCAACAGCCTTTAAAATGATGGCTAAACAAGCCCATTTTGAACCTCAGATCATCTACCAAAATAATAATTTGAATATTTTAAAAGGAATGATCCAAGAAAAAGTAGGTATCGGATTTTTAGCAGAACTGGCAGTATCTCCTGAAGATAATTTAGTCACGATTCCGATCACAGATCAACCTCAACCAACTTTTATGATTTCATTAGTTCAAAGAGAACAAGTTTTAGATACAGTAGTTCGGGGGCAACTAATTGACCTTATTCGTGAATTTAGCCAACAAAAAAATTAAAAAAAACGAGGAAATCAGAATAGATTTCCTCGTTTTTTATTAAGTTCGTTTATTTCCACGGGTAAATACCGCAATACAACCTAATCCAGTATGGCTAGAAATCGTCGTTCCTAATGGAAAGATCTTGATTTCTTTTGGATGAATACTTTCTTCTAAATGACGTTTTACTTCTTCGGCACCCGCCTGATCAGCACTCGTTGTAATAAAAATCGTTTGATTTTCAGGGTCTGTTGTGGCAGCACTGATTTTATCGGCTACTAACTGTAATGCCTTTTTACGACCACGGATCTTTTCAACATTTTGTAATTTACCTGCTACATCTACAGTAATAATTGGTTTGATATTCATTAACCCGCCAATCGCTGCACTTGTTCTGGAAATACGTCCGCCTCTTTGTAAATGGTGTAGATCATCTACAGTTACCCAATGATGATAGGTTAATTTATTTTCTTCTAACCAGTTATATAAAGCGTTCAGAGACATTCCTGCTTGCTGCTTCTGAGCAGCTTCATAAACCATTAATCCTTCACCGCCACTGGCTGCTAAAGAATCAACGATATATACTTCGGCATCTGGCAGATCTTCTTTTAAAATTTCAACAGCTTGTAGTGCGCTTTGATACGAGCCACTCATACCTGATGAAAAACAAATATACAAAATAGGAATATTCTTTTCTGCATAACTACGGAAAAATTCCACATAGCGTCCCACATTGACTTGTGAAGTCGTTGGCATGGCGCCCTCTTTGATTTTTTGATAAAAATCATCAATCTTAAAATTTCGACCTAAATCATCTGCGATTTCATTACCTTCAACGGTAACATACATCGAAATAAAATCGACATTATTTTCTTCTAGTAATGCATAAGGTACATCACAACAAGAATCTGTCAGAATTTGATACATATTGTTTTCCTCCAAACACCCACATCATAGTATCTTTATTTTACTAAATTATTGAGTGCTTGTCTCACGATTTGTTAGATTTGCGCCCAAACACTTTCCATAATATTTGTTTGGTTACGATCTGGACCTACAGAAAAAGTAGAAATCCGAACACCGACTAGCTCAGAGATGCGACGAACATAATTACGTGCATTTTCAGGAAGATCAGCTAGATCGCGACAGCCTGTGATATCTTCACTCCAACCAGGTAATTCTTCATACACAGGTTTACAGCGATTCAATTCTTTTAAGCTTGCTGGATAATGGTAAATCAATTCTCCATCTAACTCATAAGCTGTACAAATTTTAACCGTTTCTAAACCGCTCAATACATCAATCGAATTCAAAGATAGATTTGTGATCCCAGAAACCCGTTTTGAATGGCGCATTACAACTGTGTCAAACCAACCGACACGTCGCGGACGTCCTGTTGTTGTCCCATATTCACGACCAACCTCACGAATTTGATCGCCGACTGCATCAGATAATTCAGTTGGAAACGGACCATCACCGACACGGGAAGTATAAGCTTTACAAACACCTACGACTTTATCAATTTTTGATGGACCTACCCCACTTCCGATAGTTACGCCACCAGCAACTGGATTCGACGAAGTGACAAATGGATATGTCCCTTGATCAATATCTAGCATTACGCCTTGTGCTCCTTCAAATAGTACTCGCTTGCCTTCGTCTAATGCATCATTCAAGATAACAGAAGTATCTGTTACATATTTCTTAATTTGTTGACCATATTCATAATATTCTTCAAAAATATCATCAAAATCAATAGCTTCGTCATCAAACATTTTGACAAATTGACGATTCTTTTCTTCTAAATTGATTTTCAAACGTTCTTCAAAAATTTCTTTATCTAATAAATCAGCAATTCTGATCCCAACACGAGCTGCTTTATCCATATATGCTGGTCCGATACCTTTGATTGTTGTACCGATTTTATTTTCACCTTTTGCATCTTCTTGTAATTGATCTAATTTGATGTGATATGGCAAAATGACATGAGCACGATCGGAAATACGTAAATTATCTGTTGCAACTCCTCGTTCATGTAAATAAGCTAACTCGGTTACTAATGATTTAGGATTGATTACTACGCCATTACCAATGACACTTGTTTTTTCTTTGTAAAAGATCCCAGAAGGAATCAAATGTAATTTATATGTTTCATTGTCAAATTTGATTGTATGACCTGCGTTATCTCCACCCTGGTAACGAGCAATGACTTCTGCATTTTCACTTAAAAAATCTGTGATTTTTCCTTTACCTTCATCGCCCCACTGCGTTCCTACAACTACTACAGATGACATCTGAACACCTCATTTAATTTTTTTAATCCTGAACTATTGTATCAAGAATACCGCTATCTTTCAACTTAAATTCGAATATTAAATTTAAAATAAGTATTTTAAGAGGTAAATCACGAACATTATTTTTGAAAACTTCTTTTTGAATAGAAAAAAGCGCTAGGATCAACCTTGCGCTAAAATTCTTCTCTAGGAGATAAGGAAGAAAATTTATTGTATTCTTTGATAAAAAGTAACTCTACCGTCCCACGAGCTCCACTCCGGTTTTTTTCGATGATCACTTCAATCACATTACGATTAGCAGAAGAATCTTCCTCTTCTTCGCCCTCACGCTCATAATAATCATCTCGATACAAGAAAGCGACGATATCGGCATCTTGTTCAATAGAACCTGATTCTCGAATATCACTTAAAACTGGTCGTTTATCTTGTCGTTGTTCTACACCACGAGAAAGCTGTGACAATGCAATAATCGGTACTTTCAATTCTTTCGCTAGTTTCTTTAATTGACGAGAAATCTCAGAAACTTCTTGTTGACGATTTTCTCTTCCGGTACCTTCAATCAACTGTAAATAATCAATCAAGATCAAGCCTAAATTGCCCTTTTCTTTTGCAAGTTTATGACATTTTGCCCGGATCTCAGATATTTTTATTCCTGGTGTATCGTCGATATAGATATTTGAACGTGACAAACTTCCCATTGCTACAATCAAGTTCTGCCATTCTTCTTCAGATAATTGACCTGTTCTTAAATGACTAGCTTCTATAGAACCTTCGGCACAAAGCATCCGGTTTACTAATGATTCAGCCCCCATTTCCAAACTAAAGATCGCAACTGATTTATCTGTTTTGGTTCCAACATTTTGAGCAATATTTAATGCAAAAGCTGTCTTACCTACTGCAGGTCGAGCAGCTAGAATGATTAATTCTTCCGATTGCAGACCGGCAGTCATTTTATCTAATGCTGCGTATCCTGTAGGCAATCCAGTAATTTCTTCGTCATTTCGAGCGAGCTGATCAATATTTTCAATTGCTGTATTTAAGACTTCACTGATCGTCAAAAAACCACTCTTATTTCGACGTTCAGAGACTTCCATGATATTACGTTCAGCAGTGTCTAAAATCGTCTGAACGTCGTCTCCCTGCTCAAAACCTTGCGTCACGATATTCGTTGCTGTTTGGATAAGATTTCGCAATAATGATTTTTCTTCAACAATTTTGGCATAATACCCTACATTTGCTGCTGTAGGAACGCTTAGCGCTAATTCTGATAAGTAACTTAAACCGCCAGCATCTTCTAATTGATTCTGCTGTTCTAGTAACTCTTTGATTGTAATGACATCAATGGCTTCATTTCGGTCATTTAATTGAATCATTCCTCGAAAAATCAATTGATGTCCCCGACGATAAAAATCTTCTGGAACTATGTATTCCATAGCCGTAATCAAAGCATCTGTGTCTAAAAAAATGGAACCCAATGTAGCTTGCTCAGCTTCGACACTTTGAGGCGGCACACGATCTTGTAACATTTCGCTCATGTCTATTTACGCTCCTCTTCGTCCATCTATTTTACAAAATCTACTTAGTAAATACAATAAAAATAAGAGCAAGAGTGTTAGTTGAAAATCTCAAAAAACGCTCTTGCCCTCTTTAATTATCAGATGGACCATTAGTTATTCTTCAATTACGTGTACATTGATGATTCCTTCTACTTCACTATGAAGTTTGACCGGAACTTTCGTATAGCCTAATGTACGAATTGGATTTTCCAATTCAATTTTACGTTTATCTATTTTTAAATCGTATTGTTTTTTTAATCCTTCAGCAATTTGTTTTGAAGGGATTGAACCAAATAATCGGCCGTCTTCGCCACCTTTAGCTTTGATCTCAACAACAGTATCTTCTTTTGCTAAGAATGCAGCGACTTCTTTTGCTTCTGCTAAAACTTCTGCAGCTTTTTTATCTTGGGCTTTTTTCTGTCCGCTTAATTCAGAAATACTACTTTTAGTAGCTTCTTTTGCTAAATTGTTTTTCAATAAAAAGTTTTGTGCATAGCCTGTTGGGACTTCTTTGACATCTCCCTTTTTACCTTTACCTTTGACATCTTGCAAGAAAATTACTTTCATTCTTCTGTCCCCTCCGTTAACTGTTTGTTGATTGCACACAATAATTGCTCTTTGGCTTCTGTAATCGTAGTATCCATAAGTTGTGTCGCTGCATTTGTAAAATGCCCACCGCCGCCTAATGCCTCCATCACTCTCTGGACGTTTATCGTCCCAGAACTTCTTGCACTAATAGCAATGACACCATCAGTTCTTTTAATGATAACGAATGCTGCATTTATATCAACCATAGATAATAATGTATCTGCTGTTTTAGCTGCCGTTACACTATCATATCCTTGATCATCTGTCCCTGTAGTAACAACAATATCATCTCTAACATAATCACTAGCCCCTATCAACTTACTAATTTCTAAATAAGATTGAATATCCGTGCTTAGTAAATATTGTACTAAAGAAGCATCTGCACCACAAGTCTTTAAATAACTAGCAACATCAAACGTACGTGCCGTCGTTCGAACAGCAAAATTTTTGGTATCTACCGTGATCCCCGCTAATAAAAGAGTCGCTTCCATCTTACTCATTCGACGACCTTCATTGCTCTTAAACTGAATCAATTCTGTTACAAGCTCTGAGGTTGAAGACGCAGAAGACTCGATATATGTTAATAAAGATTGCTCTGGAAACTCTTCTCCTCGCCGATGATGATCAATAATTACAATATTCTCAAATTGTTCATATAACTCTTGATCAATCGATAATGATGGCCGATGATAATCTACCATTACTAATAAATCACCAGCTTTACGCTGCTTCTTAGCTACGTCTGGTGAAATCACTAAATTTTCTAACTCACTATTTTCATGAATTTCAGCTAAACAACGATCTACATCAGGAATTGTCTCATTTTCATTTATCACCACTTGAACATTTTTATCATAGTAGCGACCAAGACAGGCAACGCCAAAAGCTGAACCGATAGCATCCATATCTGGGAATCGATGACCCATCACATAGACATTTCCTGTTTGATTAAAGACATTTTTTAATGCTGTCGACATTGCACGAGAGCGTACGCGTGTCCGTTTAGCAGCACTAGCTGAATTACCACCATAAAAAACAGGTTTTTGATCTTTTGCTGCATTTTTTACAACAACTTGATCCCCACCACGTACTAAAGCAATATCTAAATTATTTTGTGCTTCATCACCAATTATTTCTAAAGATTCATCACCGTAGCTGATTCCCATACTAATGGTTATTAACATATCCTGTTTTTCAGCAGAAGCTCGAATATGTTCTAAGAGATCAAAATTATTTTCGATCATTTTTTCCAAATCATTATAGCGGGCGAAGATATAGAAACGTTCAGCATTCACACGCTTATAAAAAATTTGATAAGAATCCATCCAATCAGAAATAATTGTCGTAATAAATGAATTTAAATTTGAGATTTCTTTATCATCTCTGCGATCAATAACATCGTCATAATTATCTACTGAAAGAATCCCTACGACTGATTGCTGTTGCTTCTCTCGATTCTCCAAAGCATATTCCTTTGTTACATCAATCAAATAGACAATCTTTTTTTCAATATCTATCTCAAAATGATAAAGGGTACTCTCAATCTTATAAACTGTTTTTCCTTTTTCAGACCGTTGCAATAATTCATTCACCATGTCTTGCTGATCTGCTTCAGATAAGCTTTGAATTTTTTGGCTTATGGCCGGATTCATCCACGTAAATAAATGATCCTTATCCCACGTAATAATTCCTACTGGCATATCATTAGAAACATATTTAAGCGCTTCTTGCGCTCTTCTTGATGCATACTGAATCCTTTGTTGATTGCTTATCTCAATATGTCTACGTAAGACTATTACATATATCCATAATAATACATCGATTAAGATAATAATTCCAGCTGTCAAATAGTTAGCTGTCAAAAGAAAGATTGATCCTACTTGAATAATTAATAGCCCGATAAAAATTGCAGACCATTTCATTCGCGCAATTCCTCTCATTTAAAACCTCCCCACTCATTTTTATATATTTAATCAAATACCTATATAAAAAAGAATATATTGGTTAACAAATTAATTTTATCACACTCTTCTTCTACAAGCGACTTTCCGTAAGTTTCACGTGGAACAAAAAAAAGACTTCATAAAAATGAAGTCTTTGATTACAATATTTTATTCTTCAGAGACGAATGCTAATAAGCCCATAATACGAGCGCGTTTGATAGCGATCGTTAATTTACGTTGGTTTTTAGCGCTAGTTCCAGTTACACGACGAGGTAAAATTTTACCACGTTCACTAATGAAACGTTTTAATAATTCGATATCTTTATAATCGATGTATTCGATATGGTTAGCTGCAATATAGTCTACTTTACGACGTTTGCGACCTCTTCTTTGTTGTGCCATTCCGTTTCCCTCCTATTCAATTGTTAGAATGGTAAATCATCATCTGAAATGTCGATTGAGGATCCACTAAATGGATCTGAATCTCGATCGAAGTCAGGCATAGTGTTCTTAGCTGACTGAGAGGATTGATTATAATTGTTGTTAAAATTATTTCCTCCACTTTGGAAACTGTCATCATTAGAACTTGGGTTCTGTTGACGTTGTTCGTTTGCAGAACGAGATTCCAATAACTGGAAGTTTTCAGCAACAACTTCTGTCACATAGACACGTTGACCTTGCTGATTTTCATAATTTCTGGTTTGGATACGGCCAGTCACACCTAAAAGAGTTCCCTTGCGCGCATAATTTGCTAAAGTTTCTGCTGATTTCCGCCAAATCACACAATTGATAAAGTCTGCTTCACGATTACCGCTTTGATTCGTAAAATTACGATTCACCGCTAATGTAAACGTAGCTACTCCCGTACCATTTGCTGTATAACGCAAATCAGGATCCTTTGTTAAACGACCAACTAATACAACATTATTAATCAAAGTAAAGCCAGCTCCTTTCTCGTCAATTGTTTCACGTGAAACAATTATTCTTCAATCTTAACGATCATGTGACGGATAATGCCGTCATTGATTTTTGCAAGACGATCGAATTCGTTAACTGCACTAGCTGTTGTTGGCGCAGTTACATTGACGATATGGTAGATGCCTTCACGGAATCCGTTCATTTCGTAAGCGAAACGGCGTTTTTCCCAATCTTTTGAATCGATAATTTCAGCGCCATTATCTTTCAAAATTGTATCGAAACGTTCTACTAAAGCAGTTTTTGCTTCTTCATCAATGTTCGGACGAATGATGTATGTGATTTCATACTTCGTATTTTGACTCATTGATTTTCACCTCCCTATGGACTATAGGCTCTTAAATTTCTTAAGAGCAAGGAGAGCGATCTAAAATTTTCTCTAGACTACTCACAAATACTGATTATACACAATCGCCTTTCAAAAATCAACTATTTCTTTACTTAAGCTACGAAAAAGAGCTGAGATTACTCTCAACTCTTTTTCATCATTTTACTTTTTATTCAGCTTCTGAATCATTTTGTGTTTCTTCAACGACTGTTGCTTCTTCCACATTAGTTTCTTCATCTTCTTTATCTACGATTGCCATAGTAACAACTTTCGTATTTTCTTCCATCTTCATTAGACGGACACCCAATGTTGCTCGACCTGTTTGAGATACTCCAGCAACATTAAATCGAATAATAACACCTTTATCTGTGATCAATAAGATATCTTCGTCTCCATTAACAGCAGTTAATCCAGCTAATGGTCCATTTTTTTCTTTGATATTCGCAGTTTTGATTCCTTTACCGCCGCGTCCTTTGATTGGGTACTCAGAAGCTTTAGTACGTTTTCCATACCCTTTTTCAGTAATAACTAGCACTTCTTGTTCTTCATTTAAGACAGCCGATCCAATCACGTAATCTTCATCACGTAAACGAATCCCCCGTACACCACTGGCGGTACGGCCCATGTCCCGAACTGCCTCTTCCTTGAAGGTAACAGAATAACCATCGTGTGTTCCAATAATGATCGTTTCATCGCCTTCAGTAGACATAACGTTTACTAATTCATCACCCTCACGTAATCCAATCGCAATCAACCCATTAGCACGGATATTAGAGAATGCTGTGACAGTTGTTCGCTTCACAGTTCCTTTCTTCGTAACAAAGAATAAGAAGTGCCCATCTTCTGCTTTTCCATTCACTGCAATTACAGCTTGAATTGTTTCGCTCGAATCAATACCTAATAAATTAATTATTGGTATCCCCTTAGCTGTACGGCCGTACTCAGGTATTTCATATCCTTTGGCACGGTATACACGACCACTATTAGTAAAGAATAATAATGTGTCATGTGTTGAACATGATACTAATTTTTTCACGAAGTCATCATTATGGATGCCCATTCCTTGGACACCACGACCACCGCGCCGTTGCGAACGAAACTCTGTTGAAGCCAACCGTTTGATATAACCATTATTCGTTAAGGTAATAACGACATCTTCTTCTTCAATCAAATCTTCGTCTTCTAAACTCAATACTTCGCCGACTAATAATTCTGTTCGACGATCATCACCAAATTTAGCTGCAATTTCAGCTAATTCAGTCAGTATGATTTCTATTACACGCTCAGGACGTGCTAAAATGTCTTCTAAGTCACGAATCGTTTTTAAGAGCTCTTGATATTCATTTTCAATTTTCTCACGTTCTAAGCCCGTTAAACGGCGTAGACGCATGTCCAATATAGCTTGTGCTTGGCGATCTGATAATTCGAAACGCTCAATCAAAGTAGCTTTAGCTATATCGTCAGAGGCAGAGCTACGAATCGTTGAGATAATTTCATCAATATGATCCAAAGCAATACGTAAACCTTCAAGAATATGAGCACGTGCTTCAGCTTTTTTCTTATCAAAAATTGTTCGACGAGTAATAACGATTTTTTGATGTTCTACGTAGTTTTCTAAAATTTGTTTCAAATTAAGGATACGTGGAACACCTTTTTCGATTGCTAACATATTAAAACTAAATGACGTTTGTAGGGAAGTCATTTTGTATAGATTATTTAAAATCACTGATGCACTGACATCTCGACGAACTTCGATAACAATTCGCATACCCTCGCGAGAAGATTCATCGCGTAGATCGGTAATCCCTTCTACTCGTTTGTCGCGGTGTAATTCAGAGATACGTTCAATTAATTTTGCTTTATTTACCATATAAGGCAACTCAGTCACGATAATTCGCTCTTTGCCATTTTTTTGCTCTTCGATCTCAATTTTAGCTCGAACTGTAATTGAACCTTTTCCAGTTTCATAAGCACGACGAATACCTGATTTCCCCATGACTAATCCTCCGGTTGGAAAATCTGGTCCTGGGATTACTTCCATCAACTCTTGCGTCGTTGCTTTAGGATTATTCACTAACAATTCGATCCCGGCAATTACTTCACGTAAGTTATGCGGCGGGATATTCGTGGCCATCCCAACGGCAATACCTGTTGCACCATTAACTAATAAGTTAGGAAAACGAGCTGGTAATACATCAGGTTCGCGTTCGCTATCATCATAGTTTCCATGAAAGTCTACAGTATCTTTATTGATATCGCGCAACATTTCCATCGCAATTTTACTTAACCGAGCTTCGGTATAACGCATAGCTGCGGCGCCATCACCATCCACGGAACCAAAGTTACCATGACCATCCACTAACATATTGCGATAGCTAAAACTTTGTGCCATCCGTACCATTGACTCATAAATTGCACTATCACCATGAGGATGATATTTACCCATAACATCCCCAACGATCCGAGCAGATTTTTTATGTGGTTTATCTGGTGTAACT
The DNA here is from genome assembly GCF_050310005.1 of Enterococcus sp. 22-H-5-01. NCBI lineage: Bacteria > Bacillati > Bacillota > Bacilli > Lactobacillales > Enterococcaceae > Enterococcus > Enterococcus sp. 22-H-5-01. The sequence goes on from NZ_CP189993.1 coordinate 1,664,967, forward strand.
CCTAATTCGTTCATTCCATATAAAATTCGACGGTGTACAGGTTTCAATCCATCTCTTACATCCGGTAATGCCCGTGCCACAATAACGCTCATTGCATAATCAATGAAGGATTCTCGCATTTCACTGCTTAGATTGACGTCATGTATATTTTCTTTTCGATCTTCCAAAATGATCCTCCTCACTAAATATCCAAATTCTTAACGTAGTGTGCATTTTCTTCAATAAACGCACGGCGTGGTTCTACTCGATCTCCCATTAACATTTCAAAGACTTGATCGGCTTCAATCGCGTCATCAACGCTTACACGCAGCATTAAACGATTTTCTGGATCCATCGTTGTCTCCCATAATTGATGATCATCCATTTCACCCAAACCTTTGTAACGTTGAACATTTGGTTTTGGTGTCGCTGGTAGTTCAGCAATTTTTTGAGCTAATTCTTCTTCTGCATTTTTTCCTGGTTGAATATAAGTAATATTCTTTCCTTGTTTGATTCCATATAGCGGTGGTTGCGCAATATAAACATAACCGGCTTCTACGATTGGTCTCATATAACGATAGAACAAGGTCAACAACAACGTCCGAATATGTGCGCCATCGACGTCAGCATCCGTCATGATTACTAATTTATGATAACGAGCTTTTGATACATCAAAATCTGCTCCAAAGCCAGTTCCCATTGCAGTAAATAATGAACGAATTTCTTCATTAGCTAAAATTTTATCCATTGAAGCTTTTTCTACATTCAAGATTTTTCCACGAATCGGTAAAATTGCTTGGAACTCACGACTCCGCCCTTGTTTAGCAGATCCGCCTGCAGAGTCTCCTTCGACGATGAATAATTCGCATTTTTCAGGATCGTTACTTGAACAATCAGCTAATTTACCTGGTAAATTACTGATTTCTAATGTTCCTTTACGACGTGTAACTTCACGTGCACGTTTAGCCGCTAAGCGTGCTTTTGATGCTAAAATCCCTTTTTCGACGATTCGACGACCAACAGAAGGATTTTCCATTAGGAATTTCAAGAAATTCTCTGAGAACAAACGATCCGTTACTGTTCTTACTTCTGAATTTCCTAATTTAGTTTTTGTTTGACCTTCAAATTGCGGTTCTGGATGTTTGATAGAAATAACTGCAGTCAGACCTTCACGAACATCTTCACCAGATAGGTTTTCATCATTGTCTTTCATGATTTTTTGTTTACGAGCATAGTCATTGATTACACGTGTCAATGCTGTTTTAAAACCAAATTCATGCGTTCCACCTTCATAGGTATGGATATTATTGGCAAAACTTAAGATGTTTGTATGGTAACCATCAGTATATTGCATCGCTACTTCAACAGTGATATCTTGTTGCTCACCTTCTACATAAACAGGTTCTTCAAAAATCACAGCTTTATTATGATTCAAATGTTCTACATAACTTTTGATTCCACCTTCATAATGGAATTCACGTAAAACAGGTTCTTCCTCACGTTTGTCTTCAATTGAGATTTTCAAGCCACGGTTTAAGAAGGCTAATTCTCTAACACGAGTGGCTAATTTATCAAAACTAAAAACCGTTGTTTCGGTAAAAATCTCAGGGTCAGGACTAAAGTGAACAGTTGTCCCATGTTGCTCTGTATCGCCGATAACTTTTAAATCATCTACGATTGCTCCACGACGGTATTCTTGGAAATAAACTTTTCCATTTTTAAATACACGTACGTCTAGGCTAACAGATAATGCATTTACAACAGAGGCTCCAACGCCGTGAAGTCCCCCAGATACCTTGTATCCGCCACCGCCGAATTTCCCTCCGGCATGTAAAATCGTATATACTGTTTCCAATGCTGGACGACCTGTTTTTGCTTGAATATCAACTGGAATCCCGCGTCCATCATCACTGACAGTGATGCTATTGTCTTTTTCAATCACTACATGAATATGAGTAGCAAATCCTGCTAAAGCTTCATCAATCGAATTATCCACGATTTCCCATACAAGATGGTGTAAGCCTTCCGTACTTGTAGATCCAATATACATACCAGGACGTTTGCGAACAGCTTCTAAACCTTCTAGTACCTGGATCTGACTGGCATCATATTCTTGAGCACGTTCTTGTAAACTCTTTTCCTCTTCTGTCATTCAGTTTCTTTCCTTTCTATCTGTCCTTGATGGACATAAAAAACATCTGGATGAACCGTCATTTTTCCTTTTACATGATTCAAAGTTGTTGTTGTTAAAAAAGTCTGCACCTTGTTCTCGATCGTTTCTAATAAATGAATTTGACGATTATCATCAAGTTCACTCATCACATCATCTAAAAGTAAAATGGGATATTCACCGGTTTCTTGTTTCATCAAATCAATTTCTGCTAATTTAACACTCAAAGCAGTTGTTCGTTGTTGTCCCTGAGAACCATATGTTTGAACATTTTTTTGATTGACTTTAAAAATCAGGTCATCTCTATGTGGCCCTAAAAAGGTATTACCTTTAAAAATTTCTCGTTTACGATTTTTTTGCAGTTCCGTCATAAAAATTGTTCGAATAGCTGCCACATCTTCGTCATCAATTGGAAGGCTAGCTTCGTATTCAATCGTCAAATTTTCCATTTGATTCGTAATTTTCCCATGAAGTTCATTTGACCAATGCTCTAATTTTTTTACAAATTGCAAACGACTGGTTAACACCTTACTTCCGAATTCCACCAATTGTTCTGTCAAAATATCTAAGTAGATCATATCTGTCTGCTTTTTCTCAGATAATTGTTTTAAATAAAGATTACGCTGTTTCAATGTTTGCTGATACTGAGCCAAGTCGTATAAATAAACAGGATTGATCTGACCTAATTCCATATCAATGAATCGGCGTCTTGTCTGAGGACTACCTTTGACTAACGATAGATCCTCTGGAGCAAATAAAATGACATTTAATTGTCCTATGTAGCTGCTTAATTTTTTCTGTTCAATATGATTGACTTTAGATTTACGACCTTTTTTTGTTAACTGTAGTTCTAACTCTAACTCGCTCGTTCCCCGATCAATTCGACCTTTTACTAAGGCAAAATCATCATTCCATCCGATCAATTCTTGTTCACTATTTGTCCGATGACTACGTGTTAGTGCTAAAACATAGATACTTTCCAATAGATTCGTTTTTCCTTGAGCATTTTCTCCTAAGAAAATATTTAATCGATTAGGAAATTCCAGAAATAACTCTTCATAATTGCGATAATTTCTTAGTTCAAGCTTATTCAGCTTCATTATTTTCGGTCCTATTTTTGACCATAAAAAAAGTTCCTACCTCAGGAATTTCAATCATCATTCCCGGATAGAGCTTTCGGCCACGGCGATTTTCTAACTCACCATCTACAAAGACTGTTTCTTCCGCTAAAAACCATTTCGCTTGTCCACCACTAGAAATTACATTGACCTCTTTAAGCAGTTGACCTAACGTCATGAACTCCGTTTCTAAAAAAACTTTCTGTTTCACATTCATCCCTCATTTTCATGCTAGAAACACTACTTTATTATACCTTTTTTTTAAGGATAAAACAAATTAACTCGTTATATTTTACGATATAAGAAGTTTTAGCTGGTTTTATTTAAATTACTCAAAAAAAAGTAAAAGGCCTTAAAATCGATTTTAAGACCTTTTACAGCAAATTTAACTTTTACATAATTTTTCATTCTTTTCATGAAACTTATAGATCATCGTTCTAATTTGTACGAACTGGTGTGATCAATTGAATAAAGGAAACATCTCCTTCACTCGGTTCCAAAGTGAATGGACGAATTGATGAAATAAATTGTATTTTGATATTCATATCACCAAAAGCTCGTAAGGCATCTTTCATATAATCTGGGTTGAAAGAAATTTCTAAAGGATCACCACTAACTTGTTCGTAGACTAATTCTTCTTCTACTTTACCAATTTCAGGTGAATTACCATACAAAATAACAGAATTATCACTGATAGCTAAGCGTACAATATTATTTCGACCTTCATGAGACAATAATGATGCCCGTTCAATTGCAGCTAAAAATGTTGGAACTGAAAATACCAATTCTGTATTAAAACTTGTTGGGATCAAACGATTTGTATCCGGATAATTTCCTTCTAGTAAGCGAGAGTAGAAATACATCGTTGGTGTTTTAAACAATACTTGATTTTCCATGATACTAATCTCAACTTCTGCCTCTTCATCAGACAATGAACGAGATAATTCAACCAAACTTTTACCAGGTATAACAATATCAAAATCTTTACTTGCATTCTCTACTGGGACAATACGTTGGCTTAAACGATGTGAATCTGTCGCCACTGCAAGTAATTGTCCATTATTCATTGTAAAGTGAACCCCTGTAAGGATTGGACGACTTTCATGTTGTGAAACCGAAAAAACTGTTTCACTAATCAATTTTGTCAACATGTGGACAGGGATTTTTAATTGATTTTGTTCTTCCACCACCGGCAAATGTGGATAATTATCTGCGTCTAACCCATTAACCGTAAAATGAGCAGCTCCGGAAGAAATCAAAACTTGATGATTTTCTTGAACTTCTAATGTGAACGTTGATTCTGGTAAACGACGAATGATTTCACTAAAGAAGCGAGCTTGTAAAACGATAGTTCCTATTTCTGCAATCTGAAGTTCGGCTTTTTCGTCATCTGTGGCTAAAAAAGTCTCGATTGAGATATCTGCGTTACTTCCTGTTAAGTTTAAACCATCGTTATTCAATTCAATTTTTACTCCTGTAAGAATTGGAATTGTCGTTTTAGTAGAGATAGCACGTTGTACTGTTTGCAATTCTTGAATGAAGCGAGCGCGATTAATTGTAAATTTCATAGTGAAACTCCTTTTTATTTAGTTAAGTAATATAAGTAGTATAAGTAGTAGGTCCTGTTAATCTTGTGGAAAAGTGAAAGTAAATATTGGTATCATAAGTTTTCCACTTGTGGAAACAGTGTGGATAAATAGTGTTTTATTTTTCTCTTTTTCCACAGACTAACCTAATAATAAATTCTTGATTTCTGATATTTCTTGTTGCATGCTACTATCGGTTTTAACTAGATGACTAATTTTTTCGTGAGCATGAATGACGGTCGTGTGATCTTTACCGCCAAATTCGGCTCCAATTTTTGGTAACGAATTTTCAGTCATTTCGCGTGAAAGATACATAGCAATTTGGCGTGGCACAACGATTGCTTTGACACGCTTCTTCCCTTTTAAGTCCTTTACTTGGATATGATAAAATTTTGCTACTTCTTCTTGGATCGTAGTGATCGTTAGTTGTGAGTTACTTGTGCCTTTCAAACTCTTCAATGCATCTGCAGCAATACTTGTAGTAATATCGGCATTATTCATAGTAGCAAATGCTTGAACTCTAACAAGTGCACCTTCTAATTCTCGGATATTAGAATCAATTTGCCCTGCAATGTAACTCAATGTATCGTCTGGAATTTCTAAATTTTCTGCTTGTGCTTTTTTTCGTAAAATAGCTGTTCTTGTTTCAAGGTCCGGTGGTGTAATATCCACAGACAAGCCCCAAGCAAAACGAGAAACTAAGCGTTCTTGAAGTTTAGGAATTTCATTCGGTAAACGATCACTGGTTAAAACGATTTGTTTATTATCATTATATAGATTCTCAAATGTATGGAAAAACTCCTCTTGTGTAGCTTCTTTGTCAGCAAAAAATTGAATATCATCGACTAAAAGCAAATCAACCTTGCGATATTCTTGACGAAATTCCTCAGAAGTTTTATTTTTGATCGAATTAATAAAATCATTTGCAAATGTTTCACTAGAAACGTATTTTACTTTAGCATCAGGATTAATCTCTAACATTTGATGGCCGATCGCGTGCATCAAGTGAGTTTTCCCCAAGCCAACTCCCCCATAAAAGAAAAGTGGATTATAAATAGATCCTGGTTCTTCAGCAACCACCAAAGCAGCTGCATGTGCCATTTGGTTACCTTTTCCGATAACAAAAGTATCAAATGTATATTTAGGATTGAGCATTGCTCGCTTGGTAACTTCTACTTTAGGAGCTTCTTCTTTTTCTGTAATACTAACTGCAGGTGCCTCATCAGGTGTCACAAATACAGGCATGATCTCATCCCCTGTGACTTTAAACCCTATTTCTACAATTTTAGCAGCTAAATGTTTTTCCCAATAGCGCTTATGTAAATCGCTGGTTACTTCAATTGTTAACTGATTATTTGTTAAAGCTAATGGTTTAGCTGTGCCTACCCAAGCATCATAACTGGCAGGATTAAGGTCGGCTTTATAGCGGTCCTTTAATTCCTGCCAGAAATTGTCTAATGAGGTCAAATAATTCGCCTCCTAATTTAATAAATTTCAGATAGCCTTACTTTATCATTTTTTCAATAAGTTTTCCACAACCTAACTTAGAATAAAATAAATAAATTACTTTTCCACATAATGTATAAAAATACAGAAAAATATACACACGCTGGAAAAGTCACCACGCAAGTCTTGTGTATAATTTTGAAAAGGAGAGATTTTCTCTGAAATAAGCACAGAAGGTTAAAAAATGAAGGGTTGATATGAGAAGGTTTAGGTGAGTTATACACAAAACTTATCCACCTTGTTGATAAGTTTTCCATCCACCCTTTTTTTGTGGAAAAACAAGCGGAAAAATAGAGTTCATTTTTTTGTGGAAAACTATTATGCACAACAAGGTCTGCTTTATCCCCAAAAATTGTGGATAAAGAATTTTCTTTTTTATATTTGATGATTGACAAAATAGGGTGTGAGTCGTTATAATATTCAGGTATGTCTATGTAAAGTTAGTTATGGAGGTGTATTTTAAATGAAAAGAACTTATCAACCAAATAAGCGTAAACGTCAAAAAGTTCATGGATTCCGTAAACGTATGAGCACTAAAAACGGCCGTCGCGTATTAGCAAGCCGTCGTCGTAAAGGAAGAAAAGTACTTGCTGCTTAAGCCACTGCTGGTCAGTGGTTTTTTTTGTATCCAATAATAGAGAATTTAAGAATTTTTCTACTAATAAGGATGATTCCTTATTTTGAAATATGGTATTATTGTCAGGTATAGATTGAAAAGAAACGAAGGAAACTAGATGAAGAAAAAATATCGGGTCAAAAAAGAACGAGAATTTCAAAAGGTGTTTCAAGAAGGTGTTTCTTTTGCGAATCGAAAATTCGTAGTTTATCGTCTAGAGCCTTCTGGTCAAAAACATTTTCGAGTAGGGATTTCTGTAGGGAAGAAAGTGGGCAACGCTGTGATGCGTAATTACGTAAAGCGTCAAATACGTGCCGTATTACAAGAATTTAAAACAGAATTACCACCAATTGATTTTATTGTGATTGCTCGCCCAGCTACAAAAGACTTACCTCATGCTGAAATGCGTTCAAATCTACTACATGTTTTAAAATTAGCAAAAATACTGAGTTAGGAAGGAAACAGAAGTACGTGAAGAAATACAAAAGAATATTATTGATGACAGGATTGTTAAGTTTAGTCTTCTTGTTGTCTGCTTGTGGAACAAGCCAAGTAAGTGCACACAGTACGGGCGTGTGGGATCGTTACATCGTTTATTACTTCGGTCAAGCAATCAAAGGCTTATCATTTGGTAATGTCGGAATAGGAATCATCTTATTTACGATTATCATTCGAGTAATTTTGATGCCTTTAATGCATTTCCAGACCAAAAGTATGCGAAAAACACAGGAGTTGCAGCCTAAGTTAAAGGCATTGCAACAACAGTACAGTTCCCGTGATCAAGAAACACAGCAAAAGCTTCAAGCAGAAACGAAAAAACTTTACGCAGAAAATAATGTTAACCCTTACGCGGGCTGTTTGCCGCTGTTAGTACAAATGCCAGTAATGATGGCTTTGTATCAAGCGATTTTAAGAATTCCTGAATTACGTTCAGGTCATTTCTTATGGTTGAATTTGAGTCAATCTGATCCATACTTTATTTTACCGATTCTTGCCGCGGTATTTACTTTTGCAAGTACGTATCTATCTAGCATGAGTCAAATTGAATCAAACGCTTCAATGAAAGTCATGAATTTTGCAATGCCAGTTATGATTTTTGTAATGGCTTTAAATTTGGCTAGTGGGTTATCACTTTACTGGGTGATCTCGAATGCTTTCCAAGTTGTCCAAACATTATTGATCAACAATCCATTTAAGATTCGTCGCGAACGTGAGGAAGCAGCGCGTCAAATCCGAGATAGAGAACGTGCACTAGAAAAAGCTAAACGTCCAAAGAAAAAACGCAAGAATTAAAAGCACTCCGTTTTTCAAACATTTCACTATTAATTTATATGATTAAAAAAAATCATTCAATACAGGTAAGGAGGTTTAATAAATGCCTATTTATGAAGGGCCAACAATTGATGAAGCCATTTCTCAAGGTTTAAATGACTTGGGGTTGAAAAAAGAAGCAGTTACTATTGATATTTTGACAGATGCTAAAAAGGGATTTTTAGGTATGGGGAAAAAAGATGCACGTGTTTCGATTGACCCCATTGAAATAGAAGAACCGATTGTTACTTCTGAATTGACAGAAGAGACTCCGGTAGATCCAGAGCCGCTTGCTGAAGTGTCGGAAACTACTGATTCCGCTCAATCAACGGATTTATTAGTTGATTTGGATGGAGATGCAGCGGTGAAAGAGCTAGCACTTTATTTGACCAATGTTACGAATGAAATGGGAGTACCCGCACTTGTTAAGATCCGACATGAATCAAATGGTTTGATTATAATGGATTTAGAAACTAGCAAGCAAGGAATGTTGATTGGAAAACATGGAAAAATTTTAAATGCTTTACAATACTTAGCGCAAGTTTTTTTGCATCGAGTAGCCAAAGAAAAATTATCCGTTGTGGTAAATGTTGGTAACTATCGCCAAAAACGAGAAGAAGTATTGACTCGATTGGCTAAACGAACTGCTGAAAAAGTGAAAGAAACAGGTCGTCCAGTCTTTTTAGAGCCGATGCCTGCCTTTGAACGGAAAATGATCCACGCAGCTTTGAGTAAAGATGATTACATCAAAACCCATTCTGAAGGAGAAGATCCGTATCGCTATTTAGTTGTTGAACCAGCTAAAAAATATTTTTAATGAAGAAAAAAAGAGTAGGTGAAGCTTACTCTTTTTTTCTTCATTAAAATTTGGGAAATACAAGGGTTTCAAAACGTGTGCTTGAATTGTTGAGAAAAGTATGCTAATCTAACACCAGAATTTTGTAGAATAAGCAGTCAAAGTGCTCAATCTACTCCTTAGGATAAGGGGTGGAGTAGGCACTTTTTTTATGTTCAAAAAGGATTTAATAGGAGGAATAACAGTGGCAGAGATCACATTAGAATTTGATACGATCGCAGCAATTTCAACACCGCCGGGTGAGGGTGCAATCAGTATTGTACGCTTAAGTGGTGATCAAGCGGTACAAATTGCAGATAGCATTTACCGCAGCGGAAAAAAAAGTTTAGTAGATGTTTCGTCACATACGATCCATTATGGACATATTGTTGATCCTTCCGATCAGCAAATTGTTGATGAGGTTATGGTCAGCGTAATGCGTGCACCCAAGACCTTCACCCGTGAAGACATCGTTGAGATAAACTGTCATGGAGGAATCGTAGTAGTCAATCAGTTGTTACAATTGGTTTTACGTTCGGGGGCACGTCTAGCTGAACCAGGCGAATTTACCAAACGTGCTTTTTTAAATGGTCGAGTAGATTTATCTCAAGCCGAAGCGGTAATGGATCTTATTCGAGCAAAAACAGATAAAGCAATGAATATCGCTATCAATCAATTAGACGGGAATTTATCACACTTAATTCGTAGTTTGCGTCAAGAAATTTTACAAACGCTTGCTCAAGTCGAAGTGAATATTGACTATCCAGAATATGATGACGTCGAAGAATTAACGACTCAATTATTATTGGAAAAAGCGCAGCAAGTGGGTCAACAGATCGATGCTTTATTATTGAATGCTAAACAAGGAAAGATTTTACGCGAGGGTTTGAGCACTGCGATTATAGGTCGTCCTAATGTTGGAAAATCTAGTTTATTGAACTATCTACTACATGAAGAAAAAGCAATCGTTACCGAAATAGCTGGAACGACTCGTGATGTGATCGAGGAATATGTGAACGTTCGCGGTGTGCCTCTAAAATTGATTGATACAGCGGGAATCCGTGAAACAGATGATGTTGTTGAAAAAATCGGAGTAGAGCGTAGTCGAAAAGCATTAAGTGAAGCGGATTTAATTTTATTAGTTTTAAATCAAAGCGAAGCATTGACTGCAGAAGACAAAGCATTACTTGAGGCAACGAATGGCTTGAAACGGATTGTTTTACTTAATAAAACTGATTTACCAAGCCAGCTTTCTCAAAGTGATTTAGCTGCCTATTTAGGCAGAGATGAAGTTTTTGCAATCTCAGTATTAGAAAAAGCGGGATTAGATCAATTAGAAGAAGCGATTGCGAAACTATTTTTTGGTGGTCAAACAGGTGAAAAAGATGCAACCTATGTTTCTAATACACGTCATATTGCCTTGCTTGAAAAAGCAGGTCAATCATTGGGCGAGGTTCGAAATGGCATCATAGCAGGTATGCCTGTCGATTTAGTTCAAATTGATATGACACGTTGTTGGGATTATTTAGGAGAAATCGTGGGAGATAGTGTTCAGGATGAATTGATCACACAATTATTCAGTCAATTCTGTCTAGGGAAATAGAAGAAGAGGAGCAACAATATGGAATACAAAGCAGGAAATTATGATGTAATCGTCGTTGGTGCCGGACATGCCGGTTCAGAAGCTGCTCTTGCAGCTGCGCGGATGGGACAAAAAACGTTATTAATAACGATTAATTTAGACATGGTTGCATTTATGCCGTGTAATCCTTCGATCGGTGGACCAGCTAAAGGCGTTGTAGTACGAGAAATTGATGCATTGGGTGGTGAAATGGGACGTAATATCGATAAAACGTATATTCAGATGAGAATGCTGAATACGGGTAAAGGCCCAGCCGTCCGTGCATTGAGAGCGCAAGCAGACAAGCATGCTTATGCAGAGGAAATGAAACATACGATTGAAAAAGAAGAAAATTTAACCTTAAAACAAGGTGTAGTGGATCGTCTAGTAGTAGAGGATGGTGTTTGTAAAGGGGTTATCACTTCAACTGGAGCCGTTTATTCCGCGCAAGCAGTGATAATTACTGCAGGAACAGCTTTACGAGGTGAAATCATCATCGGAGAATTAAAATATTCATCAGGTCCCAATAACTCTCAACCTTCAATCAAATTAGCGGATCATCTTCAAGAATTAGGCTTGGAAATTCATCGCTTTAAAACGGGTACTCCACCACGAGTAAAATCTGGGTCGATTGATTATAATAAAACAGAAATTCAACCTGGCGATGAAAAGCCAAATCACTTTAGTTATCAAACTCCGGACAGCGTGTATTTGAAAGATCAAATTCCTTGCTGGCTAACTTATACAAATCTAAAAAGTCATGAAATCATTCAAAATAACCTTCATCGTGCACCAATGTTTACAGGTATTGTTGATGGAGTCGGTGCTCGTTATTGTCCATCGATCGAAGATAAGATTGTTCGTTTTGCAGACAAAGAACGTCATCAATTATTTTTAGAACCTGAAGGACGGAATACGGAAGAAGTATATGTTCAAGGATTGTCTACATCATTACCAGAAGATGTACAAAATGACGTGTTGCACTCAATTGAAGGCCTAGAAAACGCAGAGATGATGCGTACGGGCTACGCTATTGAATATGATATGGTCGCACCACATCAATTACGTCCAACGCTTGAAACAAAAGTGATTGAAAATTTGTATACTGCAGGACAAACAAACGGAACTAGTGGGTATGAAGAAGCTGCAGGTCAAGGATTGATGGCCGGAATTAATGCCGCTCTAAAAATCCAAGGAAAAGAACCATTCATTATGAAACGTAGCGATGGCTATATTGGTGTTATGATCGATGACTTAGTAACCAAAGGAACTAATGAACCTTATCGTCTATTAACTTCTAGAGCAGAATACCGATTGATTTTGCGTCATGATAATGCGGATTTGCGTTTAACAGAAACCGGACATAAGATTGGTTTAGTGGAAGAAGAAGAATATCAAGCATATCTAATCAAAAAAGGCCATATTGAAGCCGAGATGGCTCGATTACAAACAATTAGGATAAAACCTAACGAAGATGTTCAAAGCTTCTTACGAGCTAAAAATAGCGCAGAATTAAAAGACGGTGTTTTAGCTAATGATTTCTTGAAGCGTCCGGAAATTTCTTATCAAGAATTACTGCAATTCATCCCTGAAAATAATGAACTGGATAATAAAGAAATTGAACAAGTAGAGATTCAAATAAAATATGAAGGCTACATCAAAAAAGCGATGGAAAAGGTAGAAAAATTGAAACGGATGGAAGCAAAACGTATTCCTGATCGAATCGATTATTCAGCTATCAATGGATTAGCAACCGAAGCAAAACAAAAACTACAAAAAATCCAACCTGAAACAATAGCTCAAGCTAGTCGTATCAGCGGAGTAAATCCAGCGGATATCAGTATTTTAATGGTTTATATTGAACAAGGAAAAATTGCTAAAGTAGATAGTGAAAACGTATAATTCTTAGTGAAAAAAGCGGCCAGTACCTAATTAAATGTTAGGGACTGACCGCTTTTTTTATTAAATTAATCCAAATTAATTGGTTGGATAAAATCGGCTTTCCAACATTCATCAATAGCATCATAATCAAAATACCATGTTTGTAGGAAAGCTTGCTTTTTTCGATTGCTACCCGAGATGACTCTACCTGTGTCCACTAATTCTTCATAATCCAAACAAGTGAAATAAAGTTGGACTGAGAAACTATCCTCGTGGATAAGACGAAAATTGGATAGTTTCTTTAATGTGAGCTTTTCTGTTCGATTCCTAATCCCTTGACTCTGTTGTGTTTCTAAAATACTTAAATGATTTTGATAAAGAGTAGGACTATAGCAATGTTTGGCCATAGCTAAATTACTCTGATTCCAAGCATTTTGAATGGTTAAAAAATTTTTTTTGATTTCTTGAATCAAATGTTGTTTCTTTTGTTTGTTACCAGGCAGAGAGAGTAAAAAATCTTGTTTAGCAGTTGTAGCTGCTCGATAAGATTGTACTTTTTTTCCAATTAACGATAGGCCAACAGTTCCTATAAAAAGGAAATATAAAAAAAAGGTTCGGAATGGTGAAAGGAAACTACTGCCGCTTGAATAATAAGTTTTTGATCGACGGGAACCTCCAAAACTGGTACTTCTGCTACCATGAGAGCTAGAACCATGGCTGATACTTCCTCCACTATGGCCACCAGCAACTGCCGTTGAATGTGAAGGGAAAGCTGTTAAAAATAGAAAAATAAAAGCAATCAAAATGACTATTTTTTTCATTTGACACTCCTTGTTATAGATTTGCTTTAGTATAGCTGATAGTTCATATCAAGAGAATTAAATGAAAAAATTTTTATCAAGCGGGAAAAACTAAAAATAGGTGTTTCATGTGAAACATTTTAATCGTTTTATACAATCATATATCTGATTTTTCAGTTGGTAAAGCGAGTGTTTGCAATATCTTACGCAATTCTGTGACAGGGATCTGTCCTGGGGCAGAAGCAGTCCTTATAGAACCAAATGTTGCTACTGATCCAAATGTATTCCCAGCAATACGACTAATCATTCCTAAATCGCCCATAGACATAGTGATTAAAGGACATTTTGCATAATTTTCAAACATGTCACGAGTAGCATCTAATAAGGTTAAAACATCTTTTCTAGTATTTGGCATAACAGCTATTTTACAAATATCTGCTCCTTTATCCTGCATCTGTCTTAATCGAGAAATGATTTCTTCTTTTGAAGGGGTACTATCGAAATCATGATTGCATAAAATAACTTTTATATTCTTTTCGTGTGCTAAGTTTATTGTCTTTTTTATGTTTTCAGCAGGCATAAATAACTCTAAATCAATCAAATCTGCTGCCCCCTCATTGATCAACACGTGATAAAGCTCAAAATACGCATCATTACTTAATTCTAGTTCTCCCCCTTCTTTATGGGTACGGAAAGTTATAAGTAAAGGTTTGTCGATTATTTTTCGTAAAGTATGAGAAACGCTAGCAACGATTTTCGGCTGTTTTACATCTTCAAAAAAATCAATTCGCCATTCTATAAGATCACAATTTGACTGACAAACTTCTTTTGCGTCATTTATTAACTGATTTTTAGTCGCAGCTATCAAGGGAACGATTATCTTAGGTAATCCTTCTCCAAGAGTTACATCGTTTATAGTTAGGGTATTCATTTAGACACCTCTGATTTCAAATTAGGTTTTATAACTATTTGCTATAGAATATTTTATTATTGTACTGTACGTATATATCTTTGGCACTAATTAATTACTGAATACAAAAAATAAAATTTGTTCAAAAAGTAACAATCTAAGCGCTTTCTCTAATGTTTTGATTGTTAAAAAATCACTAATTAAACATATGGGTAAAAAAAACGCCTATTTTAAAGCTTTTTTTAAAATTACTTTAATCACAAATGATAGGTGTAGTTTAGGCAAATTGATTAGTAGCAGTGCGATAAAAAGTTTCGTATTCTCAAATACCTGTATATGCAAATATTTTAATTACCTCCTATATGTAATTGGATTTTTTGCTTTAACTTGATGATAAGAAATCTAGCATTAATTCTTTCTTAATCCCTTTGTGAAACATGCGTAAGCCATTGCATGAAACGCTAATTTGCGTTAAAGTAGAGGATAGTCTGTGAAACATTTTTCTGTTTCACAAAAATGAAAGGATTTCTTATGACACCAGAAGAATTTCAAGTTGAATTAGAGAAATTGGGACTCCCGCTTTCGGAGTTTCAGATGGAACAATTTGCGACTTATTTTGAATTATTAGTTGAGTGGAATCAAAAAATGAATCTTACAGCCATCACGGAACTTCAAGAAGTTTATTTGAAACACTTCTATGATTCGATTACTTTGGCTTTTTCAGATACGTTTGAACCCAAAGGCAAATTATGTGATGTCGGTTCTGGGGCTGGATTCCCTAGTATTCCATTAAAGATTGTTTTTCCAGATTTGGAAATCACGATTGTTGATTCTTTAAACAAACGAATTACGTTTTTATCGACATTAGTTGAGGCACTAGAACTAAAAGGTGTTTCTCTTTATCATGATCGTGCGGAAACATTTGGACAAAATAAAGAATATCGTGAATCATTTGATTTTGTGACAGCTCGCGCTGTTGCCCGTCTGAATGTATTAACAGAACTTTGTGTTCCGTTAGTAAAAAAAGATGGTTATTTCTTTGCTTTAAAAGCAGCAAAAAGTGATGAGGAATTAGTCGAAGCCAAGCCAGCAATTGCATTGTTAGGCGGAAAATTGATTCAAGCTGAAGACGTCTCATTACCGAATGGTGATACTCGTCATATTATCACCATCCAGAAGAAAAAAGAGACACCAAAGAAATATCCTCGTAAACCAGGTTTGCCTAATAAGCAACCATTAAAATAATAGAAAATTTATTCATTTTTACTAAATAATCAAGGAAATTTTATGAGTAAGAAGTAGGAGGAAATCAGATGGCACGGATCATATCTGTTGCAAACCAAAAAGGCGGTGTGGGTAAAACCACCACTACTGTCAACCTAGGTGCTTGTTTAGCTTATGTCGGTAAAAAAGTCTTATTGATCGATAGTGACGCGCAAGGAAATGCTACTAGCGGATTAGGCGTACGTAAACCAGACGTGAAACAAGATATTTATGACGTTTTAGTCAATGAAGTTCCTATCAAAGAAACAATCCTTGAAACGACAAGAGAAAATTTATCGATTGTACCGGCAACATTACAATTGGCAGGTGCTGAGATTGAACTAACATCAATGATGGCGAGGGAGTCACGTTTAAAAAGCGCATTAGAAGATGTGAACGATGAATATGATTTCATTTTGATTGATTGTCCACCTTCATTAGGACATTTGACTATCAATGCTTTTACGGCCAGTGATGCTATTTTGATCCCTGTTCAGTGTGAGTATTATGCACTAGAAGGATTGAGCCAATTATTGAATACCGTTCGCTTAGTTCAAAAACATTTTAATCCAGAATTAGAAATTGAAGGCGTATTGTTGACCATGTTCGATGCGCGTACGAATCTTGGCGCAGAAGTAGTAGAAGAGGTTCGACGTTATTTCCAAGAAAAAGTTTATGATACCATTATTCCTAGAAATGTTCGTTTATCTGAAGCGCCTAGTCATGGCAAGCCGATCATAGATTATGATCCTCGCTCTAAAGGTGCTGAAGTCTATCAAGCTTTAGCAAAGGAAGTGTTAGTTCGTGAGCAAAAATAAAGGTTTGGGTCGTGGAATTGATGCTTTATTTCAAGATCTTTCAGAGATCGAAGAGGTTGATGTAAAACGAGATCAAGTAGTTGAGCTTCCGTTGAGTGATTTACGTCCTAACCCGTACCAACCACGTAAATCTTTTGACGAAAACAGCTTACAAGAATTAGCGAATTCGATTGAACAATCTGGTGTCTTTCAGCCGATCATTGTTAGAAAATCAGCAGTAAAAGGTTACGAGCTTATTGCGGGTGAACGACGTTTCAGAGCTTCTAAATTAGCGGGTAAAGAAACAGTTCCAGCTATTATTCGTGAATTTGATGAAGAAGCAATGATGCAGATTGCTGTATTAGAAAACTTGCAACGAGAAGATTTAAATCCGTTAGAAGAAGCTGAAGCTTACGAGATGCTGATGAAAAATCTGAAATTGACACAGGCGGATGTTGCGAACCGACTAGGAAAAAGCCGTCCCTATATCGCGAATTATTTACGCCTATTGACGTTACCTAAATTGGTAAAAGAAATGGTCCAAGATGAACGTTTATCGATGGGACAAGCCCGTACATTATTAGGATTAAAGAAAAAAGATCAAATTCTAAAATTAGCTAATCGAGCAGTGAAAGAAAATCTAACCGTTCGTCAATTAGAACAAATCGTTAGTGAATACAATGAAGGAAAAGCTAAGGAAAAGAAAAAAGGTCCACGTTTGACGAAGGAAAAACCTTATTACTTAAGAGAAAGCGAAGATCGATTAATGGATAAATTTGGTACGGGTGTCGAAATCGTTGAAAAAGACGGCAAAGGAAAAATTGCAATTGAATATTTGTCGCCTTCTGATTTGACACGTATCCTAGATATCTTAAATATCCATTTCGATGAGTCTTAAAATAATTAATCACATACAATCCAATGTTATAATTCGATTGTTGTGATCTATAACGAGCTAGAGGAGGATTTACCAGATGTATGATTTAGGTGATATCGTAGAAATGAAAAAACCTCATGCCTGTCAGACAAATCGCTGGGAAATTATTCGCATGGGTGCTGATATAAAAATCAAGTGTGTTAATTGCGGACATATTGTAATGATGACACGTCGTGATTTTGATAAAAAAATGAAAAAAGTCCTTGTTAAAAAAGAGGATTAGCCGTAAGAATAAGCTAAATTAATAGAGAAAGAGTGAAGTAAATTATGGCCTTAACAGCCGGAATCGTAGGTTTACCAAACGTCGGTAAGTCAACTTTGTTTAATGCAATTACTAAAGCGGGGGCAGAAGCTGCTAATTATCCCTTTGCTACAATCGATCCCAATGTAGGAATGGTAGAAGTTCCAGATTGGCGTTTAGAACGTTTGACAGAGCTAGTTCAACCTAAAAAAACAGTTCCAACTACTTTTGAATTTACTGATATTGCTGGAATCGTCAAAGGTGCTAGCAAAGGTGAAGGTTTAGGGAACCAATTCTTAAGTCATATTCGACAAGTTGATGCTATTTGTCATGTTGTTCGTTGTTTCGATAATGAAAACATTACACACGTAGAAGGTCGTGTGGACCCGTTAGAAGACATCGAAACGATCAATTTAGAATTAGTTTTAGCTGATTTAGACTCTGTAAATAAACGTTATAATCGCGTGGCAAAAGTTGCAAGAACGAAAGAAAAAAATGCAGTCGCTGAACTAGCAGTTTTAGATAAATTAAAACCTGTGTTAGAAGAAGGCCAATCTGCTCGCACGAT
The DNA here is from genome assembly GCF_050310005.1 of Enterococcus sp. 22-H-5-01. Taxonomy (NCBI): domain Bacteria; kingdom Bacillati; phylum Bacillota; class Bacilli; order Lactobacillales; family Enterococcaceae; genus Enterococcus; species Enterococcus sp. 22-H-5-01. The sequence goes on from NZ_CP189993.1 coordinate 1,683,106, forward strand.
TGAATTTACAGAAGATGAACAACAAATTGTCAAAGGTCTGTTCCTGTTAACAAGCAAACCTGTTTTATACGTAGCTAATGTAGATGAAGATACTGTAGCCAATCCTGAAAGCAACAACTATGTTCAAACTGTTCGTAACTTTGCAGCAAGTGAACACTCAGAAGTGATCGTTGTGTGCGCAGAAGCAGAAGAAGAGATTGCTGAATTAGAAGAAGAGGACAAGGCTGAATTCTTAGAAGCAATGGGAATTGAAGAATCAGGCTTAGATCAATTGATTCGTACAGCTTATGATCTCTTAGGTTTGGCTACTTACTTCACTGCAGGTGAACAAGAAGTTCGTGCTTGGACATTCCGCAAAGGGATGAAGGCTCCTCAAGCAGCGGGGATCATTCATACTGATTTTGAGCGCGGATTCATTCGTGCAGAAACTGTTTCTTTTGAAGACTTAAATAAATATGGCAGTATGCACGCAGCAAAAGAAGCTGGACGTGTAAGACTGGAAGGAAAAGATTATGTTGTTCAAGACGGCGATGTAATGTTATTCCGTTTCAACGTTTAGGGAGGAAATAAGATGGAGTTAGAAAAGTTGCAAGCTTTGAGTTTAGAGAATGATCAACTTGAAGAGAAATTGACTAAACGAAATGAACAATATATTTTTGACTTAAAAAAAGCGTTAAGAGCGGCAAATTTATCAAATGAACAGATGACGCTTGCTTTAAATGAAATGCTTCCGACATTAGTTGAGGAGCAAAAGACAGGAAAGACGGCTCGTCAATTATTTGGGACTGTCTCAGAACGATTAGAATACATCGTCGATAAACCTGTAGAACAAAAGAAATCTTCTACTGCTTCTTTAATGTGGTTAGATAACTTCTTATTGTTGTTTGGTTTATTAGGGATCGTTTCAGGGATTATGGGATTATTTGTTCCACGTGGAACACAAGCGGTAACTTATGGTTTGACCGCTTTGGTTATTGCCTCAGCTGTTGGTGGTCTAGTCTTTTATATGATGTATTTGTTTGTTTATCAATATGAACAACCAGGTGCAGACAAATCAAAGAAACCAAAAACATGGAAAACGATCGTTATGTTAGGTTCAGTGACACTCGTATGGTTCTTGGTCTTCAATGGCGCGGCGTTGTTGCCACAGTCATTAAACCCGATTCTTGATCCAATGGTGTTAGTAGTGTTGTCGGCATTGGCATTAGCTGCTCGTTATTACTTGAAGAAACGATTTGGAATTATCAGTAGCTTAGCAACTGCTCCACGTAAATAAAAAATAAGGGTCTCCTCATTACGAGAAGACCCTTATTTTTTTATTTTTTTGCTTGGGCAATCATCTTAGCCATTGCTTGTTGTTGATATTCAGCAGTAGCTTGTTTGATCACTTTTTGTTGTTCGGCTTGATCCATTTTAGGATTTTTCATCATAGCAGCTTTCACTTGTTCTTGAACATAAGCTTTAGCTTCTGTTTCCATCGTAGCTTTTTGATCTTCTGCTAATTTAGCGAGTTTTTTTGCTTGTGTCGTACTTAAAACGACCCAATCTTTTTCAACGCTAAAAGTATTTTTTTCTTTAACTAGCTGACGATCTTTGCTAGAAAGACTAAACCATAATTTAGCAGTATCATTTTTATAAACCCAATAAGTCTTTTTAGTTTCTAATTGTGTTTTTGTTTGATTTTCTTTGACCACATTTGTTACATGCTCAGTCCCAGTTGTTTTTGCTTTTTTCTGAGCTTCATTTGTTTTATAGATATAAACTTTTTCAGTACCATTACCTAATGGTTGATAAAGTAACATATTCATATTTTTATTATCAGCACTTGAAGTTAGAGCTTGAGTGGTTGTATCAGTTACTTTTTTCATCCCATAGTGGTAATGGTCATTAGCAGTAATTAGACATAAACTAACAATAAAAAGTAGCGCAAAAATAATTGAAAGAGCAGTATGCCACATTTTTTTCGCAAATATATTGGTTAAAGCAAATGCTAAAACACTAATAATTGTTACGGCAAAAATCATTTTGCAACGCCTCCTTCAACTTTTTTATTCGCCTTTAAGAAGAAGGTGATAAAGAATCCAATAATACTAAAGATGACAGCTACATAAAAAGCTGCATGGTAACCAGATAGAGTAGCATTAATAGCTTGATCTTTATAGGTTAAAGGTAATTCCTTTAATAAACTTGCTTTTGGCAGATTATCTTTTGTAACATTAGTTAACACGCTAATTAGAATGGCTGTACCGATAGAACTAGCAACTTGACGGAAAGTGTTATTTACAGCAGTACCGTGACTGATTAAGTTCATTGGTAAAGCGTTCATACCTGAAGTTGTGACTGGCATCATGACCATTGAAATACCAAACATACGAATAGCATATAGGATAACGATCATTGTTACTGGTGTATCTTTTGTTAAGAATGCAAAAGGTAGAGTAGCAGCAGTTAAAATCAACATACCGCCGATTGCCAAACGTTTTGCCCCATGTTTATCAAAAATTGCACCAGTAATCGGCATCATAAGCCCCATAACTAAAGCACCTGGTAATAACATTAAGCCAGAATGGAAAGCTGATTCGCCACGAATGTTTTGAATATATAATGGTAAAACCATTTCAGCTCCAACCATTGCCATGTTTACAACACCACTTAAGATCGCGGCAATTGTAAATACTGGAGACTTGAATACGCGTAACTCTAAGAAAGGATGTTCTAAATGTAGTTGGCGCCATACGAATAAACCAATTACGACGATCCCAACAATTAGGAAGCTGATTACTTTCACGCTACCCCAACCGTCATTACCGACTGAAGAGAAGCCATAAAGCAAGCTACCGAAACCTGCAGTCGATAAGAAAGCAGAAAGTACATCGATACTTGGATTAGATAATTGGATAACGCTTTTCATTAAGAAAGCAGCTAGAACCAATACTAGGACTACAATCGGAATAACCATACCGAAAAGATCACGCCAAGTATAATTGTCGATGATCCAACCTGAAAGAGTAGGCCCTAATGCGGGAGCTAATCCGATAACTACACCAGCCATACCCATAGCTGCTCCGCGTTTTTCAGGCGGGAAGATAGAAAGCATAATATTTTGTAGAAGTGGCATTGAGATCCCAACACCTGCTGCTTGTACTAAACGTCCAATTAATAAAGTAGAAAAATTTGGTGCTACAAAACAAGTGATCGTACCAATCAAAAAGATGATCATAGCAGTAATATAGAGACGTTTTGAACTGAATTTATTGATTAACCAGGCACTGATGGGAATCATGATCCCATTTACCAATAAAAATCCAGTAGTCAGCCATTGAACGCTAGAAGCAGATATATCAAAAGCTCTCATTAGAGTTGGAAATGCTGTTGTTAATAGTGTTTGGTTGAGCACTGTACAGAAGGTTCCGATTAATAGCACAGCGACTAGTAAGGAACGGTTGTAAGGCTTACCGTAAATATCGACCGTTTGTTTATTACTCACGATCTAACGCCTTCTTTCTTTTTTTGAAATTTTCTGAAACAACGAATGTCCGATAGCTACTTTACCGCTGTTTTTATTTTTTGTCAACTTACTTGACATAAACGTCAACGAAAGTATAATTATTTGATGAAGAGAGGGATCTGTCTTGAAGAAAAATAAAGTCCAACATCTCATAGAAAGTGATGAATTCGTAGTAGGAATTAGTGAATTAAGTAAAATGACGGGTGTTTCTCCACGTCAGATTCGCTATTGGGAACAAAAGGGATACATTCATTCAACGGGTGAAAAAAGTGGAAATCGTAAATTTAAGTTACCGATGGTTGTTAAAGTAGAAATGATCAAACTTTTTTTAGATGAAGGGTATACGTTGACAGTAGCAGTAACAAAAGCATGTGAACGTCAAGAAAATATCCATCAGGCTAAACTTATTTTGCGCGATACATTCAAAAGTATTGAAAAAATTGCTGATCGCTATCTTGTTATTCATTTAGATGACTTTAAAAATCGAGCAGGATTTTATTTGATTCGAGATATAGAGACCGAGGATGTCACTTATCAAATTATTGAGAGTGAAACAGAGATATCTGAATCAATTATCAAAACATGGTTCCTTAATAATTAAATAAGGGTTAGATGAGGATTTAAACGTAAGTTATTGACTTAAATCAGCCATTCTGTTAAGTTTTTTATTAAAAATAATTCTGAGGAGTGGTAACGAACAATGTCTAATTGGGAAACGAAATTTGCGAAAAAAGGTTTGACGTTTGATGATGTATTATTGATTCCAGCTGAGAGTCACGTATTGCCAAATGATGTGGATATGAGTGTGCAACTGGCTAAAAATATCAAATTGAACATTCCGTTAATGAGTGCAAGTATGGATACTGTAACAGATAGTAAAATGGCGATTGCGATGGCCCGTCAAGGTGGTCTTGGAGTTATCCATAAAAATATGAGTATCGCTGCCCAAGCAGATGAGGTTCGTAAAGTAAAACGGTCAGAGAGTGGTGTCATTATTGATCCGTTTTTCTTAACTCCGGAACATAAAGTCCAAGATGCAGAAAAATTAATGGCCCGCTACCGTATCAGTGGTGTGCCTATCGTTGAAACATTAGAAAATCGTAAATTAGTAGGCATCATTACAAATCGCGATATGCGTTTTGTGACAGACTATGAAATGTCGATTGATGAAGTAATGACTAAAGACGGTTTAGTAACTGCTCCCGTTGGAACAAAACTGAAAGATGCAGAAAAAATTCTTCAAAAACATAAAATTGAAAAATTACCAATCGTAGATGAAGAAGGTCGTTTAAGTGGCTTGATTACGATCAAAGACATCGAAAAAGTGATTGAATTCCCCAATGCTGCGAAAGATGAACATGGCCGTTTGTTAGTGGCTGCAGCAGTTGGTGTGACGAGTGATACTTTTGAACGTTCAGAAGCTTTGTTAGAAGCTGGGGCTGATGCAATCGTGATCGATACTGCTCATGGTCATAGTGCAGGTGTTTTACGGAAAATTCGTGAAATTCGCGAAACCTTCCCAGAGGCGACTTTGATTGCTGGAAATATCGCAACTGCTGAGGGTGCCAAAGCTTTATACGATGCTGGTGTCGATGTAGTTAAAGTAGGTATTGGACCAGGATCTATCTGTACGACACGTGTAGTTGCTGGGGTCGGTGTTCCTCAATTAACAGCGATTTATGATGCTGCTTCTGTTGCTCGTCAATATGGAAAAGCAATTATTGCTGATGGTGGGATTAAGTATTCTGGCGATATCGTTAAAGCTTTAGCAGCAGGTGGTTATGCAGTTATGCTAGGCTCAATGTTAGCTGGAACAGACGAATCTCCGGGTGAGTTTGAAATCTATCAAGGTCGTCGCTTTAAAACATACCGAGGTATGGGTTCACTGGGCGCGATGGAAAAAGGTTCGAGTGATCGTTACTTCCAAAGTGGGGTCAACGAAGCGAATAAATTAGTTCCTGAAGGAATTGAAGGTCGTGTAGCCTATAAAGGGACTGCGGCAGATATCATTTTCCAAATGATCGGCGGACTGAAAGCTGGTATGGGTTATGTTGGAGCAGCCAACTTGGAAAGCTTACGTGAGAATGCACAATTTGTTCAAATGAGTGGCAATGGTTTGAAAGAATCTCATCCACATGATGTTCAAATCACGAAAGAAGCACCAAACTATTCGGTAGAACAATAAAAGCAAAAAAAGACAGTCAGTTGACTGTCTTTTTTCTTTACTATAAATCAAAGTAAAAGTAGTGATTCTTAGTTAGTCTTTTTAATAACTTTTTCATTACCCATATAAGGAACTAAAGCATCCGGAATTGTAACTGTTCCATCTTCGTTTTGATAATTTTCTAGAATAGCAGTGACAGTACGACCAACAGCTAAACCAGAGCCATTTAAAGTATGGGCGTATTGTACTTTTCCATCTTCATCGCGGTAACGAATCATTGCTCGACGTGCTTGGAAATCTTCACAGTTAGAGCATGAACTGATTTCACGGTAGGTGTTTTGCGCCGGCACCCAGACTTCGATATCATACGTTTTAGCAGCAGAGAAGCCCATATCTCCAGTACATAAAGTGATTACACGGTATGGTAAGCCTAATTTTTGTAGGATTGTTTCAGCGTTGTTCGTCATTTTTTCTAATTCATCATAAGAATTTTCTTTGTTGCTGAATTTTACCATTTCTACTTTGTGGAATTGATGCAGACGAATCAATCCACGAGTATCGCGACCGGCACTTCCAGCTTCAGAACGGAAAGATGGTGAAAGGGCAGTGAAGTAAATTGGTAGATCTTTTCCTTCTAAGATTTCATCAGCATAATAATTGGTCAATGGCACTTCAGCAGTTGGAATCAACGTTAGATCGCGACCTTCTATTTGAAAGACATCTTCTTTAAATTTAGGAAATTGACCTGTGCCAAACATTGATTTGCTGTTTACCAAGTAAGGAGTAATCATTTCTGTATAACCTTGTTCGTAGATATGTTCATCTAGCATAAAGTTGTAAACAGCCCGTTCTAATCGAGCACCCAAACCTTTGTAATAAACAAAGCGGCTACCGGAAACTTTTGCCCCACGCTCAAAGTCTAGAATATCTAGGTCTTCAGCTACTTCCCAATGTGGGCGAGGTTCAAAATCAAATTCGCGTGGTGTACTCCAACGACGGACTTCTACGTTATCATCTTCATCAGCGCCGACAGGAACAGAATCATGAGGAAGATTAGGTAAAGTTGTAGCAATTTCAGTTAACTGTGCATCAATAGTAGCCACTTGTGCATCAAAATCTTTAATTTTGACGCCGACTTCTTTCATTTCAGCAATTTTATCAGCCGCATCATTTTTTTCACGCTTTAATTGTGCAATTTCATTTGATACATCATTCCGATATTTTTTTAACTCTTCTGTTTTAACTAATAATTGACGACGTTGTTCGTCTAGTTCTAAGAAGCGTTTTAAAATTTCTTCTTTAACACCACGTGTGACTAATTTGTCTTTTACTTCGGTAAAATTGTTACGAATCATTTTTACATCTAGCATATTATTTCCTCCTTTAAAATAAAAAAACACCGTCTCATCCCGTAAATAGGGACGAAACAGTGTTGAATTTCGCGGTACCACCCAAATTCAGCATAGTAGCTGCACTTGAAAGACGATTATCGACGTCACCCGGTTCTTCTTTCGAAAAACGCAGATTATGAAACTGGATTTCCTTAGGTTGTTTTGTTGATTCTCACCAGCCATCAACTCTCTAAAAAAACAAACGTAAGTACTTGGTTTCCTGCATTTCTTATTAAGCTTAGTATAAGCAATCAAAAAATTAAAGTCAATGATTATCTGGAATGGTCTTCACTTGGTTTTTATACAGTGGCAAGTGAATGATAAAAGAGGTCCACTCTTTATTAGACTGTGCATAGATATAGCCACCATGTAGATTGATAATATTTTGAGCAATAGCCAAACCTAACCCGGTACCGCTAATTTCTTGAGAACGAGATTCGTCGACCCGATAAAAGCGATCAAATAATTGATCTAACGCTTCACGGGGGATTTCTTTACCGTTGTTTCTAACTGTTACCACAGCTTCATTCTTAGTTTTTTCGATTTCAATCAAGATTTTATCGGCATCCGTCCCGTATTTGAACGCATTTGTAATCAAATTATTGAAGACACGGACTAACTTTTCTGTGTCACCATCCATGATTAAATGTGGCTCTTGGGTCTCAACTAATATTTGGATATTCTTTTTTTTTGCTTCTAATTCAAAGTCAGCCGCTAACTGTTCTAATAACTGAACCATATCAAAAGAAACGGTATTCACAGGGACAGACGGCTGCCGGACTTTAGAGTATTCAAAAAGATCTTCGACTAGCGACTTCATCTGTTTAGCCTTATTATAGGCAATACTAGTATATTTAAGTATTTCATCAGGGTTTTGATACTGTCCATCTTCAATTAGCCCTAAATAGCCAATGATTGAAGTCAATGGGGTACGTATATCATGACTGACATTGGTAATTAATTCATCTTTTGATTTTTCAATCGCTCGTTCATCTTCAATGGCAGCAACAGTGCTGTCAACTAATCCATTAATGCTATCAACGACTTTACTAAGGTCGCCACGAAGCTCAAAAGGAATCCGGTAATCATAGTTACCGTTAGCAATGTAGTGCAATTCGTTAATAATATGTCGTAGCTGCATTTGACGATAACGACGAATCAACCGCCAAAAAATAATTAAGGCATCAATTACAATGAAAAAGGGAATAACAAAATTGCGTCCACTCCAAAAAATATCACTACCTAAATTGTTAGCAAAAATATTTTTTGATCGGTAGATAGCATCGGATAAGTCAGGCGAATTATTTAGCATTTGGCTAAAAAGAACCATAATTGCAACATTTAATAGAAGCAACAAGATAACGGTAACGATTCCTTCCGCAATTAATTCACTGACTTCCTTTGATGTAAGAGTGATTCTTTTTTTTTCTCGATTTTATTTTGCATCAATCTTATAACCCACACCCCAAACCGTTTGGATCACTTTTTCTCCATTTGTAGCTTCTTCGATTTTATCCCGTAGATGACTTACATGTACCATAACTGTTTTAGCAGATACAATACTTTCTTGTTTCCACACACGTTCAAAAATTTCATCAGCACTGAAAACACGGTTAGGGTGGCTGGCTAATAAATACAAAATTCCAAATTCTAAAGCCGTCAATTGGATCTCTTTTCCATCTATTGTTTTAACTTCATGAGAATCCTTATTGATGATCAATGATTGGATTTCTAAAATATCTGGTTGATCTTCGGCTACTTGCATCTTTGTACGACGCAATAAAGATTTTACTCGAGCCATCACTTCTAAAGGATTAAATGGTTTTGTAACATAATCATCAGCCCCAGCGACTAGTCCTTTGATTTTATCCATGTCGGTAGTTTTTGCGGTTAACATGATAATCGGGATTTGAGATTCTTTTCTAAGTTCTTTCACGACTTGCATACCATCCATCACTGGCATCATAATATCTAATAGAAGTAAGTCGATATCATTCGCTGTTCTAAGTTTACTCAAAGCCTCTTTTCCATCATAGGCTTTAATAACCTCATAGCCTTCATTATGCAAGTAAATACTTAATAGTTCGACAATTTCTTTATCGTCATCTGCAACTAATACTTTCATATGGTGTTCCTCCGTCCGTATAAATAAATGGTACTACGCCTCATTTTACCAAAGAAATCTATAGAAGGCGAAAAACAACGCTACGAGTTAATGAAAAATCAAAAATAAAATACCAAAAAATTCGATTTTAAACTTAATTTACACTAGTATTTTTCAAAAAAAACGAACAAAAAAACATAAATTATATTTATTCATCGTGTTTGAGAAAAGTGAATAAAATTGCGTTGTTTTTGTTGACCAATCAGCTTAAAACTGATATATTGTTCTATGTTCTGAAACAGTGACTTAACATTTTAAAAACTTTTCGGAACACCTAAAATAAATGTTGACAAAAAAATATTTATAAGTTAAGATAACAAAGTCGCATCAAGCAGTAATGGCGATTTTAAAAAAACTTCTTCAAAAAAGTTTTAAAAAGTTGTTGACATTAACTTTTAAATTTGTTAAGATATAAAAGTTGCTGAAACAAAGCGACAAACAATGTAGACCTTTGAAAACTGAACGAATAAAACAAACCAAATGTGTAGGGCGTTTCTTTTAATAGAAACAAACAAAACATAGCAAGCAATATGCTAGCAAGTCAATTTTTAAAATTGAGCTTAACAATCGCAAGATTGTTTCAAACACTTTTTATGAGAGTTTGATCCTGGCTCAGGACGAACGCTGGCGGCGTGCCTAATACATGCAAGTCGAACGCTTTTTCTTTCACCGGAGCTTGCTCCACCGAAAGAAAAAGAGTGGCGAACGGGTGAGTAACACGTGGATAACCTACCCTCAAGCGGGGGATAACACTTGGAAACAGGTGCTAATACCGCATAACAAAGAAAACCGCATGGTTTTCTTTTGAAAGGCGCTTTTGCGTCACTTGAGGATGGATCCGCGGTGCATTAGCTAGTTGGTGAGGTAACGGCTCACCAAGGCAACGATGCATAGCCGACCTGAGAGGGTGATCGGCCACATTGGGACTGAGACACGGCCCAAACTCCTACGGGAGGCAGCAGTAGGGAATCTTCGGCAATGGACGAAAGTCTGACCGAGCAACGCCGCGTGAGTGAAGAAGGTTTTCGGATCGTAAAACTCTGTTGTTAGAGAAGAACAAGGATGAGAGTAAAAAGTTCATCCCTTGACGGTATCTAACCAGAAAGCCACGGCTAACTACGTGCCAGCAGCCGCGGTAATACGTAGGTGGCAAGCGTTGTCCGGATTTATTGGGCGTAAAGCGAGCGCAGGCGGTTTCTTAAGTCTGATGTGAAAGCCCCCGGCTCAACCGGGGAGGGTCATTGGAAACTGGGGAACTTGAGTGCAGAAGAGGAGAGTGGAATTCCATGTGTAGCGGTGAAATGCGTAGATATATGGAGGAACACCAGTGGCGAAGGCGGCTCTCTGGTCTGTAACTGACGCTGAGGCTCGAAAGCGTGGGGAGCAAACAGGATTAGATACCCTGGTAGTCCACGCCGTAAACGATGAGTGCTAAGTGTTGGAGGGTTTCCGCCCTTCAGTGCTGCAGCTAACGCATTAAGCACTCCGCCTGGGGAGTACGACCGCAAGGTTGAAACTCAAAGGAATTGACGGGGGCCCGCACAAGCGGTGGAGCATGTGGTTTAATTCGAAGCAACGCGAAGAACCTTACCAGGTCTTGACATCCTTTGACCACTCTAGAGATAGAGCTTCCCCTTCGGGGGCAAAGTGACAGGTGGTGCATGGTTGTCGTCAGCTCGTGTCGTGAGATGTTGGGTTAAGTCCCGCAACGAGCGCAACCCTTATTGTTAGTTGCCATCATTTAGTTGGGCACTCTAGCAAGACTGCCGGTGACAAACCGGAGGAAGGTGGGGATGACGTCAAATCATCATGCCCCTTATGACCTGGGCTACACACGTGCTACAATGGGAAGTACAACGAGTCGCGAAGTCGCGAGGCTAAGCTAATCTCTTAAAGCTTCTCTCAGTTCGGATTGTAGGCTGCAACTCGCCTACATGAAGCCGGAATCGCTAGTAATCGCGGATCAGCACGCCGCGGTGAATACGTTCCCGGGCCTTGTACACACCGCCCGTCACACCACGAGAGTTTGTAACACCCGAAGTCGGTGAGGTAACCTTTTGGAGCCAGCCGCCTAAGGTGGGATAGATGATTGGGGTGAAGTCGTAACAAGGTAGCCGTATCGGAAGGTGCGGCTGGATCACCTCCTTTCTAAGGAATATTACGGAGACTACACAGGTTATTTTATTCGTTCAGTTTTGAGAGGTTTACTCTCAATCGTTCATTGAAAACTGGATACAGAAACAAACCAAACAAACCGAGAACACCGCGTTGAATGAGTTTTTTAATAAGTTCAATTGCTTATTTTATTACTAAGGAACATGATCGCTCATGGAAATTAGTAAGACCCAACCGAAAGGTTGATAAGGTTAAGTGAATAAGGGCGCACGGTGGATGCCTTGGCACTAGGAGCCGATGAAGGACGGGACTAACACCGATATGCTTCGGGGAGCTGTAAGTAAGCTTTGATCCGGAGATTTCCGAATGGGGAAACCCAGCATCTTTTATAGGATGTTACTTTTCAGTGAATACATAGCTGATTAGAGGTAGACGCAGAGAACTGAAACATCTAAGTACCTGCAGGAAGAGAAAGAAAATTCGATTCCCTGAGTAGCGGCGAGCGAAACGGGAAAAGCCCAAACCAAGAGGCTTGCCTCTTGGGGTTGTAGGACTCCGATATGGTAGTCCAGTGAGATAGTCGAAGGACCTGGAAAGGTCTGCTAGAAAGGGTAAAAGCCCCGTAGACAAAATTTGACTGACACCTAGGAGGATCCTGAGTACGGCGGAACACGAGGAATTCCGTCGGAATCCGGGAGGACCATCTCCCAAGGCTAAATACTCCCTAGTGACCGATAGTGAACCAGTACCGTGAGGGAAAGGTGAAAAGCACCCCGGAAGGGGAGTGAAATAGATCCTGAAACCGTGTGCCTACAACAAGTTAAAGCCCGTTAATGGGTGATAGCGTGCCTTTTGTAGAATGAACCGGCGAGTTACGATTACTTGCGAGGTTAAGTTGAAAAAACGGAGCCGTAGCGAAAGCGAGTCTGAATAGGGCGAATGAGTAAGTGGTCGTAGACCCGAAACCATGTGATCTACCCATGTCCAGGTTGAAGGTGCGGTAAAACGCACTGGAGGACCGAACCCACGTACGTTGAAAAGTGCGGGGATGAGGTGTGGGTAGCGGAGAAATTCCAAACGAACTTGGAGATAGCTGGTTCTCTCCGAAATAGCTTTAGGGCTAGCCTCAGAGTAAGAATGATGGAGGTAGAGCACTGTTTGGACTAGGGGCCCATCTCGGGTTACCGAATTCAGATAAACTCCGAATGCCATCCATTCATCTCTGGGAGTCAGACTGTGAGTGATAAGATCCATAGTCGAAAGGGAAACAGCCCAGACCACCAGCTAAGGTCCCAAAATATATGTTAAGTGGAAAAGGATGTGGGGTTGCACAGACAACTAGGATGTTGGCTCAGAAGCAGCCACCATTTAAAGAGTGCGTAATAGCTCACTAGTCGAGTGACCCTGCGCCGAAAATGTACCGGGGCTAAACATATTACCGAAGCTGTGGAACACACCATTAGGTGTGTTGGTAGGAGAGCGTTCTAAGGGCGTTGAAGGTAGATCGTGAGGACTGCTGGAGCGCTTAGAAGTGAGAATGCCGGTATGAGTAGCGAAAGACAGGTGAGAATCCTGTCCACCGAATGACTAAGGTTTCCTGGGGAAGGCTCGTCCGCCCAGGGTTAGTCGGGACCTAAGCCGAGGCCGAAAGGCGTAGGCGATGGATAACAGGTTGATATTCCTGTACCCGTTGTTTTTGTTTGAACAATGGAGGGACGCAGGAGGCTAAGGAATCAGACGATTGGAAATGTCTGTCCAAGCAACAAGTCTTGAAGTGAGTCAAATGCTTGCATCTTTAAGGACAAGTTGTGATGGGGAGGGAAATAATAGTACCGAAGTTCCTGATGTCACACTGCCAAGAAAAGCTTCTAGTTAGAAAACAATGGCCCGTACCGCAAACCGACACAGGTAGTCGAGGAGAGAATCCTAAGGTGAGCGAGAGAACTCTCGTTAAGGAACTCGGCAAAATGACCCCGTAACTTCGGGAGAAGGGGTGCTGATCTAACGATCAGCCGCAGTGAATAGGCCCAAGCGACTGTTTATCAAAAACACAGGTCTCTGCAAAATCGAAAGATGACGTATAGGGGCTGACGCCTGCCCGGTGCTGGAAGGTTAAGAGGAGTGCTTAGCGTAAGCGAAGGTACGAATTGAAGCCCCAGTAAACGGCGGCCGTAACTATAACGGTCCTAAGGTAGCGAAATTCCTTGTCGGGTAAGTTCCGACCCGCACGAAAGGCGTAACGATTTGGGCACTGTCTCAACGAGAGACTCGGTGAAATTTTAGTACCTGTGAAGATGCAGGTTACCCGCGACAGGACGGAAAGACCCCATGGAGCTTTACTGCAGTTTGATATTGAGTGTTTGTACCACATGTACAGGATAGGTAGGAGCCGTAGAAGTCGGAACGCTAGTTTCGACAGAGGCGCTGGTGGGATACTACCCCTGTGTTATGACCACTCTAACCCGCACCACTAATCGTGGTGGGAGACAGTGTCAGATGGGCAGTTTGACTGGGGCGGTCGCCTCCTAAAAGGTAACGGAGGCGCCCAAAGGTTCCCTCAGAATGGTTGGAAATCATTCGCAGAGTGTAAAGGCACAAGGGAGCTTGACTGCGAGACCTACAAGTCGAGCAGGGACGAAAGTCGGGCTTAGTGATCCGGTGGTTCCGCATGGAAGGGCCATCGCTCAACGGATAAAAGCTACCCTGGGGATAACAGGCTTATCTCCCCCAAGAGTCCACATCGACGGGGAGGTTTGGCACCTCGATGTCGGCTCGTCGCATCCTGGGGCTGTAGTCGGTCCCAAGGGTTGGGCTGTTCGCCCATTAAAGCGGCACGCGAGCTGGGTTCAGAACGTCGTGAGACAGTTCGGTCCCTATCCGTCGCGGGCGTTGGAAATTTGAGAGGATCTGTCCTTAGTACGAGAGGACCGGGATGGACTTACCGCTGGTGTACCAGTTGTCTCGCCAGAGGCATCGCTGGGTAGCTATGTAGGGAAGGGATAAACGCTGAAAGCATCTAAGTGTGAAGCCCACCTCAAGATGAGATTTCCCATTTCTTTAAGAAAGTAAGATCCCTGAGAGATGATCAGGTAGATAGGTCAGAAGTGGAAGTGCAGTGATGTACGGAGCGGACTGATACTAATCGATCGAGGACTTAACCAAAAAAATTGATCTTGGCTGTTTGAATGTTTCTGATCCAGTTTTGAGTGAACGAAGTTTACTCAAACAAATAGTGTGGTGGCGATAGCGAGAAGGATACACCTGTTCCCATGTCGAACACAGAAGTTAAGCTTCTTAGCGCCGATTGTAGTGAGGGGTTGCCCCTTGTGAGATTAGGACGTCGCCACGCGAATTCCATCCAAATTGGATGGAATTTTATTTCTTGTTATGATAATAAATTTTGTTTGCATCGAAACTATTTTAGTAATAAAATAAGTTGACTTATAAACGTAAATAAGTTATTATAACTAAGTTGTTTAATGAATAACAGATTTAAAAACTTTTTGAAAAAGTTTTTAAAATAGTTGTTGACATCAACTTTTAAATCTGTTAAGATATAAAAGTTACTGAAACAAAGCGACAAACAATGTAGACCTTTGAAAACTGAACGAATAAAACAAACCAAATGTGTAGGGCGTTTCTTTTAATAGAAACAAACAAAACATAGCAAGCAATATGCTAGCAAGTCAATTTTTAAAATTGAGCTTAACAATCGCAAGATTGTTTCAAACACTTTTTATGAGAGTTTGATCCTGGCTCAGGACGAACGCTGGCGGCGTGCCTAATACATGCAAGTCGAACGCTTTTTCTTTCACCGGAGCTTGCTCCACCGAAAGAAAAAGAGTGGCGAACGGGTGAGTAACACGTGGATAACCTACCCTCAAGCGGGGGATAACACTTGGAAACAGGTGCTAATACCGCATAACAAAGAAAACCGCATGGTTTTCTTTTGAAAGGCGCTTTTGCGTCACTTGAGGATGGATCCGCGGTGCATTAGCTAGTTGGTGAGGTAACGGCTCACCAAGGCAACGATGCATAGCCGACCTGAGAGGGTGATCGGCCACATTGGGACTGAGACACGGCCCAAACTCCTACGGGAGGCAGCAGTAGGGAATCTTCGGCAATGGACGAAAGTCTGACCGAGCAACGCCGCGTGAGTGAAGAAGGTTTTCGGATCGTAAAACTCTGTTGTTAGAGAAGAACAAGGATGAGAGTAAAAAGTTCATCCCTTGACGGTATCTAACCAGAAAGCCACGGCTAACTACGTGCCAGCAGCCGCGGTAATACGTAGGTGGCAAGCGTTGTCCGGATTTATTGGGCGTAAAGCGAGCGCAGGCGGTTTCTTAAGTCTGATGTGAAAGCCCCCGGCTCAACCGGGGAGGGTCATTGGAAACTGGGGAACTTGAGTGCAGAAGAGGAGAGTGGAATTCCATGTGTAGCGGTGAAATGCGTAGATATATGGAGGAACACCAGTGGCGAAGGCGGCTCTCTGGTCTGTAACTGACGCTGAGGCTCGAAAGCGTGGGGAGCAAACAGGATTAGATACCCTGGTAGTCCACGCCGTAAACGATGAGTGCTAAGTGTTGGAGGGTTTCCGCCCTTCAGTGCTGCAGCTAACGCATTAAGCACTCCGCCTGGGGAGTACGACCGCAAGGTTGAAACTCAAAGGAATTGACGGGGGCCCGCACAAGCGGTGGAGCATGTGGTTTAATTCGAAGCAACGCGAAGAACCTTACCAGGTCTTGACATCCTTTGACCACTCTAGAGATAGAGCTTCCCCTTCGGGGGCAAAGTGACAGGTGGTGCATGGTTGTCGTCAGCTCGTGTCGTGAGATGTTGGGTTAAGTCCCGCAACGAGCGCAACCCTTATTGTTAGTTGCCATCATTTAGTTGGGCACTCTAGCAAGACTGCCGGTGACAAACCGGAGGAAGGTGGGGATGACGTCAAATCATCATGCCCCTTATGACCTGGGCTACACACGTGCTACAATGGGAAGTACAACGAGTCGCGAAGTCGCGAGGCTAAGCTAATCTCTTAAAGCTTCTCTCAGTTCGGATTGTAGGCTGCAACTCGCCTACATGAAGCCGGAATCGCTAGTAATCGCGGATCAGCACGCCGCGGTGAATACGTTCCCGGGCCTTGTACACACCGCCCGTCACACCACGAGAGTTTGTAACACCCGAAGTCGGTGAGGTAACCTTTTGGAGCCAGCCGCCTAAGGTGGGATAGATGATTGGGGTGAAGTCGTAACAAGGTAGCCGTATCGGAAGGTGCGGCTGGATCACCTCCTTTCTAAGGAATATTACGGAGACTACACAGGTTATTTTATTCGTTCAGTTTTGAGAGGTTTACTCTCAATTTAATACTTGGGGCCTTAGCTCAGCTGGGAGAGCGCCTGCTTTGCACGCAGGAGGTCAGCGGTTCGATCCCGCTAGGCTCCATTGATGACACTAGTCATCATCGTTCATTGAAAACTGGATACAGAAACAAACCAAACAAACCGAGAACACCGCGTTGAATGAGTTTTTTAATAAGTTCAATTGCTTATTTTA
>NZ_CP189993.1:1705000-1885000 GCF_050310005.1 Enterococcus sp. 22-H-5-01
TAACAAAATTAGCTAAGGAAAAACGTTTGGATCCAGTAGTTGGACGTGATAATGAGGTTCGCCGGGTTGTTCAGATTTTAAGTCGTCGTACTAAAAACAATCCTGTCCTTGTCGGTGAGCCTGGTGTAGGTAAAACTGCGATTGTAGAAGGTTTGGCGCAACGAATTATTGCTGGTGACGTTCCAGAAGATATGCGTGGAAAGCGATTGATGATGCTTGATATGGGAGCGTTGGTTGCTGGAACAAAATATCGTGGTGAATTTGAAGATCGTTTGAAAAAAGTTATCGATGAAATCTATCATGATGGACAAATTATTTTGTTTATTGATGAATTGCATACATTGATTGGTGCTGGCGGAGCAGAAGGTGCAATTGATGCTTCCAATATTTTAAAACCGGCATTAGCTCGTGGTGAATTACAAACGATCGGTGCTACCACGTTAGATGAATATCAAAAATATATTGAAAAAGATTCTGCATTAGAACGTCGCTTTGCTCGAGTACAGGTTGAAGAACCAACTCCTGAAGAGGCGGAAGAGATATTAAAAGGATTAAGAGCTCGTTATGAAGAACATCATGGAGTCGAAATCACTGATGAAGCTCTTCATGCAGCCGTTTCGTTATCGGTTCGTTATATCAACTCTCGTCAATTACCAGATAAGGCCATTGACTTAATGGATGAATCTTCTGCTAAAGTTCGTTTAGATTCAACGGACGAAGTATCTGAGCTTTCAGAACTAGAAGAAGGAGTTCAAGATTTGGTAACTGAAAAAGAAAAAGCGATTCAAAATCAAGATTTTGAATCGGCAGCTCGTTTACGCTTACGCGAAAAACAGCTTTCAGAAATGTTAGAGCAAGCTAAAATCAAAGCTGCTAAACAAGAGACTGGTTATCTTGATCAAGTAACAGATGAAGATGTGGCAGCTGTTGTTTCTCAATGGACTGGTGTTCCGTTGCAACAATTAGAGAAAAAAGAAAGTCAACGATTATTAGATTTAGAAACTGTTTTGCATAAACGTGTAGTTGGCCAAGAAGAAGCTGTTAAAGCTATTTCAAGAGCTATCCGACGTGCTCGAAGTGGATTGAAAGATCCAAATCGTCCAATTGGTTCATTTATGTTTTTAGGACCAACGGGTGTAGGGAAAACAGAATTAGCCAAGGCATTAGCTGAAGCTATGTTTGGTAGTGAAGAAGCTTTAGTAAGAGTTGATATGTCTGAGTACATGGAAAAATATAGTACTAGTCGTTTGATTGGTTCGCCCCCAGGTTATGTGGGCTATGAAGAAGGTGGACAATTGACCGAAAAAATTCGTCAAAAACCTTATTCAGTTATTCTATTGGATGAAGTCGAAAAGGCGCATCCGGATGTTTTCAATATCTTATTGCAAGTATTAGATGATGGTCATTTGACTGATTCGAAAGGTCGAAAAGTTGATTTCCGCAATACGATTCTAATCATGACTTCTAACATCGGTGCAACAGAGCTTCGTGAAGAAAAAAATGTTGGTTTCAATGCAAAAGATATCACGAAAGATCATTCAGCTATGGAGAAACGAATTCTAGAAGAATTGAAGAAAATTTTCCGACCAGAGTTTATCAATCGAATCGATGAAACTGTTGTCTTTAAATCGTTAGATCAAGAACAAATCCATGAAATTGTAAAAATCATGAGTCGCTCAGTTTTAGAGCGAATGAATGAGCATGAAATAAAAGTGAAAATCACGCCAGCTGCATATGATGTTATTGGTAAAGTTGGTTTTGATCCTGAATATGGAGCTCGCCCAATACGTCGTGCACTGCAAAAAGAAATTGAAGACCGTTTAGCTGAGGCTTTGTTATCGGGGCAAATTCAATTAGGAGATGCTGTGACGATCGGTGCAAGTAAAGGTAAAATCACGTTAACAGTTAAAAATCCGAAAGAAGAAAAAATTCCAGCAAATGTATAAATTGGAAAGAGGCAGGACAGCGTTCCGGCCTCTTTTTGTATGTATATTCTTAAATCTTTCTATTAGCGTTAGTTGGAAACTTTTAAAAGCTGTGATAGTATGGGAAAGTCTAAAAGAAGACCAATCAGCTGAGTTAAGACTAATCATTTTATTAAAAATAATTAGCAACATCAGGTCATTGGCAGATAGGTGAAGGGCAACTCATCTTTTTGAGTGTAATCACCGAGTGAAATTGGGAGGACAACAAATGATCGAAGTAATTGCGACAGCTGAATCAATGGCGCAAGCCGAAGAATTATTAGCTGCCGGAGTAGATACCTTATACATTGGCGAAGAAGAGTATGGTTTACGACTGCCACATTCTTTTACGAGAACAGAACAAAAGCAATTGATTGAATCAGCACACGCTAAAGGTAAAAAAGTGAATATTGCTGTCAATGGAATCATGCATCCTGATAAGATGAAAAAAATTCCAGAATATCTAGATTTTTTAGCCGAAGTAAAACCGGACAATATCGTTGTTGGGGATACTGGGGTAATCTTTTTATTACAAAACTATGATTTATCCTATATCTATGATGCGGAAACACTAGTGACGAATGCGCGCCAAATCAATTTTTGGCATAAAAAAGGTGCGGTCGGAGCTGTATTAGCACGTGAAGTTCCTTTCGAAGAAATGAAAACTTTAAAACAGCATGTTGAAGTGCCAACGGAAGTTTTGGTCTACGGCGCTACGTGTATCCACCAGTCAAAACGTCCTTTACTAAATAATTATTTCAATTATACAAAACAAACGGAAGAATCATCGAAAGACCGCGGATTATTTATTTCAGAACCGAAAAAGGCAGAAACACATTACTCTATCTATGAAGATCAACATGGGACACATATTTTTGCCGATAATGATGTCAACTTGATCAATGAAGTTGACGAGTTAGCTCAAACAGGCTATCAAACATGGAAATTAGATGGATTATTTACTCCTGGAAATCAATTTGTAGAAGTAGCTAAGGCATTTATTTCTGCAAAACTAGCGCTTGAAACAGGAACTTGGGATGAAAAAGCTCAACTTGCTGCTCAGCAATCAATCCAAAAAAATCATCCAGTCGAACGTGGAATGGATACTGGTTTTTATCACTTAGATCCCAATGCAATTAAATAAAGAAATTTAGAACTAGGAGCAACAATATGACAAAGAGAAATTTAAAACGGCCGGAAGTTTTAGCTCCAGCCGGTACATTAGAAAAATTAAAAACAGCAATCCATTATGGGGCAGATGCGGTCTATATTGGCGGCGATGCTTACGGGTTGCGTTCACGTGCGGGAAATTTTTCATTTGAAGAGATGGAAGAAGGGGTGGCTTTTGCCAAACAATATGGTGCAAAAGTTTATGTAGCCGCAAATATGGTAACCCATGAAGGAAATGAAAAGGGTGCAGGAGACTTTTTTAAAAAATTACGTGATATTGGTATCTCAGCTGTAATCGTTTCTGATCCTGCGCTGATTGAAATTTGTGCTACAGAAGCACCGGGATTGGAAATTCATTTATCTACTCAAGCTTCTGCCACGAATGCGGAAACCTTGAAATTTTGGCAAAATGAAGGATTGGAACGGGTTGTATTGGCTCGTGAGGTATCGATGGAGGAGTTAGCTGAAATTCGTCGCAATACAGATATCCAAATCGAAGCCTTCATTCATGGAGCGATGTGTATTTCTTATTCTGGCCGTTGTACGTTATCGAACCATATGTCGATGCGTGATGCTAATCGTGGTGGATGTTCACAATCATGTCGCTGGAAATATGATTTATTTGATATGCCTTTTGCTCAAGAACATCGTTCTTTAACCGAAAATGGTGATGTGACGGAAGAATTTTCAATGAGTGCGGTTGATATGACAATGATCGAACATATCCCCGACTTAATTGAAAATGGCGTTGATAGTCTAAAAATCGAAGGTCGCATGAAATCGATCCATTATGTTTCAACTGTCGCAAACGTTTATAAAGCAGCGGTTGATAGTTATATTGCTGACCCGGATAATTATGTCTGTAAGCAAGAATGGATCGACGAATTATGGAAAGTCGCACAACGAGAATTGGCAACGGGTTTTTATTACAATGTGCCAACTGAAAATGAACAGTTATTTGGACCGCGTCGTAAAATTCCGGTTTATAAATTTATTGGTGAAGTATTAAGCTACGATGAAACAACGGGGATTGCTACTGTTCGTCAGCGGAATCATTTTTCTGTAGGGGATGAAATCGAATTTTATGGACCAAACTTCCATCATTTCGAACAAACAATTACAGAAATGAAAAATGATGAGGGGGAATCGATCGACCGAGCACCTAATCCAATGATGATTTTAACGCTACCAGTGGCACAACCAGTTAAACCTGGAGATATGATCCGCAAGAAAAAAGACTAAGTGATTCTTAGTCTTTTTCTTTTTATATTTTTTATCAAAAGAAAAGTGTTGTTGAGATTAAAATAGTTAGGCAAAAAAGAATTAATTTTTCAAAGAATGTATTAAAATAGAGATATTGAGTTTATACGCCAGTACTATTTTTCAACGGGCATGACTGAGTGATTTTTACATAATAAATGAGAACTGTAGATACTTATTAAAATAAGACCATCAAATAAAGGTAACTAGGAGGCAAATGAATGAAAGAGTATGATTATATCGTCGTTGGCGGAGGTAGTGGCGGAATTGCATCTGCTAATCGAGCTGGCATGCACGGCGCAAAAGTTTTATTGATTGAAGGCAATAAAATCGGCGGCACATGCGTCAATGTGGGCTGTGTTCCTAAAAAAGTGATGTGGCAAGCCAGCAGCATGTTAGAAATGATCGAACGGGATGTACCAGGCTATGGTATCCAAGCAGAAGTTGGGAAATTTGATTTCAAAGAATTAGTTGCTCGACGCGAAAAATACATTGATTTTTTACATGGGGCTTATTATCGCGGATTAGACAGTAATAATGTGGAACGAATTGAAGGATATGCTAGGTTTGCATCTGATCATGTGATCACAGTCAATGGAGAAGAATATACGGCACCTAATGTGCTGATTGCAACTGGCGGACGCCCTAGTCAAATGAAAATTCCTGGTGGAGAATTTGCCATCGATTCTAATGGCTTCTTTGAATTAACAGAACAACCAAAAGACATTGTGGTTCTAGGAGCTGGGTATATTGCGGCCGAATTAAGCGGTGTATTGCAAGGAATGGGTACGCAAGTCCATTGGGCTTTTCGTCATAGTCGTCCATTGCGAACCTTTGATACGATGTTAGCTGATAATTTGGTAGAAAATTATCGCGACAACGGAATGAAACTTTATGATCATCATGTAGCAAAAGAAATTAAACGAACAGAAGATGGACGATATACGGTTCATTTTGAAAATGGCAATACGCTCTCGGGTGAATATGTGCTGTTTGCTGGCGGACGCATTCCAAATACAGATCAATTAGGATTAGAAAACACTTCGGTCACATTAAATGAAAAAGGTTTTGTGCTCGTTGATAAATTTCAAAATACGACCAGTGAAGGGGTCTACGCAGTTGGCGATGTTATCGGAAAAATTGATTTGACACCAGTGGCTATTGCTGCCGGCCGTCGATTATCTGAACGAGTTTTTAATGGAAAAACAGAAGAGTTTTTAGATTATGAAAATGTTCCAACAGTGATCTTTACGCATCCAACGATGGCAACTATCGGTTTGTCTGAAGAAACGGCTATAGAGCGTTATGGTAAAGAGCAAATCAAAATCTATCATTCTCGTTTTACACCGATGTATTTTGCTTTAGGTGACTATCGTCAAAAATGTGATATGAAATTAGTCTGTCTTGGTGAAAAAGAAAAAATCATCGGGCTTCATGCGATCGGTATCGGTGTTGATGAAATGCTACAAGGATTCGCAGTAGCGATCAAAATGGGTGCAACGAAAAAAGATTTCGATGATACAGTAGCGATCCATCCAACCGGCAGTGAAGAATTCGTTACAATGAGATAAATAAAAAGCTTTGCCATGATGGCAAAGCTTTTTTTTATTGAATCGAACTCAAGCTGATCTCACCAGAAGAAAGTGTCATTTGTTCATCACCTAAATCTACGACTAGCTCACCTGTATCGGTAATTGCGACGGCTGTACCAAAATAGTTTTTTTCTTTACGCTTAAAAGTAATTTTTTTACCTAAGACAAACGATTTTTCACGGTACAGTGCTAAATAGTTTTCAGGTTCTGCTAATAGCGTAAAGAATTGATTCCAAATATCGATAATCAATTGGTTTCGTGTGCAATTTGGTCGTCCATCAGGAAATAAAGAAGAGGCTTTTGATTGTATCTCATTAGGGAAATCTTCTTGAGGGATAGAGAAATTGATCCCCATACCAATGATGATATATTTTAAAGAATTCGTTTCGATATCTGTCATCGCTTCAGAGAGGATACCGGCAACTTTTTTTTGATTGATATAAATATCATTGACCCATTTGATTTGACTATTTACACCCAAATGTTCATCAATCGCTTTTGCGACGGCAACAGCCATCAACACGGTATACTGGGGTAATTCTTGTAATTGTTCTTTTGGTTCTAATAACAAACTCATATAAATTCCTTGCTGCTTCACGGCAAAGAAGGGACGATTGAATCTGCCGTGAGGAGCTTCTTGCATATCAGCAACGATCAATAAAGGAGATTTTTTTTCGTCGATTACGGATAATTGCGCATCTTTCATCGTGGAAGCCGACGTTTCTAAAACGGTCACGTCCAGAGGTTGTTGGATCTGAGTTTTGATTTCGTCAGCATCTAGGATATCAGAAGAATGATAACGATAACCCGTAGCTAAATGTTGAATCTGATACCCTTTTTTTTCTAGTTCTTTGATGGCTTTCCAAATAGCCGTTCGGGAAACGCCCAGTTCTTGTGCTAATGCTTCGCCGGATAAGATTTCGTCAGTAGATTTTAAACGAGCTAATATTTTTTCTTTAGTAGACAAGGGGACACCTCCATTGGTTTTACGGTATTTTTCTATGGGCTCAGTGTAACAAAAAAGCAGACTACATAAAAGTAGTCTGCAAAGAAAGAAGGATTTTACTGCTAAAATTAACTAAGTAGTAAAGCATCATCTTTTAATTCAACACCGGAGTTTTGTTGGAACATTTCCATCAATTTCGGTACAGTTAAATGTTGTTTTTCTTCTTGTTTTAAATCCAAAGCGATTTGACCTTGATGGAGCATGATCAAACGGTTTCCGTAGCGGATCGCATCTTCCATATTATGGGTGACCATGAAAGCTGTTAATTCTTGTTCACGAATCAAACGTTCAGTCAATTCCATTACAGTTAAAGAAGTTTTTGGATCGAGTGCCGAAGTGTGTTCATCTAATAGGATCAAATCTGGTCGTTGCAAGGTAGCCATCAACAGAGTGATCGCTTGGCGTTGACCGCCAGAAAGCAATCCGATTTCTGCATCTAACCGATTTTCTAAATTTAGATTTAACATTGCTAGTTGTTCTTTGAAGAAGTTTCGATCTTTACTTTTGACGCCTTTTGAGAAACCACGTTTATGACCGCGTTTCATAGCTAGCGCTAAGTTTTCTTGAACAGATAGACGTACAGCAGTCCCCATTTTAGGATCTTGGAAAACACGGCTGATTTTTTTTGAACGACGAGTAACGGAATGTTTTGTGATCTCTTCTTCGTTTAAGAACATTTGGCCTTCTTCAATTGGTAAAGTTCCAGCTACACTGTTCAACAAGGTCGATTTTCCGGCACCATTACCACCGATGATCGTTACAAATTCGCCAGGGGCTAAACTAAGATTGATTCCTTTTAAGGCATGGTTTTCATTATTTGTCCCACGCTCAAAATATTGATGTAGGTTACTAATTCTTAAGACTGGTTGCATTTTGTTTTTCCCCTTTCTTTTTTGGTGTGAATTTTGAACGGATCTGCGGCAAGGAAAGGCAAAGGACCAAGACGATTGCTGATGCTAATTTAGAATCCGTTGGTTGTACATTCATTTCGAATACTAAAGCTAAGATAAAGCGGTAGATAATGGCCCCGGCAACGATTGTTGCTAAACGAATACCAATCGATTTGTTTCGCAATAATACTTCTGCAATGATGATTGATGCTAACCCAATAACAATCGTTCCAACACCGGAATTTAAATCAGCAAAGCCATTGTTTTGTGCCAAAAGTGCACCTGATAATGCGATGCTACCGTTTGAGATCATGTAACCGACTAATTTCATATTTTCTGTCCGAATACCATTTGCTTCACTCATATCAGGATTATCCCCTGTAGCGCGTACTGCCAAACCGATTTCAGTTTGGAAAAATAAGATTAGAAGTAAAATAAATAGAACGACAATCAAAAGTCCAATCAAAATGACGGCATTGTTTTTTGTTAAGCCCATATTTTGAGCGGCAGTGAAGACGGTACTCTCGCCAAGTAAAGCGATGTTTGGCGCTCCCATTACTCGAGAAGTGATGGAGTAAAGGCCAGTCATAGTGATGATTCCAGCTAATAAAGCTGGAATTTTAAATTTAGTATTCAAAATTCCGGTCACTAGACCAGCTAACATTCCACCACAAAAAGCTAACAGAGTAGCGAGGATGGGGTTCAATCCATTCACAATACCGCTTGCAGCAATCCCGCCGCCTAAAGGAAAGCTCCCTTCAGCGGTAAGATCAGCAATATCTAAAATACGAAAAGTTAAGTATACTCCGATCGCTAGTAACGACCAAAGCAATCCTTGAGACGTCGCGGATAATAACAAAGAGATAACATTCATGGTTTTTCCTTCTTTCTAAAGCCTATCTATTTTGGTTCTTTAATACTGTCTGGATCAATTCCTAAAGCTTTGGCCATATCTTTATTGACCACTAATTTTAAAGTATCTGCTGATTCTACAGGTGTATCTGCTGGTTTCGCATCCCCATCCAAGATTTTTGCAGCCATTTTACCAGTTTGTTTTCCAAGAGCTTCGTAGTCGATACCAACTGTCGCTAAGCCACCCTCGTTAATTTGTTCAGTTGCTCCGGCAACTAATGGAATTTTCTTTTCTTTTACTACATCGCCAATAACAGCGGCAGCACTAGCAAAGGTATTATCAGTTGGAACATAGATGCCATCGACATCACTAGCTAATGATTCAGTGACTTGCTGCACGTCATTTGTTGTGTTTGCAGTTTTTACTTTGACATCAACACCAGCTTTTTTTAATGTTTTCTCAGCTAGATCTGCTTGAATTTTAGAATTAGCTTCGCCGGCGTTATACATGATTCCGATCGTTTTAGCATCGGGAACAATGGATAAGAGTAAATCAATTTGTTTATTGATCGGCACCATATCAGTTGTGCCGGTTACATTACCGCCAGGTTCTTTAACACTTTTTACCAATTTTGCTTCTTTTAAATCAGTAACAGCTGTAACGGTGATTGGGACATCTGTTGTAGCATTTAATAATGATTGGGCTGCTGGAGTAGCAATACCTAGCAACAGGTCTGGATCATCGTTAATCAATTTTTCACTCATGCTTTTCAAATTATCTTGGTTGTTTTGGGCATTTTGATAATCAATTTTCAAATTATCGCCCTCTTTATAGCCTCCTTCGGCTAATCCTTCTTTGAAACCTGTATAGGCATTGTCTAATGATGCATGTTGAACTAATTGCAAAACACCAACATGCTTCATATTGTCATCACTTGCGCTATCCTTGCTGCCGCAAGCACCTAACATTAATAAACTAACCAATCCGATTCCTGCTAATACTGTCTTTTTCATTTTTTTCTCTCCTTTATAGTAAAAAAATCACCCACCTAGAAGTATAGAAATTCTAAGTGGGTGATATGAATGCAAAAAAGTATTATGCTTCAGCCACTTAGATTTCTCTATGCGGCCGGCGGTACGTCAAAATTCTCGAGCCATCATAGATACAAAAAACACTGAGGTTGTTTGTATCCATTCAATGAATACAAACCTATCTAAAATAGCTAAAGTAATAGCGGTTATTCAGTTGTAAGTTTTGTGTGTTCAACATATGAACAACCTCCAACGTATTAAGATTTACATTAGTATACGTTAAGAAAAATAAGCTGTCAATAATAAAAAGAAAAATATTCTGAATATTCAAAAATGTAAATTAAATGATAAATTAATTAGTTTACTGAAAATATTAAGAAAACATTGCGTAGATAGACACTAGCCTTTGATACTATTGACTTTTATGTTAATCTCATGTATTATATTAATTTGCTAAAACTATCTGAAATGATAAAAGGCAGGAACGAAATATTGTCCGTTCCGGCTTTTAATAGGAAACAAAAGTAGAAGCTCGCGAATATGTCTTCAAGAGAATGTTCTATTTTTGGTTTTTTTTTGCCTAAAAGCCGCAAAAAATGTCGGGTGTTACATCAATTTAATTTTTGTAACATAAATGTAATTTATCTTCGGATCGGTTTTCAAAACTTTTTAAGAGGGGTGAAGAACTTGGCTGGACACGTAGTAAAATACGGAAAACACCGAGAACGTAGAAGCTTCGCACGAATCAGTGAAGTGTTGGAATTACCGAATTTGATCGAAATTCAAACAGATTCTTATCAATGGTTCCTAGATGAGGGCTTGCAAGAAATGTTTGAAGACATTTTGCCAATTGAAGACTTTAATGGAAACTTGTCACTTGAATTTGTTGACTATGAATTAAAAGAACCTAAATACACGGTAGCGGAGGCTCGTTCACACGATGCAAACTATTCTGCGCCATTACATGTTGTATTACGTTTAGTAAACCGTGAAACTGGTGAAATCAAATCTCAAGAAGTATTCTTTGGTGATTTCCCATTAATGACTGAACAAGGAACCTTTATCATCAACGGAGCAGAACGTGTTATTGTATCCCAATTAGTTCGTTCTCCTGGCGTTTATTTCCATGGAAAAGTGGATAAAAATGGTAAAGAAGGCTTTGGTTCAACTGTTATCCCTAACCGTGGAGCATGGTTAGAAATGGAAACAGATGCTAAAGACATCTCATATGTACGTATCGACCGTACACGTAAGATTCCTTTGACGACTTTAGTTCGTGCATTAGGTTTTGGTTCAGATGATACGATTTTTGAAATTTTCGGCGAAAGTGAATCATTACGTAACACAATCGAGAAAGACTTGCACAAAAATCCAAGTGATTCTCGTACAGAAGAAGGTTTGAAAGACTTATATGAACGTTTACGTCCTGGTGAACCTAAAACGGCAGACAGCTCTCGTAGTTTGTTAACTGCTCGTTTCTTTGATCCAAAACGTTATGACTTAGCTAATGTTGGTCGTTACAAAGTAAACAAAAAATTAGATCTTAAAACCCGTCTATTGAATTTAACATTAGCAGAAACGCTAGTGGATCCTGAAACAGGCGAAATCATCGTTGAAAAAGGGACTGTTCTTACACACCAAGTAATGGAAGAAACACTTGGCGAACGTTTAGAAAACGGCTTGAATTCAGTAACTTATTATCCAACAGATGATGCAGTCGTGACTGATCCAATGACTGTTCAAGTCATCAAAGTCTTTTCACCAAAAGATCCTGAACGTGAAGTAACCGTGATCGGTAATAACTATCCTGATTCTTCAGTTCGCACGGTTCGTCCGGCAGATATCATTGCTTCAATGAGCTATTTCTTAAACTTAATGGAAGGTATCGGCAATGTCGATGATATCGACCATTTAGGAAATCGTCGTATCCGTTCAGTAGGTGAATTATTACAAAATCAATTCCGTATTGGTTTAGCTCGTATGGAACGTGTTGTTCGCGAACGTATGTCGATTCAAGATCAAGAAACATTGACACCACAACAATTGATCAATATTCGTCCAGTTGTTGCTAGTATCAAAGAATTCTTCGGTTCTTCTCAGTTGTCACAGTTCATGGACCAAACCAATCCTCTAGGGGAATTGACACACAAACGTCGTCTATCTGCCTTAGGACCTGGTGGTTTGACTCGTGACCGTGCCGGATATGAAGTTCGAGATGTTCACTATTCTCACTATGGTCGTATGTGTCCGATTGAAACGCCCGAAGGTCCAAACATTGGGTTGATCAATAGCTTGGCTTCATACGCGAAAGTGAATAAATTTGGGTTTATCGAAACACCTTATCGTCGTGTGGATCGTTCAACTGGTCGAGTAACCGATAAAATTGATTACTTAACTGCTGATATCGAAGACCATTACGTTGTTGCCCAAGCAAACAGTAAGTTAAACGAAGATGGCACTTTCGCAGAGGAAGTTGTTATGGCTCGTGCTACTTCTGAAAACTTGGAAGTAACGATCGATAAAGTGGATTACATGGATGTATCACCAAAACAAGTAGTTGCAGTCGCTACTGCATGTATTCCGTTCTTAGAAAACGATGACTCTAACCGTGCCTTGATGGGTGCCAACATGCAGCGTCAAGCAGTACCTTTGATCAATCCTAAGTCTCCTTGGGTTGGTACGGGTATGGAATACAAAGCTGCTCATGACTCAGGTGCAGCTTTACTATGTAAACACGATGGTGTTGTTGAATTCGTTGATGCTCACGAAGTTCGTGTACGTCGCGACAACGGCGCATTAGATAAATACGACATCACCAAATTCCGTCGTTCAAACTCAGGGACTAGCTACAATCAACGTCCATTAGTTGAATTAGGCGAAAAAGTCGATGCTGGCGATATCTTAGCTGATGGACCATCTATGGAAAACGGCGAATTGGCTTTAGGTCAAAACGTTGTCGTAGCCTTCATGACTTGGGAAGGTTACAACTATGAAGATGCGATCATCATGAGCCGTCGTTTAGTAAAAGACGATGTCTACACTTCTGTCCATATCGAAGAGTATGAATCAGAAGCACGTGATACTAAATTAGGACCTGAAGAAATCACACGCGAAATCCCTAATGTTGGGGAAGACGCATTGAAGAACTTAGATGAAATGGGTATTATCCGCATCGGTGCAGAAGTACAAGATGGCGATTTACTAGTTGGTAAAGTAACACCTAAGGGCGTTACTGAATTATCTGCTGAAGAACGTCTATTACATGCGATCTTTGGCGAAAAAGCCCGCGAAGTTCGTGATACTTCTCTACGTGTACCTCACGGCGGCGGCGGAATCGTTCACGACGTGAAGATCTTTACACGCGAAGCAGGCGATGAATTATCTCCAGGTGTGAATATGTTAGTGCGCGTTTATATCGTGCAAAAACGTAAGATCCATGAAGGTGATAAAATGGCCGGTCGTCACGGAAACAAAGGGGTCGTATCTCGCATCATGCCTGAAGAAGATATGCCATTCTTACCAGACGGTACACCAGTCGATATCATGTTGAACCCATTAGGGGTGCCATCACGTATGAATATCGGACAAGTATTGGAATTACACTTAGGGATGGCTGCTCGCCAACTAGGTATCCATGTTGCAACACCGGTCTTCGATGGTGCGCAAGATAGCGATGTTTGGGAAACTGTCCGCGAAGCGCGTATGGCTGCGGATGCTAAAACTGTTCTTTACGATGGACGTACTGGTGAACCCTTTGATAACCGTATCTCTGTCGGTGTAATGTACATGATCAAATTGGCCCACATGGTCGATGATAAATTACATGCTCGTTCAATCGGACCATACTCTCTTGTTACACAACAACCATTGGGTGGTAAAGCTCAATTTGGTGGACAACGTTTCGGAGAAATGGAAGTTTGGGCACTAGAAGCATATGGTGCTGCTTATACATTACAAGAAATCTTGACTTACAAATCAGATGATGTAGTCGGTCGTGTAAAAACTTACGAAGCCATCGTCAAAGGTGAACCTATTCCAAAACCAGGAGTACCTGAATCTTTCCGCGTATTAGTGAAAGAATTACAAGCACTTGGTTTAGATATGCAAGTCTTAGATATCAACGATAAAGAAATCGAGTTACGTGACATGGATGACGATGATGATGATTTGATTACAGTAGACGCTTTGACAAAATATGCAGAACAACAACAATCTGCTAAAGAAGTCAAAGAACAAGCTGCTGCTGAAAAAGCAGAACAAAAATCTGATTTGATCCAAGAAATCGAAACTGCCGAAGACTTATAAGAGTCACACTTGCCATACGTAAGTCAGCTGATCATTAGCTGACTTACGATAATATGAATTGGAGGGAAACCCTTTTGATCGATGTAAATAAATTCGAAAGTATGCAAATAGGTTTGGCTTCTCCTGAAAAAATCAGAAGCTGGTCATACGGTGAAGTAAAAAAACCGGAAACCATTAACTATCGTACATTGAAACCTGAACGCGAAGGGTTATTCGATGAAAGAATTTTTGGGCCTACCAAAGACTGGGAATGTGCCTGTGGTAAATACAAACGGATCCGTTATAAAGGAATCGTCTGCGACCGTTGTGGCGTTGAAGTCACACGTTCAAAAGTTCGTCGTGAACGTATGGGTCATATCGAATTAGCAGCTCCTGTAACACATATCTGGTATTTCAAAGGAATTCCTTCTCGTATGGGTCTTGTATTAGACATGAGCCCACGTGCGTTAGAAGAAATCATCTACTTTGCATCATATGTCGTAATCGATCCAGGCAATACTAGCCTAGAGAAGAAACAATTATTGACTGAACGTGAATACCGTGAAAAACGTGAACAATACGGTCAAGAATTCCAAGCGGCAATGGGTGCTGAAGCCATCAAACAACTACTTGATAAAGTAGACTTAGAAGGCGAAACTGTTGAATTAAAAGAAGAATTGAAAACTGCTCAAGGACAAAAACGTACACGTGCCATCCGTCGTTTAGATGTTTTAGAAGCATTCCGTTCTTCAGGGAACCTTCCTAGCTGGATGGTTATGGATGTTATTCCTGTCATCCCGCCAGATCTACGTCCAATGGTACAATTAGAAGGTGGCCGTTTTGCTACGAGTGACTTGAATGATCTGTATCGTCGTGTGATTAACCGTAACAATCGTTTGAAACGTTTGTTAGACTTGAATGCGCCAAACATCATTGTTCAAAATGAAAAACGGATGCTTCAAGAAGCTGTCGATGCATTGATCGATAATGGTCGTCGTGGCCGTCCAGTTACTGGACCAGGTAACCGCCCATTAAAATCTTTATCTCATATGTTGAAAGGGAAACAAGGTCGTTTCCGTCAAAACTTATTGGGTAAACGTGTCGATTACTCTGCCCGTTCAGTTATCGTTGTTGGACCATTCTTGAAAATGTATCAATGTGGTTTGCCAAAAGAAATGGCAATCGAATTGTTCAAACCTTTCGTTATGAAAGAATTAGTTCAACGTGAAATTGCTTCAAACATCAAAAATGCGAAACGTAAAATCGAACGTCAAGAAGACGTTGTATGGGATATCTTAGAAGAAGTTATCAAAGAACATCCTGTTTTACTTAACCGGGCACCTACACTTCACAGATTAGGTATCCAAGCATTCGAACCGATCTTAGTTGAAGGTCGTGCAATCCGTCTTCACCCATTAGTATGTGAAGCCTACAATGCCGATTTCGATGGAGACCAAATGGCCGTCCATTTACCTCTAGGTGAAGAAGCTCAAGCAGAAGCTCGTATGTTGATGCTTGCTGCTACACATATCTTGAACCCTAAAGATGGTAAACCAGTAGTAACACCATCTCAAGATATGGTCTTAGGTAACTATTACCTAACAATGGAAGAAGAAGGTCGTGAAGGCGAAGGAATGATCTTCCGTGACATGAACGAAGCTGTCCTAGCATGGCGTAATGGATACGTTCATTTACACTCACGTGTAGCTGTTGATCCTAATACATTAGGCGACAAACCATTCACTGAAGAACAAAAAGAACGTATGCTGATCACAACTGTTGGTAAAATCATCTTCAATGAGATCATGCCACAAGAGTTCCCTTACTTGAACGAACCAACTGATTTCAACTTAACAAAACGTACACCTGACAAATATTTTGTCGAAAAGGGTACAGATATTCCTGCAGTAATCAAAAAACAAGAAATCATCTTGCCATTCAAGAAGAAAAATCTTGGAAATATCATTGCTGAAGTCTTCAAGCGTTTCAAAGTCACTGATACATCAATGATGCTTGACCGTATGAAAGACCTTGGTTATAAACACTCAACTCATGCTGGTATGACTGTTGGTATCGCTGATATCATGGCTTTAGCTGAGAAACAAGAAATCATCGATAATGCCCATAAACAAGTGGCTACGATCACGAAACAATTCCGTCGTGGTTTGATTACGGATGATGAACGTTATGAACGTGTTATCGCTGTTTGGAATGCAGCGAAAGATGAAATCCAACAACGACTAATGGAATCATTAGATGCGAAGAACCCAATCTTCATGATGTCTGATTCTGGAGCCCGTGGTAACATCTCCAACTTTACTCAGCTTGCTGGTATGCGTGGATTGATGGCCGCTCCGAATGGTCAAATCATGGAATTGCCGATCATCTCTAACTTCCGTGAAGGTCT
The DNA here is from genome assembly GCF_050310005.1 of Enterococcus sp. 22-H-5-01. NCBI lineage: Bacteria > Bacillati > Bacillota > Bacilli > Lactobacillales > Enterococcaceae > Enterococcus > Enterococcus sp. 22-H-5-01. The sequence continues at coordinate 1,721,458 of NZ_CP189993.1, forward strand.
ATCTGTCTTGGAAATGTTTATCTCTACCCATGGGGCTCGTAAAGGGATGACCGATACTGCCTTGAAGACAGCCGATTCAGGTTACTTAACTCGTCGTTTAGTTGACGTTGCTCAAGATGTTATCGTACGTGAAGAAGATTGTGGTACTGACCGCGGTCTAGAAATCTCTGCGATCCGTGAAGGTAACGAAATTATTGAATCATTAGAAGAACGTCTAGTTGGACGTTATACTCAAAAATCAGTGAAACATCCTGAAACAGGAGAAGTATTACTTCCTGCTGATGCTTTGATCAGCGAAGAAGATGCAAAACGCATCCTTGATGCAGGCGTTGAGAAATTAACGATCCGTTCAGTCTTCACATGTAATACAAAACATGGTGTATGTAAACATTGTTACGGCCGTAACTTAGCAACTGGAGACGACGTTGAAGTCGGTGAAGCAGTTGGTACGATCGCTGCCCAATCAATCGGTGAACCTGGTACTCAGTTAACCATGCGTACATTCCATACCGGTGGGGTTGCCGGAGACGATATCACACAAGGTCTTCCTCGTGTCCAAGAAATCTTCGAAGCACGTAATCCTAAAGGTTTAGCTGTCATCACTGAAGTTACTGGTGAGGTAGTAGAAATCGTTGAAGATGCAGCAACTCGTTCGAAAGAAGTCACTGTCAAAGGTGAAACAGATACTCGTACGTACACTGTTCCTTATACATCTCGTATGAAAGTTGTCGAAGGCGACATGGTTCATCGTGGTGCACAATTGACAGAAGGTTCAATCGATCCTAAACACTTGTTGCAAGTTCGTGATGTTATCTCAGTTGAAACATACTTATTACGCGAAGTTCAACGTGTTTACCGTATGCAAGGGGTAGAAATCGGCGACAAACATATTGAAGTAATGGTTCGTCAAATGTTGCGTAAAGTCCGCGTTATGGATCCAGGCGACACAGACATCTTACCGGGTACATTACTTGATATTGCTGATTTCAAAGATCAAAACTACACTACATTGGTTTCTGGTGGAACTCCAGCAACATCTCGTCCAGTCTTGCTTGGTATTACAAAAGCATCATTGGAAACAAACAGTTTCTTATCTGCTGCATCATTCCAAGAAACAACTCGCGTCTTGACCGATGCTGCGATCCGCGGTAAGAAAGATCCATTACTTGGATTGAAAGAAAATGTTATTATCGGTAAAATCATTCCTGCTGGTACAGGTATGGCAACTTACCGTAATATGGAACCAAAAGAAGTCGTTGTAGCAAGCGAAAATGTGTATAGTATCTCTGATATTGAAGCACAAATGGCTGCTGAAGATGCTTTGAATAATCCATTAAGCTAATTTTTACATTTGATTTTGTAGCGAAATTGAACGGAATCAAATAAAATATGTCAAAAAAGACCATAAGATTCGTTTAGAATCTTGTGGTCTTTTTATTTTCACGGTATTATAGGAAAGTATTTGCATAAATAAGAGCGGTAACTTTAAAGAGATATTAAATTTCGTTTAGAGCAATGAATAAAACCTATTGTTATAGCGGTCTTTATGAGAAAATAACTTGAAAATATATGGATATGATGTTTGAGGTGTGACATGAGCAAAGCGAAGAAAATTATTTTGATCGTCATCGGGATCATTGTGGTAATTGTCGGCGGCATAAGTGTTTATTTATTAAAGGTGAACAGTGATGTCGATCAGGCCGTATCGAAAATGACGAAGACAGTCAAATATACAAATAAGCGATCAGATACAGTTGATTTAAACAATGGGGAGCCTTTCTCTATTTTATTGATGGGAACAGATACTGGCGACAAGGGTCGAACATATCAAGGACGTTCAGATTCAATGATGGTCGTAACGATCAATCCTAAAAAGAAACAGACGATCATGACGAGTTTGGATCGTGATATTTATACTCAAATGGTTGGCTATAAAGGGGATGAAAATACCTATGTAGCAGACGGCGATACGTACTATGATAAGTTAAATGCAGCGTATTCTTTAGGCGGCACTAAAATGGCGATCGAATCAGTCCAAAAAATGATGGATATTCCCATCGACCATTATGTGGAAATCAACATGAAAGGTCTAAAATCTTTAGTTGATGCTGTTGGCGGAATAGAAGTCGATAATAAAATTGAATTTACATTAGATGGTGTTCACCTGAAGAAGGGTAAGCAGACGCTAGATGGCAGACATGCATTGGAATATGTTCGGATGCGACATGAAGATCCAAAAGGGGATGTCGGACGTCAAGCACGGCAACGAGAAATTTTAACGAAGATCGTAAAAAAAATGATTTCAGTGGATTCTGTGACGCAATATAAAAAATATTTGCGCGCTGTTGAAGATTATGTCCGGACTGATCTGACATGGAATCAAATGTTGACAGTAGCTAAAGATTATACTCCCGCAGCAGAAACAATCAAGCAAACTCAGGTAGAAGGTAACGGGGAAATGATTCAAGGGATTTATTTCCAAATCCTAGGTCTGAATAGCTTGTTGGAAGATCAAAACACCTTGAAAAAACAATTGGGCTTACCGACGAAAAAAGAGTTACCTAATTATGATGAAGACGATACGAATCAGTTGTTCTTTGATGACAGTGATGTCAAAGTCAGCGCTGGAACGCATTATGATTACACCGGCTACGGGAACATCTTATATCCAATCGATAGTGAAAATTATTAGAACTTGAGCGATTGCTCAAGTTCTTTTTTTTGGATTTATTTAATCAATGAGCAGATTGATATCTATTTTTTGAGAAAGGACTATGATAAGAGAAAAGGAGACTGATTGTATGAAAGAAGAAACAGCGATATTTGCCGGTGGTTGTTTTTGGTGTATGGTAAAGCCGTTTGATCAAATGCCAGGCATCAAGAAAGTAGTGTCAGGCTATACAGGTGGACATGTTGCTAACCCTACTTACGAAGAAGTTTGTAGTGGAACAACTGGGCACACAGAAGCGGTCGAGATTATATTTGATCCAGAAGTCGTTTCTTATCAACAACTGGTTGAAATCTATTGGCAACAAACAGACCCGACAGATGCATTTGGTCAATTTGCGGATCGCGGTGATTCGTATCGTCCGGTGATTTTTTATGCTTCGCTTGAACAAAAGTCAGTCGCAGAACAATCAAAAGAACAGTTACAAGCTAGCGGCCACTTTAAAGCACCAATCGTAACAGCGATTGAATCGGCCCAACCTTTTTATCCGGCAGAAGAATATCATCAAGCTTTTTATCAAAAAAATCCTGCCCACTATAACGCTTACAGTGAAGGCTCTGGTCGAAAAGGTTTTATTCGCCAACATTGGGATGCTTAATTTTTTAGTAACAACAAATAGAGCAAACCGATAAATAAAAAAGGGACAAAGGGAAGTTGTTCGAGTTGTTTTTGGTGTCGGGAGTGGTAAAGATAATAAAAAATCCCCGTCAGTGAAGCAACAAAAAGCAATTGGATCAACTCATAACCAGACAAGAAAAAACTCCATAGTCCAAGTATCCAAAGATCTCCCAGACCTAGACTGTTTGGGAGTATTTTTTGGCTTAGATAGAAAAGTGCTATAACGACTAACGGCTGCGACCAATAAATAATAGGAAGCAAGAAAAGCCCAGTTATGAATAGAAAAATACCACTTAGAAAAAAGATCCGCATCTCTACGATCAAAAACTCCCAATCGATCACCGCTAAGACGAGAGTGCTCATCAACCAAATCAATTTCCAAAGATTGAACCATTGAAACGTGGGCATACACCAATAGAAAAGCATTCCACAAAAAAATTCCAGCCCAAAGCTGCGCGCTGAAAATCGTTGGTGACAATGTCTGCAGTGAAAACGTTGAATCATAGCAGATAACAATGGAATCATCTCCCAAGGATGAAGCCGAGTTTTACAGTGATCGCAATGAGATGGAGGAAAGACTAAGGATTGATTGTTTGGTAAGCGTACACTGACTAGTGATAGGAAAGACCCGATAATAGTTCCTAAAATAAAAGCTAGGATAATATTCCCCTCCTTTTTCGAATAAGATACGAAAAAAGAGGCAACTTGGCGTTTTCTTTGTACTTTTGGCGAAAGTGTATTATGCTTTTAGTGAAGCAAATATTAGGAGGTATAGTGAAATGAAATTCAAACAAACAAAAGAAGTATTGAACCAATTAGTAGCAGACTTAAGCCAAATGTCTATGGTCATCCACCAAACACATTGGTATATGCGCGGACCTGGTTTCTTGACATTGCACCCAATGATGGACACATTCATGGATGATGTGAACGATCAATTAGATGAAATTTCAGAACGTTTGATTACATTGGATGGTGCTCCTTATTCAACTTTACGTGAAATGGCTGACCACACAAAAATCCCAGACGAAGTAGGCCGTTGGGATCGTACGATGGAAGAACGCTTAGCTACGTTAGTTGAAGGCTACCGCTATTTAGCTGATCTTTATCAAAAAGGGATCGAAGTATCTGGTGAAGAAGGCGATGATCCAACACAAGATATCTTCATCGAATTTAAAACAGCCACTGAAAAACGTATCTGGATGATCCAAGCACACCTTGGAAAAGCACCAGAAATCGACCAATAAAAAATAAAGCAAAAGGACGAGTAAATTTGCTCGTCCTTTTTTTATGCTAAAACTTGTTTAGCGGCGTTTATTTGAGCTATGACCTGATCAAAACCAGTACCACCTAATGAGTGGCGACGAATAACGGCTGTCTTTGAAGCCAAGGTCTCATAGATATCTGATTCGATCACAGGGCTGATAGCTTGGTACTCTGTTAAGGGCACATCTTGTAAGAAGATTCCTTTTTGTGTACAAGAAAGGACAAGCTTTCCAACGATTTCATGAGCTTGACGGAAGGGAACTCCTTTAGCGGCCAAGTAGTCGGCCAATTCTGTTGCATTTGAAAAATCTTTTTCTGTCGCATCGTGCATGACTTGCTCGTTGACCTTCATGGTAGCGATCATGCCAGCCATGATATCAAGGCTGGTGGATACGGTATGGACAGTATCAAACATACCCTCTTTATCTTCTTGCAAATCTTTGTTGTAAGCTAACGGTAAGCCTTTCATCACAGTCAGTAATCCCATCAAATCACCGAATACACGACCTGATTTTCCACGGATCAATTCAGCCATATCAGGATTTTTTTTCTGAGGCATGATTGAACTACCGGTTGAAAATGTATCGGTCAATTCCACGAATTTAAATTCATGACTACACCATAAAATCAATTCCTCACAAAAACGTGACAGATGCATCATCAAGATCGAGCTGTTGCTAAGAAATTCTAAAATAAAATCTCGGTCGCTGACACCATCTAAACTATTGGTGTATAAGGCAGCAAAGCCTAATTCATCTGCGGTCATTTGACGGTCGATAGGGAAGGTCGTCCCAGCTAGCGCCGCACAACCTAAGGGCGAGATATCGACACGTTTGATACTTTCTGTGAAACGTTCTTGGTCTCGAGTCAACATACCATAATAAGCCATCAAATGCTGACCGAATGAAATGGGTTGGGCATGCTGCAAATGTGTATAGCCGGGCATGATCATTTCGACATGTTTTTCCGCTTTTTCAACTAAGACTTTTCGGAATTCTTGAATTTTTTCAATAATCAGTTGGAGTTGTTCTTTTAGATATAAATGCATATCCGTTGCTACTTGATCGTTTCGACTACGAGCTGTATGCAATTTCCCGGCTACTGATCCGATCTCATCATGCAGCATCTTTTCTAGATTTAAATGAATATCTTCGTTTTCAATCGTGAAATCTAGTTCTTCTTTGGCTGCTTTTTCTGCTAACTGCTGCAAGCCAGTTGAAATTTGATCCGCTTCTTCCTGCGTAATGATACCTGTAGCACCTAGCATTTTGACATGTGCTAAGCTGCCGATGATATCTTGCTTTGCTAATTGATAATCAAATGGGATCGAAGCACCAAAAGCATCGATCCAGGATTCATTTTTGCCGTCAAAACGGCCGCCCCATAATTTTGCCATCGTTCATTCCTCACTTTTTTAACGAGTTCATTTAACAAAAAAGACCGCTGCAACGGTCTATTCTGTCTTGATTAGATAAACCAAAAAATATTTTTTGGTTTTTATTCATAGGAGGAGGCATCTATACAGATACCTCAGGATGAAATCATTGCTGGTTTCCTTATTTCCTACCCGGAAAAGAAACTCACCTAGGAGCAATGGCAAGATGTGAAACCGGACGGCCTTATTTACCGGCAAGTAAAAGCCGCCTCACATCTGGTTTCTCTTGCAATCATCTAGTGGATCAAGAAAGCCGCAGCATCTAACTGTTCCTGTTAAACAGTCGGCTGTTTGCTTTTTGCTTGGACTTCAGCATTGACCTTTGTTGGCAGACCCCATAGTTTGATGAAGCCAACCGCTGCTTCTTGGTCGAAGGTATCGGCAGAAGTATAAGTCGCTAAGTTTTCGTTGTATAAGCTATTATCAGATTTGCGTCCTTCAACGATGACATTGCCTTTAAATAATTTGACACGCAAAACCCCATTGACCACCTCTTGTGATTGTTTCAAGAAGGCGATCAAGGCATCCATTGTTGGATTGAACCAAAGGCCGTCATAAATCATTTGGCTCAATTGTTGCTCGATCACGGGTTTGAAATGTGCCATCTCACGAACAAACGTCAAATCTTCTAACTCTTTGTGAGCTTTCATCAACACTTCTGCACCAGGGCATTCATAGACTTCACGTGATTTGATACCGACTAAACGATTTTCGATATGATCGATTCGTCCGATACCATGGACACCTGCGATAGTATTCAATTTTAAAATTAAGGTAGCTAAAGACAATTCTTCACCATCTAAAGCTGTGGGTACACCTTTTTTAAAGGTGATTTCAATTATGGTTGGTTTGTCTGGTGTTTCTTCTAATTCTGAAGTAATCGCATAGGCACCAGCGGGTGGAGTTGCCCATGGGTCTTCTAAAACACCACACTCACAAGCACGACCCCATAAGTTTTGATCGATCGAATAAGGATTATCCAAATCTGCTGGGATCGGCACGCCTTTTTCAGCTGCATAATGAATCTCTTCTTCCCGCGACCATTTCCATTCGCGGACAGGAGCGAGGATTTTCAAATTTGGATCTAGTGCTGCGATCGATACTTCAAAACGAACTTGGTCATTACCTTTGCCTGTGCAGCCGTGGGCAATCGTAGTAGCGCCTGTTTGGTGTGCCAGTTCAACCAATTTTTTTGAAATCAGCGGACGAGACAGGGCAGAAACAAGTGGGTATGAATTTTCATAATACGTATTGCCTTGTAATGCAACTAAAACGAAATCTTGCGAAAACTCTTCACGTGCATCGATCGCATATGATTCTGATGCCCCGACTTGTAGGGCTTTATTTTTAATAAACTCGGTATCGCGACCTTCACCAATATCTAAACAGCAGGCGATGACGTCATAACCTTCGTCAACGAGCCATTTAATTGAGACTGAAGTATCTAATCCACCTGAGTATGCTAAAATCACTTTTTCTTTCATCCTGATTACTCCCTTATCGCTTTTTCATTAAACTTTAATTAATGTGTTGAAGTCATATTAGCATCGTAAAATACAAAAAGCAAGTATTTTATAAATATTTATGCAAAAATATTTCGATATATCGTTTCTTTATTCATTTTAAAGTGAATATATAAGTTTTGAATGTATAGTAGGAAGAACTTAATAAAGAGAAAATATTTCAAGGTTTCAAAGATAAAAACATTGACATAGCAACTCATTGCAAGTATTATGGTAAATGGTATTGTTTGCCCCATGAGAGCCCCGGAAACTCAAGTGTTTGTCAAACATTCGAAACTGAAATTGGAGGAAAAAAACGTGCGTACAACATATATGGCTAAGCCAGGCGAAGTAGAACGTAAATGGTACGTAGTAGACGCAACTGATGTTCCTTTAGGACGTCTTTCAACAGTTGTTGCATCTGTACTACGCGGAAAAAATAAACCAACATTCACACCACATGTAGATACTGGTGATTTTGTAATTGTAATCAATGCAGATCAAATCAAATTAACAGGTAAGAAAGCAACTGACAAGATTTACTACCGTCACTCAAACTTCCCTGGTGGATTGAAATCTGTATCAGCAGGCGAATTGCGTGCTAAAAATTCTCGCCGTTTGATCGAAACTTCTGTTAAAGGTATGCTTCCTAAAAACACTTTAGGACGTGCTCAAGGCATGAAACTTCATGTATACGGTGGAGCAGAACATCCACATGCAGCTCAACAACCAGAAGTATTAGATATCACAAACTTAATTTAATAGGAGGGAAATTCATTGGCACAAGTTCAATATAGCGGTACAGGCCGTCGTAAAAATGCAGTTGCTCGTGTACGTTTAGTACCAGGAACTGGTAAAATTACTGTAAATAAAAAAGACGTTGAAGAATATATCCCACATGCTGACCTACGTTTAGTAATCAACCAACCATTTGGTGTTACTGAAACAACTGGTTCATATGATGTATTCGTAAATGTAAACGGTGGGGGCTACGCAGGACAATCAGGCGCTATCCGTCACGGTATCTCACGTGCTTTATTAGAAGTAGATCCTGACTTCCGTGCACCATTAAAACGCGCTGGATTACTTACTCGTGATTCACGTATGGTTGAACGTAAAAAACCAGGTCTTAAAAAAGCCCGTAAAGCATCACAATTCTCAAAACGTTAATATTATTTATATATCAATGTTTCAAGGCGTTTCGCAATTCAGTTTGCGGAGCGTCTTTTTTTGTTTTGACACCATGAGTGACACCATTCCGGTCTAAAGGAAAAATATATTGAGCGCGTTATGGGTGGTCAAGATGTCTATGATTACGAAACTATTCATCAAGTAGAGAATTACTATAAAAGTAAACTGGGAAAATTTGAACTAGCATTTGACGATGCAAATAAGTACTTAGATATGAGAAGAAATTATTCTTGGGAGTATGCGGTTGGTTTCAAGAAAATATTTAATATCATTGATGATAATAAGGATAAGATCAGCAACAAAAAGGATTTTGATATAGTTCTAAATATGATAAGAGAAGAGAATTTAAAGAGAATAAATAAAATAAAGAAAGGCTGTAGTTATCACGAACTAGTTGCTGAGTTAGAAAGTTTAGAAAAAAATCATTTATAGGAACTATACAAAGATTTATTTACTTCGCTATATAAAATGAAAAATGATCTTTTAGAATTGGACTGCGACATAAATGAAGCTGAATCCGTATCAAAAAAACTTTAGGATAAAGAGATACAAACAAGAGAGTATGTAGATAAAAAAATGAATGATTGTCTAGTTTTTTGGAATGGAAAAACGTCGAAGTACTTATATAAATTAATACTATTAAAAGTAGAGGATTTAGTATGGAAAGAAGGTGTTACAACAAAAGCTTCTTATTATACTGTAAAAGATGGATTAAATTTGGAAAAATAAAATTGAAGGTATTATGACAATGAAAAATTAATTCTTGGTTCAATTATAGAAGTCAGAAATATTCGGGCTTTTTAGAATCGATGAACTTAATATGCAACGTATAAAAAAATTAACGATAAACTAAAAAAGTGTTTATCTCATTTTAGGATTGACAAAATATGATATAATTACACTGAAAAATCATACAATGGAAGGTGGGAATCAAGATGAATATTCAAACTTTGAATACCTATTTTGAACGGTCAGGTTTTTCTGTTGAGTATATGATAGAAAAAACGCATAAAAATTTTGAAAAGTTTTTATCTGGCGAAGAGAATCCCACTTTTAATCAACTATCCAAAATATCTCAGGTTCTCTCTATTCCTTTGGGTTTATTATTGTTAGATAAACCTATTGAAAAAAAATCAGAGAATATTAATTTTAGAACTATTAATTCAGAGTATTTAGCTAGTCAAAGTAGAGAACTACAAGATACTATTAATGAAATGCGAGATAAGCAAGATTTTTTAAGAGAAGAGATTGATGCTGAATTAGGGTATGTCGGTAAATTTTCGATTTCTGATAATCATTTAAAAGTCGCTAGGTATATTAGAACTACTTTAGGGATAGAACAAGATTATTATCTCAAAGTTAAGCGAGACAATATCCTGAAGTTTTTAAGAACATCTATTAATGAAATTGGAGTATTTATATTTTTTAACGGCAAATATAAAGATAATACTCACCGCGCCTTAAATTTGAATGAATTTAGAGGATTTGTTTTAACAGACAAAAAAGCTCCAATTATTTTCATTAATCAAAAAGATACTAAGAATGGACAATTGTTTACTCTGGTTCACGAGTTAGTTCATCTTTTTATTGGTGATGAAGAAATTCTGGGTGATCAGAATGGGGAAACCGAATTTGATCCGACAGAAGCTTTTGTCAATAAGGTTACTGCTGAAATATTAGTACCAAATACAAAGTTTTTAGAAAAATACAATAGTATTCAAAATACTGAGGAGTTGGCAAACTTTTTTAAAGTGAGCGAATTTGTTATTGTTCGTAGAATGTTAGACAATAATAAAATTAGTTCCAAGCAGTATACGAGTTTAATTGAAAAAATCTACGAGCAATATGATAGAAGCCGGATTTTACTTAAAGAAAAGAAAAAAAGTGGCGGAGATTTTAGAAATAATGTAAATTTTAGAATTGATCAAAACTTTTTTAACTATGTTCAAAATGCAGTAAATAATCAAAAAATTTCATACACTGATGCCTTTAATATAATAGGTGTAAGTTACAAGGGATATAACATATTAAAGGAGAGTAGATAGATAATGTATTTATTGGATACGAATATTTATATTTCCTTTTATGATCGTTATTATCCAAAGGAAAATTTCCCAACTTTTTGGAATGAGTTTACCAAAATTCTTAACACGGATATTGTAATTCCTAAAGTAATTATGAATGAAAATTATCAAAGTAAATGGTTTGTTGAAGAATATTTGGCAAATAACTTTAAGCAAGCTTTTGTCAATCATAAAGAGTACATGGATGAATGGGGAGCGGTTTTGCAACATGTTTCTGAGAGTTCTTATTATAACGAAAATGCATTAATCAGTGAACGAGGGTGGGCCAATGAGAGAATCGCTGATGGTTGGTTAATTGCCATTGCTCAAAAAGAGAATTATACGATTGTGACCGACGAGGTAAAAAATCCTAATCTAAATAGAGTTAATCCATCAAAAAATTGTAAAATTCCTGATGTTGCAGCAGATTTAGGTGTTAACTGCATATCAATGCTCAATTTTTTTAAAGAGATTGGGTTAAAGATTTGACCACTATTGTTAAACCATTGTATTGAAAATTCTGAAATTAACGAAATAGTAGTTGTTTCAGCTCGCATTTTTAGTTTAAAATTGCCACCATTGATTTAAAATTTTTTGAAATTCAATGAAATTTATTTAATTAGAATATTTTGAAACTCTTGATATTAAAGCTTTTTGAAATCTATTCAAAATCAGATCAACCGTTGCGAATTTATTCGCTTACGAATACAGTATGGGACAGAGATTTCAACGAAATCGAGTACCATTCATTTAACATTTCAAGACACTTTCCAATTTGGAAGGTGTCTTTTTTATGTTTGTTTGATTCTTCCTAATCAATACCAAACAACTGATTATTTATGTTATTCGTTGGCTAGATGGTATACAATATCAATGGGTAAGATATGGTTGAGGGGGAGAAAAAATGAAAAGAATTTTTTTTGTTGGTGTACTACTGACTAGTTTATTAATTTTAGGTGCTTGTCAAAAAAATGAAACACAAACAGCGGCTTCAACGAGTCGATCAAGTAGCGTAAAAAAAGAGAGTAATACGTCTGCTACAACGAGTTCTACAGAAGTAAATACTTCTAGTAGTCAAAGTAGTGCAGTAAAAGAATCTGAAGAAAATGCAACGGATGTTAAAAGCGACGCTCAAAAACAATTAATCGGGAAAAGTTTCCTAATAAGACCGACGCTTTATGATGGAGAAGATGCAGCTCAAGCGATGGATGAAAATAAAGCACCACAAAATTTGATCCATGATGGCTCATTGACTGTTAGATTCATGAATGAAACGACGGTACATATAAAATTGCTAGGGACTTATAGACCTGATTTCGATACGCAGTATACTTTGACAGATAAGCAATTGATTGTCAGCCAACATACAATTCCTTACTCTATTGATAATGGGGTGATTGCTTTTGGTACATGGACAACGGACATGGATGGTCACACAGTTACTTGGAGTTTCACGCCAGATAGTAGTAGTTCAACAGAAAATACTTCTACTTCTTCATCAGTCGATACAAAAAATCTGACTTCAGATCAATTTAAACAATGGGTCGGAGCAGTCTTAGACAAGCAATTTAGTCTGGGGAGAAGAGCATTTTCTTATAAATTATCAGTTGAAAACCATGATGGCTATGCATATGTACGAGTGGATGATAGTGAAAAGCAAGTCGATACGATCGATATGTTCCGAATCAATGCTTCTGGGCAACTGGAAGAGCAAGATCTTTCCAATGGCTACCCAGCAACATATAATGTTGTTTCTTCAAAATTCATGGATACTTCCGAGGTAACAGTGAATAACTAGTAAACAAAAGCTAGAAAAGACCCTTCTTCGATCAGAAGAGGGGTCTTTTCTTAGCTAGTAGAGGTAATTGATTTGACAAAAGGAATAATGGAGAATAAAATATGCTTGCGCACGCAAATAAAATAGATTTCGTGAGAGGAGTCTTTATATGAATGAACAGCAAGAGAGCAATCTGAAATGGTTGGCTAAGTTAACGAGAGAGTATCAAAAAAGTTTGGATCAAGCGTTGGTGCCGTTGCGTTTGAATTCTTCAAACTATTATTTCATTATGAAGATCCATGATTTTGGTCGTTTACCGCAAGAAAAGCTAGTGTCGCTAACGGGATTGAATGGCAGCAATGTCACTCGGACCGTTCAGAAGCTGATCGATCAAGGTTTTGTAGTTAAAGAAAAGAATGAACAGGATCGCCGTGGCTTTCTATTAGCTTTAACAGGTGTAGGAGAAGCGATTTATGGGCAAGTGTTAGTAGCTGTAAAAGATGCGCAAGCAACTTTCTACTCTAACCTGAGTGAAGAGGAACAAACAATATTTGAACAGTTATTAGGTAAGCTAGCTGAAGAGTGAGAGGATGAATGGAATGAGCCGTCATTTTGTAAATGAATTAATAGAATTACCACAAAATTATCGTATCGTTAGTGAAACGAATGAAAAAAGAAACAAAGAACTTGTAACGATCACACGTTATCAAACAGCTGGCGACTATACGTATAACGGTCCACGGGTCATTGAAGTCGTGGGTGCTGAACAATTGATCAGCTTTAAAAATCTAACGATTGTTCCAGAAGGTCAATTATTGAAGGCTGAGCAGGCTCGGGTGCTAGCAGAGAAGCTTTTTGCTAAAACGAATCCTGTTTATGCGAAAGATCTATCTTTTATTCGTATCGAGCAACAAGAACGTTCTTTTTGGGATGACCACGGAGAATTACAGACTTTTCCAGTTCAGTGGATCAAGTTTGCGCATCAAAATGGCAGCTATAATTGGGTCACTTTAGGTGCAGCAGGAATGGTGATCGAATTGGAGATTGATTCACGTTGGGATTATTTCCGCGGCCGGCGAAAAATGGAAATGTGGGACAATGATGATTGGGTGCTGGCTCGTGAAGGGAAAGGGCCGCAATTAGCAAGCCCCAATGCGCTGGCATAACTTTGTTAAGGTGAGGAGAAGAGTAGATGGACGAACTTCGATATGAACAAGAGCTTGATTTATTAGGTCAATTAAGAGCGCGGTTACAGCGTTTAGAGGATACAGAGTACATGACTGCTTATTACAAAGGCTATAGTTCTAGTGGGATGACTGTCGATGAAATTAAAGATGCAATCGAAGAATTGACCCAAGAAATTCAATTGTTGGAAGAACGATTAGCAGGGTATGAATGGTAAAACCATGGATGAAAAAATAAAGGACTAAACGGCAATTTTGCTTCTTTGCTCGATCCTTAGTATAATAACGATGTTTTGAAAGGATCGCGTTGTAAGTGACGTGTCAGGAGGAAGTATACATAATGACCAACAATTTTTGGGCAGAATTGCCAAAGCCCTTTTTTATTTTGGCACCAATGGAAGATGTGACGGATGTCGTTTTTCGTCATGTCGTTAAAGCAGCCGGTGCGCCCGATGTCTTTTTTACTGAATTTACGAATTCAGATAGTTTCTGTCATCCGGACGGTATCGAAAGCGTCCGTGGACGCTTGGTGTTTACGGAAGACGAACAACCGATGGTGGCGCACATTTGGGGAGACAAACCAGAATTTTTCCGAGAAATGAGTCTTGCATTAGCCGATATGGGTTTTAGTGGAATCGATCTGAATATGGGTTGTCCCGTTCCCAATGTTGCTGAACGCGGCAAAGGCAGCGGGTTGATCTTGCGTCCAGAAGTGGCAGCTGAATTGATTGAAGCAGCTAAAGCTGGCGGTTTGCCAGTTAGCGTGAAGACTCGAATCGGTTTTTATGAGCAGGCGGAAATGAAAGACTGGATCAGTCATTTATTGAAGCAAGATATTGCAAATCTATCGGTCCATTTGCGGACACGAAAAGAAATGAGTAAAGTCGATGCTCATTGGGATTTGATTCCTGAAGTAGTAAAATTGCGTGATGAGATCGCTCCACAAACGTTATTAACAATCAATGGCGATATTTTAGACCGAAAAATGGGTTTAGAATTAGCCGAAAAATACGGGGTAGATGGTTTGATGATCGGGCGCGGAATTTTTAAAAATCCGTATGCCTTTGAACAAGAGCCTCAAGAACACACGCCAACAGAAATGATCGGGTTATTGCGTTTGCAGTTGGACTTGCAAGATCAATATGCAGAGCAAGTCCCACGTTCGATCGTAGGATTGCATCGATTCTTTAAAATCTATGTCAAAGGCTTTCCTGGAGCCAATGATCTGCGGATTCGTTTGATGAATACGAAATCAACTGCTGAAGTTCGTACTATCTTAGATGACTTCGATAAAAATCAAGCAGCACTTCTTTCATAGTTAAAAAAGACACTTTTACTAAGTGTCTTTTTTATTTAATGAATAAAAAGTTAGAGGGGAATAAAATGAAAGCTTTATCGATTCATCCAGAATATGCCTTGGAAATTTTAAAAGGTCAAAAGACGGAAGAATACCGCACGTGGTCGACTAAGTATCGTGGCGATTTATTAATTTGTGCGACGGCTAAAAAAACACCGGGAGCTATTTCAGGCCACGCTCTTTGTGTTGTTTACCTAGATGCCATCAATGTCTTAAATGATGGGACCTATGCTTGGAAATTGACCAATCTTCGTTACTTAGAACCTTTTAAAATAAAAGGCAAACAGCGATTATATGACGTTGATGACGTAGTGATTCAAGAGGCGTTAGCTAAGCTCGATGTAGAAAAACATTTCCAAAATTTTGAGCAGATTTGGCAGAACTACTATCAAAGCTTTCTCGAATAAATCCTTTTTGAATCAAAAAAATCGTTTTTAGTCAGTAATCGTTTTATGATAGAAAATAAAGACCAAAGATGAGGTGATCAGATGATTGAAATCAAATTAGGTGATCTTTCGCAGTTAGATTTTTCAGTTGACGCAATTGTTAATGCCACTAATCAAGCACTGATTCCTGGTGGTGGTGTCGATGGTGCATTGAATCGTGTTGCTGGTCCGGAATTAAAACAAGCGATGGCGAAAATTGGTGGAACGCCTCCAGGAACAGCGGTGATCACGCCAGCATTCAAATTGCCGGCGAAATATGTCATTCACGCAGTCGGTCCACGTTATCGGGATGGTCAACACCAAGAACAACAAGTATTGACGAAGGTATACGAAGCAATTTTTCAATTGGCTCATGCGTATGATGTGCGTACAATTGCGATGCCAGTATTAAGTGCAGGTATCTACGGTTATCCTAAAGAAGAAGCAGCAAAAATTTTACTGTCTGTTGCAAATCGTCCAGAAAATCAAACAATTACTACGACAGTTATTATTTTCGAAGCAGCATGGTTTGCTGTTTTTGCAAAAGTTTAGGCAGAATTAACGTAAAATTATTTAGAAATTAGAATTGAATAACGCTTATTTTCACCTTAACATGAATAACGTCATACTTTTACTTTTTGATTGTTGGCTATCAGAAAATGGCAGAACGTAAAAACACCTACTAAAAATGTAGGTGTTTTTATTTTGTCTAGAATAATAAAAATAAAAAATTATAAACATAAATATCACTAATTAAAAAAGGTTTATAACAATAAAATTAGCTTCCAAAGCGAATAAACCGCTTTAAATAAAGTTTATTTTAAAGAAAAATAACTAGTTGTTAATTAAAGTTCAAAAAGCGCTATGAATTTATTTTGCTTAAAATTGATTATGAGCAAGTAAGGAAGGAGGGCGTTGATTGAAAAATGGGATCTGTTATTACTTGTTGGAGTCCACAAGTATTCAGGAAAAACATTTTTTCAATAAAATATGTTGAAAAATAGAACGAAGTATTTGGTGAGTTGTTGTGAATGGCCTGTCGCTGCAAAAGTTCACTTATCTGCGCAAGCTGAAAATGAGTGAATGCTAAAATGGAGAACTTTTAAAAGAGGGAGGTATTGGGTTTGAAAAAAAGGATTCTGCTTTTTATTTTGTTAGTTAGCTGGTTGTTTGCACCCTCTTCTTATGCTTCAGAAGCCGAAGTTACATTGACGATCGATACTAAACAAGCTGGAGAAAAAGTAGCAGGGACAGAAGCGATTACTTTTGATCTTTTTGATTTAACTGCTTGGTGTAGCAGCCAAGATCAGAGTGAAAAAGATATCAAGCAAATATGGTTGAACCAGTATCAAAACAAAAATCAATTTCAACAATTGATCCAACACACCGGCTTGGTAAAAGTGAATGAGCAGTCGATACCCACCAATTATGATGGCATCGCTGAAACAACTGTCCTTTACCGACAATCAGGACAAAAGGCTGTCTATTTACTTGTTGCTTCAGGTGAAACAGGCAGTAAAGAATTTTTGCCGATGGTCATTTTTATGCCACCGGAGTTATTTAGCGGATCGATGTCTCTTTATGGAAAGTATCAGGAAATCCAGCTGAAAGAATCGATCACCACTGAAAATGATACGAATAAGACGAGCAGTATCGGAAAACAATTACCACAGACAAATACCGTGAATTCTAATTTTATCGTAGGCGGATTGTTTTTAGTTGTGATTGGCAGTCTTGGTCTCGTATATAAAAACAAAAATAAGGGGAGAAAAAAGAATGAAAAAAAGAACCACACGTTTGTTGGTCGCACTGACTTGTCTATTGCCATTGATTATGGGAGCATTCGGCTTTGGAAATACTACGTATGCTGCTGAAAGTGAAACAGTCGATGTGACTTTACACAAGAAAAAAATGGACCAATTTCCAACTACTACGATCCAAAATACAGGGGATTTGATGTCTGAGTTTGATCGTTATGAAGGATTGCCGGGAGTAAAATTTGATGTTTGGGAAGTCAGTGCTGATTTTTATCAGCAGTTGAATAAAATTATCAAACAAGACGCTAGCGATGCGGAGTATCAAAAGGCAGTAAAAGACTTGATGAGTACGTATAAATTATCAGAAGATGCCGGTACCTTTGTAGAAACGGTAGAAACAGATGAAAATGGTGAAGCTAAATTCGAAGGACTCGAAAAACGCAACGCCGATGGGACCTATAAAATCTATCTATTTGTAGAAGAAGCTGCAGAAGGTAGAGAAACAATTTCAGCACCGCTTAT
The DNA here is from genome assembly GCF_050310005.1 of Enterococcus sp. 22-H-5-01. Classification (NCBI taxonomy): domain Bacteria; kingdom Bacillati; phylum Bacillota; class Bacilli; order Lactobacillales; family Enterococcaceae; genus Enterococcus; species Enterococcus sp. 22-H-5-01. The sequence goes on from NZ_CP189993.1 coordinate 1,739,283, forward strand.
TTTGATATTGCCGGTAATGAATAGTGAAGGTAAGGAAAATACGGATATCCATTTATATCCAAAAAATAAAATCAAAACAGAGATCAGCAAAGAATTATTAGATGATGCGGGTAACCCTATAGCGAATGACACCGCTGTTGATTACGAAATCGGCAAAAAAATTACGTACCGTGTTGGATTTACGATCCCAAATCAAATCGGAGAACTGGTAACGAAAGATGGGAAAGAAACACCACGTTATACTGCCCTAAACTTAAAAGATGCTGTCACACAGACTGGTTTGAAGTTTGAAGGAATCGATAAAATCGTAGTTGGAGCTGATGATACAACAGATATCAAAACGGATTTCCTTAGTCATAGTACACCTAAATATACGAATGAAGCAGCTGATTTTTCAGGCTATGCTGGATTTGAGATCAAGATGAATCTAGATCCTCAAAATCTTGATGAAGCAAAGGAAACAGCTGATTATTTGAAGCAATATGCAGGGAAGACAATCTATATTTATTACGCAGTGTCATTTACAGATAAAACGCCCGTCGATACATCGGTAGACAATAAATTTACGGTTGAGTTAGGGCATGATGATCAAACAGACAAAAAAGAGACGGACGATGCTCCTGCGATCATTACCGGAGGGAAAAAATTCTTCAAACATGAAGCAGGTAAAGAGACACAAGCCTTAAAAGGCGCGGAGTTCCAAGTTTACAAAGTAGTCGAGGACAAAAAGCTTTACTTGAAGCAAGGTGCAAATACGATTTCGTGGACAGAAAATCAAGAAGAAGCAACGATCTATACGTCAGATAATACCGGTCGATTGCAAGTAACGGGTCTATCTTTTGGTGCGTATTATTTACAAGAAACGAAAGCGCCAAATGGCTTCCAATTATTGGAGAAAGACCAAGAGTTTGAGATAAAAGAAGGTTCGTTCAATGGTGCGGATCCGTTATCAATCGCCAACGTTTCGAAAGGTGGCTTCTTACCATCAACTGGTGGTACTGGGATCATCGCCTTCTTAGCGATCGGGTTGGCAATGATGTTGGGCGCTTTTATTAGATACCGTCGCATCCAGCAAGCAGCAAACTAAAGGCCTTTCTGTGGTAAAATGGGAGCGAAAGAAGGTTGAGCGATGACAAGTATGGAAAAAATCAACCAATTTCGTGATGAACGAAACTGGCGACCATTTCACAATGAAAAAGATTTAGCTTTGTCGATTTGTTTAGAGGCAGCGGAATTACTGGAACTTTTCCAATGGAAAGATTCGGCCGAGGCACGGACACAGACGGAACGTTTGAAAGAAGAACTCGCGGATGTTTTGATCTACTCGTATATGATGGCAGACAATCTGGATTTTGACATCGATGAGATCATCAGTGAGAAATTAAAGAAAAACGCAATCAAATATCCAGTAGAGAAAGCTTAAAAAGACGTACGACATTTTGTCGTACGTCTTTTTTATTCATGTAATTCTAACGGCAAGCCATCTGGATCAAAGAAGAAGGTCATTTTTTCACCAGTATAATCGTCAGTACGTAAAGGTTCGCATTCGACCCCTTGTTCGGCTAAATAAGTAACCATTTCTTCAATATTATCTGTCTTGAAAGCGAGATGGCGTAAGCCCGCCGCTTCTGGAAAACTTGGTCGCTTTGGCGGATCTTGAACGGCAAAAATTTCTAGCTCGGCACCTTGTAATTGTAAATCTAATTTATAATCTTGGCGTTCTGGTCGATAGCTTTCACGAATGATCGGTAGTCCTAAAATATCGACATAAAAGTGTTTTGCTTTTTGATAATCAGAGACGATGATCGCCACATGGTGGATGGCAGAAAAAGTTGGTTTTGGCATAAAAAATTCCTTTCGCTTTTTCTTTAGTATAACGGATAGTAGAAAAATAAAAGCAGAGGAAGGATCGTCTGCTTTTATTTACTTTTTAACGAAATCGCTTGGCCTTGTTGTTGCAAATGATTGACGTGTTGTTCACCCCAATTACATAAACTATCTAAAATATTGGATAGGCTAAGTCCATATTCACTTAAGGAATATTCAACTTTCGGCGGAACCTGCTGATAGACCTTACGATCAATGATTTTATCATCTTCTAATTCACGTAATTGTTGGGTCAGCATTTTTTGACTAATACCAGTGATCCCGCGTTTCAAATCACTTGGGCGCATCGGTCCATGACGCAAGTTGCATAAGATGATCGGTTTCCATTTTCCGCCGATAACATCCATCGTTGCTTCGACTCCAATCATATATTCACGATTTTCCAAAAAAAATTACCTCCTAAAACATTGATAAGAAACAAAAGTTACTAAAAGGTACCTATGATACAAAAAAGTGGGTACTTATCAAAAGTTCATCAACAGTATATAGTATCTTCTCGTAGGATACAAATACTTTTTTTGGAGGAAATTATGGAAAAGAAAATATCACCAAATCTAACTTTATTGGCATTAGCGATCAATGCATTTGCGATTGGTTCAACTGAATTTATTAGTGTCGGATTATTACCAATGATCGTCAAAAGTTTCAATGTCACATTAGCTCAAGCAGGATTGACAGTCTCACTTTATGCGTTAGGGGTCACGATCGGAGCGCCATTATTGACAGTTTTAACAGGTAAATGGAATCGTCGTAATTTAATGCTGGGAATTATGATCCTATTTATCAGCGGTAATTTATTAGCGGCCTTTGCACCAACATTTTCGATCTTATTAGTCGGTCGTATCTTAGCGGCCTTAGCACATGGTATTTTTATGTCGGTCTCAACAGTTATTGCGGCCGATGTCGTAGAACCCTCTAGACGGGCTAGTGCGATTGCGATCATGTTTACTGGTTTGACTGTCGCAACCGTTACAGGTGTACCGCTAGGAACTTTTATCGGTCAACAAACAACATGGAATATGTCCTTTATATTTATTGCCGTTGTTGGTTTCATCGGTTTAGTCGCTAGTAGTTTCTTAGTACCACGTCACTTGCCGATTCCGGGTAAAGTTGATTTAAAAGGATTCAAACGAATTTTTTCCAATAAACCATTAGTGATGTCTTTCTTGATCACAGCGTTTGGTTACGGTGGAACTTTTGCAGCTTACACTTATCTATCACCTATTCTGGAAGATTTTGGTTTTTCAGCTAGCGCGATCGTGATCATCTTGATTGTTTATGGTTTGATGGTTGCGGTGGGTAACACTGTTGGCGGTCATTTTGCCAATGAAAATCCTTTAGCTTCATTGATCAAAATGTTTGGTTTGTTGATGGTTGCGTTACTCTTCTTATTCGTGACGATCATGATTGGAAATAATATTTTAGGCTTGATGGCAGCATTACTTTTAGGCTTGTTTGCCTTTATGAATGTACCAGGATTACAATTGTATGTTGTTCAATTAGCAGAAAAATATGTTCCACAAGATATTACGCTAGCCTCTGCTTTAAATATTGCGGCCTTTAATATCGGGATCACTTTAGGCTCAACAGTTGGAGCACAAGTAACAGGTAAAATGGGAATTGCTTATACGCCAATTTTTGGAGCAATCATCGTTCTATTAGCAATTCTTTTGACCTTTCAAGTCCGAAAAAGTGAATCAAAAACAGTTTTAACTGAATATGAAGACTAAAAAAGAACCAACCCTGAATTAATTCAGGGTTGGTTCTTTTTTGAAATGGATGAGACAGGCGATCAAGACGATCACTAACAAAGCCAATAGGAAAAACAATGAGCCTTGCGAACCAGTAACTGTTCCAGCGATAAAATCATCATTGGCTTGTTGCGACAGATTGATGATCGTTGCGACGATCGCAGTAGCAACTGCGCCAGAAAATTGTTGCAGCGTGTTGAACAATGTATTGCCATCACCGTAATCTTCTTCTGGTAATAAGTTCATACCAGTTGTCATCAAGTTGCTATAAGCAAATCCGATACCGATCATATAAACGACATGACCAGCTACGAAGCCCAGTAAAATTGGCATCTGTAATAAAACAGTCAATCCGATCCAACCAATCGTTGCTAAACTTAAACCAAATAAAATCGGTTTTTTAGAACCGAATGTGTCCAAAACACGGCCAGATACTGGTGCGAGAATCGCTCCCACGGCAGCTCCCGGCATCATAACTAAACCGGCAATAAAGGCATCTTTACCTAAGACGATTTGGATAAAATTAGGGAGGACAAAAGAAATACCCAATAGTAAAAATTGACAGACGAGAAAACCACATAAGAATAAAACAAAAACTTTATTTTTCAATACGGTGATCCGAACTAGTGGATTGGCTCCGCGAGTTGCTTGGCGATAGAAGATGACGAGCCCGACAATCCCAACAGCTAATGAAATCAAACAGAACCAGCTGCCTAATTGATTTAAGAACATTAGTAAACCACTAAACAAAAGTGCTACGCCGATCAAACTGATCCAATCGAGTGAACCTGTTTTTTGAATCGGCATTTCTGGGATCGCATAAAGTCCGATAACTAAAGAAATAATCAAGATCGGCAATAAAAAGAGAAAAATTGCATGCCAAGATAGACTAGCAGTCATGATCCCGCCGTAAGTCGGCCCAATAGCTGGTGCGATCGAAGTCGTCAATGTTCCGACGCCCATCATCGTGCCCCGTTTGTGCATTGGGGTAAAGTTTAAAATGATGTGGAACATCAATGGCAAAGCGATCCCGGTACTGACTCCTTGTAATAATCGGCCAGCTAATAGAACAGCATAGCTTGGCGACCACAAATCGGTGATCAAGCCGGCAATAAAGAATAAATTAGCAATAATAAATAATTTCCGAATCGAGTAGTTTTTTAGTAGATAATTGGAAAAAGGAACCATGATGGAGATCACTAATAAGTAAATTGTCGTGACCCATTGGACCATTCCAGTAGAGATCTCAAATTGCTCAATCAATGTAGGGAATGTCACGTTCATAGCAGTCTCGATCAATACGCCCGCAAATGACATGATCCCAGTAGCCAAAACGGCTAATAATAAATGGATGTTCTTTTCTTTCATTTTATATCCCTCGCTTTATTTCTATAACTATTAACGATGAATGGAATCGTTTTGTTCAATTGTTAAATGTTCAAAATTAACAAAAAAAGAGAGATGGTTTCTAAATTAATAGAAACCGCCTCTCTCTCGACACGCAACAACGTGTTATCTGTACGATTTATTCACATTAAGCATTGTAAGGTGTTTTGCAATCTAGGTCAAGTCTATCGTTGCATTAAGAAACTGATGATTGCAAATACGGTAATGTGAGCAGGGTAGAAAATATAGAAGAAATTGCGCATCCCGCGACCTTTTTCACCATTGTAAAGAATGATCGGAATCGCTGCGAACAGCATCATCCATTGGTAATTTGTTGTAAAAGCACTAGCAACTCCGCCACTGCCAACAACTAGAGAAATCAAAGCGATCACTACTAAAGCAGCAACTTGCAGATATTTTTTTCCATGGAAAAGATAGAATAAAACAGCAAGCAGAACAAATAAAAAGCCGCCCTCAGTCAGTAGCAATGTTGGGATTAAGAAAGTATATATTCTAAAGAACCACATGCCTGAAGTAGATCCCAGTACCGCAGGATTTGTTAATAGCAGCATCGGGATGATACTCAAAATAAGAGGAACAATCAACCAAGCCAATCCTTTAAGTACCGTTTTTCTTTGTTTCAAGTATTCGCAAGCTTGCATAAAAACAGTCCCTAAGAAAATCGTTCCAAAAATATTGTTGATGATCACTGAATTACCGATTGCAAAATATTTACTTAAGATCGTTGTGATGATCCCCATGATCCAATAGCCGGCTAAGAGGCGGAACATGTATCTTTTTCGATTGCGTGTATGAATAAACCCTTCTGAACTTTCAAATAAAAAGATTGGTGCCGTGATACGGCCGATCCAATTAAACCAACCCGGTATTCCCGCGAATGAGAAAAATTCCGATAAATGGTCGAAAACCATCGTAATAATCCCTAAAACTTTCAACTGGAAACCCGTCATACCTTTTTTCATAAATAAATTCGCTCCTTCTTTTTAATAAAATAGCAAATTTTTTAGTAGTTAGCCATCTTTTTGTCGAACATCGAACTTACAAAAATGTGAGATAACTAAATTAAATGATCGAAAAGAGATTGACAACAGATAGCCATTGATTTAGTATTGCAAGCATAAATTAATTTTTTTGTCATTTAAATTTAACTTAAAATAAGGAGTATCTTTATGAATTCAATGAAAACCAAACAAATTATTATTATTAGACAGAGGGCTTGAAACTTGTTTTGAAAAAAACAGTTTGAGGTCCTGTTTGACATTTGTTGAGTGGGATGCTCCAAACGTCTCACTTCTTAGAAGTGAGACGTTTTTTTATTAGCTGAAAGACCTATTAATCTAACGAAGGAGTTGTTCAAAGTGAATGTAACCAAAGTAAAAATTAACGCATCAGCTGTTTACAATGTCAAAACGACGGAGGCTCCGCAAGCCATTGGCCCCTATGTACAAGCAAAAGTCGTCAATGGTCTTTTATATGCTTCTGGCCAAATCGCGTTAAATCCTATGAGCGGTGAATTGATCGGAAAGACGATTGAAGAGCAGACCCAACAAGTATTATCAAATGTAGGAGGATTGTTAAAAGCGGTGGGGGCTGATTATGATCAAGTAATCAAGACTACATGCTTCTTAAAAAATATGAGTGATTTTTCGACTTTCAATCAAGTTTATGAGCAATTTTTTATGAATGAAAAACCTAGTCGTTCTTGTGTCGAAGTTGCTGCATTACCTAAAGATGCCCTAGTTGAAGTCGAAGTTGTGGCGATGATCGAATAAAAAAATTCGTAAAAGCCTTGGCTTTTACGAATCTATTTTAAAGCTTCAATAAGAAAATAAATAGGATAGCGGCAAGGGTTTGAACCACACCTACGGATAATCCATAAATCAAAAAGCGTGGACCTTCTTTAAGGAATTTCCGAAAATCTAAACGCAGACCGATCGCGGCTAAAGCAATCGTCTCAAACCATGTACTGATGATATGGGCAGTTTGATTAAGGATGTTGGGTAGCGGGAAAAAGCTATTTACGATACAAATTACTAGAAACCCCATCACATACCAAGGAATCGGAAATTTCTTTTTCGTTACTTGAGCAGATACAGTGCCGCTGCGTCGAACCTTTTGTTCAAATGAAAAAACGACAACGACTAAAAAAATGATCCGAGTGATTTTGAATAGCATGGAGAATTGAACAGTTTCGGGACTAATCAAACTAGCACCTGCGACCACTTGACCTACCGATTGTAGTGTTCCGCCTAATAAAGCACTTTTGCCTAATAAGTCATTGCCGTACAAAGCAATGCCTAAAAAAGGCAATGTAAGCATCATTATAGTACCCAGTAGATTTACTAGCGTAATGATCTGACCTTTTTCTTCATCATTTGCTTCAATGGACGGGGCGATCGCTCCGATGGCAGAGGAACCGCAAACGGCATTTCCACCGGCCATCATTAGCGCCATTTTTTCGTTAAAGCCCAATTTGCGACCAATAAAATAAGTGCCTAGGATCACAGTTACCATGATCAAAATAATAAAGCACAATCCTTTGAGCCCCATTTGACTAATAGTTTGGAAAGTCACAGTGAATCCTAGCAGGACAACGGAATATTCTAGTAAGCGACTCTCTGAAAATTTAGTTCCTTGAGCTAAAATAGGTTGTTTAAAGATAGTATTTCCCAGAATAATTCCTAATAAAATAGCAATTGTTGCACCGCCAAGTTTTGGTAGTAAAAGAGCCAGTAGTTTAGCTATTATTGCAACCCCGATCGATAATCCTAAACCAGGAAGTATCTGATTTGTTTTAGCTGTTCCATTTTTTGACATAAAAAAATCCTCTCTAAAAAAACTATGATTGTTTATTTGATAAATTTATTATAACTGAGAATTACCATTGGTATAATTTATTGATATAATAGTTTAAATAGAAAAAACCGATGGAAGTGATTGCAATATTTAAATGGTTAGAAACATTCAAAGTCGTTTACGAAACCAAGAACTTTTCTAAAGCTTCGGAGATTTTATTTATCTCACAACCAACCGTTTCAGCGCAAATTAAACAACTGGAAAATGAGTTGCGTACTCAATTGTTTATCCGTAATGGTCGTAAGGAAATCATCGTTACTGCGCAAGCTGAACTCTTGTATGAGAAAGTCAGTGATTTGATAGATGATTGGGAGAAAATACAGCAAGCGGTTCAAACGGATCAAAATCAAGTGACACATTGTGTGATCGGAGCCTCTCATACATTTGCTAATTATGTTCTGCCTAAATTAATGATCGAGTTATATCAAGCATTTCCCCGGATGCATTTTAAAATCAAAATGATGAACTCGATGGAAGTCTTGCAAGCTCTAGAACAACATACGATTGATTTAGGATTTATCGAAAAACCTCTTTCTAGTAATCAAATCATCCGCTACCCGTTGATGGAAGATCAACTCGTATTGGCTGGCGATGTACTAGCTGGTCCATGGTTGGTTCGCGAAAATAGCTCCGGTGTGTATTATTATACGAAACGTTTTTTGGATGAAAAAGATATCAAGCAACCCACAATCGAAATCCAGAATAATGAAGTCATCGTTGGGTTGCTGAAACAAGGATTTGGCTGTTCCGTGATTTCAGAACGTGCGGCTGCCGGAATCGCGTATCAAAAATTAGACGATAGCTTTAAACGAAAATTTTATCTAATCAGACGAAAAACAAAATCAGTCGAAGAAATTGAACGTTGTGCTGAATTTGTCACTAAGTGGGATGAACCTCTAGAATAGTTCTTGAAGCACCCTTCATCTAACCGGATGAAGGTTTTTTATTTTGTCAATGCAGTTTCTTAAAAATCAGCCGAAAGTCTGAGGTGAGGTTTTTAGCAAGTGCTATACTTAAGGTACACATATAATAAGGAGTGGGGAAAATGAAAAAAGCAGGATCGGGTGTTATTGTCGGGATCATTGTCGTTCTTTTAGCGATTGGGGTATATGGTGTTACTACATATAATTCATTGGCTGCTGAAGAAAACAATGTTGAAGCAAAGTGGTCTCAAGTAGAGAATGTTATGCAAAGACGGGCAGATTTGATTCCAAATCTAGTCAACAGCGTCCAAGGCAGCATGAATCATGAAGAAAAAATTATCAAAGAAATCACGGATGCACGTAAAGCCTATAATAGTGCTTCAACTCCTTCAGAAAAGAATGAAGCGAATAATCAAATCGAACAGAGTTTAGGAACGATGGTCAACGTGATTCAAGAAGATTATCCTACATTAGCTTCAAATGAAAATGTAAAAACATTGATGGTACAGTTAGAGGGAACAGAAAATCGTATTTCTGTTGAAAGAAAAAATTACATTGAAGAGGTCAATACGTACAATCAAAGTTTAGTGCGTTTCCCCAAAAATTTAGTCGCAAAGGCATTAGGATTTGATAAAAAAGCAAATTTCAAAGCAGACGATAGTGCCAAGGTCGTACCAGACGTTAGCTTTGAATAAGAATGGGTGAATAAAATGAGGAAGGGTCAAAATACTTCAGGAGAAGCATTGGAGCAAGAGGTTGTTGGTAATTATCAAAAAATCAAAAAGCGAAACAGCTTGATTAGCTTTGTTTTATTGATCGTCTTACTGATCAGTAGTTATTCGTGGGTTCAATTGATCGCTGATGAGGAGTATCCTCAGCAAAAAGCGGCATATACTAAACAATTAGCAAAATTGGATCAAGAACGAGAAGCGATTTTGTCAGGCAAAAAAGCCACTGTCAGTCAATCATTCACGACTACTTTGAATGAGAATCTAGCAAAATTAAAAGAATACCCGCAACAAGCTGACAATTATAAGGTTGCGATCAAAGGGACTGAAGGACAATTAACCTTGAACAAAAATAATATCTTTGTCTCTGATAATGCCAAAATGCTTAGTTCTGAAACTAAGCAAAAAATTTACCAGTTAAACAAACAATTGGCGGCTAGCACAAATGGTGCTCAATTAGAGGTGGTCACTGTGTCTGAATTGCCTCGAGGTGAAGATATTGAATCCTATGCGAATACAATTTTTAATCAATTAGGGATTGGGGATAGGAATGAAAATAATGGTGTCTTGTATTTGATTTCTCTAGCGGACAAAGAATTTCGCTTAGAAGTTGGTTATGGCTTGGAAGGCTTGATACCCGATGGTAAAGCTGATGATTTGATCAATGATGATAATGTGGTCGATGATTTTAAAGATGGAAATTATGATCAAGCAGTGGGAACAGTCGTAAACAATGTCTTTAATATCATGAATACCAAAACAGCGTTAGTCGATTCTCAAATCAAAAAAGTGAAGAGTGAACAAACAGAGCTCACGGCTACTTATTGGGGCGGTATCGTCATCGTTGGTTTCATAATCGCAGCTAGTATTGCCATGATCATCAATTTAATTAGAGGACGTATCCTATTAAAAGAAAAATATTTACTTTATCAAACGGAAACAGCTTATAGTCAAAGCAATGAACGTTGGAGTCAAAAAATCAAAAATACCGAATTGTATTTTATTTTATTGAGCGGGATTCTATTGGCAAAATCAAAACGCTCCGTTGAATATGCAGTAGCACAAGGGAATCTATTACGAAACCCCGCAGCTAAGAAACAAATGCTGGGACGAATCTTGATTGGGGACACCTTATATGCAGGGAATGGCGACATTTTGACGACTGCTTATTTAGCTTCAAATTATAATACCAGTAATTGGTCTAACAATAATGGCGGCTCTGGCGGTGGCTCTTCATGGGGATCTTTTGGCGGTGGCTCTTCGGGCGGCGGCGGTGCTTCGGGTGGTTGGTAAGATAGAATAAAAAGAGTGCATAAATTATGTACTCTTTTTATTTTTTGAAAAAAATGAATCGGTCCAGCTAAATTAGACTTCTTTTTTAGTTAATTTGGCTATAATATAGGGAAAACATATCTGACTTTGATAAAATGTCCGTTGCAACGGACAAAAACGAGTGAAGCGTTTTCTTTTTTAGCGGTTATGATAAAGACAAGAAGGGGAGGTCAATAGCCATGGGAGCAAAGAAAGATCGTGAACAAAGGCTCTTACTACTTCTAACTAAACGACATGACTATATAACGTCCGAAGAATTAGCGGAACATTTAGAAACATCACAAAAAACGATTTACCGCTTAATCAAAAAAATCAATGAGACCTATGGTGAAGGACTGGTTCAGTCAGAAAAGGGGCGAGGCTACAAATTAAACTACGAAAAATATATCGGCCAGACCACTATTCAGCCGAGTCAACGAAGTCAATATTCACCGCAAGAGCGGAGAAACCGCGTGATGGAAGAACTGTTACTATCTTCACCGCACGCTAAAAATGTCTACAGTTTATTCGAAGAATATTATGTTGGGGAATCAGTGATTTTCAGCGATGAACAACTGATCGTTGAGCACTTGCAACATTATGATTTGAAATTAGAGCGCAAACAACGGACATTAGCTGTTCTAGGAAAAGAAGCCAATATCCGACGTGCCATTGCTGATTTGATCCAAATGCACAATATCATTGAAATCGATGAACTAAAACATAATGCAGAACTTAATTTTAATCATTACGATGTTTTGTTTATTTTAGATCAAATAAAATTGATCGAAAAAGAATTAGAGATGACGATACCCTATCCTTACAACATCAACATTTTTTCTCACTTATATATTTTGATCAGCCGTTTACGTAAAGTTCATCATCTATCTAACAATGAACTGAGCCCGCTCTCAGACAAAGAGCAAGAACGCTTAGAGCAAGATCAAGCATTATATCAAGTGGCAAAGGCAGCAATTGCCAATGTTGAGAATTATTTACACAATAGTCTGCCAGAAGCAGAGGTATATTATCTTTACCAATACCTGACTTCTTCAAGAATGCAAGGCTCCTTGAGTAAAGTGACGAAGTTCTCTACTCGCGTAGTTGAATTGACGAACAAGTATTTAGACGGAATGAGTGAGCGGCTACATATCCCAATCAAAGGGGATTCGATCTTCTTAGATTTAGGTAATCATATCAAACCAATGATCAATCGGTTAGAGCATGGTATCCATGTAAAAAATAGTTTGTTGGAGCAAATCAAAATGACGTACGAAATGATTTTTTCTTACGTTACCGAAGTTTCCGCAGAAATCAGCCAAGAATTTTTACTCCCAGAAATCAATGAAGATGAAAATGGATTTATTACATTGTATTTTGCTCGGATCATTGAAACCAATCAATTGCCGATTCGCACGGTGATCATGTGTACGACAGGTGTAGGGACATCAGAACTTCTAAGAGTCAAAATCGAGAAAAAATTTCCAGAACTAGAAATCGTTGATGTGATCGCAACAAGAGATGCACAACGATTTACAGAGAAATATCCAGGAATCGATTTGATCTTAACCACGATCAATGTTAGTGATAGGATCCCGGTACCCTCATTATTAGTCAGTGCAATGTTCACCAGAGATGATCAGAACAGATTACAAAAGAAAATCGAGGCGATTTATGATGAACGATGAATTTTTCACAATTTTCTTAGATCAAAAGCTGACAACGAAAGAACAGATCCATCGTTTTATCGCGGAATTCGCCAATTCTGATGCAGTAGAAGAAATCGTTGGTTTATTGCAGCAGCGAGAAACAGTCGGCAATACGATGATCGCTGAACATGTGATTTTACCTCATCTAGAAAGTACTAAAGTGAAACAAAGCCAAGTTTTAGTCATTCGTTTAGTTGAACCCATCGATCTTGATGACGAAACACCAGAAATTCAATTGATCATCACTATCTTATTAAAAAGTGAGGAAGAACAAGCAACAAAACAAAAAATTGCTCAATTCACTCGCCGCTTAGCAGATGATGATTTTTTAGCAGAATTACTTACGAATCCATCAGAAAAAAATATTTATCAATTATTATAAGAAATCAGGAAGTATTCCTGATTTTAACAACAATAAAAATGTGAACGCTTTACTAAAAAGCAATCAACTAATTAGGAGGAATTTATTATGAAAATCGTTGGAGTAGCAGCATGTACAGTAGGGATCGCTCATACATACATTGCACAAGAAAAATTAGAAAATGCAGCTAAAAAAGCTGGACACGAAATGAAAGTTGAAACACAAGGAACGATCGGTATCGAAAATGAATTGACACAAGCTGAAATCGATCAAGCGGATATCGTGATCTTAGCCATCGATGTAAAAATTTCTGGTCGAGAACGTTTTGAAGGTAAGAGAGTCATTCAAGTTCCAACGGAAGTAGCGGTCAAATCACCAAATAAATTAATCGAAAAAGCGCAAGAGGTTGTCGCTCAAAAGGTATAAACAGTCAAGCAGCAGTTAGCTGGTTGCGCTAGAAGGAGGATCTTAAAATGGAAGTAAAAGATATTGTCGATGTAGACATCGTCAAAACGAATATGAATGCTAAAACGAAAGCGGATGCATTAAATGATTTAGCTAATCAACTCTTGGAAAGTGGTTATATCACAGAAGTAGATGGGTTTATCAAAGATATCTATGAACGGGAAGCAGAAGGTCAGACTGGAATCGGTAATTATATCGCGATTCCTCATGGCAAGAGTGCATATGTCAAAAAAGTAGGTGTCGCAATCGGAATCAATCAAGAAGAAATTCCGTGGGAAAGTCTGGATGGGAAAGGAGTAAAGGGGATCATTTTATTTGCAGTCGGTAATGATAATGAAGGTGCTACAAAGCATTTGAAGTTATTATCACTGTTTGCTAGAAAACTTGGGAATGATGAAGTAGTTGGTAATCTGTTGCAGGCGAAAAAGCCAGAAGATGTTGTCGAAGCATTTGCTTAAGTTAATGGAGGAAGAAAAATGAAAACAATTAAACAATTAAAGCTTAAAGAACATTTATTGACAGCTATCTCATACTTGATTCCGATTGTTTGTGGGGCAGGATTCCTGATTGCGATCGGGATGGCCTTTGGCGGAACAAGTCAAGACGCCTTGATTCAAGGGCAATTTTCTATCTGGGATGCATTAGCCACGATGGGTGGAAAAGGTTTAGGTTTATTGCCAGTCGTTATTGCTACAGGGATTTCTTTCTCAATTGGTGGAAAACCTGGGATCGCACCTGGCTTTATTATTGGATTGACAGCAAATGCTATCGGAGCAGGATTTATCGGCGGGATTTTAGGCGGTTATATCGCAGGTTATTTAGTTTTAGCAATTTTAAAATATGTCAAATTGCCAAATTGGGCAAAAGGTTTGATGCCGACTTTAGTTATTCCGTTTCTAGCATCACTTGCTGGTGGTCTGATCATGGTTTATATCATCGGAGCACCAATCGCAGCATTAACATCATTATTGACTAACTTTTTAGATGGTTTAGGTAACTCATCATTATTGATCTTTGGTGGTGTGATCGGTCTATTGAGTGGAGTCGATTATGGCGGTCCAATCAACAAAACGGTATTCGCTTTTGTATTGACGATGCAAGCTGAAGGCGTGAATGGACCGATCACTGCATTGCAATTAGTTAACACGGCAACTCCAATTGGTTTTGGTTTAGCGTATTTTGTCGCAAAATTATTCGGCAAAAATATTTATACAAAATTAGAAGTAGAAACATTGAAGTCAGCTGTTCCGATGGGTGTGATCAATATCGTTGAAGGTGTCATCCCATTAGTAATGAACGACATCGTTCGCGGTGTAGTCGCTACAGCTATCGGTGGTTTTGCCGGTGGAGCAACAACGATGATCCTTGGAGCGGATGCTACGGTTCCATTTGGCGGGGTCCTGATGATTCCGACCATGTCGCGTCCTTGGGCTGGAGTGATCGCCATCTTAGTCAACGTTGTAGTAACTGCAGTTGTCCTTGCAGTGATCAAGAAAAATGTTACAGCTGAAGATGAGTTGTCTCAAGTAGAAAAAGAAGAAGCAGATATTGATTTAGAAGATATTCAAATTTTTTAGGAAAGTGTGACGATAAATGAGAAAAGTAGAATTTTCACCTTCGTTGATGACGATGGATTTAGATAAATTCAAGGAGCAAATCACTTTCTTGAATGACAAAGTAGACTCATATCATATTGATATTATGGATGGACATTATGTACCGAATATTACATTATCCCCTTGGTTTATCGAAGAATTGCGAAAAGTGACAGTACTACCGATGTCTGCTCATTTGATGGTGACAGATCCAAGTTTTTGGGTTCAACAATTGATCGATTTAAATTGCGAATGGATCTGTATGCATGCGGAAGTACTAGATGGCTTAGCCTTTCGATTGATTGATCAAATCCACGATGCAGGATTAAAAGCAGGTATTGTGATCAACCCTGAAACACCGATCGAAGTGATTTTCCCATATATCGAGTTAGTCGATAAAATTACGATTATGACGATCGATCCCGGTTTTGCTGGTCAACGTTTTATTGAAAGCACATTGGATAAAATCGTTGCTTTAAGAGAACTGCGTGATGAAAAGGGCTATGACTATGTAATCGAGATGGACGGTTCTTCTAATCGAAAATCTTTCAAACGCATCGATGCAGCGGGCCCAGATATTTATATCATTGGTCGCAGTGGACTATTCGGATTAGATGAAGATATCGCAAAAGCGTGGGATATCATGGAAACAGATTATGAAGAAATGACAGGCAAGAAAATTTCTTATGAAAAAGTGAACTAAAAAAGAAGCTTGGAAAAAGTAGACGCTACTTTCTCCAAGCTTCTTTTTCTTTAATTCTCGAATTGAGCTTCATGCAATTGATAATAACGACCTTCTAAAGCTAGTAGTTCGTCGTGAGTTCCTTGTTCGACGATGTTGCCGTCATCTACGACTAAAATCAAATCTGCTTCACGAATCGTTGATAAGCGGTGAGCAATGATGAATGACGTTTTATTGAGCATCAATTGTCCCATCGCTTCTTGGATCTGCAATTCAGTTTGTGTATCTACGTTCGATGTCGCTTCATCCAGAATCAATAATTCTGCATTCAAGATCATTGCGCGAGCAATCGTCAATAATTGTTTCTGTCCTTGGGAAATCGCCAAACCATCTTCACTCATCATGGTATCGTACCCTTTTGGCAACTGCGTAATAAATTCATGGATATGAGCTGCTTTGGTTGCACGGATCACATCTTCTAAAGTCGCTTGTTCATTGCCGTAAGTCAAGTTTTCAAAAATCGTTCCGGTAAACAACCAAGTATCTTGTAAAACCATCGCATATTGCTTACGCAAACTATTTCTAGTGGCTTCTTTGATATTGTGACCATCTAAATAAATCGCTCCATTATCAGGATCATAAAAGCGCATCAATAAATTTACGATCGTTGTTTTTCCAGCACCAGTCGGGCCGACGATAGCAACGACATTGCCAGCAGAAATCTCAAATGATAAGTCTTTGATCACCGGTTGATTTGCTTGATAACCAAAATTGACATGATCAAAACGAACATTTCCTTGAGCTGTTTCAAATACATAAGCTTGTTCAACATCTTGAACTTCGGGTTCTTCGTCTAATAATTTAAAAATTCGTTCAGCAGCTGCAATTGATGATTGAAGATCACTGAAAATATTTGCTAATTCATTGATTGGTCCAGAAAATTTACGAGAGTAAAGGACAAACGAAGAAAGTTTTCCTAAAGTCAGATGGCCAAATAGAAATAAGAAAGCTCCTAAAATACTGATCAATGACAAGGATACATTGTTGATAAAATTGACAGAAGGACCGGTCATACTGCCGTAATACTCCGCATTGTAATAGGCAGACATTGCCTCATCATTCTTTTTACCAAAACGAGCAATCATCGTTTCTTCTTGGTGATACACTTTAGTTGTTTGTTCACCAGATAAAAGTTCTTCAGCCATCCCGTTTAACTCACCCAGTTCAGCGGAACGTTTGCGAAACAGAGGTTGGAATTTATTTGTTAAAAAACGGGTAAGTAAGATCGAGGCGGGGACAGTAATTAAGAAAATAGTTACCATCAATGGAGAGATGATCAGCATCATCACAAATGATCCAATAATGGTCACTAAACTACTTAATACTTGAACCGAATCACTAGCTAAAGAAGTATTGATCGTATCAATATCATAACTCATTCGACTAACGATATCGCCTGTTTGATGTTGGTCAAAATAACCGACTGGAAGTGAGACGATTTTATCAAATAAATCCTTTCTTAACCGATACGCTGTTTTTTGACTTAGATAGATCATCAAGCGACTGATTCCATAACTTAATATCGCTGAAGCGACATAAAAGAAAACCATCAGTAAACAATAGTAAAAAACTTTTTGAAAGTGGACATGACCTTTACCGATTTGGATCGCATCGATCGCATAACCAGAAAGTAGTGGACCGACTAAGGCAAATAAATTACTGGCGATCGTTAAAATCACTGCTAAAAATAATAGCCACTTGAATTGATATAAATAGCCCCACAAACGAAGGAGTGTTCCTTTTTTTATATTATTCTTCTTCAAGTACATTTCCTCCTGTCTGACCTTGATAGATTTCTTGGTAAGTGGTATTTGTCGCGAGTAATTCCTCGTGAGTACCATAACCAATCATCTTTCCTTTTTTCAACAATAAAATTTTATCGGCATGTTGAATCGAGCTGATTCTTTGGGCAATCAGTATGTTAGTAGTTGAAGTGAAGTGCGTTCGAAGTGCTTTGCGTAAATTAGCATCTGTATGGTAATCCAGTGCACTGGAAGAATCATCTAGAATCAAGACATCCGGTTGCCCAATCAAAGCGCGAGCTAAAAGGACACGTTGTTTTTGACCACCACTCAGATTTTGTCCTTTAGCTTCTAAATGATGATCTAGCCCATCAGGTAATTTATCGATAAATTCACGTGCTTGAGCATTATCGATCGCTTGTTGCAGTTGTTCTTCTGAAAAAGAACGTCCAAACAAAATATTTTCGCGAATCGTATCTGCGAAGAGGACATCTTTTTGTAAGACAGCACCGATATTCTGATGCAAGGCATCCAATGTGTAATGTTTGATTTCTTGGCCATCAAACAAGATTTGACCAGAACTTCGATCATATAAACGCAGAATCAAACTAGCAATCGTTGTTTTTCCGCTTCCGGTTGCCCCCATGATCCCCAACGTTTCGCCACTGGCAATACTAAAACTAATGTTTTCGATCGCCGGTCCGCCGTCTGGATAGGCAAAAGTCACATCTTCAAAGACTAGTTTTGTTGCGTTATTTGTTCGTTGCGTCAATGTACCAGGAACGACAGCAGGTTTTTTTCGTAAGACTTCATCAATCCGATTTGCAGAAGCAATTCCGCGAGAATACAAAACAAAGATTCGTGTGATCGACAGCATCGCATTCAAGATGATCGTGAAATAAGTTAAAAATGCAACGATCACTCCAGGTTGCGTCAGTCCAGCATTCACTCGATAGGCACTGACTAAGATGACTAGTGTCAATCCAAGATTTAAAAATAGATCCAGTAAAGCAGGTGAAGCCGCGAGTGTCACATTCGCAGTGGTTTCTGCATTCACGAGTGATTGATTGACGGTTTCGAAACGTTTGCGCTCAAAAGATTCTTTTGAGAGGGCTTTGATCACTCGTGCGCCGGTCACATTTTCTCGTACAGTCAAGACGAGTTGATCGACTTGCTTTTGTAATTTCCCAAAAAGTGGAACGCCTTTTTTAGAAATGTGTGTGACCATCACAAAAATAATTGGCATCACAGCTACCAATACCAAAGTCAAAACAGGATCTAAAGTAGTAGTGATCAAGATACCACCGACAAGTAAAATCGGTGCACGAATCCCCATTCGCATCATTACACCTAAAGTTAGGTGGATATTATAGCTATCAGTAGTTACTCGTGAGACGAGTGAAGATACGCTGACTTCTTCGATTTGGGTGGTATCTAAATAAGAAATTTTATGGAAAAGGTCATCGCGAATATTTTTCGTGGTATCTTTAGCGATTCGCGAGACCATTCGATTGGCGATCACATTTGCCCACAAAGCAAAAGCTGATGCAGCTAACATGACGCCTCCCCACAAAAGAATCTTATGAGGATCTTTTTCAGGAATGACATGATCCAAGATAAAGGCCAATGTCCAAGGCAAGACCAATTCCATCATTGTTCCAAGAAATTTTATCAAAACGCCAATTGAAACGCGTGAGCGATAAGGCTTCAGATAATGAATGATTAGTTTCATAGTAGCTCCTTAATGAAATATATTTTTTAAAATACTGATTATTTAGGACACATAATAGCTTCTGCTCGTTCCATGATTTGATGCAACTCAATCGAAAGCTGTTCTTGTCTTTCCAATGGGATATCAGCTAATAATTGAGCATTCCAATTAGTTAATATCTTACGAATATCAGCTTCGATCGCTCGTGATTTTTCTGTAGGAAACACTTGCAATTTTCGAGCATCTTTCTCATCGTTTTTTCGAGTAACAAAGCCTTTTTGCTCAAGTTGTGCAAGTTGACGAGCAACATTGCTTTTGTTGATGAAAATCTTACAAGCTAATTCTTCTTGTGAAATTCCAGGTTGATTACATACACCTAAGATGTAGGCGTGATGCATTTCACCTAAGCCGAGCTTTTTAAATTCTTGTTCACGATACAATGCAGAGAGTCTAGCGATCCGATTGACCATTTTAGTTAAAGAATCCATAGGATCATTCCTTTCTAAATAAACAATTTTGTCCGGTTTATAAAAACAAGCACAGTATAGTATAGAAGAAAAAAGTTGCGGGTGCAACTATTAGTCGTGAGACTGCTGACGAGATATGTATTTTTTATTTCAAAAGGCAAATAAAAAAAACAAAAAAAGAATAAATTTGGTAATTCAAATGACGGTTGAACTGAATGATAGCTATTTGTAGTCAGAACAATTAATTGAGTAATTTTTTTATTTCTAATAGTTATGTATATCCAAAAAGTAAATTTAATCTTTCAAAAATGGCTGGGACTTTGGCTTTAAATGTAGGTAGAATGATAAATATATTAATGGGCGCAGTTTATCTGATGGAGAAAGTGATTTTTATACTTGGTTTATTTTTATGAATAATTATTGAAAAAAGACACAATTATAAAATAACGTAAAAATTATAGTTGGATGATAGAGATGATCTTTTAGGCAATCGTTTTTATCTAGTGTATAAGAATAGTGAGAGGGGTAGCGATGAAAAAAATTTTTATAGGGATATGCGGATTTGCAAGTTGTTGCTGGCTTATCGCGAGTTTGTCTAACGAAGCGGTCTTAAAAGCTGGGGAGCAAACCAACGATCCAGTTGGAGAAGTAACAGTTTCATCAGAAAGTAGCTTGACTGATTCCTCCACAGTCGTTCCATCCGAAACGATTGTTTGGATGGAAGAAAATGATAACCCAAATGAATCTTTAGCAGAACCTAGCAATCCAACGGAGTCTGCTGAAATCGAAGATTCTGGCATGACGAGTGAATCTGACCTATTACCAGAAGGCAGTACGTCAGATATAAGCCAAGAATCTACAGTTCCATCTTCGTCTAATGAGTTACCAACGAGTTCTAGTAGCCAAAGCAGCAATTCATCTGAAACGACCACTACTTCTATGAATCCTGGAGTAACTGAAAGTAGCCCCAGTTCTAGTAGTGAAAATAGACCAAATACCAGTACAACAAATAGTTCAGTGATCACTACACCGAGTACTGCACCTAGTATGAATCAGGAATCATCCCGAGAAAAAGAGTCAGAACCACCCAGTATAAATCCACCAACAGGAGCGAACTCAAACGTTCCAGCTTATCCAGCGCCAACAGTACAAGCAACCGAAGTCCTACGACAAGAAGTTCCTGCGGCTTTTGATACTACGAGCACATTGAAACTATCCGAGGAATTAAAAATCAGCGAAGTAGCACCATCTGATTTAAAGGGATATGAGTTACCACTACTTTCAAGTTTCAGCAATAAAAATCAAGCGGCACTTATTTATGCGGCTATCCAGCAATTAGGGGTTGAACAATCAAAAGACATGACGATCGAGCAGTTAATTACACAGTTGTATCGTGATCTGTTTGCTATTGAAATCATTGAGCAGGCTGAAAAAGCTGAAGAAATACCGAGCGGTAGTTTATTGTACAAACAAGAAAAAAGTGACGTGCTTTTGCAAGGGATTTATCTAGGTCAAAATTATTAT
Organism: Enterococcus sp. 22-H-5-01; assembly: GCF_050310005.1. Lineage (NCBI taxonomy): Bacteria > Bacillati > Bacillota > Bacilli > Lactobacillales > Enterococcaceae > Enterococcus > Enterococcus sp. 22-H-5-01. Next base: position 1,760,462 of record NZ_CP189993.1, read on the forward strand.
CTAACACTGATAGAAAGTGAGGTCGAAGATGATACGGGAGCTTCGAGCAGCCAACAGCAATTATCAGTTGAATCGCTTGAATCAGGTAGCGATTATCTAGCTCAGCCTATTCCGACCAGTGAATTGACAGATTATGGCAAACAACTATTAGCGGAATATCCAGCATCGATCAACTTTACAGAAAATGAGGCAGCTAAAAAATTTATTGCTACGATCGCAATGGATGCTCAAAAATTAGGGCAAGAATATGATGTGTTTGCTTCGGTAATGATTGCTCAAGCCTTATTAGAAAGTGGTTCTGGAACAAGTAGCTTATCTTTAGCACCAAATTATAATTTGTTTGGGATAAAAGGCACTTATCAAGGGCAATCGGTCTCGATGTCTACTCAAGAAGATCGCGGAAATGGCGAACTTTATTCAATCCAGTCAGCTTTCCGTCGTTATCCTAATTATACGGCTTCATTAGGGGACTATGTTGAACTTCTACGGGGCGGAATCAGCGGCAACGCTAATTATTATGAAAATACTTGGCGTTCAGTAGCTAAAAATTATTTGAAAGTTACGCAAGCATTAACAGGAAGTTATGCAACTGACAGTTCTTACGGGAAAAAATTGAGTTCAATCATTGCATTGTATCATTTGACTCAATATGATCGACCAAAAGAAACACAATCGTCAGGTGTTTTTATTAAAGGGAAAGCAGAGATTCCATCAGAATATCGGACATTGATGCGCTACCCAGATTATAACGGTATCAATTACAATTCCTCAGGGTCGTATCCTATCGGACAATGCACATGGCATGCCTACAATCGAGTCAAACAATTAGGCAAAAGTGTGGATGACTATATGGGAAATGGTGGCGAGTGGGGAGTTAAAGGAAAACTTTTAGGTTATCAAACGAGCCAAGAACCGCAAGCCGGTTGGTTGATTTCATTTAATCCTGGTACGGCTGGTTCTGACCCGCGTTATGGGCATGTAGCCTTTGTTGAAGCCGTTCGGCCAGAAGGAATCTTAATCTCAGAAGGCAATGTATATGGCGGTACGATAATTTCTTATCGAGTAATCGCTTCTGATTTAGCTCGCTCGCATTTAGTTACGTATATCAAAGCGAAATAAAGGAGTTTCTTAGAAATGGCTGTCACGAGCAAAAAGATGAATCAAAAAAAAGCTAGTTACTTACTCGTGATCCTATTCATGTTAGTCGTATTCATAATCACGTTGTTTATAAGTAGGCAAATGAATAAGCAGTATAGCATCCATTCGATTTCAGGTGAATCGATGATTCCTACCTTAATGGATGGCGAAAAAGTTTTGATTAAAAAATGTGTGTCAGTTAAACGTTACGATATGATCGCTTTTTCGTTGGCTAAGGAAAAAGGACTTTTTGTTAAACGGGTGATCGGATTGCCTGGCGATGCGATGATTATCCAAAATAATCGTTTGATATTGAACTTGGGAGAACCGGCTGATTTTGAAACGGTCAGCGAATTTCAATTAACGCCAACGATTGCTGCAGAATTTCAACCACTGAATCAAATTCCTGAAGATGTTTATTTTGTAGTCGGAGATCATTTAGCTGTCTCTAAAGATAGTAGAGCGTTTGGGTTCGTCCAGAAGAAAGCTATCAAAGGGAAAGTTCAGGCACATTTCGCTAAATTTTAAAATCTTCCATTCATAGTAAAGGAGCGAAAAATAGTTGACACTTACAAACGTTATCAGTGTAGCCTTGATTTGTTTCGTTCTTTTTATCGGAGCCTCTCGAATCCTAGTCTTGATCAAATTGAAAAAAATTTCAGCAGCTGCAGTATCTTCGCCTACTTTTCAGCGAAAATTAGATTATGTCAAACACAGACAACAAAAAAGACATGTTTCAGCATTATTACTGATTAGTATTTGTTTAGCTCTAGGAATGATAGTTGCTACGTATAATTTATTTCAGCTGCAAGTTCAATTGAATGATCTAACAAAGCAGATAAAAAGCACACAAAAAAATTTATCATTGGTAAAAAAAGAGCAACAAAAAATCAGCTATAAGTTTCCAATCAAAAACTATCCAGAATCAGGTGTCGGATTGGCTAAATATGATTGGAACGGCTTATTTTCTGCCGATAATCGGCAGCAGCAGTACACTACAGAACACGAAATTTCTAATTCATTGAGTGCGTATTTTGGCTTACCAACTACGTTGATCGTACTAGATATTCCAACACAAACATTGAATATTGCATTAGCTGGTGAATGGGTCAACGCTGAAAATGAGCGGCAGATCAAATCAAATCTTTCAGCGTTCGCGAAAGAAGCAGAAGCGATTGCGCAATTAACGCAAATCACTTTTCAGTTGAACGTAAGTGATGGCAGTAAGCAAAGTCAAAAGTATCGTTGTTTATTTTCACGTGAAAATAGTGACGAACAATTTTTAATAGTCCAAGAAGAATAAAAGAAAGAAGGGAAAGAAATGGTCGCGCAACAAAAAAAGAATGGCTGGTTTTTTAATAAAAACATTATCGATGAAATCAATTCTATTCCAGAAGAGAAAGTAGGTGGCGATATAAACGTGAAGTCAGCACCAACATTAAAAATGGTCTCTGATAATACGGTTGGAGATTTATCCAATTTTTCCACAACAGAGCCGCTGCCGGAAGAGGTCAAGGAATTGAAACGTCTGATCTTTGAAAAAGAACAGACATTGCAAAAATACAAAAAAGAAATGGAAGAAAAACAAGACCGTTTAACCAAAGAAAATGAAAACTATCGCCAGTCTGTTTTACAAATCGGTGATGAGAAGGCAGAGCAACGGCGCAAGATCCAAGAGTTGGAAAATGAGGTTCAGCGTAGCCGTGAAGAGATTGACAAACTAAAAGAAGCACAAGAGTTGAATCAATTACGCCAACAGCTAAAACTAGTAGAAGAGGAAAATAAAAATTTGAAAGATTCTGTTGCACATTTAGCTACCGTAGAAGAAGAATTAGAAGCGATCCATGAACAACATCAAGCACTAGTAGCCCAGCAAAAAGCTGAAGAAATCCAACGCTTAGAAAAAGTTCGTCAATTAGAACGTCAAATCGCAGAGTTATTGGAAGAGTTAAATGAAAAAGATGAGCAATATACACAGTTAGATAAAGAAATCGTAGAAAAAGATCAAGCAATCGATAAAATGGCTGAAAAACAGGAAGCTAATGAATCACAAAAACAAATCTTACAAGAATTGAACCAACAAGTTTCGACACTATTGGCGGAAAATGAGCAACTGAAACAAGAAGCTATCGAAAATCAGCAAGAGATCGGTGAAGTATTGATTTCAGCGAGAAAACAAGCCAATCGAATGATTGAAAAATCAAAGGTTGATGCGTATCGAATCATCGAAGACGCAAAAAAAGAGTTGGTCTTAATCAATGAACAAGCAAAAGAAATTTCTGAAGAAGTCAACGAGTCTCGCAGTTCGATCTTGTCATTATTTGAAGAAATGCAGACGCGAACTGAAATGCTTTCAAAAACAAAAATGGCAACGACTGTATTTTCGACAGATAGTTCTGCTAATGACAGTCTGTAAGTGGACAGAGCATCCAAAATATTTGGATGCTTTTTTATTTTGCCTAAATAGATGAGCATTTTTTTGCAAGCGTTTTTATTGTGCTGTATCTATGAGGCGCTTATAGTAGTTATATGGAAATAAGCTACTCGTTTTCTTTGGATCAAGAATATCAGGAAGAAGGTGTTCGTTATGGTAAAGACAATTGAACGAGAATCAATGGTGATTCACGGCTGGATCACTACTTTGGATACATCAGACTCTGCTGAGGGACTGATAGGGATCAGTCAGCAAAAAATGCGGGAAAAAGAGGAATACGCCTCAAAAATAGAAGAAGATTTATTTGTTGTGAATGCATTGATCGATGGGGACCAATGTTATTTGATCGGAAATAAAGATTTGAATAAAACCCGTCCTTCAGAAATTTTATTGCCGGCTGGAACGTATGCATATTTTGATTTGGATTATCAGGATCAAGTAGAATTAGATCAGGAAATCAGCAACTGCTACGGTGAGTTGATGCAAGATGAGACCGTCAAGTTGTTGGGTAATTATAATTTAGAAGAATATACCGCAGTTGGAAAACTTACGCTCTATCTGCCAGTGCAAAAAAAATAGATTAAAAAAAGCTGCCAATCCGATCGGATTGACAGCTTTTTAAATAATAAGATTGTTTTAGTTGTTGCCAAAGAACTCTGCGGCAATTTCTTGCCCTTGATCAATTTTTTTCCATTGTTCATCCACGGTTAGATTATTTCCGCTATCGCAAGAAGCAAAACCGCATTGGTGAGATAAGAAAAGACGTTCTTTTGGAATGATCGTGCTAGCCTTTTCTAAGTAATGTAAGACTCGGTCAGCATCATCTAATGTATTGGTTTTACTTGATAATAATCCCAACACTACTTCTACTTGATCTTTTTCCGCTAAAACATTCAAAGCGGATAATTCACCGGCACGTTCATCATCCCATTCTAAGAAGAAGCGATCATAGTGTTGTTCGCCTAAGAATTTTTCAGCGATTGCTTGATAGGTTCCACCAGAAGCATGGCGTGATTCGTAATTTCCACGACAATTATGGGTCCAAATTTTCAATCCGATCTCATGACCAAAGTCGATGATTTCATTATTTACTGTCACAAATTCTTGTGCCAACCCAACAAGGTCAACATTTCCTTCTGCGAAAAAGCTGTCTTTATTGCTTGAATCAAATAGTTCCCACAAACAATCATCAAATTGCACGATTTCGCCGCCAGCAGCTTTGTATTCAGTCAAGAATTCTTTATACGCGTTGATCAAACCCGCTTTTAATTCTTCTTTTGTTTTGTAGACTTGATCTTCTCCATATAACCCGTTGAAGACAGAAAGTTCTGTAAAGGCATGAGCAACACTCCAAACAGTTGTTTTAACATCATTGCCTTGGTCTTGTGCTTTAACTTCTTTAAAAATATCGATGAAATGATGGTTTTTACCGGATAAAGGAGCAACGATCCGAATACCGATATCTTTACGGGTTTCAAAATGATCGCCATCAAAATCTTTGAAACTGTAACCGTGGTCAGCGATAAAACGCTCGATTCCTGCAAGTCCCCAAATAAAATCCAGATGCCACATTGATTTTGAAAACTCGCCATCTGTCAGCACATCGATTTTATGATCGATTTGATCTTGGATGATTTGTGCGATGGCTTTCGTTTCAACTTCTTGATACCCTTCAAAGTCCTTGTAGAAAGGATAAGTGATATCATCACGTTCTTGGATTTGATCTTTATAATCCAATAAATTTTGTGGACGTAATAGTGAACCGACTAACTGAAATTTTGATTTTGTCATTGAAGAATTCCCCCTACCAATTTTGTGCACTTATCGTATCAAAAATTGGGTATAATAAATAATACGTATTATCTTTAATTAACTATAGGTATTACCTATTAACAGGAGGGACTTTCTTGCGTATCCAACAATTGCAGTATTTAGAAAAAATTGCTGAGACTGGTTCAATGAATGAAGCAGCTAAACAATTATTTATTTCACAGCCTAGTTTGACACAAGCAATCAAAGAATTAGAAACAGAATATCAGATTCAACTTTTTTATCGTAGTAAAACCGGGATGACCTTGACGAATGAAGGGCGAGAATTTATTAACTATACTCGGGGGATTTTAGATCAAGTAAATCTATTGAATGCGAAGTTTAAAAACACAACGATCCGCAAACAGATTTTTAGTGTTTCCGCACAACATTATGCCTTTGTTGTTCATGCCTTCGTAGAATTAGTAAAAAAAGTCGGTGGAGAAGAGTATGATTTTACTTTGCGGGAGACTATCACTGAAAATGCGTTGAATGATGTCCAAACTTTCAAGAGTGAAGTCGGGATCATTTATTTGAATTCGTTCAACGAAATGGTTCTGAAACGCTTGATCAACGAAAAGGAATTAGAATTTACTCCGCTTTTTGAAGCGCAGCCGCATGTCTTTGTAGGGCGAAATAATCCATTGACTCAGAAGAAAAAAATTACTCTGGAGGATTTAACTGATTATACTTATTTGTCTTATGAACAGGGGGATACGAATTCTTTTTATTTTTCAGAAGAGATATTGAGTACGATGCATCATAAAAAACAGATCAAAATCAGTGATCGCGCCACGATCTTTAATTTAATGGTGGGACTAGACGGGTATACGATCAGTTCAGGAATCATCAGTAGTGAATTAAACGATGAAAAAATCGTAGCGATTCCACTAGCAGTCGATGATCGGATGACATTAGGTTATTTGAAGCAGAAAAAAATTGCCTTAAGTCCGGTGGGACAAGAATATATTGAATTATTAAAACAACATATCCGAAATTACGGATTTGAGATTTTTGAATAGAGCAACGAAACGTAGTTGCTTTTTCTGAAGTATATTTATGGAGTTTTTTAATAAGTTTAATCAATCAAGTCAAGAAAGCCTGTTTTCTTTAGCAACCAAGTTAAAACGATGGCCTAAGCAAAGTAAATAACTCTTTTCATCGAACACTTCTCAGTAGACGTCATGTTCTTTAAGCATCAAAAAAATGATCACAACAATCAATTACCAGGTCATTTTTAAGTTAACGCTTTCAATAACTCTTGCAATCTTTTTTAGAACATGTAACACTAGTTTTAAGGATGGAGTAAAAGAATAATGATCAGTTAAGGAGAAAAAAATTGAAAAAGTTAATAGGTATTGGTTTGATCGAGCTTTTTTTACTGACCGGCTGTGGGGGCCGAGGAACAATAAGCAGTGAAGAAAAACCGACGACTTCTACGGAAAGTCAAAAAAATACACACGTAAAAATCAAATTTTCTGCTGTTGGCGATAATTTGATTCATGATTATATCTATGATCACTTGAGGCGAGCGGATGGTAGCTATCGTTTTGATGAGCTCTATGAGCCGACGCGTTATCTAGATCAAGATCGTGATATTTCCTATATCAATTTAGAAACACTTTGTGCGGGGGAAGAATTAGGCTTGTCAGGTTATCCTTCGTTTAATGGACCAACTCAAGTATTGGATTCGTTACATCAAGCTGGTTTTAATTGGTTATCAGCAGCTAGTAACCACAGTTTTGACCGTGGTGAAGAAGGTATTATCAAACAATTAGATTATCTTGAAAAATATCCCAATATTGCTGTGACGGGGTCACAAAAATCGGCAGATACACCACGATTTAAAGTGAAAGAAATCGATGGGGTTAAAGTCGGATTGACGACATATACGTATGGATTAAATGGTTTGACTTTGCCCGAAGGAAAAGACTATTTAGTAAACCTGATCGATGAAGATCAAATCAAAAAGGATATGGATGTATTGAACCAAAATAGTGATATCCAAATTGTCAGCATGCATTGGGGTGAGGAGTACCAGTTCGTACCGAATGCAGAACAACTACGGATCGCACAGCTGCTAAGTGATTGTGGGGTAGATGTAATTGTCGGCGGCCATCCTCATGTGATCCAACCAATGGATTATTTAACAGGGAAATCTGGCAATCAAACATTAGTGATGTATTCACTGGGAAATTTTATTTCTTCTCAGGCCGAAAATGATCAAATGCTGGGTGGGATGGGACGTTGGACCCTTGATTATGATCAAAATAGCCAAGTTGTGACATTCGATCAAGTTGAGTTCTGGCCAACAGTTACCTACATTGGGGATAATTATCAAACATATAAAACCTATGCTTTAAAAGATTATACTAATGAACTTGGGGAGCAACACATGATCCATCTGAACCAAGGGCAAGATTTATCAAGAGATTATTTCATAGGGCGAACAAAACAAATTATGAATGATAAAGTACCTATCGTGTATTAAGGCTGATTATTAAAGCAATAAAAAGAAGCTAGAACAAAAGTAAGTGCAACTTTTGTTCTAGCTTCTTTTTTATTTTTGATTTGAATCGGAATTTGTGTTGATCATACCTTTTCGTTCAGGGCTTTTCCAAGTTCCTGATCCTAATCCGAGAATCGTTTTGACGGCGGGCACAAAAGTCGTAACGATGGTCAAGGCGTTCATGATCCAATAAAAAACCATATACAAAGGAGCGAAAAAGAGGTATTTGATTTTCCTGCCACGGTCATCTACGATCAGCGAAGCAATCAATTGGATCGTACCTGAGATCATTTCAAAACAAACAAATAGAAAGGCCATCGTTAGCATATGATAGATCCGCTCGCCGTTTCCAGTGATCAAAAATTGACCAAGTGTAAAGACGAAAATCACCGAAGAAATCCAAAAGAAAAAGGACCAGACAATACTAAAGGTTTGATCGACGAACATGACGGTATGCCCAATATTCCGAAACGGATGGAAAATAATTTTTTTGAAATTTGTCAGCCAAACTTCTGTTCCGCCTTTGGCCCAGCGTTTTCGTTGACGATAAAGCATATTCAAGGACTCAGGCACTTCCATGAAAAACATGATCTGTGGTGCAAAAAGCGAGAGCCAACCATCCATTCGATGATCCCAAGCAATACTGATATCTTCTGTTGCCCGATCTTGACGGAACAAGCCGACATCGATCAAAGCATCTTTTCGATAAATCGTATTGGCGCCACTATACGCATAGATACTACCAAGTACACCGATTTGTGTCCGTTTGATGATCCCAACGATACTAGAAAATTCCACTGTTTGCGATTTAGCAATGAGTTTTGAACGATTCAAGACATCCATGTTGGCTGTGATGGCCGATATATTCGTAGAATCCGAGCGTAAGAAGTAATTAACATAACGATTCAAACAATCTGGTTCTGGCACAGTATCGGCATCATTGCTTAAAATCAATTTACCTTTTGCAAAACCTAAGCCGATATTGAAGGCATGGGCTTTACCTTTGTTCTTTTCAATGCGCAATACACGCAGATTTTCGTATTTCTCTTGTAAATGAGCTAAGATTTCTGGGGTACTGTCAGTGGAACCGTCATCGGTAACTAGGACTTCATAATGAACATAATTAATTTTTGTCATCAGGTATTCGATCGTCGTTTCGATGACGATTTCTTCGTTATGAGCAGGCACCATGATCGTAATAAAGGGCTCGATTTCTTCGGGAATCTCATCCCAATCTTTTTGCCGATAGTTGAATAAAAAGGTGTAACACAATACACCAATAAACCAAGCAAAACCACCAATGATCGGATAAGTGATCAAAACTAAAAAGCCGATCGTTAGGATTACATCTACGATAGGAATTCCAGTATGAACTAAGGTGATCATAGCTTGACCCCGCCTTCTTTATACAAAGTACGAACGAAGTCAGTGTCTAAATTTTGTTCTTCTTTTACTGAATAGAAACGAACCTCTTTGCGAAATTCTTCTGGACCAAACCGTTGATTGTATTCATCATTCAATAATTTCCGCCGCTTTTCTAAACGTTCTTCATCGTATTGGACATTCTTTTGAAGCAATGTTTTAAACCGATGATTATTTCAAAAAGTCAATGATACATATAATATAACGAGGAAAACGAAAACAATAGCTAAAAAAATAAAAAGAAAGGGTAAAGTTTGCAGTTCTTCTTTGTAAACTAAAAAGTGCTCTCTCTTGGCAATATTAGGAAAGACGAAGGGAAGCGCGATCCAGAAAAAAGGCAACAACACCGCAGCCCATCCTAAAAAACCTACTACTGTTTGCCAAATTTTAGTTCCATAATTTCCCTTTTGATAGTAACTATCGTAGACTAAATCTTTTTGAGCCTCTTCTCGACTGAGTGTTCGCTTCACTTTTTTGCCTTCTTTCTGGTTTTTATTTTTAAAAAATGACTATTAACTTAGTTTAGTGTGTCATTAATATAATGAACATTCAAATAATAACTTCTTAATCTCTATCATCATTTTTATGTATATGTTATTTAAAATTCGCTATTATGCTAATTTCGCTCAGGTTAGCTCGGTCTTCTGTTAAGATTATGGTAGACTCTATTTATGAAGAAATTTTTAAAAAAATATATGTTTTATTAGAAGAAATATTATATTAGAAAACGTTATCTCTTGATTTTAATAATAACGAAAATATTGCTATTTTATCCAATGATTGGATCGGATAAAAAACCTAGAATCCTTTACCAGATTCTAGGTTTTTTGAAAGACTATTAAAAAAAATTAACGCCAGCCTAATTCTGGAGCAATCTCTTTAACGATCGTTTCTAGCATATGGACGTTGTAATCGACCCCTAATGTGTTGGGAATCGTCAATAGAACCGTGTCTGCTTCTTTGATTGCTTCATCTTCTGCTAACTCTTTGACTAGTTTATCTGGCTCACCCACAAAGGTTTTACCAAAAATCGTCGGGTCTTGGTGATAGGCTAGGTAACCGACTTGATCTTGTTTTGTTTCGGCACCTTGATGGCCAAAAATTTGCCGATCAAAATCGGTAGTGATCGGTTGAATTGAACGAGTTACCAATGTGCGAGGTTCAAAATCATGTCCGGCTTCTTTCCAGGCTTCCTTATAGGCGCGTAGTTGTTTAGCTTGTTGAACATGGAAAGGTTCATTGGATTCATAGGTCACTAATGTAGATGATTGAAGATTCATCCCTTGTTGTGCCGCCCAAATCGCTGTTTGTTGTGAACCAGCGCCCCACCAAATACGTTGCCGTAAACCAGCAGAAAAAGGTTCTAAACGTAATTTTCCTGGTTTTTGTGGAAACATCGGTTGAGGATTTGGTTCAGCAAATGGATTGCCTTCAATCAAAGCTAAAAATTCTAAGGTTCGATCACGAGCAATTTCTTTGATCTCATCTTCACTGTAGTCATAGCCAAAGTATTTCCAGCCATCCATTACTTGTTCAGGTGAACCACGACCTACACCTAGTTGCACACGTCCTTGAGTGATGATATCAGTCAATCCGGCATTTTCTGCCATCATATAGGGATTTTCGTAACGCATATCGATAACGCCAGTACCGACTTCGATCTTCTTTGTTTTTGCGCCGATCGCGGCTAATAAAGGAAAAGGTGAGCCACTTTGATCCGCAAAATGATGGACACGATAATAAGCGCCATCAATACCGATTTTTTCAGCTTCTACTGCTAAATCAATCGCTTGTAGATACGCATCGCTTGCTGTTTTGACCAATGATCCTTGATCCATCCAATGGCCAAAACTTAAAAAACCAAGATTCTTCATGTAGAAGATCCTCCTTGAAAGTTTTTACTTACTTTTAATAAGTTTAAATGATTGTACTAGATTTATTTAAAAAAGGCGAAGAATTGAGCTTAAAAAGGTGGCTAAGACAAAAATAGAAATTATTTTTGTCTTAGCCACTTTGCTTAATGAGTATTTACGATTTTTTGGATCTTTTCAGCTAAACGACGAATCAAATTCGGTGCGCTGGTACGAAAATCTTCAATAAATGAATCAGAAAGACTGTCGATCGTACCGACTTCATTATCCATGATATCAAAAAAGGCGAGGGTAGTATCCTCTGTTTTCCAACTAGCTTTCCAATAAGGTCCTTCCAGATAACCATCCAATATTTGCTGACTATTGTCTCGGACAGCTTGTCGAATGATTTCTTCTTCAGTGATCGGGGTACCTTTTTCTTTGAAATACGTTAATTTTTCTGCCACTTCATACATATTTTCAGGAACTAATGAATACATGTTACAGGACTTCCTTTCTTGAATTATCACCAGGGATAATTCACTTTTGTTATACAAAATTTTAGCAAAGAAAGCAATAAAAATTTCTCATAAGCCTTCTCTTTTTACACCAAATGAGAGACGGACAAAGAGTGTTTTCATTGACAGATAATTTTAGCTGTGTTAATTTTCTTGCAATACGAAAACGTTTTAGAATCGATTGGGAGGAAATAGAAATGACAATCAGCAATCATAATGTAACTGAATCTTGCTGTTGTTGTGTGGTGCGTAAAGCAGTACACCCTTTTGTCATGCCTATTAACTGCCCAACATTCAGTCGTTTTTAGAACTAGAGAAAAAGATCAATTTCTAGTTTCAGTTTAACGAAGTGTTCAGGTGCTGATTAATAGTCAGCACCTTTTTTGTTTTGCTAAAAAAATTAATTGGAGGAGTTCATTATGATTATAGATTCGATCCAATCAGCGATTGGCCAAACACCTTTATTACGTTTCACAGCGAAAGATTTTGAGGAGATTCCTGAAGGTTCAGCGATTTATGCGAAATTAGAATATTTGAATCCCGGTGGCAGCATCAAGGATCGCCTAGGTGATTATTTGATCAAAGAAGGCTTAGTAAGTGGAAAAATAAAACACACGACGACGATTATTGAACCGACCGCTGGAAATACGGGGATCGGAGTCGCTCTAGCCGCAGTTGATGCCGGTCTTCCGACGATTTTCGTCGTACCAGAAAAATTTAGTTTAGAAAAACAGGCCTTGATGCGGGCCTTAGGAGCGACGATTGTTCATACACCGACGGAAGAGGGCATCACTGGTGCAATAAAAAAAGCTAAGGACATCCATATGGAGTTGGCCGACAGCTATTTGCCGTTACAATTTGAAAACCCAGCGAATCCGGAGGCATACTACCGAACGCTAGGGCCTGAATTAACAACAGATCTTGGTGAAAAAATCAGCAGCTTTGTAGCTGGCATCGGCAGTGGCGGGACATTTAGTGGAGTCGCTCGTTACTTATTAGAAAAAAATCCAGCCATTCGATTGATTGGTGTAGAACCAGAAGGCTCGATTCTTAATGGAGGGGAAAGCCATGGGCATGAAATTGAAGGTATCGGAGTGGAATTTATTCCCGAATTTTTGACTGATCTACCGATTACTCAGTATGCGACGATCAGTGATCAAGCAGGATTTACGATGACACGGCGTTTGGCAAAAGAAAAAGGACTCTTAATCGGTAGTTCTTCTGGGGCAGCGATGGTAGCGGCTTTAACAGAAGTTCGTCAGTTACCACGAGGCAGCCAAGTTGTTACGATTTTTCCTGATGCAGGGGATCGCTATCTATCAAAAGATATTTATACACGCGAAGACTATATGACCGCACAGCCAGTAAAATAAGAAAGCGAGGATATTTGATGGGATTAGAATTTATGCCGATTTTTGAAGAATGGGCGTCAGATTATGACAATGAAGTAAATGGAGGCAATCCGGAATACCAAGAAGTCTTTGCGGGCTATTGGCGGATTCTCGAGGAAATCACTACATTATCTGGTGAAATTGTGTTAGAGTTTGGTAGTGGAACAGGCAATCTCACGGAGAAATTACTTGCTGCAGGTAAGACTGTTTATCCGGTGGAACCATCACAAGAAATGCTGAACATTGCGCAACAAAAATCCGCGCTTAAAGACGTTACTTTTTTAGCTGGCGACATGGAAGATTTTCCAGTGCTTCCGGAAAAAATCGATACGATCGTTTCGAATCTCGTTTTTCATCATTTGACAGCTAGTGAAAAAGAACAGGCGATCCGACGGTATAATCAATTGTTGCCGCTTGGCGGTAAGATTATTTTTGGTGATACGATGTTTTTATCGGAAAAGGATTATAAAGAGATCGTGGCAGCTGAAAAAGCGCATAGCCGAACCGAGTTAGCGGCCGACCTTGAGCGTGAGTATTATCCACTCATCCCTGAGTTAGAAGCCTATTTTAGCACTAGCGGCTTTCAAACAAGCTTTCGTCAAATGAATCGCTTTGTTTGGTTAGTCGTTGCAGAAAAATCAACGGAGGTAGAGAAATAAAATGAGAATGAACGTAGAAAGTTTCAATTTGGACCATACGAAAGTAGAAGCACCATATATCCGTGTAGCTGATAAAAAAATCGGCGCAAATGGTGACTTGATCGTAAAATACGATGTTCGTTTCAAACAACCAAATAAAGAACATATGGAAATGGCATCATTGCATTCATTAGAACATTTAACAGCTGAATTGATCCGTAATCATGCGGACTATATCGTCGATTGGTCACCAATGGGTTGCCAAACAGGTTTTTATTTAACAGTTCTAAATCATGACAACATCGATGAAGTGATGGATGTTTTAGAATTAACCATGAAAGATGTTCTGACAGCGACTGAAGTACCTGCCAGCAATCCTGTTCAATGTGGATGGGCAGCGAGCCATACTTTAGAAGGCGCGCAAGAATTAGCACAAGAATTTTTAGCTAAACGTGCTGAATGGGGCAACGTTTATCCAGCCTAAGCAAACCAAAAGCCGATACTCTAAGTGAGTATCGGCTTTTTATTTGCGCTAAACCTGATGTTATAAACCTAATTGTTCTTCTTTGTCCATCAAAAATTTCGCTAACTCTGCTTCGATATCTACCTCTAAGCGATTAGAAAGTTCCATCAACCACCAGATATTCTCAGCTAATTTTTGTTCCAAAGTATAAGGTGTCTCATCGTAATAACGATCTAGTTTTGTCATCGTTAGCCGATTCAAGTTTCCGATATCATTCGAAAGAGCCAGCAGATCTTCTTCAATTGACCATTTACTTTGATGATGCTTTACTTCTAACTCATGATAACGCGAACGAATCGCATTGCTGCGTTCAGCCAGTTCTTTGATGTCCATAAAATCAACTCCTTAAAATATTCTAATACCTAGCAGTATATCTAAGTAAAGAAAAAAAGCCAGTCAATATTGACTGGCTTTAAAGTATACTATTCCCACTCAACTGTTGCGAATACTTATAAATACACATTTAAACAGCTCTGTATCAAGCTTTGTAGCTCTTTTTATGATAGCTTATTTTGAAATTAATGCCATCATTAATGCCATATGCTAAAAATTAACGTATCTTTGGAACTTTTCACCACTTGTCTGTTTCATTTTTTTAGTGAAGTGGGAGTAGACGGACAGAGTGGTCGAAACGTCATCATGCCCCATTCTGTATTGAACGCTCTTAAGGTCAAGTCCAGCTTCAAACATCAGAGTACAAGAAGAATGTCTAAGTGAGTGAACTGTGACAGGTTTCAAATTATGATCCTTACATATTTTTGCAACTGCCTTATTAATTTGTGAGCCATGAAAGTAGTCATAAGGTTTCTTACCAATCATTCTATTAAATAGTAAATTGTTCTTATTTCCATCGGTTCCTTTTCCCGTTTTTAGCAACTGCTTTGCTTGATAATGTTTCCAGTCTTTGAGAATAGTCAGTGTAATATTATCTAAATCAAAAGAGCGTGTGCCTGCTTTAGTTTTAGGTGTCGAAACCTGATATTCTCCATCTAAGTAGTAAACAGTTTTATTGATACTGATTTCTTTATTTTTAAAATCAATATCATTCCAAGTTAAAGCCAAGCATTCTCCTTTACGAATTGAAGTGAAAGCAAGTAGTCGGAGAATCGTATACATTCTAATGTCACAATCCTCCTTAGCAAATTGGAAGAAAGCTTTCAGTTCTTCAACTTCAAAGAACCGTCCAGTTTTTACCTCGTTCTTTACTTGTAAACGTGGTAATATAGTCCGTTCCATAGGGTTAAATTCAATTATTCCTAAACGAATAGCGTGATTCATAACCATATTGAAGTAAGAACGAACGCTTTTAAATGAACGGTATTCTTTAGACCACTGATTTAGAATTTTTTGACAGTAAAACGTATTTATTTTAGTTAGTTTCATTTTACCGAAATAAGGCAATATTCTTACTTTAAAAATAGTGTCTATGGCCGATTGTGTACTCTTTTTGATGGATAGGGCATGACTTTCATTCCAAAGTTCAAACATTTCTTTATAGGTATAATCTTTTTTATTGAAATTGGTTAGTTGCTTTTCAGCTCCTAACTTGATACGAGCTAATTCTAAGCTAGCCTCTTTACGGGTCTTAAAACCTTGTTTAGAGGTCTTTTTTGGCTTTTCAGTTATTGGATCTATACCAAGATACGCTTGAAATTTATAGCGCCGTTCTCCTTGTTTATTTGTATATGCTTTAATTGTCATTTTTAACCTCCTGTACTGCTGGGGGCAAGTGGGAGGTTAGATCATAAAAACATAGTAGGTGACTTATTAATCAGTTTTTGAAGATCGTCAATAGCTTGATTTATCATTTCTTCATTATTGTATCTTAAAATATCAACACTGCTTTTTTGATAATTATCTAGTACACTCAAATACTTTCGTTTCAAATCTGATAGAGGTGTCACTCCGTCGGCATTTTTGATTTTTGAATAATCATCTTTATAACGATCTGAATACAGATAAGGTATTGTATTGTAGATATCATCGGTTAAAGATTTGCTTAGTATATCCAAAATATTAGTTTCTATTTGAGTTGGATCAGACCAACGTTTTATCGCTTGCTCCTTTTGCTCATTAAAAAAAATTTCAAGAGTTTTAGAATCCGAAAATTGTTGTTTGAAATATAAAGGAAACAAATCTTTATTTAATTCATTTATAATAAAAGGAATTACAGCATTACTTACCGAAGTATTTTTTTTCAATTCGACTTCTAAATTTTTTAGTAGGATATGAGCGTAATCATCAAGAGATCCGTATAGTATATAATCAACAGTTGTGTTTCCTATCTCAGCAATTTGTTTTAAGCGATCGTTGTTAGGAAGATTTTTTCCTGTCTCCCAGTTACTAACTGTTCCACTTTTAGTTTTGCCATTAGGATCGTAATTATCTAATTTTTTTCCAAACTCAGTCATATTACAGCCTTGATTCAATCGAATATTTCTAATTCTATTGCCCACTTCATGTAGATTTACTTCCAAACTACTCACTCCTTTTTTTAAATTTTACCATCTGAGCAAAGAAATTGAAAGAACTAGTTGTAATAATTTGAACAATATGTTTTAATAGTCTTACAAAGAAATTGAAAGAAATGTTCAGACTATTATGAAAGGGGCAAATTATATTATGAAATATAAAGTTGCTGGTTATCGAAAAATGTTAGGAATGACTCAACAGGAGATGGCAAAAAGTTTTGGGATTTCACTACAAGCATATTTTAAGAAAGAAAATGGCAAAGTCGCATTTTCGGATCAGGAGAAATTACTTTTTAAAGAATTGTTACTTCCGATTTTTCCTAACATAACAATAGATGATATTTTTTTTAACTAGCTTGCAAAGAAATTGAAAGAAGGTGAATGATATGAAACTTGAAGTAGATTTAAGCCCTACTATTGAACAACAATTAACAGAGGTTGCCAAGCATGTATGGGCAGAAACAATGCAACAAGAAATTCAGAGAACAATATTTCCTGAATGGATGGATTTAGAAACGACTTGCGAATATTTACAGGTATCTCGTTCTAATTTATCTAAATTTATTAAAGACTTAGATTTTCCAATTTCTACTATCAATCAGACAAAACGCTGTAACCGAAAAAAAGTAGATGAGTGGATGTCACAATTCGAAAAGTAAAAAAATACTGGGGGCAAGTGGAAGTCGGAGATGTCAAATAATCGTCAGTTACTTGGGATTTATATAGAAAGGATTACTAAATGAAAACAGAAATTTGGAATGGACATACTATAAGATTTGTTGAGAATAAAAACGAATGGTGGGCGATAGCGAAAGATATTGCTGGTGCTTTAGATTATGCAGAAACTAGAAATATGATGAATCTAGTTCCAAGCCAATACACCTCATCGTGCAAATTGGACGATAAGGTACAGAAACGTAGTTACATCATTATTTCTGAATTTGGTATATATAAAGCAGTATTCGGAAGTCATAAGAAAGAAGCAGAAGAATTTCAAGAGTGGGTTTTTAAAGTCATTAAGGAATTACGTGAATCAACAGGACTTGAAGGTTTTCAAGTGTTCCGCATGCTGGATAAAGAACACCAAAAGGAAGCAATGACTAAATTAAGTCACGCTATTACTGAACCGCAACCAAAAGACTACATCAAAGCGAATACGATTGCCAATAAGGCTGTATCAACTATTTATGGTCATTCAAAAATGGTTAAAAAAGAAGATATGACACCTGAAATGTTGGTTGATCGTGAACCTATTTTAGATGAGACGGTAGAATTGATGTCTGTTAAAGAAAAATATGGGTTGCAGTTTTCAGTGAGTGAGAAAATTTACAATCGTTCTGTTGAATTGCAGACAGCTTAGGAGTAAAAAAATGATCGAGAACAAAGAAAAAGCCTTATCCATTAAAAGTCTTGGCGGACTGGATAAAGGCAAACGTATTGGGATAAAACCCGATATTCTTTTGTTCCGATTATAACATATTAAAAAATCGGAGGGAATCATTATGAAACGAAACTTAATTATAGGAAGTATTTTAATCGGCGGAATTTTCGGCTTATTACCAGTAATTGTTAAATTATCCATTTTTACAGGTTTAGCAGTGTATCTATTCTTTAAGTATGACGAATGGTCTTATAACCACGATCATACTATTGGAGGTGCTGAATGATGAGTAAAGATGAATTATTGGAAAAAACCTGCGACCTAACAGTAATTGCCAATCAGATAGGGATTTTAGAGAGACTTTTAGGCAACATTGAATATGCACGATTAACAGGAGACAATTTTTTACTCCACCATCAAATCAATTCTGGTGTATTAAACGATATTGAAGATAGCTTATCCGCCATAAAGAAAGACATTGAGGATGTTTCAAATCAAATCTGTCCCGATTGGGGTGTTTCGGATGATGAGTAAAGATGAATTAATTATGGAAGCCAATTATTTGAACAGCTCTTTAATGGGATTGGATAGTTATATTTATGACCGATTTTCGGGAGTTAATTCAATTACTGTAGATGATATTAGTGGGTTAAGTGGACTAATTGCTGCTATCAAAGCCTTGTCAGAAAAACATGTAGAACACTCTATTCATCGCCTGGAGGGGTCAGAATGATTTATATAGGTAAAGTTAGACCTTCAATCATGGAACCACCAATAGATAAATCACTCATTAATTTTTTTAGATCGTACGAACCTGTTAATGTGACCGTTCCTGATGATGAAGTGGGTCAAAAGAAATTAAAAACGATGGGAATTGATGGGTTTATTGCTGGGGAAATGTCCGCATTGATTCGTAAGAATGAGAATGTGATCAGTCGGGATTGTTTGATACTAGACTTAGATGATGTAATCGTAACAGAATCAGATTTAGTTGGAATGATTCAGCAAAAACTAAAACGATTTGATTATGTGTTATACCCAAGTATCAGTAACGGCTTGAAAGGTGTTCGTTATCGGTTAGTTATTCCGCTAGATAAGCCAGTGAATGAACAAGACTATAAATTGCTGGTTGACTTTTTCACTAACAAGGCTCTTGAAGGGGTGATCCACCATGCGGATAAATCAAACCTAACGTGGTCGCAAATTCAATTGCTGCCAGTAATTACTCAATATACTAAACAGGAACAAATCCTCATTCATGAGGTGAGAAATTTATTTCCTGTAGATGAAGCACTGGAAACTGCTAAACACTGGATAAAGGTTCACAGGTCTGAATCTGGTGGAATAACTTCTCATAGCTTAAAAAACAATACAAGTAAGTTCAAAAAAGGCGGGTCCCGATACCGCAATACTACGACTGAATTATTTGAAAGTTTAGTCACAGGGTGCGAAGAAGGCAACCGTAACAATAGTATTGCACAAATAACTGGTGGGCTTTTAGCTCGTGCAGTTGATGTAGCGGTGGTGTTAGAGCTGGTTAAGGTAGCCAATAGCTACTTTACAGAACCACTATCAGAACAGGAGATTGAAACGACCTTTTATTCAATCGCTAAAAAGGAGTTGAACGCTAATTGAGTGAATTAATTGAATTACAAGACATACAAAAGAAAAAACAGGAACAAGCACAGGATTTACCTAACTGGGTCTATTATGACGAAAATGGAACAATGAAAGTAAATGCTCAATTATTAGGCTATGAAGTCATGAAAGAAGTTCCTATGATTCGAGCCAGTGAATTATCCTTTGGTGCAAGATTCGATAGGTCTATTGGTGCATGGCGCTTAGATAGTTTGAATGATTATTTAGAGGGGTATATCACTAAAAAGTTAGAATCAGTCGGCAAGTGGAGCCAACAAAAACTAAACGAAACCAAGAAATTTATATTCATTAAAATTTATGATAGTTCCATGAAGGAGAACCCGTTTAACAAGAGTAAGCCGTATCTAGCAAACTTTAAAAATGGCACGTACAACATCAAAACGGGAAAACTCAAACCACATGATATAAAGGACTACATTTTACAAAGTCAAGAGTACGCAATTGACCCGGATAATAAATTATATCCGATCAAGACAGTAAGTTGGTTAAGTGATTTAACTGGAGACAAAGACAGTGTACTGTATTTAATGGAAATTATCGGCTATTGCTTCTATCGTAGCTATGCGCCTTTTCAATGTATCACGATTCTACAAGGTAGCGGAGAGAATGGGAAATCGACTTTCTTAACTATGCTAACAAAGATACTCGGTCAAAGTAATGTTAGTAATGTGACGTTGCAAGATTTAGGAAACAAACAAAATCGCTTTGCCAGCAGTAACTTGTTTCAGAAGTTAGCAAATGTATTTGCGGATATTGGAGCAGATTTTATCAAGTCTACAGATTTATTGAAGGCTCTAACTGGTGGTGATCGTTTATCTGCTGAACAAAAAGGGAAAGACGCTTTTATGTTTATCAATTTTGCAAAGCTGATATTTTCTGCTAATGAATTACCACCATTCAGTGATTTTACATTAGGCTGGGATAGACGATTGAATGTGGTTCCGTTTGATTGTGTGATTGATGAAGCCTTTAAACAGACACATGATTTACGAGCAATTGAAGAGGAGATTCCGATATTTACTGTTGAATGTATGCGAGCATTTTATGAAGCGTTCCAACGTGGAGAACTGACCGAATCAGTGAAGATGAAGGAAACAAAAGAAAAGTGGCTGAAAGAATCGAACCATGTTTTGCGGTTTATTGAAGAAATGTGTGACTTAGATGTGGAGTCAAAAGAAGGCGACTCATCGAAAATGGTTTATGAAGAGTATCGAAAGTTTTGTTACAGGGAAAGTCTAAAAGAATTGTCACAACCAAGATTCACCAAACAATTGGAGAAGATGGGTATTTTCAGAAGAAAACAAAGTATCAATGCAACTAGAATGTGGAGATACACTCATCTAAAGCTAAAAAATGAGTACACCCCTATAATAAGTTGATATATATTGGACACTTTGGACAGGATACTAAAATCATTGATATAACAACGTTTGTGAGGATAACATGCAATGAATATCGGGAAAACGCTTGGACACCTAGTTGGACAGGTAAATAAAGTGTCCAAGCAACTGTCCAACGATAAATAGTAAATTCGTTAAAAGAAAGACTATAAAACGTTGATTTAACAGCGTTTATAAGGACGTGTCCAACATGTCCATAAAAAAACAATAAATCACAGGGGTCAGCATATTTTTTACTAAGGAGAGATTAGATGTTAAATATGATTGAAATAAACAAAAAGATTCATTTTGAATATACAAAAGAAATCGGTCAAGTATTAATGAACGCCTTATCGTTTAGCGTAGCACTCAAAACAAAAGACTATTCAACCTTTTCACCTGAAGTATTAGAACAAATGGAGAAGGAAGCTGATTGGTTGTACGAGGTCACTAATTGGTTACAAGCAACGATTATCCAATCGCTACTAAAAAGTGGAAACTATGATAGTGCAGATGAGGTAATCAATGAGTTTAATTGCCTCCTTAATTTATACGATGTAGCTAGAAGTCGGGAGTTCACACCAAGTGAAAATAATTTATTTTTGAACATTCATGATAAGTTCTTAGCTTTGTTGTTATCTGATGATGAATTGATAACCAACTTATTGGGGGAAGAATAATCATGGTAACTAATAGAGAAGAACAAAAAATCGCAATGTATCAAATGCGGTTCACTTTGGAAGAATTGGTTAAGAAGTATATGGCTGGTGTATGTGATGATGAATTATATCTTGAAGCGGGTAGTTTGCATGACGCATTACATGATTTTGAACAATTGCTTAATTTGAATAACCCGAAGTGGATTGATGAGCGGGATAATCGTATTGAGATTGTTGGTGCAGAATCAGTCGCTACATTTAATCAGTTAGTTAAAAAATCAAAGCTAGAATAATTTTGAATTAATCGAAAAAAGGAGACGATAAAATGGACAAAGTATATATTGACGGCAATCAACGATCAGAGGCACTAACACTACCACAGTATGGTGAAGTAAAACTGATTATTAAAGAGGGGAAAGTAGTGCAATACTATACCATAGAATCACATGTATTAAAGAAATAAATTGCTTATAAATGCTGTTTTATCAATGTTTTAAAGGCGTTTATATGGTATAATAGACATAGAATAATAACCGTATCTTACTAGGAAGAACCAGAGGATATAAGAGGTTTGCATAATCGTGTGCAGTCTCTTGTGTCCTCTTTTTTTGTCCGAATTAATTAAAAAATAGACAGGAGAATGAACATGCAGTCATTAAACGAGATTGAGGAGTTACTACAAGGAAAATTAAGCGAGAATGAAAAAGAAATTCAGAAGTATGCGAAAAAGATTCAAAAGGTGGAAGACTCGAAAAAGAAAGCAGATGCTGACTTATTGACTGCAGAAAGTGAAGTGGATGTAGATGAATACAACACAGCAAAAAATGCTATTTGGTCAGCAGACCACGCAAAAGAATTGTATCTGAAACAAGTAGGAAAACTTAAAAAGGCGCCATTAATTTCTCGCAAAGAGTACCAACAGCTATTAGCTGAGATCACTAGAAGCGCAGATAGCGAACATGAAGATCAAAATAATCGTGCTGCTAAACTTATCGCTGAACTGAAAGAAATCTCGGAAGAATCCAGTCAAACTTGGCAACAAGCCAATCAGTTAATGCATTTAGTACAACGTGAAGTATACAAAGAACCTGAAGGCAAAATTCCTGCGATTAGTGGTGGTACAACGTGGTCGTCTGATAAAACATATAACAATAATGAAACGGTTCATGGTTTCTATCAGTTAAAAATTAAAGGAACACCATTGGCTAAGCGTTCAGGTGAAACGGAAGAAAAACGAAATTATCCATCATGGATTTAATTAAAGGGGCTCCTATAATATGATTACGGACAAGTTGTTCGCTATAATCTATTAAAGGAGTTTTTTATTATGCAAACAAAAAATTCAGCTACAAGATATTCACAAGAATTTAGAGAATCCATGATATCTCTGAGTCAGACCGGGCGGTCTGCTAACTCATTGTCTAGAGAATATAACGTGAGCGTCTCAACAATTAGCAAATGGATTCGCCAAGCAGATCCCAATGATAGGGGTATTCTTTCAATAAGAGAACGTGAGTTAGTAAAAGAAAACAAACGATTGAGAGAGGAACTCGACATTTTAAAGCGAGCAGCGGTGCTTCTGGCAAAAAATTAAAGAAGCAAGGGAGAGAGGTCATTTTAAGAATCATTCAGTGTAACTTAGATGCAGGACACCGCATTACCCGAATTTTACAGGTTTTGAATATTTCTAGATCAACTTACTACGATTTTTTGAAGTGGAAGCCGAGCAAATCAGAGCAGAGACGTCAATTTCTTAAGCAACAAGTATTAGATTGTTGGTTAAAACACCCCATGTACGGCTATCCTCGAATAACAAAATACTTTAAAGAAAAGTTAAATCTCTCAATTAGTCGCTATCTTAGTTATCGTCTCATGCGGGAATTAGGAATCAAATCACGAATGGTTCGGAAAATGAAGAAACCGAAAAGCTATACCGAAATCGCTCAGCGGCCTAACTTGATAAAGAAATTAAGAAATAAATCTAGTGTCTTGTTAACAGATATTACCTATATTCCTGTGAAACGTAAATGGGTCTACTTAGCCAGTCTTTATAATCCTGAAACCCGACGGGTTGAAGCACATAAAATAGGAGCTAACATGACAAAAGAGCTCGCTATCAGCGTGATTGATCAACAAATTTTAAAATCATTAGGGACAAAAATAATTCATAGCGATATGGGAAGTCAATACACAAGTGATTTATTCGAAAATAGTTTAATACAGCTAAATATCAAACATTCTTATTCCCGTAAAGGATGTCCTGGAGACAATGCAAGAATTGAGAGCTTTCATTCTATTTTAAAGAGAGAATATGTAAATTTTCAAAGCTTCCAATCACTGGATGAAGCAATCGTGGGAATTGACAGCTATATCCGTTGGTACAATAATGACCGTATTTCATTGGTTTCCTAGCTTATGCCCGTACCGTTTTTAAAATTTATCTAAAAACGGTTATTTAGGCTACTCTTTTTCAGGAAAACTCCAAATAAAATTATAAAAAATAGGTTAAAACGGGGATTTTTGTTTGAATAAAGAAGTATCGTAAATTATTTTGAAAAGTATTCGCCTTTTTGTGTGCGGATTCTTGACATAGGAGCCAGGAGATAAAGTAATGACTAAAAACTATTTAGACTTAGAGAAGATGAGAGAACGAGTGGCAGAGCAAGACAAAAAGAAAACAGAAGAGTTCCACCAATTCCTAAACGGCCTAGCAGACGGGGAGAATAAGAAACAGCAAAAGCTTCAATCGCTAGTAGCTAAAGGAATCGAACAGAAGCAAGCCGAGGCCCAGAAGGCACGTGACGCTGAGATAGACCGAGACAATGCAAGACTCTTAGGTGAGATAGAAGATAGGTATGAGTCCCAGGGTGTCCCGTCAGCAGAAACAAAGAAGAGACACCAAGCGTATAAAAGTATGCTAAACAACCTGAATCTATAAAGGTATCCAATAAGGCTTAGCAATGTAAAGAAGATAAGGTAGTGGATGACTTCAATACATTATGAATAAGCTAACTGATAAAGCAAACCATAGCTTAGCAATCAGAGGCGTGTAACGTTTGAAGTTGTGAGCGTGACCTTAACCAGTCAAGGGAGTCAGAGCCAACGCTAGCGTTCGTCAGTTCAACCGATTAATAAATAAAAAAGAAAAAATATTTTAATGAATAATCTTTGTTTGTTTAATAAAAGAAAAAATAAATAAATAAAAAAAGATTCATCAAAAATAATTTTAAAAAATTTATTTTGAAATCAACTGAGTGAAAGATTAAGGGGGCATACCTCCCCCTCCCGGCTGAGCGCCGTCGTTCACGCAGTCACTGTACATATTTTCTCGCGTCCTATGCCAAAACAGGAAAGAAGGGCTGATATTAGCAATGAAAACGTGCTTAATTTGTGGGAAATCCTTTTCTAATAGCCGAAGCAATTCCTTGTATTGTGGTGAATCATGTAGACGTTTGGCACGAAATAAAAGACGGTCTAACGTTCCTGTACATGAGGATATCGAAGAAAGACACTATGCAGAGAAAGCTAACTCAGATAGTCTAAGCACCTTACAACAGCTCACGTTAATACAAGAAGAACCGTTAGAATACTGGCGGTTGTACAAAGAACAAATTTTAGAATCTGAAAAAGAATTTAATTATAAAGGCCATCACTTTGTCGGTGGCATTGATATTCATGATGAGAACTTTGAATATCTTGTCATTGAGCAACTGGAAAATAAATAGAAAGAAGGAAAATGATGATGCAAAAAGGAACAGTAAAATGGTTTGATAGCCAAAAAGGATATGGATTTATTGCAGGCGAAAGCGGACAAGATTACTTTGTTCATTCTTCAGGCCTCGTTGACCAGAACCAGTTAGAAGAAGGGCAAACGGTTAGCTATACAATCGGCGAAAACAATAAAGGTGGAATCGCCACGAATGTCGTTGTTGAATAACAAAAAGAGGTAGTGGATTTTTTCCGCTACCTTTTATTTAGATAAGGAGGCCTTACATGGATAGCGAGTATAACTTAGAGCGTTACCTGAACATATCTAATTACCTTGAACGTTTAGAGCAAAGAAAACAGCTTATTCAAAAAGAATTGTATCAACGAACATTAGCGACACATTTAACTTATGATGAACTTTCTATCCATGTTCAAGCGCCTAGAATTGATTCTCTTGTGTCAGACTGTTTAGAAGCTTGTGGGTTAATTGATAGGCGTATAATACGCTGGTGTTTTCGTCAGAAGTGTTTCAATCAGTTCTTATCAAGCCTGCCTGTAATCGAACGTGAAAGCCTTATACAAGGACTAGGAAATAGAAGTCTGAATGATCGTGCATTAGATGAAATCAGAGAAATAGAAACCGCAGTAGCGTTTAGATATGGTTACGAGCCACCAGAAGCACCCATTGAATTAAAAGACGATTTGTTTCTCGATATTGGGTTACTAGCGGAGGTGTTGTAGTGACTTTTCGAGCATCAAGAAAGCCTAAATATTATCTAGTTTTATGGGCAGGGTTTATGGAGTATCGGAACGAACTAACCGAGGGAGAAAAGCGCTTAGCTAAAGTATTCTTTAAAGCGTTAGCTTCATTAAGATAAAGAAGATGTGGCACTGTTAGCGGAGAAGTATCTAAAAGGTGAACACAAGACACAATATGTTCCTGAACATGACGGATACATGGGGCGATTGCCAATTACTGATAGTGTTCTGACTGATCGTATGGGTATCAATGTAAAAGAGTATCGAGACGCTCGTATTCGTGCAGAGAATCGTCTTAGAATACAGTTAAAGCAATACGCTGATGAAATAGAAGCTAGCGTTAGGCAAGAACTACCAAGCTATGTGTTACGAATGAATAGTCTGTACTTAAAACGATATGAGATTGGTATGTTTGACCAAGTCAAAGAAGAGATTGTTTTCACTCAAGATAAGTCACAAGCAAAAGTATTTACGTATGAGAGCGAAGAAGGCAGAGGCTTGGCGATAGGATTCAATTTGACCAAAGAAGAACCTGAAACAAGTAGCTTTTATTTAGATGTGAGGGTGTAAGAGTGAATAATGTTATCGCGAGAATGGGCTAGCGAATCAGCAAAGAATAAAAAATAGATTACTGTTATCACTGAGGTCTAAGTCGTAAAGAATACATAAAAAATGATAATAATATGAAGATAAATAGAAATCTCTGGAGATTGTAACCTGCTTTTTTTGTAAATGATATAATGAATTTACATTCAAGGAGGTGAACATCGCTATGAGGAAGTGTTTAGTACTTATTGGGGATTTAAAAGTGGTGACTAAACTTGCCCCAAAAGATTTCAACAACTTGAAATACTGCTTTAACAGCTTCCATGATTTTGAGGATATATATAATCTGAAAAGATTAGTAGATAGGACTTTTAATGATTATCAGAATTATATTTCTCAAGCTCTGGACAATAGTGATTTAGAATTAACAGATTTTTACTTTGAAGCTTTAGATAGAGCTCTAAAATATATATTTTATGCACGTATGTGTTTTGAAAATATCGGTGAAAAGGACACCGGGCTTAAAGAAGTGTTTTCATCTTTGGATCAAACAAACACGACGTACAGAATGTTAAGATTAATGAGAAATTACGCGCAACATCACTCATTACCGTTAAAAAGTGCTGTAGAGAAGTGGAAATACTCGGACGAGAGGCTTACGATAAGTAAGGAAATTTTTATATCGAAAGAAGATTTTTTGAGGAAACGACTAAAAAAATTAGATTGTCAATTTATTGAAAAAAATTATGAAGAAAAAATTTATATTGATGATTTATTTGTGGAAATTCAAGGATTAGTGGAGAAATACTATGTTATGGCTTTTAAGAATCAATATAATAAAGTAAGGTTA
Source organism: Enterococcus sp. 22-H-5-01 (assembly GCF_050310005.1). Taxonomy (NCBI): domain Bacteria; kingdom Bacillati; phylum Bacillota; class Bacilli; order Lactobacillales; family Enterococcaceae; genus Enterococcus; species Enterococcus sp. 22-H-5-01. The sequence goes on from NZ_CP189993.1 coordinate 1,788,105, forward strand.
CAAATAATCGCTGTGGTTCCTAGATACAAACTTGAACTCTTTTCGAGGATTTTAAAAATAGATAAAGTAGGGGTCGCAAAAATTATTAGAAAAGGTCAATATGCACAGGAGAAATTCCATCCAGTCGATAGAGGAATGTTGGAAAAATTCCTTGAATATGCTCAAGAAAAAAAGGATATATAGTATCTTGGAACATTATTCATTTATAATAAGTCATAAATTTCTATAAACGTAAAAATTTAGAAGAAATGTATTTGGCGTTGGTAGCCTGTGAGTGTAAGCGAAACTATATGTTGATAATAGAGACACGTTCAACACGGGCGTGTTTTTTGTTATACTTAACTGTAGAAAAAATCGTGAGGTAAATATATGGGAAAAATATTTTTTGATTTCAATGGTGATTTTCAATGGGCAAGTGTAGCCGCTGTTATAGCTGGTGTAGGAGCAATAATCTCTTTAGTGTTTTCTTTTTTAAGTTATCGAAATACCAAAAAATCAATGTTAATTCAAAAGGAGATGGATCAAAAGAAAATTGATGCTGACATAATTTCAAAGTCTAGAATGTCTTGGATGGATAATGCGAAAAAAATTACTGCACAATTTTTAAATGACTCTTTAAGTTTGTCTGCGCAGTTTGTCATGTTTAATGAAAAAATTTTACAATACAATCAAAATAATAGTGATGCTGTTGCAGCAAAAAAAAGTAGTGAGAACATGTCTTTGCCTAAAAGAAAGAGAGAAGAGGCGCGAGATTATTATTCTCATTGGAAAAATAAAGGATCTGTTATTTTTGATGAAGATATGATAAAAAGAGTAGAAAATATTAATGATCTTTTAAATAGACTTTTTGATAATTACATTATGATTAAATTGAATTTCAGCAATAACACAGAGAACAATAAAATAGTAAGTATAGTATTTTCGATTGAAGAAGAGTTAAGGATTTTTTCACTTAGAAATGGATGGAATCAATTTTCAGAAAAAAAAGAATTGATTAAATCAATTGAGGAAGCAAAGCGAATTCGCGATAATAGCGCGAAGAAAGTGAATGAACTAACTGAAATATTAAGAGATTATTATAAAAAAGAATGGGAAAAAGTAAAATTAGGTAAATAACCCCCCACGGCGTATTGAAGTTTTTTTGAATGCCAATTAGTTGAAAAATAATGATATTTCTTGATGGTTTTATGTTGTTGGTAGTATGTTTATTGCAATGTAATTTGATGCTACAGTATGTGAGTGGACAATTGAACTTATGTGTTAATAATAGAAATACGTCTGTTATGGGCGTGTTTTTTTAGTATAAAAAAAGCATCTATCCAAAAGGATAAATACTTAATTATGCCCCCAAACAAATTGGTAAAAATTAATGCCATTATTAATGCCATATTATAAAAATAGGCACGATTACATGACGAATAATTTATTTTTAATAGCGAATAATCGTCTATAAATCAATGTTTGGTAATGTATGAAATAACTAAAGTTACTCCCACTCAACTGTTGCTGGTGGCTTGCTCGTAATATCATACACGATACGGTTTACGTGTGCGACTTCATTAACGATACGGACAGAGATTTTTTGCAAGACATCCCAAGGAATGCGAGCAAAGTCAGCTGTCATGCCGTCGATAGAAGTAACGGCACGGATACCGATTGTGTAATCATACGTACGGCCATCGCCCATAACACCGACTGAACGGATGCCAGGTAAGACAGTGAAGTATTGCCATACATCGCGGTCAAGACCAGCGTTGGCAATTTCTTCGCGTAGGATCGCATCTGATTCACGGACGATTTCTAATTTATCTTCAGTGATTTCGCCAAGCACACGGATACCTAATCCAGGACCTGGGAATGGTTGGCGCCAAACGATTGAGTCAGGCATGCCAAGTTGTGTTCCTAATTCGCGGACTTCATCTTTAAATAATGTATTTAAAGGTTCGATCAATTCGAATTGCATATCTTCTGGTAAACCACCAACATTGTGGTGCGATTTGATTGTTTGAGCTGTTTCAGTTCCAGATTCGATTACGTCAGTGTAAAGCGTTCCTTGGGCTAAGAATGAAATTCCTTCTTCACCGGCGAGTTTTGTTGCTTCGTCATCAAAAACATACACAAATTCGTTTCCAATGATTTTACGTTTTTTCTCTGGATCAGAAACGCCAGCAAGTTTGTTTAAGAAACGATCTTTAGCATCGACTTTGATGATGTTTAAGCCGAATTTGCCGCCTAATGCTTCCATTACTTGTTCGCCTTCGTCTTTACGTAATAGACCATGGTCCACGAAGATCGATGTCAATTGATCACCGATTGCTTTTTGTAAAAGCACACCGACAACACTTGAGTCAACACCGCCAGAAAGGCCAAGTAAGACTTTTTTGTCGCCGACTTGTTCACGGATTTTAGCTACTTGCATGTCGATGAAGTTATCCATCGTCCAGTCGCCTTTACATTGACAAACATCTAGGGCAAAGTGACGCAACAAGTCATTACCGTATTCTGAATGGCGTACTTCTGCGTGGAATTGGATTCCGTAGAAGTTGCGGTTCGTATCTTGGATCGCTGCGATCGGGCAATCTTTACTTGTACCAACTTTTTCAAAACCGTCAGGAACTTTAGTAACTAAGTCACCATGGCTCATCCAAACAGTTTGTTCTTTAGGTGTATCAGCAAAAAGAACGGCATTATCAGAAAGAACTTCTAATGTTGCTTGTCCGTATTCACGATTTTTGGCAGGTTCAACTTTACCACCTAGGTTATAGGTGATCAATTGCATACCATAACAGATACCAAGAACTGGGATTCCTAATTCGAAGATCTCTGGATCGATCGAGAAGGCACCTTCATCATAGACACTATTTGGTCCACCAGAAAGGATGATTCCTTTAGGATTGATGGCTTTGACTTCTTCAGCAGTGATGCGGTGGCTCATTAGTTCTGAAAAAACACCGAATTCACGGATACGACGAGTGATTAATTGGTTATATTGGCTACCATAATCAAGTACGATAATTTTTTCTACATTTGTTAATTCAGTAGAAATGTTTGTCACAATTATTACCCCTTTTCAAGTTATATTATAAAAGAAAGCAAGCTTTCTTTATAAGCTAGTATTTACGCAAATAAATTTCATCAATGATATGATGCTTTGCCTTGTGCAAGATGATATCAGCTCGGCCTCTGGTTGGCAAGATGTACTCTTCCAGATTCTTTAAATTAACATTTTTCCAAACATCTTGTGCCATTGCAAGGGCTTCTTTGCGGTCGCCAATGGCGTAATCATAATAATAATTATCAGGAACTTTGAAAGCTGTGTCTAATAGAGACTCAAAGCGTTCTAAGTACCATCTTTCGATCATTTTTGGTTCTGCATCGACAAATATCGACAAATCAAAAAAGTCGCTGATATAGATTTGTTGGTTTGCTGGCAGCTGCAAGGTATTGATACCTTCCACGATCAAAATATCGGGCGAATCGATCAGTTCATATTCACCTTCAACGATGTCATATACATCATGGGAATAAGTCGGGATCGGGATATTTTCTTTACCGGATTTGACTTCATTCAAAACATCGATCAAGTTTTCCATGTCGTAACTTTCAGGAAATCCTTTGCGGTCCATAATCCCACGTTCTTCTAAAATCGCATTGGGATACAAAAAACCATCGGTAGTAATCAATTGAACGGTTTGGTGTTTGAACAAACGGCTCAACAATGTCTGTAATAAACGAGCGGTGGTACTTTTTCCGACAGCTACACTACCAGCGATGCCGATAATGAAGGGCGGCATTTTTACATAACGATGTAAAAATAGGCCTTTACTTAATGTCAGAGATTCAAAATCTTTCATGTACAGATGGATCAAGTGACACAATGGAACATAAACATCTGCTACATCTTTCATAGAGATGCGGTCATTCAAACTTTTGATACTATCTAACTCAGCTTGGGTTAACGGGGTGTTTTCCGGGGTATAAAAATCTTGCCAATCATCCCGGGCAATCCGATAATAATTCCCTCTTTCGTTCATAGCAGCCTCCATACTCATATACTAAGTACTCATCTTTAGTTAAAATGAGTTTTTCATCTCGTCTATCCATTCTGTAGGCAAATTCATCGGACTGATTTTGTGCTTTTTAGCCTATCATAATAATTTATGAAAAGTGGAACAGATAGTCGTTGATAACTGCGCTTATTCTAACATAAAAAAGTTCTTCAAAGCGTGCTCACTTCTCAAGAAATCCGAATAATTTCCATTTAAAAAGTACTATCTCTCATTCTATCCGAAAAAAAAGCTAAAAAGCTATCAGAATAGTAGGAGTTTCATCATTTTTTTAGATGAGAGCGGTAAAACTTTTAAGATATTAAGAAATCGGATGAAAGAAATAAAAAGGTCTAGACTAAATTAGAGTAATTGATAAAATTCAATGAGCAGTCTTTCAATTCTATTTAACTGAATGATCGTGACATTTCATGCTATGATAGAGAAGAATTCTTTGCTAAAAAAGATAGTCGAAAATGATTATAAGCAACTAGAAAGTGGGTTGTAGTGATGAAAAAAATTGTTTTGTTTGGAGATAGCTTATTGACCGGCGTAATGAATGGTGAAACCAGTGATATTCTGGATCGCTATATTCTTGATGAACTCAGTGAGATGGGATTTCCAGGCTACCGTTTAATAAAATTAGGCCACAGAGGCGAGACTTCCTCTGATGGATTGAAAAGAATCGACGAAGCGGTGGAAGCAGAAGGTGATTTTGTGGTAATCTCCTTTGGTACGAATGATTCATTGAAACAAAAAAACAGTATCAATCTTTTCGGTGAGAACATCGAGCAAATGCTTCGTTCGTTTGATGCGGCTAAGATTATTTTATTGACACCAGGTTATTTGAATACCAAACTCAGAACAGACGGCGACAATGAGCGCCAACAAATTTTTGCCGAAAGAGCAAAACAAGTGGCAGAAGTAATGGGCGTCGATGTGATCGATCTTTATCACCATATGACCGTCTATCCAGAACCAAACGAGTTTGTCCAAGCCGCAGATGGGATTCATCCTTCGATGGAAGGTTACCATTTCTTAGGGGCATTGATCGCTCGTGACATCAAAGAAAAATTATTAGCAGAAGGGTAAAATTATGGCAAACCATTATTATTCAGAAAATCCTGAAACAGCACATGACCTGCATCAATGGTCGTTTGAACTTGCAGGAAAGACATTCCAATTCGTTACCGACAGTGGCGTTTTTTCCCGAGGGACCGTCGATTATGGTTCTCGTGTTTTGATCGAACATTTTGATGCAACGGAATTACCGGAAGGGACGTTATTAGACGTCGGTTGCGGCTACGGCCCAATTGGCTTAGCGTTGGCTTATCAAACTAAACGCCCGGTCGAAATGATTGATGTTAATAATCGAGCGGTTGAATTGGCGCAAGGAAATGCCAAACGTAATGGCATTGAAGCCGATATTCATCAATCGAATATTTATGAAACATTGAATCAAAAAACATATGCAGCGATTATCAGCAATCCGCCGATCCGTGCAGGAAAAAAAGTTGTGCACCAAATTTTAAGCGAAGCAGCACCGCTGTTAAAAATTGGTGGCAGCTTAACGATCGTGATTCAAAAGAAACAAGGTGCACCTAGTGCCAAAAGTAAAATGGAAGAGGTTTTCGGCAATGCCGAGATCGTCGCCAAAGACAGAGGTTATTATATTATTCGCAGTGTTAAAGAATAAGTCTAGATCCTATCTACTCGATTTTTAGTGGATAGGATTTTTTTATTGCTTAAGATTATTTGTTCATTTTCTAAAAATCCTTTTAATGAAAAAAGCTTTCTTTCTATTTTTGCCTTTGCTACACTTAAAAAAAATGGGGGAAGAAGGGCCAAGATGAAAATTACCATCAAACAAATCGCTGAACTTGCAGGCGTTTCTGTGACGACAGTCTCGCAGATTTTAAATAATAAAGGCAGTCGTTTTAGCGAACAAACACGTAGAAGAGTCATGGAAATCGTAGACGAATACCAATACAAACCCGATTTTTTTGCAGCCAATCTGATCAATCGTCATTCGAAAACCATTGGGATGATCGTGCCAGATGTAACAGATTTCTTCTTTTCCAAAGTGATCGAAGGTGTCGAGCATTACCTGAATCCATTAGGGTATATGATTATTTTATGTAATTCTCGTCATGATATAGAACAAGAGAACCGCTATTTAAATGAACTTTCACATCGTTCAGTCGACGGTATCTTGATGGCTACACCGAATCGATTAGATGCAGATCATGAATTAGGAAGTGAGTTCTATCGTCGTCATCCTATCGTATTGATCGACCGGGGACTAAACGATCGTGACTGGGGTCAATTATTGGTGCAAGAATACGCAGGTGCACAGGAATTATTACGGATGTTAGTAAAAAAAGGTCATCGACATATCGGGATGTTGAAAGAAAGTGCAGGCTATTATCAATTGACGGAACGGGTCAAAGCCTATCAACAAGTTGTTTTTGAATACCAGTTGCCATTTGATGAAAGTTATATTTGTTCGGGCGAACTAACAATTGCAGGTGGTTATCATGCAGCCAAAGAAGTCTTGAAAAACCAAAAAATTACTGCGATTTTTTGTGGGAATGATGAAATGGCAATTGGCTGCTATCAGGCTATTTACGAAGTAGGATTAAAAATTCCAGAAGATATTTCTGTCGTCGGATTTGATGGATTAGAAGTAAGCCAATATATGGTGCCGCCGTTAACAACAGTCTTTCAACCTAGTTTTGAAATCGGCTTCTCTTCAGCCAAATTCTTAGTAGATGCGATTAATTTTCCTTCTCAGCGAATCCCGAATAAAATATTCCAAACCAAATTAATTATTCGTGAGAGTGTGAAAAATATAAAGTAGGGTTGACAACGGGGTTACTACCCGTTATGATAGCAATGGTAGCGCTAACAGAAAGCGCTTCTCTGGTTAGTAAACTGTTTTACTAAAGTGGTTTACCTTTCGCCATTTTGTTGTATAATAAATTTGAAGCATGGAGGAAAACCTATGAGAATGGTAGATTTGATCGAGAAAAAAAGAGATGGTAAAGCCCTATCAAAGGAAGAAATTAATTTCATTATTGAAGGGTATACAGAAGAAAGCATTCCGGACTACCAAATGAGTGCTTTATTGATGGCTATTTTTTATCAAGATATGACGGACGAAGAAATTTCTCAGCTGACATTAGCTATGGCGAATTCAGGTGAGATCATTGATTTGTCTTCAATTGAAGGAATCAAAGTCGACAAACATTCGACAGGTGGTGTGGGCGATACGACAACGATCGTTTTAGCACCGCTAGTTGCGAGTGTGGGAGTTCCAGTTGCCAAAATGTCTGGACGAGGTTTAGGTTTTACAGGTGGAACGCTTGATAAATTTGAATCGATTCCTGGCTTCAAAATTGAATTATCCGAACAAGAATTTATTGATATCGTAAATAAAAGTAAAGTGGCAGTCATCGGTCAGTCAGGGAATTTAGCCCCTGCTGATAAAAAACTCTATGCTTTGCGAGATGTGACTGCGACTGTCGATTCAATTCCGTTGATCGCTAGTTCGATCATGAGTAAAAAAATCGCGGCTGGCGCAGATGCTATCGTATTAGATGTAACAACGGGTGATGGCGCCTTCATGAAAGATATTGAAGATGCTAAACGTTTAGCTAGAACGATGGTTAGGATCGGTAAGTTAGCTGGACGTCAAACAATGGCAGTAATTTCAGATATGTCAGAACCATTAGGTGAAGCTATTGGAAACAGCTTGGAGATTGTCGAAGCCATTGATACATTAAAAGGAAACGGTCCTAAAGATTTAACTGAAATGTGTTATGTCCTAGGAAGTCAGATGGTGGTACTTGCTGGCAAAGCTGATTCATTAGAAGACGCACGAAAGATGTTAGAAGAGGCACTTCATTCTGGTAAAGCACTCGAAAAATTCCGTGAGATGGTTAGAGATCAAGGCGGGGACGAAACTGTTATTGATCATACAGACAAGATTTTGACCGCTAAATACGAAATCGAATTACCCGCAAAATCATCGGGGTATGTGACTAAGTTAGTTGCCAATGAAATCGGAATTGCGGCGATGATTTTAGGTGCTGGCCGAAAAACAAAAGAAGATGCTATCGACCATGCAGTCGGGATCAAGTTACACAAAAAAATCGGAGATCAAGTAACAGAAGGTGAATCTTTACTGACAATCTATGCGAATACGCAAGAAGTTAGCGATGTGGAGAAGTTACTTTATGAGAATATTTCAATTGGAAATGTTCCGAAAGAACCCATTTTGATTCATGATGTTATTACAGAATAGGTAATTAAAACTTTTTTATAACAATAAAAAGTATATTATAATAAAACAAAGTGAGGACTTAGCAATGGAAATCAATCGAATGATCGATCACACGCTCTTAAAAGCAGATGCAACGCAAGAAAATGTCATGAAAATAATCGAAGAAGCAAAAAAATATCGTTTCTATTCGGTTTGTATCAATCCTACTTGGGTATCATTAGCAGCCAAAGAATTACAAGGCGAACCAGTAGCAGTTTGTACAGTGATTGGCTTCCCTCTGGGTGCGACAACAACTGAAATAAAAGCATTTGAAGCAGCAAATGCAATTGAAAACGGCGCAGACGAAGTAGATATGGTTATCAATATTGGTGAATTAAAAGCCGGCAATACTGAAAAAGTTCAAAAAGATATCGAAGCAGTAGTTGCGGCGGCGAAAGATAAAGCGTTAGTTAAAGTGATCATCGAAACATCATTACTAACGGATGAAGAAAAAATAACAGCTTGTGAATTAGCAAAAGCAGCGGGTGCCGATTTTGTAAAAACATCCACTGGTTTCTCAACAGGCGGTGCAACCGTAGAAGATGTTCGTCTAATGCGTGCGACAGTTGGACCTGAAATGGGTGTCAAAGCTTCTGGCGGTGTCCATAATGCTAAAGAAGCGGAAGCAATGATCGAAGCTGGTGCTACACGTTTAGGTGCAAGCTCAGGAGTAGCGATCATGAATGGTCTTACAGGTACTGGCTACTAATCCTTAGATGTAATTAAGCAAAGAAGAATCAAAGAGTATGATGAACCAGGAGGACGGCACATGAATAAACAAGAATGGATCGATGTTGCAATCGATGCGCTCGATAAAGCATATGTTCCTTATTCAAAATTTCCAGTTGGCGCATGTCTTGTAACAAAAGACGGGAAAACTTATCAAGGATTGAATATTGAAAATGCTTCTTACGGCTTATCAAATTGTGCTGAACGAACAGCTTTTTTCAAAGCTGTCTCAGAAGGTGAAAGAGAGTTTAGTCATTTAGTGATTGCAGGGCATACACCAGAACCTATTTCTCCATGCGGTGCTTGTCGCCAAGTCATGGCAGAGTTCTGTGACCCATCAATGCCAGTAACCTTAGTTGGTGACGACGGTGTCGTAAAAGAGATGACCGTTGAAGGATTACTGCCATATTCATTTACCGACAAAGATTTATAAACCAAGTTCATTCAGTCATCGCACTGTTGAAAAAAATCATATTTAGGGGGCTTTACAGAAATGAAAAAAGCAAAATTATTTGGCCTAGGTACCGTGGCAATGGCAGCATTGTTAGCTTTAGGAGCTTGTGGCGGGGGCAGCAGTTCAACTGATTCTTCAGGCGGTTCAGGAAAAGAAGATTCAAAACATAGTGTTGCGATCGTAACAGATATTGGCGGCGTGGACGATCGTTCATTCAACCAATCAGCTTGGGAAGGACTTCAAGCTTGGGGTAAAGATCATGATATCAAAAAAGGGAACGGCGGATATAACTATATCCAATCAAATGATGCTTCTGAATATGAACAAAATATTTCACAAGCCGTTACTAATGGATTCAAAACAATTTTTGGGATTGGTTACTTACTAGCTGATCCAATCTCAGCAGCAGCAGATCAAAATGCAGATACAAACTTCGTTATTATCGATTCAGTGATTGAAGGTAAAGACAATGTTGCTTCAGCAACATTTAAAGACCAAGAAGCAGCTTACTTAGCAGGTGTTGCAGCAGCTGAAACAACTAAGACTGACAAAGTTGGTTTTATCGGTGGTGAAGAAGGTGCCGTTATCGACCGTTTCCAAGCTGGTTTTGAAAAAGGTGTAGCGGATACTGCTAAAAAATTAGACAAAGATATTTCTGTAGATGTTCAATATGCGGCTTCATTTGGTGACCCAGCTAAAGGTAAAGCCTTAGCTGCTAACATGTATAACAGTGGAGCAGATATTATTTATCATGCATCAGGCGGCACAGGCCAAGGGGTCTTCTCTGAAGCAAAAGCTCGTAACGAAAAAGCAGACGAAGCAGATAAAGTTTGGGTTATCGGTGTAGATAGCGACCAACAAAAAGAAGGTAAATATACTTCTAAAGATGGTAAAGAAAGCAACTTCTGTTTAACATCTTCACTTAAAGGTGTGGGGGCAGCTGTTCAAGATATCTCTACTCGTGCGTTAGAAGATAAATTCCCTGGCGGCGAACACTTAACTTATGGTTTGAAAGACGGCGGTGTATCTCTAACTGACGGATACCTTTCAGACAAAGCAAAAGACGCTGTTAAAGAAGCAAAAGATGCCATTATTGATGGTAGTGTTGAAGTTCCAGAAACTCCTGAAAAATAATTTTTAGGATTTGACCATAACCTCATACGTATGAGGTTATGGTTCTCTTTTAAAATTCAATTTTCTTTTTTTAGACAAGTTTCACTTTGAGTGGGATTTGTCTAAGGGAAGAACGCCCTTAGCGTTGTAATACTTCGTCAGATTTAAAAAGCGATAGGATGTGAAAAAAAGTGGCAGAAGAACAAAATGTCATCGAAATGCGAAACATCACCAAGCAGTTTGGCACGTTTAAAGCAAATGACAACATCAACTTACAGATCCGTAAAGGCGAGATTCATGCGCTTTTAGGAGAAAATGGCGCTGGAAAGTCAACATTAATGAATGTTTTGTCAGGTTTGTTACAACCAACTTCTGGTGAGATATTAATGGACGGACAAAAGGTCGATATCTCAAGTCCGACTAGAGCCAATCAATTAGGGATCGGAATGGTCCATCAGCATTTCATGTTGGTTGATGCCTTTACCGTCACAGAAAACATTATCTTAGGTAGTGAGCCAAGTAAAAAAGGCATGCTAGATAAAAAGAAAGCAAAAGCAGAGATCGTTCGTTTATCCGAAGAGTATGGGTTAAAAGTTGATCCAGATGCTTACATCCGAGATATTTCGGTTGGGATGCAGCAACGGGTAGAAATTTTGAAAACTTTGTATCGTGGAGCAAATGTCTTGATTTTTGATGAGCCAACTGCCGTATTGACTCCGCAAGAAATTGATGAGTTGATTACGATCATGGGCGGACTGATCAAAGAAGGCAAATCAATTATTTTGATTACCCACAAATTAGATGAAATCAAAAAAGTAGCAGATCGTTGTTCAGTTATCCGCCGGGGACAATATATCGGGACAGTTGATGTAAAAGATGTCAGCTCACAACAATTGGCTGATATGATGGTAGGACGCTCTGTTTCATTTAAAACAGATAAAGTACCAGCTGTTCCAGGTGAAGTGGTTCTTTCAATCAACGATTTAGTCGTAAAAGAAAGCCGCGGACTTGAAGCAGTCAAGCATCTATCATTAGATGTCCATCGTGGTGAAGTAGTCGGAATCGCCGGGATTGACGGTAACGGTCAGACTGAACTGATTCAAGCGTTAACGGGTTTGCGAAAAGTTGAGAGTGGGAAAGTAACTCTTAATGGTAAAGATATTACAGGTAAAGCGCCACGACATATTACTGAAGCGGGTGTCGGACACGTTCCGGAAGACCGTCATAAATACGGCTTGATTTTACCACTGCCATTATCAGAAAATATCGCTTTACAATCTTATTACCATGCACCGTTCAGTAAGAGCGGGATTTTGAATTATGGAGAGATTGATCGCTATGCTAAACGTTTGATTGAAGAATACGACGTGCGGACAACAAGTGAGAAAGCGCCAGCTGCATCGCTTTCTGGTGGTAACCAACAAAAAGCCATTATTGCACGAGAAGTTGATCGTGATCCAGATTTATTGATCGTTTCACAGCCGACACGTGGGTTAGACGTTGGTGCAATCGAATATATCCATAAACGTCTAGTGGAACAACGTGACAAACAAAAAGGTGTCTTGTTAGTAAGTTTTGAGTTAGATGAAATTTTAAATGTCTCAGATCGGATCGCAGTGATCCATGCTGGTGAGATCGTTGGGATCGTTGATCCAAAAGCAACTTCTGAAAACGAATTGGGTCTATTGATGGCTGGTTATAGTTTAGAAGAAGCGCGCGCAGAATTAGCAAAGGCTGGTGAGACAAATGAATGATCGCTCAGAGCGTATTAGAAATATTTTAGTACCAATTATTTCAGTTGTTTTAGGATTTATTCTTGGAGCCATTTTGATGGCAATTTTTGGATTTAATCCAATCGATGGCTACAATGCGATGTTTAGCTCTGCTTTCCAAAGCACGATGTCGATCGGTGAGATTTTAGTAATCGCAGGTCCACTTATTTTTACAGCGTTAGGTTTTTCCGTAGCCAATTCGGCTGGCTTTTTCAATATCGGGCTTTCCGGTCAAGCGTTGTGTGGTTGGGTCGCAAGTATCTGGGTAGCATTAAGCATGCCAGATGCGCCTAAGATCGTTGTTTTACCATTAGCAATTATTGCTGGCGGATTAGCCGGAGCTGGTGCTGCTGCTATTCCTGGTGTATTACGGGCCTTCTTCGGAACGAGTGAAGTTATCGTTACGATCATGATGAACTATGTGATTCTTTATTTTTCAAATCACATCGTCAATCATGTAATGTCACCAGATGTGATTGCGAATAAAGGGGTAACCAAAGCAGTTGGTTTGAATGCATCACTAAGAGAACCTTGGCTGACTAATTTATTTGGTGGCTCGCGGGTCAATATCGGTATTATTTTAGCGTTAGTTTTCTTAGTCCTTGTTTGGTTCTTGATGAAACGGACAACCTTAGGTTTTGAGATTCGTTCTGTGGGACTTAATCCATTTGCTTCAGAATACGCTGGGATGAGCAGTAAACGTACAATCATTATTTCAATGATTATTTCAGGCATGTTAGCAGGTCTTGGCGGTGTTGTTTATGGATTAGGAACATTTATGAACTACTTTGTTCAAGGCTCTTCTATCAGTATCGGATTTGACGGTATGGCTGTTTCATTACTAGGTAACGGTAGTTCGATCGGTATCTTGTTATCAGCATTGCTATTCAGCGTCTTGAAACTTGGTGGACAAGGAATGCAATTCTCAGGTATCCCGAGCGAATTAGCAAACAGTGTGATTCCGTTGATTATCTTCTTCGTAGCAATCAATTATATCGTTCGTGTAGGACTTGCAAAAGTAATGGGCGGCAAGAAAGAAATTGAAAAAGTTCAAGAAGTAGAAACTGCTCCGAACGAAGAATCAGAAAAAGGGGGCAAAGTCTAATGAATATGGATTTGTTAGCTTCAATTATTGCTCAAACACTCGTATATTCGGCACCACTTATCTTGACCGCTTTGGGCGGTGTATTTTCTGAACGTAGCGGAATCGTAAACGTAGGTTTAGAAGGCATCATGGTTGTCGGTGCTTTTAGTTCAGTTGTTTTCAACTTAGCTTTTGCAGATCAATTTGGTGCGATGACCCCTTGGTTAGGTGTATTAGTCGGTGGTTTAGCAGGGATGGTATTCTCTCTATTACACGCTGTAGCGACAGTCAATTTCCGTGCAGACCATATCATCAGTGGTACGGTAATGAATCTATTAGCGCCGCCATTGACCATTTTCTTGATCAAAGTGATTTACGGCAAAGGACAAACAGATACGATCCAACAACAATTTGGTTATTTTGACTTTCCTGGTTTGAGTAAAATTCCAGTGATTGGCGAATTGTTCTTTAAAAATACAAGTTTGCCTGCCTATTTCGCTATTTTGATTGCAGTACTTTCATGGTTTATTATTTTTAAAACACGTTTTGGTTTACGTTTACGTTCTGTCGGAGAAAATCCGCAAGCGGCTGATACTTTGGGAATCAACGTTTATGCTTTGCGTTATGCAGGTGTTTTATTCTCAGGTTTCTTAGGCGGTATGGGTGGTGCAGTCTTTGCACAATCGATTGCCGGACGTTTTGCAGCAACAACGATCGCCGGACAAGGTTTCATCTCTTTAGCAGCGATGATCTTTGGTAAATGGAATCCATTGGGAGCGATGGGAGCAGCAATTTTCTTCGGTTTTGCACAAAACTTGAGTATTGCCGGTTCCAACTTACCAGTTATTTCACAGATTCCGGATGTGTATTTACAATCAGCACCATATATTTTGACGATTGTCGTATTGGTTCTCTTCTTAGGAAAATCAGCTGCGCCAAAAGCCGATGGTGTCAACTATATCAAAACAAAATAATTCTTTTGTAATTAAAGGGTGGGACTATGGGACAAGTTACTTAGTCACGCCCTTTTTCTTTTAAAAATCAGTAGGGCTGATTGGATTTTTATCAGTGATTGGTTCATTGAATGAATTGTAAAGGCTTTTAGTTCACAGGTTGGAAAGAAGCTTTTATACTTTAAATGGTTAAGTTATGAGTGGAATTCATTTCTACTTATTTGATAGATAAAATAGAAAGAGGGAATTGAAATGTTTAAGCGTATTCACTTAGTTGTCATGGATTCAGTTGGTATTGGAGAAGCACCAGATGCTGAAAAATTTGGCGATGTAGGTTCAGATACTTTGGGTCATATTGCGGAAGAAGCCGGACTGACTATTCCACACTTAGAACAGCTTGGATTAGGAACGATTCGTCCACTAAAAGGCGTGAAGGATGTTGCTGATCATGACGGTTATGCAACTAAATTAGAAGAAATATCAGTAGGGAAAGATACAATGACTGGCCATTGGGAGATTGCTGGATTAAACATCAAAACACCTTTCCGTGTATTTCCAGAAGGATTTCCCCAAGAATTGCTAGATCAAATTTCAGAGTTCTCAGGTCGAGGCATTATCATGGATGCGAATAAACCTTATTCTGGAACAGAGGTTATCAAAGATTTTGGTGAAGAACAAATGAAGACAGGTGATTTGATCATTTATACTTCCGCAGATCCTGTTTTACAGATTGCAGCTCATGAAGAAGTTATTCCCCTAGAAGAATTATATAAAATTTGTCAGTATGTACGTGATATTACGAAAGACGATCCATATATGATCGGGCGAATCATTGCACGCCCATATCTAGGTGAACCAGGAAACTTTACTCGTACAAGCAATCGCCATGACTATGCTTTGGATCCATTTGGCAAAACCGTTTTAGATTCATTGAAAGACAACGGCAAGGACGTCATTGCTGTTGGTAAAATCAATGATATTTTTAATGGCCAAGGAATGACGGATGCTGTTCGCACGAAGAGTAATATGGATGGTGTCGATAAATTGTTAGCTGTCATGAAGGAAGATTTCACGGGGTTAAGTTTTACCAACTTGGTTGATTTTGATGCGCTATTTGGTCATCGTCGCGATGTCGTAGGGTATGCTCATGCGATTGAAGAATTTGATTTACGGATGCCAGAAATTTTAGATGCGATGCAAGAGGATGACTTATTGATGATCACAGCAGACCATGGAAATGATCCAACCTTTACCGGAACGGATCATACTCGTGAGTACGTGCCTTTGTTGGTCTATAGTAAAAAGATGAACGCACAAGGTAAATTACCACAAGGTTATTACTCAGATATCGCAGCTACGATTGCAGAAAACTTCGATGTACCAGCAACAGAGAATGGCGAAAGTTTCTTAAAATTACTAAAATAAATTCAGATAGATAAATCAGGAGGTTTTTATGACAGACTTACAAGGAAAAATTCAACAAACTGCGAGCTATATCCAAGATAAAGGAGTGGCGGATATTGCTTTCGGCTTGATCTTAGGATCTGGGTTAGGTGAACTAGCTGAAGAAATCGAAAATCCAATTGTTATTCCTTATAATGAAATCCCTCATTTTCCTGTATCAACGGTTGTTGGTCATGCTGGTCAATTAGTTTACGGTCAATTAGCTGGAAAAAATGTTTTAGCAATGCAAGGACGTTTCCACTATTATGAAGGGAATCCGATGGAGACCGTCACTTACCCAGTTCGTGTAATGGCCGAGTTAGGCATTCATTCAGTAGTAGTGACAAATGCTGCTGGCGGTGTGAATGAAGGGTTTCAGCCAGGTAATTTGATGTTGATCACAGATCACATCAACTTTATGGGAACAAATCCATTGATTGGACCAAATGATGATGAAATGGGTCCGCGTTTTCCAGATATGAGTGCGGCTTATACGAAAGAGTATCAAGAAAAAGCTCGTGAAGTTGCTAAAGAATTATCAATCGGTTTGCAAGAAGGTGTCTACCTTGGAATGACGGGTCCGACTTATGAAACGCCTGCAGAAATTAGAATGGCGCGCACAATCGGTGCTGATGCAGTTGGGATGTCGACAGTACCAGAAGTTATCGTTGCTGCTCATAGCGGAATGAAGGTATTAGGGATTTCTTGTATCACGAATTTGGCTGCAGGGATGCAAGCGAATTTGAATCATGCTGAAGTAGTTGAAACAACTGAACGAGTAAAAGAAGACTTTAAAACATTAGTGAAAGAAACATTAGTAGTTCTATAATCAGTTAACAAAAAATATACTATATTGGAGGAGTAAAATGAGCGTTCATATCGAAGCGAAACAAGGCGAGATTGCTGATAAAATTTTATTGCCAGGAGATCCACTACGGGCAAAATTCATTGCGGAGAATTTCTTAGAAGATGCCGTTTGTTATAATAATGTTCGAGGGATGCTAGGGTATACGGGAACATATAAAGGCGAACGTGTCTCTGTTCAAGGAACAGGAATGGGCATGCCATCAGCAGGGATTTATGCACAAGAATTGATTCAATCATATGGTGTGAAAAAACTGATTCGTGTGGGAACATGCGGTGCTTTATCTAAAGCGGTCCATGTTCGTGACTTGATTATTGCGCAAGGTGCGGTAACAAGTTCTTCAATGGTCGAAAAACATTTCCCAGGTTTTCACTTTGCTCCAATCGCTGATTTTGATTTGATGATGAAGGCCTACGATGTAGCTAAAGAAAAAGGCTTTACGACTCATGTGGGTAATGTATTATCAGAAGATACATTCTACAAAGATGATTTAGCAGCGACGTTCAACTTAGCTGAATATGGTGTTTTGGGCGTTGAAATGGAAGCCGCGATCTTGTATTATTTAGGAGCAAAATTCAATGTTCAAACATTAGGGATCATGACCGTTAGTGATCATTTGGTGACGGGAGAAGATACAACGTCAGAAGAGCGACAAAATACATTCAAAGACATGATGTACGTCGGTCTGGAAACATTGATTGGCTAGAAAAATCAGCTGGTCTCCAATTTTGGAGATCAGTTTTTTTGTTGAAACGAGAGCAATTTTCTGAACAAGAGCCTTCCAATAACCGTGTTTTAGTGAGGTCCGCTATAATAAATGTAATGAAGTGAGTATCAAGAGGAGGTCAAAGATGAAAAGCGTTGTACGAAAACGAATGGTCGGGAATATTCCTTTGCTTGAAGTAGTTGAAGAAGACAAAATCTATGAGCCGTTACCACTTATCATTTATTATCATGGGTGGCAAACTGCGAAAGAGTTAGTATTGACCCAAGGACGTAAATTAGCGGCAAAACATTTTCGGGTTTTATTGCCCGATGCTGCAAATCATGGGGAACGTAAGACAAAGACTTCAGAAATTCCTTCACTGACTTTTTGGGATAGTATCCAAACAAACCTTTATGAATTTGGTTTTTTGGTCGATTATTTTGAGAACCTGGGTCTAGTAATGGGAAAAATTGGTGTGGGTGGTATTTCGATGGGCGGAATCACTACGTGCATGTTACTGACACAACATCCTGAGATCGATGTTGCTGCGTGTGTGATGGGATCACCGGCGCCAATCAAGTATCGTGAACGAATCTGTGGACATGCCAGAGAATTAGGTTTCTATTTACCTGAAGATTATCGGTATCTTACCTCATGGTTGGAGAAGTATGATTTATCGTTAACACCTGAAAAAGTAGCGGATCGGCCATTATTTTTCTGGCATGGCACAGAAGATGAGAAAGTTCCCTATGCTCATACCGCTGATTTTATCAAAGACAATCCGCAATTGCCGCTGACTTTTATCAGCGCGCCGGAACGTCATTTTGTTCAAATCGCAACGATGGATCGAATTGCTGAGTTTTTTGCAGATAACTTAGCAAAAGTTGAGGGAAAGTAGTTTCTTTCTAGAAAAATTTGACTTAATATATGAGGATAGTAGAAACAAGGAGGAATTTTTAATGGAAAATTTTGATTTTCATGTAACCACAGACATTCGTTTTGGGAAAGACCGATTGGCTGAGTTGCCAGAAGTTTTGAACCAATTTGGTAAAAAAGTATTGATCGTATACGGTGGAGGCAGCATCAAAAAAATCGGTTTATATGATAAAGTGATGGAACAATTAAAAGCGAATGGCAGCGAGGTTTTTGAACTTGCCGGAGTTGAGCCTAATCCACGTGTTGAAACTGTTCGTCGCGGCGCAGAAATCTGTCGTAAAGAAAATATCGATGTTTTATTAGCAGTCGGGGGTGGATCAACGATTGATTGCGCCAAAGTAGTGGCAGCAGCGGCTAAATTTGATGGCGATGCTTGGGATCTTGTTTTACAACGTCGCGGCTATCAAGGCGGCGCATTACCATTAGTAACGATTTTGACGTTAGCAGCAACAGGTAGTGAAATGAATAGCGGTGCCGTGATCTCAAATCTTGAGACCCATCAAAAATTAGGAACGGGCAGCAAAGCGATGTTACCAAAAGTTTCTTTCTTAGATCCTCAAAATACATTCAGCGTGAATAAATACCAAACAGCTGCAGGTTCGGCCGATATCATGAGTCACTTGATCGAAAATTATTTTAAACGGACTGAAGGAGCTGATATCCAAGATTCTGTTTCTGAAGGATTGATGCGTTCGGTCATCAAAAATTGTCCGATTGCATTAAAAGATCCGACTGATTATGATGCACGGGCAAACTTGATGTGGGCAAGCACATTAGCTTTGAATGGGTTAACTGGAAACGGTAAACCAGGTGCTTGGTCTTGCCATCCAATGGAACATGAATTAAGTGCTTTTTATGATATCACTCACGGAGTTGGCTTAGCAATTTTGACTCCTCGTTGGATGGAGTATAGCTTGAACGATGAGACTGTTGATAAATTTGCTCATTTTGCTTGGAACGTTTGGAATGTTGAAGAAAAAGTACCAATGTTAGCTGCGCGAATTGGGATTCAAAAATTATACGATTACTTCAAGGCTTGTGGGATTCCAATGACATTGCCAGAAGTGGGGATCGACGAAGAAAAATTTGAAGAGATGGCAAAACAAGCAGTTGCTCACAGTACAATCAAAACTGATGCCTTTGTTCCTTTAGATGAATCAGCGGTCAAAGAAATCTATACAGCTTGTTTAACAGAAAGCAATTTCGAATAATAAAAATGGTGACTCTAAATGAGTCACCATTTTTTATTCATGATTGGGCATAATAAAGTGTAAAATACGAGCTAATGTTTTTTGAAGTGTTGTTGTTACTTTTGGTCGAGACAATAGATAGAGAATCAAAAAAGTCCCGGCGACTAATAAAATGAGGTGCAATAATGGATTTTTGACAGCCTCAGTAAGTTCGACTAATGGAGCGACAAGATAAACATGGAGTAAATAGATCGTTAATGTTTTTTGTCCCCAAGAAGTAAAAAAATGCGGTCTGGGAGCTGCCAAACTGATAAAGACAAAAACAAAAGCAAAACCAACAAGATATAGTAAAATATTATCTAAAATATTTTGATATAATGGTAACTTAAATAGTAAGAATGACCGATCACGCCATAAAATTTCAGGCGGCAGATCGCTTTGAACCCAGACGTACGCTACGATCAAGCCCAGGATAATGATCCCGATGCTGATAATTTTACGCCAACGCCAATGATAGATTTTTTCCAGTAGTGAACGGTCGGTAAAATAGCCAGCTAAGAAGTAGGGCAAAAAGCCTAGTGTCCGTGCCATCGCCATATAAGTACCGAATTCAGTTAAAAAACCAGAAAAAATTCCAACGATAAAGCTTAAAATTAAAATCCGTCGTACTTTGACTAGGTCAGGCAGTAATAATCGCCAGATG
Organism: Enterococcus sp. 22-H-5-01; assembly: GCF_050310005.1. Classification (NCBI taxonomy): domain Bacteria; kingdom Bacillati; phylum Bacillota; class Bacilli; order Lactobacillales; family Enterococcaceae; genus Enterococcus; species Enterococcus sp. 22-H-5-01. The sequence continues at coordinate 1,808,423 of NZ_CP189993.1, forward strand.
AACATACAATACAAATACCAGAGTGTCCATCCAGGACTTAAAATCATAAAGGCATCGATCTTACCGATCGCCAGCATAATCAAAGATAATATCAAGTTCAATAATAAGTAGGGGACTAAAAAGGTCTCGACAGCAGTTGCTCGGCCTTTGGCTAAATTCTTGGAAAAGTAACCTGAAATGAAAATAAAAACAGGCATATGGAACAGATAGATGAATACATAAATAAATGCACCGACCTTGTTATCTAAACGAAAATATTCTAGGGCATGTCCTAAGACGACAAGTAGAATCAAAATCCCGCGAATATTGTCGTACAGGTATTCGCGCTTCGGTTGTGTGATTGTGGACACCTCCTTTAGATTCCGTTATGCTTAAGTAGTAGAGACGATGTTCTACTCGTCTATTGTAGCACGAAACGAAAAATTCCTTGGTTCTTTTTATCGGAATTATTTAAAGGAACTGTTTTTTAGAACATATCCCGCAGCCAAATAAAAGAAGGAGCAATGCGATGCGTTATTCAGCGAAACTAGTTAAAAATGTCTTTAAAGTCATCAATATGAAAAAGTTGGTAGGCGCAACTATGGTCGATCCTCCCAAACGTCGGCGATTGATCAGTCGTCAATTATCGCAAGCAGATATGCCACATAAAATAGCTGAAATCGATGGACATCAATTGATTACGTTGTTCCCAGCCCATCCAACCAAAAGGCATATTTTTTATTTGCATGGTGGTGGCTACGCGCTAGAAGCTTCTCCATTCCATAAAGAGATTCAAGAAAGATTCGTAAAGCGTTATAATCTAAAAGTCAGTTATTTTGATTATCCATTGGCACCTGAAAATACGGCGGAAACAACGGTCCCGCTAACGGAACAGGCCTTTAAAAAATTAACCTATCTCTATCCGGATGACCATTTTTATTTGTTTGGTGATTCTGCCGGGGGCGGCTTGGCGATGAGCTTGGCGCAGCATCTGCGCAATATTGATCTGCCTAAACGGCCAAAACGAATTGCGCTGGCTTCGCCGTGGTTAGATGCTTCATTAAGTGATCCACGTTCACAGGAACTTCAAGAAAAAGATGTATTATTAGAAAAAGATCTCTTGGCTGAAGCTGGAGAAAATTACGCAGGAAAGCTATCTTTGACAGATCCAATGGTTTCACCGATCTATGGCAACTTTGATCAATTAGGAAAATTGTTTGTCGTCGCTGGGACCGACGAAATCTTATATCCTGATGTATTGCGGCTACAGGAGCGAATCAAAAGAAGTAGCGGGACTACGATGCAGTTAGAAGTTGTCGCGGGGATGATGCATGATTTTGTCGTCTATCCATTGAAAGAATCCTTGCCTTATGTGGATCAAATTGGGGAATTTTACCAATAATAATGGATTGGCTAAATCAGTCGGTCACTGTTTTTAGAATAAAAGGGGGTAAAAGGTTGGAACCTAAAACACGTAGTCGTGCTCCATGGCAACAAAAGGTGATTCAACTATTACCGGTCGTTGGTTTAGCGGCATTTATCATATTACTTATCTATATCAGACGTTCAGGTCTGTTTAGCTCGATTGCGGATCTACAACAATTTATTCGTAATTTCGGTAGTTTTGCGGTAGGAGCATTCATTATCGTTCAAGCAATTCAACCTGTCGTTCCATTTTTGCCGGGCGGTTTTGCAACGATTGTTGGAATGCTGATGTTCGGAAACATTCCTGGTATTTTATATAGCTATATAGGACTTGTGATAGGCGAAGTTGGCTTATTTTTATTGGTCCGGCGCTATGGTCCGCGCTTTGCTCGCTTAGTTTTATCACAAAAGAATTTTGAAAAATTTGAAACGACTTTGCAAGATCATACGCAAGATATCAAACGACTACTGATCGTTTGTTTTATCTTTCCGTTTTTGCCGGATGACTTGACCTGTCTAGTAGCAGGAATGACCGATTTGCCGTTTAAAGATTATTTGCGGATCGTACTGATTTTTAAATTATGGTCCGTTGCTTCATATGGTTTTGTTTGTTTATTTGTCTTAAAGAAAACATTTGCAAGTATTTGATTGAATCGGTAAGCTGATAGTATTCTATCAGCTTTTTTTATTTCTAGTTAGGAGGAATAGTATGATCCGCTATGGAATTTTAAGTACCGCTCAAGTTGTTCCCCGTTTTGTTGCCGGAGTCAAAGAAAGTCAGGAAGGAATAGTAACTGCAATTGCTTCTAGAAAGCTGAAAAAAGCACAAGCGATGGCTTTGGAGTTAGATATTCCCCAAGCATTTGGCAGTTATGAAGAACTTTGTCAAAGTGACGCTGTTGATATCGTTTATATCGCTGTTTATAACCAAGGTCATTATGCCGCGGCCAAACAAGCTTTAGTAAATGGCAAGCACGTGTTACTAGAAAAGCCGTTTACGATGACAGTTGCGCAAGCGAAAGAGCTTTATGCTTTAGCAAAAGAACGCCGACTTTTTCTGATGGAAGCTCAAAAAGCGCTGTTTCTTCCGATCACAAACCAAGTCCGCCAAGTGATCGAACAAGGGGGAATCGGCCGAATTCGTTGGGTAGATTCAGTTACTTCCTATCCAGATATTGATCACATCAAATGGTTTCGTGATTTAGAGTCGGGCGGAGGTGTTTTGCGTGGAGCAGGAACCTATCCGCTCGAGTATTTGCAATATGTATTGGCTTCATCAGTAGAAGAAGCTCGGGGAACATTAATTTTTGTTCCTAATCAATCCGATGCCCAAGCACAGGTCACGTTAACTTTTCCTGATAAGGTGCTCGCTACGATATTTATGACTGTCGATTTGGATTTAGAAAACAAATTAGTGGTCTATGGTGAACAGGGCAAGATCGTTGTACCAAATTTTTGGAAAACAGATAGAGCTGAAATTTACTATATAGATGGTAGAAAAGAACTGTTAGAGAGTAAACAAACGAGTGAATTCGTTTTTGAAATCGAACACGTCAATGACTGTTTAAAGAAAGAGCTGCTCGAAAGTCCAATCGTTACAAAAACACTGACGATCAAAACCGTTGAACTGATTGAAAAGATTTATCAAAACAATCAGAAATGATTGGTAAAAGCAGGCTAGATGTGCTATAGTTTGTCTCATGCGACGAGTCGAGTGGATCAGTTTTTTTAAGATCCTTCGATACCAGAGGCACATGACGTAAGTCACCTGTCGGATTTCAGGCGTGTCGGGAAGAAGCTTAGTGGACGAAGAACCTTCCTATCATTTTGGTACTGGTGAAAAAAACCTCTTGGAATTTATTCTAAGAGGTTTTTTGTATTTAAAAAGAAAAAAAACTGACGTAAATTCTTTACGTCAGTTTGAATATTTAAATGAATACTGTTTTGTATAATGCAATTGCAAGAATTGAAGCGATGATCGGTGCTAAAACTGGTACCCAAGAATAGCTCCATTGTGAATCGCCTTTATTTTTTAATGGTAATAATGCATGCATAATACGAGGACCTAAATCACGAGCAGGATTCAAACCAGGTCCAGTTGGTCCGCCAAATGATGCAACCAATGTCCATACTAAGAAACCTAATGCTAAGTGAGCAGTTCCTAAATTATTTTGGAAGAATGGCGCTTTAGTGATCCCTAGGGCACCAAAGAATAAAATAAATGATCCAAAGAATTCATTTACAAAACCATTGAATTTAGAACCAACACTATTGATTGTTGAGAATGTTCCTAAGACATGTAATTTGTTTTCAGTTTGGTCATAATAAGGTTTGTAGCAAGCTACAACAACTAATTGACCAACCATTGCGCCAAGAATTTGAACGATGATATAAGGAAGAACCTCAGACCAAGGGAATAAGCCACTTACTGCTAAACCAATTGTAAACGCTGGGTTAATGTGGTTTCCGCTGATACCACCAAAAATCATTGCAGGAATCATAACCCCACACCCATAACCTACAGCAATCAACATCCAGTCACTACCGTAACCTTTTGTACCTCTCAAATCAACATTGGCAACCGCACCGTTTCCTAACATTACTAACAAAGCAGTTCCCAAGAACTCAGCTACCAACCGAGTTGTCAGTGAATAATCCATAAAAACCTCCTAAAATATTTGATACTGAAAATAAAAATAAAAATTTCATTTTATATCTTAATACCATTTTTGTGAATTAGCAAATGTTAACATCAAAAAAGCGGATAATTTCTCTAGATTATGCTAATAACAAATGTTAATCACATAATTTAAGAAAAAATTTATTTTAAAATTTATTTTCTTGATAAAAAAACTCGCTTTAAAAGCGAGTTGCGAATCAATCAGTTAATCAAAACTAGATGTCTGAAATTGGGATTGTTCTCGATCAATTTATGAGCACCGTAAAAGTTCTTAGCGGAGAACCCATTTAATTGCGCTGTCAAAATCGATTTCAATTGTTTTTTCTCCCATAGATAAATCAAAAGTTCCATAATTTTACGGGAATAATCAATTCCTTCTTCTGACGCAAACGATTCTTCAAGAAAATCTTCACAGTAAAAATTCTGATAGTCAGAGACATTGGCCTTTTTCTTCTTATTAATAAAATGCAGCAATAAAATGGTCGCTGTTTCTTCAAAATCAGCCAAATGCTCAAAACTTTTTTCTTTTTCGGTGTCTAAGTTGATCACGTAATCAACAGAAGAAAAACCTGCATTTTTAATATCTCTTGCTAAATGGTTTGATTGTGATAGAACTAGATCAGCGCCCATGTTTTTGATCCAGATCTCTGAATTATTTTTATTGATCGTAGCAACGACATTTAAACCAGCCCATTTTGCTAATTGGATAATGCTTGCACCGAGGCCGTCAGAAGTATTCAAAATCAACAAGGTACCGGAGTTCTTTTTCGGTTTAGGAGCTAGTCCTAATTGTTTGAAAACGACTTCAAAAGCTAAGAAAAAACTATACGAAAAAGCGGCTGCTTCATCCGTAGGAAAATCAGCTGGTAGCTTAACTACGGAACGTCTATCAACGATTTGGAAGTTGCTATAACTCCCATATTTGCCAACTTTATTAACAAACAAAACACGGTCGCCAACATTCAAGCGAGAATCACTGCTGCCCATACGGGTAATGATTCCAACACCGCCAAAACCTAAAACATAAGGTTTCTTTGGACCTTTGATCGTTTGTCGGATCTGTGTATCTAACGTGCTGATAGAGATAGCTGAAATTTTTATCATTAAATCATGTTCACGCAATTTAGGTAACATGACTTTATATTGTTCGAATTTTTGATCTTCTTTCAAACGAAATTTTTTTTCAAATCCGATAGCGTCTGAAATCATTTGTATCACCCTCCTCAGAAAATAAATTTCTGAATCGCTATTAAATCCACATAGCTACTTATAATATACTTGATTTAACAATCAGAGGGAAATAATTTCTTTAAAAATACTCAACAATCGGATAAAACTTTATTTTTATAGCTATTTAGTAAGTAGACGACTTTTATTTATCTCGCTCTGCAAAGAAGCCACTTAACTTGTAGCGAATCACTAAGACAGATAAACTAAATAGGGAAATCGATCAGCAGGAGGAAATCAATGTTTACTGAAAAAAGTTTTGAAGTCTTTGAAATTGAAGGATTAGAACCTAGAATGGCGGCTATTCGGCAAGAAATCCAGCCTATTTTTCAACAATTAGATGAAGCTTTTCAACAAGTCTTAGAACCCTTAGTGGATGAAAAATTATTTATCCACATTGCGCAACATCGCCGACGCTCAGTTTATCCACCGGAAAATACGTGGTCAGCGCTAAGTCGCCAAAAAAGAGGGTATAAGATGGAACCTCATTTTCAATTAGGTATTTGGCCAGAGTATGTTTTTATGTGGTTATCTTGCATCGATCAGCCAAAAGATGAGAGGCTCATTGCGCAACAATGTTTGGATAATCCCGCATATTTTGCTCAACTATCGAAAGATTTTGTTTTGTCAGGGGATCATACAAAACTACAAACGGAAGAATTGTCCCCAGAAAACTTAGAAAAAATGTTGATAAGGTTTCGGGATGTGAAAAAAGGAGAATTTCAAATAGGGAGAATCATCAAAAAAGAGGATCCATTGTGGAAAAATCCAGAAGCTGCAAAACAGTATATGATCGATACTTATCAACAATTGGCGCCACTATATAAGTTGATCACCGTTTAGAATTTAACTAATAAAGAATTAAATGGAATGATAATTTGAAATATTCTGATAAAAACAAGAGTAATATACTAAATACTCTTGTTTTTTTTGAATATTCTGGTTTAATTTTTATTAATAATATTTATTCATTTGAAGGGCTTTGAAGCATTTAAAGGAAAATATCTATTTATGTACTAAAGTTATTTAAACTCAAATGAATACGCAGTTATTGAAAGCGCTTTATAAAAATGTCCACATTAGTGGACACAAGAAAAAATATTTTCGACTTAAAAGAATGTATATTAATGACAAGGAGGTTGACCAAATGCAGCTAAGCAAACGAGAAAAGCAATTGATCGAATTATTTATCAAACATGGAATGACTCTCACTGCACAAGAACTAGCTGAATTTGCCAATGTTTCTACGAAAACAGTTTATCGTACAGTCAAAAAAATCAATGAAGCCTCTGATAGGGGTGACATTATTTTAGCTGAAGCAGGAAAAGGTTTTCGTTTAGATTATGATAAATATCTAGAGGCAAGTGTCACAAGAAAAGGCGAAGAAATCATTCAGGGACCATTAGAAAGAAGAAATCGAATTCTTTTGATTCTGTTATTTAAATCTCCTAAGAAAATATTGATCCAAGAATTATTTGCAGAATATTATCTTAGTTCAACAGTAATCAAAAACGATTTGATCCGGATGAGTGAGTTTCTAGCTGAATACCAGCTGACCTTGGTTCGAAAAGAACAACGTATTGCAATTGAAGGATCAGAAAAGCATATTCGTAAAGCTGTGAATTATCTGATCGATGCAAACCGAGTTTGGGAAGAAGATTTTTCGACACAACATGAAAAAATTAGTTCTTACGATATCAATTTTATTACGTCGCTTTTAGAATTTATTGAACGGAAATTGCAAAATGGGATCGCTTATCCTTACAATAGCAATATTTTTTCTCATATCTACATCTTAGTCAAACGAGTCAGAGAGGGAGAGATTCATCCAGATACTCGTGCGGAGCTACTAGATCCTGATGAAGAAGAATTGATCGTTGAATATGATCAGCTTTATCAGATTTCACGGATGGTAATGACTAAGTTGAATCACTATTTAAATATTATTTTACCTGAGAGCGAAACATTCTTTCTATTTCAATATTTGATTTCTTCGCGCATGGAAAACGAGCACATCAAATTGAATCGAAAATCAGAAATTGCGCTTGAAATCACTGATTTTTTTGCTAAAGAGATGAGCTGCTTGATGGGAATGAAAGTCGATAAAAAGGTTAATCGACAAGATTTATATAATCATATCGAACCACTTTTGTACCGTTTGAAAAATGAGATCATCGTCAAAAACGATTTATTGAGTGATATCAAATTGGAATATCCAGATATTTTCCAACAAGTAAAACAAGTCGGTCAGATAGTTACCAAAAAGTATGGCTTGAACACGATATCAGAAGATGAACTAGGATTTTTAACACTATACTTCGTTAAATACCGCGAAATGATCCACAATCAAAAACGGGTGTTGATCATGTGCAGCAGCGGTGTCGGTACTTCAGAACTACTAAAAGTAAAAGTACGTAAGGCATTTCCGGAATTAGAGATCGTTGATGTATTATCCGCGAGAAAATTCTCTAAGGCGCCTGAAAAATATAAAAATATCGATTTGATCTTAACGACAGTCAATTTAACGATCAAAATGATGACCCCTACAATTTTAGTGAATTCAGTGTTTACAAAACAAGATGAAAAACGAGTAAAGCAAATGTTAGGAGAGATATAAAATGACACCTGAAAGAATGATGGACGACTTTAGTATCGCTGATGTGATCACTGAAGATTTGATCCAATTAGAAATGGAAGCGGAAACAAAAGAAGCGGCTATTTATGAATTGACACAGCTTTTAAAAGTTCATGGAGATATCAGTGATGAAAAAGATTTTGCTGCCGATGTATTTTTACGCGAATCAGAAGGTTTGACTGGAATCGGGAATAGTATTGCCATTCCACATGGGAAATCTGATAGCGTGATCAAAACATCGTTAGTCGTAGGGAAAACAAAAAAACCGATTGAATGGGAATCTTTAGATGACCAACCAGTCCGAGTGATCATTCTTTTCGCCGTTCGAAATACGGATGCGAATACAATGCATATCAAATTATTACAAAAAGTTGCAATGTTGTTAGCGGATGAGGATTTTATTGAAAACATGGTTCATGCTCAAACGAAAGCAGAAGTAATTGAATTATTATCAAAAGACCCAATGGAAGATGAAGAATAGAAAACGATAGAAAATGGAGGAAAATAAAATGAAAATTGTCGGAGTAGCTGCATGTACCTCAGGGATCGCCCATACGTATATCGCAAAACAAAAATTGGAGAAGGCAGCTAAAGCACTTGGCCATACCGTTCATATTGAAACACAAGGAACGATTGGAACAGAAGATGAATTAACAATGGCAGAAATCAAAGCAGCTGACGTCGTGATTATCGCAGCGGATATCAAAATTGGAGGAAGAGATCGCTTTATTGGAAAAAAGGTTGTAGAAATTCCGACTAGTATGGTAATCAAAGCGCCAAAAGGTTTGATCAATAAAATCGAAGAAGAAGTAGCAAAGGTTTAGTTGGTAAAAATTTGAATACAAATCAAAGGAGATGAATGTAATGTTTAAGAAGCTACAATTGAAAAAACATGCCTTGACGGCAATCTCGTACATGTTACCAGTTGTTGTTACGGCAGGCTTGCTGATTGCGATTGGGAATTTAACAGGTGGCGCAGTGATTGAAGATTATAAAGCTGCATACTCAATTCCGGATGCGTTAGTGTCGCTCGGTGTTTTAGGCATGGGACTATTGGCACCGGTGATTTCAGCAGCGATTGCCTATTCAATTGCAGACCGCCCTGGTATTGGCCCCGGCTTATTCATGGGACTGATTGCAAATGCGATCGGTGCTGGATTCCTTGGAGGAATGTTAGGTGGTTACTTAGTTGGTTTCTTCGTACTTTTCTTAGTCAAAAATTTAAAAGTTCCAACATGGGCTCAAGGTTTGATGCCGATGATGATCGTACCGCTTTTATCTACTTTAATTATTGGATTATTGATGTTCTTTGTTATCGGGGTACCAATTGTTTGGGCAACAGAAGCGTTAACTAGTTTCTTAGAAGGATTACAAGGTTCCGGGAACTTCTTATTTGGAGCAATCGTTGGCGGGATGGCTGCCTTTGACTTCGGCGGACCCATCAATAAAGTTGCGTCACTATTTGCTGACGGCTTGTTATTAGAAGGCGTTCAAGGCCCAGAAGCTGTAAAAGTTTTGGCTTCAATGGTTCCACCATTCGGTGTAACAATTTCATGGGCTTTATCAAAATTGTTCCGCAAACCTAAATATTCGAAAGAAGAAGAAGACAATATCAAAATCGCTTTTCCAATGGGACTTTGTATGATCACAGAAGGCGTGATTCCCATCGCAGCAGTTGATCCTATTCGCTTGATTGTTTCATGTACGACAGGTGCTGCAATCGGTGGCGGCTTGAGTATGTTATGGGGAGTCGGTTCGCCGGTTCCTTCAGGAGGAGTCTTCATTATTCCAGCGATGACTGATCCGTTAAGATTTACACTTGCTTTAGTAATTGGTTCAGTAATCACAGGTGTCTTATTATTTGCACTGAAAAAAGCACCTGTAGAAAATGATATTCCTGATGAAGAAGAAGAGGAAGAAGTAGATTTTTCATCGATCAAATTATCTTAAATTGATTTAAGCGGCTATCTTTTCTAGCACTAAGAAGATAGCCGATTTAAAAATAAAACTGACTTTTCTTTAAGTAAAGAAATTCCTGATTCTAAAGAAGGAGACCTTTAAATGTATGTTTCAATGAAGGAAATGTTGCAAAAAGCCAATCGTGAGAAGTACGCAGTCATGGCGATCAATTGTTTTAATCTTGAGACTGCCAAAGCAGTGATTGAAGCAGCAGAGGAGATGCGTTCGCCAATCATCATTGATTTATTGCAAGACCATTTGCAAGAACACTTAGATATTCGCTATGTGACCAAGCCAATCATTCGAATGGCCAATGATGCGAAAGTAGAAGTAGCGATCAATTTAGACCATGGCCAGGATGTAGCGTTTGTTAAACAGTGTTTACACGAAGGTTTTTCAAGTGTCATGATGGATGCTTCGATGTATCCGTTAGAAGAAAACATTCGAATCACTAAAAACATGGTTGAGCTGGCTCAGATTTATAATGCAAGCGTAGAAGCAGAAGTTGGGGATATGGGGGCTGTCGCTGGTGATCATTTCACGAATGATGAAATGTATACTGATCCAGATGATGCCATTCGTTTTATCCAAGAAACAGGTGTTGATTGTCTGGCCTTATCTTATGGCTCTAGTCATGGGAATTATCCAGAAGGGTATGTACCAGATTTTCGCTTTGATATCGTCGAAAAAATCAAGGCGGCAACTGATTTGCCTTTAGTGTTACATGGCGGATCTGGAGCAGGAGAAAAAAATATTATCCGTTCGATTGAATTAGGTATCAATAAAATCAATGTTGGTTCAGATTTTATGAAAGCCCAAAAAGCTGAAATTCAAAAATTATTAACTGATGATCCAAATGTAGATTATCCAACATTGATCCATCAAACAATAGCAGCAGGAAAAGAAGTTGTAAAACAGTATATAGAACTTTCAGGTTCTAAAAATAAATCTTAGAGGAGATAACGCCAAATGTTAATTAATATGAAGCAAATGCTAGAAATCGCAAAGGAAAATAAATTCGCTGTAGGAGCGTTTAACGTAGCAGATAGTAATTTTTTACGAGTAGTCATCGAAGCAGCCGAAGAAAATGATGCACCAGCGATCATTGCCGTTCATCCAACGGAATTGGATTTTACCAAAGATGAGTTCTTCCAGTATGCTGTCTCACGCGCAAAGAATAGTTCAGTTCCATTCGTCATCCATATGGATCATGGTGATAGTTTAGCTAGTATCATGCGTGCCATTCATTGCGGCTTTAGTTCTGTCATGATTGACGGGTCATTATTGCCGTTCGAAGAAAACATCGCCATTACTAAAGAAATCGTCGATGTTTGTCACAAAATTGGAGTTTCTGTCGAGGGTGAATTAGGAACAATCGGAAATACCGGTACTTCAGTCGAGGGCGGTGTATCTGAAGTAATCTATACACGACCAGAAGATGCTGAAGAATTTATTGAAAAAACAGGGATCGACACATTAGCTGTTGCGATCGGTACAGCACATGGTATCTATCCTAAAGATGTTAAACCAGAATTAAAAATGGATGTTTTAGAAGAAATCAAGAGCAAAGTAGATATTCCATTAGTTTTACACGGCGGGTCAGCTAATCCAGATGAAGAAATTGCTAAAGCAGTTCAAATCGGGATCCAAAAAGTAAATATCTCGTCAGATTACAAATACGCATTTTACAAAAAATGTCGTGAAATTCTTTCAACTACTGAGTTATGGGATCCAAATGCCATCTATCCTGAATGTATCGATGCAGCTAAAGCAGTCGTGAAACAAAAAATGGAGTTATTCAACTCAATCGGCCAAGCGGAAATCTTCCGTAAAGAAAATATCCAACCTTGGAGATCTGAACAAAATTAAGTGACAGGACCAAGGGGAATTTCCCCTCGGTCTTTTTTTTAAACATAAAATGAATAGCCAAAATTAGGAGGAAGATTATGTTATATGGTGGTATCGAGGCAGGTGGTACAAAATTTATTTGCGCAGTGGCTGACGATCAGCAAACTATTTTAGAAAAAGTCAGCATTCCAACGACTACACCGCAAGCAACATTTGAAGAAGTATTTGCTTTTTTTGATCGCTATCCGATCGATGCATTAGGAATAGGTTCATTTGGACCAATCGGCATTCAACCAAACTATAAAAACTATGGGCATATTCTATCGACCCCGAAAGAAGGCTGGGCCAATACAGATTTTTTAGGGAAAATGAAGCAGCGTTACCATGTTCCGACAGCTTGGACAACTGATGTGAATGCGGCAGCTTATGGCGAAATAAAAAAAGGTGCAGCCAAGCAAAAAAGTAGCTGTATTTATCTAACGGTTGGAACGGGTATCGGCGGGGGCGTCGTTGTAAATGATGAGGTCTTTGAAGGAATCAGTCATCCAGAAATGGGCCATCTTTTTGTAAAGCGTGATCCTAAAGATACGTATCAAGGAACCTGTCCTTATCATAAAGATTGTTTGGAAGGTTTAGCTGCAGGCCCCTCTTTAGAAGCACGGACAGGTATTCGTGGCGAAGACTTACCGTTGGACCACCCAATTTGGGATCTGCAAGCCAATTATTTAGCTCAAGCACTGATGTCCTATACATTGATCTTAGCACCAGAAGTCATCGTTTTAGGTGGTGGTGTGATGAATCAAGATCACCTACTAAAAAAAATCCAACAACAATTTACTGAGTTGATGGCAGGTTATATGGAAACACCCAAGGTTGAAGAGTATATCGTACGGTGGGGATTACCAAATGCAAGCGGCTTGATTGGAACGCTATTATTAGCACAAAAAGAATTAGAAAAATAAAAAAGTCTTTCGTAATGAAAGACTTTTTTTATTTATTCAGCTAAATATGTTTGGATCGCGTCGACAGCTTGTTTATATCCGCCAGCGGATTCAAAAGAAGTTTTGATTGTTTTTAAGTTTATCAAATAGTTAGGATCAATTTGAACTTCTTCAACTGCCGCCTGTAATTCAGCACTTCCGACTGTTTGATAGTCTAAACAAATCCCTGCATTCAATTCTGTCAGCCGTTTTGCGAGTGCTGGTTGGTCAGAACCCATTGGCAAAGAGACAAAAGGAACTTCATTTAAAATCAGGTCATTCATGCTGTTCAGCCCATTATGAGTGATTGCGACATCTGCATATTTCAGGACTTCGTTTTGCGGTACATAATCGCGAATAATAAAGTTTTCGGGAATAGTTAGTTCATCTAAACCGACTTTATGAGCAGCCATAACAACTAAATATTCAGAATGGCCGAAAGCGTTAAAAACTTTTTGATAAATTTCTTTGGCGAAATCACCAAAAATCGTTCCAAATGAAATGTATAAAACATTACTAGCCGATTTGATCTGCTCAATTGGAAAATCAGTTAAGTCTTCTAATCGATTGTAAACATCTGCTCCTACCAATACATACTTGTCATCAAAGAAATCGCGTTCTTCAGCAGGTAAAAAATAATCTGAAGTAAAGACGATATTTAAGTCTTCTTCATTCATGATCAAATCAAAAAAATGTTCAGGCATCGTTAGATTAAATTGCTGTTCAATTTTTTGGGCTTCTTGCAAATAGGCCTCATCTAAAGCGTTGAATTTACCTGCGATCTTCGTTTGATTGGGCTGCATGAATTTCTTCATCCCCATAAATACCGCCAGCATAGAAATTGCAGGTAACATCAAATAGTCGGCGATTTGTTTACTAAAGGGCATAGCGATGGAGTGAATAATGCAATCAAATGAGTCGTTTTCGATTTGATCCAAAATGTCTTGGATGATATCTGCTCCATGATCGATCAAAACGTTGAATCCATTTTTAAAAATATTCAGATCATAGTGGTATGGACGATATTCTGCACCAGCAGCTTCAATTTTTTCGCGAAATTCCTCACTCGAAAAATAAACGACTTCAATACCGCGACCGGTTAATTCATTGATTAATCCTAGAGAAGGATTTACGTGTCCATGAGTTGTTACATTTAGAAATAAAACTTTTGTCATTTGTCTCGCTTCTTTCATCTTCATTATTGTAAGGTAACCTTATTAATTGATATGATAAGGCACCCTGATTAAAAAGTCAAACAAAAATAAGAGTATGGTCACGATCGGCCATACTCTGGGGCAACTATCGATAAATATATTTTGTGAAAGTCAGTCTTTTGCCTAATAGAACGCCTAAATAGCCTGACGCAACTGCTTTGATGATCCCCGGTAAAATAAATGGAATCATTCCAGCAGAAAAAGCTGCTTGCCAAGGAAGACCACCGCTGACTTTTAGCCATAAAGAACCAAAGATCAAGGTGATAAAAGCGCCAATAAGATTAGCAGTGATCGACCAAAAATAATTAAACGCAGACTTTTCTAATAACCAACCGGTAAAATACGCTTGAAAAATAAAACCAATCAAAAAACCGCCTGTCGGGCCAAAAAAGTTAGCAAACCCGCCAGCACCACCAGCTAATACAGGAAGTCCGATCATTCCCATCAATAGATAGATCAAAACAGCCATAGTTCCTGTTTTTTTACCTAAGATGGTAACCGCAAAACCAACAGCAAAAGTTTGCAAGGTCAAGGGGATAGCTCCTAAAGGAATGGTAAATTGTGACAAAATACTGATGACGGCAGCAAAAACTCCAGCTAAGACAATTTCTCGACTTGATAATTTCAATAGACTCACTCTTTCGTTAACTATTTTTTATTTTAGGTTAACGTAATTATAAAACAAAGAGTATTAGAAGTAAAGTACTTTGACAGCTGCATGATTAATTAGTCTTTTTTGTCTTAAACTCTTTATTGTAAAACTGGAAAGCGTTTTATATACTTGGGTTAAGAGCTATTAGAGAAGGAGGAAAACTATTAAAGGTAAATTATCAGTTATGGAGTTTGAACAGTCTTAGGTTATCTAAGGCAGTATTTTTCTTAAAACGGGAGGGCTGTTTTAAGTATTTTATTCGTTTTGAGTGGCTATTTTTGAACTAGAAACTAAAACAAGGATGGAAATATCATTGAAAAATAAATCTTTAGCGAAGGTCGGACTAGTTGCGGTTATTGTATTATTGAGTATCAGTGCGTACTTTATTCCACCGATACGATTAAAAGTCACGCAAGTTCTAGCATTATTTAGTTCCATGAGTGTCGAAAATATTGCAGAGTATCTGCGTTCTTTTGGTGTTTGGGCAATCTTGATTTCTTTTTTATTGATGATGTTCCAATCGGTCATTGCTCCGCTACCAGCTTTTTTGATTACCTTTGCCAATGCTGCAGTTTTTGGCTGGTGGCAAGGGGCGTTACTTTCTTGGACGAGTGCCATGGCTGGTTCGTTGGTGTGTTTTTATATTGCACGGATCGCCGGTAGAGATTTGGTTGAACGTTTGAATAAAAATTTTTCATTGGAATCATTAGATAATTACTTTGATCGGTATGGGAAACATACGATTTTGATTTGCCGATTACTGCCTTTTATTTCATTTGATTTTGTTAGTTATGCCGCGGGGTTAACAGCGATCAAACCGATTCCTTTTTTGATCGCAACAGGAATCGGACAATTACCAGCGACGATCGTCTATTCATATGTGGGCAGTAATTTATCCGGAAATACGAAAACAGTTCTTTTTGGTTTGTTGAGTATGTTTGCTTTATTTATTGCCGTTTATATTTTTAAACAGCTTTATCAAAGTAGACAAATAAAAAAAAACGTCCGTCAGTAATAGAACTGACGGATGTTTTTTATTTGCTAGTTTTGCTTGATGTAATGTTCATAAAGAGTATCCAAAAATTGAATCTCTGTTACATTTCGATAAGGTAACACATAAAAATTGGTTACCTGAAAAATTGCTAAGATGGTCCAAAAGAAGAATGAAGCGCGTAAAATCAAAAATTCTAATTTATAGCCATGCATGATTTGTCGGCTAAGTAATATAGCATCCGATGCACTCAATGTTGAATCTTTTTCTAATAGTTAATTCGTCATGGCGTAAGAAGCTGCTTTTACGATTCCTGGGATAACCAATAGTAATGTCCAAAAGAATGTATAGATTGCAATTAAGACATTAGCTTTCAATACGCGATTTTTTTGTGCTTTGATGAAATAAGCAAAAATTTTGAGACCATCTGCTTGATTGCCCCGCAATGTATGGATCGCACACCATTGGAAGGTGGCAGTAGCTAAAGAAGCAATCAAAAACATTGCTACGATCGCCAATAGCATAATCAAGAACCAGAAGAAATGAGCAAATGGAGAATAGCTATAGCCATAATTATAATACTCATAAGATGAGTAAGCAGGTCCAAAGATACTTGCGAACCAATAGCTAGTTCCTTGGCTGATATACTTAATAAATGCGATCCGAAAAATAAGGTTAACGACCCATTGAGCAATGAGCCATAAAAAAATCGTTTTAAACCATTCGCCATAACGGCCAGATAATTTTTCTTGAGCAACTTTTTTTATTTCTGCACGGGTGATATTTGATCCAGCTGTTGGTTCCAACTCCAATTCAAAAGAATCATCCGTTTAAAATTGACTTGTATCAGTTGTTTCATGATTTCGTGTTTCTTGTTCCAAATCACACCTACATGCTGGACAAAATTTGGCCCCAGCCCTTAATTCTGTCCCACAATTTGGACAATAATTCATATTTTTCACTCTTTTCCTTCGATAGATAGCTTTAGTATCTCATTTTCAGAAAATAATTACCATCATTATCAAAGGATTTTTAACGAGTCAACACTAAAACAAAAAACACCCAAGTCCTTGATAACAAGGACTTGAGTGTTTGTAAGAAGTCTTACATTAATTTGTTGTAGAATTCAACGACTAGAGATTCGTCGATTTCTGGGTTGAATTCATCACGTTCTGGTAAACGAGATAAAGAACCTTCTAATTTGTCAGCGTCAAAGCTTACGAAAGCAGGACGACCAACAGCAGATTCAACAGCTTCTTTAACTGTGATCATGTTTTTAGATTTTTCGCGGATACCAATTACTTGGCCAACTTCTACTTCGTAAGAAGCGATATCAACACGTTTGCCATCGACAGTTACGTGACCATGGTTAACTAATTGACGAGCTTGACGACGAGTTGAAGCTAAACCTAAACGGTAAACAACGTTATCTAAACGACGTTCTAGTAAGATCATGAAGTTAACACCGTGTTTACCTTCTTTGATTTTGCTAGCGCGTACGAATAAGTTACGGAATTGACGTTCGTTTAATCCGTAGATAAAACGTAATTTTTGTTTTTCTGACATTTGCAAGCCGTATTCTGATTTTTTACCACGGCTGTTTGGTCCATGTTGACCTGGAGCGTATGGACGACGTGCTAATTCTTTCCCTGTTCCTGATAATGAGATACCAAGACGACGAGATTGTTTCCATGATGGTCCTGTATAACGTGACATTAAAAATTCCTCCAATAAATTGTATTTGGAGTAAAATAATCCGTTTGAAAAATTCATATCCGTGTAGTTCGTTCTTCAATCTTCGCCTTCGCAGCCGCGGTTACGCAATTGAACCAATATTGGCAACGAACTGGGGACGGGCTATTACTCTTCTGCTGCATTATTTTACACAGATGTCAGTATAACGGACAAAGGGAAGGTAAGTCAAGTTAAGCTATTGCAATTCTTAAATAAATATGATAAATGATCCATATATAGGTAATGCGGTACTTTCTACTTAAAAAAAATGATAGAATAAAAGAAAATAAAGCAAATTTTGCAAATTCCTTGAAACTGATCTATATTCCTAAAGGAAGAAAACGTTATTGCACGTTTTTGCTTATTCAATTCGTACCAACAAATACATATAAATGGAGAGATAAATTTTGGAAAGAAAATTGATCGCACTAGATATTGATGGCACCTTGTTGAGCAGTCAGAGAAAACCTTTGGATAGTACAATCAAAGCTTTAAAAGCGTTACGTGAAGCAGGACATTTAGTGATCATCGCGACTGGACGCTCACGTTTATTGGCGGGCGAAGTGATTCATCAATTAGGCTGTACGAATTATATCATTTGTAATGGTTCAGCTGCGTTTCTCGATCATGAACAAGTTTATAAACATACGCTTGACCGTGAAGCGTTGACGCGAATGATTGCTTTTGCAGGTGAACGAAAAATAGACGTCATGCTCTTTGGTTTAGATTCATTCGCACGTGTGACTGATTATAATGGCGGAAAAGTCAATGAAGCTATGGCTTCATTTGGCCAAGCGGCTCCAGATTATCAAAAAGATTATTTTGGTCAACATGAAGTGTATCAAGCATGTGTCTATTATGATAAGTCGATGGATCAAGAATTTGAAGCAGCCTTTCCAGAATTTCGAATCGTGCGTTGGCATGAGAATAGTGTTGATATCATCCCAGATCCAGGCTCAAAAGCCCAAACTATTTTAGCTTTAGCAAAAAAAGTCGGTATCAAACCTGAAAACATCATTACTTTTGGAGATGGAAACAACGATATCGAGATGTTAAATCTTGCGGGAACTGGCGTAGCAATGGGAAATGCCGCAGACCATGTTAAAGATGCTGCCAATATTGTGACTGACACTAATGATCAAGACGGGATTTATAAAGCCTTACGTCAATTAGAATTAGTCCATTAAAAAATGATTGAGATAAACACTAATAAGGCTCAAGTAATTGCAGTAAGAGTACAGATGTTTATTCGCAAAAAGAAGCTAGACCAAAGTATTTTCTACTTTTGGTTCAGCTTCTTTTTCTATTTAAATAGAAATAACTAGTCTAATGATGTTAGCTATTTTGTATCTAAAGCTAATCTAGGAGTCATTTTTACATATAAGAAACTCAAACAAAATCCGACGAATGTTGGGACGACCCAGCCTAAGCCAAGCGAAGCAAAAGGTAGGTAGTGGTGATAGAAAGTCAATAAAGCATTAACGATCGGTTGTGTAGCCACAACTTGTGGTGCATTGGCCAACATGTCCAAAACAGCAGGAACCAGAGTAAAGGCGATTGTCATTTGGTAAACGAATGGATTTTTATCAAAATATTTTGCAGTTAATGATAGTAAGATCAAGGCTAATGACAAAGGATATAGCAGCATCAAGACGGGTAATGACCATTGGATGATCCGATCAAGTCCAGCATTAGCAACTACAAATGAAACGAAGGTCGTTAAACGCAACCAATTTTTATAGCTGACACGTGGAAACAATTTATGGAAATCTTGAGCGAAGGATACAACTAAGCCCATGTCTGTTGTAAATACGCCTAATGTTACTAATACTCCAAGAAAAACAGAACCAAAGTCAGATAAATAATAATGAACGATTTGGGCTAAGGCCGTTCCGCCATTATCTGAAAGTTGGAAGTGATTTAAACTCATTGCTCCCACTAGTACTAAACCAAAATAGATAACGACTTCTAACAAAACACTGAAAAGACCAGCTTGAGCAGTGATTTTAGCTTCATTTTTTTGAAAACCCATAGCTTTGACGGCATGAACGACAGTGACGCTAAAAGCTAATAATGCAACAGCATCAACAGTGTTATACCCTTGCAAAACACCATTAGTTAAAGGATGGTGTGCGTAATCTGTAGTAGCTGCATGATTTAGATTACCCATGGGATGGAAAAAAGAAATTAAGAAAACGACGGCTAATAAGACTAAGAAGATCGTGTTCAAATATTTTCCTACATAGGTCATCAATTTATTTTGGTGTAAAGTTAAAAAGTATGCGAGTGCAAAGAAAGCGGCAGTAAATAAAAACATTCCTAGACTCCAATATTTTTCAGCTAAAAATGGTTTAAAACCAATTTCAAAAGCAGTTGCGGCTGTTCTCGGAGTCCCAAAAAATGGTCCGATCGTCAAATGAACTAAGATCAAAAAGACGGCCGCATATTTTTTCCCGACGGGACGAGCAAGATCATAAAGCCCATCACTTTTAGTAACGACGACGGCTAAGATAGCTAAAAATGGAAATAGCGCACCCGAGATGGCAAAGCCTAAAGCAGCAACAAACCAATGATTGCCGGCTAGTTGCCCTAGATGGACAGGAAAGATCAAATTACCTGAGCCAAAAAACATACCAAAGATCAAAGAACTTAAAACGAATAATTGCTTCCAAGAGATTTTTTTTGTAGATTCCATCATAATTGTTTCCCCCTAATAGTTATGGTGATTTTTTCACCTTATAGGGTCATATAATTAATCTACAAAGGCTGATTAATCATACGACCTGCAGTGTATATTGAATAAGATCCGAATGTCGCAAATATCAGTATCCATAAAAATCCCCCCTTTAAATAAAAAAAGAACCCTTTTTCCAATTGATTGGAAAAAGGGTTCTTGAATGAACGGTGCCACCTTTTGTTTTACTTGTTCACAGACGATGAAAGCGATCTGCTAGCCCGATAATGGAGGCCGCCACAATGTTCTACTTATCGACATTGACTCAGGAATGATGTTCAAAATAGTTGGGATTGCTGCTTCTCACCATTGACAGCTCTCTGAGAATTCATACCTATTTTTACTGTTTCCGTCTACGTTTTAACTATTTATTGTTTATTATCATAGCAAAAAATTAATAAATTGCAATAATTTTCTTCAATTTTTTTAAGAATTAAATTTAAACTTTTTTTGGACTTGCGACGCAATCTTTTATTTTTAAGCAAAAACAACTATAATAAAGCCAGACGTTTAACTAGAGAAGGGGAAAAAAAGTGCGCTTACTATTTATTGGGGATGTTGTGGGTTCATTAGGCCGACAAATGTTGACAGATTATTTGCCGCGATTAAAACAAAAGTATCATCCGCAGGTTACGATCGTTAATGGAGAGAACGCGGCGGCAGGCCGTGGAATCACTGAAAAAATTTATAAAAAATTTCTACAAGACGGTGTGGATGTCGTCACGATGGGAAACCACACCTGGGATAATAAAGCGATTTTTGATTTTATTCCGGATGCCAAAAAAATGATCCGTCCAGCCAATTTTCCGGCCGGTACACCTGGACAGGGCATTGTTTATGTAAAAGTAAATGCGATCGAATTAGCGGTGATCAATTTACAAGCCCGTTCATTCATGGTCGATTTAGATGATCCATTTCGTGTGGGCGATCAATTGATCGCCGAAGCTCAAAAACGAACACCTTATATTTTTGTCGATTTTCATGGAGAAACGACTAGTGAGAAGCAAGCAATGGGTTGGTTTGCTGATGGCCGCGTATCGGCAGTTGTCGGAACGCATACCCATGTCCAAACCAATGACGCACGGATTTTACCCAAAGGAACAGCCTATCTGACAGATGTTGGTATGACAGGGCCTTATGATGGGATTTTAGGAATGAAGAGAGGTCCGATCATTGAAAAATTCTTAACGGCTTTGCCACATCGCTTTGAAGTGATTGATGAAGGTCGTGGAATCTTGTCTGCTTGTGTGATTGATTTAGACAAAGACGGTCACGCGAAGAAAATCGAAACGATTGTGATCAATGATGATCGACCATTTAGAGAATAGGAGTATCAAATGAATTTAGCAAATGAAGCCGCCGTTGAAGCGGCTTTAACACATTTAACGGCATTATTAAGCGAAAATGAAGCGATCGTTCGCTATCAGCAGCTTCAAAAACGTGTCGATGAAAACGATACTTTAAAGGAATTAGAAGAAGGAATCAAAACAGCGCAAAAAGCGGCCGTTCAGTTTGCTCATTATGACAAACCAGAAGCAGAAAAAGCGGCGTTGAAAGAAGCTGATCGTTTGACCCAAGAATTGAATCAACACCCACTAGTAACTGCCTATCGAGAACAGCTGATTGAAGCCAATGATTTATTACAATATTTGACTACCATGATTCAAAAGGAAGTCAATGAAGCATTGGAAAATGATGCTTGATCCGTTATACCCATTAAGAATTAGGAGGAGCACGAATGCCTCAAAAAACTAAAAACACGCCAATGATGGAACAATACTTGGCGATCAAAGAACAATATAAAGATGCCTTTTTATTTTATCGTTTAGGCGATTTTTATGAACTATTCAACGAAGATGCGATCAAAGTTTCACAATTATTGGAGCTGACTTTGACGAGTCGAAATCGTAATGCAGATGATCCAATCCCTATGTGTGGTGTACCGCATCATTCTGCTCAAGGGTACATCGATACTTTAGTAGAACAAGGCTATAAAGTAGCAATCTGCGAACAAATGGAAGACCCGAAACAAGCTAAGGGAATGGTCAAACGTGAAGTTGTCCAATTGATCACGCCGGGCACCTTGATGGAAGGTAAAGGGATTGAAGCGAAAGCCAATAATTTTTTAACTGCTGTTGTGTATGACAATAATAAATTTGGGTTTGCTTATGTCGATCTATCAACAGGTGAATTAAAGACCGCCTTATTACAAGATGAAGAAGCGGTCATGAATGAAGCGACCGCTTTACAAACAAAAGAAATTGTCTTGGGCAGTGAGATTCCTGAAAACTTACAAAAAAATCTAGCCGAACGCTTAGGTCTAGTATTCTCAACGCAAGAAACAATTGAAGATAATGCAGAGTTCAGTTTTTTAACAGCAGACATCAAAGAAGCACTAGAAAAAGAAGCGACTGGGAAACTGTTGACGTATTTATCTGTGACACAAAAACGTAGTCTAGGTCATATCCAAAAAGCAGAGGAATATCAAACCGAACATTTCTTGAAATTGGATTATTTTTCTAAGACTAATCTAGAATTGACACGATCCATTCGAACAGGTAAAAAACAAGGGACATTGCTGTGGCTGCTGGATGAAACTAAGACGGCGATGGGTGGACGTTTATTAAAACAATGGATCGATCGTCCATTGATCCAAAAACGGCAAATTCATGCTCGCCAAGCGATGGTGGCATCATTATTGAATGCTTATTTTGAACGCATGGATCTAAACGAATCATTGACTAAAGTCTATGATTTAGAACGTTTAGCTGGGCGGGTGGCGTTTGGAAGTGTTAATGGACGTGATTTGATCCAGTTAAAAACATCTCTGATCCAAGTTCCGCAAATCCGGCAATTACTAATGGGGATCAACCAAGGAGAATGGAACGATTTATTGGTCGATATGGAACCAATGGATGATTTAGTATTGTTGATCGAAAAAGCAATCAATGAGGATGCACCATTACAGATCACCGAAGGAAATGTCATCAAAGATGGCTATGATGAGCAACTCGATCAATACCGCGAAGCGATGCGAAATGGGAAAACTTGGTTAGCTGAATTAGAAGCACGGGAACGTGAAGCGACGGGGATCAAAACATTGAAAATTGGCTATAACCGTGTTTTTGGGTATTACATCGAAATCACAAAATCCAATCTTGCACATCTCGAAGAAGGAAAATATGAGCGCAAACAAACGCTAGCAAATGCTGAACGGTTTATTACTCCCGAGTTAAAAAAATTAGAGACATTGATTCTAGAAGCTGAAGAAAAATCAGTTGCTCTAGAGTATGACTTGTTCTTAGGTGTACGTAATCAAGTGAAAAAAGCAATTACTCGTTTACAAAAACTAGCTAAAAGTTTAAGTGCAACTGACGTCTTGCAAAGCTTTGCAACCGTCAGCGAACGGTATCAGTATGTGCGTCCAACGATGGAAAGCGGAATACATAATCTTCAGATCACAGAAGGCCGTCACCCGGTAGTCGAGAAGGTTTTGGGTCATCAAGAATATATTCCGAATAGTGTCCATATGAATCCAGAAGAGATGCTATTACTGATCACTGGTCCTA
The DNA here is from genome assembly GCF_050310005.1 of Enterococcus sp. 22-H-5-01. Lineage (NCBI taxonomy): Bacteria > Bacillati > Bacillota > Bacilli > Lactobacillales > Enterococcaceae > Enterococcus > Enterococcus sp. 22-H-5-01. The sequence goes on from NZ_CP189993.1 coordinate 1,832,050, forward strand.
ATATGTCAGGTAAAAGTACGTATATGCGTCAATTGGCGTTGACGGTCATCATGGCTCAAATGGGTTGTTTTGTTCCAGCTGAAAGTGCAGAACTGCCAATTTTTGATCAAATATTTACGCGAATCGGAGCTAGCGATGATTTGATTGCGGGGCAGTCGACCTTTATGGTGGAAATGATGGAAGCAAATCAAGCCTTGCGTCATGCGACACCGAATAGCTTGATTTTATTTGATGAGCTCGGACGCGGAACGGCTACCTATGATGGGATGGCTTTGGCTCAAGCAATCATCGAATATATCCATAAACATGTTAAAGCAAAAACATTGTTCTCAACGCATTACCATGAACTGACTGTGCTGGAAGAAAATTTACCGCAGTTAAAAAATGTTCACGTCGGTGCTGTGGAACAAAATGGCGAAGTGGTCTTTTTACACAAGTTGATGGATGGTCCGGCAGATAAAAGTTACGGGATCCATGTGGCTAAAATCGCTGGGATGCCGACCGAATTATTGTCTCGAGCCGCAACGATCTTAGCTGCTTTAGAAGCAGATGCACCAGTGCAAAAAAATGTAGAGGTTTCAGAAGATACCGAACAATTATCATTGTTCAATGAAGTATCGACAGCCGAACTAGGTGTCGTTGATCGATTGAAAAAAGCCAATCTTTTAGAAATGAATCCTATGGAAGCTTTAAACTTCTTATACGAGTTACAAAAGCAAATCTAATTTTTGCTCTTCGCCTAGTTTAAATCAGCGAAGAGCAATTGATTTATTCATAGAAAGGAGCAGTTTGATGGGGAAAATCCAAGAATTATCTGAACGTTTAGCTAATCAGATCGCTGCGGGTGAGGTCGTAGAGCGGCCTGCCTCCGTCGTGAAAGAATTGGTGGAAAATGCGATCGATGCGAAAGCGACCCAAATCGATATTTTGATTGAAGAAGCGGGTCTTAAAAAAATCCAGATCGTCGATAACGGTGAGGGAATCAGTCAAGAAGATGTAACCAACGCCTTTAAGCGCCATGCGACGAGCAAAATCCATAATCGTGATGATCTATTTCGTATTCGAACACTGGGCTTTCGCGGAGAAGCTTTGCCATCGATTGCTTCTGTTTCAGAACTGACTTTAGAAACAGCTACCGCTGATGAATCTCAAGGGTCGTATCTTTTCTTAAAAGGTGGGAAAATCGAAGAGCAACGAGCAACGGCTTTACGGACAGGAACGAAGATCACCGTTGAAAATTTATTCTTTAATACGCCTGCGCGCTTAAAATATGTCAAATCACTGCAAACAGAATTATCCAACATTGGTGATATCGTCAATCGGATGGCTTTAAGTCATCCGAAAATCGCTTTTCGTTTAGTACATGATGGGCACAAGATGATGACTACGAGCGGCAGTGGGGAATTGAAGCAAACGGTTGCTGGTATTTATGGTGTGGCGACTGCTAAGAAAATGCTCAAAGTTGAAGCAACTGATTTAGACTTTGAACTGCAAGGCTATGTATCTTTACCAGAAGTCACACGAGCAAGCCGCAACTATTTGTCCGTGATCATCAATGGTCGTTATATCAAAAACTATGCGTTGAATAAAGCCATCATCCAAGGGTATCAATCAAAACTGATGGTGGGCCGTTTTCCAATCGCAGTCTTAGAAATCACGATGGACCCGTTGTTAGTCGATGTGAATGTCCATCCAACAAAACAAGAGGTGCGATTATCTAAAGAAAAAGAATTGATGGACTTGATCAGTCGAGCAATCGCAGAAAGCCTGCGTCAAATCAATTTGATTCCTGATGTGGGTGAAAATCCTAGTTTTAAGCGTAAAGTTGAAAAGATTCACACGGAACAATTGGATTTGCCCTTAGAAGAGCAGCCGAAGAAAAAAAGTGACCTAAACTATGACCCGAAGACTGGTATTTTTTATGTAGAACCAAAGGCTGTAGAAAAAGCATCTTTTGAAGCAGAAATTCCGCTAAAAGAAGAATCACCGATCACGGAATTGAATGTTCCTTTACCAACAGAACCAGAAAGAGCAACCCTTATCGAAGAAAAGTCAGCCGAGTTATCAGAAGAAATAGCTGAAGAACCAGTGATCGATGAAAGTAGTTCAAGTGATCATCCGGAATTTGATTTGAGTACGCAATCAGGCGAAAAAATCGTTGAGCAAGCAATCAATAAATTAGAAAACGAACAACCACAAGCCCGTTTTCCAATGTTAGAATATTTTGGTCAAATGCATGGAACCTATTTATTCGCTCAAAGTAAAGAAGGCCTACACATTATCGATCAGCACGCCGCTCAGGAACGAATCAAGTACGAATATTTTCGTGAAAAAATTGGTGATGTTTCAGATGATCTACAAGAATTATTGGTGCCGTTTGTACTAGACTATCCCAATAACGATGCTATAAAGTTAAGGGAACAAACAGAATTGTTGCAAGAGGTCGGAATTTATTTAGAAGAATTCGGTCCGAATAGTTTTATTGTTCGGGCCCATCCTACATGGTATCCAGCAGGGCAAGAAGAAAGTATCATTCGTGAGATGATCGATATGTTATTGATCACGGGCTCAGTCAGTGTGAAAAAATTTCGTGAAGCAACGGCGATCATGATGAGCTGTAAACGTTCGATCAAGGCGAATCATCATTTGAATGAAGCACAAGCACGGGTGCTGTTGACGGATTTGGCAACGTGTGAAAATCCATTTAATTGTCCGCATGGGCGGCCAGTATTGATCCACTTTAGTAATAGCGATATGGAACACATGTTTAAACGAATTCAAGATCCGCATTAGGATAATTAAAGGAGTAAAGTGATGGCAGTTATTTTAGCTTCACAGTCACCAAGAAGAAAAGAATTGCTGAGTTGGCTGGTTTCAGATTTTTCAGTTCAGCCTGCAGATATCGATGAAGAAGTAAAAGATCGATACGCACCGAAAGAATATGTGATGGAAATGGCTCGCCAAAAAGCAGCAGTGATTGCAAAGAAACATCCCGAAGACTTAGTGATTGCGAGTGATACGATCGTTGTATGGCATGATCAGATATTAGGAAAACCCAAAAGTCGTGAAGAAGCTTTCAACATGTTGAGTGGGATGAGCGGTGAGACTCACTTGGTCTATACTTCTGTTGTGATCCGCAGAGCGGATCAAATCGTCGAGCAATTGACCTTTGCAAAAGTAACTTTTTATCATTTAAGTAAAGCAGAAATTAATCATTACTTAGACAGTGAAGATTATAAAGATAAAGCAGGTGCTTATGGCATTCAAAATGGTGCAGGTGTTTTTGTAGAAAAAATCGAAGGTGATTACTACAGTATCGTAGGCTTTCCGGTTGGAACAGTTAATCAAATGTTAAAAAAATTCAATTAACAACGAACAGCTTCGGCTGTTCGTTTTTTTTAGTTCAACTGCTATTGAATGAAGGGAAAATTAATCAATTATTTGAGCAGATTCTTCGTGTCTTTTTTTTGAGGAGCGTATGCTTAATGTGTATAAAATTTGATTGAAAGCAGGGGTCATGATGGAAAAAGAAGAATTAAAGCAAAAACTTTCACCGATGGAATATGCTGTAACGCAAGAGAATGCTACGGAACGTCCTTTTTCTGGAAAATATGATGATTTTTATCAAAAAGGGATCTATGTAGATATCGTTAGTGGTGAGCCATTGTTCTCCTCTAATGATAAATATGATGCTGGTTGCGGTTGGCCGGCTTTTAGTCGCCCGATTCAAAAACGTGGTGTCGCTGAAAAGGCTGATTTTTCACACGGGATGCATCGCGTTGAGGTTCGCAGCAAAGAAGCCGACTCGCATCTGGGACATGTTTTTAATGACGGACCGCAAGACCAAGGCGGATTACGCTATTGTATCAATTCAGCAGCATTGAAATTTGTTCCCTTTGATGAGATGGATGATCAAGGTTACGGAGAATATAAAACGATCGTTAAGTAAGCTGTGTCAAAGTGTCGACACAGCTTTTTTTCAGAAAATGTATGAAACAATGACAAATTTTGGTGTAGATAGCTCTTTTTTTTCGCTATACTAAAACCATCATACATTTAGAGAAGGCGATTTTTTATGAAAATATTTAAGGAGTTAAGTTTATTATTACTTTATTCTGTTGTCGGTGAAGGATTACGGCTGTTTTTAGGTCTGCCAGTACCGGGGAGTATTATTGGAATTCTTTTATTATTTCTTTCTTTCCAAACAAAGTTGTTGAAACCTTCTGATATTGAAGAGACAGCCAACTTTTTATTAAATAATTTAACGATTTTATTTGTGCCTGCGGGTGTTGGCTTGATGCAATACTATGGTGCGATCAAATATACTTGGCCGATCTTACTTGGAGCGGTTGTGTTATGTTCGTTGGTTTCTTTAGTCGCTGTTGGGAAAACTGCAGAATTGGTTGAAAAATTCAGTATCAAGAGCCATGAAGAAAAAGAAGTCTTGTTAGAAACAGTTGAAAAGATTCGAGGTGAAGTCGATGATTTCAGCGCTGGCGAGTAATCCGCTTTTCGGTCTAGCATTAACATTAGTGATCTATGCATTGATGACGAAATTATTAAGTAAAGTAAATATCCCCTTTATCAATCCACTGATTGCCAGTGTCATTTTGATTATCATTTTATTGAAGGTCAGCGGCATCAGTTATAAAGCATACAACGTGGGGGGCAATATCTTCACGATGATGATCACCCCAGCAACGGTAGCGTTAGCCTTACCGCTTTATCAAAACTTTGATAAATTGAAAAAATATTTTTTACCAGTGATCTTAGGAACTTTAGTCGGTGTCGTATTAAATTGTTTATTGAGTGTCGGCATCGGTCGTTTGTTCTCTTTAAAAGAAGGAATCGTGGTTTCGTTATTGCCTAAATCTGTAACGACCGCTATCTCAGTCGATCTTTCTAGTCAAATGGGCGGTATCTCACCAGTAACTTTGGCAATCGTCATTTCGACGGGTATTTTTGGCGCATTAGTCGGAACAAAAGTTTTTCAATTGTTCAGAATCGAAAGCCCAGTTGCTCAAGGAATCGCATTAGGAAGTACCTCTCATGCGATTGGAACAGGTCGAGCAATTGAAATCGGCGAACTGGAAGGGATTCTATCTGGTTTATGTATTTGTGTAAATGGTTTAGTGACGGTTGCTTTGTTGCCGACATTATTTCACTTATTTGAAAGTATTTAATATCAACTCCTAGTACTCTTTTGTTAAAATGAAGTACGAAGGAGTTTTTTTTATGTATATAAACGCACGTGAATTACAACATTACGAAAAAGATATTTATTTAGGTGTTCGTTTAATGGAAGTAATGGATGATGGTGAGATGTATAAACGCAGTGAATTAGCTGAAGCATTAAATTTAGATAGTCGTAGTGTCCAACGCTTGTTGGAGGAGCTCGATAAAAGTTATCAGCGTTTTACAGAAACGGATCTACCATTAGTTGTAAAAAATAATAACACTTATCGTTTGGTCATTGCTGGACAAGTCATGGAAGAAAATCAATTTTTAGTGGATTTGATCCGTCATTCATTGACTTATCGTTTGCTGCATTTGCTGATTACTGGGACAGCACGGACGATCAAAGAATTAAGTGAGCAATTGTATCGCAGTGAATCTACGATCCGGCGAAAGTTGAAGGATTTAGCCAATGAATTAGCTCCGCTTGATTTAACGATTGAAAGAGGAAGCGTCTTTTTTGCGGCAGAAGAATCCGTTGTTAGGATGTATCTATCTGTTTATTATTGGCGGATTTTTCGGGGCAAAGATTGGCCATTTGCGCCGTTACAACATGACTTGGTCAAAAACATCAGTCGTAGGATCCAGCAATTTTTTCAAGTGGCTTTGAATCCTTTGAAGGAGCAACGATTGGAGTATTTGGTCGCCGCGCATCTTTTAAGAGAAGTCCAAAATCATGAGTTGGAAAAAAATGAACAGGTCCAACGAACATTGATCAATGATCCGTTGTTTAAGGATTTTTCTAGGCAGTTACTACCAGTATTACCAAGTTATTTCCATGAACAAGACTCAGTCGGAAATTTATTTTTGAACCTTTTGACACGCGAAGAATACTATCATGTTCCGCTGATGACAAAAAAAATCCAGTATCTGTTAGCAAAAGAACCTTTTTCGGTCATGGATGAAGTCTCTGCAATGGCGCTGCTTTTGGAAAAGAAAATCAATAACGAAGCTACTTGGGAAAAATTACAAAGCTTACAAGCCGAAAATTATTTGATCAGCGGCCATTTATACCATCGGCTTTTTCCGATGATTCGTTTTAACATCAATGGCAAAGCTTTTTGGACGATGATCACGCAACAACAACCAAAATTAGTGACTTTTGTAAGTGAAATTTTAGCAGATCAAGGTGGAAGTGAATCAATTTTATTCGGTCGCTACTTATCAGTATTACGACGGTTGTCTGAATTGACTGTTCGCCCAGTTGTCCGGATTTTTTTACAGACAGATCTGCCTGAATTTGAAGAAACAATCTTACGGGAAGATGTGCATCAATTTTTAGCCAATGATTACCAAGTTGTTTTTGAAGAAAATCCCACAGAAAGCGACCTCTGTTTAACTACGAGTTTATCGTATCAAGATGAAGAAGTGCCCACGTTAATGATCGCACAGGAATTGCGAATGTCGGATTATCTAGCGTTGATCCAGTTATTGCAAGGATTCGGCGGTAAGAGTTTTTAACCGCCGGCTTTTGTGCTAAAATAATGAGAACATATGTGCTTGTGCACTTGGTTTTATTTACATAAGCTAGAAAAAGATGATACAAGTTTATCGTAAGAAAGGAACAGCTATGTACGAATATATTACAGGTCGTTTGACATATATCAGTCCAAGTTATGTTGTTTTGGATGTGAATGGGATCGGCTATCAAATCGCGTTAGGAAATCCTTATCGTTACAGTAGTAAAATGGAGCAGTCAGTCACGATCTATGTGCAGCAGATCGTCCGAGAAGATGCCCATTTATTGTATGGTTTTGAATCACTTGCAGAAAAAGAATTATTTTTACGTCTGCTTTCAGTTTCAGGTATCGGACCTAAAAGTGGTTTAGCTATTATGGCTAACGAGGATCATCAAGGTTTGATCCAAGCAATCGAAGCGGGAGACGTGACTTATTTGACGAAATTCCCGGGCGTGGGCAAGAAGACTGCTCAACAAATGGTCTTAGACTTAAAAGGCAAGTTGACTGAATTGATGGACGATCCAATGTCCTTGTTTTATGAAGGCCCTGACAGCAATGACAGAGCGTTATCAGAAGCAATGGAAGCCTTGCAAGCATTAGGCTATAGCCCAAAAGAAATCAAAAAAGTCGAAAAAACCTTGTCGAAAGAATCGTTGGAAAATACCGACGATTATTTACGAGCTGCGTTAAAATTAATGATGAAAAAGTAGGAGGATTCGATAGATGGATGAAGAACGTTTGCTTTCGCCTGATGCGGATGACAGCGATAAAAGTTTAGAGAAATCATTACGTCCTCGCTATTTGGCACAATATATTGGACAAGACAAAGTAAAACAAGAACTGTCGATTTATATCGAAGCTGCTAAAAATCGGGAAGAAGCGTTAGATCATGTGCTGCTTTATGGGCCGCCGGGTCTTGGTAAAACAACGATGGCAATGGTGATTGCGAATGAAATGGATGTCCAAATCCGTTCAACTAGCGGTCCAGCAATCGAACGTCCGGGTGATTTAGTCGCCATTTTAAATGAATTGGAACCTGGCGATGTTTTATTTATCGATGAGATTCATCGCTTGCCACGAGTTGCCGAAGAGACCTTGTATTCAGCGATGGAAGATTATTATGTCGATATTATGGTGGGACAAGGTCCGACAGCACATCCAGTTCACTTTCCATTACCGCCGTTTACTTTAGTAGGGGCAACGACTCGAGCAGGAATGCTATCAGCACCTTTGCGTGATCGTTTTGGAATTATTTCGCATATGGAATATTATGAAGAAGACGATTTACGAGAAATCGTTTTACGTTCGGCAGATATTTTTCAAACAGAAATTGTCGAGGAAGGTGCGATTGAAGTTGCCCGTCGTTCACGTGGTACACCGCGAATCGCCAATCGTTTGTTGAAACGGATTCGTGACTTTGCACAAGTCCAATCAGATGGAGTGATCGATCGAGTAATCGCTGACCAAGCCTTAGGATTATTACAAGTCGATGAAGCGGGTTTAGATTATGTCGATCAAAAATTATTAAAAACAATGATCGAACTGTATCATGGTGGACCGATCGGTTTGAGTACATTGGCGGTCAATATCGGAGAGGAACGCGAGACGGTCGAAGATATGTATGAGCCGTATCTGATCCAAAAAGGGTTTATCAAACGGACACCGCGAGGGCGAGTGGCAACACCGTTAGCCTATGAACATTTTAATTATCCATATCAATCATAGAGGGTGAAACAATGGCGGAAGGAAAGACGACCAAAAATACTTTGGTTCAAGCATTAGTCGAGCTATGCCAAGAAAAAAATTATGATAAGATCACTGTTCAAGATATCAGTCAGAAGGTCCGCTTGAACCGCCAAACATTTTATTACCACTTCAAAGACAAAAATGATCTGCTCCACTATGCGTATTATCAAAAAGGGCTGGATTATTTAACTTCAGACGAATTGAAATTAGTGAATTGGGAAGAGTCTGTCTTATTGATGTTAAAAGAAATGCAAGAATACCATCAGTTTTATCTGAATACTGTAACCGCAGAACCTGAAGTATTGACTAAAGAATTTATCGAATTAGCAAAGCAATTATTTGTTCGCTTGTTTGATGATGTCGATCAAGAAGGAGCATTGTCTTCAATCGATAAAGAATTCTATGCGCGCTTCTTAGCTTATGGTTGCGGTGGTATTTTGATCGATTGGTTGTTGGCAGATGCCGAGCAACCGCCGATCACGATTGCAGCTCAATTGTTTCGTTTTGCTAAAGATATCGAATTTTTTGCTTATCGCTTATATGAAAAAGACTAACACGAGAGTTAAAACTCTTGTGTTAGCCCATTAACGATATAACTGATTGGTTTTTGTTCACTGAAAGCAATCGCATTTTTAGCAACGATCGCCGCCATTTGATTTCGCGCTTCTACGCTAGCATTACCGATATGCGGTGTTAAAATCACATTGTCTAAGTCTTGGAGCCCAGTGCTGACAGCTGGTTCAAACTCATACACATCCAAAGCAGCGCCAGCGATTTTTTTGTCTTTCAATGCTTGAAGCAAATCGATCTCATCGATAAGTGGCCCGCGAGCCGCATTGATCAATAAAGCGGTATCTTTCATCGTCTCAAATGTTTTAGTAGTTAATAAGTGTCGCGTTTTTTCAGTCAGCGGTGCATGCAAAGTCAGAACATCGGCTTGTTGGATCACCTCTGTTTGAGAACAATAAGTGGCATTTAATTGCTCTTCGGTTGTTTGATCTAATTGATGCCGCTGTGTATAAATAATCTTCATACCAAATGCTTGCATCATCTTAGCAACAGTCTGACCAATCTGGCCCATTCCAATAATTCCCAAAGTCTTGTCTTTCAATTCATGACCTAAAAAGAATAAGGGTGCCCAGCCATCAAAGCCATCACCGTGCATCAGCCGATCTCCTTCAACGATGCGACGAGATAAAGCAATGATCAGTCCTGCGGTTAATTCGGCAGTCGCATGAGTGGAGACAATCGGTGTGTTAGTGACGTAGATTTGTTTTTCTTTTGCATAAGCCGCGTCGATATTGTTGAAGCCAGCACCAAAGTTGGCAATCAATTTTAAATTTGGTGCTGCATCGATGACTTCTTGATCGACTTGAGTCGATAACGGACAAATCAAGATTTCGCAATCGACGATCTCTTTGATCAACTCGGCTTTTGAAATCAAGCCTTGTCCGTTAAAGACGGAAAAATCTAATTTTTTATCCTCTAATAAGGCAGTACCCAACTCAGGAAGCTGAGCGGAAAGATAAATTTTACTCATTGATATCCCTCATTTCATTTCGTTAAATTGACTATAGCACAGGAGGCAGAACATGAAAAAGATTCTATTTGTTTGTATGGGAAATATTTGCCGTTCACCAATGGCAGAAGCGATCTTTCGTGATGCGTTAGCTGAGAAACAATTAACTGATTTTAAAGTGGATTCAGCTGCTACGAGCCAATGGGAAATCGGGAATCCGCCACATCGCGGAACGAAAAAAATATTGAAACAACACCATATTTCATCGGAAGGCATGCAAGCTCGCCAAGTAACGACAGAAGACTTTTATGCAGCTGATTTTATTATCGGGATGGATCAAGAAAATGTTTCTGATTTAATCCAAAGAGCTCCAGAAGAAACGAAGAAAAAAATCTATTTGTATCTTGATCGGGTTCCTGGATATGAAGGAAAAAGTATTCCCGATCCGTGGTACACGGGAGATTTTAAAGAGACATATGACTTAATCGAAAAAGGATTACCAAATTGGTTAAATTTTTTTGAAAATGATTAGAATTCTTGTCTTTTTTTAGAAATTTAAGTAAAATCAAACTACGCTCTTGATAGGAGGAAACTGGATGACTAAAAACGAGAAACCCAGAAAGAATTTAATCAAGTTATTTTCAAATTCATCGTATCGCTTCATCTCGGATTTTTTGAATGATTCTGGTGACAAACGTGCTCAAGAGCAAGCAAATGAGAATATTTTTCTTAAACTAAAGATGGCTGCTCTACAAAATAGTTTAGTCGTTATTCAAGTTCAAGATGAAAAAAATGAAGATAAATTTCGGACTATTTCTGGTTGGTTGCCAAAAGTCGTCAATAATGATTCGATCGTTATACGAACACAAGATAACCAATTAGTCATGCTGACGATCGATCGGATCAAAAAGGTGACGACCTTATCACCAAGTGGTGATCAAGAAAGCATTTCACGATAAATTTAATACATTTACGAGTATGAAAACTTTTGGTATACTCGGAATGTACTAAAAAAAGAATAATACTTTCACAAAGGGGAGCCCACGGGCTGAGATTGAGTTTACTCTAAACCCTAGTACCTGTTTCGGTTATTCGAGCGTAGGAATTGTGATGAAGTAATACTGTTACTTCTCCTTTGTGGACTGTATGTTCAAAAAGGAGGAGTTTTTTTATGAGTAAAACAAGAATCATGATCGAAGGAACGATCGTTGCAGCATTAGCATTTATGCTGTCACTGATCCCAACATCGATCGGCAGCAGCTTCACTATTTCTTTAGGAATGATCCCCATGGTGTTGTTTGCATTAAGACGGGGAGTAAAACCCGGGTTGCTATCTGCATTTATTTGGGGGATTTTACACTTTCCTGCCGGCGATGTATATTTTTTAAGTGTGGTCCAAGTGTTGATTGAATATCCGATTGCCTTTACATTTGCGGGCTTTGCAGGTCTACATGCCAAAAAAGTTCAACAAGCATTGGTCGATCAAGATATCAAAACAGCTCGAAAGAATATTATCTATGGAACATTTGCTGGAACTGGCGCTCGTTTTTTCTGGCATTTTATCGCTGGAGTAGTTTTTTGGGGTAGTTATGCTTTGTGGGGAATGAATCCATGGATCTTTTCATTAGTGATGAATGGACTTAGTGGTTTAGCAACTGCTGTAGTGACAGCTATCGTTGCTGTAGTGATCGTTGAAAAAGTGCCGCAATTGTATTTGCCCAAAGGAAGTAACTTAATCGAAAAACATAGTCATTAGAAAAAAGCAGTTGCTCTTTTAGCAACTGCTTTTTTAGCGAAAAGAAAAGGCAGGATCATCGTGATCCACATCTAATGACCAACGTTGTTTTGCTGTATCGTAAGTGATTTCTCCCACTTGCTGTTCTTTTTTATAATTTTGAGTATTACGGCGCCATCCTTTTTCATCTGAAAGATAAATCGGGATGTGATACATTCTATTTTTCAGTTCCGTTTGAGTCAAACAAAACAGAGCACCTTCTTGTAAAATTGGATATAATTCTTTTAAAATTTCACCGTCTAAGGGGGCTACTGAAGAGCCCTTTCGGAAAAATGAACGGCGGTCATTGATCTTTTCTAAAACGATTCGTGTCAATTTTCGCGCGAGTATCCGATAAAATTCATCTAAATAGCGATAGTAGACCCGCATTGTCTCATTACCTAAATTAAAATAAACAAAATTATTTTGTAGTTTATAAAAGAAAGGTGAATGGAGATGCGTTCGCATATGCCCAAAATAAAGAAGTTCAGATATTTCTAATGGAGTCAGTTCCTTCAGCATTGCGGGATCATTAAAATCAATCCACTTGTTGCTCTTAGAATAATTAAAAGTTTTTGTGTTAAAAAAATTGTGAATCTGTTCTGGACTATCGATGATTTTCAGTCCTGTATGCGGATCGTATTCGCCTGCTTCAGCCACAGGATCTAATAATAACAAATGATTCGGCTGATGGACGATCCCGTTCACAAAATCGTTGGGTGATAGGCCTTTTGATAGTACAGCATTACTTGTAGAATCAATATAAGCAAATATTGTATCTGGCACTCATCCTCACCCTTTCTCATTCTTGTCACAATTATTTTAACTCAATAATAAAAAAAAAGCTCGTATCTTTTATTTTAAAATTAGATTACAATTCCCTTAAAAACCGCAACATTCAGGTACATTTTTAGCATTTATAATCATTTTAATAAATAACAGTTCGTTAATCTTATTATTTCTTTTTTTTAATTTTTCTTTAGTAACTGAAAGTAGATTCACTACTAAATATAGAATATGATATGATAGTGGCGAAACTGTGGGGGGCTCATAATGAAGAAGAAACGCAATTGGTTGATCAATATTTTTCTATTTTTATTATTGTTAGTAGGTCTAGCGCTGATTTTCAATAACCAGATCAAATACTTTTTGATGCAACATAATGGTGAACGTTATGCGGTAGCAAAATTGGATCGCACGGAGATCGACAAAAATATGAAAAAAGAGGCTTCGTTTGATTTTGATGCTGTGCAGCCGGCTAGTACCGAGGCAGTCTTACAAGCGCAATTAAGTAATAAACAATTACCAGTGATTGGTGGGATCGCTATTCCGGCGGTTGAAATCAATTTGCCGATTTTTAAAGGGTTGTCGAATGAATCCTTACTTTATGGTGCAGGGACATTAGCGGCTGATCAAAAAATGGGTGAAGGAAATTATGCTTTAGCGAGTCATCGAGCGGATCGTCCGGGTCTTTTATTTACACCGTTAGATGGTATCAAAGAAAATGATTTGATTTATTTAACCGATCTGAATAATATCTATACGTATAAAACGACTCTTAAAGTTCGGGTTCAGCCTACCGAGGTCAAATATCTCGATGTTGATCCAGACAAGAAGCAAGTTACTTTGATTACTTGTGGGGAGATCGAAGGAATCACCCGGATCATCGTTCAAGGAGAGTTGATCGCCGTCACACCAGTCAACAATGCGACAGATACGATGAAAAATGCTTTCCAAATGGAACAACGAACGTATTAATTCCTACTCCAAGGCTTGCCTTGGAGTTTTTTACTGTCTTAAATTTCTGCTATACTAAAAGCAGACAATTATACAAGGAGCAAGTAGCGATGCTGAAAAAAACATATGTGTCAGAACTATCTACTACATGGAAAGAGTTTCAACAGGCGCACTTACTTTTCCCGTTCTTTTCTTCTCACCAACAAGCACGAACACATTATGTGGCGGCGGCTAAAAATGGTCGAGGGTATCGAGTTATCGATGGAACGAATCAGCTGTGGTTCGTTAAAAATGAAAAAGCGGACGGATGGCAGATCATCAATTTGTTGAGTTCTTCTGATAGCAGTTGGGAGCGAGTGATCGATTTACTAGAAAAAGCCGCACGTCAACAATTCAAGCAGTGGCTTGCTTTAAGTTTTGAAGCTAATCCTGTTTTGGCTCATTGGCTAGTTTCTAAAGGTTATCGATGGATTGAAGGCCAGTGGCAAAAAAAAATGGTTTATCACACGGGGTTAGTTTTAGGGGGCGGAGGTGCTAGAGGTGCCTACCAAATCGGTGTTTGGCAAGCATTACTGGAAAAAAAGATTCAATTTGAGTTGATCACTGGGACCTCTGTCGGAGGCTTGAACGGCGCTCTGATTGCTCAAGGTGACTATCAGCAAGCAGTATCATTATGGGAAGAAATTGAAACCGATAAAATATTAGAAGTGACTTTTAATGAGGTAGAGGAAATTGATTTTTCAGCTCAGGTACAACAATTACGGACATTTTTGCGAACGTCGTTGAAACAACGCGGTGTGTCATCAAAACCGCTTAAACACTTATTGAGTGAACATTTAGCGCCACAAAAAATAAAAAGCGGCATCCCTTTTTATAGTGTGACAACCAAAATACCTACTTTCCAAGAGGTAGTCGTTTGTTTGAATCACTGTTCTTCCGGAGAAATCATCGATTGGTTGATGGCATCAGCCGCTTTTTTCCCAGTGATGGCTATGGCTAAAATCGGAACGGAATACTATGTTGATGGTGGTTATCGTAATAATCTGCCAGTCGATGTGGCATTGAACCATCAAAATTTAACTGAATTGATCATTGTAGATGTTCATGGCCCTGGTTATGATAAAAAATATCACTTGCCAGAAAATGTAGCAGAATTAAAATTGGCCAGCTCTTGGAGTCTAGGTGATTTATTTTTATTTCAGCAGTCCCGCTCGGCAAAAAACCGATTACTAGGCTATTTAGAAACAAAAAAAGCTTTAGGTGATCTGCAAGGCACACGTTATTCCTTTGATGCTCAAGCAGATTTTGAGTCATTGACTAAAGCCTTTATTCGATATAGTCAAAAAAAAATACCCCTTGAACTAGAAGAATTAAGTCTTAAATTACAAAAATTTTTCCATCAGTCTTTTCCTATCGAATTGATGAGTCAATTTTTCTTAGAATTTTTTGCCTATTGGACCCGAGTCTCACCGTTGAAGAGCTATACTTTAGCTGAATTTATTCAAAACGTCATCCAGCAATTTAAATTGCCGGAACCGATCGTTACAACCGATTATTCTGTACAGGAACAAATAGAAGGTTTTATTGAAAATAATAATGTATTCTCAGTGTATCGACATGTCGTACAACTAGCGCAGCAACCGAGAGACTTTCCGAGAACGTATCGTCGGTGGCCGATCCAAACGTTGTTGGCACTATTTATCAATTATTTACAGGAGGAAATCTAATGGCAGATTTTAATTATGAAATCGTAGAAGAGATCGCAGTATTATCAGAAAATCCGAAAGGCTGGCGTAAAGAATTGAATTTGGTCAGCTGGAATGAACGTCCGCCAAAATTCGATTTGCGTGATTGGGCACCGGGACATGAAAAAATGGGTAAAGGTGTTACCTTGAGCAATGAAGAGTTTGCCGCATTAAAAGAAGCTTTAGCAAAAATGTAAAGCCTTGATTCTTATTATCGAGAAAGGAAATAATCTGAATGAAAAGTATGACAGGATATGGTCAAGCCAATCAAATAAATGAAGCCTATGAATTAACGATCGAATTAAAAAGTGTCAACAATCGGTTTCTCGATTTACAGATTCGGATGCCGAAAGAATTAAATCCTTATGAAGCAGATTTGCGGAAAATCGCGAAAGAAAAGGCCCAACGTGGTCGAGTCGATGTTTTCGTCAATCTGACTCCTTTAAAAAGTGGCAATAAAAAAGTTCAAATTCATTGGGAATTGATCGAACAATTAGTTTCTGAATTGCAAACTGGAGGGAAAGAACGTTTTGGCATTGTGGATTTCCCTGTGGAACAAGTATTAGTCAAAGCGATGGAACAAAGTGATTTCGTGACTTTGGTCGATCAACAATTAGAAACAGAAACATTAAAAGAATTGTTCCAAACGACTGCAATCGAAGCGTTCACTCAATTAGCTAACAGTCGCGCCCTTGAGGGGGAGGGCATTCAAAAAGTATTGTTAGAATATGGTCAAAAAGTCCAGTCGCTAGTCATGGAACTGCAGAGTTTTGTAGCAGAATATGAAGCTGATTTTCAACAAAGGTATCAAGCAAAACTAGAAGAATACTTAGGGACAACCGTTGATCAAGATCGTTTACTGACTGAACTGGCGATCTTACTGGAGCGTGGGGATATCCATGAAGAATTGGATCGTTTGATGATTCATCTGGAAAAAATGTCTAGTCTTTTACAAGCAACTGGTCCGGTAGGCAGAGAATTGGATTTTCTATTGCAAGAAATGAATCGTGAAGTTAATACGATCGGCTCAAAATCCAGTCCGATCCGTATCAAAGATATCGTGGTTCAATTAAAAACGATTTTGGAAAAAATTCGCGAACAAATCCAAAATGTCGAATAAAATAGCGAAATTTTATAAGAATTAATGAGCAGCTTAGCGAAGCCACTTGAAATATTCGGAAAAAAAGTGCACAATAGGCGTTAGCTAAAAAGAGCATGAAAGGGCGTTAGTATGTCTGAACGAGGACTGTTGATTGTATTGTCGGGACCTTCCGGAGTTGGAAAAGGAACGGTCAGAAAAGCCATTTTTGAAAGAGACGATAATGAGTTTCAATACTCTGTCTCAATGACCACACGCAAAATGCGAGCGGGTGAAGTGGACGGCGTCGATTATTATTTCCGCAGCAAAGAAGAATTTGAGGCGATGATCGAAGCAGGTGAAATGTTGGAGTATGCCGAGTATGTCGGAAATTATTATGGCACACCATTAACTTATGTAAATAAAACATTAGATGAGGGCAAAGATGTCTTTTTAGAAATCGAAGTCCAAGGCGCACAACAAGTAAAGGATAAGGTGCCAGATGGCGTCTTTATTTTCTTAACACCGCCAGATCTTGCGGAATTAAAAGCACGAATCGTAGGTCGAGGCACTGACAGCCCCGAAGTGATTGATGAACGTATGCGTGTTGCACGCCAAGAAATTGAAATGATGGCTCTTTATGATTATGCCGTTGTTAATGATCAAGTACCAAAAGCCGTTGATCGAATCAAGGATATTATCGTCAGCGAACATTACCGCGTTGACCGAGTGATTGGCAAATATATTAAAATGTTAAAGGAGATATAAGCTTATGATGTTAAAACCTTCAATTGATACATTGTTAGACCACGTAAATTCAAAATATTCATTAGTTATCTTAGCGAGCAAACGTGCCCATGAATTAGATGCAGGTGCGCAACCAACTTTAGATTCATTTGAATCAGTAAAAAGTGTTGGTCAAGCGTTAGAAGAAATTGATTCAGGAACCGTGATCAGTGATCCACATCCTGAAATTAAACGTGAACGTTTAAAAATGGAAGAAGAAGAACGCAGCATGCAACGTGAACGTGATCAACGTGATCTAGAAGCGCGTATCCGCAGTGAAAAAAACTAAGCGTGAAACGCGCTGATTAAGTGTAAGTGGGATTGTACCAATACTTTTGGCACAGTCCCTTCTTTTTTGTGAGAAAAAAGTAAACGAAAACATAGGACTAAAGATAAAAGTTTTATTTACATAGGTGATTCATTAGCTCTAGATGAACAAAATTTAGTACAATAAATGAGGAATGGAGGCGGAAAGAATGAAATTAGCACAAGTGATCGTAGATGTCCCTGCGATGCAAACGGATCAGCCATTCAGTTATTTGATCCCGCCTCAATTGACCGTCGAAATCGGCATGCGAGTGGAAGTCGGTTTTGGTTCTCGACATGTCCAAGGATTTGTGATCGGGTTTGAAGATGCTCCAGAACCATTACCAACGAATTTAAAGCCCATCATTCGTGTACTGGATTTGGCACCTGTATTGAATCAAGAATTATTAGCTTTGGCTGATTATATGAAAGACACGACGTTTGCTTTTAAAGTGACTTGTTTGCAAACGATGTTGCCGAGTGTAATGAAGGCAGATTATCAAAAACGATTGTATCTTTTAATAGATAATCCAGTGATCCAAGCAAAATATTTTGGTACAGCTGAATCGATCACTTGGGAAGAAGCAGAAGCTCAAGGCTGGTTAAAAGAGTTAGCACGTTTGCGAGAGCAAGGGATCATTGAACTTCGTTATGAAGTACATACAAAAAATAAAATCAAAACTGAACGCTATATTAAACGAACATTTCCACCAGAATGTCTAACGGAATTAAAGGCATCATTGCGAAAGAATTCGCCTAAACAAGAACAGTTGCTTGACTATTTAGCAACATTAGCAGATGAAGAATTAGTTGCTGTCAAACAGCTGAAAGCCGAAGAGTTTACCTTAGCTAATTTAAATCAAGCAGAAAAAAAAGGCTGGTTGACCTTTTTAGCGATTGAAAAATATCGGGACCCTTATGCTGAAAGAAAGATTGAACAAACAGCAGCATTGCAGTTGAATGATGAACAGCAAGCAGCTTATGAAGCAATTAGTAAAGCTAGCGCAGACAATGAGCATAAAGTATTTTTATTGGAAGGCGTAACTGGCAGCGGTAAAACAGAAGTTTATCTGCAAGTGATCCAAGACGTTTTAGCAAAAAAACAGACAGCGATGATGTTGGTACCGGAAATTTCTTTGACCCCTCAGATGGCGACCCGTTTTAAGGCGCGCTTTGGCAGTGAGGTCGCCGTTTTACATAGTGGTTTATCTCAAGGAGAAAAATATGATGAATGGCGTAAATTGGAACGAGGCGAAGCACATGTAGTGGTCGGTGCCCGTTCGGCTATTTTTGCTCCTTTAGAAAACCTAGGTGTGATCATTATCGATGAAGAACATGAAACAAGTTATAAACAAGATGAATCACCACGTTACCATGCAAGAAATCTAGCTATTTGGCGTGGCAAGTACCATAATTGTCCAATCGTACTAGGCAGCGCGACTCCTTCATTAGAGTCACGTGCACGGGGCCAAAAAGGTGTTTATCAACTAATGAAATTGACGCAGCGTGCTAATCGTAATGCGACATTGCCGACTGTTGAGATCGTCGATATGCGAGAAGAAATGCACCGTCGTCTAAATTCATCTTTTTCAGAAAGTCTCGAAGAAAAAATTCGTGATCGATTAGCTAAAGGTGAGCAAAGCGTCTTATTATTGAATCGTCGCGGGTATTCATCATTTGTAATGTGCCGTGACTGTGGTTTCGTTTTGCCGTGTCCAAACTGTGATATCTCACTGACGTTACATATGGATACGAAGACGATGCGTTGCCATTATTGCGGTCATGAAGAAGCTATTCCACATCGTTGTCCGAATTGCGGAAAAGATAAGATCCGCTATTTTGGGACAGGGACAGAAAAAGTTCAAGAAGAATTAGCGCAATTGATTCCCGAGGCCCGGGTCTTGCGGATGGATGTCGATACTACCCGACGTAAGGGTGCTCACGAAAAAATATTAATGGCTTTTGGGGATCATGAAGCAGATATTTTATTAGGCACTCAAATGATCGCAAAAGGTTTAGATTTTGAAAATGTGACACTGGTCGGTGTTCTGAATGCCGATACGGCCTTGAATCTGCCTGATTTTCGTTCGAGTGAGCGTACATTTCAATTGCTGACTCAAGTGAGCGGTCGAGCAGGACGTGGAGATAAAGCCGGTGAAGTAGTGATCCAAACATTCAATCCGGAACACTATACGATCAAGTTAGCACAGCATCATGACTATGAAAATTTCTTCCAAAAAGAAATGCGGATTCGTCACCAAACAGATTATCCGCCGTATTATTACACGGTCAAAGTGACTATCTCTCATCAAGAAGAAATGCGCGCAGCTCAAAAAGCCTTCCAATTGGCGGAGCAAATCCGGCATCAATTGAGCCCGCAGAGTATTCTGTTAGGACCAACGCCAGGCGCGATCTTACGGGTCAAAAATCGTTATTATTATCAGTTGATCATTAAATATAAACATGAGCCACGCTTACAAAAGACATTAGAAGATATTTTACAAGTCAGTCAGAAAGATCAGCGTCAAGGCCTATTGATCGCGATCGATAATGAACCAATGTATTTTATCTAAAAATATAGAAATAAATCAAAGAAAGAAGGAACGTCATGCGTTACCCTATTATTCTCCATCCAGACGAACGTTTGCATAAAGTGACTGAACCGATCGAATATGTGACTGATGAGATCGTTACGTTACTAGATGATATGTATGAAACAATGATCGCTCATGATGGCATCGGGATTGCTGCCCCTCAGATCGGCAAAAATCTTAGAATCGCTGTAATTGAAGTGGAGGAAAATGATCGTTTTGATTTGATCAATCCAGAAATCATTGATCGAAAAGGAACTAGTATCGATGTTGAAGGCTGCCTTTCAATCCCTGAAACTTATGGAACTGTAAAACGAGCAGATGAAGTGACGGTTCGTTATTATGATCGTGAAGGGTCAGAAATGGAAGTTACAGCGTATGGCTATTTAGCTCGAGCATTTCAACACGAAATCGATCATTTGGACGGCAAATTATTTATTGATCAAATCATCGAAAAAATTGCCCCTGAAGATTTAGAACGTTATATGGAGGAACATGTTGATGACTAAAATTGTATTTATGGGAACACCAGCCTTTTCAGTCCCGATTCTAGAAAGTTTGATCGAAGCAGGCTATGATATCGCAGCCGTGGTGACTCAACCAGATCGTCCAGTCGGCCGAAAAAAAATCATCACACCGACGCCTGTCAAAGAAGCAGCAGTCAAACATGATTTATTGGTTTTACAACCAGAAAAAATCAGTGGTTCGCCGGAAATGGAAAAAATCAAAGAACTAGCACCAGATCTATTAATCACAGCAGCTTTTGGACAATTTTTACCAGAAAAGTTATTACAAGTTCCTAAATTAGGCGCCATCAATGTCCATGCATCGTTACTACCTAAATATCGTGGCGGTGCCCCTGTTCATTATTCCATTATGGAAGGTGATTCAGAGACTGGTGTGACGATTATGGAAATGATCAAAAAAATGGATGCGGGCGGTATCTTCAGTCAGAAAAAAATTGCGATTACTAAGCAAGATGATGTCGGTACGATGTTCGAAAAATTAAGTGTTGTAGGACGCGATTTATTACTGGAGACATTACCTAAAATCATTTCAGGTGAATTAAAACCCGTTCCACAGAACGAAGCAGAAGTTACTTTTTCACCAAATATCAGTCGTGAGCAAGAAGCGATTGACTGGAATAAAACAGCGGAAGCCGTGGACAATCAAGTACGCGGCATGCATCCTTGGCCGGTCGCTTTTACAACATTTGAAGGCGCACGCTGGAAAATTTATCATGTGACGCCATTAGATGAACAAACGACTGAATTGCCTGGGACGATTATCGCGCGGACTAAAAAGGCCTTACACATCGCATGTGGTCAAGGGACTGTTTTAGCCATCGATGAATTACAACCTGCCGGCAAAGCAAAACAAACAGTTCAAGCTTTTTTAAATGGTAGTGGACAAGCAATTACAGAAGGACAGCGGGTGGAATAAATGGCAAAAATACCTAAGAAATTATTACATTCTGTTCGTTTTACAGCATTAGAAGCGATTGAACGGATCAATCGTGGCGGCGCTTATTCTAATTTATTGTTAAATGAATTGATCCAGAAAAATAAAGTCGACGGCAAAGACACGGCGTTACTGACAGAGCTAGTCTACGGTACGATCAGCCGTCAGTTATTATTAGCCTATGAAATCGAACCATTCATTAAAAATGCAAAAAAAGTTGATCCGTGGGTCAAAAGTCTATTGCAACTTTCTGTTTATCAAATGCTGTATTTAGATCGTGTACCTGATCATGCAATTATCAATGAAGCTGTTGAAATCGCAAAAGCAAAAGGCAATCCGGGTACAGGGAAATTTGTTAATGGAGTACTGCGCTCGATTCAAAGAAAAGGTGTGCCATCAGTAGCACTGATTAAAGATCCAATCGAACGTTTAGCAACAGAAATCAGCATGCCTGTTTTTCTAACCGAAAAATTTGTAGCCGAAATCGGTGAAGCTGAAACACGTAAATTAGGCTTGTCATTGCTTGAACCAAGCCGAGTGAGTGCACGAGTAGATGTTCGCTTTTTAACCCGTGATGAAGCCATTGAAGCTTTAGCTGAAGATGGGATCGAAGCGCGCGAAAGTGAGCTTTCACCATACGGTATCGTTGCAGATCGTGGCTTTTTAGCAGGTAGCGAATTATTTCAAAATGGTTGGCTAACGATTCAAGATGAAAGTTCGATGCTAGTGGCTCAAGCGTTACAGATCGAACCTGGTCAAAAGGTATTAGATGCTTGTGCGGCTCCAGGCGGGAAAACAACGCATATCGCAGCTTTATTACAAGACAGCGGCTCAGTCACTGCACTCGATATTCATGAACATAAGTTGAAACTCGTTCAAGAAAATGCGGAACGTTTGCGCGTAACTGATCGAATCGTAACCAAAGAACTGGATGCACGAAAGGCAGCAGAAACATTCGAATCAGAAAGCTTTGACCGTATTTTAGTCGATGCTCCTTGTTCAGGTTTAGGGTTGATGCGTCGCAAACCAGATATCAAATATCAAAAACGAGCAGAAGACTTTATGCAATTATCAAAAATTCAACTGGATATTTTAAATAGTTGCGCACCTACTTTGAAACAAGGTGGGATTATGGTATACAGTACTTGTACTGTTGCACCAGAAGAGAACCAACAAGTAATCGAAAAGTTCTTAAACGAACACGCTGATTTTGAAAAAATTGATTTGTCATTAGATTCAAAAGTACAGCAAGCGATTCAAAATCAAATGCTGATCCTATATCCAGAGATGTTTATGACCGATGGATTCTTTATTTGTGCAATGCAAAAAAATTAGATAAATGAGGTGGACGAAAAGATGGAGATTCAATTTCAATCAGACATCGGCAAACGGCGTAATATGAACCAAGATTATACGAATGTTTTTACAAATCAATCAGGAATGGACCTAGCAATCCTTGCTGATGGGATGGGTGGTCATTTAGCTGGTGATGTTGCTAGTAAAATGGCGGTAGATGGTTTAGGCGCCGCTTGGTCAACCTCAACTATCTCGCAGCCAGATAAGGCTTCTGAATGGTTTGAACAAGAGATTCAAAAAGTAAACGAGGCCATTTATCAAGAGGGAACGACACATCCTGAGATGCAAGGAATGGGAACGACGATCGTTAGTACCGCTTTATTAAACGAAAAGTTCGTATTAGCACATGTTGGAGATAGTCGTGCTTATTTGATTCATGAAGATCAACTTCGTCAATTAACAGACGATCATTCATTGGTCAATGAATTGCTGAAATCAGGCGAGATCACAGCAGAAATGGCTGCGGTCCATCCACAAAAAAATGTTTTGACCCGCTCTGTAGGAATCGCCGGAACCATCAAGACTGATATTTCTGAACACGAATGCCAATCAAATGATTATTTATTATTATGTTCCGATGGATTGACCAATATGGTCAGCGAAAAAGCTATTCTAACGATAGTAGCTAGCGATCAAAGTTTAGAAGATAAAACGAAGCAATTGATCAATGCTGCCAACGAGGCTGGCGGAGCAGACAATATTACGGTATTATTGATCCATTTTGAAGGGGAGGCTCGTCCATGATCGAAATAGGCAAATTGGTCAATGGACGTTATAAAGTGATTGCCAGTATCGGTAGCGGTGGTATGGCAAACGTCTTCTTGGCTCACGATCTGATTTTGGATCGTGATGTTGCCATCAAAATATTACGATTTAATTTTCAGAATGATAAAACAGCCATTCGTCGATTTCAGCGTGAGGCATTAGCCGCAACTGAATTAGTCCATCCGAATATCGTCGGTGTTTATGACGTGGATGAAGAAAGTGGCATGCAATATCTAGTAATGGAATATGTGAAGGGGATGGATTTGAAACGCTATATCCAAAGCCAAGCACACATTCCGTATGAAAAAATTGTAGATATCATGGAACAAATTTTATCTGCTGTTAATTTGGCTCATGCACATGGAATCATCCATCGTGACTTGAAGCCGCAAAATATTTTGATGGATGAAGCGGGAGTAGTTAAAATCGCAGATTTCGGAATTGCGATTGCTTTATCAGAGACATCACTGACTCAAACGAATTCTATGTTAGGCTCGGTCCATTATTTATCTCCTGAACAAGCACGAGGAAGTATGGCAACCAAACAATCAGATATTTATGCTCTAGGAATCATTTTATATGAGATGATCACAGGCAATGTCCCCTTTGATGGAGAATCAGCCGTAACGATCGCATTGAAACATTTTCAAGATGAGATTCCATCCGTTAAAGGATTTGATCCAGCTGTACCTCAAGCGTTGGAAAATGTAGTGATGCATGCAACAGCCAAAGATCCCGCTGATCGTTATAAAACAGCTGATGAGATGGCTGCAGATCTTAGTACTGCTTTAACAGCACTTCGCGTAAATGAATTGCCGTGGCATCCTTCTGCGATGTTAGACGAAACAAAAGTATTAACGCCTATTCAACCAGTTGATGAAGTAGCGATTGAAGTACCTAAAGAAGCACCGATAAAGACAGAAGAACCAATCAACCCAAAACCGAAAAAGAAAAAACGAAGAAAACGTTGGTTGTTTATTTTTCTAATATTGTTAGCAGCGATTGTCGGAGCGGTAGCTTATTTCATGACAGGTTCGGCTGAAGTGTCGGTACCCCAAGTAGATAATATGACGGAAACTTCTGCACGTAGTGCGTTAAAAGCAGCTGGTTTGACTGTAGAAAGTACAGCGGACGAAGTTCCTAGTGATACGATTGAAAAGGGACATGTAGTGAAAACAAATCCAGCAGCCGGAACGATGATCAAAAAAAATCGTAGCGTTCGTCTGTATATCAGTTCAGGGACTGAAAAAGTTTCTTTAAAGGATTATCAAGGTGAAGCAATCGATGATGCTCAAGAAGATTTACAAAAGATTGGCTTTTTACTAAAAAATATCCAAATTAAAAAAGTAAATAGCGAAACTGTCCCTGAGGATCAAATTATTAGTCAAGATCCTGGAAAAGATTCTAAAGTTGATCCTAAAAAAGATACAATCACATTTGAAGTTTCCTCAGGTCCTGAGACTGTCGAAATTGATGATTACTCTGGAATGACCTATGAAGACGCTAGAGAGAGTCTTTTACAAATCGGAATCGTAGATGGTCAAATCAATCGTGTAGATGCTTCTGATGAGACCGTACCAGCTGGAGAAGTCATCAGTCAAAATCCAGTCAGTGGTACAGCATTGACTTCAAAAGATACGATCACTTTAAAAGTCAGTACCGGCAGCAGTTATGTAAAACTAGATGATCTTTCTGGTCAAGACAAATCAGATGCTGAAACGACTTTAACCAATTTGGGGTTGAAATATACTGAGCAGGAAGAATTTTCAGATGATATAGCAGAAGGAAAAGTCATTCGAACAGACCATGGTGCAAGTACGTCCTCAGTAAAGGTTGGCGACACGGTAACCGTATATGTGTCTAAAGGCCCAGAATCAAAAGAAACAACTTTCAATGTTACGATTTCAGCTAGTTTTACTGGATCTGAAGATACACAAGACACGATCACTGTAGCGGTGAAGGATGCAAAAAAACAAAGTTTGACTCAAGTATTGAATTTTAAACTAGACAAGAATACCTCTTCAACAAAACAAACAGTTTCTATAACCACAAAAGACAGTCAAAGTGCGACGATTGAAATTCAGCGTAATGGCGATGAAGTTGTTACAAAAGAAGTTCAAAGTGCGGAGACAATCACTGTTCCATAAGCGTAACCTTTCCTAATCTTTTAGGAAAGGTTTTTTAGGTCATTTGTACTGAAATGCATTTTGAAGTATGCTACAATAAAAGAGATATTAAAGGAGATGAGCCTGATCGAAGGACAAATTCGTAAAGCCCTAAGTGGTTTCTACTATGTGGTAAGTGAAGGAGAAATCCATCAGACCCGAGCACGTGGGAATTTTCGCAAAAAAAAATTAACCCCTTTAGTTGGTGATGACGTTGTATTCAGCAGCGAAGAAAATAGCGAGGGATATATTTTAGAATTATTACCTCGAAAAAATG
Source organism: Enterococcus sp. 22-H-5-01 (assembly GCF_050310005.1). Classification (NCBI taxonomy): domain Bacteria; kingdom Bacillati; phylum Bacillota; class Bacilli; order Lactobacillales; family Enterococcaceae; genus Enterococcus; species Enterococcus sp. 22-H-5-01. The sequence goes on from NZ_CP189993.1 coordinate 1,858,051, forward strand.
AACTAGTCCGTCCACCTGTTGCCAATGTCGATCAAGGTGTGATTGTTACTAGTTTGATCGAACCTAACTTTTCGTATAATTTGTTGGATCGCTTTTTAGTAACGTTAGAAAATAAAAATATTCAACCAATCATCTATCTGTCAAAAACCGATCTAGTCGCAGATCAATCATTAGTAGCGGAAATCCGTGCAGTTTATGAATCTTTAGGATATCCAGTGATCGATGGTGAACAAGATAAACAGAAATTAACCGCATTATTCGCAGATAAACTAACGGTATTCATGGGACAATCCGGTGCTGGGAAATCAACCTTGTTAAATGAAGTCTCTCCAGGATTAAATTTAGTGACGGGGGAAATTTCAGATGCGTTAGGTCGGGGACGACATACGACGCGACATGTGGAATTATTGGATTTGTTTGACGGTTTAGTCGCTGATACACCAGGATTTAGTTCGATTGATTTTCTTGAGATAGCCGCCGATGAATTGCCTAAAGAATTTCCCGAGTTTCGTGCAGCAGCTCCAGCATGCCGTTTCAGAGAATGCCGTCATGTGAAAGAACCAGGTTGTGAAGTAAAACAGCAAGTTGAAACGGGTGAAATTGCTCAAACGCGGTATGATAATTACTTGCAGTTTTTGCAAGAAATCGAGAATCGACGTCCAATCTATAAGAAAAATAAGTAATTTTAAATTAGTTTATAATTGTTTGTTTTATAAAGAGAAATCTATCAAAAAAGGAGTAAAAATGATGAAAATAGCCCCATCAATTTTGAGTGCAGATTTTGCGCGTTTAGGTGAAGAAGTAAAAATGGTTGAAGAAGCAGGTGTCGACTACATCCATATTGATGTGATGGATGGAAATTTTGTGCCAAATATTTCTTTCGGACAAGTCGTAGTAAGTGCGTTACGTCCTGTGACAAAATTACCATTAGACGTTCATTTGATGATTGCTGATCCAGAAAATTACATCAATGATTTTGTAAAAGCAGGAGCGGATATCATTATGGCTCATGTAGAAGCAACGCCTCATATCCATCGAGTAGTTCAAATGATCAAAGCAGCAGGTGTAAAACCAGGGGTTGTTTTGAATCCAGGTACCCCAATAGAAGCGATTAAATATGTTTTAGCTGACGTTGATCAAGTATTAGTCATGACGGTGAATCCTGGATTTGGTGGACAGTCATTTATCGAAGGTACTGTAGAAAAAATTGCTGAATTAGATCGTTTACGTAAAGAAAAAGGCTATCATTATGAGATCGAGGTTGATGGCGGCATCCAGCCGGAAACTGCCAAGAAGTGTGCAGAAGCCGGAGTAGACGTATTCGTAGCAGGTTCTTACATTTACGGCGCTGATAAACCAGAAGAAAAAATTGCTGCTTTAAGAGCGGCATTAAATTAATGAATGTTTTACTTGTGGCAGGCGGTGACTCGAGTCACTGGCCTGCTTTTTCAAAATCGTATGATAAAATCATCGGCATTGATCGAGGAAATCTTTTTCTTTTGCGCCAAGGAATCGTTCCAGATTTAGCAGTTGGTGATTTTGATTCATTAGATACGCTTGAAAAAGAAGAAGTATTCAACCAAGTATCAGAAATTTTATCTGCTCCCGCTGAGAAAGATGATACAGATACTCAGCTTGCTTTAGTCACAGCATTTGAACGCTTTCCAGAAGCAAATATTACGATCATTGGTGCGACAGGTGGACGTCTAGATCACCTGCTGGCTAATCTTTGGTTAGGAGTAGAGCCCCGTTTTTCAGCATTTTTATCACAGATCAGACTGGAAGACCAAGGGAATAGTGTTTGCTACTTAGCTCCTGGTCATCATGTAATCGAAAAAGAAATCGAGATGAAATATTTAGCTTTTTGTTGTTTGACACCAGTTGAAAAGCTAACATTAAAAAATGTCAAATATGAATTGTTTGAAACGGATTTTTTGCAGCCGACAAGCTTAGCAAGCAATGAATTTTTAACAGGAGAAGCCGCTGTTTCTTTTTCTAACGGAATCATTGCAGTCATCCAGAGTCGAGATGTTTAAAAGAGAGTGAGATAAAAGTCGTTTTACTTTTATCTCACTCTCTTATTTTTAGAGATCCTAAAATTCTTTAAAATCATGGCTCCGCGCTTTTTAATCTGTTCAATTAGTGGTAAAATTTATCGTATATTATAGCGTTCAGAGGTGCTTAAGTGAGAAAGTTTAATCCAAATAAAAACATTATTATTATCTTAATTGTTGTTATAATTGTCGTAGCAACAGTCTCCATCACTGCAGCAAATCGTGCAAAAGACAGTGATACAAATATTGTTCAATCTGCGATCAATGATTCGATTGGAGTCGTTGATAAAGTAATTACAGCACCAGGACGTTGGCTTAGTAATGGGGTAGAATCGATCTCCGATTTAGTTAATACCTATGATGAAAATCAAAAATTAAAAGCCGAAGTTGATCAATACGATGAAACCAAACAAAAAACAAAGAACCAGGAAAAAGAAATTGAGCAATTGAAAGCTCAACTTGAATTAAATCAAACGCTGACTAGCTATGACAAGGTGACCGCAAATGTAATTACGCGTTCGCCAGATACATGGCAAGATATGCTGATCGTCGATAAAGGCAGTAGCGATGGAATTGAAGGTAATATGGCTGTAATGTCTCAAAAGGGTTTAATTGGCCGAGTGATGGAAGTGAATGCTCACTCCTCTAAAGTTCAATTATTGACATCAGATACAAAAACAAGCAATCATTTTCCGATAAAGATTACTTCAGCTAGTGGGAATTCTTTCGGCGTCTTGAATAAATACGATACGAAAGCGCAACAATTGATTGCTTCAGAGATCACTGGCAGTCAAGACATCAAGGAAGGTGACGTTGTTCAAACTTCTGGATTAGGTGGGAATTCACCTGCTGATTTAGCGATCGGCACGGTGGTAAAAGTAAAACCAGACAGCTATGGATTAAATCGGGAGGTTTATATCAAGCCTTACGCACAAATGTATGATATTTCAGTTGTGACGATTATCCAAAGAATGGCAGGGTCTACAGAATGATCAGACGAACTACTTTAAAACGTATCGCACCTGTCCTTCTGATGCTCTTATTGCTGCTAGATGCCCATGCAACAAAGTTTATGATGGCTGTTACTAATAATGCCTATGTCGCCAATGCACACCTCGCTTTATTAGTTTTATTGATTATCACTCGGGTCATCAATGAGCGTTTTATGCTGGTTACTGCTTTAGTGCTAGGAGTTTTATATGATTTGTATTATATCGGAGTCATCGGTATTTATGCGGTAATTTTTCCCGTACTTGTTTTATTGTTTTATCTTTTCCAAAAAGTAATTCAGCAAAATGTGTTAACGATGTTTTTTACATTAGTAATCAGTGTGACGGTTTTTGAATTTGCTAGTTTATTATTGCAGTCTGTCTTCGGATTAACCGGTATCAGTAGCGACTTTTTTGTGCCCCGTTACTTAGGTCCGACACTACTGTTTAATATCATAATGTTTGTAATTTTAATCTTCCCACTAGAAAAAATTTTAATCGGATCAGCTGAATAAACTGCTGTCTATTATGAGAAAAAGAGCTAAATTTATAGTTTGATAAAAACAGAAGAAAATTTCTTCTGTTTTTTTATTTGCTCATTTGTAACTAGAAAATAGCAAAATGAAATGTTTTTGTAACAATGCTATTATCTGGATGACATACAGCTGTGGTAAACTCATCAATGTGTTAGAAAAAAGTCTAATAAAATTCAAAAATAAAACTAAGAGTAGTCGGAGGACATAAGAGTGAAAAAAAGTTTGTTATCAGCATTAATGGTATGTTCAGTAACATTAAGCGCATTAGCAGCTCCAGCCGCAGCTTCTGCCGATGAATTTGATAGTAAGATCGCTGACCAAGATGCGAAAATTTCAAGTTTGCAAAATCAACAAACAGATGCACAGTCTCAAATCAGTGCATTAGAAAATGAAGTTGCTGCAATTAATGATCAAGCACAAAGTTTATTAAATAATCAAGCATCATTGAGACAAAAATCTCAAGATTTAGAAAACCAAATTAATGCATTGCAAAAACGTATCGAAAAACGTTCAGAAGCAATCAAAGAACAAGCACGTAACGTCCAAGTCAAACAATCATCGACCAATGTTATTGACGTAGTATTGAATGCTGAATCATTCAGCGATGCTGTTGGCCGTGTTCAAGCAATGTCTACAATTGTGAAAGCAAACAATGACTTAGTTGAACAACAAAAAGCGGACAAAGCAGAAGTTGAACAAAAACAAGCTGAAAATAAAAAGCAACAAGAAGCAATCGTTGCTAATCAAGCTGCATTAGAAAGCCAAAAAGGCGATTTAATCACTAAACAAGCAGATTTAAATGTTCAAACGACTACTTTAGCAGCAGAACAAGCAACTGCTGAAAACGAAAAAGCTGACTTGCAAGCAAAACAAGAAGCTGCAATCAAAGAACAAGAACGTGTACAAGAAGAAGCACGTCAAGCGGCTGAGGCCCAAGCCCAAGCTGCTGCTCAAAAAGCAGAAGCAGATCGTCAAGCCCAAGCTGAGGCAGATGCTAAAGCCCAAGAAGAAGCAGCTTCAAGCGCATCTTCAACAGAAGCATCAACTGAATCAAGTACAACAACAGAAAGTTCTACGACAGTAGAAACTTCTACTTCTACAGAAGCGTCAATAGAAAGTTCTGCGACAGTAGAATCTTCTTCAACAGAAGCACCAGCTACAAGCACGACAGATTCATCAACTACGACTGAATCTTCAACTGTAGCGACTGAAGATAGTTCTCAAGCGGCTGAAGCAACTCCGCCAGCAAGTAGCACTAATACTTCAACAAGTACTAATAATCAAAGTTCAACTTCAACAGGTAACAGTAGCCAAGGATCTACTTCATCATCAAGTAATCAAACAGCTACTACACCTTCAACGTCAACTCCTTCAACTCCGACTCCAGCACCATCTGGAAATGGATCTGCAGTAGTTGCAGAAGCAATGAAATATATTGGTACTCCATATGTTTGGGGCGGAAAAACTCCTTCAGGATTTGACTGCTCAGGCTTTACAGCTTATGTATATCGTCAAGCAACTGGCCGTGAAATCGGTGGCTGGACAGTTCCTCAAGAATCAGCTGGAACACGTATCTCAGTTAGCGAAGCTCAAGCAGGTGATTTATACTTCTGGGGTTCTCCTGGTGGAACATATCATGTAGCGATTGCTATGGGTGGCGGACAATACATCCATGCACCTCAACCAGGTGAAACAGTAACTACGGCTTCTGTTAATCCTTATTTTGCACCAAGCTTTGCAGTTCGTATGTAATCAATCTAAATAGTATGATATGACCGGTGCGAATAACGTACCGGTTTTTTTGTTGGCGAATTTTGTTAGAGAAGACTACTTTTGACTGAAATAATTATAGATAAGATATCTGGAGGATAGAAAATGCAAAAGCAAATAAAAAATGGCAATTTATATTTAGGAATCGCCGTAGTGATGATGATCGTATTATTTATCAGTTCATCAATGACCTATCAACAACAAAGTCAAGTTTCAACGATTCAGAAATATTTATCAGAAGAACCATTTAAAGCCGCTTTAAGCCGAATTTCTTTTGATTATGCAGGGACAGAAATAAGTATTAAAGCTGCCGGTTATGTAAAATTTATTGAATTTTTTATTCGCAAAGCTGCTCATTTTATGACTTATTTTATTATGGGAGGCAGTTTATTTTTAGGCTTACTGCCAAAATTGAAACAAAGCTCATTACTTTTAACGCTCTTTTTTGCTTGGCTTGCAGCAACGGGATATGCAGCGACCGATGAATTTCATCAAATGTTGACTGGCGGACGTTCACCATTATTTCAAGATGTTATGCTTGATTCGTGTGGGGCCTTGACAGCTTGTCTGCTTATTATTATCTATCGCTTGATCCGCAAGAAGAAATAGCGGGTTTTTCCTTGACGTAATGAATATTCAGATGGAGAATAAAGGAAGAGCATAGTATTTTAAGGAGTGTATAAGGATGTCTGGACATAGTAAATGGAACAATATCCAAGGACGAAAAAATGCGCAAGATGCAAAAAGAGGAAAAATTTTCCAAAAGATCTCTCGTGAAATTTATATGGCAGCAAAGGCTGGTGGGCCGGATACGAGTACTAATCCTGCCTTACGCTTAGTGATAGATAAAGCAAAATCAGCTAATATGCCGAATGATAATGTCGATAGAGCAATCAAAAAGGTAACCTCAGCAGGTGAAGGTGAGCATTATGATGAAATTACTTATGAAGGTTATGGACCTGGTGGAGTAGCTATTTTAGTCCATGCATTAACAGATAACCGCAACCGCACAGCAACCAATGTACGCGTAGCATTTACGCGCAATGGAGGCAGTCTGGGTGAAACAGGGTCAGTTAATTATATGTTTGATCGAAAAGGATATATCGCTATCGAGCGTGAAGGGTTAGCAGTTGATGAAGATACAATGTTTGAAGACGTATTAGAGGCCGGGGCAGAAGATATGGAAATTTCTCCAGAAGTATTTGAAATCTATACTGCCGCAGAAGATTTTACCAGTGTTCGTGATCAATTAGAAGCAGATGGCTTTACGTTGGCTCAAGCAGAGTTAACGATGATTCCTCAAACGACGGTTGCGTTAGCTGAAGAGCAGCGAGAAAAATTAAATCAACTGGTTGAGAAACTGGAAGATGATGATGACGTTTCAGAAGTATTTACTTCAGTTGAATAAATAAAAAAACCAGCGATCATTCGCTGGTTTTTATTTGGCTAAAAGACGACTACTGGAGTACCGACTTCAACCATATCATAAAGTTTTGCCATGACATCTGGAGGGGTGTTGACACAACCGTGAGATCCACGTGTTTTCCAAAGGTCACCACCATAAGCTGTTTGCCAGTCAGAATCGTGCAGACCTACGCCACTCCAATCGATTGGCATCCAATATTTCACCGGGCTTGCATAATCAGAACCATCATCATTTTTTCCGGTCAATGTTTCATTTGTCTTTTTCTCCCAAACATAATCAACACCAGTTGGAGTAGGAGATTTTGGTTTACCACTTACGATGTCTGTTTCTAATGCAACATTGCCATCTTTGTAGTACCACATGTGTTGATTTTCTAAATCGACTTCGATGTATGTCTTATCGACTAAAGCTTTATCAGCTGTTGTAGCACCAGTCACAATAGGTGAACGGGTAAAATCTTTGCCTTCTAAGATTTGTTTTGTTAGTGCTTCAACTTCACTTGTGGTATTGATTGTCCAACTGTACGTACCTGCTGGAACAGAAACTTTATCACGTTTCGTACTATTGAATTCAGTTGGGTTGGTGCTTGTATTGTATTTGTCGCCTAAGCTTTTCACATAAGCAGTTACTTTTTCTTGATCAAGAGACATTGTTCCATTATCATCGATCAACCAATCATTGATATCTGAGGTCGGAATGTCAAATGTATTGCCATTGATACTGTACGTTGCTTTAATTTTAGCAACAGCATTCATTTTATCTAGTGTTTTCTTCAAGCTAGCATCATCTTTAGTGATTGTTGGTTTTGCTAAGTAGTCATCAAAATCAATCGTTTGTTCTCCGTTTTTTGCCGCTTCTTTAAAGGCAGCAACAGCAGCATCAACGTCGATCGTATTTCCTTGTTTTTCTGGGCTGATTTCAAACCCGCTATCGGTACGAGTGACCTTAGCATTTTCAGTTGCTGTTCTGGTTTTGTTTGTCTCGGTCAATTCTGCTTTAACAGCATCAATAACAGCATTTAATTTTGTTTCATCTAAAGTTGAACCATCTACGTCTTGTTTATCTGACGCAGAAACTAATTGCATTCCCCAGCTATAAGGATTTTGCTCTTTTTGAACTTTAGTCAATGCAGAAGTATATGAATTTTTCCAACCTAAATCTTCACGATTGATCTCTTTCCAATCTTTCCCATCCACTTTGATAAGGAAAGGTGACTTGGATAATTCACGTGTGATTTTTCGATTGGCTTCACTGATGGTTAAATTATCGATTTTTACACCGTTGACTTCGGTATTTGGAAGAAACCTTTTAGTATAATATGTACTACGAACACCATATCCGCCTGCCAGAACTACTAATAAACCTAAGACAACAATAATACCGATTTTTTTCCGGCTGTGAGAATTTCTGTTTTCTTGTCTTGTCATCGAAATAACTCCTCGTTGTTTCTTTATGTATTTGGTTTTTTTATTAACGTATGGAGAAAATTAGAGACAAATGGCTCCATATTTTAATACTATACCGATTATAAATATACCACAGATAGGAAGAAATACGAGTGATTGGTCTTGAAACGTAATCAAATATTAAAAAAACCACAAAGAATATTTTATTCTTTGTGGCTAGAAAAGTTTTGATTATTTACCTTCAGCTTCAAGATCAGCAAAAGCTTTAGTCATTACTTCTTTAAGTTCTTTAGCAGAAGCATCCATACGATCTTTTTCAGAGTCAGTTAATGGGATTTCAATGATGTTTTGGATCCCTTTAGCATTGATGACTGCTGGAGCACCGATATAGATGTCTTGTTGGCCATATTGACCTTCTAAGTATACAGATAATGGGAATACTGCACTTTCATCGTTTAAGATCGCACGAGTGATACGAGCTAGAGCAACTGCGATACCGTAGAAAGTAGCGCCTTTTTTCTCGATGATTTCGTATGCAGCATCACGAACGCCGAAGAATAGGTTAACTAATGCTTCTTCATCAACTTCTGGATTATCTTTAACCCATTCGTAAATTTGTAAGCCAGCAACGTTAGCGTGTGACCAAACTGGGAATTCTGAATCTCCGTGTTCACCTAAGATATAAGCATGGACGTTACGAGCATCAACGTCAACTAATTCTGCAATTGCTTGACGGAAACGAGCTGTATCTAATGAAGTACCTGAACCGATAACGCGTTCTTTAGGGAAACCTGAGAATTTCCAAGTAGAGTAAGTTAAGATATCTACTGGGTTAGCGGCAACTAAGAAGATTCCGTCGAAACCAGAAGCAACAACTTGTTCTACGATACTTTTGTTAATGCGCAAGTTTTTACCAACTAAATCTAAACGAGTTTCACCTGGTTTTTGTGGAGCGCCAGCTGTGATGACAACTAAGTCAGCATCGTGACAGTCTTCGTATGAAGCTGAATAGATTTTTTTAGGTGAAGTGAAGGCTAATGCGTGAGATAAGTCGATCGCATCTCCTTGTGTGCGGTTGCTATCGATATCAATAATGCCGATTTCTTGAGCGATATTTTGATTGACTAATGCAAAGGCATAGCTTGAGCCTACTGCGCCGTCTCCAACTAAGATTACTTTTTGATGGGTTTTACTAGCTGCTGATGCAGTCATGTGTACCAATCCCTTCTTCTATTTGTTTTTCCATTGGAATCATAACATTAGTTAATGAAATTTGTCACGTGTTTTACTCATTAATAATACAGTTTTTTTACCTGTTTCTTTAGTAAGCGTTTTATGTGTTGATGTTCTAAGGACTGCTATGCTTAAGTTTTTATAAAAATAACACATTTTTTATACTGGCACAGAGCACTGAAAACGGTCACTACAGCAAAGTTTGTGTTATACTATGTAAAGAAATTTTAGAACTGGGTAGTCAGACGACTATCCAGCATTTTGTCATGCCGATGGAAAATGATGATTTCTTTACATAAAAGATAGACTATTAAGAAAAAATGAGGCGGAAAAATACATGAAGATGATTGTTGGACTGGGAAATCCAGGTAAAAAATATGAAAATACAAAACACAATATAGGCTTTATGGTCGTGGATCGTTTAGCAGCTGAACAAGGAGTAACTTTTAAGAAAAATCCCTTTGAAGCGGAAGTTGCAGATTATTTTGTGAATGGCGAAAAAATTTTATTAGTTAAACCAACGACTTTTATGAATGAATCAGGGCGTGCGGTCGGTCCTTTGATGACTTATTTTGGGGTTGAGCTAACTGAATTAGTCGTGGTAGCCGATGATTTAGATATGGGAATGGGTAAATTACGTTTACGTCAAAAAGGCAGTGCAGGCGGCCATAATGGATTAAAAAGTATTATTTCACATATTGGAACACAAGAATTCAATCGGATAAAAATCGGTATCGGTCGACCAAACGGTAAAACAGTCGTTAACCATGTGCTGAGTACATTTAATCAAGAGGAAGCAACCGTTATTGCAGATAGTGTTGCGCGAGCAGCAGAAGCAGTCGATGATTTCGTTGCAGAAAATGATTTTTTAAATACAATGAATCGCTTTAATTAAAAATGTATAACAAATTAGATGAGGAGTACTCGAATGAATTTGATTGATTTTATTAATCAGTTGCCGCTAGTAAAAGAGTGGCAAGAATATTTAACAAAAAAAGCTAAACGCCAGTTAGTGATCGGGCTCTCTGGTTCAGCGAAAGCATTAGTAATGGCTGCGACTCATCAAAAGAGTCAAAAGCAGACGGTGATCGTTGTCCCGAATCTTTACTATAGTAATCAATTAGCAGAAGAATTACGCCAAATCGAAGAAGATGTTCATCTTTTTCCAGTTGATGAGGTCTTATCTGCTGAGATGGCTTTTGCTTCACCGGAAGCTCGGACAGAACGAGTAGCGACTTTGCAAGCCTTATCACAAGGCGAAAATGGGATTTACGTTGTACCTGCTGCAGCGTTGAGAAGATACCTTCCAACACCTGAAGTTTGGCAAGCTAATCAATTACACTGGAAAATCGGGAGTGAAATTGATTTAGAAAACTTAGCTCAACGCTTGGTTTTAATGGGTTACGAGCGTCAATCGATGGTTGGCAAACCGGGAGAATTCAGTATGCGTGGTAGTATCATCGATATTTATCCCTTAACGACTGAGTACCCTGTGCGAGTAGAATTATTTGATGTAGAGATCGATTCTTTACGCTATTTTGAACCGGAGACTCAGCGTTCAGTTGAAAACTTAACCGAGGTTTGGGTCACACCGACAACTGATCTTGTTTTTGCTGCCGAAGAATTGACGCAAGGAGTCGCTAAAGTCAATCAATTGTTGCAAAATCGCTTAGCGGTTACCCAAGATAAAGAAAGCTATAACTTTTTAAATGATTATTTTGGTCAATTGATTGCTGCTTGGGAAGAAGGCATCCCGACTGAATATGCTAAGTATTACACGGATCTACTTTACAATAAAAAAACTTCTTTACTGGATCATGTAGCTGAAGATGCCTTGCTTTTTGTAGATGATTATCCCCGTCTGATGGAAACATATCGGGAAATGGAACGAGAAGAAGCTGAGTGGCACACGCAAAAATTAGAGGAGTTACGTGTTTTTTCAGAGCAGTCTTTTGGAATGAATGTTCCTGATCTAATCAAGAAAGCGCCGTTTGCTACAACTTTCTTTTCGCTATTTCAAAAAGGCATGGGCAATTTGCGCTTTGAAGCAATCCATAATTTTCAATACCGTTCAATGCAACAATTTTTTGGTCAAATGCCCTTATTAAAGACCGAAGTCGATCGATGGGAAAAACAAGAGCAAACTGTTTTATTTGTCGTTTCAGATCAGGAGCGCCAAGAAAAACTGATGCAAGAATTTCGAGATGTGGCGATTCAAGCTGTACAGACAACACCAGACAAATTGCTCATCGGCACCACACAGGTTGTTATTGGCCATTTAACTAGCGGTTTTGAGTTGCCGCAAGATAAATTGGTTGTCGTTACTGAACGAGAAATTTTTCAGAAGGTCACTAAAAAAAGAGCCCGTCGTCAAACGATTTCGAATGCGGAACGTTTGAAAAGCTACAATGAATTAAAACCGGGCGATTACGTCGTCCATGCCAATCATGGGATCGGTAGATATGTCGGGATGGAAACAATCGAAATCGACGGAGTCCACCAGGATTACATGTCGATCATCTACCAAAAAGATGACAAATTATTTATTCCGGTCACACAATTAAATTTGATTCAAAAATATGTCTCTTCAGAGGCTAAACCACCGAAAATCAATAAACTAGGTGGCAGTGAGTGGACAAAAACTAAAAGTAAAGTATCGAAAAGAATCGAAGACATTGCCGATGATTTGATTGAGCTTTATGCGAAGCGTGAAGCAGAACGTGGCTATGCTTTTGGTCCTGATGATGAGTATCAAAAGGAATTTGAGAATGCTTTCCCATATAGCGAGACCGATGACCAATTGCGAAGTACAGCCGAAATCAAACATGATATGGAAAAAGACCGTCCGATGGATCGTTTATTAGTCGGAGATGTCAGTTTTGGTAAAACGGAAGTAGCTTTGCGCGCAGCTTTTAAGGCGATTAAAGAAAATAAACAAGTAGCTTTTTTAGTTCCAACAACGATTTTAGCGCAACAACATTATGAAACAATGACGGAACGTTTTGAGAATTTCCCCGTCAATGTTGATGTATTGAGTCGTTTTCGAACAAAGAAACAACAAAATGAAACGATTGAGAAAATCCGCACTGGTCAAGTAGATATTGTTGTAGGAACTCATCGTTTACTATCAAAAGATTTACAATTCGCTGATTTGGGATTGTTGGTTATCGATGAGGAACAACGATTTGGCGTAAAGCATAAAGAGCGGTTGAAACAATTACGCTCTCAAGTCGATGTCTTGACGCTGACGGCGACACCGATACCTCGAACATTGCACATGTCGATGCTAGGTGTACGTGATCTTTCCGTAATCGAAACGCCGCCAGAAAATCGTTACCCGATCCAAACATATGTGATGGAAACAAATCCAGGTGCGATTCGTGAAGCAATCGAACGTGAAATGGCTCGCGGAGGACAAGCGTTTTATTTATATAATCGAGTTGAAACGATTGAGTGGAAAGTGGAAGAGCTTCAAATGTTAGTCCCGGACGCAAAGGTTGGTTTTGCGCATGGTCAAATGACCGAAGTCCAATTAGAAAATACGCTGATGGATTTCATTGAAGGACAATACGATATTTTAGTAACAACGACGATCATTGAAACCGGGGTCGATATTCCAAACGTTAATACATTGTTCGTGGAAAATGCCGATTACATGGGTTTGTCGACGTTGTATCAATTACGTGGACGGGTAGGACGAAGTAATCGAATCGCCTATGCTTATTTCATGTATGAACCGCAAAAAATCTTGAATGAAGTTAGTGAAAAAAGACTGCAAGCAATCAAAGATTTCACTGAATTAGGTTCTGGTTTTAAAATCGCGATGCGTGACTTATCGATTCGCGGTGCCGGAAATTTATTAGGAGCACAGCAACATGGATTTATTGACGCTGTTGGGTTCGATATGTATTCACAAATGCTTTCTGAAGCAGTTGATCGCAAGCAAGGGAAGAATAATCAAATTGAACGGACTTCAGTTGAGATCAATTTAGGAATTGATGCCTATATTCCAGGAACGTACATTGAAGATGAACGACAAAAAATTGAAATCTATAAACGAATTCGCGAGTTGGAAAGCACCGAAATGCTGGATGAAGTGGAAGCAGACTTAGTCGATCGTTTTGGTGACTACCCGGATGAAGTCGCTAATTTGTTGAACATCGGCCAGATTAAAATGGATGGTGATCGTGCATTAGTCGAAAGTATCCATAAACGTCAGCAGCAAATTATTTTGACGTTGAGTAAAGTCGGTACTAAAGCGTATAAAGTGGAACAATTATTTGAAGCGCTGAGCGCAACGAAAATGAAAGCAACGCTTGGTGTGGAAAAAGAAAAAATGGTTATTAAACTTACAGTCGGTAAAACGATGGATGAAGCAGTATGGCTACGCGAAATCAGTCTTTTCGTTCGGGCATTGCGAGAGCAAAAATACAAAGAATAGGTGGTGGAGGCACTGGCGAATAAAGAAATGAAAGTCATGATGCAAGGTGCCTTCATCCTGACAGCAGCTTCATTTGTAGCAAAATTATTAAGCGCAGTCTATCGGGTTCCCTATCAAAACTTTGCTGGGGACGAAGGATTTTATGTCTATCAGCAAGTCTATCCGATTTATGGAATCGCGATGACTTTGGCCTTATCAGGTTTGCCGCAATTTATTTCGAAATATGTGGCAGAACAAAAAGAAATTAAAGAACAAGGACAAGCATTAGAGCGATTATTTCCTTTGATCAGCGGTTTTGGTTTGATTTTGTGGGGATTGTGTTTTTTCACCGCTCAACCGCTGGCGGATTGGATGGGAGACGGGAGATTAGCACCGTTGATTCGAGTTGTTTCTTTCACCTTTGTGATCATGCCTTTTTTATCGATCACACGCGGAGAGTTTCAAGGAAAATTATTGATGGTCCCAACCGCCGTTTCGCAAGTTGTCGAACAGCTGATTCGAGTCGGTGTTATCATCGTGGCAGCTTGGTCATTTAAACAATTTGGCTGGAATGTTTATCACACTGGGACTGTGGCAATGTCTGGAGCAGTGGTCGGCGGAGTAGCAGCAGTGATCGTTTTATGGTATTACCGCCACCAAATTTTAGGCACAAGTCTATTACGGCGCAAGCTTAGGCTAGGAGATGAAGCATGGGCTTTAGGCAAGCGATTAGTACTTGAAGGCGGGCTGATGACCATCTATAGCGGCTTGCTGATTTTATTTCAATTAATCGATTCGTTTACAGTAAAAAAAGCATTAGTTGATTATGGCTTAAGTGAACACGGTGCAAAATTAGCCAAAGGGGTTTATGACCGAGGCCAACCATTGGTTCAACTTGGTTTAGTTGTGGCTCTAGCTTTGAGTTCCAGTTTTCTACCATTGATGACTCGCTATTTAGTCAATCGTGACCGCAAGATGTTTATTAAGACAAGTCGAATTTTTTTACGTTTGACTTCGGCTATTGCTGCAGCGGCTTCATTAGGTTTGGCCTTGCTTTTACCGTACGTCAATTATGCACTGTTCAAAGATTATAAGGGAAACCTCACGTTATTGTTGTTTGTGTTTGCGATTTTTTTGATGGCGATGGTTCAAGCGTATCAGAGCATCGCTCAAAGTCAGAATCAGTATCGCAGTTCACTACAAGCAGCTGGAGCAGGTTTAGTTTTAAAGATCGTCACTACAGGCGGCTTGACCAAACAATTTGGAACCGTCGGAGCCAGTCTTTCTACTTTGATAGGTTTGGCGGTAGCACTATTCATTTTGCATCTGACTAGTGAACGTGAGACAAGAAATTACGGAAATGAGCGCCGCTTCAATCAGAAATTAGTTCTGTGTTTAATTGGTATGGTTGTCGTCCTTTTATGTTACTATGGCGGTATTAGTTTGATATTTGGGGTCGTCCACAAGAGGAGTATCGCTTTGATTGCTGCCATCTTAGGGGTGGCGATTGGCGGCAGTACTTTTATAATATTAGCGATTCAAATACGATTATTAACAATTCGCGAATGGCTGATGTTGCCGTTCGGGAGTAAACTATTAAGAATAAATTGGAAAAGAGGATAATTTATGCGTTTAGATAAATTCTTAAAAATTTCACGGATCATCAAGCGGCGGAGTGTTGCTAAAGAAGTGGCAGATAAAGGTCGTATCCAAGTGAATGGAAAACTAGCGAAATCATCGACGGATGTTAAAATCGGTGATCAATTGCGAATCCAATTCGGAAATAAAATTTTAGAGGTTGGAATCGATGAGCTACATGAATCAACAAAAAAAGAAGATGCAGCGAAAATGTACCATATTATTAATGAGACTCGTGTGGAAAATAACGGAAATTAAAGATAATTCAAATAGACAATTATACCGTGAATTGGTATAATAGTAAAGAATTTCATGGTAAGGAGCGAGCGGGAATGAATGAAAGCGAGACGCCGAAAATTGCAGCGTTAGATACTCCGTATGCAAAAGAGCAGTATCGTAAATTTCAAAAACAGCATCGTCAATTGATTTTTAAACGTCGACGGTTAGCAGCCCTTTTTGCTGTCGCAGCATTTGTTGCCATTGTCATGGGAGTTCAAATTTTTAATGAGCAACGTCATTTGAGCGAGTTGAACGACATCAAAGTAAAAACAGTCGCTGAATCTGCCAAGGTAGATGATCAAGTCGTAGGTTTAAAAAAGGACGTTAAAATGCTAAAAGATGATAACTATGTAGCAAAATTAGCTCGTAGTCGATTCTACTATTCAAAAGACGGCGAATTAGTATTTGTATTGCCGGATGAAACAAAAACGCCAAGCAAAGACACTCAGTCAGCTGACGAAGTAATAAAGTCCGAAACTGCGAATTAAAATATTCAGCAGTTTTAAGATAAAAAATGGAAAAAACTAGGAGGAACATTTTTTTTATGTCAATCGAAGTAGGAGCTAAGCTGCAAGGAAAAGTATCAGGAATTACAAATTTTGGTGCCTTTATCGACTTGGGAGAGGGCAAAACGGGCTTAGTCCATATCAGTGAAATATCTAATGGTTTCGTTAAGGATATTCATGATGTGTTGACTGTCGGTGATGAAGTAACAGTAAAAGTCACTTCTGTAGGAGACGATGGAAAAGTAGGTCTTTCGATTCGTAAAGCACAAGACCAACCTCAACCAGAAAAGAAACCTTTTAAACGGGAATTTCGCGATAACAATCGTCCAAAACCTGCGCCTAAAGGAAAGCCCCAAAATAATAGCGGCAAACAAGACTTCGATTCATTGATGAGTTCCTTTTTGAAGGATAGCGATGATCGTTTGTCATCGATCAAACGCAATACTGAAGGTAAACGCGGAGGCCGTGGCGGTCGTCGTAATTAGAAAAAAAGCTGGAATCCTAAAAGATTTCAGCTTTTTTTAGCTAGAAATTTAAGAACAAAACGTAAGGAGTCGAAAATGGAACAGGCTTTTTTATATCAGAATCCAGAATTGAGAACGAGCCAAAAAATATTGTTAGCTGTTTCGACCGGAGTGGATTCAATGGTTTTGTTACACTTGTTAGAAAAAATGGGAAGCTCGATCGGCGTTGCGCACATCGATCATCAATTGCGAGAAGAATCAAAGGCGGAAGCAGCTTTTTTAGAACAATATTGTAAAGAACATAACATTCCTTTTTATCTAAAAGTATGGCAAACACCAACCAAAAAAAATATGGAAGCAAAGGCTCGCAAACTGCGGTATGAATTTTTTTCAACGATTATGGAAAGAGAAGGATATAACCTTTTATTGACAGCCCATCATGGAAACGACCAAGTAGAAACTCTTCTGATGCGTTTGGTACGTGGTGGTTCTCTTGCAGGACATGCGGGGATTTCCAGAGTGCAACCTTTCGCTACGGGCAAACTGATTCGTCCATTATTAACCTTTTCGAAGGAACAAATCTATGCTTATGCAAATGAGCAACACCTAACATATTTTGAAGATGCAACTAATCATTCCACTGATTATTTTCGAAATCGAATCCGTTTGAATGTCGTCCCGGAACTAAAAAAAGAAAATCCGCAACTACTAGAACATGCCAATCAGTTCCACCAACAACTAACTTGGGCAGATCAATTGATCCAAAAGAGTCTAAAAGAAAATTTAAACAACGTTGAAACTGATGGGGCTTGCTGGTCATTTACTCAATCAGTGTTGCCTGTTGAGACGGGGGAACGTTATTATTTTTTAACTACTTTGTTCCAACAAATTACAGAAGCCCAAGAGCTAGTAGTCTCACAACGACAACTATTTTCCTTATTAGAACAATTAGAAAAAGCAAGCAGTCAATGGCGATTTGATCTAGGAGACGCTTGGCAATTTGTCCGCCGATATGATACCTATTTTATTGAGAAAAAAGTAGAAATCACTGACCAAGAAAAGTATTCCCTTAATGAAAATGAACATTGTCAATTATCAGATGGGTCAATAATCAGCGTAAGAAAAAATAGCCAATATAAACCTAGTGAGGAGTTTCGAATCCCTTTACCGGTCACGGTGAAATTTCCGTTAATGATTCGTCATCGCAAGGCTGGTGATCGTATTCGTTTGACCCAAGGTTTAACCAAACGTGTAAACCGTTATTTTATTGATAAAAAGATCCCGACGGCAGAACGAGATGCCGCTTGGATTGTTGAAGATGCCTCGGGCGAGATCTTGGCAATCTTATCATTTGTTAATTCCTATTTGAGTATTACTACTGAAACTGATAGAATACACTACATACTTGACTATACGCTTAACAAAGCGAACTGAAAGGAGTTTCTATATGCTAGAAAAAGATATTGAAAAAATCTTGATCACTAGAGAAGATATTCAAAGCCGTTGTGTCGAATTAGGTGCACAGCTAACTACAGATTATATGGATAAAAATCCCTTGGTGGTTGGTATTTTAAAAGGAGCAGTTCCTTTTATGGCGGATATTATTCGCGAAATCGATACTCATTTAGAGTTGGATTTCATGGATGTATCGAGCTACGGGAACCAAACGGTCTCTTCTGGTGAAGTAAAAATCATCAAAGACTTAGATACAAATGTTGAAGGACGCGACTTATTGATTGTCGAGGATATCATTGATAGCGGTCGAACATTGGGCTATTTAGTTGATTTGTTCAAATATCGTAAAGCAAAATCAGTGAAAATCGTCACATTATTAGATAAACCAGAAGGTCGTGTGGTCGATATCCAAGCAGATTATATCGGATTTGATGTACCAAATGAATTCGTAGTCGGTTATGGATTGGATTATGCGGAAGCGTATCGTAACTTGCCTTACGTAGGCGTATTAAAGCCAAAAATTTATCAATCAAATTAGTGACTGAAAAAAACTCAGTGTGATATACTTAAAAGGTCAGAATTGATAAAACTTTTAACAAGCTAATCAGCTAACAAGCGTGAGGAGGACGTAGATGAATAAAAACAATAAGGGAGTAAAAAATGCTCTCTATTATATTCTCGTCATCTTAGCGATGGTCATGGTTGTGTATTTCCTATTTGGAGACAACAAATCAGCATCGCCAGATATCGAGTATTCAACTTTTACTGAACAAATGCAAGAAGGCAAGATCAAAAATGTGAAGATCCAGCCAGCCGGTGGCGTTTATAAAATCACTGGTGAGTATAAAGAAAAACAAGAAGTTGCTAACTCTGGCGGCTTAAGCATCATTGGTTCAACTGATACAAAAACAACACATTTTTCAACAATCGTTTTACCAAACGATACAACGTTAAGCCAAGTTACTGACTTAGCAAAAGAAAATAGTGTTAAAACAACGATTGATGAAGAATCAAGCAGCGGTATGTGGGTTACATTATTAATGAGCTTCTTACCGATCTTGATTATGATTTTCTTCTTCTATATGATCCTTGGTCAACAAGGCGGCGGTGGTGGCGGTAACGGCCGTGTAATGAACTTTGGCAAATCAAAAGCCAAAGAAGCTGACAAAAAAGCCAACCGTGTTCGCTTCTCTGATGTAGCGGGTGCAGAAGAAGAAAAACAAGAACTAGTTGAAGTAGTAGAATTCTTAAAAGATCCACGTCGTTTTGTTGAGCTCGGCGCTCGTATCCCAGCTGGTGTTTTATTAGAGGGACCTCCCGGAACTGGTAAAACCTTATTAGCAAAAGCTGTTGCTGGTGAAGCTGGCGTGCCATTCTACTCAATCTCAGGTTCAGACTTCGTAGAAATGTTCGTTGGTGTCGGAGCGTCTCGTGTTCGTGACCTATTCGAAACAGCGAAGAAAAATGCACCAGCTATCATCTTCATCGATGAAATCGATGCAGTTGGTCGTCAACGTGGTGCTGGTATGGGCGGCGGTCATGATGAACGTGAACAAACCCTAAACCAATTACTAGTAGAGATGGATGGTTTTGATGGTAACGAAGGTGTCATCGTCGTCGCTGCAACTAACCGTTCAGATGTATTAGATCCAGCGTTATTACGTCCCGGACGTTTTGACCGTCAAATCTTAGTCGGTCGTCCAGACGTTAAAGGCCGTGAAGCAATCTTACGTGTACATGCCCGTAACAAGCCTTTAGCAGATGATGTTGATTTGAAAGTCGTTGCGCAACAAACACCAGGTTTTGCTGGTGCCGATTTAGAAAATGTCTTGAATGAAGCTGCTTTAGTAGCCGCTCGTCGTAACAAGAAAAAAATCGATGCTTCTGACGTTGATGAAGCAGAAGATCGTGTGATTGCCGGACCTGCTAAGAAAGACCGTGTTATCAGTAAAACTGAACGTGAAACTGTGGCTTACCATGAAGCTGGTCACACGATTATCGGAATGGTCTTGAACCGTGCACGTGTCGTTCATAAAGTAACGATTATCCCTCGTGGACGTGCTGGCGGATACATGATCGCTTTACCAAAAGAAGATCAAATGTTGATGTCTAGAGATGATATGTTCGAACAAATCGTTGGATTACTTGGTGGGCGTACGGCGGAAGAAATCGTCTTTAACGTTCAAACAACCGGTGCTTCAAATGACTTTGAACAAGCAACTGCTTTAGCCCGCAGCATGGTGACTGAATATGGTATGAGTGATAAACTTGGACCGGTTCAATATGAAGGCAATCATCAAGTCTTTGTAGGTCGTGACTATGGACAAACAAAAGCTTACTCTGAACAAGTGGCCTTTGAGATCGATCAAGAAGTTCGTAAGATCTTGATGGAAGCTCATCAAAAAGCCCATGAAATCATTGAAACACATCGCGAACAACATAAATTGATCGCTGAAAAACTTCTAGAGTTTGAAACACTAGATGCTAAAGCAATCAAATCATTGTTCGAAACTGGTGAAATGCCTGGTGGTGCCAATAGCGCTTATCCAAGTGAAAAAGCTCAAGCTCAAACTTTTGAAGAAGCAAAACGTGCTTTGGAAGAAAAAGATGCTGAGAAACAAGCAGAAGATAAGACGACTGAACACAAATCATCAGAAGATAAAATTGAACCAGACGATACAACAGACAGATAATAAATAAAGCGGCTATCTTCGGATAAGCCGCTTTTTATTTTATGGTAGCTATTAGTTGGTTGTTTCAAATAAGGCGAGTAAAATAGGGTCAAAGGGGCTGTGTGAAATGAAACGGAGTGAAAAAGCACATTTAATGATGGATCAAATCAGTCAAGCTTATGGTGATGAAAAGGTAAAATGTATTCCAGAGATACAAGAGCTTCTATTAAGTAATGCCAAGATATTAGAACAATCTGAAGACTATGGTTTAGCAGCAACTAGAATTTGTAAAGGACTATCACTCTACGCACTATCCCATACCCATGACTTTCCCAAAGCATTAGCTGATTTACATACTCAGTTAAAGAGTGAAGCCGTAAAGTATGATGCAACAGCAATGACCGCATTACTATTACCAATCTGGTTTTAACTAGCAGGCGCATATCGCCTGTTTTTTATTTGGAATTCGAAACGTAAACTTTCCCCAAACGCATACAGAGAAGTTGAAAAAAAATGAAACACCTAGTATGATGCAATCACGAGTAAAAAAGTTTGAATGAATGAGGAGCAAATAAATGAGTGATTATTTAGTTAAAGCATTAGCCTATGAAGGCTTTGTACGTGCATATGCAGTCGATGCAACAGAAACAATTTCAGAAGCCCAACGCCGACATGATACATGGAATACAGCGGCAGCAGCTTTAGGTCGTACGATGATTGGTGCCGTGATGTTAGGTGCAACCTTAAAAGGGGAAGACAAAATGACCGTTAAAGTTGAGGGGGATGGACCTGCCGGAGCCATTGTCGTTGATAGTAATGGTAAAGGCGATGTCAAAGGATACATTAAAAATCCTCACATCAGTTTACCGTTGAATGAAGTTGGGAAAATCGATGTCCGCGGCGCAGTTGGTACTTCTGGGATGTTCACTGTCATCAAAGATTTAGGTTTAAAAGAGCCTTTTTCTGGTCAAACACCGATTGTCTCAGGAGAACTGGGGGAAGATTTTACATATTACTTAGCTGTCTCAGAGCAAATTCCTTCAGCAGTTGGGGTTTCAGTCTTGGTAGATACCGATGATACGATCAAAACAGCAGGTGGTTTTATGATCCAGATCATGCCAGGGGCAAGTGATGAGATCATTGACCAAATCGAATTACGATTAAAAGAAACAGCGCGTATTTCTACTTTACTAGATGAGGGTCAAACGCCGGAAGAAATTTTGAAAAATTTATTGGCTACCGATGATGTGGAGTTCTTAGAAACGCTCCCGGTACAATTTAAGTGTGATTGTTCAAAAGAAAAATTTGCCTCAGCGATCATCACTTTAGGTGCGGAACAAATCCAAGAATTAATCGATCAAGATCATGGTGCCGAAGCAGTCTGTGCTTTTTGTAATAACAAATACCAATATAGCGAAGCGGATCTAGCTGAATTGAAACAAGAAATTTTGGGGGAATAATAGTGAAACCTTTAAACGGCACTTGGAAAATCGGCAACGTCGAAATACCTAATCGAGTCGTCGTTGCACCAATGGCGGGGATTTCGAACGCTGCCTTTCGTGTAACGGTCAAAGAATTTGGTGCAGGACTCGTTGTTTGCGAAATGATCAGCGACCAAGGAATTCATTTTAGAAACAAAAAGACCTTGGAGATGCTGTATATTGATGAAAGTGAACATCCGTTGAGCGTTCAAATTTTTGGTGGGAACAAAGACTCGCTAGTTGAAGCCGCTCAGTTTGTTCAAGAGAATACCAAAGCGGCGATCATCGATATCAATATGGGGTGTCCGGTCAATAAAGTTATTAAGGCTGAAGCTGGTGCGAAATGGTTGTTAGATCCCGATAAAGTTTATGAAATGGTTCAGGCTGTTTCCTCAGCAGTGGATATCCCGGTCACAGTTAAAATGCGGACAGGATGGGACGAACAACATGTTTTTGCAGTTGAGAATGCTTTAGCAGCCGAAAGTGCTGGAGCCTCTGCTATCGGAATGCATGGCCGTACGCGTGTGCAGATGTATGAAGGTCAAGCTAATTGGGCTGTTTTAAAACAAGTAGCAAATAAGCTGACTATTCCGTTTATGGGGAATGGCGATGTACGAACCCCCGAAGATGCAAAACGAATGATCGAAGAAGTGGGTGTTGATGCGGTCATGATCGGCCGAGCCGCACTTGGAAATCCGTGGATGATCCATCAGACACAACATTATTTGGAAACAGGTGAATTGATCCCTGAACCAAGTGCCCGAGAAAAAATCGCAACTGCTAAGCTGCATTTTGAACGTTTGATTGATTTAAAAGGTGAGATGGTCGCTTGTCGTGAATTTCGTCAACATGCAAGTTACTATTTGAAAGGAATTCCTCGTTCTGCCAAAACAAAGGTAGCAATCAATCAAACAGAAGAAAAACAAGTAGTCCTAGATTTACTTGACCAATTGGTTGAAAAGACGGAAGCACGAGAAAAAATTAGTTGATCTTCAAGCCGAATGAGGAATTCGGCTTGATTTTTTGTGGATTCATTGGCATTATAAGTAAGAGTAATTACATACTGAGGAGGAACATTCGTGACTGAAGAACAAACAAATTTGACAGAAATGAACGATCAAATGCGTGTTCGCCGCGAAAAAATGGAAAATCTTCGTACAGAAGGTATCGATCCATTCGGCGCTCGTTTTGAACGAACTGCAAATTCAAAAGAATTGCATGAAACATATGATGCAGATACAAAAGAAGAACTTCATGAAAAACAATTAACAGCTAGTGTTGCTGGACGAGTAATGACTAAACGTGGAAAAGGTAAAGTAGGATTTGCCCACTTGCAAGACCGTGAAGGCCAAATCCAAATCTATGTCCGTAAAGATGAAGTAGGGGAAGAACCTTATGCGATCTTTAAAAAAGGTGATCTAGGTGACTTCTTTGGAGTAACCGGTGAAATCATGAAGACAGATACAGGTGAAGTATCAATCAAAGCCAAAGAAATCACATTGCTATCAAAAGCATTACGTCCTTTGCCTGAAAAATATCATGGTTTAACAAATGTAGAACAACGTTATCGTCAACGTTACTTAGACTTGATCAGTAACCGTGAAAGCTTTGACCGTTTTACTAAACGTAGTCAAATCATCAGTCAAATTCGTCGCTATTTAGATGGACTAGGCTATATTGAAGTAGAAACACCTGTATTACACAATGAAGCAGGCGGTGCATCTGCACGTCCATTTATCACACATCACAATGCATTAGATATGGATCTGTATCTACGTATCGCGCTTGAGTTGCATTTGAAACGTCTAATCGTTGGCGGAATGGAAAAAGTATATGAAATCGGCCGTGTCTTCCGTAACGAAGGTATCGACACTACGCATAATCCAGAATTCACTATGATGGAAGTTTATACCGCATATCAAGATTACCTAGATGTAATGAACTTAACTGAAGGAATCATTCGTGATGTGGCTCAAAACGTTTTAGGCGAAACAACATTGTCTTACGATGGTCAAATGATCAATTTAGGTTCTGATTTCAAACGAATTCATATGGTCGATGCCATCAAAGAACAAACAGGTGTCGATTTCTGGAAAGAAATGTCTATAGAAGAAGCCCGTTCATTAGCGAAAGAACACAATGTTGAAATTAATGATAATATGGAAGTTGGTCATATTATCAATGAATTCTTCGAAACATTTGTAGAAGAAACATTAGAACAACCAACATTTGTTTTTGGACACCCAGTAGAAGTTTCTCCGCTTGCGAAGAAAAATGCTGAAGATGGACGTTTTACTGATCGCTTTGAGCTATTTATTGTGGGTCGCGAGTTCGCTAACGCCTTTACTGAATTGAATGACCCAATCGATCAGCGCGAGCGTTTTGAAGCGCAAGAAAAAGAACGTGAGCAAGGTAACGATGAAGCGCATGGCGTAGATGAAGATTTCCTAGAAGCGTTAGAATATGGTATGCCGCCAACAGGTGGTTTAGGAATCGGGATCGATCGATTAGTAATGTTATTGACAGATGTACAGTCAATTCGTGATGTTTTATTGTTCCCAACAATGAGATAACTATAAATTTTAGACGTTCAGCAGAGCTGAACGTCTATTTTTTATCTTAGCCGAATGTATTATTAGAAAATGATGTAAAACAGAAACGTAAAAAAACCAACTTGAAATTTTGAAAAGGGAATTTTCAAATAATTTACATGTTATTTACGAACGTTCTAATAAAATGCGAATAAGAATAATCAGTAATGAAAAAAACTTCGAAAAAAAGCATATTTTTTATTGACCCAATGCGATTATGTTGGTATATTATGTAATGTTCCAAGGCGAGCTAATCTCGCTAAAAAAAACTTAAAAAAAGTTGTTGACATACGGCAGAATTTAAGTTATTCTAACAAAGTCGCATCAAGCAGTAATGACAATTTAAAAAAACTTCTTCAAAAAAAGTTTTAAAAAGTTGCTGACATTAACTTTTAAATCTGTTATGATATAAAAGTTGCTGAAACAAAGCGACAAACAATGTAGACCTTTGAAAACTGAACGAATAAAACAAACCAAATGTGTAGGGCGTTTCTTTTAATAGAAACAAACAAAACATAGCAAGCAATATGCTAGCAAGTCAATTTTTAAAATTGAGCTTAACAATCGTAAGATTGTTTCAAACACTTTTTATGAGAGTTTGATCCTGGCTCAGGACGAACGCTGGCGGCGTGCCTAATACATGCAAGTCGAACGCTTTTTCTTTCACCGGAGCTTGCTCCACCGAAAGAAAAAGAGTGGCGAACGGGTGAGTAACACGTGGATAACCTACCCTCAAGCGGGGGATAACACTTGGAAACAGGTGCTAATACCGCATAACAAAGAAAACCGCATGGTTTTCTTTTGAAAGGCGCTTTTGCGTCACTTGAGGATGGATCCGCGGTGCATTAGCTAGTTGGTGAGGTAACGGCTCACCAAGGCAACGATGCATAGCCGACCTGAGAGGGTGATCGGCCACATTGGGACTGAGACACGGCCCAAACTCCTACGGGAGGCAGCAGTAGGGAATCTTCGGCAATGGACGAAAGTCTGACCGAGCAACGCCGCGTGAGTGAAGAAGGTTTTCGGATCGTAAAACTCTGTTGTTAGAGAAGAACAAGGATGAGAGTAAAAAGTTCATCCCTTGACGGTATCTAACCAGAAAGCCACGGCTAACTACGTGCCAGCAGCCGCGGTAATACGTAGGTGGCAAGCGTTGTCCGGATTTATTGGGCGTAAAGCGAGCGCAGGCGGTTTCTTAAGTCTGATGTGAAAGCCCCCGGCTCAACCGGGGAGGGTCATTGGAAACTGGGGAACTTGAGTGCAGAAGAGGAGAGTGGAATTCCATGTGTAGCGGTGAAATGCGTAGATATATGGAGGAACACCAGTGGCGAAGGCGGCTCTCTGGTCTGTAACTGACGCTGAGGCTCGAAAGCGTGGGGAGCAAACAGGATTAGATACCCTGGTAGTCCACGCCGTAAACGATGAGTGCTAAGTGTTGGAGGGTTTCCGCCCTTCAGTGCTGCAGCTAACGCATTAAGCACTCCGCCTGGGGAGTACGACCGCAAGGTTGAAACTCAAAGGAATTGACGGGGGCCCGCACAAGCGGTGGAGCATGTGGTTTAATTCGAAGCAACGCGAAGAACCTTACCAGGTCTTGACATCCTTTGACCACTCTAGAGATAGAGCTTCCCCTTCGGGGGCAAAGTGACAGGTGGTGCATGGTTGTCGTCAGCTCGTGTCGTGAGATGTTGGGTTAAGTCCCGCAACGAGCGCAACCCTTATTGTTAGTTGCCATCATTTAGTTGGGCACTCTAGCAAGACTGCCGGTGACAAACCGGAGGAAGGTGGGGATGACGTCAAATCATCATGCCCCTTATGACCTGGGCTACACACGTGCTACAATGGGAAGTACAACGAGTCGCGAAGTCGCGAGGCTAAGCTAATCTCTTAAAGCTTCTCTCAGTTCGGATTGTAGGCTGCAACTCGCCTACATGAAGCCGGAATCGCTAGTAATCGCGGATCAGCACGCCGCGGTGAATACGTTCCCGGGCCTTGTACACACCGCCCGTCACACCACGAGAGTTTGTAAC
>NZ_CP189993.1:1890000-2158083 GCF_050310005.1 Enterococcus sp. 22-H-5-01
TATTTTTTACCGGAGGATTACCCAAGTCCGGCTGAAGGGAACGGTCTTGAAAACCGTCAGGCGGGTAAAACCGTGCAAGGGTTCGAATCCCTTATCCTCCTTTTTAATAATATTATCGCGGGATGGAGCAGTCTGGTAGCTCGTCGGGCTCATAACCCGAAGGTCGTAGGTTCAAATCCTGCTCCCGCAATTAAAAACTAAAACATGGTTCCGTGGTGTAGGGGTTAACATGCCTGCCTGTCACGCAGGAGATCGCGGGTTCAAATCCCGTCGGGACCGCCATGCGGGTGTAGTTTAGTGGTAAAACCACAGCCTTCCAAGCTGTTGTCGCGAGTTCGATTCTCGTCACCCGCTTTAGTTTTTATTTGGGGCCTATAGCTCAGCTGGTTAGAGCGCACGCCTGATAAGCGTGAGGTCGATGGTTCGAGTCCATTTAGGCCCATTAAAACTTTTTGGTTTTTGGGGAAGTACTCAAGTGGCTGAAGAGGCGCCCCTGCTAAGGGTGTAGGTCGGGAAACCGGCGCGAGGGTTCAAATCCCTCCTTCTCCGTTTTTTATATTTATTATCATGGCCCGTTGGTCAAGCGGTTAAGACACCGCCCTTTCACGGCGGTAACACGGGTTCGAGTCCCGTACGGGTCATAGTTGAGACGTTTTTGAACGTCTCTTTTTTTGTATTCAAAAATAATTTCCATAAATTTTCTGAATTATTAGTGGATTATTAGTGACAGGTGCTATTTTTCTGTTATAATCGATTCGTTGCAAGTTCCCGATAGGTTCTGGAAAAACCAGAGATTCCTTGTAACCGAATAAAATTAGGGGGAATATTTATAATGGAAGAACGTCGTTTATTTACATCAGAATCAGTTTCAGAAGGACATCCAGATAAAGTTGCTGACCAAATTAGTGATGCTATCTTAGATGCAATTTTAGAAAAGGATCCGAAAGCTCGTGTTGCATGTGAAACATCAGTGACTACTGGGCTTGTTTTAGTTTTTGGAGAAATCTCTACTACTGCTTATGTGGATATCCAAAAAGTTGTTCGTGAAACAATCAAGCGTATTGGTTATACAGAATCAAAATTTGGTTTTGATGGAGACAATGTCGCTGTTTTAGTAGCAATTGATGAACAATCTCCGGATATCGCTCAAGGTGTGGATGATGCTTTAGAAACACGTGATAAAGAAGAAGCAATTGAAGATATCGGTGCTGGAGACCAAGGCTTAATGTTTGGGTTTGCAGTAAATGAAACACCTGAATTAATGCCTTTACCTATTTCGTTGAGTCATCATTTGGTAAAACGTTTAGCAGATTTACGTAAATCTGGTGAAGTTGCTTATTTTGGACCAGATGCAAAATCTCAAGTAACAGTTGAGTATGATGAAAATGGTAAACCACAACGTGTTGATGCAGTTGTTATCAGTACACAACATAGTGATAAAGTTGATAACGAAACAATTCGTAAAGATGTCATGGAAAAAGTAATCAAACATGAAATTCCAGCTGAATTACTAGATGAAAAAACAAAATACTATATCAATCCAACTGGCCGTTTCGTTATTGGCGGACCTCAAGGAGATGCCGGTCTAACTGGCCGTAAAATCATTGTAGATACTTATGGTGGTTATTCTCGTCACGGTGGTGGTGCTTTCTCTGGGAAAGATGCAACTAAAGTAGACCGTTCTGCTTCTTATGCCGCTCGTTATATTGCTAAAAATATTGTAGCAGCTGGCTTAGCAGAAAAAGTGGAAGTTCAATTAGCTTACGCTATTGGCGTAGCTCAACCGGTTTCTATTTCAGTAAATACATTCGGTACAGCAAAAGTTTCAGAGGAAGCGCTAATCGGAGCGATTCGCGAAAACTTTGATTTACGTCCTGCAGGTATTATTGAAATGCTAGATTTATTGCGTCCTATTTATAGCGATACAGCTGCTTACGGCCATTTCGGACGTACAGATGTTGATCTACCATGGGAACACACAGATAAAGTAGATGCATTGAAAGCTAGTTTGGATTTAAAATAAATCGTACAGACATAAAGTATTTATGGAGTTCACGAGGCGGTTTCTATTGATTTTTTGAATCAATAGAACCGTCTCTTTTTGTCAATTTTTGAATAAGGACATAAAAAAATTGAGAGTCATTTTGTATCAAGACGTGCTATGCTACACAAGAATATAAAAATTCGGAGGTAAAAATGAAACGAACAACAAATGTTAAGGTTGTAACGATAGGTATTTTTATAGCGACATTTATGTCAGCAATCGAGGGAACGATTGTAACGACAGCAATGCCAACGATCGTAGGTAGTTTACAAGGAATCGAAATCATGAACTGGGTATTTTCGATTTATTTATTGACCAGTGCTATGATTACACCGATTTATGGAAAATTGGCTGATAAAATTGGTCGGAAACCAATTTTTTTCATCGGGATTTTACTCTTTGTACTAGGATCAGCACTGTGCGGTTTTTCAAATGAGATGTTGACGCTGATTATTGCTAGAGGAATCCAGGGTTTAGGTGCAGGGGCGATCATGCCTGTTTCTTTGACGATCATAGCAGATCTTTATGATATTGATAAGCGAGCAAAGGTTTTAGGGTTAACGAGTGCAGCTTGGGGAATTGCCAGTGTTTTTGGTCCTTTGGCTGGAGGAGTGATCGTTGATACAGTAGGCTGGCATTGGATCTTCTTTATTAATGTTCCGATTGGCTTGGGATTAATCGGTTTATTACAGTACTTTTTTATTGAAGAGAAAAAAAATTATCAAGCAAAAAAAATGGATATTTTAGGAAGTTTATTTTTAATGCTAACGCTATTGAGTTTATTGCTAGGTTTTCAACTTTTAGGAGATGAAGGCTTATCCGCAGCGGTCATTGGGCTATTTATTTTTAGTATTGTGGTCTTGTTTTTATTTATTTATACGGAGAAACGGGCAGAAGATCCCGTGATTGACTTGAATCTTTTTAGTAATCAGACGTTTGCTAGTGTCAACATCGTGGCGGCATTGATCAGCGGCTTCTTAATGAGTTTGGATGTTTATATTCCGATGTGGATGCAAGGCGTACTAGAAAAGTCTGCCGGCTTGGGTGGTTTAGTATTAGCTCCGTTGTCTATTGTCTGGATGTATGGTTCTTTCTTATCAGGACGCTTATTATTAAAGTATTCAGCGAAGCGAATCATAATACTGGGTCTATTGATTATTTTAATTGGCGGTGGCTCCTTGTTGTTCTTGCCGCAAGCCAGCCCATTTTGGTTGTTTTTTGTAATCATGGGAATTCTTGGTGTTGGATATGGTTTGGCTGTAACAACTACAACTGTGGAAGCTCAAGCGAGTGTTTCGCAAGAAGAAATCGGCGTAGCCACTTCATTCAATACATTGTCTCGTACGATCGGACAAACAATTATGGTCTCAGTTTTTGGAATTATTTTGAATGTTTCTAATGGCCGTCAATTAGCTCAAGCAGGGATCACGGATACCACACTCATGAATCGTTTGATCAACCCGCACACGGCATTGCAAATCGAGCAAACACTACGAGATGAATTGCGGACCATTTTATTCAATAGTTTGCATTGGATTTATTTGGCTGGTCTGCTGTTGATTGTGATTGCGCTATTGTTTAGTGTTTTATTTGGCAAACAATCAAAACGTGTTAAACTAAACGAACAATAAGAAAACTGGAGGATCAAAATAGATGGCTTTTTTACAAGTAAATGTCTATTCAAATGTGTTGCAAATGGAAGTGGCAATGAATGTGATCTTACCACAGACAACGCATAAAAAAATAGGGACAGAAACAATCGGTATTACCGATGATATACCAGTACTTTATTTATTACATGGGATGGGTGGAAATCATAGCGTTTGGGAACGTCGGACATCGATTGAGCGTTATGTTGCAGATTATCAAATGGCAGTAGTCATGCCCTCAACAGACTTAGCTTTTTATACTGATACTACGTATGATATGAATTATTGGACGTTTGTGGCAGAAGAATTACCGGAATTAGTTCATGAACTATTCCCACAAATCACTAAAAAGCGTGAAAAAACATTTGCAGCAGGGCTATCGATGGGTGGCTATGGTGCTTTGAAATTAGGCTTAGCAAAACCGGAAAATTTTGCAGCGGTAGCTTCTCTGTCTGGTGCTGTAGTTTTAGCAGATATCAAGAGTTTGTTGTTGGTGCGAAATGAAGCCTACTGGCAAGGAATCTTTGGGCCATTGGATCAATTGCAAGGTTCTAAAAATGACCCGCTTTATCTATTAGAAGAATTAGTCAAAAGCGGCAAAGAAGCCCCGCGCTTTTTCTTAGCTTGTGGAACAGAAGACGATCTATATCCTGCCAGTCAATACATGGCGCACAAACTAGAACAGAACCAATTAGATGTCACCTTTGAAGAAGGTCCTGGAAAGCATGATTGGATCTTTTGGGATGCTTGGATTCAACGTGTATTGGAATGGTTTAATGAAAAGAACAGCTGACCTGAAGGTCAGCTGTTCTTTTTCTCTACGCATAATAAAATCGGCGGCGTATTCTTTTGATTGATAAATTGATAACTTAATACATTATAAGTTTCTTGCGGCAATGCTTGACAAAAATCGAGGACTTCATTTTTTTCTGTCTCACCGCCAGCATGACCGTAATAGATCACAACGATCATTCGGCCGCCAACAGTCAAGCGTTTTAAAATTGTTCCCATCGCTTGCTTAGTTGTTTCTGGTAACGTGATAATCTGTTTATCACTTTTAGGTAGATAGCCTAAATTAAAAATTGCGGCTTTGATCGGTTGATCGATGGAAATTTTTTCATCGATCGTTTCATGGCCCGCTAGAAATAATGTCGCTTGTTGATCAGCAGCAGCTAATCGTGTTTGGGTATTTTTTAAAGCTTGCTCTTGAATATCAAAGGCATAGACTTGGCCGCTTTTTCCGACCAATTCCGTTAGAAAAAGGGTATCATTTCCATTGCCCATAGTCGCATCGATCACGTGATCGCCTTCGATAACGACTTCTTTTAAGAGTTGATGGCTAAAGCGTAAGGAGGTGAGCAGCATGGTCAGCGTCCTTTCTAATATCAAACTTGCCTTGATAGGAATCTCGTTGGATCAATTCTTGATCGATCGCGTTCAAGACTTCCCATTTTTTCAAGCTCCACATAGGTCCAACTAAAGAATCCCAAGGTGCATCCCCAGTTAAGCGATGGATGATGATGTCTTGAGGAATCATTTCTAATTGATCGCAGATCACAGAAACGTAATCTTCTTTGGTCATCAGTTGCAAACGACCTTCAGCGTAATCACGTAACATTTTAGTATTACGCATCAGATGCATTAAATGAAGTTTGATTCCTTGGATATCAGAATCTAAAATAGTACGGCGAACATTTTCCCGCATCATCTCTAGCGATTCTCCAGGTAAACCATTGATTAAATGCGTGCAGACATTGATATTATGTTTGCGCAGGCGAGCGACCGCATCGACATAGGTCCCATAATCATGTGCTCGATTGATCGAATTACTTGTTTCCTCATAGGTTGTTTGCAAGCCTAATTCAACCCAAAGGTATAAGCGTTGATTCAATTCAGCTAAATAATCGACCACTTCTGGAGGTAAACAGTCAGGTCGTGTGCCGACGGAAAGTCCAACAACGCCTGGAAGATTGACGACTTGTTCGAAACGCTCGCGAATCACTTCAACCGGTGCATGAGTATTTGTGAAATTTTGGAAATAGACGATATATTGTTCAACATGCGGCCATTTTTGATGCATCATATCGATTTCTTTATGAAATTGCTGTGGCAACGGATCGCTAGGAGCTACAATCATGTCGCCTGAGCCTGAAACACTACAGAAGGTACAACCGCCATGAGCCACAGTACCGTCACGGTTTGGACAGTCAAAGCCACCGTCTACCGGGACTTTAAAGATTTTCCCACCAAATTCTTGGCGTAAAGCATAATTCCAAGAATGGTAACGTTTGTTTTCATCATCGCTATAAGTAAAGGTCATTTGTTTCTCCTAATTGCTTTTAAATCGTAAGCTAATTTTTTTTGTTGATAATAAGGATAGGTGAAAAATAGCCAGCTGCTGCCTAAAAGCATCCCTGCTAAGACATCGCTAGGATAATGGACGCCTAAGTAGATACGGCTGATCATGATACTAAAAATCAATAATCCTAAAATGATTTGTCCAATCAAGCGAGGAGTATTTTCTTTGATAAACAAAGGCAACACAAAGATCAACGTTCCATAAAGCAAGGTGCTGGCAGTCGAGTGTCCACTGGGGAAACTAAAACTGTGTTCGGTGACCATATGGGTAAGAACGGTAGGTCGCTCACGTTGGAAAAAGATTTTTAGTAAATGATTTAACGCGCCGCTGATCAAAACCATTCCCGCGCCTAACCATAGTGCAGTGATCTTTTGTTTATTAAAATAAAACAAACCGACAAAAACGATTGATAATAAGACGATCGTAATCGGATTGGCAAATTTTGTCACCCATAAAAAGTAACCGTTCATCTGCGGATATAAACGGTGGACCCCATGAATGATCGAGTGGTCAAAACCGGATAACGTATCGGGATAAAATCGGACGATGTAACAGAGCACTGCAAAAAACAGCAAAGTGAAACTTCCGATTAAATGATAGAGCGATTTATTTTTCATGATTCTACACAATTCATCCTTTCTATAACCGGAATCATTATATCATGTTTACTTAGCAGTACAATTCTTTCAATGGATTCTTAAAGGGAATTCAATTGAATTCTAGATAGTAATCTGCTAAGATAAAGTTACTTTAATATTTATTTGCCTAGAAGAGGAGTAGTAGAAAGAAACGCATTTCAGAGAGCCCACGGTGCTGAGAGTGTGGTATGCGAGAACTTCGAACTTACCTTGGAGCATGATCGAATGATCCGGTTAGAGACCGTTATTTCTGTTGAGTTCTGCCAGTGTGCAGATAAAGATAGGTGGTACCACGTTGATAACGTCCTATAAAAGTTGTTTTGAACTTTTGTAGGGCTTTTTTTGTTTCATTGAAGAAATGCAGTAAGGAACTAGTGTAAATTTTGTTACATCATCATTCTTTCGGGGATGATAAAAAATAAAAGATTAGGCTTATAGGAGGCGCAACATGAGTTACGATCACAAAGCGATTGAAAAAAAATGGCAAAAATATTGGGCAAGCCACAATACATTCAATACCCAAGATGACCCAGAAAAACCAAAATTCTATGCATTAGATATGTTTCCATACCCATCTGGTCAAGGATTGCATGTAGGACATCCGGAAGGCTACACAGCAACAGATGTCATCTCACGGATGAAACGATCACAAGGTTATAATGTTTTACACCCAATGGGGTGGGATGCATTTGGTCTGCCAGCAGAACAATATGCTTTAGATACAGGAAATGATCCTGCAGAATTTACTCAAAAAAATATTGAAACATTCAAACGTCAAATCAATTCATTAGGCTTCAGTTACGATTGGAATCGTGAATTAAATACGACAGATCCTGAATACTATAAATGGACACAATGGATCTTTGAACAAATGTATGAAAAAGGTTTAGCTTATGAAGCGGAAGTTCCAGTCAACTGGGTGCCAGAATTAGGAACGGTTATCTCAAACGAAGAAGTTATTGACGGCAAGAGCGAACGTGGCGGCTACGACGTTATCCGCAAACCAATGCGTCAATGGATGTTAAAAATCACGGCTTATGCAGATCGCTTATTAGATGATCTAGAAACAGTAGATTGGCCTGAAAGTATCAAAGAAATGCAACGCAACTGGATTGGCCGTTCGATCGGTGCAAATGTCAGCTTCAAGATTGAGGGCAGTGAAGAAAGCTTTACGGTTTTCACAACACGTCCAGATACATTATTTGGTGCGACGTATGCCGTATTAGCGCCAGAATTAGACTTGGTACAAAAAATCACAACGCCGGAACAAAAAGCAGCCATCGATGCTTACATCGAAGAAGCTTCTAAAAAATCAGATTTAAACCGGACAGATTTAGCAAAAGAAAAAACTGGTGTCTTCACTGGGGCTTATGCGATCAATCCAGCTAACGGAAATAAAATGCCGATTTGGATCGGCGATTACGTCTTAGCATCTTACGGTACTGGTGCTATCATGGCGGTACCTGCCCATGATGAACGTGATTACGAATTTGCTAAAACTTTCGAATTACCAATCGTACCGGTTGTAGAAGGCGGCGATATTGAAAATGAAGCCTTCACAGGTGATGGTCCACATATTAATTCAGAATTTTTAGATGGTTTAGGTAAACAAGAAGCAATTGATAAAATGGTTTCTTGGTTAGACGAACATCAATGTGGTAAAAAAGAAGTAAGTTACCGTTTAAGAGACTGGTTATTCTCTCGTCAACGTTACTGGGGTGAACCAATCCCTGTGATCCATTGGGAAGACGGCACAACTGGTTTAGTTCCTGATTATGAATTGCCATTAGAATTGCCAAAAACAACAGATATCAAGCCTAGTGGAACAGGTGAATCACCACTAGCAAATATCGAAGATTGGGTAAATGTTGTTGATCCAATTACTGGTAAAAAAGGTCGTCGTGAAACGAATACGATGCCGCAATGGGCTGGTAGTTCATGGTACTATTTACGCTTTATTGATCCGCATAATAAAGAAGCTTTAGCAGATTATGAAAAATTGAAACGTTGGTTACCAGTGGATCTTTATATCGGTGGTGCTGAGCATGCTGTGCTTCATTTATTATATGTTCGTTTCTGGCATAAATTCTTATATGATATCGGTGTGGTTCCAACAAATGAACCGTTCCAAAAATTATATAACCAAGGAATGATTTTAGGACAAAGTTTCCGTGATAGCCGCGGTGCTCTTGTACCAACCAATAAAGTTGAAAAACGTGATGGTAAATGGTACAGCATCGAAACGGGTGAAGAATTAGAAGAAGCTCCAGCAAAAATGAGTAAATCATTGAAAAATGTCGTAAACCCTGACGATGTGGTAGAACAGTACGGTGCAGATACATTGCGGATGTATGAAATGTTTATGGGTCCATTAGATGCATCGATCGCTTGGAGTGAAAATGGCTTAGAAGGTTCGCGCAAATTCTTAGATCGTGTATGGCGTCTGATCGTAGACGAAGATGGAAAAATGCGTGACCACATTACCAACATCAACGATGGTTCATTGACGAAAGTCTATAATCAAACCGTCAAAAAAGTCACAGAAGATATGGAACAGCTGCATTTGAATACAGCCATCTCACAAATGATGGTCTTCGTGAATGAAGCGTATAAAGTTGAAGCTTTGACCTATGAATATGTGGAAGGTTTTGTTCAATTATTAGCACCGATCGCTCCACATATTTCAGAAGAATTATGGGCGATTTTAGGTCATGATGAAGATATCTCGTATGTTGCATGGCCAACCTATGATGAAGAGGCTCTGATTGAAAATGAAATCGAAGTGATCTTGCAAGTCAATGGCAAGGTGCGTTCGAAAGTAATGGTCGCTATTGATCTAGCAAAAGATGAGCTAGAAAAAATTGCGATGGCAGATGAACACATCCAACGCAATACCGAAGGGAAAACGATTCGTAAAGTGATCGTGGTTCCTAA
This sequence comes from Enterococcus sp. 22-H-5-01, assembly GCF_050310005.1. Taxonomy (NCBI): domain Bacteria; kingdom Bacillati; phylum Bacillota; class Bacilli; order Lactobacillales; family Enterococcaceae; genus Enterococcus; species Enterococcus sp. 22-H-5-01. The sequence continues at coordinate 1,899,625 of NZ_CP189993.1, forward strand.
TAAATTAGTGAATATCGTAGCTAATTAAAAAAAGAAAAGAGGTTGGAACAAAAGTATTCGCTACTTTTGTTCCAACCTCTTTTTACTAGTCTTTTATAAACAATTCAGCTAAATGATAATCGCCTTCATAAGGAAGGTTCTCACCATTAACGGTCATGTATTTATCCGTTCCTTTACCAGCTAAAATAATCGCATCATTTGGATCGGCGGATTGGATCGCTTGTTGGATCGCTTGTTTGCGATCTTTTTCAAAGTGGACCTGTACTTGATCATTCTGGATTCCTTGCTGGATTTCAGCCGCAATTTTTTTGGGATCTTCGTAATTGGGATCATCGCTTGTTAAGACGGCCACATCTGCGTATTCGCCGATGGCTTGTCCAAGCCCTGCTCGGCGAGACTCGGCTTTATTTCCTGTTGAACCTGTTATGACTAAGATTTCACCAGCAGGGTGTTGTTCTTTAGCAAATGCAAGTAATGATTTCATACTTAAATAATTATGAGCGTAATCGACATAGATGTGTGCGCCGTTTGGTTTCAATAATAAATTCATGCGTCCTGGGACCAATGCTTCGGCTAAACCTTGTTGACCAGCTGTTTGGTCTGCGCCGACCAAGGCACTAGCAATCAATGCAGCTGCAGCATTTTCTTTATTGAAATCACCAGCTAATAATATCTCGTACGTACCATTGAGCATCAAACTATCTTTAGCACCGGTTAGTGAAAAGGCTAGAGGATGTTCCAACGGCTTCACTTGATAATCTGCTTCGACCTTGTTGCCATAGGTGATTACTGGAATATTTTTAGCTTTTGCTAATTCGTTTAATAAATCAAAATGATCGATTTCATGATGTAAGATCATTTGACGTGAGTTGGCTACCAACTGACGTTTGCAATAAAAATAATCTTCGAATGTCGGATGTTCGATCGGTCCGATATGATCGGGTGAGATATTTAGAAAGATCCCGACATCAAAAGTCAGGCCGTAAACACGTGCGACTTTATAGGCTTGCGAAGAAACTTCCATCACTAAGCGTGTCATACCATTTGTGACGGCTTCTGCCATCATACGGTACAAGTCTAAAGACTCAGGAGTGGTTAATTTAGATTTGAAAAAAGTGACTCCATCTAAAGTAGTGTTCAAAGTAGACAGCAAAGCCGTTTTTTGCTGGGTCGTGATATCTAAGATTTTTTTAGTGAAGTACGCAACGGTCGTTTTTCCTTTAGTTCCCGTGATACCGATCAGTTTTAGCTTATTTTGCGGATAGTCATAAAAAGCCATACTTAAAACAGCTAGAGCTTTACGGATATCTGTTACGATAATCGCTAACGCTGCATCGACTTCGTAAGGCTGTTCGGCAATGTAGCAAGCTAGACCTGTTTGTAGTGCTTGTTCCAAGTAACGTACTTGGAAATTATTTCCTTTACAGAAAAAAAGTGTGTCAGCATCTGCTTCACGAGAGTCATAAGAAAGTTTGTGGAATTTTTTTTCCAAAGGAGCAGCTAGACTCCAACGATCAGGCGTGATAAACTCACGCAATAAGTTTTCTTTTTCAAGGATTTGTTGAATTTGGGTAAGTGTCAGCATGTGATAGAGACCTCCATAATATTGTCTAGGCTATTATAGCATAGCTTTATAAATGGTAGAAAAACTAAGAAAAGAGTGATTGTCAGAAAACGTTTTTAGCTTTACTATTAGAGTAGTAATTTTGTAGGAGGAGATCATGAGAGAAACACGACCAAGTGACCTGAGTTATCAGGAAAAAATGATCCAAGGTTCAGCCTGGCTGACTGTAGGAAATATCTTTTCACGCTTACTAGGAGCTGTTTACATCATTCCTTGGTATGCCTGGATGGGTGAAAATGCTCGAGCGGCTAATGGGCTATTTAATATGGGGTATACGTTTTATGCATTGTTCATGATGATTTCTACTGCCGGACTGCCAGGGGCAATCGCGAAACAGATTGCTCGTTACAATTCCAAAGGTGAATACCAGACAAGTCGTCGATTATTCATCAAAGCGCTCCAAGCCACAGCACTTTTAGGGATTCTTTTTGGCGGACTGATGTTTTTTACTGCTCCTTTTTTAGCTAGTCTATCTGGTGGTGGTCAACAGCTGATCCCAGTGATCCGTGCGTTGAGTATCGCGGTGATTGCTTTTCCTTGTATGAGTGTCTTGCGCGGCTATTTTCAAGGGCAACAAGATATGCGGCCTTCCGCCGTTTCTCAAGTGGTCGAACAAGCGATTCGGGTCTTTTATATGTTATTGAGTGTTTTTATTATCATGAAAGTTCAACATGGTGAATATTTAGCTGCGGTGATCCAGTCAACATTTGCTGCCGCAGTGGGAATGATCGGCTCGTATGGTGTTTTACTTTTTTATTGGTTCAAAGACAAAAAACGCAGTGATCTTCAATTGAACTACAGTTTAAATAAAGTAACCATCGATACAAAAAAATTATTATTAGAAACAATTAGACAAGCAATTCCATTTATATTATTAGGTGGGGGCATCACTTTCTATAAGTTGATCGACCAAGTAACTTTTATCCATACTATGGCAGCAAATACTAATTATAGCCACCGACAATTAGTCGATCTTTATGCTTTGTTCAGTGCAAATCCGGATAAGTTGACAATGGTCGTCGTGGCGTTAGGAACCTCATTAGCACTTACTAGTTTACCGATGTTGACAGAGTTATTTACCTTAAGACGGCGGCCTGAATTAGGAAAATTAGTAAATACCAATATTCAATTGTTCGCATTTATCATGTTTCCAGCAATAGCTGGAATGATTTTACTGGCGTATCCACTCAACACACTTTTTTATACACCAGATGTACTGGGCAGTCGAATCTTAGTGGTAGCTTGCTGGGCGGGATTTGCTTCAGCTTTGTTTATGATGCTGTCGACTACACTTCAAGGTATTTCACACAGCCGCATTGCAGTAAGGTATTGGCTGTTTGGCTTAGCTTTTAAAGCGGTGATCCAACTTCCGTTGATCAAATTATTTGAAGTATATGGACCATTGATTGCTACCTTTATGGGCTTAGTATTAACATGTGGATTGTGTTTATGGAAACTTCGAAGAGTCGTTCATGCAAACTATCAATTAGCGTTTAGACGTTGTCTTTTAATCGCGTTGCTTACAGTAATCATGCTAGTAGTGGCATTGATCGTTCGCCAGATAAGTTATATTGTATTAGATCCTACTTCTAGGATTCAAGCCATGCTGATTTGTGTTCTTACTGCAGGAGCTGGCGGTTTTGTTTATCTTAGCCTGAGTTTGAAACTTCGATTAGCTGATAAATTGATTGGACCGCAAGCGCTGAAGTGGCGCCGACGCTTACGAATTAAATAAAAAAACTTCTGCTTTTTTAGCAGAAGTTTTTTTTAACCCATAAATGGAATCAATCTATACAATTATTTAGCCAAAATTCTTCAGAAAAGATAGAAAGTCTTTATTGAGTTTCTTTACAAAAATATTTCAATGTTTCTAAAAGTAATTTTTGTAATACAAATATAAAACAGTTACATTTTATTTTAACCCTGCTATAAAGGTTTTTTTTAAAATATGAATGAATATTATATATTTCAAAGTAACACACAAACGCTAGTTTTGTTACATTGTTTCATATTATTGTAATGTATTGTCACAGTAATATTACCCATGAAATACAAAAGGATGGTAAAGTAACTCTCGTAGTCAAAATGACAGAAGAAAAAGAGACAAAACAATCGGAGGAATTTATATAATGAAATTAGGGAAAACACTTCTTTTTAGTACAGTATTAGCAGCAGGTGCAGGTCTAGCGATGGGAGCTACGGATGCACACGCATCAGAAACTTATACTGTTCAATCAGGAGATACTTTATCAAAGATTTCTCATAAATTGGTTGGTAATGATAGTTTAGTAAGTTCAATTGCGAAAGCAAATAAAATTTCTAACGTAAACATGATTTTTGCTGGTCAAGAATTGACCATTAATGGTGATACAAAAGCAGCGACAACTTCTACTGAAGCGTCAGCTCCAGTTCAAGAAACTACAACACAAACAACGACAGTTCAAGAAACAGCTCCAGCAGCTACAACTACTGTTACTGAAACACCAGCAGCAACAACAGCTAATACAGCTGCAACAACTTCTTCAGCTAAAGAATGGATTGCTCAAAAAGAATCTGGTGGTTCTTATTCTGCATCAAACGGCCAATATGTTGGACGTTACCAATTATCAGCTTCATACTTGAATGGTGATTATTCTGAAGCAAACCAAGAACGTGTAGCAGATCAATACGTAACTTCTCGTTATGGTTCATGGGAAGGCGCTCAAGCTTTCTGGCAAGCAAACGGCTGGTACTAAGAAAATAAATATTTTGAAGCTGAGATCCTTGGATCTTGGCTTTTTTTGTCGTTAAAAGCGAAATTTATTAAAATTGAGCGAAAAAAGTGTTGACATGAGGAGTAAATAGTGTGATTATAGTGAACAAATAATAAAGCTTTGAAGAGAAGAGTAACTGATAAGTCATAAGCACAGAGAACCCGGTCGGTGGAAAAGGGGATTGTAAACGTCAGTGAAGATGAGCTCTGAGCTATTTGGCTCGTTCACGCGAACCAAACGTGAAGTGACCGATATATCACCGGGTATCAACAGGTACCGATAAGGCATTATTCGTGAGAATAATGTAAATGAGGGTGGTAGCGCGAAAACATTCGTCCCTTTATCTATTGCAAAAGCAGTAGGTAAAGGGATGGATGTTTTTTTGTTTCATCGCCTTTTCTTTAAAGCTAAAATTGGAGGAAATTTATTATGACAAAACGTACAACATCACCATTCACATATGATATCGTAGGAAGTTTTTTACGACCTGAAAAATTAAAAACAGCCCGGACCGCTTTTGAAGCTGGAGAAGTAGACCGCGCATATTTAACGAAAATCGAAGATGAAGCGATCATTGATCTAATTAAAAAAGAGGGAGCTGCGGGGTTAAGAGCTGTGACTGATGGAGAATTTCGTCGTAGCTGGTGGCACCTGGATTTCTTTTGGGGACTGCAAGGAATTGAATTTTATATTCCTGAACATGGTTATTTCTTTCACGGAGAAGAAACACGACCGGGAACAGTGATCGTTACAGGAAAAATTTCTGGTGAAAATCATCCTTTCGTTGAACATTTCAAATTTACGCAAGCACATGTTAGTGAAGGAAAAGAAGTGAAACAAACGATTCCTGCACCAGCACAGATTCTCGTTGAATTGTTACGACCTGATGTAATTGAAAAAGTTCGCGAGGTTTATCCAACGAATGAAGAATTGATTGCTGATATTGTTCAAGCATATCGACAAGTACTCGCAGATCTCTATACAGCCGGTGCTCGAACGATCCAATTAGATGATTGTACTTGGGGTGTCTTGGTTGCACCATTGCCGGAAGGTTTTATCAGTGAAGAAGATAAAGATGAAAAAGAAGTGCGTAAAGAATTAGCACAATTATATCTAACAATCAATAACGCTGTTTTAGCAGACCAACCAGCAGATCTAACATTGAATACACATGTTTGCCGAGGTAATTATCACTCAACGTGGGCAGCAGCTGGCGGGTATGATGATGTAGCAGATCCATTATTCACTTCGGAAAATGTGACTGCCTATTATTTAGAATACGATACAGATCGTTCTGGTGGGTTTGAACCTTTAGCAAAAGTCAGCGGTGATAAAAAAGTTGTCTTAGGGTTGATCACTTCGAAAGATGGCGAGTTAGAAGATCGTCAACAAGTAATCAATCGGATCAAAGAAGCAGCTCAGTATATTCCGTTAGATCGTTTATCTTTGAGTCCTCAATGTGGTTTTGCTTCAACGGAAGAAGGAAATATTTTGACGGAAGAGCAACAGTGGAAAAAAATTGCTTTGATCAAAAACATCGCCGAAGAGGTTTGGCCAGAAAAGTAGGGATAAAATGATGGTGGAAAATAAACAACCTGTGATCGAATTACAAGAGGCTGTTGTAACGTTTGAACGTAATAACAGTAAAATTACAGCTGTCGATCATGTTTCGCTGACAATTGATCGCGGAGAAATCTATGGCATCATTGGTTATTCGGGGGCTGGAAAAAGTACACTGATTCGTTTAGTTAATCATCTGCAAGTTCCGACCGCGGGAAAAGTACTCGTAAATCAGCAAGACTTAGCTGGATTAACTAAACATCAATTTCAGCAAGCACGAAAAAAAATCGGAATGATTTTTCAGCATTTCAATTTGATGAATTCGCGAACGATTTTAAATAATGTTGAGTTTCCGTTATTAGGCGAGAAGTTAAGTAAAAATGAGCGGCGTGAAAAAGCATTGGCTCTATTGAAACTCGTTGAATTAGAAGAGTTAGCAGATGCTTTTCCAGATCAGCTTTCTGGTGGTCAGAAGCAACGTGTCGCGATTGCTCGAGCATTAGCTAATAATCCTGATATCTTAGTGAGCGATGAAGCAACGAGCGCTTTAGATCCGAAAACAACATTGTCGATTTTAAAATTATTGCAGCGGTTAAAACAACAATTGGGACTGACGATCGTATTGATCACACATGAGATCCAGGTCATCCAAACGATTTGTCATCGGGTGGGCGTGATGGAAGCAGGGAAAATTATCGAGCAAGGCAAAGTAGCAGAAGTATTCAGGCATCCTAAAGAACGTCTAACTGAAGAATTTATTGAAACATCGATCAATGTTCAAGAAGCACTAAGCCGAATCCAGCAAAAACGTTTAGATAATTTGTTCTTGCTAAAATTCATTGGTGAAACGACCAATCAAGCCGTGGTAACTGAAATGGCGCAAAAATATGCACTTTCAGCCAATATCCTTTTTGCAAATGTTGATCAATTCGATGATCTGACTGTTGGTGTAATGATATTGGCATTGAACGGCCCTGAGGTCGCTGGCGGTGTCGACTACTTACGAGAACAAGGAGTGAGAGTAGAAGAAATAGCGAAGAGGGTGAAACAAGCATGAGTCAACTATTTTCCAATGTGATTGCGATGCAGGCAGATATCTGGCAAGCCACATTAGAGACGATCTACATGACGATTGCGTCAGCAGTGATCGCTGGAGTACTAGGTTTATTGACGGGGTTAGTTTTAGTTGTGACTCAGCCTGGTGGGATTGCTGAAGATCGTCCTTTTTATAGTATCTTAGATAAAATCGTCAATCTTTTACGGAGCATCCCATTCATTATTTTGTTAGCAGTGATTTCTCCACTGACTAGTTTTCTAGTGGGTACGACGGTCGGTACAACAGCAGCACTCGTTCCATTAGTGATTGGGATCTTTCCATTCTATGCGCGGCAAGTCCAATTGGCTTTACAAGAAGTAGGAACTGGCGTTGTCGAAGCGGCTCAGTCGATGGGCTTGAGCAATCAAGAAATTATTTTCCGTGTCTATTTACGTGAAGGCTTAGCAGATATCATCCGTGTTTCAACACTGACCGTCATCAGCTTAGTCGGTTTGACCACGATGGCCGGTGCTGTCGGTGCGGGCGGATTAGGAAATGTGGCGATCAGTATTGGCTATGCTCGCTTTCAAAATGACGTGACGTTTGTATGTATGATCATCTTATTAGTATTAGTATTTGTTATTCAATTTATAGGCGATCGTTTAGCCGCTCGATTTATCAAATTTTAAAGTTAGAAAACAAAGGAGATGTAACATGAAAAAAATAATTGCTTTATTGGGTGTCATCATCGTATTAGGTGTTGTTGGATTTGGCGTACACAGTGTGAGCCACTCACAGAAAAAGGAATCCAATACGATCGTCATCGGATCGCAAGGATCTGATTTTCAAATTTGGCAGTATATCGCCAAAAGTGCAGAAGCTAAAAAAGCCGGTCTAACAATAGAAGTAAAACAAATTACAGACGGTGTTCAATTAAACAAAGCTACTGCAGATGGCAGTGTCGATGTAAATGCATTTCAATCGTATTCATACTTCAATGCTTACAATCAACAAAACAGTAAAAAGAAACTAGCAGCTTTAGGCACCACGTATTTGGAACCATTAGGAATCTATTCAGATAAATATGATTCGATCGAAGCGATTCCAGCTGGTTCGACGATCGCGCTCGCTAATAATCCCGCAAATACAGCACGTGGCTTACTTTTATTACAAAAAGCAGGCCTGATCACATTGAGTGATGATTTCGATTCCTTGAGTGGAGTAGAAAAAATTACTGAAAATCCTAAAAATTTAGTCTTTAAGCAAATCGATGATACGACTGGTCCACGTGTTTTGAAATCGGTGGATGCTGTCTTGATTTCAAATACAGTAGCTTTGGATGGTGGCTTGAATGTACTGGAAGATTCATTATTTCATGAAGAGGTTGATCAAACGACTAAAAATAATATCAATATCCTTGCAACAGCAGAAGATAATAAAGACAACGCTAATTTTAGAAAATTGGTGAAGTTGTATCATAATAAAACGATCCAAAAATATATCAGTAAAGAATTTGGCGGAACTAAGATCGAAGTCGATAAACCGCTAAGTTATTTAGAAAAATAAAGAGGAGTGTTTCAATAATGGCAGAAGTAGAAAGTTTTACCTTAGATCATACAAAAGTAAAGGCACCATACGTACGTTTGATTACAAAAGAAGAGGGTCCTAAAGGCGATGTTCTGACAAATTTTGATTTACGTTTTGTTCAGCCTAATGAAAATGCAATTCCGACAGCTGGATTGCATACGATCGAACATTTATTAGCAGATCTTTTACGCGATCGTTTAGACGGAGTGATTGATTGTTCACCGTTTGGTTGCCGAACGGGGTTCCATTTGATTGTCTGGGGAGAACCCACGGCTCATCAAGTAGCTGTTGCTTTGAAAGAATCGTTAGAACAAATTGCTGAAAAAACTGAGTGGAAAGATGTTCAAGGAACAGATATCATCAGTTGCGGAAATTATCGGGACCATTCACTATTCTCTGCTAAGGAGTGGTCGAAGAAAGTTGTAGCTGAAGGTATCAGCGATGATGCATTTGAACGTCATTTGGTTTAGGTGATGACGATGTTTCCAGAGTTAAAGCAAAAAGTCGTTTTAGTCATCGGCAGTAGTCAAGGAATCGGTAAAGCTGTAGTGGATACCTTTTTAGCGAATCAAGCAATCGTGATCGCAGCGGATATTATTTATACTGCTTCACAGCTTGAGATAACCGAGAATCCACAGTATTATCAAGTCAAATTAGATATCAGTAGAGAAGTTGAGATTGCTGAATTGAATCAGCAATTGATTGAAAAAAAATTGATTCCAGATATATTAGTGGATGTTGCTGGAATTTCGACGATGGATTTTTTAGTCGAAAGTCAAACGAGCGATTTTGATAAGACCTTTCAAGTCAATACACGCGGAGCTTACTTAGCTTTAAAATATTTTACTAAGACTATGATCGATCATCAGAAGCAAGGACGAGTGATCGTGATTGCTTCTCAAGCAGGTAAAAATGGCTATCGTGGAATGGCTGCGTATGTTGCCTCTAAACATGCGGTCTTGGGATTAGTGAAGACCTTGGCGATCGAAACGGCAGCCAATCAAATTTTAGTAAATGCGGTATGCCCAGGAATCATTGAAACTGAGATGAAACAGCGGGAGCGCGTGGAAGGCGGAGCTTTGCGGGGGATGAGTGCAGAAGCTGTAAGGTAAGAAGATATTAGTCAAGTCCCGTTAGGTCGAACAGGAACGCCGCAAGACGTAGCAAATGTTGTTTTATTTTTAGCAAGTCCATTAGCTAGTTATATGACGGGGCAGTCAATCAATGTTACAGGCGGAATGACGATGCATTAAAAAAACAGTACAGCATAATTGCTGTACTGTTTTTTACCATAATCCAGGAAGTGCTCGAACCGAAATCGATTGACCGGTAAAAGGATGATCAAGAGTTAACTCATAAGCATGAAGCATCAAGCGACCTTTGGGATGTTTACTATATAATGGATCTCCAACTAGTGGGTGTCCGATACTTGCAAGATGTACTCGAATTTGATGGGTACGACCTGTTTCAAGTTGGCAGAATATGGCGCTTTGATTGGACTTAACGGCTATATCTTTAGCCACTGTCACGTGAGTGATCGCTGGTTTGCCATTTTTATTATCAATACGGCGCTTTTGTCGATCATGGCGATCGCGACCGATTTTTTGATTGATTGTTCGCTCTTGAGTTAGCAAGCCATGAACGAGTGCTTGGTAGCGACGATAGATGTTCTTTTGTTCCAATAAATGTCCTAAGATAGGTAAGACGAAAGGATTTTTAGCAAATAAAATCGCCCCGCTTGTGTCTTGATCTAAACGATGAACAACATGGGGCTGTGTCTCTGGTGCTAGATAATCAGCCAAATGATTTAATAAGGTGTCTTGTTCTTCTGGTCGATTCGGATGGGTCTTCATTCCGTATGGCTTATTGACGATAATCAAATGTTCATCTTCATATAAAACGTCGATTCTTGAGGCATTTCCTAAACGAATCTCTCGTTTAGGGTAGTCGCTCATTTCTAGCATAATAGTGATAGTATCACCGGCTTTGACCAGGGAGTGAAAAGGTCGGGCTTCGCCATTAACTAAGATCCCTTTTCGTGTTCGGATAAAATGACGAATTTTTCTAGGAACAAACCATTTATTTTCTAATAGATCTTGGATGCTCATCTCAGAAAAATTGAGGGGTAAAGTAATCGTAAATTTCATATAGTAACTCCTAGGATTGATTTTATTGAATAGCTAACGAGAAAATTTCATCGAGTTTATTGTAGCACTTTTAACGGATATTTAAGAAAAAAATTAGTCTTTCCTTGAGAAGCCATGCTAGAATACTACCATATGTGTATCGGTCTCTAGACCCACGCAGTATCACTGTGTTTTATGGTACACTGTGTCTGAATTTTTTTATAGAATGGAGACCAGAGAATGGATTTTCAGGAAATTTGGCGCAAGATAAAAAGTGGAGCGAAAGCGTTTTGGCTGTGGATCAAACCCTATTTGCTTCGTTTTCATCAATGGCGCAAACGAATTTGGAAAAAATATCATGTGAATAAAATCGTATTGCTACTCGCACTTGTCGGTATTTTAGTAATGAGTGTTTACTTATTCATCTTAGCGAAATCAGTCGATGTAGAAACGTTGCAATCTAGTCTGAAACAATCAACGGTCATCTATGATGAAAAGAATGAACAAGCAGGAACTCTTTATGGCCAAAAAGGCACCTATGCAGAAAGTGACCAAATCTCACAAAATTTGAAAGATGCCGTTGTTTCGACAGAAGATCGGAATTTTTATAGTCATCATGGTTTCGACATCAAAGGGATTGGTCGTGCAGCACTGGGCTTAGTGACGTCGGGGCACATCACTGGTGGTGGGAGTACGATCACTCAGCAATTAGCCAAAAATGCTTATTTAAGTTTAGATCAGACGCTAGAACGTAAAGCTAAAGAAATTTTCATGGCGATCGAAATCGAAAAAAAATATGATAAAGACCAAATTTTGACGATGTATCTAAACAATGCTTATTTTGGTAATGGTGTCTGGGGCGTACAAGATGCCGCGCACAAATATTTTGGTGTAGATGCGAGTCAAGTGACTGTCGGTGAAGCAGCCACGATCGCTGGAATGTTAAAAGGACCAGGAATCTATAACCCGATCGATCATTTAGACAATGCTGTCGATCGACGAAATACTGTTTTGTCGGTAATGGTAGAAAACGGCAAATTGACTAAAGAACAAGAAGCGCAAGAAAAGGCTGTTGATCTAGGATCACAATTGAATGATACCTATTCATCTGCTGATTCAGGTTATCGCTACCCTTCATACTTCGATGCTGTTATCGATGAAGCCGTCGAACGTTATGGTCTATCAGAAAAAGATTTATTGAATAAAGGCTACAAAATCTATACAGCACTCGATCAAGATTATCAACAACAGATGGAAGCTGTCTACGAAAATAATTATAATTTTCCGGCTAACGCAGAAGATGGTGCGATGCCGCAATCAGCGTCTGTAGCAATGAATCCGAAAAATGGCGGAGTACAAGCTTTAGTTGGACGGCGTGGAGAGCATGTTTTCCGTAGTTATAATTTTGCGACTCAAATGCAGCGTTCACCTGGCTCTGCAATGAAGCCATTAAGTGTGTATGCTCCAGCACTAGAAGCTGGTTATAAACCAGATAGCGTGTTGAAAGACGAACCACAATCGTATTACACAGCAAAAAATTATGATGGAACCTATCAAGGCGAAGTGCCGATGTATCAGGCTGTTGCTCAAAGCTTGAATTTACCCGCAGTTTGGCTACTCCATGAAATCGGATTGAGCAAGGGTTATGCTAAAGCTGAAGAGTTCGGAATTCCTTTAAGTAAATCTGATAAATATTATGGTTTAGCTTTAGGTGGATTAGAAAAAGGAACATCGCCACTTCAAATGGCGGCGGCTTATGGTGCGTTTGCAAATGAAGGAAAAGTGTATCAACCATATTTGATTACGAAGATCATTGATTCAACAGGAGCAGTAGTGGTAGATAACAATTCTCCAAAATATGAACAAGTCATCTCAAAACAAGTGGCGAATGAAATGACCTCGATGCTATTAGGAACTTTTTCAAACGGAACAGCTGCTCAAGCAAATCCTTATGGCTATACAGTAGCAGGGAAAACCGGAACAACTGAGACCAATTTTGATGCCAATAAAGTCAATGACCAATGGATCATCGGCTACACGCCCAATATCGTGATCTCTACTTGGCTAGGTTTTGAAAAAGTAAGTGAGACCCATTACCTGAGCGGAACCAGCGGATCAGAAGTTGGACAAGTCTTTAAAGCTGAAGCAGAGTCCATTTTGCCGTATGTGAAACAATCGGCCTTTAATGTAGCGGATGCATATGCTACTGGCGGACAAGTCGTTGCAGCAGATCAGGTCAATACGCAAGAAGACAGCAGTTCTGATTCTAGTAAATGGAAAGAAGACCTCAAAGATATTGGTGGAAAGGCGAGTGAAGGAGCGGCTAGCTTCTTTGAAAAAGCCAAAGCCGGTGCGGATAAACTGAAAGAAAAAGGCCAAGAATTATGGCAACAATACCAACCAGGAAATTAGGGTATGAACCCGTTTCCATTCATGTTACAATAAAAAAGTAACTTTGATAGAAAATGAGGGATACGAAATGGCAAATATTTACGATACAGCAAATGGATTAGAACGTGAAATCCGTGAGTTACCAGAATTCAAATCTTTAGAAGAAGCTTTTGCACAATTAAAAGCGAATGAAACAGCATATGCTGCATTCAAGGATTTCCAAGCTTTCCAACAAGGCTTACAAGAAAAACAAATGCGCGGCGAAGATTTTAGCGATGCCGATGCTGAACAAGCACAAGCATTAGCTGAAAAAGTTCAACAAGAAGAATTGATCAATGAATTGATGATGAAAGAACAAGCTTTCAGCGTCATTATCAATGATCTAAATCGTGTGATCATGACACCGATCCGTGAATTATACGAAGGCTAATCAAAAGAATAGAAGAGGTCGAATCAAAAGTATTTTCTACTTTTGATTCGACCTCTTTTTTTAATACCTAATTAAAAGAATTTCTTGAATTGCTCTTTTAGTCCATCGAATTTTTCTGAATTTAACAGGACTTTGGCCTTATCATAGTATTCGCCTAATTCGTCTTTATGTTCTTCAACAAACAGTTTGGCTTTTTCAACATTGCCTTCATTTAACAACTCTTTGATTTTCTTGATTAGCTGATCATTCGTCATGAGTATCACTCCTTTTTGATGCTCTTATTTTAACGAATTCTTCGTTTTCTTTCGAGAATTTAACTTTTTAAAATCTTCGCTTAAATACGAACAGACTTTCGCTTTTTTATGTTAAAATAAGTGCAGATTGGATAAAATACTTAGCAATGCAAGCTTTTATGCTGAAAAAATAAATGTACTGCTATAGGTGAGGAGGAGAAAAATGAAATTTTTACATGCAGCCGATCTCCATTTGGATCGCTCCTTTGAAGGTCTGACGACTGTACCTGAATATTTCGAAAAAAAATTGATGACAGCCAATCAAACAATGTTGCAAAATATCGTTAATGTTGCTGTCAATAATAATGTAGATTTTGTTTTATTAGCTGGCGATACCTTCCATCAAAATCGGCCAACTTTAAAGACTCAACGTTTCTTTTTCCAAGAAATGGCTCGCCTCGATGAAGCCGGTATCCCAGTCTTTATGAATTTTGGTAATCATGATTTTTATCAAGCGGAACGTTATTGGTTCGCTTTTCCAAATAATATTCAATTATTTTCTGACGAGCAGGTTGAAACAAAACAACTAATGACTAAAGCGGGGGAGCAAGTTGCGATCACGAGTTTCAGCTATCAGCATCCAACGATTGAAACGGCGATGGCTGAAAGCTTTCCTTATAAAGGAGCAGTTGATTTTCATATTGGGATGTATCATGGGGGACAAATGCCCTATGCCCCTTTTCAATTGGGTGAATTGCTTACAAAGGGATACGATTATTGGGCGTTAGGACACATTCATGTACCGCAAGTATTGTCAGAAAGTCCTTTTATCATCTATCCCGGAACGCCACAAGGGCATACACAAAAAGAAACTGATCTTTCTGGAGTGACGTTAGTAGAATCAAACGGCAGTCAGTTACTACGTCAAACGGTTCCGGTAGAAGTGATTCGCTGGGAAAAACGAATCCTTTCATTGAAGGGTGTTCGTCAACCAAGGGAGGTATTTCCTTTGATCCGTAAACTTGAAGCAGCGATGCCGACGATTTTACAATTAGAGTTTTGTGATGTGGAAGGTCTAGGAGAAGAATTAAGCTATCAAATCGCTTCGGGAGAGTTATTAGAGGCAGTACAAGATGAAGTCGCTGACAATATCTTTTTATGGCAATTAGCCGTAGCTGATTTGCCACAAGAACGTCCATATCTAGCGGTGGATGAAGCCTTGGTAGAACAATTGATCACGACCTATCGAGAACCCGAGATTTTCAATGAATTATTAAGTGAGTTGAATCTAAATCCACAATTACATCAAATGATGAATCAATCATTTAGAGAAACGATCGTTGCAACGGTCAAAGAGAAGATGGAGCAACGATATCAGTTTAGGAGGGACGCTGATGTGGATTAAAAAAGCTGAAATCACGAGTTTCGGCAAGTGGCGTCAGCAAAGTTTTATCTTTGAATCTTCAAATCAATTAGTTTATGGATTGAATGAGGCTGGGAAATCCACTTTATATCAATTTATCCAAGCGATTTTATTTGGGTTTCCTGCAAAACGAAAAAAAGGTAAAGACTATACACCGAATGATGGCAGTGGTTTTGGCGGTCGTTTACAACTTGTCCATCCAACGTATGGAATCGTAACGGTCGAACGTTATAAAACAAAAAATAAAGGCAAAGCAAAAGTATGGCTGGAAGATGGTCAACAAGGAGAAGAGGATTTGTTAGAGCGAATCCTCTATCCATTAACATTGCAATTATTTCGTGAAGTATTTACTTTCCAGCAAGAGCAACTCCAACAAATGGATGCATTAAGCGAAGAAAATCTACATGACGCACTAATTTCATTAGGTTTGTCAGGTAGTAATGAATTGTTTGAACAACGGTTGCGATTAAAAAATAATTACGAGCGGATCTATCGTCCACGAGGGAAAAAACAGCCGCTTAACCAAGCTCTTCAAACGTATCAGCGCCTGCAACAACGAATCAAAGAAAAGGAGTCGCAAGAAGCTTCTTTTCAGCAGCTAGTGGGTCAAGCGGATATTCAAAATGAACAAGTAGCTAAACAAACCCGTAAAAACCGGCAGTTCCAAGAACAGCAATTGAAATTGGAACAGCAGCGAATGAACTGGTCAGCCTATGCGGAGTATTTGACTTTGCGTAAAATGGATCTTCAACGTACCGCGAGTGATACAGAGCAACAAAAATTACAAGTTTTTTATCAAGAGTATCAGCAATTATCAAAGGAACGAGAAAAATTACATGCGGCATTGCAGCAGCATAGTGGCAATCAAGAATCGGCTCGCTATTATTTTTATTTAGAATATGAAAATAAAATTCAACAGCTGTTAACAGAAAAAGTAGCAATTAGCCGGATGTTGGATGAGGAGCAACGGATCGCTAATCAGTTAGCTGAGATGAATCACGGGCAAACTGCGGGCTGGCAAGATCATCCACCACGACCATTTGCGGATGAGCAAGCAATTCAAAAGCTGTTTCTTCCATTACAAAATCAGCAAAAGACGGAAGATGAATTGAAGATTCGTTTGCATCTGGTCACAGAGCAGCGAAATCAGGCGGAGAAAAGTTTAAACGATTATGAACAAAAACATCCAGAGTTGTTTGAACAAAAGAAAACCATACCGTGGTTATTTATCATTGCAGGTATTGTAGCGGTCAGTTCGCTCTTTTTACCCGCACCTTTGCGCTATATCGGATTAGTAGCTGCAGTTGTTTGTGTAGTTAGCGGCTTTATCAAACGTAATCAACCAGTTGATAAAAGTACTTGGCAGGAAAAATTAGGCCAATTAGATATTCATGAAGGTCAATTAGCCGAATTAAAAGAGCAGGCTTTGCAAAGTCAGAAAAGTTTGTTAGCTTTGATCAATCAGTTAGAGCATGAATTAGAGCAACGAAATATAACTAGTGAAATCAATGAGTTTGCAGTGATCAAAGTGAATCAACAAGCCCAGAATTTTTTAGCCCAATTAAAAACACAGCGAGAGTTGCAGCATCGTCAAGCGGATTTACGACAAAATTTAATGCAGCAAGAACAGCGATTTGATTTTTTAGCGGAATGGTTGCCGTTACGTGAAAAAAATCTTTCTGAAAAATTACCGATCGTGGAGCAATTCGCAAAAGAAATGGAACAGATTCGTTTTGCTCAGACGTATCAAGAAAATACAGTCTTGCAACAGCGCATCCACGAGGCACAGCGGCAGCAACAGCAACTACTAGATCAACATCAAGTATTGATGGAAAATCTACGGTTGGCTTATCCGGCTGAGATACCTGCTTTCTTACAGCGAGAAGCGGATGTTGCAAAAAATCAATTGCGATTAAAAGAATTGACTGAAAGAGTAGTCCCATTATTTGATCAAGAAACTACTCAAGCGGAAATCGAAGAAGCTTTGCGTACGTTACGACAAACGATTCAGACGGGTGAACAGCAGTTGCACCAATTACAAGAGCAGGAACAGCGTTCTCGACTTCAAATTCAGCAAATGCAAGCCGATGGAACGTTAGATAACTTGTATCAGCAAGCAAGCCAACAACGAGCTCATGTTGAAAAATTGACTAAAGATTATGCGATCACCAAATTAGAGAATCAATTGTTGCAAGATGTTGCAACTGAGTTGTCTGAACAGCAATTGCCGGAATTACTCGCGCAGGCGACAACCTATTTCCGTTTGTTAACGAATCGTGAACAGACCAAACTAGATTTTAGTGAAGGGATTTTAACGGTTGATCGAATGAGTGTCTATAATCTATCGACTGGAACAAAAGACCAGTTAATGATGGCTTTTCGTTTCGCTTATTTAGCTTTGCAACAGAAGCATCCTTTGTGTCCAGTGATCATCGATGACGGCTGGCTGCACTACGACTATCAACGAAAATACCAATTCGCAAAATTATTACAGCAATTTAGTGAAAATTATCAAGTCATTTGTTTGTCATCTGATCAAGAAATGGTAAGCTATTACCAAGAGCTTCACCAGCCAGTCTGGGAATTGAAGGGAGTCTAATGATGAAGAAAATTAAAGAATTAACGGTCGACGAGCAATTTGAGATGTATGTATTGATCAAGAATGCGGATGTCCGTTTAGCTAAAAATGGGAAAAAATTTATTGCGTTTACGTTCCAAGATACTTCGGGAACAGTAGATGGGAAATTCTGGGATGCTTCAGAAGAAGAAATCAAACGTTACAAAGCGGGACAAGTGGTTATGCTGAATGGGAAACGCGAAGTCTATCAAGGCAATCCACAAGTGAAAATCATGCATTTACGAACAACCAAACCAGAAGAGCCTAATGATCCTTCTCTATACATGGAGCGGGCACCAATCAAACGGGAAGATATGGAAGAAGAGATCAATCAAACATTATTTGAAATCACAAATCCTCATTGGAACCGGATCGTTCGTTTCTTACTAAATAAATATCAAAAAGAATTCTTTGAATTTCCGGCTGCCAAACGCAATCACCATGCATTTGCTGGCGGTTTAGCATTTCACACATTGACAATGCTACGCTTAGGCAAGGCGATCGCTCATGAATATCCGCAATTAAATGCTTCCTTGCTTTATGCAGGTATCATCATTCATGACTTAGGAAAAGTGATCGAATTGACCGGACCTTCTGCGACAGA
Organism: Enterococcus sp. 22-H-5-01; assembly: GCF_050310005.1. Classification (NCBI taxonomy): domain Bacteria; kingdom Bacillati; phylum Bacillota; class Bacilli; order Lactobacillales; family Enterococcaceae; genus Enterococcus; species Enterococcus sp. 22-H-5-01. The sequence continues at coordinate 1,918,009 of NZ_CP189993.1, forward strand.
ATATACCGTTGTAGGAAATCTAGTCGGTCACTTAGTTTTAGTCGATGAAGAAATCACCAAAGCTTGCATCGAATTGAAAATCAATGATGCGGAGGAAGATGTAGTTATTCTACGCCACATGGTTCTTTCTCATCATGGGTTATTAGAATATGGCTCACCAGTCCGTCCAAGAATCATGGAAGCAGAGATTTTACATCAAATCGATAATATCGATGCTTCGATGCAAATGTTATCAGGTGCAGTCAAAAATACAGAACCGGGAACTTATACGGAACGGATTTTTGGCATGGATAATCGTAGTTTTTACGTGCCAAAAGATATTTAATTTAAGTATGTCGCAAGAATATTGCGGCATACTTTTTTTTCATTAATAGGAATAATCTTAGAAAATAATTTAAGAAACATTCTTAATAAGGCTCATTCCCGACTTAAAGTCCAAGTAGTGTTAAGATAAATGTAGAAAAAAATACATTGATCGCTGAATATCAGCATTTGTTACAAATGGAGTGAGAGGTACTATATGAAAAAGAAAAAAGAAACGATCCAAGTAGTTGAAGAAAATTTCGATGATGTACTGATTCCTGAGGAGTTAAAAGGATTAAGCACAGCAGCTGTTCAACAAAAAACAGCAGAAGGACAAGTAAATCAGAGCGAAGAAAATTTGTTGAAGTCAGATAAAGAAATCATCAAAGAAAACACGATCAATATTTTTAACCTGTTAAACTTAGTGTTAGCCATCTTGGTTCTATTAGTTGGTTCCCCAAAAAACACACTTTTTTTTGGTGTCGTTATTATCAATACGTTGATTGGGATCATTCAAGAATTACGAGCGAAACATACGATCGATAAGTTATCAGTATTAGCAAAAACTAAAGCGATTGTCTTGCGGAATGGGCAGTTGCAGCAAATCGATCAAGAAGAAATTGTTCTAAGCGATATTCTTTATTTAAGAAACGGTGATCAAGTTCCGGTCGATGGAAAATTGATCTCAGGAGCAGGCATCGAAGTTGATGAATCATTATTGACGGGTGAATCTGATCGTGTTCAAAAAAAAGAACAAGATGCATTGTATAGCGGAAGCTTTGTAACAGCAGGAGAAGGTTTCTATCAAGGTACAGCAGTAGGAAAAGATAATTTTGCAGAACAATTGACAAGCGAAGCGAAAACAAAAAAGACGGGCAATTCCGAACTAACAAAAGTTTTGGATCGAATGATCGCTGTGTTGACGATCATCATCATACCGGTGGGATTAGGATTGTTTTATAGTCAATATCAAACATCTTCTTCGATCAAGCAAGCTGTTTTAGGAACAGTCGCTGCGTTAGTCAGTATGATTCCGGAAGGCTTGATGTTATTAACTAGCGTAGCCTTTGCCGTTGGTGCAGCTAATTTGGCCCGAAAAAAAGTATTAGTCCAAGCGCTACCTTCCATCGAAACCTTAGCTCGAGTCGATGTGATTTGTTTGGACAAGACTGGAACCATCACAGACGGCACGTTGAAATTTGAAGAAGCACTTTTGAAAAATATTTCTGATTTGCGCTTAAAGACGATCATGGGGGCTTTGATGCATCAACTCAAAGACCAAAATGCAACAGCTAAAGCTTTGCGGACGGCTTTTCCTTTGATTGAAGATTGGTCTGTTGAAACGGTTGTTCCATTTTCTTCTGCTAGAAAATGGAGCGGGGTGTCTTTCAAAGAAGAAGGGAATTTTGCCGTTGGTGCACCAGAGTTTATTTTCCATGAACAATCAACAGAATTGGAAGCTAAAATCAAACCTTATTTAGAGGCGGGACAGCGAGTATTAGCATTAGTGGAATATCCAGAAGTGCTTGCAGAAGAAATGGCTGTCGAACCTAAGTTACTAGCCATTTTGATTATTTCAGACAATCTACGGGAAAATGCACGGGGGACATTTGGTTATTTTGCGAAACAAGACGTTCAATTAAAAGTTATCTCTGGTGACCATCCATTGACCGTTTCAAAAATTGCTCAAAAAGCTGGAATCAAAGATGCAGAGATATTTGTCGATATGTCGAGTTTGAAAGAGCCCATCGATTATCCGTATTTAGTTGAACATACGACTGTTTTTGGACGAGTAACACCAAAGCAAAAACAATTATTGATCCAAGCATTGAAGCAAAAACATACGGTTTGTATGACTGGCGATGGTGTCAATGATGTTTTAGCTTTACGTGAGGCTGATATCGGTGTAGCTATGGCTAACGGCAGCAGTGCTGCGCGGGCAGCTTCGGATGTCATTTTATTAGATTCTGACTTTGCACGGATGCAAAATGTTTTGAACGAAGGGCGCCGAGTAATCAATAATATTGAACGCGTAGCTTCGATGTATCTAGTTAAAACGATCTATTCATTGATTTTGGCGGTAATTTTTATGTTCATTACGAATCCTTATCCGTTTGAACCTGTTCAACTTACGCCAATCAATGCACTGACTGTTGGGATTCCATCGTTCTTCCTAGCGTTGAAACCAAGTTATGAACGAATCAAAGGCGACTTTTTGAACAATATTTTACGTGTCTCACTGCCGGGAGCACTCACGGTTGTAGGAGCGGTCATGATCATTCAATTAGCCGATGTTTTGTTTGACTTAGATTTTATTGCTTCTTCTACGATGTCGGTCTTCTTGACTGGTTGTGTAGGTCTGTTAGTGTTGTATAAAGTGTCGTTTCCATTAGACAAGAAAAAAATTGCACTGATCGCGGTCTTGAGTACGGCCTATCTTAGCTGTTACTTATTCTTTAGAGACTTTTTTGATTTTGATAAATTGTGGAATCGTAATTTATTCTTTGTCATCCCATTAACAATTGGAAGCTATTGGTTGTTTAAAGGCTTGACGATCGTCATGGATAAAATCGTTTCTTGGCGCATTCAATGGCAGCAAAAACGTCAAGCAAAAAAGAACCCGTCGTCACGAGTCATTTAAAAAAATAAAATTTCATTAATTTAGTAAAAAATCCCGGAAAAGGCTTTCTTTTCCGGGATTTTTGGTATAATGAACTAAAAGTAGAATTGAAGGGAGCCCATCCATGGAATTAACAAAATTGCAAAATGGTTCAGATATTCGTGGAATCGCTATCACAGATGGAGATAAAATTAAAAACTTGGGAACAGAAGAGGCACGTCAAATTGCCCAAGGAATTCTTAACTGGTTAGATGACAAAGGCGTCACGCGACCATTTAAAATCGGTATTGGTCATGATAGCCGCTTAACGGGTCCGGAATTAAAACATGTATTGATCGAAGTGTTTGAGAAAGCAGGTTGCGATGTTTTAGATTTTGGTTTAGCTACGACCCCAGCTTTATTTATGGCGACTCAATTTGAAGAATTCAAATGCGATGCCGGTATCATGTTGACAGCGAGCCATTTACCATATTATTTTAATGGTATCAAAATTTTCAGTCAAAGCGGCGGCGCAGAAAAAAGTGATATCGCTTTTATTTTATCGCATACAAAGGCGAGTGATTCGGCAGCCGGAACTGTAAAAAAAACAGATTTATTGTCTCGTTATGCTCAAGATTTAGTTGTAAAAATCCAGCAAGGCAGTGGATCGGAGCAACCATTAAAAGGCTTGAAAATCGTTGTTGACGCAGGCAATGGTGCTGGCGGCTATTTTGCAGAAAAAGTGTTAACTGTTTTGGGTGCAGATACGACAGGTTCTCAATTCTTAGAACCAGATGGCCATTTTCCAAATCATATTCCTAATCCAGATAATAAAGAGGCAATGGCTAGTATCAAACAAGCTGTCTTAGAAAACCAAGCAGATTTGGGAGTGATTTTTGACACTGATGTGGATCGTTCAGCGATCGTTTCCAAAGATGGACAAATTATCAATCGAAATAATCTGATTGCGGTATTATCAGCAATCGTTTTACAAGAACATCCCGGCAGTACGATCGTTACAAATTCTCCAACGTCTGACCATCTGAAACGTTTTATTGAAGAAAAAGGTGGCAAGCAATACCGCTATATTTCGGGTTATCGAAACGTCATCAATAAAGCAATTGAATTAAATGATGAAGGGATTGATTGTCAATTAGCAATTGAAACTAGCTCTCACGCAGCCTTCAAAGAAAATTACTTTTTAGATGACGGTGCTTATGTGATCGCCAAAGTATTAATGTTGCTGCCAAAATTGCAAAAAGAAAATCGTGAATTGACTGATTTAATGGCAGAGCTAGCACAACCAGAAGAGACTTTAGAGCTTCGTTACCCGATCAGCGGTGAGGAATATCAAGCAACCGGTCAAAAGATGATTGATCGTTTTAAAGTGGAACTGGCGCAGCAAACAGGTTTTACGGTCAATCCAGAGAATCAAGAAGGCATCCGCTTCTCAGTAGAGGCACCTTTCGGAACGGGTTGGATGCTGTTGCGCTTGAGTCTGCATGAACCGCTATTAGTAATGCAAGTAGAAAATGATCAGGCAGGTCAGATCCAAAAGCAATTGCCAATTTTCAAAGCAATTCTAGCCCAAGATACTCAAATCGATAGCACAAAATTAGATCAGCAAATAAATCAATAGTTTAACTAGGTCCTTTGACTTGAATGAAAGTTCAAATCAAAGGTCCTTTTTGTAGTTGTTGCAAAAAAAAATGATCGATTTAGCCAGATTGGCTATCAAGCGATCATGAAATTATTTTTGCTAAAGTTTACATTAAATGGGGAACAGTTAGCCTTTCATTTTTTAAGCATTCTTTGATATGATGAAGGCAGAAAGTGGTGAACTACATGGCAAAGATCATGATCGTAGAAGATGAAGCAGTCATCAGCCAATTGATCAGTGAAGAACTGACTAAGTGGAAATTTGATGTGCTTCAAACGAAAGATTTTAATCAAGTATTTGAAGAATTCGAACAAGCTGCACCTCAATTAGTGTTATTGGATATTAACTTACCAGCTTATGATGGGTATTATTGGTGTCAAAAAATTCGGGAAGTTTCTAAAGTACCGATCATTTTTATTTCTTCACGTAACACGAATATGGATCAAATCATGGCAATGAATATGGGGGCGGATGACTATATCACTAAACCGTTTCAAATTGATATTTTAGTAGCTAAGATCAATGCATTGTTGCGTCGTTCATATAACTACGCAGAAAGCGGCGAAGAATTGGAGCACAATGGTATCACATTGAATATTGATAACAGCAGTATGACGATCCAAGAAGAAGTGGTGGATTTAAGTAAAAATGAATATCGGCTGTTGTTTATTTTGATGAAACAGCATGGGAAAATTTTGAGTCGTGACAAATTGCTGCGCGCATTATGGGACGATGAGCGTTTTGTCGATGATAATACATTGACGGTAAATATCAATCGCTTGCGCCGTAAAATCGAACAAGCGGGCATTGAAGATTATATCCAAACAAAAGTTGGTCAGGGATACATTGTGCCATAGATTATTCAATCAATAGTGAATGAAGTCATGCTAAAAAGGAGTAATTATGACATTTCTCAAATATTTAAAAGATCGATCATTGATAATAATCGGCTGGCTGATACTTAGTTTATTGATGATTTTTATGGTTTGGCTGACCCCAGGGCTTAATCATTTCTGGGATAATATCAGTTATCTGCTTGTCTTACAGTTATTTTTTATTTTTGTTTTCTTTGCGCTTGACTATTATCGTCGTGGTAAGTGGTATAAAGCATTGGATCATCAAGCAGATTCACATTTACAACATTTTGTGGAAGTGGCCAATACGAATGAAGAGCAAATGGTCCAAGCATATATTAATCAGCAAGTTCGAGAGCATCATTTGATGCTAGAACAGCTATTAGACAGTCAAAAAGATCAAAAAGATTATATGGATTCTTGGATTCACGAAATCAAAGTTCCTTTAGCTGCCGTTGATTTGATTTTGAATGCCATTGAATTTGATATCCCTGATGAAAAATTTATCTCATTACAAAATGAAATCCAAAAAATCGATGAGTACGTCGAACAAATCCTGTATTATTCTCGCTCAGACGAATTCGTCAACGATTATTTGATCCAAGAATATTCACTGAAAAAAATTATTCAACCGATCATCCGTGGCCAAGCCAATTATTTTATTCAGAAAAATCTGCAACTGACCTTGTCTGAAGAAGATGTAAAAGTGCTAACAGATGCGAAATGGATCGAATTTATTTTTCGCCAATTATTAAGTAATGCAATTAAATATACACCCAATCATGGAACGATCGATATAAAAATCGTGACTAAAAATTCAGGTATTTCTCTGATTTTGGAAGATAATGGTATTGGTATTCCAGCTGAAGATTTAGGCCGGATCTTTGATAAGGGCTTTACTGGCGAGAATGGTCGTAAAGCACAGCAACATTCTACAGGCATCGGTTTATATTTGGCAAAGACCTTGGCGACTAAATTAGGGGTTACGTTGACGGCTGAATCGCAGACAGGAATCGGGACTAAAATGACTTTATTTTTCCCAAGGCTAGATTTTTATCACGAAGAACGTTAAATTTTCTAATTTTATATTGCAAAAAAGCCTTTTTTTCGCTAAACTGTTTCAGTTGTGAATTGAAGGGAGTAAGTTTATGAGTATTTTAATTGCCCTAATACCGATGGTGGCATGGGGAAGCATTGGTTTGGTGAGCGGGAAATTAGGCGGAGACGCTAATCAGCAAACCTTAGGAATGACAATTGGTGCCTTAGTTTTTGCAGTAGTCACTTATTTTGTTGTTCAACCAGCAATGAGTAGTTGGATTTTGTTAATCGGTTTCTTGTCAGGTCTTTTTTGGTCCGTTGGTCAAAATGGCCAGTTCCACGGGATGAAATTCATGGGAGTTTCGGTTGGTTTACCGATCTCAACCGGCTTTCAATTAATTTTGAATACCGTCGCCGGCGCAGTCTTTTTCCATGAATGGACAAAAACAAAAGATTTCGTTTTAGGTTTTATTGCCTTAGCTTTGTTAGTTTTGGGCGCATATTTAACCGCTCGCAAAGACGATCAAAGTGGCGTGAAAACAGACAATGGTATGCTGGATTTCGGTAAAGGATTCCGTGCATTGATTTATTCAACCATTGGTTATGGTGTCTATACAATCATTATTACTTGGGCTGGTTTAGATCCATTAGCAATTATTTTACCGCAAAGTATCGGGATGTTGGTCGGCGCAAGCTTCTTTGCCTTCCGCAAAGCGAAAGTAGATCGTTACGTATGGCGTAACACTGTTTCTGGTCTATTATGGGGAATCGGAAACATCTGTATGTTGCTAAGTGTTCAAAACATTGGTTTAGCTGTTGGTTTTTCATTGTCACAAATGGGAATTATCATCTCAACATTGGGTGGTATCTTCTTACTAGGCGAACGCAAAACCAAAAAAGAAATGTACTATGTTATTATCGGCTGTCTGTTGATTATCGTCGGCGGCGTCGTGTTAGGATATATGAAAGCATAATAAAAACGCATGCCTTTAAGGCATGCGTTTTTATTTATTTTCCAGAATTTAATTCCATTAGTTTTTCTTTTAAATCACTTTCCATATGACCGATTTCGATTTCAGCAGCTTGACGACGTTCACGGCCTTCTTTTTGAATCCGCAATGTTTCTTCTAACGTTTCAACTAAGTCGTTTTGCGTTTGTTGCAAGGTTTCTAGATCAACGATGCCGCGTTCATTTTCTTTAGCAGTCTCAATCGTAGAGATTTTCAACATCTCAGAATTTTTCTTCAATAAATCATTGGTCGTTTCAGAGACTTGACGTTGAGCAGTAGCAGCATCCTTTTGGCGTAATAATGTCAAAGCAATCGCCACTTGGTTTTTCCATAAAGGAATTGCCGTGTTGATCGAGGCTTGGATTTTTTCAGCCAAAGCTTGGTTCGTATTTTGAATCAAGCGAATTTGCGGTGCTTGCTGGATCGTGATTTGACGTGCTAATTTTAGATCGTATGTCCGTTTGTCTAAACGATCTAAGAATTGCGTATAGTCATTTACGACTTGGACATCCATTTGATCGCCGGAAGCTTGAGCTTTTTGCGTTGCATCTGGAATCGTTTGGAATTTCAATTCTTCCATTTTTAATTCCGCAGCGGCAATGTAGATATTCAAAGCATCGAAATAATCTTTATTTTTATTGTAAAGTGTCTCTAACATTTGGTTGTCTTTTAAGAGACCATCTTTTTCAACATTCAACTTAGTAGCAATTTTATCGATTTGAGCACCAATTTTTTGGTATTTAGTAGTGATTTCATAGATCGATTGTTTTACTTTGCCAAACATTTTTTGGAAGATATTGCCTTCGCCGACGCGTAATTCATCGGGATTAGCTTCGTTCAAGCGATACATCAATTGATTTAATGAATCACCGATCGGACCGATATCTTGAGAAGAGACGGTATTAAGCATTGATTGTGAGAATTCACTTAATTTGGTCTGTGCAGTTGCCCCATAGCCAATGACAGCTTGTGAGTCATTCACGTCGATTTTTTTTGCTAATTCACGAGCTTGAGCTTGACGTTCTGCCGGTAATTTATCGACTAAACGATCTGCTTGTTCCTGAGTTTGCAGGTTCGAGATTTCTTCTTGCTGAACGGGGGTCAAGGCATCAGTTCCAAAAGGATTGCTAAGTAAATCATCTAATGTATTGTCGACTGACTGCGTTTGCGGTTTGTTTTCTGGCTCCACTAGGGTTCCTCCTGTTCGAAAAAAATCTAGCTACAGCTAGATTTTTTGTTTCGCTATTTTATTTTGTAGACAAATCAGGATCTTGTTTCAGGTTCTTTTTGGCAATCGAAATCTCGATGTCCATATCTTCTAGATCATCAGCGACGAATTGTTGATAGTCTTTAACGATCAAATCAGCCATTTGATCAATGATTTGTGCACTTTCTTCTAGTTTACCATAAACTTCTTTTGACTTGACCTCATGGTCGTTGATTTCAACATAATTATCAGTCAAATCGACGATATTAGGTAAATGAGTATATAAAAATTGACTAGCTTCTGGTAAGCGTGTTGGCTCTTTGACTAATTCTTTGAACAACGCTTTCGAAGCTTTCAAAGTATCATGACGTAAATCAATTGCTTTTAATTTGGCATTTTTTTGGATGTTTTGTTGCAATTTTAAAATTTGTTGTTTTGAGAGATTCATCGTTTCACGGAACAATTCGATTTCGCGCTCACTCATTCCAACTTGTTTATAGTACGCTTCTTTTTCCTTTGTCAAAAACGGCAGCTCCTCTTTTTGCGGCTGGATTTTCCGACCTTTGAAGCCACGGTAAATCAACCAAAAACCGACTACCAACATTAAAAAGACGAGATAGTCACCAAAATCGCCTTCGAAAAAGCAGAGAACACCCACCGCTGCGATGACAATAGGGAATATTTTCCTTCGCATAATAATCCTCCTAATCTAGTAAGAACCCTTCACATTATCTATTCAAACTACTTGATTTCTTTACACGCTAATAATAGCATGAATTTCTATAGATTTAGTATGGGACTAAAGATGGATTTTTCAGATTTAGAAAAAACGTAAGAATTATCTGTGATACAATAAAGCAGAACGATCGAGCGATGGGTATAGGAAGTGTAAAAGGTTTGCGCAGTGTAAGCTCAAATTATAAGTAAGTATCAAGAATGCTTTCGTAACGTAAATAAGGAGGTCAGTAATCAGATGTTAGAATATAAAGATTTTGAAGAAAAAACAATTGAGCGTAAAGAGATTTTTAAAGGAAAGATCATCGATGTTTATTTAGATGATGTAGCTTTACCGATGGGAGGAAATGCCAAGCGTGAATTGGTCTTTCACCATGGTGGCGTAGGAATCATTCCAATTACCGCAGAAAATAAAATAATCATGGTCAAACAATTCCGTAAACCATTAGAAAAAGTTGTTTTGGAAATTCCAGCTGGAAAAATCGATCCTGGTGAAGGTCAACAACCAGAAAAGACAGCTAGCCGAGAATTAGAAGAAGAAACGGGGTATCGGACCGATAATTTGACGTACATAAATGAGATGTATCTGTCTCCAGGATTTTCAAATGAAAAATTATATATTTATTTAGCCACAGATTTAGTAAAAGTAGAAAACCCTCGCCCGCAAGATGAGGATGAAGTATTGGAATTATATGAATTAACCTTAGCCGAAGCTAAGCAAGCAATCCAGGATGGAGAAATTTGTGATGCAAAAACGATTTTTGCGGTCAATTACTGGGAATTACTTCAATATAAATAAAGTTAAAACAGCGAATTAGAATTAAGGAGAGGATATGCATGGGCCAATCCCCCCTAGTGACACGCAGTGAGTTGCGTAAGCGCAAGGAAGCACAAGAACGTTTAGCAGACGAGCAACGACAAGCAGCTGAACGAGCATACGAAAAAAGAGAAAAAGAAATCAGTTCTGTTTATCGTAAAGAGTTGAAGAAAAATAAACCTGTAACAAAAAGCCGGAGCAGTGAACGTGCAAAACAAAAAGAACGAGGCAGCTTTTTGAACAAAGCCATTATTATTGTTTTACTGCTATTGGTTGTAGTCATGTTGGCAGTCTTTTTCCTTTAAATCGATTTGGTTAGAATGGTAAACTGATAAAGATAAAAATTATTGATAAAAAGAACTAGGAGAATTTGTATGAAAATTGGAATTATCGGCGCAATGGAGCCAGAAGTCAAGGCATTGAGAGAACAATTAGAACACCCACTTTCTTGGGAGCAATCAGGAGCATTATTTATTTCTGGTAGTCTAGGAAAACATGAAGTAATCGTCGTTCAATCGGGGATCGGAAAAGTATTAGCATCGATCACGACTTCAGTCTTGATCCAACAATATAAAGTGAATATGGTCATTAATACTGGGACAGCTGGCGGTATTGGGAACGGTCTTTCTGTAGGTGATTTAGTAATTGCTGATAAAGTAGCCTATTTTGATGTTGATGCGACTACATTTGGCTATAAGATCGGCCAAGTTCCTGGAATGCCGCTCTATTTTGATGGTTCGACTTATTTGAAAGCCGAAATGATCAAAGCAAGCGAAAAAATGAACCAAACAACTCATGTAGGTTTAGTCGTTTCAGGTGATACTTTTGTCAGCAGTTCGGAAAAAATCAATCAGATCAAATCAGCTTTTCCTGAAGCTCTAGCAGTTGAAATGGAAGGGGCAGCTATTGGTCATACTGCCGCTCAATTTGGAATCCCATTCTTGATCGTCCGGGCGATCAGTGATACTGCCGATGGTGAAGCAACAGAGTCGCATGAAGAATTTGTTGAACGTACCGGGACATTGTCCGCTCAATTAGTGATTGAATTTGTGACTCATTTAAAATAAAAAACAATTTAAGTAGAGGAGGAAGGTAAATGCGCGCGCTGCTTTCAATTGACTACACATATGATTTTGTTGCAACCGATGGGAAATTAACAACAGGTGAAGCTGGACAAGCGATTGAAGAGGCACTAGTTGCGGTAACGAAAGATTATTTTGATCAAGCGGATTTGATTGTTTTTGCTATTGATGGCCATGATCCTGCTGATCATTATCACCCAGAAAATAAGTTGTGCCCACCACACAATGTCGTGGGCACAGCCGGGCGAGCGCTTTATGGCTCATTAGCTGCGTTTTATCAAACCAATCAAGCTGCAGAAAATGTTTATTGGCTCGATAAACGGCATTACTCCGCATTCAGCGGAACGGATTTAGATATTCGTTTACGTGAGCGAGGAATCACCGAATTATGTCTTACGGGTGTTTGTACAGATATTTGTGTACTCCATACGGCTGTTGATGCGTATAACTTAGGCTATCAATTAGTGATACCGAAAAATGCTGTTGCTAGTTTTGACCAGGTGGGGCATGAATGGGCTTTGAACCACTTCCAAAATACTTTAGGTGCAAAAATCATATAATAAAAAACCGCAGCGAAGGATTTCGCTGCGGTTTTTTGTTAATTTAGATAGCTTGAGCTGAAGGTTGAAAAATCTTCGATCACACCATCTGGTGCCAGTTTTTCTGCTTGGAAAATAGCGCGATGTTGATGGAATGGATCAATCGCAACGATCGTGCCGATTTGGGCGTTACGTGCGGCTTGCAGACCTGAGTAAGAATCTTCGATCACTAAACAATCTTTGGGAGCAAGTTTGATTTTTTCTGCCGCAATCAAGAAAATATCCGGTGCTGGCTTTCCAGGAAAAGAACCGTCATGGTAGACGATTTTTGACTCATCGAACCATTTGCCTAAGTTTAAATAATCAAAATAAAAATCCATATTCACTTTAGGCGATGCTGAGGCAATCGTCATAGGAATATTTTTAGCTTTCAGTTCATCCAATACATTTGTTAAACCAGGCGTAAATGTATTATGTTCGGGACTATCGACAACTAACTGACGATAATAAGCCTCTTTTTCATCCGATAGTTTTTGAAGTTCTTCGTCCGATAGATCAGCGGAAAGAAAATGACGTAAAATCACGTCGTTGGTTTTACCGTGGATATTTTTAAGAATATCTTCTTCTGTCATTGTTTTAGCTGAATATTTTTGAATCAGATACAGCCAAGCGGCTTCATGTAAATCAGAATCTAAAAACATAGTACCGTTAAAATCAAAAATGATGCCTTTCATATAAAACCCTCACTTTTTATAGAGATAAGTTTAGTGTAGCACTTTTTATTTCGAGTAGCACTGGCTTATTTCGTCGTATCAGGGGTTTAATGTTTCTAAAAGCATTAGGAAGATCACCATAGGCCGCCTTAAATTCTTTGTAAAAATGACTGCGATTTTTTAAGCCAATCAATTCAACGATATTACTGATGGATAAAGTCGTGCTTTCTATTAAAAACCTAGCTTGTTTCATCCGTTGCTTAGTCAACAGCTCAGAAAAAGTCGCATTCGTTTTTTTCTTGATGATATTACTTAAATAGTTTTTATTATAGCCTAATCGTCGAGCTGCTACTTCAAGGGAGAGTGTTGCATACTCTTTTTCGATTAATTTTAATGTATCGATGACTACTTGATTATTGGTTTTATCTTTTTGTTCTTCATAAAAATCATATTTGCAATTACCGATCAATTCGGTGAATAGGATAGGGATATATAAAGTGATGATTTCATTAGCGAATATAGGTTCAGAAAAATATTTGTCGATCATTTGATCTAAAATCATTTGAACATGTTCATTTTGAGCACAACGAAAAATCAAATATTCTTTTCTTGATCGAGTAGCGATCGTTTGAGCCAGAAAATTAAAAAGTACACTATTTTTATCATTCAAACTAGATAACCAATCGATATCGACACGATCATTTGGAAAAATAATATTGATCAAAATATCATCTTCTCCATGTTCACCGAGGGAATGAGAAGAACCACGATCAAGTAATAAAATCTCTCCTTGTTGAATGATTTCACGATTACCATTGATATATTGAATAGATTTACCTGAATAAACATAATTTAGTTCTAAAAAATGATGGCTGTGTTTAGGATAAGGGGCAAAGCGCGGGTGCTTACTAATATAAATAGAGTTATTTTTTAAGAAGTATTCTCTTAATAAAATCATATCACTCTCATCTGTTTGAAAAGATTTTGCGGGGATATCCATTACAAATTCTTTCTTTTGAAACTGTTCTTTTTCGATCTGATTATGGTGTTTTAGATACTCTTTTACAATTGTATGCATGTCAACACATCCCTGTAAATTCGTTACACTCATTCTATATCCTCGTCATTGAAAGCGCAACCAAAACATTCGATAATATGCATGTAAATAAATTTAAGGAGCGAGAAAAACATGAGTGGACAAAGCAGTGGAGGAAAGAAAGAAACGATTGCTGTTTCCTTGACCAATTATTTAGATTCAGGTTGTATCGTAGCCGGCGCAAGTGGTTTGACATTGTGGGCAGAACATTTTGGTTTGAGCAGTTTCTCTGTTGGATTACTGGGAGCCCTTAGCGCAAATGCTTTTGGTGCTGCTGTAGGTGCTTTGATCGGAGGACATTTATCAGATAAATTTGGACGTAAATTCATCTATACCTATAACTTATTGATTTATATGTTTGGGGCATTATTTATTATTTTTGCTATGAATTTTCCGATGTTATTAGCTGGATTTCTAATTATGGGCTTGTCTGTAGGAGCTGGCGTACCAGCCTCTTGGTCATACATCGCTGAAATGGCACACCCTGATTCTAGGGCACATAATATCGGTATCTCACAATTAGCTTGGTCGTTAGGACCAGCAATTATTTTCACATTAGGTGTCATCTTAGCCCCATTAGGTTTGGTAGGAAATCGTTTGTTATTTGTATCGTTAGTCGTTGTCGCATTGATCGCTTGGATTTTACAACGTCAACTAGAAGAATCTAAAGATTGGGAAGAAGAAAATGCTCGTCAAGCAGCATTACAGGAATCTGAAAAAGCTCATCCTTATCGGGATTTATTTTCAAGTGTTGCTAATAGAAAGTCAATTGCGTTTTTAGTTGGTGTTTACTTGTTTTGGAACTTAGTCGCAGGAGCGATGGGATTCTTCATGCCATTCGTATATGAAACGGTTGGCGGTTTGACTAATTCGCAAGCGAATATGCTACAAGCAGCTTTGTGGGTCTTAACTTCATTGGGCTCTTACTTTGGTTTTGCAAAATTAGGAGACAAAGTTGACCATCGTAAATTCTATTTTGTAGGCGCTTTATTAGCAGTAGCTTCTTGGGTGGTCTTAACATATGTTGGGATGTCTTGGATCGGTTTATGGGTATTCGTTATCCTGTGGGGCGTTTCTGCTGGGATCGGTGCACAAGCTTTCTATGCATTATGGGCATCAGAATTATTCCCAACGAAATATCGCGGTGGTGCACAAGGCGTAATGTTCTTTTTGGTACGTGGAAGTTGTGGTGTTTGGTCGATTATCTTCCCGATTATTTTAGCCAACTTAGGTTTTACCGTAGCAGGAACAGTCATGATCGGTCTACTAGTGGTTTCATTAGTGATCGGAACGGCATGGACTCCGAAAACGCGTGGCAAAACACTTGAACAAATTACGCAAGAACGTTATGGCAACAATGAGCAAGTTGTGAATGATATGGATATTTCTCGTGGACAAGAGGTATCAAAATGACAAAAACATATGTAGCAATTGATATTGGAGCATCTAGTGGACGATTGATGCTTTCGGAAAAAGATCCATTCGATAAAATTTCTTTGGAAGAAATCCATCGTTTTAAAAATGGATTTTCAATGATTGAAGGAAAGGACTGTTGGGATGCAGACCATTTGATCACAGAAATTTTAATTGGTTTAGAAAAAATCAAAAAGCGAGGAATTGATACTTGCTACGTAGGGATCGATACTTGGGGCGTTGATTATTGTTTACTAGACAGTAATGACCAGCCGTTGAAACAACCTGTAAGCTATCGGGATTCACGTACGAATGGAGCAATGGAGGAATTTGATACAAATTTTTCATTACAACAGCTCTATGAAAAAACAGGGATTCAACTGCAACCTTTCAATACTGTTTTCCAATTACTAAAAGAAGAAACAGAAACATTGACTCAAGCAAATAAATTATTATTGATGCCCGATTATTTGGGCTATGTTTTAACAGGAAAAGCTGTTTTAGAAAAAACCAATGCGTCAACTATGCAACTGATGAATCTAAAAACACGAAAATTAGACGAGGCTATTTTAACAGCAATCGAAATAGATAAAGCATTATTTCCTAAAATGGTCGAACCAGGATCAATTCTAGGACCAATCCAAAAAGAAAAATTTCCTGAATATGATTTACCAGATGCAATATTTATCTCGGTAGCATCACATGATACAGCTTCTGCTGTAGTCGGAACCCCAGGAAAAGGTGAGAATTGGGCTTACATCAGTTCGGGAACTTGGTCGTTAATGGGGGTTGAGATGGCGGAAGGTATTTCAACTCCGGCAGCTTTTGATGCCAATTTTACAAACGAGTGGGGAGTTCAAGGAACGATTCGTTTCTTGAAAAATATCATGGGTATGTGGTTGATCCAAGAAGTAGCCCGGATACAAGAATATCAATATTCCTATCCGGAATTGGCTGAACTAGCAAGTAAAGAAGAAGCATTCATTAGTTTAATCGATGTCAATGATCCACGCTTTATGAACCCTAAAAATATGATTGAAGAAATCCAAAATTATTGCCAGGAATATGATCAAAAAGTTCCTCAGACACCAGGTGAGTTGGCGCGCTGTATTTACGATAGTTTAGCATTATGTTATGCCGTCGAATTAGAAAACTTAGAAGCGATCACAGGTAAAACGATCACACAACTTCATATCGTCGGTGGTGGGTCTAATAATGATTTCTTGAATCAATTAACAGCAGATGCTTGCGGTATCAATGTATTAGCTGGACCTGGAGAAGCAACTGCTATTGGTAATATCATTGTTCAAATGGTTGCGACAAATGGATTCGGTACCTTAGCAGAAGGACGCGAAGGAATCAAAAAATCATTTTCATTAAAAGAATTCGTACCGCAAAAAGATAATCATCAAGCAATCGAAAACTATCAAGCATTAACGAGATCATTCGTATAAAACGTATAAAGAAAAGGGAGATTTTAACATGACAAAAACAGTTGAAGAACGTTACCAAGAAGCAAAAGTTCGTTACGCAGAAATCGGTGTCGATACAGAAGCAGCTTTACAAAAATTACAAGAAGTAAAAATATCGATGCATTGCTGGCAAGGCGATGATGTTAAAGGCTTTTTAAATCCCGATGGAGAATTAACTGGCGGTATCATGGCGACAGGAGATTATCCTGGAGCAGCCCATACACCGGATCAATTACGTCAAGATATGGAAAAAGCATTAGCGTTGATTCCTGGTAAACATAAAATCAATTTACATGCGATTTATTTAGATACCGATGAAGCTGTCGATTTAGACGAAATTGAACCAAAGCATTTTGAAAAATGGGCAAAATGGGCGAATGAACAAGGTGTCGGTTTAGACTTTAATCCTACATTCTTCTCTCATCCGATGATGAAAGACGGAATGACTTTGGCACATCCTGACAAGGAAGTGCGTGACTATTGGATCGAACATGGGAAACGGAGCCGTAAAATTGCTGAATATCTAGGGAAAGAAACAGGACAAACATGTATCAATAATTTCTGGATGCCAGATGGTATGAAAGATAACCCGATTGATCGTTATACACCGCGTAAACGAATGATGGAATCGCTAGATGAAATTTTTGCAGAAGATTTAAATGAAGCATATACACAAGAAGCTGTCGAAAGTAAATTATTCGGGTTAGGTGCTGAAGCATATACTGTAGGCTCACATGAATTCTATATGGGTTATGGGTTAACTCGTGACAAATTAATTTGTTTGGATGCCGGACAT
The DNA here is from genome assembly GCF_050310005.1 of Enterococcus sp. 22-H-5-01. Taxonomy (NCBI): domain Bacteria; kingdom Bacillati; phylum Bacillota; class Bacilli; order Lactobacillales; family Enterococcaceae; genus Enterococcus; species Enterococcus sp. 22-H-5-01. Next base: position 1,935,343 of record NZ_CP189993.1, read on the forward strand.
TTCCATCCAACCGAAGTCATCTCAAATAAATTATCCTCACTAGCATTATTTTCTAAAGGAATCATGTTACATGTCTCACGCCCTGTTCGTTGGGACTCTGACCATGTAGTGATTATGGATGATGAATTACAAGAAATCGGTAAAGAAATCGTTCGGAATGATTTATTGGATAAAACAAATATTGGCTTGGATTTCTTCGATGCAACGATCAATCGAATCGCTGCTTGGGTAGTCGGGACACGTAATACTCAAAAAGCATTATTAAAAGCGATGTTGGAACCAACTAATGAATTAAAGCAAATCGAATTGGAAAATGATTATACCAAACGCATGGCATTTACGGAAGAATTGAAAGATTTCCCATATGCTGATGTCTGGAACTATTTCTGTGAACAAAATGATGCGCCTGTTGGTATGAACTGGTATGAAGAAGTCATGAACTATGAACGTGATATTTTATCTACTCGAGATAAAGAATTAGCAGCAACAAAATAAAATATGATCGTGTAAGTGAGTCTTCCTAATGAAGACTTCTTTCACGGATCTGCAAAGAAAATTTTGGAGGAATCAATCGTGAAGAATATCATTGAAGCACCGTTTGTAAAAGAAATGGTGGATGTGACAAGCAATCTATACCGTTTGGGTTGGGATGAAAGAAATGGCGGAAATGTTTCGTATTTATTAGATGAGGAAGTGGTTCAAGAATACCTTGATCCGGCAAATATTTTACGCACGATTCCGATGGATTTTGATGGAACAGCACTAGCAGGTAAGTATTTTATCGTCACTGGGTCAGGTAAATATTTTAAAAATGTCATTCAAGATCCTGCGAATAATTTAGGACTGATTCGTGTTTCAGAAGATGGACATGGCGTAGAATTATTGTGGGGTTATACAGATGGTGGTGTACCCACTAGTGAATTGCCCGCCCATTTGATGAGTCACATCGCTCGATTAGAAGTGGATCCAGAAAATCGAATCGTGATGCATTGTCATGCTAGTCATCTGTTAGCAATGACTTTCACACATGAATTGACTGCTAAAGCGATCACTCGGACACTTTGGGAAATGTGTACTGAATGCATGGTTGTTTTCCCAGAGGGTATTCAGGTATTGCCATGGCTGATTCCAGGTTCAAATGAAATTGGACAAGCCACAGCAGAAAAAATGAAAGAAGCTCGCTTAGTCCTATGGTCATTCCATGGTGTGTATGGTGCCGGCCGTACAATGGATGAAACTTTTGGTTTGATCGAAACAGCAGAAAAAGCAGCACAAATCTACACCTACGTTCAAGCTCAAGGCGGAGTTCGTCAAACAATCACAGATGAAAATTTTATTGATTTAGCAAAACAATTTGGAATTACACCTAATCCAGAATTTTTTGAAGCGCAGGTGACAAATATATGATCAAAAAAGCGGTTCGCATGAAATTGTATCCTGAGTTGAAGGCAGAATATGCCAAACGTCATAATGAACTATGGCCCGAGATGCGTAAAATGTTAAAAGATCACGGAGCGATCAGTTATTCGATTTTCTTCGATCCAGAAACAGATTATCTTTTTGGTTATTTAGAAATAGAAGACGAAGCGGAATGGGCCAAGACGGCGGACACAGAAATCAATCGCAAATGGTGGGATTATATGGCAGATATGATGGAGACAAATTCGGATAATTCACCAGTAACAGTTGATTTAGAACAAGTATTTGAATTGTAAAAAGAAGCTATTCGTAGTTTCTTTTCATCAATTTTTGTGAATATAAACACAATTAGGGAAGAGGATAAACAATGACAGTAAATAGAATGATATTAAATGAAACTTCTTATTTTGGTCAAGGAGCGATCAAAGAAGTCGCTAACGAAGCTAAAAAACGTGGATTCAAAAAAGCGTTGGTTGTTACAGATAAAGATTTGCTCAAATTCGAGGTAGCGACTAAAGTTATCGATATTTTAGAAGAAGCTAGTTTGGCCTACGAAATTTATGATGGTATCGTGCCGAATCCTTCTATCCAAGCTGTTCAGACCGGTGTGGAAGCCTGCCAAAAAGCCGAAGCTGATTATATCATAGCTATTGGTGGGGGTTCTCCAATCGATACAGCAAAAGCTATTGGGATCATCATAGAAAATCCGGAATTTTCGGATGTTATTAGTTTAGAAGGAGTTGCTGAAACGAAAAAACCGGCATTACCAATTTTAGCAGTGCCAACAACATCTGGAACAGCAGCGGAAGTGACGATTAATTATGTCATCACTGACACTGAAAATCAGCGTAAATTTGTTTGTGTTGATCCACATGATATTCCAGTAGTTGCCTTTATCGATAGCGATATGATGATGGGAATGCCTAAAGGATTGTGTGCATCAACCGGGATGGATGCTTTAACGCATGCGATTGAAGGGTTCATTACTAAAGGGGCTTGGGAAATGAGTGATATGTTACATCTTAAAGCAATTGAAATCATCAGTCATTCATTACGTGATTCAGTTGCGGGTGATCAGAGGGGCCGCGAGGAGATGGCGTTAGGCCAATACATTGCAGGCATGGGATTTTCAAATGTTGGATTAGGATTGGTGCATGGAATGGCGCACCCATTATCTGCTTGGTATAACACCCCACATGGTGTTGCCTGTGCTACATTACTGCCGTTGATCATGGATTTCAATAAAGAAAATACTGGGGAAAAATACCGAGAAATCGCCATTGCAATGGGAATTAAAGATGCTGTTGACATGTCGTTGACTGATGTTCGTGTTGCAACTGTAAATGCGGTCAAACAATTGGGGATCGATGTAGGGATTCCACAAAGTTTATCTGAACTTGGAATGAAAGCAGCAGATGTTGAACAAGTTGCTAAGGATGCGTTTCGTGATGTTTGTACACCAGGAAATCCAAGAGAGGCATCTTTAGAAGAAATCATCGAACTATATAAATCAATGTTGTAAAATTTTTGATCGTCGTTGCTAGCAGATCTAAGGAGAAGAGGATGAAAAAAGCAATTTATCAGGTTTTAACAGAAACAATCAAAGGTGATAAAAAAGAAAAACATTTTAAAAGTTATCGAGAAGCGCTGTGTTGTGCAACTGATTACATCCATGTAAAAGCAAGTAAAATTACTCGGCAAGGCGAAGTGATCAATACATTTAAATTTTAAATATTTCATTAGACTGTAAAGCTACTGCTGATTTGGCATACTTTTACAGTCTTTTTATTTTTTATTAGAAAACAATTTGATCATCAAATATTAGCCAAAACATGCTAGCCTTAAGTTATTATGCATGTTCAACAGCATTCAAATAGCTTTTAAAAAAAGAATCAGGTACACTACATTAGAATAATATTAATTTAGCATAAATGAATTAGGAGAAAATTATATGGAAGAATAGAACTCGCATTGATTTATTTGATTTATTGAGTAAAAAAATGGGCCTAAAGGCTGGTTTAAAATAGATGAAGTATTTTTAGAAGAGAGGAATGAAATTGGTCACTAGCACTACTTCTTTTTACGACAATCATTTACTTTTTAATGAGCACCAAGAAAAAAGCTTTCAGGAAGAAATGACACGCTATCCGACGATTGAGATTGGACGTGTGAGGTTTTACGAACCCGATAGTGTTTATTTAGAAGGTCGAAATCCAGTGTCGGAAGTTGGAACTCTTTTTGTGGCAGGAAAAGCTGCATGGATTGTTTTTGATAATTTGCTTGAAGATGTAAGAGTCATCCAGGAAGAAACGGTGGAATTGAATATTTCAACGTTTGTAGGAAAAAATATTGCTAAAATCACCTATAACGGCATTGTTTTAGAGCTGACAAATATGAAGCAGTGGGAACGCTTATCCAGTCATGTCCAAACCATTGAAATGGAATCGGTTCAGACCTATATTTCAGCGTATCAAAAAAATATCATGAGCTTTTAAAAGAGCATCGCACATTATTTATCAGTTATACGGATAATTTCATCACTAAATTTGTACCACAATCCTTTTTTTATGATTTAGAATTTTTATATTTGGTAGACGAGTGTCTATTAAAAGCGGATCAGAAATTCAGTGCGGTTCGAATCATTGATTATTTGACGGCAACTCGAATGGCTTATGCGAAAGAACATGGGTATGATGGTCGTGAGCTTCATTTTAAAGACAGTTACGCTGAAACAATCAAAAACTTTGAGTTATTGAAAAGCCTATTTAAGAAAAAAATGATTCTCGACGAAGCGACTGCGACTTTTGTCACGCACCAAATATTTTGGAGTCGCTTAAAGCATCATAGTGCTACTGAATGGCATACAAATTACGGTAATTCTTTTAGAGATTGTGTAAAAAACTTAGCAGCATATATCGAAGTTTATGCGACCATGTCTGAAATCATTCCAGATGATACACGCAATATTACCTTGTTTACTTTATATATGATGGAGATGACTTCATTTTTAGAAAAAGAAAATTATGTATATAGTTTGAGAACAGTTGAAAAGTTAGTTGAAAAAATTTTACATGACCGGCAATTGGAGCAATTTGAACAATTTTTGTTAAGCCAAGCATCAAAACCCAAAATCACGATTGAAGATATCGATAAAATGAATGCTGAAGATTTTAAAGTATTCATCGCCGGAATCTTTAGAGGTTTGGGATATGGGGTTGAAATGATTAAAGAGGAGACTGTTCCATCAATAAATTTAATCGCCACGATCAAGACAGCTTCATTAGGAATCCAAGTCAAAAAAATTTGTTTTCCACTTGGTGATGCGGCGATTCAAGAGATTGCGGAAGACTTAGCAACACTCTCTTTACAGGAAGGCTTGGTTATTACCAATGCCACTTTTACAAAATCAGCAACTGAATTAGCGAAAGAACATCGAATCGTTTTATGGGATCGTAAAAAATTGATTACGGAACTTGAAAATAAGCTAATTATAAAGTGAAATCCAAAAGTCAGATGCAAAGTATAGATAGTAAAAGGAGCATAGCCAATGTTGGCTATGCTCCTTTTACTTCGTATGAATACGCTGATTCTTTTGGTATTCTGATAAACTTATTTTTCTTCAACTGGTACTTTATTTTCCAAGTCAGTACGTACGATCAAGACATCACAAGATGCATTGCGAATAACGTATTCTGAAACAGATCCGATGAATAAACGTTCAACGGCATTCAAACCAGTGGCTCCCAACATAATCAAATCGATTTGATTATCTTCAGGAATTTGTTTAGCGATCATGACTTTTGGCGCACCGTATTCAATGACTTTATTGACGGTTGAAACGCCAGCTGTTTTTGCTTCAGCTTCATAATCATCTAATGTTTGTTTTGCCATATCAGTTGCTTGTTCTGCCAAAACATTATCAAAAGAAGAAACTGTTTGAAACGCACGTGTATCAATAACATTAACAAGTAATAATTCTGCTTGGTTCCGTTTTGCCACGTTTACCGCTTTTCTGAAGGCTAACTCTGCTTCGTTAGATCCATCGATTGCTACCATAATTTTACTGTACTCTTGTTCCATCGTTTCCAACTCCTTTTCACACTTTTATTTTAAAACAAAACATCAAAAAATGGTACTATTAACCTTTTTTCGTTTTAGCGCCCATCATCAAAGCAAAAACGGCCGCTATCACTAATAGAGCTACAAGATAGATCATAGAATAAGCGCGATGATCGATCACTCCGATAACTAGTCCAATGATTCCTAAAAACGCATAAAGGTAGCCAAACTGTCTTAAAAAACTCAAAGCATCTTCTTGGTCTTCTTGACTGAACAAAACTAAAAAACCAGCTGGCTTTTTGATTAAATAATAGCTGCAAAATAATACGATCAAAGCCAATACAAATAACAAAATACGGATCATGATTTTCCTCCAATACAATAAAAAGCAATTTGCACGAAGCAAATTGCTTTTATTCCATAAAAAATGGAAATTCCGTCGATGCCGTTATAAACCCGGTAGTATTGATCCCGCAAAGTCTAGCAGGTGGGTTCCATGGTCTAAGTATCGAACTACCAAATGAAAAGGCATGTTACCAACTTTGACACAAGACAGATCCCAAGATATCAATAAAAATGTTCGGTCAACACTGTAATGGGTAATGCGCACATCACAGAACTTCCATCTCAATCATAGCACAGAGATTATTGTGACGCAACGAAGTGGCTTATTACAATAAATTGTATGAACCAAAAACGTTCTCGCCTTCTATACGTACATTGTATAAAAAAGGAGGGCAATATGTCAAAAAAAATTGTTTATATTTTGCCAATTATATATATCTTATTATTTTTAGCTGTTCCACAAGAAGCTCAGGCTCAGTCATTAGAACTGATACCAGCTGTAAAACAAGAAGCGTTATATCCAGTAACTGTCGATGGATTCAAGCGATTATTATTAGACATAGATGAATTAGGAACGGCCGAGGAATATGAAATCTTGTTAGATGGTGAATTAGATCTAAGCCAGACTTTTGTTGGAAGAGATATTGTTGCAAAAGATCCTTCGCTTGATACGGTAACATTTATGAGCATTGAAAGTCAGTTGAATTTTAAAGGAAAAACAAAAGATGCCTTTCTCAAATTGCCCGCTCAAAGTTTTATGGGTCAAACGGCCAGCTTTAGTAATTTGACAATACAAGCGGATGAGTTATATGGAAATGGTCACCGTGTACTGTTTGAAAATATTCACCATGTGGGAAAAACGTTCCTATATGGCGGAGGTAGCCGAAATTTAATTGGCGATCCCAAGCTTTTGTTTGATCAAGTTACTGGTGGTAATTGGGAAATTTATGGTGGAAATGAGAAAGGAATAGTAACTGGAAATATTCAAATAAACATACTAAATATGACAGGGACGATTGATCGTTTATGTGGCGGTTCTGTTAATGGAAAAATCGAAGGGAATATCACGACCGAAATAGATTCTATGGCAGGATATTTAATTGATTATTATGGCGGTGTATTAGGGACAGAAGCCGACCCAGTGACTGTAAATGGTGAGATCAAAAATAAGATTGCTTCTACTAATCCAAATTTTATTTTGGGTAATTTTATTGGCGGTGTCGCAGTCGGAACAACTGGGAAAATAAATACCCAGATTGAAGGTAAAGGAAGTTTTTCAACCAACGGATGTTTGGTAGGCGGTTCTCAAATCGGTGACATCAATGGCGGGATTACTACTTCGATCGATTCTCGAGCCTTTCAGCAAGGGGAACGCAGCTATGTTGGCGGCAACCAAAAACGGGGAGCAATTTATGGTTCGATCACAAATAAAATCTATGCCGGTAGCGCTAATGCAGGGTCATTTAAACGAATCGACGGTGCCGGTAGTCTAGAAATCCCAAAAGTCAGTTTGACTAATTCAGAAAGTTTACTTCCAAACGTAGATTTGAGCGACCCGCAAAAGCGTACATCAGAAGAGCTTGCTTATGATCAATTAACCCCAGATGCACGTTTGTCTTTAGCTAAAAGCAAAACAAATTTTTTAGTTGTAGGGGATGTGACGACGCAAATATTAGGCGGATGTGTCAGCGATGGTTTAGGAATGGATCATATACTCACTGGCGCCGGTGCTAGCGGTGTAGTCAAAGGAAATGTTTACTTGAGTTTAGGTGAGGCGAGTTTGGCTTACAGTAAAAGTTGGGCTTTACGAATGGAACAATTAGGCAAAGATCCGAATCGATTAACATCAGAAAATTTTTTAGGCGGCCTTTACGGCTTCAGTATAGCAGCTGGCGGTGGAAGTACTCAACAAACGTTAGAAACGAGTTTATATATTCAAGGGAATACTACATTAGACATTCATGAAGCATTAGTTAATTATGCCTATGGTGGTAGTTTCAGCGGAATTGTCGAAGGTGATTGTCAGGTTATTTCTAGAGGCGGACAATCAAAAAATATTTTTGGCGCTGGTGGCGGTTGTTACCGAATTTATGGAAATAGTTTGTTCGAGATGATCGATGGAAAAATCGAGAGCGTTGGTGCTGCCGGCAGTGAGAAAGATCGTCGAATGATCGGTAATGCGGAGGCAAAAATATCTGGTGGAGAATTTTTAGGGACTATCGTAGGAACCCATGGATTGGCCTCCAACCATCTAATTGATGGAGATGTCAAAACACATATCAGTGGAGGTCATTTTGTTGATAACAATAATCCAGTAAAGATCATCGGCAGTGTTGCTAAAGAAGGGATGATCAGTGGTGACATCGATCTGCAAGTAACGGGTGAAGTGGAATTGCCGGATGATAGTCAAATTATTGCTGGACGCCCTAAAGAAGCCAATGCTAAAAATTATCTCGGAAGTTCAGATAAACAGATCTTTTTTACCATGAAGACGGATCAGCAATTTTCAGGCATTGAAATTATTGGAGATGGGTCAGACAATATTAAAACGATATATAGCCCGAAGATTGAATTAACTATTGATGCACCAAAAAGTGAGTTCGCTTTGATCCAAGGAATGGTAAAAAATAGTTTTGCTGGAGAATTAGCTCATGAGGTAGCGATCGATATTCAAGCAGCTAAAAGCATTAGTCGATTGATTGGATCCGATTCGACTAGTTTTACGAATCACTTGGTTGCGAATAGTAAAAATAATGTCGTGCTAAACATTGGAACAGCTGAAATAAACGAACTAATGAATTTTACACATTTGACTATATCCGACCAGCTGACTGCTCAGAAGATTTTAAATGGCAGTAACGCGACAACGGATAATTTTGCTCAAAATTATTATCAGTTTGGTGAGATAGAATTAATTGGAAAAGCCATTTTAAAGGTAGCTCAATTAAAAACGGGTTCTTTGAAAGCAGCAACGGGTTCAGAGTTGCATTCACCTGCTGGAGCAGAAAATATTTATTTAGACCATTTGCTAACAGAGTCACAGTTAACTTGGCGGATGTTGACATCAAGTGGACAACAAACGATTACCGGTAATTATTTTGGGATACAATCAGGGTTTGCTGTTATGACTTTTATAAACCAGGATCAAGCATTATCACCGGCTAACTTTATTGGATTTGATGAGTATGGGTATTCCTACACCGGTGATAAAAATGGAAACATCGGTTGTGCTATCGCAGCAACGATTCTTGATTATCACGTAATCAGTCCCTATGGAGAAATTAACTACCGGCCAATACCTTCAGAGAATGAATCTTTACCAATGGAAGTATGGGGGAATGGAACAAATAAATCAGGAAAAGTGGTTGTTCCATTGAATAGTCCAGACCCTTTGGAAATCACTTTTATGGAGTCTGATTTATTCGAATTTATGCAGGCGGAAGTAAAAATAAGCAAAGGAGAAGCAAAACAACTCACTGAAATTACTTGGCAGCCAGAAAGAGGCTATTCTCATCAATTAAACGCGATGTTTCAACCAACGATTGAAACGTTGAAATTAGTATCTGTTCCCTCAAGGATTGATTTTGGGACACATTCTGTTGGACGAACAACAATTTTTTATCCGCAAGTATTTGGGGAATTACAGATCAAAGATACAAGGAGCGGAAAAGAAAATTGGCAGCTGACAGTGCAGGCTAAATCAGATACTTACGGTGAATTATTTTTCAATAATCAAGGCCGAGCGTATTCAATTGAAGAAGCATATCTATTAGCAGAAAATCAGGGTTCCTTCACAACTGATTTTAGTGACTGGGATACAGAGCAAGGACTTTTTCTATTACTTGATAAAGAACGGCAAAAAATAGGAAGTCATCCGATCACCTTTCATTGGGTGTTAACGACAAAAGTTGAATAACTTTGTTGAAAAAGAAACAAAAATATCCTAGAATGATGGAGCACGTATTAGCGCAAGTAGTCTATGTGAATAGATAGGAGAAAAAGATGAGTAAAAGAGAAGAAGTCTTAGATGGCTACAGTGCTGTATTCAATAAGCTTGCTTGGCTCAATAAAGTAAAAATGGAACAAGCGTTGTCTGGTTATACAGCCTCTGAAGTACACTGTATTGAATTTATTGGGAAAAACGAAGATCCTAACGTAACAAAAATGGCGGAATCTCTTTATATGACTCGTGGTGCAATCAGTAAGTTAACAAAAAAAATGCTGAAGAAACAGTATATCGAAAGTTATCGCAAAGCAGAAAATAAAAAAGAAATTTATTTTAGCTTAGCTGAAGAAGGCAAACAGGTTTTTGAGCTTCATGAAAAATTGCATGAAGAATTTACAGAACGCGATAAAGAAGTCTTTGATCCAATTACAGATGAACAATATGAAGGTTTTTTAAAATTCCTCCAACGTTACGATCAGCATCTGAATCGAGAAATTAAGGAACAAGGGATTAAAATCAACTAGGAAGTAGTCGAAGGACTGCTTCTTTTTTATTTTTATATTTTTGTTGACAAAGAAACAAAAAAGTCATATAGTTTCCTAGGAAACAAAAAATATTTGGCTGCAGCAAATGATTTCACGTTAGTCTTGATCAAAAAGGCGAAAAATAATAATCAATTCTCTTAAAAAATGAAAGGAGTTTATTATGACTCAATCAAATAAATTACCAAAAGAAGTACTTTCAGCCGCTTGGGCAATTGCTTTAGGAGCGATTGCGCCGATGCTGGATTCTACGATGGTCAATATCGCCATCGATCAATTGACCAAAACATTTCAAACCGATCTAGCTATGATCCAATGGGCGATCACGGGTTATGTATTGGCGATGGCCATGGCAGTGCCGATCGCTGGCTGGTTAATGAATCATTTCAATGGAAAGAAAATTTTTATTGGAGCAGTTATCTTATTCGGGATCACTTCGATCCTTGCTGGAATTAGTTGGAACGTCACTAGTTTTATTGTCTTTCGATTATTACAAGGTTTCAGCGCAGGGATTATTACACCACTAATGTCTACGCTGCTGGTTAAAACTGCAGGACCAGAAAATGTAGGTCGGGTAATGGCGATCGTTAGTACGCCGATGATCTTTGGACCAATCTTAGGGCCTGTGCTGGGAGGATTCATTGTCCAAGCTGCTTCATGGCGCTGGATTTTCTTTATCAATGTTTTCATTATATTGATTGCTGCACCATTAATGACAAAGACTTTGCCGAACTTTGATCCCTTTAATCGCAAGAGTAAACTAGACATTTTTGGCATTGCTGATTTGTCGATCATGAGTGCAGCACTGATTTATGGTATTTCAAAAGCTGCAGATCACGCAACATTCAAAAATAGTGAATCATTGCTAAGGACAGGTATTGGGATTATTTGCTTAGTTGTCTATATCTTTTATGATCGATTCAAAAAGCATGCGACTGTGTTACCATTAACCATCTTTTCACATCGGAGTTTCAAAGCCTCTAGTATCGGATTATTTTTTGCCAATATCGCAATTATGGGTCCAATGTTGATCTTGCCGCTCTTTTTCCAAAATTTCCGTCACTTTTCAGCGATGGAAGCAGCAATCGCAATGATTCCCCAAGGAGTAGGCATGTTGATCACTCGTCCATTGATTGGCAAAATGATTGATAAACTAGGTGCGAAATACGTCGTCATTGTCAGCTTGATCATTTCTTTAATTGGTACGATTCCACTGGTATTCGTTACCAATACTACAAGTATGGTTTGGATCGCATTGATTCTATTTATTCGGGGTACTAGTTTCGGCGGGATCAATCTTCCATTAACTAGTGATGCGTATACTGGTTTGAAAGATGAAGAATTGCCGGATGCTGGAGTCGGAATCAATATCATTGAAAATCTTGGCTCAAGTTTTGGTTCAGCGATGATCGCAACTGTGGTAGCAACAGTACTGCAAGGGGCTCAGCCAACTATTACTCATCAATTAGCTGCGTATCATGCAGGCTTTCTTGTATCTGTCATCGTCTTGGCTTTGATCTTCATTCCAAGTCTATTCTTAACGAATAAAACTGTGAATGGAGAGAACCATTAATTCAAATAGTTAAAAATTCAATAATTTAGAATGAATTGATACAATAAAGTTAGTACTTTAAGATGAAAGTTGAGGGACTAATATGGAAACAATGACCTTTGAATAATTATTAGAAATAAATTGCTATTCAAAAGATGAGAGTGAAAAAGCTGAAGCTGCTGAATTATTAGAAAAATGGTTCGGTTGCGAAATACAATGTGAGCAAATCGATAGAAGTGTTTTATTCGCTCACCATGCTCGAGGATGTACGATTGTTGCAGCAAAACTTTCTCAAAGTGTGGTCATTTATCAAAATGTTACACTTGGTTCGAACATGCGATATAACAATATTCAAAATAAATGGGAAAATATGGGGAGCCCAATCCTTGCAGAAAATGTTATCGTAGCTGATGGAGCAAAAATTCTAGGTCCTGTGACCATCGGTAAGAATACAGTAGTTGGAGCAGGTGCGATTATTACAAAAGATATACCGGAAAATAGTATCGCTTTTGGTGTTAATCAATATAAATCAAAAAATCCAGCTTACGATCTTGTTTTTAAACAACCAATGCCTTCTGGTGAAGAAATTATTGAAGTCGATCGCCAACGAATTCGTGAGTTTGACAATCAGTAGTTTTTGTTAAATATACAACGATTTTTATATTTGATTATTTATTTTTTTGTTTTTTCCATTCCGAAATTCGCTGATATTGTTGTCCCAGCGCTTGCTCGTATTTTCCAGTCGCTTTTGGTTCATAATAATGAGCGTGTTTAATTTTATCGGGCAAGTATTGCTGGTCGACCCAAGCATTGTCAAAATTATGCGGGTATTGATACCCAACACCACGATTTAATTTTTCAGCGCCTTTGTAATGGCTGTCGCGTAAATGGTCAGGAACTTCCCCGGCATTCCCCATGCGAATATCTGCAATCGCGGCATCCAAAGCAGCGTATGCAGAATTAGATTTCGGTGAAAGACAAAGGTCGACTACTGCATCCGCTAAAGGAATCCTTGCTTCAGGAAAACCTAATTTTTCAGCTGCTTGGACGGCTTGAACTGTTCTAGCCGCTGCCGCTGGATTTGCCAGTCCAATATCTTCATAGCCGATCACCATCAATCGACGACAGATAATTGGTAAATCTCCAGCTTCAACTAAACGGCCTAAATAATGCAAGGCAGCATTGACATCACTTCCCCGAATGGACTTTTGGAAAGCAGAAATCACATCATAATGGGCGTCGCCATCTTTGTCGTGGGTCAAAGCTTTACGTTGGACACATTCTTCAATAATGGAAAGGGTCAAATGGATCTGACCAGAATCATTTTTCGGTGTTGATTTAGTGGCTAGTTCTAATCCGTTCAGGGCACTTCGAAGATCTCCATTGGTCGCTCGAGCAAGATGTTTTAACGCTTCTTCATCTAGTTCTACCGGGTATTCGCCAAGCCCGCGTTCAGGATCGTTCAAAGCCGCTTGGACAGCGGTGATTATATCGTCTTCATCAAGTGGCTTGACTTCAAAAATTTGTGTCCGACTACGGATCGCAGGATTGATTGTGATATAAGGATTTTCGGTAGTTGCACCAATCATTATGATTCTTCCGCTTTCTAGATGCGGCAAAAGAAAATCTTGTTTGGTTTTATCTAAACGATGGACTTCATCTAATAATAAAATGACAGTCCCGCTCATTTTTGCTTCTTCCGCTACGATCTGCAAATCTTTTTTTGTATCGGTTGCTGCATTCAACATGCGAAAAGCATAATTCGTCGAACCAGCGATGGCACTAGCGATACTCGTTTTTCCAGTACCAGGTGGTCCATATAAAATCATTGATGAAAGCATACGAGCATCGACCATTCGGCGGATGATTTTTCCTTTTCCGACTAACTGCTGTTGACCGACTACTTCGTCTAGATTACGCGGACGCATACGGTAAGCTAAAGGTTGTTGCATCATAGACCTCCTTGATTTAGTAGCTATAGATGACAAGTTACTGCTATGTATAAATTATGAAGCGATAAATCAGCAAATAGATTGTTCTAATTATATCATTTTTCTCTTATGTTTGTTGGGTTTTGATTGCTGGACGTAGCGTGGGACTGGATTATTGTGTATCATGGAGAAGGTGAATAAAATGGAAGAAGTTATCGAGTATTTTAATCATGAAACAACTGAAAATATTGCTAAATATTTGTTAGGAATGTATATCGAACATGAGACCCCAACTGGAAAATTAGGGGGATACATTGTGGATTGTGAAGCCTATCTAGGTCCTGATGATGAAGCGGCCCACAGTTATGGGATGCGTGATACACCCAGGGTTCGAGCGATGTATGAACAACCGGGAACGATTTATTTGTATACGATGCACACACATTTGATTTTGAATATGATCACACAACCTGTTGGAATCCCACAAGGAGTGATGATCCGAGGCTTTGAACCGGTAGAAGGTTTAGAGCAAATGATTGTGAATCGTCATGGCAGATTAGGAGCTGAACTTTCAAACGGTCCTGGAAAATTGGTTGAAGCACTAGGAATCGAACCTGAATTATATGGTAGCTCTATTTTTTCTAGTTCCTTACATTTGGTTCCCGAGAAACGTCGGTTACCTAAAGTGATCGATGCACTTCCGCGAATTGGTATTCCCAATAAAGGTATCTGGACTGAACGTCCTTTACGTTTTGTTGTTCGTGGGAATCCGTACATAACGAAGCAAAGAAAAAGTTTAATTGATAAAGAAAATGGTTGGAGGAAATAAAGATGGCAAAAGAAACGATGATTACTTATTTAGATAGTTATTTGAACAAAAAAATTCCAGATTACGAATTGGCATTAGATTGGGATGTTCGCAATCGTAGTTTTGAGATTGCTTTTCGGATTTATGGTGAAAACAAAGCACAGATCGCGATCGATGACGTTGACGGAATTGCATCAGAAGAAGAAATTATTGAATTTGAAGATGCGATTTTGTTGGTGGATCCTGCTAAATCTAAATACGATGCCGAGGATTTTTTAGCGGTCATTCCCTATGAAGGCAAAAAGGGTATGAAAAAAAATGAGCTGACTGCTGTCGTCGATTATTTAAGAGATGTGATCGAAGAAGGACAAAGTGATTTACTAGACTTCTTGGCAGATGACAGTGAAGATGCAGTCTTTGAGATGCTTTGGGACGATACGATCTTCAAAGCATTGATCAAACCAAGTGATAGTAGTTATCTACCTTATCCAAGCTATTAACAGACAGCAATCAACTGAAAATTAATAAGCTGAAATTATTTTAAGAAGAGCAAGGAGAACCTTTATGAAATGGAATGAAGTAAAAGTTACTACTGAAAGTGAAGCAGTCGAAGCTGTTTCGAATATTTTGATGGAAGCTGGAGCATCGGGTGTAGCGATTGAAGATGCCCTGGATTTTGAAAATTATCAAGAAGATCAATTCGGTGAATTGTTAGATAAAGAAACGATTTCTAGCATTAAAGAGGGTGCGATCGTAGCAGCTTACTTTCCAGAAACGATTTTCTTACCTGAAATCTTACCCTTTATCAAAGATCGAATCGCACTGCTGCCAGAATTTGGCTTGAACATCGGTAAAAATATCGTTGAAGTCAGTGAAGTAGAAGAAAGCGACTGGGCGACGGCCTGGAAGAAATATTACCATCCCGTTCGAGTAACACGCTATTTAACCATCGTTCCTAGCTGGGAAAAATATGAAGCTCAGCATGTAGATGAAAAAATTATTACTTTAGATCCGGGAATGGCTTTCGGAACCGGAACACATCCTACGACAAACTTAACCTTACAAGCATTGGAAACGGTCTTGCGTGGTGGTGAAACAGTTTTAGATGTCGGTACTGGTTCAGGCGTGTTAAGTATTGCCAGCTCACTTTATGGAGCCAAAGAAATCTATGCTTATGACTTAGATGAAGTCGCTGTCCGTTCAGCCCAAGAGAATGTAGACTTGAACGATAATACTGAAAATATCCATGTATCTGCAAATAACTTATTAGTTGGTATCGAACAAGAAGCCGATGTGATCGTTGCTAATATTTTAGCGGATATCATCGTATTGATGGTGGAAGATGCATGGCGTTTATTGAAACAAGATGGAACATTGATCGTTTCAGGAATTATTGAAGATAAAAAAGAAATGGTCTTAGAAAAAATGACTGCCCAAGGTTTTGAAGTAGATCGGATTTTCCAACAAAAAGATTGGTTTGCAATTATTTTGAAGAAACCTGAGGAAAATTAAGATGCAACGCTATTTTATCGATCAACCCTATCAATCAGCTGTCAAAATCAGCGGAGAGCCGCATCATCATATGTCTAGAGTCATGCGAATGACTGTAGGAAATCAAGTATTCCTTGTTTTCAATGATCAAGTAACAGTCAAAGCAGAAATTACTGAAATCGATAGCGATCACGTACTTTTAGCCGAAATAGAAAAAGAAGCGTTACAACGTGAATTGCCGATTGCGATTACGATCGCTAGCGGTTTTCCTAAAGGCGAAAAACTCGAACTGATCGTTCAAAAAGGAACTGAACTTGGAGCTTCAGCGTTTATCGCCTTTCAAGGTGAGACGTCAGTTGCTAAATGGGATGCTAAAAAGCAACAGAAAAAGCAGCAACGATTAAATAAAATTGCGCAAGAAGCTGCGGAACAATCCCATCGTCAAGCCTTGCCGATGGTGCAATTTGCTTCAGAAAAAGAATTGATTGCTTCATTTAACGAATACGATGCGGTTTTGATCGCGTATGAAGAATCAGCTAAACAAGGGGAACAAGCGCAACTTGTCCAAACGTTCCAATCTCTGACTGCGGGTCAAAAATTATTGGTCGTTTTCGGTCCAGAGGGCGGCTTGACACCAAAAGAAATCGAAGCATTCCAATTAGCAGGCGCAAAACTTTGCGGATTAGGTCCACGGATTTTGCGAACTGAGACAGCACCATTTTATCTTTTAAGTGCGGCCAGTTTCTATTACGAATTGGAACGCTGATTTGATTGAAAAAGCTTACGAGAGTTTGTATAATAAGAACCATCATTTTCAGAAAATAAAAGGAGGAACGTCACATGGCAAAAGAAGTTGAATTAACTGGTCCTGACGTCATTAGGATGGTTAGTACATACATGGGAAAAGAGCACGTGGCGTTTGTACAAAAAGCCTACGATTTTGCTTACGAAGCCCATAAGCCACAAGTACGAAAATCAGGCGAACCGTATATTATCCATCCGATTCAAGTAGCGGGAATCTTAGCAGATCTACATATGGATCCGCATACTGTAGCTACAGGTTTTTTACATGATGTAGTTGAAGATACGCCCGTAACATTAGAGAATTTAAAAACAGAATTTGGAGCGGACGTGGCTTCTTTAGTTGATGGCGTGACCAAATTAGGGAAGATCAAATATAAATCTCACGAAGAACAACTTGCTGAAAATCACCGTAAGATGTTGTTAGCGATGGCGCAAGATCTACGAGTGATCATGGTCAAATTAGCGGACCGTCTGCACAACATGCGGACCTTGAAATATTTACGCGATGATAAGCAGCGCCGGATCGCTCGAGAAACTTTAGAGATCTATGCACCTTTAGCGGATCGTTTAGGGATGAGCCGGATCAAGTGGGAACTAGAAGATACGGCATTACGTTATTTAAATCCGAAACAATATTATCGGATCGTCCACTTGATGCGCAGCAAGCGGGATGAACGTGAAGGGTTTGTTGAGAAATCAGTCAATGAAATCAAAGAAGCGACCCAAGAATTAGGGATTGAAGCGGATATTTACGGACGACCAAAACATATTTATTCGATTTATCGTAAAATGCGTGATCAAAAGAAACAGTTTGATGAAATTTATGATCTATTAGCGATTCGTGTCATCGTAGATTCAATCAAAGATTGCTATGCAGTATTAGGGGCGATCCATACAAAATGGAAACCGATGCCTGGACGGTTTAAAGACTACATCGCGATGCCTAAAACCAACATGTATCAATCGTTGCATACAACGATCATTGGACCTAGCGGTAATCCGATCGAAGTTCAGATTCGGACCCATGAAATGCATCAAATCGCTGAGTTCGGGGTTGCAGCACATTGGGCGTATAAAGAAGGTAAAACCGAAAAACAAGAAACCAATCAAGATAATCGTCAATTGGATTGGTTCCGTGAAATCATCGAATTACAAGATGAAAGTTACGATGCTTCTGAATTTATGGAAAGTGTCAAAGGCGATATCTTCAGTGATAAAGTGTATGTCTTTACTCCAAAAGGCGATGTGACTGAATTGCCTAAAGGTTCTGGTCCCTTAGATTTTGCTTATAGTATCCATACTGATATCGGAAACAAAACGACCGGTGCCAAAGTCAATGGCAAGATGGTCCAATTGGATTATAAATTAAAAAATGGCGATATCATTGAAATCATGACTTCTGCTAATTCTTTTGGTCCAAGTCGTGACTGGCTGAATTTAGTCAAAACAAGTAAAGCTAAAAATAAAATCAAACGTTTCTTCAAAACACAGGATCGTGATGAAAATGTCACTAAGGGCCATGATGCAGTCGTGAAATGTTTGAACGATCTTGGTTTTGTACCAAAAGAATTTTTGACGAAAGACAAATTAGCTGAAGTATTGGATAAAATGAATTTCCATAGCGAAGAGGATTTGTACGCGTCTATTGGTTTTGGTGAATTAAGTGCTTTGACCTTTACTAACCGTTTAACCGAAAAAGAACGTCGGGAACAATTGAAACAAAAACAACAGGATGCAGTTGATGAGATGATCAATACGCCAAAAGAACCTGAAAAAATCAAGGTTCGGCATGAAGGCGGTATTGTCATTCAAGGGATCGATAATTTATTGATTCGGATCAGCCATTGCTGCAACCCAGTTCCTGGCGATGATATTGTCGGATATATTACAAAAGGTCGAGGTATCTCGATCCATCGAGCTGATTGTCCAAACATCGCAAAACAAGATGAAGAAGTTCAGCAACGTTTGATTGATGTTGAATGGGAAGATACTTCTAATTCAATTCAAGAGTACGATGCCGATTTAGAAATTTATGGCTGTAATCGTAATGGTTTATTAAATGATGTTTTGAATGTCGTGAGCGGTATGACGAAAAAATTAGTCAGCGTAGAAGCTAAACCAACCAAGGATCGCTTAGCAGTTATCAATTTGACCTTGAAAATCCAAAACTTGAATCATTTGTATTCGATTGTTGATAAAATCAAAACTATTCCTGATATTTACAGCGTCAAGCGAACGAAAGGATAGTTTACGGAATAAACGCAGGAGGTACGTATGCGAGCAGTTGTGCAACGAGTAAGTCAAGCCAGTGTGACGATTGAGGATCAAATCATTGGTGAAATCGATCGGGGCTTTATGATTCTTTTAGGGATTCACGAAGAGGATACCCAAGAAGATGCGGATTATTTGATTCGTAAGATCCCATTATTACGAGTGTTCGAAGATGAAGCAGGAAAAATGAATCAATCTGTGCAAGATATCAACGGCAGTATATTGAGTGTTTCTCAATTCACATTATATGCGGATACGAGAAAGGGTAATCGCCCAAGTTTCATTAAAGCGGCGCGGCCGGAGACGGCGATTCCTTTGTATGAATATTTCAATACTGGATTACGTCAAGCTGGATTGACGGTCGAGACTGGAAAATTCGGTGGCGATATGGATGTGGCGCTAGTCAATGATGGCCCAGTTACGATTATTTTTGATACCCGAGATAAATAGCAAAAAGGACAAGAGCTTAAATCCTCTTGTCCTTTTTTGTACTAACAAATCAATTAAAACGGACGTTCAGTAATAATAAACTATCATTTTTAAGTTAAATAAGCGATAATTAAGTTAAACGACAAAAAATAAAGGAGATGCTAGATGGAAACACGAACGGAACGAGATTCAATGGGGAAGATTGAAGTCCCTAAAGATGCTTTATGGGGAGCTCAAACGGAACGCAGTCGCCAAAATTTTAAAATCAGCGGTGAAAAAATGCCGCAAGAACTTTTACAAGCGCTGATTATTGTAAAAAAAATGGCTGCGATCGCAAATCGGCAGACTGGGAAATTAAGTCAACCAAAAGCGGAAGCCATCCAAAAGGCAGTGGACCAATTATTGGTACAAGAGCAGTGGGAGGCTTTTCCATTAGTTGTGTGGCAAACGGGTAGCGGCACTCAGACGAATATGAATGCCAATGAAGTAATTGCTTTGCTTGCCAGTCATGAAAATCTAGCGATCCATCCAAATGATGACGTCAATATGTCCCAAAGTTCCAACGATGTTTTCCCGACAGCCTTGCACATTGCCGGAACATTAAAAATAGAAAGTGAATTACTACCTGCGATTCATGAAATGATTGCTACCTTGGAAGTATTAGAGGGTCAAAATGAACAAGTTATCAAGATTGGGCGCACTCACCTCCAAGATGCGACGCCGATAACGTTTGCCCAAGAAATCAGCGGATGGCGCTCAGCTTTGGAACATAATGAGACGATGCTGATCCATAGTTTGGCAGAGCTTCGTCAATTAGCGATTGGCGGTACAGCGGTAGGAACAGGGTTGAATGCATCCACGGCGTATGAAGAAGCTTTTATCGACGCAGTAAAAAAAGAAACGGGGATTCATTTCATCAGTGAACCGAATAAATTCCATGCATTGGCTAATCGCGATGCAGTCGTTTTTGTCAGCGGAGCCTTAAAAGCGTTAGCCGCAAATTGTCTAAAAATGGCTAATGATATTCGTTGGTTAGCGAGCGGTCCTCGTAGTGGATTAGGGGAGATCACTTTACCAGCGAATGAACCGGGGAGCTCGATCATGCCAGGAAAAATCAATCCGACTCAATGTGAAGCGTTATCGATGGTAGCGGTCCAAGTCATGGGAAATGATACAGCAATCGGTGTCGCAGCCTCGCAAGGGAATTTTGAATTGAATGTTTACTTACCCTTGCTTGCTTTTGATTTACTGCAAAGTATTCGATTATTGACGGATGCCCTCCTTTCGTTTAATCAAAATTGTTTGAAGGGCTTAGTGGTCAATACAGAACGGATGAATCAGTTAGTAGAGCAATCCTTGATGTTAGTGACAGCTTTAAACCCTCATATCGGCTATGATAAAGGAGCACAAATCGCTAAAAAAGCTTTTGAAGAAGGTACGACATTGAAAACGGCGGCCTTAGCTTTGGGATATGTAACCGAAGCAGAATATGATCAATGGGTTCAACCGGAAAAAATGATTGGAGAGAAATAAGATGACGATTTACGAAGACGCGTTACAGGCGCATGAAAAATGGCGAGGCAAAATTGAAGTGACTAGTAAAATACGAGTGAAGACTAAAGAAGATCTCTCTCTAGCATATACTCCTGGAGTGGCCGAACCTTGTCGAAAGATCGCTGATGATCCGAAGAAGGCTTATGATTATACTTGGAAAGGAAATAGTGTAGCAGTAGTAACTGATGGGACGGCGGTTCTTGGCCTTGGTGATATTGGCCCTGCAGCTGCTTTGCCAGTGATGGAAGGCAAAGCATTATTGTTTAAAGAATTTGCGGATATTGATGCCGTCCCGATTTGTTTAGACAATAAAGACCCGCAAGAAATCATTCAGATCGTGAAAGCTATCGCGCCGACATTTGGCGGAATAAATTTGGAAGATATCAGTGCACCTCGCTGCGTTGAGATCGAACGAGCTTTGATCGAAGCATTAGATATTCCTGTCTTTCACGATGATCAACATGGTACGGCAATCGTCGTTACGGCAGCATTGATCAATGCTTTGAAATTAGTAAAAAAAGAACCACAAAATTTGAAAGTAGTGATTTCTGGAACCGGTGCGGCAGGGAGTGCAATTATCCAAATGCTAGTTAGACTGGGCGTGAAAGAAATTTTTGCTTTTAATAAAGAGGGAGCTTTACATCAGCAAATGAGCAAGCCAACATTTGTTGAAAAAGAAATTCTAGCCTTGATTTCTCCGTAAAATTTTTCTGGAACGATGGAAGAAGCCTTCGTTGGTGCCGATGTATTTATCGGTGTTTCCGCTCCTAAGATCGTTACGAAAAAAATGATTGCTTCAATGAACAATGGAAATATCGTTTTTCCGATGGCCAATCCAGAACCGGAAATTTCTTATGATGAGGCAAATGCTGCTGGAGCAGATATCGTTGGGACGGGCCGTTCGGATTTCCCCAATCAAATCAATAATGTTTTAGCTTTTCCAGGTCTTTTCAGGGGAGCATTTGCTGCCGAAGCTAAAAAAATAACTTCTAGTATGAAACTAGCTTGTGCCCATGCGCTAGCAGATACGATCCCTTACAGTGAATTGAATTCAGATTATGTTATTCCGTCAGCATTTGATGAGAATGTAGTCGAACAAATTACCATGAAGGTTGCTGAAGCGGCACGAAAAGATGGTGTGACCAGGTAGTTCAATCAAACCAAAGCGAATCGGCAGAGAGTTATTTTAGTTTTGACTAAATTTTTTAATCAGCAAATGCTGAAATAAGGGTAATCGAGTTAAAGTGAGGAATTTTTAAGTGGGAGCAAAACAAAAAATTATCCGTAGGCTTTGTACAATTTTACTGATCTTGTTAGGTTTCTTGATGTTGTACATCGGGTATGACAATTGGAAAACAGAAAAAGAGTTCGCAAGCAGTGCAAAAGGTTCTTCGATCGGTATTGTACATTTTGATAAGAATGGCGTCCAAACAGTTCGTTTTCCAGAAAATAGTTATGGTGTCGCCTTGGATGATCCTAAGTTGAAAGAGGGACAAAAAATTAAAATCTATTATCAAAAGAGTCGAACATATCGTATTTCAAGAACGACTAAAAATTATCATGCATCAAAAGATATTTATGGCCCGATTGTCTATGCTATCTTTTTATTTATATTTGTAGCTTTCAACCAACTATTTTTACCTACAGTACTCAAGCATTATTTTGAAAAAAAGGTACGGTTAGTTGAAGAATAGTGTGTTCAGTGCTTAGCAAAAAAGAAAAATTTATCCAATGAGAAGTGGAACAAGTCAAGTTTGGCTTGTTTTTTCTTATAGCTGAAAAAAATGAAAAGTGGAGATTGTTCCGGACCAATTTAACCGAAAACCTCGATAATTTTGTGGTATACTACGAGAGAATCTATTTTTAAAGGAGGAGCCTCATGGCAGAGAAGGAAACATTTTATATTACAACACCGATCTATTATCCAAGCGGAAAATTACATATCGGTAATTCTTATACAACGATTGCCTGTGATGCGATTGCTCGTTATAAACGTTTAATGGGTTTTGATGTGTTTTATTTGACTGGGGTCGATGAACACGGACAAAAAATTGAAAAAAAAGCCGATGAACTAGGTGTAGAACCACAAGAATACGTGGACAAAATGGCTACTGATATTAAGAAATTATGGAAGACTTTAGACATCAGCTATGACAAATTTATCCGTACGACGGATGATTATCATCAAGCGGCCGTCAAAAAAATCTTTGATCAATTATTGGAACAAGGGGATATCTATCTTGGTGAATACGAAGGTTGGTATTCTGTTTCTGATGAAGAATATTTTACAGAAACACAATTGGCAGAAGTCTATCATGACGAAGAAGGCAACGTGATCGGCGGGAAAGCGCCAAGTGGTCATGAGGTCGAATTAGTGCGTGAAGAATCTTACTTCTTCCGAATGAGCAAATATGCCGATCGTTTATTGGCTTATTACGAAGAACATCCTGAATTTATTCAACCTGAATCACGTAAAAATGAAATGATCAACAACTTTATCAAACCAGGTTTAGAAGATCTAGCTGTATCGCGTACAACGTTCAAATGGGGTATCCCAGTCAACGCGAATCCTGAACATGTCGTGTATGTATGGATCGATGCATTATCAAACTATATCACGGCATTAGGCTATGGTTCTGATGATGATAGCTTATTCCAAAAATATTGGCCAGCCGATGTTCATATGGTAGGAAAAGAAATCGTTCGTTTCCACACGATTTATTGGCCGATCATGTTGATGGCATTAGAATTACCATTACCTAAAAAGATTTATGGTCATGGCTGGTTGATGATGAAAGACGGCAAAATGTCTAAATCTAAGGGCAATGTCGTTTATCCTGAAATGCTAGTCGAACGTTATGGTCTAGATGCTTTACGTTATTATTTATTGCGTGCAGTACCTTTTGGTTCAGATGGCGTCTTCACACCAGAAGATTTTGTTTCACGTGTAAATTATGATTTAGCTAATGACTTAGGAAACTTATTGAACCGGACAGTTGCGATGATCAATAAATATTGTGATGGCATCGTACCGGAATACAAATCATTAGTAACAGACTTTGATAGTGAATTATCGACTACTGCAGCCAATGTGGTCAGCCGTTACCGCGAATCAATGGATAAAATGGAATTCAATAATGCATTAGCTGAAATCTGGACACTGATTTCACGTGCGAATAAATACATCGATGAAACAGAACCTTGGGTCTTAGCAAAAGATGAAGACCGTAAAGCGGAGTTAGACAGTGTGATGGTTCATTTAGCAGAAAGCTTACGTATCGTAGCGATTCTTTTACAACCAATCATGACTCAAACACCAAAACGTATTTTCGAACAATTGGGCTTGAACCCCGATATGATGGATCTTGCAACGATCCATTTTGGCGAGTTCCCAGCCAGTACTAAAGTAACACCTAAAGGCACACCGATTTTCCCACGTTTAGATATGGAAGAAGAAGTAGCCTATATCCAAGGTAAAATGACTGAAGGATCGCAACCAACAGAAGAAAAAATCAAATGGGATCCAGAGGAAACTGAATTGGCTTCAGTCAAAGACAAACAAATCAAATTTGAAGTCTTTGATAAAGTCGAATTAAAAGTAGCAGAAGTCATGGAATGCAAACCTGTCAAAGGGGCAGATAAATTATTGCAATTCCGCTTAGACGCAGGGGATGACCAAGACCGTCAGATCCTTTCAGGAATTGCTCAATTTTATCCAGACCCTGAAAGCCTGATCGGCAAAAAATTAGTGATCGTCGCTAACTTGAAGCCACGTAAAATGCGTGGAGAAATCAGCCAAGGAATGATCCTTTCAGCTGAAGCACCAGATGGTACATTAAAAGTAGTAGAAGCACCAAAAGACATGCCGAATGGTGCAATCGTCGGTTAAAGCAAAAAACTCTCGAATTTTTTCGAGAGTTTTTTATTTTTCAGAAGTGGCTTTCTTATGGTAGTACAATTTTTTTAATGCAAAGGTTTGAATAATTGTTTTTCTCAAAAATATGGTATCCTTCATGATATAAGGAATATAAGGAGCTGATTGGAATGGAAATTATTAATTTAAGTGATAAGTTTAGCCAATTTAACGATACATGGTCGCCAAAAATATTAGGAGATATCGGAGACTATCAAGTAAAAGTTGCAAAATTTGAAAATGAGTTTACGTGGCATCATCATGAGAATGAAGATGAGTTTTTCTTAGTGATCGAGGGTCTGATTACGATTCACGTGAAAGAAAATGGAAAAGAAGTAGAATATCCACTGCACTCTGGGGAAGCAATGATCGTTCCTAAAGGAGTAGAACATATGCCGGTTTCTGAGGGCATTTCCCAAGTATTATTACTTGAACCAGCTACAACTTTGAACACGGGGAATGTAGTGAACGAGAAAACAGTTAAAGATTTAGATAACATTTAATCATATAAATTATCTTTTTTTCAAAAATGTGCTATGATTAATTCAATACGAAAGATATTTTTATGCGACACTTTAACTCATTTTGATGAAATTTAATCAAACTGGCGTAACTATAGGGTTACAAGGATGTATTAGAAGGATTTGGGAATACATCGTTTAAACGAGAAATAGTTAATTTTTAGTAATAGTCAACACCCTCAACTTTAGAATAACAAATATTGATTAGTTAGATAGCCCGCTCAAATTTTGAGCGGGCTATCGTTCATTTTAGGGGAAATAACTAAAAAAGTGTTTTCATCGTTAGGAGCTCGAGGTAAGATAAGAATAAAGGGGTTATTCAGATGATCATCGGAGTGATTTTTTTCTTATTAGGTGTTTGGCAATTATGGATCACCAAACGAACGTTTACAAATTTGAAAGCTGGCGGAAATCGAGAGACGTCGCCTTTTATTATGATCAGTTTAGGCAGTAGTCTAGTCATGGGAATCTTGTTTTTAGGAATCGCGGGCTATTGTTTCACTCAAATGGGTTAAAAAAGCCCCGATCGCACAGCGATCGGGGCTTTTTTTGATTTAAGCATGTAGTATTTCAATGATTTTTTTATTGAAATCAGGAATATCGTCAGGTGTACGGCTGGTAACTAGCTTGTTATCAACAACAACTGCTTCGTCTTTCACGATGGCGCCAGCGTAGCCAATGTCAGGGCGTACGGTAGTATACGCAGTCATCGTCCGACCTTTGGTTAATCCAGTTTGAATAAATAACTGAGGACCGTGGCAAATGGCAAACAATGGTTGATCTTTATCGAGGAAATAAGTAACAAAGGCTACAAAGCGTGGATCGCTGCGCAATTGATCAGGAGAAAATCCTCCAGGGATCAATAAGGCATCGAAACCTTCTGGTTTAACATCATCAATGCTTTTGTCGCTTTTGAATTTCGTTCCTTCTTTACCAGTGATTTCTTGATCAGCTTCGAAGCTAATGATCGTCACTTCGTTGCCATCTTTTTCTAAAGCTTCTTTGGGAGAGGATAGTTCAACATCTTCCACCAAGTCAGTAACAAGTGCTGCAATTTTTTTGGTCATTGAGTATACTTCCTTTCCTATCTAATAGTTTTACCCTAAAGGATTCTACTTAATAATTCAAATAATCTGTTTTTATCGAATAATTTTTCTTGTTTTATGATCTATTTTTTAAGAAACAACGAGTTTTAGTTTCAGTTAAGGTTTGCAGGTTATAGTCTATTTACCCACAAATAATCTTTTTCATTTGCTAGCCACCCCTAATTGGCTAGTAATTTTTTAAAAAGCTGTTGACAGCGCTTTCTTTGTTTGCTAAGATAATTTTGAATTAGATAGGCCAATTGACGGATAGTGATTGTTTAATTACAAGCTAAACCTGATGAGGTGTACGAGAATTATTTGTCGTACCTTCATGAGGTTTTTTTGTTGCCTAAGACACGGAGGTGAGCAGTGGAACTGATTGATGATTGATAGTGACTGAAAAATTCTAAATATCAAAGGATGGGGGAGTGTTAGATGCAGATTCAAAAGGTTTTGAACAACAATGTAGTGGTAGCTACCGATCAAAATGATAACGAAATTGTTGTGATGGGCCGAGGATTGGCTTTTCAAAAGAAAGTTGGTGACCAGATAGCAACGGACTCAATTGATAAAACCTATCGGCTAGCCAACAGTGATTTAGCGCATAAGTTTCAAGAATTATTAGCAGATGTACCAATAAAGTATGTTGAAGTTGCCAATGACATCATCGATGAAGCCAAAGTTACGTTAAAAAATCCTTTGAATGATTCACTCTACATCTCAATCACTGACCATCTTTATGGCGCGATTCAACGAGTGAGCGAAGGGGTTCGAGTTCGAAATTTACTGCTTTGGGATGTTAAACGCTTCTTCCCAGATGAATTTTCGGTCGGGATAGCTGCAGTAAAAAAAATCCAAGCAGAATTCGATGTGGATTTGGGCGAAGACGAAGCAGGAAATATTGCTTTGCACCTCGTCAATGCTCAAACGGAAAATGGAAATGACAATGTTGTTGTGATGACTGAAATGATGCAGGAAATTATTCAAATCACCAGCTATTATTTTAAAGTCCAATTAGATGAAGAGTCTGTGTATTTCTATCGTTTCACGACTCATTTACGTTTCTTTGCTTCACGCATCATGAATCAGCGCCAAGTAACGGATGAAACCGATGATGAATTATTAATGATCATTCGAAAAAAATACCAGAATGCTTATCAATGTGTCGAAAAAATTGCTGATTTTATCGCACAGTCATACCATTATGAAATGTCGAATGACGAGAAATTATATTTAACGATCCATATTGCGCGATTGGTCCAAAAAGTAAATCAATAATACGAAAACACTTAGGAGGAACAGACTGTGGGAAAATATCATGATTTAGCTGAGAATATCGTTGAAAATGTTGGTGGCAAAGAGAATATCAATAGTTTGACACATTGCATCACGCGCTTGCGCTTTAAATTGAAGGATGAAAGCAAAGCCAATGAAGAAGTGTTGAAAAATATGGATGGCGTTGTGACTATAATGAAAAGCGGCGGCCAATTCCAAGTCGTCATCGGAAACCATGTACCATTGGTTTTTGCAGAAGTCTTAGAGGTTGCGGGAATCAGTGGCGAGGTTTCAGAAGAAGAGACGGAAAAAGGAAATATTTTTAATCGTTTGATCGATGTGATCTCAGGTTGTTTCCAACCATTCCTAGGTGCTTTAGCGGCTTGCGGGATGTTAA
Organism: Enterococcus sp. 22-H-5-01; assembly: GCF_050310005.1. Lineage (NCBI taxonomy): Bacteria > Bacillati > Bacillota > Bacilli > Lactobacillales > Enterococcaceae > Enterococcus > Enterococcus sp. 22-H-5-01. The sequence continues at coordinate 1,963,685 of NZ_CP189993.1, forward strand.
AGGGATTCAATGCACTGTTTCTATATCTAAATTTTTATACTGCAGGTAGCGGAACCGATCTATTCTTGACTGCAGCCGGTGATTGTATCTTTTATTTCATGCCGATCGTGATTGGATTGACCGCCGCTCGTAAATTTAAAGTTAGCGAATTCACTGGGATGGCTATCGGTGCCGCATTGGTGTATCCGACGATCCAAGCTTCAGCGTTAAGTGCGGGTAAACCGATCATGACACTGTTTGCTAACACCATGTTTGAAAGTCCTGTTTTCATTCGCGTATTTGGTTTGCCGATCATCACAAATGATTATACGAGCAGTGTAGTGCCGATCATTCTAGTAATTTGGTTTGCGAGTCATGTTCAGAAGTTAGCGAAAAAAGTAGTTCCTGAATTGGTTCAAACATTCTTAGTCCCATTATTTACGATCTTAGTCTCAGTCTTTTTCGGTTTCTTAGTCATTGGACCAATCATTACTTTCCTGACCAATCTTTTAGGAAGCGGCTTCACTTCGCTATATGAGTTCTCTCCGGTTCTGATGAGTGTGGTAGTAGGATTCTTCTGGCAAGCACTTGTAATCTTTGGATTGCATTGGAGTTTGATTCCATTAGCAATGATCAACTTATCAACTACAGGTTCCGATATTATTTTAGCAGCATCTTTCACAGCCAGCTTTGCACAAACGGCTGTCATCATGGCAATGTTCTTCAAATTAAAAAATGCCAAGTTAAAACAACTTTGTATCCCAGCAGTTATTTCAGGGATTTTCGGTGTGACTGAACCGGCGATTTACGGATTGTCATTACCAAAGAAAAAACCATTCATCATCTCAATGATCGGTGGCGGTGTTGGTGCATTAGTAACTGCCTTATTTGGAGCTAAGTATTATACGATGGGCGGACTGGGAGCTTTTGGTTTCGTCAATCATATTAATTCAGCAACGAATGATGCTAGTGGAATGATTGGTCAATTTGTGGCGGTTGGCGTTGCGATGGTCTTTAGTTTTGCTGCAACGATGATTTTCTGGAAAGATGAAGAGACTGTTGAAGTACCAGCAGAAAAAACAGCGATGGAAGTACGTAAAGAAATCGTGACAGCACCAGTTCAAGGCGCGATCATGCCGTTAGATACTGCGAAAGACCAAGCGTTTGCTCAAGGAGTCTTAGGTAAAGGTGTTGTGATCCATCCAACAGTCGGAGAAGTTATTGCGCCTTTTGATGGGACGATCATGACGATGTTCCCAACAAAACATGCGATTGGTTTAGTTTCAGATAATGGTTTAGAGTTATTGATCCACATTGGTTTAGATACGGTTCAATTGAATGGCGAATTTTTTGAATCCTTTGTCAAACAAGGAGATAAAGTAAAACGTGGTGATAAATTAGTCACATTTGACATTCGAGCGATCGAAGCCGCTGGTTATAGCGTGGAAACACCAGTTATCATCACAAATTCAGCGGATTATTTAGATATCATCGAAGCAGATCAAGCAACGGATATCAGCCATAGTGATGAATTACTGACGGTTTTAGTTTAAAAAAATGGAATATGTCCTCTGCGGCATATTCCATTTTTTAATGCTATTTAATTCGGCCGGAAAGATTCGGTAAAGTGGATCATCGATTCTGGTGATTCGGCCATTATGGCCGAACTGGTTTTACGATTATCCACCAAATCACCAATCTCAATTAGATGATTTAGATTTTTTTGATAATCTTCGGCAAACACACAGCTGTATAAAACATCTAATAGATAGCAGATGGAAGAATTGATCGTGAAATTAGCGATTTTAGAGTATAGGCGCTCACGAGTCGTCATTCGTAAAACTGCTTGACTCATTGAAGCTAAAGTATTATCTCCAATACTTGTTAAAGCAATAAAAGGCGCCTTTCTACGCTTTAAAATCTCTGCCACTTGTAGGATGTAACTATTTTCTCCAGTATAAGAAATAAGAATCGCACAAGTATCTTCTTGGGAATTAAAAGCTTCATAAGCATTCTCACCCATGGTTTGACTCGTTACGACATCTTTTTGGATCCGCCGCATCTTCAGCGCAAAATCTTGCGAAATCAACAGGTTGGCATTGCTGCCGAAGATTTTTATTTTTTTTGATTTTAGCAATAGTTGTTTTGCTTTTTGCAAATCATCGTGATTCAGTAAGCTCAATGTATCATTGATCGTCGTTCGTTCAAGTGACGCGATTTTATTTGCGATCGTCATGAGTCCATCATTTGTTTGAAATGGCAAATTGGCATCAACATCATCGAAATATGTTTGTAGATAGGTTTGCTCAGAAAGAAATTCATCGCGTAATTCCAACCAGCCATTGTAACCTAATTTTTTAGCGACCCTGATCAACGTTGAAGGATGGACAAAATTTGCTTCGGCGATTTCTTTAACAGTTAAATCTTTGATAGCAAGGTCTTGTTTTAAAATATAGTCGACCAGAGTGTTTTCGGCATTTGAAAAACGAGTTTGTCGCATTTTTTCAGTTAATAGCATTTGCCTCACTCCTTTATTTACATATATTATATTCTAAACGTAAATGTAAAAATAGCTAATAGGAAGATTGAAACAAATTATTCCATTGAAATTTACAAAAAGGTGGATCATAAATCAAAATTTTGTAAATGAACATGGATTATCTGCTAGTTAGATTGAAAATCTATTTTACAAATAAGATAATTATATTGTAAATAAAAACAAAGGAGTCGATCACATGGCGACAGGTGTAAAAATTGCAACAATCGGTGGCGGCAGCAGCTACACCCCTGAATTAATGGAAGGTTTTATCAAACGTTATGATGAATTACCGATTCGAGAAATTTGGTTAGTAGATATTGAAGCAGGAAAAGAAAAATTAGCAATCGTTGGTGCGATGGCTCAACGAATGTGGGATGCTTCGCCTTATGATGTAAAGGTTTACATGACACTTGATCGGGAAGAAGCGTTGAAAGATGCCGATTTTGTTACTACGCAATTTAGAGTTGGTTTGTTAGAAGCGCGGATCAAAGATGAACGAATCCCAGCTTACTATGGCATGTTGGGCCAAGAGACCAATGGCGCTGGCGGTATGTTTAAAGCTTTCCGAACGGTTCCGATCATTTTAGAAATCGTTGAAGATATGAAACGCTTATGCCCGGATGCTTGGTTGATTAACTTTGCCAATCCAAGTGGGATGGTAACCGAAGCAGTTGTCCGCTATGGAAAATGGGACAAAGTGATCGGTTTATGCAATGTGCCGGTAATGGCGACGATGGTAGAACCTGAAATGTTAGGCAAGCAGGCAGATGAATTAATTTATAAATTTGCTGGTTTGAATCATTTCCATTGGCATAAAGTTGCGGATGATCATGGAAAAGATGTAACGATGGAAATCGTTGAAAAAATGTATGCTGGTGAAACAGGTTTACCAAAAAATATCCATGATATTCCATTCCCACGTCGTTTACTAGAACAGATGCAAATGATTCCTTGTGGCTATCATCGCTACTATTATATGGAAGAAGAAATGTTAGAGCATGCTTTGGAAGAATATAAGACGATCGGGACGCGAGCACAGCAAGTGAAAAGAACTGAAGAAGAATTGTTTGAACTATACAAAGATCCAAACTTAGATTATAAACCAGAACAACTTGGACAACGTGGTGGGGCTTATTATTCTGATGCTGCTTGTGAATCGATCGCATCGATTTATGCCAATAAAGATACCCAGCTTGTTGTTTCAACTAAAAATAATGGTGCTGTTCCAGATCTTCCAGCAGATTGTGTAGTCGAAGTATCTGCTTATATCGGTGGCCAAGGTGCTCGCAGTGTTGCCTTTGGTGAACTCCCAACAGCAGAACGCGGTTGGTTACAAGTCATGAAGGCGATGGAATTACTAACGATCGAAGCTGCTGTGACGGGTGATTACGATACGGCTTTACAAGCGTTCACGATCAATCCGATGGTCCGTTCAGGAAAAACAGCGCAACGAATGATGGATGAATTATTTATTGCTCATAAAGAGCATTTGCCAAACTTCAAAACAACGATTGAACGTTTAGAAAAAGAAGGCATCGAGGTACAAGACGAAGTAGCACGTGAATTAGACTTAGTAAATGTATAAAAGAAATTAAAGAGAGCAGGGAAATCATGGGATTTAGAAAAGACTTTTTATGGGGCGGCGCCACTGCCGCTAATCAATGTGAAGGTGGATATAATGAAGACGGACGCGGTTTAGCCAATGTAGATGTTGTGCCGATCGGAGAAGATCGTTTTCCAGTAATCACTGGACAAAAGAAAATGTTTGATTTTGACGAAGAACATTTTTATCCAGCAAAAGAAGCGATCGATATGTACCATCACTGGAAAGAAGACATCGCACTGTTTGCTGAAATGGGGTTTAAAACGTATCGTTTATCGTTAGCTTGGAGCCGTATTTTCCCAAATGGCGATGAAAAAGAACCGAATGAAGCCGGGTTGAAATTCTACGAAGACATTTTTGAAGAATGCAAAAAATATGGTATCGAACCGTTAGTGACGATCACTCATTTTGATTGCCCAATGCATCTAGTAGAAAAATATGGCGCATGGCGCAGCCGTGAATTAGTTGGTTTTTATGAAAACCTATGCCGTGTGATCTTTAATCGCTATAAAGGGTTGGTGAAATACTGGTTGACCTTCAATGAAATCAATATGATTTTACATGCACCATTCATGGGAGCGGGTCTTTACTTTGAAGAAGACGATAATGTCGAACAGGTCAAATATCAAGCGGCTCATCATGAGTTAGTTGCTTCAGCGATCGCAACAAAAATTGCGCATGAAGTAGATCCTGAAAATCAAGTCGGTTGTATGTTAGCCGCGGGTTCGTACTATCCTTATACACCAAAACCTGAAGATGTGTGGGCGGGACGTCAAGATGAACGTGAAAACTACTTCTTTATCGATGTTCAATCGCGTGGTGAATACCCAGCATATGCATTGAAGGAAATGGAACGTAAAGGGATCGAAGTGAAAATGGAAGAAGGCGATAAAGAGTTATTGAAAGCTCATACCGTTGATTTTATTTCTTTCTCTTACTATTCTTCTCGGGTAGCAACAACGGATCCTGAATTACTTGAGCAAACAGCTGGAAATATTTTTGCTTCAGTCAAAAATCCATACTTAGAATCAAGTGAATGGGGTTGGCAAATCGATCCACTAGGCTTACGTATTACGATGAATGATCTATATGATCGTTATCAAAAACCATTATTTATTGTTGAAAATGGTTTAGGTGCAGTAGATACACCGGATGAAAATGGCTATGTCGCCGATGATTATCGCATCGACTATTTAGCGCAACACGTCCAAGCGATGCGCGATGCCGTTGATCTAGATGGTGTAGATCTTTTAGGCTATACGACTTGGGGCTGTATCGATTTAGTTTCTGCAGGGACAGGTGAAATGAAGAAACGTTACGGATTTATTTATGTCGATCGAGACAATCAAGGAAATGGAACCTTGAAACGCAGCAAGAAAAAATCATTTGATTGGTACAAAAAAGTCATTGCAACAAATGGCGAAGATTTAACGACTGCCTAAAAAAACAGCCTTTGCTCATAGAGCAAAGGCTGTTTTTTCTTTTTATGGGAATAAATTTTGTACCAAAAAGCAGTTTATTTTTGGACAAGATTAATAAAAAAGAAAAAAATAAATAATTAGCAAATAATTTTTTTAGGGACACAAAAGGTGGATAAAATATTTAACGTATATAACTAATATAATTATAAAGTTACTCATTCAATTCTTCTATTTTTGCCGATTCTTTCCGTGAAAAGCATAAAAAAAATGAACAAATAATAAAAACGTTATCCCTTATACTGACGTTAAGAATAATAAATTGAGGGTGAAACGAATGAATAAGGAAAGAAGGGGAACGCGACTTTTTAGCTATTGTCTGTTCGTGATGGTATCAATGATTGTCTTTCAATTGCTTAGTTTTTCATTGGTAGAGCTTATCAATGGAACAAATCAAGTCCAGGCAGTCGAGAACATTAATAGTCAAAAAAAAATTAAAACAGATATCGTTGAGTCAGAAAAAGAACCGACTACGACAAAAAACAGTCTTGCTAGAGCGGGTACGTTATTAACAAGCATCCAAGTTGGCGATTTTGAATACAATTTGTATTCCGATCAAACGGCTATATTGATCAACGCACTAGATCGTTTCTCGGGCATTGCACAGATTCCGAATACGGTAACGCATAATGGTACGAGCTATCCAGTCGTTAAAATCGAAGACAATGCTTTTGGAAATGAAGCAAATGACAAAGCTAACAAAAAAATTACCGGACTGCGTTTTAGTCCTGGTTCCAACTTGGAAGTGATTGGCGCACGAGCGTTTCAAAATTGTGAAAATCTAACTGGGAGCTTAGATTTTTCCAACTGTACAAAATTATTGATCATTTGGGACTACGCTTTTAGAAATACGAAAATAGAGCGTCTGATTTTTGGTGAAAAATCGATTTTAAGAGATATCTGCTCGTATTCGTTTCAAGAATGCTACTCTTTATTGAATACAGAAGTCCATTTGCCAGCTAGTTTACGTCATGTGGGACACCGAGCATTTTTGACAAATAGTGCGCCGGAAACATTTTCAGCCTTGACTCATAATACTGTGCTTGAATTGACCGGAGAATTACCAACTCTTCAAAACAGCAATCCGGTGTTATCAAATGATGCAAAAAACTATGAAAGTTGGGTAGACAGCTCTAAAGATCCATATATTTTGCATAAGTCAGCCAAATGGTTGGATGAAAAACGGACAACTGCAGAAATTCGCATCGATTATGGAGAGAAGGCAGAAAAAAAAGCTAATTTAGATGTAGTATTCGTACAAGACCATAGCGATTCGATGCAATTACCAGCTACCGCCTATAGTACAGTAGGCGGCGAAAAATATTCCTATCATCGTTCTTTCTATTTAGATGATATCGTGAATGGAGCGGCTAAATTATTGTTGGATACACCCAAAGCTGGTTATGACAATCGTGTTTCATTAGTCGCTTTTTCACATGATCCGACGCCTATCTATGCCACTGATTTTACGAAAAAAGTGCAAGATATTACCAATCAATTGATCAGTATACCAAACATGAACAACGGTGCAACCAATTATTCTGGAGGATTACGAGGCGCTATTGACATCATCAAAGCCAATCAAGATCCTGATCGAATCCCTGTAGTTATTTTTTTAAGTGATGGTCAGCCATTCGGCGATGGCGAAGATTTTTATGGTTTAAAAGCTGCTGAGGAACTAAGAAACCTAGGCGTAAAAGTTTATCCAATCGGTATCTATGTTGAGAACAATGCACTGGGAGAAAATTTAAAAAATATCTCTTATGATGGCAAAACACAGTATTTGGCAGAAAATAGCGAATCATTCGTTAAAATCATGGAACAAGTCTTAGATGACGTGGTCAATTCAATCGATACACTGGATGTGAAAATCAAAGACGTCTTAAGCGAAGAATTTGAGTTTACTGGAGAGATTGACGATATCGTAGCCTCGACAGATACACCAAGTAAAAAGACTGCGACTGTAAATGGAAAAACCATTACTTGGGATTTGAATGGATGTGATAAAGGTGTTACTCATACATTGAAAATCAAAGTGAAATTAAAAGCAGGGACAGAATTAACTGCTTCAGGTGTGTTGCCGACAAATGATGAGTTGGATACTGAAGATGGTCGGATCACCTCGACAGATCAGCCAGCACTAGAACGTTACTTGGCGCATCATCAGTTTGAGAATGCGACTTATCCAGGAACCCCGCTACCAGAAGAAATCATGGATTTGAAACCTGATTCTAAAGGAGGTTATGCTGATCAGACAGTCGTAAATGCTGACAACAACTTTCCGACAACAGTCAATACCAAGGATGGCCAACGGTGGGAATTTGTCGGCTGGGACGAAACAACGAAAAAAATAGCTGGGGCCGATGTGACTTTTGTTGGTAAATGGAAATATGCAGGCTATCATTTTAGTTTTATCAAACTTGATGATCACGAAAAAGGATTAAAAGATGTTGAATTTAGTCTTTATGCCTGGAAAGGCGCTGGGATACCTAGTAATAAAGAGCTCGTCACGACAGAAAGCATCACTGCTGGAAAATGGCAGCAATTAGAAACACAAGTCAGTCAAGCAGACGGGCGTGTTGATCTCTTTGTCTCGGCTGCGGCAGGAACCTATTTTCAATTGGTTGAAACGAAGACGCCAAATAGTTATCTAAAACCTAGCGGACAATGGCGTTTTACTTTAGCTGAAACAGGTTTGATCAAAGATAATCAACTGATCGGGATTGCTGGGGATGACGGTCGGCTGCCGCCAGAATTCAAAGAGCTGACTACTGGAGAATATGCGGGCTATTTGAGCCTAAAGAATGAGACAAGACAACCTACTATGCCGGAAACAGGTGGTAAAGGTAAAGCCAGTATTACCTTACTGACAGTTATTTGCAGTTTGATCGGGTTGGGATTGTCAGGTGTTTACACTTTTAATGTAGTAAAAAAGAATATTCATTAAGATAAAAATGGTCTGTTTGATGCACTATCAACAGACTATTTTTTTGTATTCATTTTTTTAAAGAGAAAAAATTAGCAAAAGCTAAACGACTTATACTAGCAGAATTAGTTATTTTTATAAGTATTATTCTTACGAATAACTCTATTTTAATTTATAGACATGTATTTTATCTTAGATTATTTAAGCTTTTTACGAATAAAGCTTAAAAAAAATGAACAATTAATCAAAGTAGCCCTATATTATACTGAATTTAAAGATATAGAATACGAAAATAAGGGTGAAAACATGAATAAAGAAAGAAGGCGACACAATTATTTTAAATCTTGGCTTGGTTTAATGGTGATAGTACTCACCATTCAAACAGTAAGCACAGCTTTTGCAGCTTTTTTTTCTGTGGATCATACTGTTCCAGTACAGGCGGCGGAAATAAAAAAGCCTACTGAGCTATCTGAAATCTATCCGGAAGTGATCGAAGGCAGTGAGCAAAAAAAAATAGAAAATAGCAATAGTAGAGCTCGAGAACACATCCATACCGCTCAAACAGATAAATTTTGGTTTAAGTTCTATTCAGACAAAACCGCTGAGTTGTATGAACCTAGAGCTGATTTTTCTGGTGTAACACGGATCCCTAATGCAGTGACTTATAATAATGAAGCTTATGCCGTCATCAAAATCGAGGACAATGCTTTTACAAAAGAGAATACAAGTGAAGCTAATAAACGACTTACAGGGATTGAATTTGCCCAAGGTTCAAATCTTGAAGTGATCGGAGCGAGTGCTTTCAAGGATCGAACTTCTTTGACTGGGACTTTGGATTTTTCTAATTGTACCAAGTTGCGTATCATTTGGGACTGGGCTTTTCAAAATACAGGTATCACCGGCTTAATTTTCGGTGAAAATTCTACATTGAATGAAATCTGTAATTCTGCTTTCAAATCAGCAAATGGATTAGGGGGAAAACCAGTTAGGCTTCCTGATAGTTTGCGTATTTTAGGGAATCATGCCTTTCTACTTGATAGTAACCAGCAGAGATTTTCAGAATTAAAACATAACCCGGTCTTAGAATTGACTGGAGACTTACCAACGCTTCAAAGTACGATCCCAGAGCTTTCAGAAGAAGCAAAAGATTACGAAAGCCAAGTGGATAGTTCAAACGAAGAGCATGTCTTGCATAAAGCAGCTAAATGGTTAGACGAGGATCGAACAACCGCAGAGATTCGCATTGATTATGGTAAAAAATTGAATCAAAAAGCAAAGCTGGATGTGGTAGTCGTGCAAGATTTCAGTGACTCGATGCAATATTGGGCAGAAGCTGTTAGTGCCTTCAATGGCGAAAAATATAAGTTCCATCGTTCGCTTTATTTGAATGATATCATCAATGGGGCAGCCAAATTATTACTGGAGACACCTCAGCCCGGATACGATAATCGAATGTCGTTAGTCGCTTTTTCTTATGCGAATCAACCGATCTATAAAACTGATTTTACTAAAGATACAAAGGAGATCGCCCAGACACTGCTGACGAAACCTAATATGTTGGGCGGAGCTACGAATTACGGTGGTGGACTGCAATGGGCAATCGATATCATCAAAGCCAATCAAGATCCTGATCGCATCCCAGTAGTGATTTTTCTAAGCGACGGCTATCCTAGTGAAAATGGAGAAGGAATTGCTCAAGCGAAAGTTTTGCGTGATTTAGGTGTTCGCGTATACCCAATCGGGATCTATGTATCTAAAGGGGGACTTGGGAATAGTCTAAAAGCTATTTCTTATGATGAGCAAACCGAATATTTGGCCGAAGACAGTGCTGCAATGGCAAAAATCATGGAACAAGTATTGGATGACTTAGTAGAACCTGCTCCAGCGCTGGATCTTAAAATCAAAGATATCTTAAGCGAGGAATTTGAATTTACAGGCAACGTCGAAGATATTCAAGCATCTACTGATATAGATGGAAAAAAAACGACAACAATCGATGGTAAAAGTATCACTTGGGATCTGACAGGGTGTGAAGCAGGGGTCATCCACACCCTAAAAATAAAAGTAAAATTAAAAGCAGGAACTGAATTGTCTGCGTCAGGAACTTTGCCTACGAATCTTGCGATGGGAGCAGAAGATGAAAGTATCACGTCTTCAGAACAGCCAGAATTGAAAAGATATTTGGTCCATCATATTTTTGAAAATGAAACCGATCCGAAACAAGTATTGCCAGAAGAAATCACTCAATTAAAACCAGGAACCACGGGTGGTTATGCGGATCAACATGTATTCACTGCCGATTCAACGATTCCGCAATTTGTTGATACGAAGGATGGACAACGGTGGGAATTTACTGGTTGGGACAAAGCACAAAAGACGATTGAAGGAGAAGATGTTACCTTTGTTGGCAAGTGGCGGTATGTCGGCTATAATTTCCGTTTCGTCAAATAAGCGAAAGATGGCAATGGTTTGCAAGGAGCAGAGTTTGATCTGTATGCCTGGGTGGGTGAAGAAAAACCAGCAGAACAAGAACTCGTAACGGATGAATCGGAACATTGGAAACATTTAGGCAAACAGACGAGTCAAGCAGAAGGAGTAGTTGAATTTTTTGTTTCGGCTAAAGAAGGAATGTACTTTCAATTGGTGGAAACCAAAGCGCCTAATGGATATATCAAACCCAGTGGACAATGGCGCTTTACCTTACAAGCAGGTGGAGTGATCAATCAGGATAGCTTCATCGGAATCGCAGGTAGCGATGGCAAAGCTCCGCCCCAATTCACACTGCTGACTGAAGGGAAATATGCCGGTGTTTTTCGCTTGCTAAATGAAAAATATGCTGCGATGCTTCCTCAGACCGGCGGAAAAGGAAAATCAGTATTTGCTTTTAGTGCTCTGCTTTTAAGTATTAGTGGAGTAGTACTCTCACTTTTTTATGTGGTTCCTAGAATAAAAAGAACATAGCTAGTAAACGTAAGACGATAACAAAAAAGTTATCGTCTTTTTTGCTATTAGTGAATCTTTTTTTTTAATAAATCCAGATACTTTGACTATTTGTAAAATTTATACCGAATTAATTAAAAGGATTAAATAACGATATATAAACAGAATAGATACTTATTTAATTGATTTATAAGAGTATATTATAACTGTGAAATTGAAAATAACTAAAAATACATAAAAAATAAGTTTGGTTATCATAGAGATAGTTGAAAGCGGAATCAGTCGGATAGGGAAAAGGAATAGTCGCCAAATAAGATCTTATTCTTGCCACAAATTATTTTGTCAAAGAGGAGCGTGAAGGCCTAACGGAAGATCTAGCGAAGTAAGCTATTTTATCGAATTACTATGTTGGTAGGAGAAAAAATGAGTATATATTAAGAACTTGTTTTACATAGTATAAAAAGATACATCGAGGAGAGTATAAAAAGGGGACGAGGAGATGAACTTTAGAGAAGTCTTGGGAACGAGCAGTTTGAGAAGGTTGCGTTTTGTCGAATTATAGTACGCGAGTAAAGTCGGCTTACCAAGTGATCAACTGCTTGAGGAATTGGAGTGTTCTTTACCGATCTTATTAAAGGATGTCAAACTGATCAATGACGATCAGGATGATTTCCATATTGAAAAATTCAAAGGGCTGTATCAAATACAAGTGAAACCACACGTAAGTATCAATCGCTTGTATGCGGATGTTTTGCAACATTCGCCAGAATTTCAAATCATTGAAGAACTATTGTATGAAAAATGTTCAAGTATCAGCGACCTAGCAGATAAGTTGTATTTGAGTGCATCGAATACGCAACGCTATTTAAAAAAAATCGAATTAGCACTGAAAAAAGTCGGTATCAAATTAGATTATCGACCATTGCGGATCGAGGGGAAAGAAAGCGTCGTACGACATTTTTATTATCGCTACTTTTTGGAAAAATCGGATCGATTGGAGTCATTGTTTGCTGATTTGAAAGAGCATCAAATAAAAACGATCACTGACCTTGTAGATCAGTTTATCCAGGTAAATCATCTAGAGAATCGGCATATCTTTAGAAAGCGTCTTAGTTACAATATCTACATTAGTTTGTGGCGAATCAGAAATAGTCGTCTGTATCCAGTAGAAGAGCTGATCAGTCCGTTGAGTTTACCAGATGAAGAGATATTAGATGCTTTTGGACGAATGGCCTTAGAAGTGTTTCGGTTGCGTTTAACTACTGAGCAAATCAAAGATTGCTTGTGGCTTTCTTATGCGGATATGCTAGTATTCAGTGAAGATCAATGGAAATCAGCGATGAAACAAAGTCGAAGTTATCGCGATTTGTTTCAAAAGCATGTTGAACTAGTGGGAGAATTTAATCGTTTGATCAATTATTCATTGAATGAAGACGAAGAACGTGAGCTGGCGATCGTTTTGGTGAATGATCAGCGGATGTATACGACTAAAGGCCGCTACATCGACATTCTTTATCGGCAACGTAGTATTTTCTTAGAAAAAATGATGGAGACACATTATCAAGCGGTCAAAAAAGTTTTGCGGATCTCGGAAAGCTTTGTAAAACGCTATCGCATTTATCAAGAAAATGATTTTGTTTGGAATTATGCGTATTTATTGATCACGATGGTGCCCCAAAGCCTAAATTTATTGGCGAGCGCAGACCAAAAGCTGAAGATCCTTCTATTATCTGAGCTTTCTCCAACCGAAGAAGTTTTTTTAGCTGAGCAAATCGAAGAACGAATCTATGGTAATTTCAATGTTCATTTCATCGAAGAACGCTCACGGGATGCGCGGGTCACGCAACGAGAATTAGACAAATATGATGCATTGATCACCTCTAGCAGTGTAGAAGAAGTCCCTTACGACTATCCGACTGTGATCATCGATCCTTATCTAACAGGACAAAATATCGGTCAATTACAACAATTAATTAGTGATCTATCAGATCGCTAAACAATAAAAGAGCGTGAAAATTATTTTTTGTTTAAAATGATAGCGCTTTAAATAAAGAAGACAGTCTAAGCTGTCTTCTTTATTTTTTTTGGATAATGAATAATTCAAAAGATAAATTTTTTTGGGTCTATTCAAACTTTATTAATCTTTATCCGTTTTTAAGTAATTGGATTCGATAACGTCAATTGTTATATCAAAGATTGGATAATAAACAAAAATAGTGTTTTTAATAACTATTTTTTATAAAAAGATACAAAAAGCAGCCGCAAATAATATCGGCTATTATATTGCTATAAAGAACAAGGGTAAGTGATTTGCAGGCTTTTTTGCAGAGTAAATCTATAGAACTTACTCTTAATAGCTAGCTGATTTTTTGCGGTCACTTTGCGATTACTTACGAAAAAAATCAGACTAGCACTGATGTGTGTCGCCTTAATTTAAAGATGATCGAAAAGAAAGGAAGTGAGCAGTGAATAGCTAAAAAATAAAGAAAGGAGGATCGTTTTAAAAGAATCAAAATCACTCATTCAAAGGATCGAGTGGAAGTTAGACAACACAGGAAGATCTTACATCGTGTTTGTGGAGTGTTTTATGTTGATTGGCGGCTCACTCGTTGGTCGAGATCAGTGTTGTAACAGAAGGAGGGGATCGTAATGAAAAAAATGATTCTTCTCTTGGGACTAATTCTGGGAATTTGTAACATGGGGGTTACTGCTTTTGCAGAGGAAGGTAAAGTGGAAGTACAGGTAAATACACAGAAAATAGATGGTTCACGTTATGAAGGAACGGAAGCGCTCGTCTTAGATATTTATGACTTGACTGAGTGGCGAGTCAAACGAGCGAGCGATGAAAAAACCGATAAAGAATACATCTTAAATAAGTATCCTACAAAAGAAAAATTGGCATCATTTGTACAAAATGAGCAATTGAAGAAAGTGAATCAGACAGCGATACCGGTGGATGAAGCAGGGCGAGTCGCACTTAATTTGCCACGTTATCAAGCCGAGCGAGATGCGGCCTATCTGATCCTTGCTTCTGGGGAAACGAAAAACTACCAGATGTTGCCTGTCATCATCTATTTGCCGCAGATAGATATCGAAACAAAAGAGGAAGTATCCGAATGGGTGATTTATTGCAAATATGGAGAAATCTCACCAACACCAATAGAACCACCGACAATAGATAGTTCAGAACCGCCGATCACGATACCAAGTGATAGTTGGCAAGGAACAAAAACATATCCAGATAAAGTACTTCCAGCAACAAATACTTTGATCCAAAACTATTGTCTTTTAGGGGGATCGCTACTAGCGATCGGTTTTATCGGTTTGTTCAAAAAACAAGGGGGAAAAGAATAATGAAAAACAAAAGAAAATGGGTCGCGATAGTTACGACGATGTTGTGCATGGTTCCACTACTAGCAGGGGTACTAGGCAGTGGGACTAGCGCGCAAGCTGCTTCAAAAAACACAGTGGATGTAACGTTACACAAGAAAAAAATGGATGAATTCCCATCGAATAGCGTAGAAAATACGGGGAAAGAAATGACTGAATTTGATCGCTACGAAGGGTTAGAAGGTATCACCTTTACCGCGTGGGACATCTCAAAAGATTTCTATGCGGCATTGAATGCTGTTTTGACTGGCAAAGAGACCGATGCTGAATATGCTGCAAAAACCAAACAAGTCATGGAGAACTTTACTTTAGACAAACAAACGGCCACGCAAGTTCCGGGAGACCAAACAACAGATGCAGACGGAAAAGCGACATTTAATAATTTACCAGCAAAAAATTCAGACGGAACCTATAAAGTTTATTACTTTGAAGAGCATGCTTCTCCAGGTGTAGAGATTGGTTCATACAAATTAATTTTGATGTTACCGTTGAAAAATGATGGAAAAGAAAATACGGATATCCATTTATATCCCAAAAACAAAGTTGAAGCTGAAAATCCTGAAAAGGAACTAGTCGATGAAGAGGGTAAACCATTACCATCACGTCCAGCTGGCAGCTATGATTTTGAAGTCGGAGCAAAAATCCATTACCGTGCGGCATTTACTATGCCAAGTCAAATCGGTGATATTTTAAGCAATGGTGATCCTCGTTACAGCAAATTAGACTTAAAAGATGCGGTAGATACTGAAGGCGTAAAATTTGAAGAAATCGAACGAATCGTCGTTAATGGCGTCGCGATCGATAAAAACATTTTCTTAAGTCATGCAACAACTACTTATACCAATCTGACGGCACCATTTTCAGGTTTAGCAGGCTTTAATATCTCAATGAACTTGACCGGTGCCAATGCAGTGACAACAGCGAATTATTTAGCTGATTTTGCAGGTAAAAAAGTAGAGATTTTCTACGCGGTATCTTTCACAGAAAGCACACCGGTGGATAAAGATATCAACAATGAATTCTCTGTGACGATCAACCATGATGGCGGCAAAGACGAAGAAAAGAAAAATGATCCTGTGGTACCGCCAATCATCACGGGTGGTAAAAAATTCTACAAACATGAAGATAATGAAGACAAAGATGCATTAGCTGGTGCTGAATTTGTAGTGATCAAAAAAATCAACAGCGTAGACCACTACTTAAAAGTAGAAAACAATGCCAATAGCTGGATCGCAGTCGGTGCAAACGAAACGTATGCAGATGCGAAGAAATTTATTTCCGATCAAGACGGACGTTTTAGCGTCACTGGATTAGACTATGGCACATATTACTTACGAGAAATCAAAGCACCAAATGGTTTCCAATTATTAACTAACGACATTTCGTTCACAGTATCAAAAGGTTCTTATGCGGATGACCAAAAATTAGATGTAGTTAATACGCCTAAAGGTGGCTTATTACCAGGTACTGGTGGTATGGGGATCGCAGCATTTATCGTGATCGGTCTTGGCTTGATGGCCACAGCGATGATCCGCTACCGTCGTGTAAGATTCGAAGTGTAAGCAAAATAAGTAAAAACGAGTGAAAAGAAATTCTTTTCACTCGTTTTTTTTACGGATAAAATTATTTTTTTGAACGCATTTTTTTGCTCCAATAAAAACCGGTCGCAATACCGATCAAAGCGACTACGATAACATAAAGTGTAAACAAAGAAATCCCTCCTAAGTTTTTGGTATCAAAATATTAGAGAATAGCATCCCAGTTCGTTCCACGTTCAGTGAAACCTATTTTTTTGTATAGTTTATACGCAGGTACATTATTTGCGGCTACCACTAAAAAAAGTTGCTGGTGGCTATGAACTTGTTGCGCTTGCTTTATCAAGCAGTGCAATAAAATTTTTGCTAGACCTTGCCCTTGGTAATCGGGATGGATCGCTATGTAAAGGATCAATGGAACCTCTCGAAAGCTAGCAGTGATCAAAGTACCGATCAATAATTCCTCGTGGTATAGATTAAATGAAAAAGCAGTAATGATTTCGCCATATTTATTGTTCATAGTTGCAGTGACTTCTGTTTGCCATTCTTCGAGTGTTTCACCTTGATCGTCCAAAGAATCTTTGAAAGACCGGTAGAGCAACTGTGCCAAGGAATCAGACTCGTTCGTTAAATGTTGCAGCATATATTGAGTGTCTAAAGTCAAAAATTCAGCAGATTCTGATTGTTTAGCTAAATCAAGTGAGAGTATAAGACGCATAAAACGATAGCTCCTTTGTAATGGCTTTTTGAGATCAGCAAATAATCGATTATCAAAAGTATACGCTAGTTATTGATCGTCTTCACTAAAAATGATGGATTGATCTCAAATAAAAGAAAGACAAGCTGATTTTTTGAGCTTTGTTTTTTTCCGTGTTAGGGTGAATAGTGTAGGAAATAGGAAAATGTTTAACTACGATTGACCAGAACCAGATACTAAGGAGGATTTAGACACATGGGAAAACATCAAGCTTTACCAGCAGTCGAAACACGTCTCTATATCAATGGAAAATGGGAAAACGGCTCAGAAGACGCGGTACCTGTAACAAACCCTGCGACCGGCGAAACATTGGCTAAGATCCAAGCGGGCGGAGAAAAAGAAATCAAGGCAGCGATTGAGGCAGCAAACCAAGCATTTCCTGAATGGTCACGTAAAGCACCAGCTGAACGGGCCAAATTAATGAATAAAATGGCGGATTTAGTCGAAGAAGACGCAGAACGCTTAGCAACTATTATGACGATGGAACAAGGAAAACCTTTGACACAAGCTAAAGGTGAAATCCAAACCAACGTTGAAAACTTGCGTTGGAATGCGGCAGAAGGCCAACGTTTATTAGGCGAGATCGTTCCTTCACCGGCAACTAATCAATGGCAAGTTCGAAAACAGGCGGTCGGAGTCGTGGGTGCGATCACTCCTTGGAACTTCCCGTCGAATATGATCATTCGAAAAATTTCACCAGCAATCGCAGCTGGTTGTACCGTGATCTTAAAACCATCGAAACAAACCCCGTTATCTGCATTAGCTTTGATGGAATTATTTGACAAAGCAGGTTTTCCTGAAGGGGTAGTCAATATCGTGATGGGGGATTCTTCAACCATCGGTACGATCTTATCTGAATCAGAAGATGTACAAAAAATTACCTTTACTGGTTCGACTGAAGTCGGCCAAAAATTAAATGAACAGGCGGCGCCAACATTGAAAAATGTTTCAATGGAACTTGGTGGTCATGCGCCATACATTATTTTCCCGGATGCCGATATCGAACGGGCTGTCGATACGTTGATCAAAACGAGATTTATCAATAATGGCCAAGTATGTACGTCGCCAAATCGGATCTTTGTCCACAAGGATGTTAAAGATCAAGTGACCGATTTGTTGGTAGAAGCGATCAAAGAGGTAACTGTCGGCAATGGTTTGGATGATACAACGGTCGGACCATTGATCAATCAAGACGGTGTCGATAAGGTAGTTGAACAAATCAAAGATGCTACGGATAAAGGCGCTAAGATTTTAGCTGGGGGCCATAAATTGGATGAAGGCGAATATGCAGATGGTTTCTTCTTTGAACCAACGATTTTAGCTGGTGTTACAAAAGAAATGGATATCTTCTATAAAGAAACCTTTGGTCCCGTGATTCCATTGATTACGTTTGACGATGAAGAACAAGTTATCAAAGATGCGAATGATACAGAATTTGGTTTGGCTTCTTATTTCTTTGCGACGAATATCCATACGATCGATAATGTCAGCAATAAATTACAATACGGGATGGTCGGTGTGAATGACACTAACATCTCTAACTCAGCAACGCCATTTGGCGGAGTGAAACATTCTGGTTTCGGTCGTGAAAATGGTACGTACGGAGTGGAAGAATATGTCGAAGTGAAATTCGTCAATATTCGCACAGCTAAATAATTAGATGACAAAAAAGCTTACGGCAAAGTTAAAGGCTGTAAGCTTTTTTATTGTCTAAAAATAATCTAACCAGCGATTCAGTCATCATGCTTAATTATGAGTTAATTTGATATAAGAAATCAAAAAAATCAAAATGTATCGGTCGTTTAGATCGTCATTAACTATCCGTTTGATGGTTACAGCCGTTCGAATAGTCGATGGTTGCTAAAAAGGCAGGAAGCCAACGAATATCGCAATAAATACTATTTTTGAACAATAATTCAAACGAAACAAAAAAAATTTAACTATTAATTTAGAAAAAAATTTATTTTAATTTTAGAAAGTGATTCAAATAACTAGGTTATTTTAAAGGACGCACTCTTTAACGTTTTTAAAATAGATTTAATAACAAAATTTATTCGTTTTGCTACCAAAGCAGTTCAAACGAATATCAGGTACCATTTAACAAAAGAACACAAGCGTCACGATCGATTTTAGGGGAATGAGGGGGATGAAATGAATTTTAGGGAGATCTTGAGTGTTAGTACATTACGTCATTTACGTTTAGTGGAATTATTATATGCTTGTCGCACGGGATTGCCTAGCGATCAATTATTGGAAGAATTGGAATGTTCATTGTCTGTTTTATTAAAGGATGTCAAACTGATCAATAGCCAGCAAGATGCTTTCCAAATTTTTAAATACAAAGGATTGTATCAGTTAAGGGTCAAATCGCATATCAGTATCAATCGTTTATATGCAGAAACGATCCAGCAATCGCCAGAATTTCAAATTTTGGAGGAACTATTGTATGAAAGTTGTGAGAACATCAATGAGTTGTCAAAAAAACTCTTTTTGAGTTCATCTAAGACACAACGCAATTTAAAGAAAATAGAAAGCGTTTTATCAGGAGCTGGAATCACGCTCCACTATCGGCCGTTGCGATTAGAAGGGAAAGAAAGCGTGATCCGTCATATGTATTATCGTTATTTTCTTGAAAAATCGGATCGATTGGATTCTTTGTATCATGATTTGCGTGAATTTCAAATTCGCTCAATCACCGATTTCGTCAATCAATTTATTCAAGTCAATCGACTAGATGATCAATTTATTTCGCGTAAACGCTTAGGATATACCTTGTTTATCAGCTTATGGCGGATCAAAAACGGTCATTATTATCCTAAAGAAAAATTAGGCAGCCACTTAATGCTGCCGGATGTTCCGATCTTGGATGCTTTCAAACGAATGGCGATGGAAGTGTTTCGCTTGAAGTTATCGGCTGATTTAGTCAAAGACTGTCTGTGGTTAGTGTACAGTGATAGCGTTGTTTCGAGTATTGGACAGCTGCATAGCGCCTTTAAAAAAGGTGGCGAAT
This sequence comes from Enterococcus sp. 22-H-5-01, assembly GCF_050310005.1. NCBI lineage: Bacteria > Bacillati > Bacillota > Bacilli > Lactobacillales > Enterococcaceae > Enterococcus > Enterococcus sp. 22-H-5-01. Next base: position 1,983,842 of record NZ_CP189993.1, read on the forward strand.
ACATCGAAAGTTATTATCATCATTTAGAATTGGTAGAAAATTTTGACCGCTTATTGAATTTTTCTTTAGGGAATGAAAAAAAACAAGCAGTGACGCTGGTTCTATTGAATGAACAACGGCTTTACGCGCCTGACGGCCAATTGATCGATATCCTCTTTCTTCAACGGCGGATCTTCTTAGAAAAATTAGCAGAGACCCATGAACAAGCTGTTCGCAAAGTTAAAAAAATCGTCGAGCAATTTGTCAGACGCCAGCAAATCTATCAAGAAGAGGACTTTGTCTGGAATTATGTCTATCTATTGATCACGATGGTTCCTCAAAGTCTGACTCTGCTTGCCAGCTGTGATCGGCCATTGAAATTATTATTGCTTTCAGAATTATCACCAACGGAAGAATTCTTTTTAGGCAGTCAAATCGAAAATCAAATCTATGGCAATTTTGAAGTCCATTATGTCGAGAAAAAATTAAGTCATGCAGCGATCAAACGCTCAGAATTGGAAAAGTATGATGCTTTAGTTACTTCCAGCAGTGTCGAAGAGATCCCCGCTGAATATCCGACAGTCGTGATCGACCCCTTTTTAACCAATCAAAATGTGTTCCAACTTCAACAACTGGTCAGTCAATTGGCTGGCTAAACTAAAAACAACACTAGAAAATAGGCCATTTTCTAGTGTTGTTTTTTTATAGTTTGCGATTTGGTAGGTCCGCTTTTTTCGTAGTTGCTGTTTTATTGAACGTTTTTTTGAACCGTTTAGGGAGCAGCAAAGAAACCAATTCGAAAGGCGCAGCTAAGATCGTCCAAGAGACCTGTCGGGCACTTGGGTGGAAGTCATAAACTTTAACCAGGGCTAGATGCAATAATAGCAAGCCCGGCAGCAACTCTAAACCAACTTGCCACGAAGCATCCCAATGGGTGAAATAACGCAGCAAGCTCATTGCTAGAGGATATAAATAAAACCACGTCGTTACTAAGTTAACCCGCCAGCTTTTAGTCAATAAGCGCAGATTGAATAAAAAGAACAAGGCGGATAAAACGATCCCGATTGGCGGGAAGAAGCTGACTAGTAAAGAATAAACGGCACCGAAGATCAACATTCCCGGACCTTTAGCTAAAGCACTGATCAAAATCAAAAGGCCGATCAATAGTAATTGCTGTTTGATGACGGCAATGGCTAACAAGCTGAATAAAGCCAGCATACCCCAGTGCCAGACGCTGTTCGTCGGGACTTTTTCTGGATATTTTTGTTTTAAGTAACGTGCCGCTTCTGGATAATCGCGTTGAAAATTAGGCATACGATCCCCGCTTTCATATAGTAAAATTCTTGGATAGAACGAACTGATTCATTTCAACCCTAAAATGAGGGTATAGGCAAGTATAAAAGGAATTTGATGATTACACATCCGACTTTCGGCGGATTTTCATAGAGAATGAGAAAATCTGGATTTTGTGCTATTGTATGGTAGACATCTGTTCAGTGAAGAACCACTAGGAAATTGAAAGAAAAGAGGAAAACAAATGATTTTTGATTCGCATACGCATTTAAATGCAGAGCAATTTGAAAATGATATTCCGGAAACTGTCCAACGCGCACAAGAATTAGGTGTGACTGAGATGGCAGTTGTAGGATTCGATACACCCACGATCGAAAAAAGTCTAGAATTAAACCAACAATATGAAGGAGTTTATTCGATCATTGGCTGGCATCCGACTGAAGCGGGCAGCTATACGAAAGAAATCGAAACAGACTTGATCCAAAAACTGACTTTACCAAAAGTGGTCGCTTTAGGCGAAATCGGTTTAGATTATCATTGGATGGAAGATCCAAAAGAAGTTCAAGATCGAGTCTTTCGGCGTCAAATCGCGATCGCTAAAGAAATGAATCTACCAATCAGTATCCATACGCGTGAAGCACTAGAAGATACTTATAAAATCTTAAAAGAAGAAGACATTCGAGATATCGGCGGAATCATGCACAGCTTCAGCGGCAGCGGCGAATGGGCCAAACGTTTCTTAGATTTAGGTATGCACGTTTCTTTTTCTGGCGTCGTGAGCTTCAAAAAAGCTTTGGATGTCCAAGAAGCAGCGACTGTTGTCCCAATGGATAAATTATTGGTTGAGACGGATGCGCCTTATTTGGCACCCATGCCATATCGCGGCAAACGTAATGAACCAGGCTATACTCGTTATGTGGTCGAAAAAATCGCGGAATTACGTAATCTACCTTGGGAAGAAGTCGCACGTCAGACGACTGAAAATGCACACCGTCTATTTAGGATCAGTGATCATGGCTAAAGATAAAATCGAAGAAATCATAGTTGTTGAAGGCAAAGACGATACAAAACGTTTAAAAGAAGTATTCGAAGTCGATACGATCGAAACAAGAGGTTCAGCGATCGATGAGAATATTTTAGAACAAATCGAACACGCTCAAGCGACACGAGGGGTGATCGTGTTTACCGATCCTGATTTTTCAGGCGAAAAGATCAGGAAAACGATCATGGAAGTAGTTCCTGATGCCCAACACGCTTTTCTTTCTCGTCGAATGGCGGCACCACAGAAAAGAGGAGCAAGTTTAGGGGTCGAGCATGCTAGTGATGAAGCGATCATCGAAGCGTTGCAAAAAGTCGTGACCCCAGCAGAGACAGACGAACCCGAAATAACTAGACAAACCTTATTAGGATATGGTTTAATAGCGGGAGCTCAAGCGCGGGAACGTAGAGAAAAGCTTGGGGATGAATTAAAGATTGGATATACGAATGCCAAACAATTAGAAAAACGTTTGATGATGTTTCGTATTACGGAAGATCAATTACATGAGGCCATGAAGAAAGTTGAGGAAACCTTGTGAACAAAGATATAGCAACGCCTTCTAGAACAAAAGAAATCCTACAAAAATATGGTTTTTCTTTCAAAAAAAGTTTAGGACAAAATTTTTTGACGGAACCCAATATTTTACAAAAAATTGTCGCGACTGCAGAGATCGATGATCAGACTAATGTGATCGAAGTCGGTCCAGGGATCGGTGCATTAACGGAACATTTAGCCCGAGCAGCCCATCAAGTTTTGGCTTTTGAGATCGATGATCGTTTGATTCCAGTTTTAGCCGATACGTTAAGTCCTTATGACAATATCAAAGTCGTCCACAACGATATCTTGAAAGTCGATTTGAATCAAGAGACCGCCTACTTTGATCAAAAAGGTCCAATCAAAGTGGTCGCAAACTTGCCTTACTATATTACAACGCCGATCATGATGCATATTTTAGAATCAGAATTGGCAGTCGATGAAATGGTCGTGATGATGCAACGGGAGGTCGCCGATCGTATTTCGGCCAAACCAGGAACAAAAGCCTATGGCTCATTGTCGATCGCTGTCCAATATTATATGGAAGCAACAACGGCTTTCATCGTACCTAAAACAGTTTTTATCCCGCAACCGAATGTGGATTCTGCGATTTTACGCTTAGTTCGCCGTGAGACACCAGCAGTCGAGGTCACAAATGAAAAAGAATTTTTCAAACTGACAAAATCAGCGTTTGTCTTACGTCGTAAAACATTATGGAACAATTTATTGAATACTTATGGGAAAGACGATGCAACAAAAGCTTGGTTAGAAGCAAGCCTGCAACAAGCCGAAATCGATCCAAAACGTCGAGGTGAAACTCTTTCATTAGCAGAATTTGCCCGTTTATCAAATGCTTTGGAACAGAATAAATAAAAATAAAAAGAGCTGCGGCTCTTTTTATTTTTTCATTAAATCCACAGATAATTTGGTAATTAAAACCCAGCTCCCTTATAATAGTAACAATAAAATAGTTTTTATCTGGAGGAAGAAATGAAAAAATTTATGTTAGGATTGCTTGTAGTAGTGCTACTTGGTGCGGGGGGCTACTATGCGTATACCACGATGAATAATAAAGAAGAACCCAAAGAAGAGACGCGCAAGACCTCAGTCAAAACCAAAGATCCAGAAAAAGCCGGGGAAACGATCAAAGCAACTGATTATAGTGATGCAGACAATTGGCTGGCCAAACCAACGGAAATTACGAATCAGGCCGATGTTTTTATGTTGTATCCAAGTGCGTATGCTCGAAAAGATACGGATGCGTCTCCAATCGCCAAGATCGACAATGCCAGTATGCGTGCAGGCGCGCAAGTATTTTTAGCGAGTCAAGGTTCTGCCTTTGAGACAAGCGGAAATATTTATGCTCCGTATTATCGTCAATTAGATTCTAACTGGTTATTGTCTAAATCTAAAACGGAACAAAATGAATATATCGATGGTGTTCCTAAAGTGGATGTCATGGCTGCATTTGATTACTATATCAAACATGAAAATAATAACCGTCCCTTTATCTTAGTGGGCCATTCACAAGGCGCTCGGATGCTTAAAGCGATCATGTATGATTATTTCAAAGCAAATCCTGGTGTAAGTGATCGAATGATCGCCTCATATGTGATTGGTCAATCTGTGACCCAACAAGAAATGACGGATAATCCACAAGTTAAATTTGCAACGGGTGCAGATGATACCGGCGTCGTGATTTCATATAATACGGTCGCTTCTGACTTCACGGGTCAATTACCAACCTGGGATGAAGGAGCATTAGCCATCAATCCAATCAATTGGACCACTGATGGTACAACGGCGACCGCAGCAGAAAATTTAGGTTCATATGTTCGAAATGATTCTGGTGATTATACGAAAGAAATGAATCTAGCAGATGCAACAGTCGATACGACCCGCGGTCTAGTTGTTTGTTCCACTGCGGATGAAGCCAAATACTCAATGCCGGAAAGTACGCGTAAGATTTTCCCGCAAGGCTCGTACCTTAATAATGATATCAGTTTCTATTATTATAACTTGCAAGCCAATGCTGAAAATCGAGTGGCACAATATCTTGCCGTTCATCCGGATCAAGCCCAAACCCAAACACAAACAGCCCAATAAGCCAAAGCGCGAGAGCAAAGTAGAAAATTTTGCTCTCGTGCTTTTTTTTTATAAAATGAATTTTTTGTCAATCTTTGTAAAAAGTTTTACAAGCATCAAATTAGAAAAAACGATTTCTATCTCCTATAGTAATAAAAGATTAAAAAATCAGCTGATCAAATGTAGAGACGAAAAAGGGTTAGTGAATGAATCTACAGAATCAGAGAGCTCTTTTAAACAAAAAAAGGGTGAGACAACTTAGGAGGAACAACCATGGACTATCGTGTATTACTATATTATAACTATACAACAATTGAAGACCCCGAAGCTTTTGCTCAAGAGCACAAAGCCTTTTGTCGTGATTTAGGATTGAAAGGTCGGATCTTAGTTGCTCCAGAAGGTATCAACGGGACCGTCTCAGGGACGATCGCAGCAACAGAGCAATATAGGACTGCGATGTTAGCTGATGAACGTTTCAAGGATACTTATTTTAAAATGGACGAAAGTGAAGGGCATGCGTTTAAAAAACTATTTGTCCGTCCAAGAGCAGAATTAGTCGCTTTGAATTTGGAAGAAGACGTTGATCCACATCAACTAACGGGAAAATATTTAGAGCCTAAAGCTTTTCGCGAAGCTTTGATTTCAGAAGATACAGTCGTGATCGATGCGCGCAATGATTATGAATATGATCTAGGCCATTTTCGGGGCGCTATTCGGCCGGAAATCCGTAATTTTAGAGAACTGCCTGCCTGGATTCGTGACAACAAAGAACAATTCATGGATAAAAAAATCGTTACTTATTGTACTGGCGGTATTCGATGTGAAAAATTCTCCGGTTGGTTATTACGAGAAGGTTTTGAAGATGTCGCTCAGCTACATGGTGGGATCGCTGCTTATGGGAAAGACGAAGCAACGCGTGGAGAGCTTTGGGATGGCAAAATGTATGTCTTTGATGAACGTATTAGTGTTGAGATCAATCAAGTAGACAAAAATGTGGTCGGAAAAGAATGGTTCGATGGGACACCGTGCGAACGTTATATCAATTGCAGCAATCCCGAATGCAATCGTCAAATGTTAGTCTCTGAAGAAAATGAGGCTAAATACTTAGGGGCTTGTTCGATCGAGTGCGCGCGCTATCCGCAAAATCGGTATGTGAAAAAACATCAAATCAGTACCGCTCAATGGGAACAACGAATCAAAGAATTAGAAAGCCAATTCGTAAAATAATAAAAAAAACCCATGTGTCTTGACACTTGATGCGGTTTGGACTAAACTAAAGTCAAATCCAAGTGTCTTGACACTTAACGGGGGATAAACATGCGAAATAATTCAGTAAGACATTTGACGATTTCAGCTTTATTGATTGGGTTAGGAGTCTTGATTCCAATGGTCATGCCGAAAATCGTGATCGGACCGGCTTCGTTTACGTTAGCCAGTCATGTACCAGTCTTTATTGCGATGTTCTTTTCGCCAGCAGTTGCTGTTGCTGTAGTTTTAGGAACGACTTTTGGGTTCTTTCTATCAACTACGCCGATTATTGCGATGCGGGCATTATCACATATAATTTTTGCCGTGATCGGAGCGGCTTACTTGCAAAGACATCCAGAGATCGTATTGAAAAATGGCAAATTTACCTTAGCCAATGGGCGTTTCCAGTTATTTAATCTGGTGATTGGTTTGATCCATGCTGCGGCAGAAATGTTGGTCGTCTCCGTCTTTTACTTTATGGGAAATATGCCCGAGACATTTTACTCACAGGGCTACATGTATACCATTTTTATTTTGATGGGAGTTGGCGGCTTGATCCATAGCTTGATTGACTTTAATATCGCCTATTTTGTAGCGGGTGCCTTATATAAGCAGTTTAACTTACCAATTTTTGCAAAAGCTCTTAATCGTAAGAAAAACTTAAACAATGCTACGGCTTAAATCGCGAGTGAAATCGCGATTTTTTCTTTATTTTATGTTAAAAAAAACAGAAAAATGAGGAATGTTCATAATTTTATTCAATATCATCTAAAATAAGACCATTTATTCGCTTAGTTTTAAGTTATATTCTTTTTATAATAATTATTGATTAGAAAATGAGGGCGATTAAATGGTTCGAGTATTAGTTTTAACCAAAAATATTTTAGCAGAAGAAATTTTAGCAACAAAATTACAACATTTAAACTATGAATTCTTTTGTTCGACAAGCATCTTGGAAGAATTGCAAGCGACTGGTCAAATTTCCGAATTTGTTAACTATTTTCCAATCGTGATCATCGGCGAAACGATTTCTAGCTATGAGATGGAATTGTTATTACCAAAATTACAAGCCGGCGGTCAAAGTATTTTACGAGAAGTCGATCATTTGCTGACAGAAGATGAAAAAGCGATTTTATATGAACAAGGATTGAATGGTTTTGTCCAAAGCAGCGACTCGATCGAATTGTTACGGGAACAATTGGCCGAAGTGGCGACCCAATATCAAGGAAAACCTTTTGAACCACTTCACGTAAAACGTTGTTTTGCAGGTGAAGAGGAGCACGATATCACTTCGATGACATTGATCAATCTTTCTTCATTAGAATTACAAGTTTTAGAAATCTTGCGTAATCATTCTGGTGAGATCGTTTCTCGGGATGACTTATGTATGGCACTTTGGGGGGATATCTCTCAATCACGTTTGGCACAACTTTCTTCACTAGTTAAGAATATCAAATTAAAATTAGAATGTTTAGAAACGGATCAGGAAATCGTTCAAACGATTTGGGGAAAAGGCTACCGTGTACGTAATGACGTAGCGATCCAAACAAGATAAAAGAAGTGCGGGAACAAAAGTAGCTGCTACTTTTGTTCCTTTTTTTTGTTATGAGCGGATTCTAATCGTTAATAGTAAATAGGCGCTTCTTACAGATAGCTGTGCTAAAATAGCCATGTGTAAAAGGGGGATAAACATGAAGAAGCTTCTATTATTTAGTTTGTTGGTGTTGGCTTCAGTCGTTACACTTACCGCTTGCGGCAGTTCAGAGAAAAAATCTTCTGCCAGCAGTCATTCAACGACTACAAGTAAGTCAACGACGACGAAAACATCAAAAGAGGATACAAGTGAAAATAAAAGTGTTAAAGAAAAAGTGAAACAAACCATGGATGGAATGTCTATTGAAGAAAAAGTCGGGCAATTATTTATGGCGCGTGTACCGGAAGCAAATCAAATCGCAGATATCCAACAATATCATCTAGGTGGGTATCTATTGTTTGATCGAGATATGGAAGGCAAGGGACAAAGTGATTTGAAGCAAATCATTGCTAGTTATCAAGCAGCCAGCCAAACACCGATGTTTATTGGTTCAGATGAAGAAGGAGGAACAGTCAGTCGGTTAAGCCGTAATCAAATCGTTTCACCAGCATTTGAAAGTCCCCAAGTACAATATCAAACCAATGGCTGGGATGGAATTACCCAAGATATCGATCGCAAAGCTCAAGTTTTTAAAGAATTAGGCATTCAGATCGGGATGTTCCCAGATGCGGATGTTTCGACTGACTCTCAATCGTTTATCTATGATCGGACAATCGGGATGGATGCTGCTGGAACAAGTAAATATGTTACACTGAGTGTTGACGAAATGAAAAAACAAATGATCGGTTCTACATTGAAACACTTTCCTGGTTATGGAAATAACCGTGATTCGCACGTTGAGATCGTAACTGATGATCGTTCCTTAGAGGATTTACGCAAAAATGATTTCTTGCCTTTTGAAGCAGGAATTAAAGCAGGTGCTGACAGCATCATGGTGTCACACAATATCGTTCAAGCCATCGATGGCAATCGCCCAGCTTCGATCTCGAAACCCGTGCATGATACGATCCGTAATGAGTTAGGTTTCAAAGGTGTCATCATGACGGATGATATGGATATGGCGGGCTTAGCTGATTTTATCTCGCAAGAAGAAGCTGGGTTACAAGCATTACAAGCTGGAAATGACATGATCCTATCTTCGAGCTACAGCACACAGATTCCTTATATTTTAACAGCGATCCAAAACGGTGAGTACAGTGAGAAACAATTGGACCAATCCGTGGAACGTTTATTGACTTGGAAAGCGAATTTGGGATTGATTTAAAAAAAACCTTCTATTGATTATTCAATAGAAGGTTTTTTGTTATACATTTACTAATGTTAAATAGAATATATTAATTTTTTAGTTATTAAATAAAACAGGAGCTGAAAGATTAGATTATAATGAAGAAAATGTCCGTAATGTTTTATTTATATTTACCAAATAATGGTTTGGATATAACTAGTGAATAGAACTTGAATGCGGATGGAATTAATCAATAATTCTATCGATTTTTTTTAAAATAGAATTTTTTACTTTTATTAATGAGTTATGATGAATAAAAACGCTCTATATAGCTCGATTTGAATTATTTTTCCATAATAAATAATACAGTTTTAAAATTTTATTTCATAAAAAATCTGTTTTTTTCTCAACTGTTATGATAGTATAATTAGAAATCGTAAAACACAATTATTATTTAATGTTATTATAAAAAGGTGAATCGAATGTTGAGAAGAGAAATACGAGAAGCAAACGTTATTGTAATAAAAGTTGGAACCAGCTTATTAGTATCTTCCGAACAAGGGATCGCGGAGTCAGTCATCGAGCGATTGGCTTTCGTATTATCTGAATTAACGGCAGAAGGTAAGCAAGTAATTTTGGTTTCGTCTGGGGCAGTAGGAATCGGTTTGACTCAATTAGGGCCTGTCTCAAGATCGGCAGCGGCAGCAGTCGGACAAGGAAAATTGACTAGTTTATACGAAAAAGCTTTTGGTAAGGAAGAACAACAGATTGGTCAGCTATTGTTGAGTCGTGAAGTGTTGGCTTATCCTGAAAGCCAAGCGAACTTCGCTGAAACGATCCATGAGTTATTAGCCAATAAAATCTTACCTATTATAAACGAGAATGATGCAGTAACGATCGATGAAGGAAATCATTTAGCAAAATTTGCTGACAATGATGAATTAGCTTTATTAGTATCAAAAGCGGTCAACGCCGATTTACTGATCATGTTGTCAGATGTTAATGGTCTGTATTCAGAAAATCCCTTCATGAATGAAGAAGCAACTATGTTTCAACATTTAGCAAGCATTGATCAAACCTTGATCGAAAATGCGAGTCCGGCATTGGATGGACTTAGCCGTGGCGGTATCCGCAGTAAATTAAAGACTGCTTCCGGAGCATTAGCATCGAACATTTCGATGATCCTAGCGAACGGAAAACGTCCAGAAGTACTATTTGATATTTTGGCCGGTCAAGAAGTCGGTACGTTGTTCAAGCGCTGAGCTATTTTATTTAAATTGAAAATTCAGAAGATTGAAAAATCATTCGTTTGTTGGATAAATAATGAAAAAATCAATCTGATATTACGTTAGTAGCTTTAAAGAAACGGAATCAAACTCATTTTAGTAAATGAATAGATTAATTTTAATTAAAGGGGAATAGTTAGTATGGAATTAGTAAAATTGATTGGAATTCTGATTGTTATCATCGGGTTTGCACTAAAATTAGATTCAATTTTGATTATTTTAGTTGCCGCAGTAGTGACAGCAATCACTGGAGGATTAGGTGTAGAAGGTTTGTTAACGACATTAGGAACAAGTTTTGTTTCGAATCGTTCGATGGCGATCTTTATCTTGATCATGTTAGTAACGGGAACGTTGGAACGAAATGGCTTGAAAGAATCCGCTGCTAAATTGATTGGTAAAATCAAGAATGCGTCTGCTGGAGCTGTGATCGGGGCCTATGGTATCATGCGGTCACTCTTTGCGGCATTCAATATTAGTTTTGGCGGCGTTGCTGGATTTGTTCGTCCGATCATTATGCCGATGGTTATCGGTTCGATCGAAGCGAAAGGCCAAGAACCCGCAGAAGATTATGTTGAGGAATTGAAAGGCATGTCATCTGGGATGGAAAATATTGCTTGGTTCTTCTTCCAAGTATTGTTTGTCGGCGGTCCGGGAGCATTATTAGTCCAAGCAACATTGAAAGATTTAGGCTATGAAACGAGTTTGCTTGATTTGGCTAAAGTAGAAATTCCAGTCGCGCTCTTTGCGGTAATCGTGGCGATTGTTTATTACTTCCTAAAAGATCGAAAATTATACAAAAAATATTACGGGAACAGTAAATAAGGAGGAACGTCGATGTCATTTTTTCTAAGCCAAGATGTACTATTATCTGAAAAATTACTTGAAATTATTTATATTATTATGGGTGCGGTCGCGGTCTACACAGGGATCAAAAACGCACGGGACAAAGAAAATCCTACGCCGATCGGTACGGCAATTTTCTGGTGCGCATTAGGGATCGTGATGATGTTTGGTCGTTGGATTCCAACAATGATCGATGGTGTCTTAGTAATTATCATGACTTTGCCGCCGATCTTCAAAAAAGTTAACAAAGGAAAAGAAAGTGCTCCAAATGAAGTCTTTACGAAGAAAATGGCTGATAAGATCGGAATGAAGATTTTTATTCCAGCTTTATCAATGGGAATTTTCGCAATTATTTTTGCGGTCTTTACGAACTTAGGCGCATTAGTCGGTGTGGGTGTCGGTGTTTTAGTAGCGATCGTGATCTTGATGGTTTATTCTCACTCAAACAAACCAATCGTCTTCTTAGATGATGCGGAGCGGATGTTATCAACGGTCGGTCCATTAAGTATGTTGCCAATGTTGTTAGCAAGTTTAGGGGCGATCTTCACTGCTGCAGGTGTGGGTGAAGTGATCTCTGATCTAGTAGCTAAGGTCATTCCAAAAGGCAATGTTAATTTAGGGATCATTGTTTTTGCGATCGGGATGATGTTGTTCACGATGATCATGGGGAATGCCTTTGCGGCTATCACCGTCATGACTGTCGGGATCGGTGCACCGTTTGTATTAGCTTATGGAGCAGATCCAGTATTGATCGGCATGGTCGCATTGACTTGCGGCTATTGCGGTACGTTGTGTACTCCAATGGCTGCCAACTTTAACATCGTGCCAGTCGCGATGTTAGAGATGAAAGACCGCTTTGGCGTTATCAAAAACCAAGCCTTATTGGCAGTGATTTTCTTAGTATTTCAAATTTGTTATATGATTTTATTTAAATAATTGACGAAGAAAGGTGAGAGTTATGAAAGTATTGATTACTGGTTTTGATCCCTTTGGCGGGGCAGAAATTAATCCTGCTTATGAAGCAGTGAAATTATTACCAGACACGATCGAAGGAGCAAGTATCACTAAGCTAGAGATTCCCACGGTTTTTGAAAAAGACGGAGAAGTTTTAGCTAAAGCAATCGAAGATGTTCAACCAGATGTCGTGATCTGTGTAGGACAAGCGGGCGGACGTTCAGATATTTCGATTGAAAAAGTAGCAATCAATTTGATGGAAGCACGTATTCCAGATAATGAGCAACAACAACCATTGAACCAAGTAATCCATGAAGATGGCGAGACAGCCTATTTTGCGACTATCCCTGTAAAAGCAATGGTCAACAATGTAAAAGCAGCAGGAATTCCTTCAAGTGTCTCTTATACTGCAGGAACTTTCGTCTGCAACGATATCATGTATCGTTTGTTGTATTTAGCAGAAAAACAAGGCAAGGATCTTCGCGGAGGCTTCATCCATGTGCCATATTTACCAGAACAAGTAGTTGGCTTACCAGTTGGAACGCCTAGTTTACCAGTTGAAACAATCGCAAAAGGATTAGAATTTGCGATTGCGGCTGCAGTAACGACTGAAGAAGACCAAAATACTGCTATGGGAACGATCATGTAAGGTAAAACAAAAAAGACGGAGACAAACGCAGCAATGCGTTTGTCTCCGTCTTTTTTTATTAACTTTGAGAAAATTGTGCTTGGTAAAGTTTTTTGTAATAGCCGTCTAATTGGAGTAGTTGATCGTGGCTGCCGATTTCTACGATATTTCCGTGATCCAAGACCAAAATCTTGTCGGCACTTTGGATCGTTGATAAGCGGTGGGCGATCACGAAACTCGTGTGATTTTCCATCATTGCCAGAAAGGCATTTTGGATTTTTTGTTCAGTCAACGTGTCGACCGAACTGGTTGCTTCATCCAAAATCAACATCGAAGGACGACTGATCATCGTCCGAGCAATCGTGAGTAATTGGCGCTGACCATCAGAGAGTTTCACTCCAGCTTCACCGACGATCGTATCCAATTTATCCGGCAGGCGCAGTACGAAATCATACATATAAGCATCTTTCAACGCATCATAGATTTCTTCATCGGTAGCTGATTCGCGGCCGTACCGAAGATTTTCGCGGAGGCTGCTGTCCATCAACCAGGTTTCTTGTAAAACCATCCCGAATTGTTGGCGCAAACTGTCGCGAGTCAAATAGCGGATATCGGTGCCATCGATTTGGATCGTACCATGATCGACTTCATAAAAACGCATCAGCAAGTTGACCAAGGTTGATTTACCGGCACCCGTTTTTCCGACGATCGCAATCGTTTGGCCAGGCTCGACCACCAAATTGAAATCTTCGATCAATGGTTGATCTTTTTGGTAAGCAAAGTCGACGTGATCAAAGACCACTTTTCCTTTGGCGTCGGTCAAAACTTTGGCATTTAGGGCATTCGGTTTTTCAATCGGTTCTTTTAATAATTCAAAGGAACGATCCAATCCGGCAATCGCAGTTTGGATCTGGATCGTGATACCTGACAATTCAATAAATGGTTTGGTGAATTGGCTTGAGTAGATCGTGAAACTTGAAATGATCCCGATCGTGATCTCGCTATTGGTCCGTAAGGCTAATAGTCCACCAACTAAACCGACCGATAAATAAGCCAAATGATCGACGAACCGTGAAGACGGGTTGGTCAATGAAGAAATGAATTGGGCTTTTTGTCCTCGGACATATAATTCTTGATTCAAGGCTTCAAAATTTTGTTGATTTTGTTCTTCTCGTTGGAAGGCTTTGACGATTTTTTGATTACCGACCATCTCAGTGATAAAACCAGAGATCGAACCAACTAATTGTTGTTGATTGGTAAATGATTGTTGCGATGCTCGGGCGACGATATACGTCAGTAAGAAAATAATCGGCGTAGCGACTAAAACGACTAAAGTCAGCATCGGACTTAGAAACAGCATAAAGACTAAAGCGACTAAGACGACAGTCATGCCTGAAAAGACTTGGTTGAAGACGGCTGAGATCGCGGTCGAGATATTATCCATGTCATTAGTGAACCGGCTGACGATATCACCCTTGGTACTTTGATCGTAGTAGCTCAAAGGCAATTTATTCAAGTGGGTAAATGTTTCTTCTCGTAGTTTAGCAACCGAGTCAAAAGCTACGGTATTTCCAATTCGCTGGATGAAATATTGACTGACGACTGTGACTAAAAAGATCCCGATGAAGAGTTGCAAGATATGGAACAAGTGCGTGAAATCAACATTGCCATTATCGACCATTTGATCGACTGCAACTCCAATGTAATAGGTCATCAAGACCGAGGTGATCCCACTTGCGATCCCTAAGATCACTGCGATGATCAATTGTTTCGGATAAGCAGCTAAATAAGGGATAAATAGTTTCATTGAATGGAAGAAGTTTTTTTGTTTACGCATGTGATTCGACTCCTTCCGCTTGTGATTCGACTAATTCTTGGTAAAGGACAGAATTGTTCAATAAGGCTTCATGGTTCCCTTTAGCCGCGATTTTTCCGCTATCCATCAGTAAAATCGTTTCTGCTTCTTGGATCGAACGCAATCGTTGCGAGATGATGATCACACCACAGTCCAAGTCTTGTTTCAATGCTTGACGCAGATCAAGGTCGGTTTGATAATCCAACGCGGATAACGAATCATCAAGAATCAATAATTCTGGTTTACGGATCAAAGCGCGCGCAATCGTTAAGCGCTGACGTTGTCCGCCAGAGAAATTTTTCCCGTTTTCTAAGATTACGGTATCTAAGCCTTTAGGCAAGGTTTCGACAAATTCACTCGCTTGAGCAGTGGCTAAAGCTGTCCAACAGTCTTCGTCGGTAGCATCTGCTTTACCCCAAAGGAGATTTTCCCGAATCGTTCCTCTGAACAAGACAGCCGTTTGAGGAACGATTGCGATCTCAGAACGCAGTTTATCAAGATCCCACTCTTTGACGTTGCTGCCGGTGAAAGTAACAGTTCCTGTTGTCGCATCGTAAAATCGCGGAATCAAACTGATCAAGGTCGATTTCCCGCTGCCGGTCGCTCCGGTGATCCCCAGAATCTCATTTTTTTTCATTGAAAAAGTAATACCTTCAAGGGCTAAACCAGATTTTTCTGTATAACGAAAATCAACTTTGTCAAAAGCTAAAAGTGCAGCTTGCGGGTTCGTTTCTTGAATCGTCCCCTCATTGGCTAAGGTCGTATCCGTTGCGAAAACTTCGTTGATCCGGTTAGCAGAAGCGGCTGCCCGCGTGAACAGAACCACTAAGTTTGAAACAACGATCAATGCTAATAACATTTGGTTCATATAATTGATCAAAGCTAAGATCTGACCTTGCTCTAAGTGGCCAACATTGACTTTGAAACCGCCAAAGTAAAGCAAAGCAGCAACTCCAGCATTCATGATCAAGGTCGTGCTAGGTGAAAGCAAGGCTGAGATATTGGCGACACGTTGGTTCAAATGAGAAATTTCTTCCGCTTCATCGTTGAAATGGTTCGTTTCTGTTTCTGTTCGAGCAAAAGCCCGGATCACACGAACCCCAGTTAAATTTTGTGTGACTAATTGATTCAATTGATCCAATTTTTGTTGGATGTTTTTATAAAGTGGTACTGAGTAGCGAATGATCAAGTAAAGGATCAGACAAAAAATTGGTAATAAGATCAAAAAGATCAGTCCCATTTGCCAATCGATATAAAAGGACATGATCACTGAACCAATGCTTAGAAAGGGTGCCCGAATGACTAGACGAATCATCATTGCCAAAGCGCCCTGCATTTGGTTGATATCGTTGGTCATTCGAGTGATCAATGTATCGGTACCAAAACGGTTTAACTCGTTGTGTGAGAATTGATTGATTTTTTCCATCAATCGATTGCGCAAGACCGTCCCGAAACCTTGGGAAGCGACCGAAGCATAGTACTGGCAGATCAATGCGCAGATCCATCCAACGACTGATAAGGCTAACATGATCAAAGCCATTTGGATCACTTTGCTACGGTCATGTTGCGCGATTCCTTCATCGACGAGTTTCGCCATGAACAAAGGCAAGACCAACTCGAAGATGGCTTCTAAAAATTTGAAAAAAGGGCCAAGGATCACTTGTTTACGATAATCTTTGGCATAACGTAAAAGCTGAATCATATAAGTTCCTCCATTATATAAAGTAAAAAATCGACAATCAGCATGTTGTTCTCATTGTAGCTTATTTCTAAGTATTCTAAAAAAATAAACTTCTATAGAAAGAATAAAAACGGGTCATCAGTTGTATCATATCAAAAGATATTTAAAAATGAAAAACATTTAGAAAATTATCATACCTATTTTCATAATGAAATAGACGAATTTAGCTACAAGCTAGTCTTAAATGAGACGAATCAGGAGGACAGCATTCGAATTATGTAGAGGATGATACTAGAATATTACAGAAACATGACAAAAAAGAGAGTCCTTTCATCCTTGAAAAGACTCTCTTTTTATGCTGAATGCATCCATATAAATTATTTTTACTTACTTTTTATTCCCAATCTGTAATCAAATGTAATGCTGGTGAAATAATATTAGAGCTTTTTTCTCGTATAATGACAAAGGGTAAAATAGAAAGGTGGACTTTTTAAGTGAAAAAGCAGGTATTTGGGGTCGTTGCAACACTATTGTTGGGTGTTAACGTACTTTTCCCAGTCTTTGCACAAGCAGAGTCACTGAGTGAATTAGATAAACAAGAATCCGTGATCACGCGTCAAAGCGATAAAATCAGCGGTGAAATTCAATTAGCATTGAATGATGTGAATGAAAAATATCAAGAAGTAAATGATATTCGGGAAAAAATCAGTCAAAATGAGAACAAATTGACTGAAACAAAAACGGAGATCACAGCAACCGAACAAAAAATCGAGCGTCGGAAAACAGCGATCGCTGAACGGATGAAAACTGCCCAAGTCAATGGGATGAATGAACGTTCGATCACTGCGTTATTAGAAGCGAAAAATTTAGGTGAATTCTTGAATCGAGCTTTTGCGATGTCGGTCATCCAGAATACTGAAAAAACGAAAGTCGCTAGTTTAGGTGAAGCGAAAGAACAATTAACTGAATTGAAAGCAACACAAGAAAAGACCCAGACTCAGTTAGAAACAGATAGCAAAAATCTGGCAGCTGAAACGGCTAAGTTAGATGATAAAATGGCCAATCTAAAACAAGAGTTGGCTGACAATAAAGCTAGTTTAGAAAAAATCAGCCAAGATAAAGAAGTTGAAAAAGCACGTCAAGCAGCATTGAAAGCTCAGGCTGAAAAAGCGGCTAAAGAAGCCAAAGAAAAGGCGGCAGCTGAAAAAGCACAAGCAGAAAAGGCCGCGCAAGCCGCAGCAGCTGAAAAAGCACAGGCTGAAAAATCAGCCAAAGAAGCATCAGCCAAAGCTGCCGCACAACAAGCTGCCAAAGATGCGGCCCAAGCAACAGCCAAAGCGTCGAGTGCTGCATCAAGCAGTACCGCAGCAACAACATCAACAAGTCAACAAACAACAGAATCATCGGCCCAAGCGACAACGCCAAGTACGCCGACAACTTCTGGTCGAACCTTACAAATGGAATCGACAGCTTATTCATGTGCTGAATCGGTCAATACGTATTTTACGGCGATGGGCATTGACTTACGTCAAAATCCTCAAGTGATCGCTGTTGACCCAAGCGTGATCCCATTAGGTTCAATGGTGGAAGTTTCAGGTTATGGTATTGCGATTGCTGGTGATACGGGTGGTGCAATCAAAGGAAATATTATTGATTGTCATTTTCCTACAGAAGAGCAGTGCATACAGTGGGGCAGACGTTCGGTCACAGTAACGATCATTAGTTAATATAGAAGCAGTTGGTCCAAGAGTAGTTACTACTTTTGGACCAACTTTTTTTTGGCTAAACACCAATCAGCTTTTGTCGTTTTTAGGAAATTTTTGATAAAAAACGCAGAACTACCTACTAGTTGTTATAAAAACGTCTAGACCATTTCTTCTAAAAATTAAGCCATGCAACCAATAAGTTAATCATTCCTAGCAAGCCTTTAAAATGAAAATATGAATAAAAGTTATATAAATTACTGTAATTTATAAAAAATATTCTTTTTCAAAAAATATTATAGTGAAATATTTAACATACATAAAAAAATATTGTAGTATTTACTTCATAAAAAAACTACTGAATTCGATGAAGGAAAGGTATGCTGCAGATGATTAAAGTATATAGCTCCTCAAGTTGAACGTCTTGTCGTAAAGCCAAGGTTTGGCTGAAAGAGCAAGGATTAGAAATCGAAGAACGCAACATTATCTCTGAACCATTAAATGAAGAAGAGATTAAACGTATTTTGTGTTTAACAGAATTTGGGACGGATGAAATCATTTCGACTCGTTCAAAAGTTTATGAAAAATTGGCGCTGGATTTCAATGAATTATCATTGAGCGAATTGGTAGCGATTATCGTGAAGTATCCAAGTCTTTTGCGCCGTCCGATCATTACTGATGGAAAGAAATTACAGATCGGTTATAACGAAGAAGATATCCATCAGTTTATTCCCCGTGAAGTTCGCAAGATGACTTCATTAAGAATGACCGAACAGCTGCTTTATATGGACTTGAAAAACCAACAATTCGCTTGATTATGCTGAGGCGAAGAATTTTTTACTGCATTAAACAATAAAAAACTCATTCAGTCTCTTCGAAAAGAAAACTGAATGAGTTTTTTTACGTGTGACGGATCAAATAATCAAAAGCTCCTAGAGCGGCAGTAGCGCCTGAGCCCATCGAAATAATGATCTGTTTGTAGATACTGTCAGTACAATCACCAGCAGCAAAAATACCAGGTACATTGGTCGCACCATGACCATCGACTAAGATCTCACCGCGTTGATTTAACTCAAGCGAGTCTTGCAGCCATTCAGTATTTGGCATCAAACCAATCAGAATGAAGACGCCTTCGACCTTCAAAGTATGTTCTTCATTGGTCAACCGATCTGTATAAGTCAATGCTTCTACCTGTGAAGAGCCAGTGATTTCTTTGGTTGCGGCATTGGTGATGACGGTGACATTGTCCAGCGAATGCAGTTTTTTCTGCAAGACTTGATCCGCTTTTAATTCCGGTAAGAATTCTAAGACATAGATATGTTTCGCTACGCCGGCTAAATCGATGGCTGCTTCGATCCCTGAGTTTCCACCGCCGATCACGACGACTTCTTTGTCTTTGAACAAAGGACCATCGCAGTGAGGACAATAAGCGATCCCTTTGTTTTTGAATTCTTTTTCACCAGGAACATTGATCGCACGCCAACGAGCACCAGTGGAAAGGATCGCAGTTTTAGCTTTTAATTGCGCACCATTTTCCAATGTCACTTCGATTAAGTCAGATTTCGTGATCGCTGTGGCACGTTGTCCTTTCATGATATCGACATCGTATTGTTTAACGTGTTCTTCGACTTGACGCATTAATTGCGGGCCTTCGATATAGGGAGTACCGATGACGTTTTCGATCCCTAAAGTTTCGAGGACTTGACCGCCAAAAGTTTCTACGACCATCCCAGTCTTGATGCCTTTTCGTGCTGCGTAGATAGCGGAACTAGCACCAGCTGGTCCACCGCCGACGACTAAAACATCAAAAATGTCTTTGTCAGCAAATTCGTCGGCACTAAGTGGTCCCGCTACTTTTGCCAAAATTTGTTCGATCGTCATTCGGCCACTGTCGAATTCGGATCCATCTAGGAAAACAGTCGGTACCGCCATGACTTGTTTGTCATCGATTTCTTGTTGGTACATGCCGCCCTCGATCATAGTATGAGAAATCTTAGGATTCAAGACCGCTAAAATATTCAATGCTTGAACAACATCCGGACAATTGTGACAGGTTAAGCTGACGTATGTCTCGAAAGTCAAAGGTCGTTCAATACTTTGGATCTGTTGGACGATACTGTCTTCGACTTTCGGAGGCCGTCCACTGACTTGCAGCAGTGCCAAGATAAAGGAAGTACATTCGTGGCCCATCGGCAAACCAGCAAAGATGATGCCGCTAGCTGGAGCGCCTTTTTGATTGACCTCAAAGCTCGGTGTACGTAGTAAAGGTTTTGCTTCAAGTGACAGTTGCTCGCTCATTTCTACAACTTCAGTCAAAAATATTTCGACCTTTTTCGAATCTTCCGATTGATCAAAACTGGCTGAAAAGACAACTTCTGATTCTAGTAAGGCTAAATATTGTTTGAGTTGTTCTTTGGTTTCATTATCTAACATAGGGCCACCTTAAATTTTTCCAACTAAGTCAAAGCTTGGTTTCAAGGTTTCGCCGTCTTCTTTCCATTTAGCCGGACAAACTTCTCCTGGATGTGTACGGACATATTGAGCTGCACGAATTTTATCGATCAATCCGCTAGCATCCCGTCCAATTCCATCGGCGTTGATTTCCATAGCTTGGACAATGCCATCTGGATCAATGATGAAGGTCCCGCGTTGTGCTAGACCAGCTTCTTCATCTAAAACATCAAAAATGCGTGAAATATGATGGGATGGATCACCAATCATCGTGTAGTTGATCTTACCGATCGCGTCGGATGTATCATGCCATGCTTTATGTGTGAAATGAGTGTCCGTCGAACAAGAGTAGACTTCCACATCAAGTGTTTGCAATGTTTCGTATTGTTCTTGTAAATCTTCTAGTTCAGTTGGGCAGACAAAGGTGAAATCCGCGGGATAAAAGCAGATGATCGACCATTTACCTTGAAGTGTTTCATTTGAGACCTCGATGAATTTTCCTTGACGATACGCTTGTGCTTGGAATGCTTCGACTTGTTTTCCGATTAATGACATAGATGAACCCTCCTGAGTTTAAATTGAGAAAATATTCTCATAGTTGATAATAAGAGATCTCTGGAACTGGGGAAGCTTGACCTCTTATTTACAATAATTATAAACAAAAAGAAAAGTAGTTGCAAACGTTTTTCTGGTTTTAATCTAGTAAATATTTATTTAAATATAACGTAATTAATAATAGTTATTCTATATTTTAGAAGGTAAACAAGTAGCTAAAATGACAATTAATAATGACTATGATTTTGTTTGATAGGGATTACGAGCAAAGCTGATTCGTTTATAGCGAAGAATCAAATAGAAAAAATAAATAGGATTGTGAGAAGAAAATATTATGTGCAACTATTCATTATCAAGTATAGAAAATATTAAAAAGAAAAGAAGTTATAAAATAAGCTGGCTATTATTCAGTCTTTTTTATTATAATTAGTAGGGATAATGTTATATTCCAAGCGTTATCGTTTGTAATAAAAAATAGGTCATAGGATAATGTAATTATCTTTTTAGACATTATTTGTTTTTAAATTAAATTTTAATTAAAGGTTGGTGCGGTATGAAAAAATGGGTAAATTTAGCAATGTTGTTCACATTGGTGGGGAGCATTGCATCACCGGTAATTGGGACAGCTGTAGAAATTACCACTCCATCAAGTACTCAGACGAGTACAACAAAAACAATTGGATCAGTAGCCAGTGACCCGAAATCAATTGTTTCGTCAGAGACAGCTGTTTCAAGTTCAAAGACAACAGAGGATTCTACGAGCAGTACAACAGAAGCGAGCACGGAGGTCACTAATCAACTTACGATCGATAAAAAAAGTAAGTTGAAAGAGACAGAAGAGCACCAAACGGAATTGACATTGATCGGCAAAGTGGATAGTTCAGCTGAAAATACCTCAGCGATCACTTTTGAGACGACAAAAAATTTTGTGCCCGCTGAAATCAAAGACGATGCAAAAGTCATTTTAAATGAAGCAAAAGAAACGATCGGAACGTATGCAGTCGAAACAAAGGCTGACCGTATCCAATATACGTTGAACTTCAATAAGTTAGCAAAGGGCGAAAATCGTTTCAAATTGATTCTATTGGGATCGATCACACGCGGCCCGGACGAGAACGTGACTTTTTATCAAGCAGATGAGAAATTAATTCAATTAGCTTTACCAGAAACGAGCGACAGTTCAACAAGTGAAAGTTCTAATACGGCTAGTGAAACAACGAGCAGTGAAAGTACAGCGACCGAAAAGACGGCTGAATCGACTTCGGAAAAAACAAGTGGTTCTAGTGACGAATCAACGACTGCAAGCAGTGAATCAACGACGAAACAAGCAACAAAAAAAGCCAGTCGAGCGGCAGAAGAACCTAGAGAAGCAGGGGCGATCGATGAATTATTCACCCAATATGCTCCAGGGGATAATTTTTTGACCGATAGTCAATTGACATTTAAACCTAATCCGCCAACGATCAATTCGGAGATTCATTTTGAGTTGAATTTTGCGATCCCAGAAGCAGTACGGGTCGAAATGGTTCCAGGGGATTATTATGAGATGGATATGCCGTCAGGTTTAGCAATCGAAGCACCCTCACCTGAAGGGAATCTGACAGATAGCGATGGGACGATTTATGGAACTTATAAATTCGATGTCGCAACACAAAAAATACGGATCACTTTCACGAAACAAGCCGACCAAGACTTTTTACCGCCAGAAGGAGGTAGCGTGGATGCCGATGTCCACTTTGATACCCAAAAAATCACTCAGCCGGGAACAACGACGATCATTTATCCAAGTAAGACTAATCTTCCACCTTATACGGTGACGATCAAGCCGACGAGTGGTACATCTATCAGCAAAGCAGGACATACGGATAAAGCCAATAACCCGAATAAAGTGACGTGGGAAGTTGATTTCAACAAAGACTATGCAACTTTAGATCAGCCGGTAGTCACTGAAAAATTTCCACAACAAGTAACTTTTAATAAAAACGAAACTGGTGCAGTGACTGTCTATCCATTGACCGTTGATTTTAATGGCAATGTGACAGGAACAGGGACAACGCCATTGGATCCTAGTTCATATACGGTCCAAGATGATGGTTCGATCAAGTTCAATACAACGATCAATCGTCCATATCGAATCGTTTATGCTACGACGATCAAGGATGAATTCAAACCGACTGATGGCGGAACGATCCCAATCACAAATAATGTGACGTTGACAGCCGGAAATGTAAGTTTGGATGCTTCAGCGACCGTTCAATTGAATTATAAGAAGGCGCTAGAAAAAGTTCGGACTGGGTACGACAGTCTTAATCAAATCTATAGTTGGCAGATTCGTTACAATTATGGTCAAAAAGAATTAGCCAATGATACGGTCATTTCAGATACGTATACGAATATGACCATCGATCCAGCTAGCTTCAGTGTGTATACGGTCAATTTTGATAGCAACGGCAATGCTGTCAAAGGTTCAGTGATCGATCCAGCTGATTATGAGATCGACACGACGACGAATCCATTTACGATTCGCTTCAAAAACAATGTCCAAGCAGGTAAAGCGATCAATATCGATTATAAATCTAAAGTAAACAAGATCGTATCAGGTTCGGCGAACAATCAAGTTCAAGTGACAAATACGGCGAAAACAGATCATTTGCCGCCTACCACAACGATCACTGAAAGGCCATCGCAGCAAGTGGTCATCAAAAACAAACCAACCGTCGATCCAGGAAGTAAGATGGCGAATTATGTGATCGATATCAATAAGAATAAATATGAGATGGACAATGCCGTCTTTACCGATACGATGGATCATACAGAAGATGGGTATGTAAGTGTACCGTTCAAAGTAAAAAATCCTACTACTGAAGATGCGGGTGTTTTGATCCGCGATGTCAATGATAACAATCGAATACTGACAGGGGCATTTATCTTATTAAAAGCAGATGGAACACCTTATCTTCAAAGTATTGGTGATCCAGAGACTGCGGATTATGTCGTTCGATTGAATGTAAATGAATCTGGCAGAGGATATAAAAACTTTACGGTAACTTTCCAAAATGGCTATGCTAAGACGAGTCATCAGTTCCAAATGAGTTACTATGTGAACTACAATCAGTTTAGTGATCAAAAACCTAATCCAGATACGACCTTGAAGTATGGAAATACGATGAAAGTCAATTTTGTCAATAATGATGTTCCTTATGATTCGAGCAGCAGTAAGGATTTCACTACTAGTACCCAAGAAGCCAATCAAGGAATGAAATCCGGCAGTTACAATCCAGTGACCAAAGAAATCACATGGACGATCGTAACGAACTACAATAATCTAGGTGTCTCTGTCTTTAATCTAAAAGACCCGATCACAGGGAATCAATCTTATGTCAAAGATTCTTTGAACGTCACACGCGGCACGATCAATGGAAGCGGCAATTTTGTAGCGACAACCGATGCTGACTATAGCGGCAACCAAGTCGGGAAAAGTTATTTGACGGTGACCGAACCTACTGTAGGCGGGGAAGACGATCAAGGAACCTTAGAATTACAGTTTGGTCGTCAAGGTGAATTTATCCCTGGTTGGGATGCTTCCAATTCACCTAAGGTTTATCAAATACAATTCAAGACTTCATTAAAAGGAAAGATCGTCTATGATCAAGCAACGTATGCCAATACAGCGACTGTTCAAATCGCCGGCGTAGACCAACAATTGTCGGCTTCTGTATCGATTGCATTTGGTGGGCAATCGGCGTTGAAAAATGGATCATACGATGCAAATACAAATCAAATCAATTGGTCACTGATCATCAATCCGAACCAATCACTCTTGTCGAATGTTAAAGTGACGGATACACCAAGTGCCAACCAGATCTTAAAAGAAAATTTCAAATTATATACTGGAAAATATTCCGGGTCAGGAAATGCGACGACTGTTCAACCAGATCAAGAAGTGCCGAGTGATCAATATACAGTCAAGGTCACGACCGATCCAGCAACTGGTCAGCAGAGCTTTGTAGTCGACTTATCAAAGATCGAGGAGAAAGACGATTCGAATGGTGATTTGACTGGTGTGATCGAGAAGCCGTATGTATTGACCTATGCGTCCGAACCAAACTTCACTTCGCAAACAGAAAATGTCACGAACAATGCAACAATCTCGAGTGAAGGCAAAGAATTGCCAGGAAAAGATACCCAACGGACGATCTCAGTCCGGATCCAAGATTCCAGTGGTACGGCCTATGGGACAAAAGGCAAAGTCACTGTCCAAAAAGTCAATGGCAAGGATGAAGTCGTACCGGGAGCGGTCTTACAATTAGTCCGTAAGAATACCCAAACAAATCAATCCGTTGTACTTTATCAAACAACGACTGATAGCCAAGGGATGACGACTTTCGGGAATTTGATCGCAACCAGCTCGCTCTATGAATATTACGTCAAAGAGATCGAAGCCCCTGACGGCTATACGATTCCAGATGAACTATTGAATGGAAAACGGGTAACGGTGAATACTAATAATAGTACAGAAATCACCGAGATCGAAAACCAACCAGTCAAAGTCGTCTTTGAAAAAACGAATGGGAATGGTCAAGCGTTAGCCGGTGGATTGTTTACTTTGTTCCGCAATACATGGACAAAAGAAAATCCAAATTATGCGATTGTTCGCAGCTTTACTCCGACAACGAATGGCATGGATCTTTCTGGTTTGGCAGATGGTCAATACCGCATCCAAGAAGTGGTCGCTCCAACGGGGTATCAAATCAATCAAACTTTGATCAATTTTGAAATCAAGAAGAATGATAATAATTCCCGCAGTGTGTATGTAAATGATCAAGCAGTGGCTAATGGTGTCTTGCAATTAAGAGATTACCAAGGTTCAGCTGTCTTGAAGAAAACTAATGAATCCGGGAAGGTATTGTCTGGAGCACATTTCCAACTACAACGGGCGGAATTAAATTCAGAGGATTATAGCGATTATGGCGATCAATCAATTTATGTCACTGATCGCGATGGCTTGTTGAATCTGAAAAACTTAGCACCAGGTAAATATAAACTAAAAGAAAGCCAAGCTCCTGATGGCTACTATTTAAATAGTACGGAGTTCAGCTTTGCGATCTAACCAGTGAGCAAAGGGGATCAAGCACCTGAGACGATCGAATTAAATGCCGGCGAAAACTTTATCAACTATAAAGGAAATGCTCGTTTCATGAAAGTCGATGGACATGCATTTAATCAAGGAGATACGGTGGCACTAGCTGGTGCGAAGTTCCAATTGTATGATGCAAGCGGAACGAATAAAATCGGCGAGGAAGTCACTTCAGGTGAGGATGGCTACTTCACCTTTGAAAACTTAGACCCAAGCACGACTTATAGTTTTAAAGAAACCAAAGCGGCACCAGGTTATATCCAAAATGAACAAGTCGCTCGCTTTACCACGCCAGCGACGAATCAAAGTGATACTGCTGTAACGATCAATTCTGCAGATCAAAAGCAAGTCATCGATGAACAAACGCCGTATAAAAATTACGAAGAAGGCGCACAGTTCCAAAAAGTCGATGAAAAGGGGCATGGATTGCCAGGAGCGAAGTATCAATTAGAAATCAAAAAAGACGATGAATGGACAGCTATCACGGATAAAGTCAACGGTGCGGGTGAGGACGGCTTATTTACTTCTGATACATTAGATGGTACCGTCCACGCGACAGAATTGTCACCAGGAGATTATCGTTTTATTGAAAAAACAGCGCCAACTGGGTATTTATTGAATACTAAAGTAATTACTTTTAATATAGAAAAAGAGATTGAAGGTAATCCGCCAGTCAAAAACATTGAGATCACTGACGATCAAAATGTAAACTATCAAGGTGCTGCTCAGCTTTATAAAGAAGCCGAATCTGAGTCAGACGACAGCTTTAATGCTTTGGCCGGCGCAAGCTTTGCTGTTTATACAAAAGATAATCAAAAAGTCACGACCGACAGTATCGAATCTGATGCCGACGGAAAGGTGACCGCAACTGGTTTAGCACCAGGAGACTATTATTTTAAAGAAGTTGCAACAAAAGATGATCACTATCTAGTCAATGAGACGACAGTGCCATTCACGATCCCAACCGAAGCAGAAGGCAGACCGACCGTGGTAACAAGTAATGAGGATGGTAAATTAAGCTTGAAAAATTACTTAGGCAGCCTAGAATTGAAAAAAGTCGGTCCTGATGATCAAGCATTAGCGGGTGCCACTTTTACTATTTATGATAGTGAAGGAAAAGAAGCGGGCACGGGAACTTCCGATGCTGACGGCCTAGTCCGAATCGATAAACTTTCACCAGGTAAATATACGATCAAAGAAACCGAAGCGCCAACAGGTTATTTGATCAATACTCAAACGGTAACATTTGAGATCGCAAATTCAGCCGCAGGCGAACCAAAAGCCCAAGTAATCAAAGCATCATTTAAAGATTATAAAGGCGCAGTGAAGTTAGTCAAAAATGATGCTAGCGGCAACCCATTAGCGGGTGCTGAATTTGTCTTATTGAATAGCGCCGGCGATGAAGTGAGAGATGGCGAAATCCAAACGTCAAATGCTGATGGTGAGGTCGTCTTTAAAGACTTAGCCCCAGATACGTATACGTTTAAAGAAATCAAAGCACCAGCTGGCTATATCAAAAATTTAGACACTGTTTCGGTCATCGTTCCTGATCGCTTCGAAGGTGATCCAGAAATTATTTCGGCAGATCAAGAATTGATCAATTACCAAGGGTCGGCTGAATTAACGAAGACCGATGACCAAGGTAATCCATTAGCGGGTGCTGCATTTAAAGTCATCGACGCGGATGGCAAAGATGTCGCAGGAAAAACAGCTCTTTCTGATGAGAATGGCTTAGTCCGAGTAACTGGACTGGCACCGGGAGACTATCGTTTTGTTGAAACAGATTCTTCTAATAAAGCGGGCGCAACAGGAAACTATATTTTATCAGGTAAAGAATTGGCCTTTACGGTTCCAGCTGAAAAGGCTGGCGATCCGGGAGTGAAAAAAATCGAAGGCGATGTGCAAAATTATCGCGGAAAGATCTTACTGCATAAAGTTGGACCTTCGATCGAGGATGACGATCAAGTCATCGGCCTTGAAGGAGCTGAATTCACCTTATATACAAAAGCAGATTTCAGCGATCAACAGCCTGTCAAGATAGTTTCTGATCAAACGGGTATGGTTGAATTTGATGATTTGGCACCAGGAACCTATTACGTGAAAGAAACCGCGGCACCGAAAGGTTATCTAGTCAATACTTTCCCAGTGAAAGTCGTGATTCCTGAACGTGCACCGGAAGTTTTAGAAAATTCAACAGCGGACAATACGTATACCGATGAAGAAGGGTATTTGAATACGATCGAAGAGGGTCAGTACATCGTCGATACTGGTGACTTCCAAAACGGACGTAAAGAAATAGACTTCAAAAAGACTGATGGCGAACCAAATGGTGATCTAGATGTAACGAAGACAGAATTTGCGTTGTATTACGATGATGGTTCGACAGATGGAAAATTAGTCAAAGAGCATTTGAGTCCGCAAAATGACGGTACGATTGATTTAAGCAATTTAGCACTAGAGAACGGCAGCTATAAATTGATCGAAACGAAAACGGCAGACAATTATCTGCTCAATAGTCAACCAGTCTATTTCGTCGTTGAGAACAATCAAGCGATAGGTGTTTCTGTCGATATGAAAAACTATCAAGGCTTCATCGAGGCAACCAAAGTCAGCGGAGATAAAAAATTAGCCGGTGCTGAATTTAAATTGTACCGTGCAGATGATTTAGCTGATCCGATCACGACAACGGATGAAGCAGGGAAGACACAAACGATCATTACTTCTGGAACAAATGGTAAATTAGTTGCTAGAGGATTGAGTGCTGGCGATTATGTGTTGAAAGAAGTCAAAGCACCAACTGGTTATGTCTTAGACACGACAGCACACAAATTTACAGTTACTCCTCAGCCAGGTAAAGTGACCGCAACTCAATTAGGCGCGCTTGAGAATTATCAAGGAAGTGTCGAGTTGACGAAGGTCGATAGCGCTGATGTGAATAAAACTTTAGCCGGAGCGACATTCCAATTGCTAGATGACGATCAAAAAGTTATCCAAGCAGCTCTGACTACAAATGCAAAAGGTCAATTGACGGTGAATGGACTTGCCCCAGGTCGATACACTTTCAAGGAAATCAAAGCGCCGACTGGCTATCAGTTAGCGACGAAGACGATCAGCTTCACGATTGCGGCCAGTCATCAAGGCAAACTAGAGACTGTAAAAGTGATCGCGAAAAATACTAAGACGCTGCCAACCAATAGTGGGGGATCGCATAAATGGTATTATCCAAAAACGGGTGAAGAAAAAGCCCGCTTCTTATCGATCATCGGCGGAGTCATTATAATAGTAGTGATCGGCTTGATCGTCTGGCGAAAAAGACGTAAATAGCTACGGAAAATAGAAACAAAAGATAAAGCTCGGTCTGTGAAACGCGAAAGCGACACAGACCGAGCTTTTTTTGTGTGCAACAATAAATTTAGCTTCTCAAAAACAAAATTGTTATAAAGGTAAGCTACTTTCTATTTATTTATAATTATACTAAAAAGGAATGTTTGTTCTTGAAAAAATAGTATATTCAGTAAAACGTTATCATGAAATTCTCATAATGAATGATTATTTGAATTTTATTGTAATTTTATAAAATAATACACATTTAATTTTTAGAATAATTAAATTATAAAATATCAATTAACAATATTTTGAAACCGTTACACCCTAGAAAGGTAAGCATCAATAAATGGGTTCGACGGCACTAATGATGATTTGCAAAAAAATAATAGACCAGGATATTTCGCAAAAACAAAATGAATTATCGTCAAAAATGCCTGTTTATTTCGTTTTATAAAATATTTAAGAACAATATTAGTAGAAATCCAGGAATTAACTAATATATTTTGTGGATTGTCAATCGCAATTGTTAATATAATAGTAACTAAAAAATAATATAATGTTTTTTAGTAAAATAAATAAGTCCTATTTTATTAAAATTAAATTTTGAAATTCGTTGTTTTTTTTTGAATTTGTCAGTATACTAATAAAAGCAAGGAAAATATGTTTTTTTTGCTAATATGTGATACTTGTAACAAAAATAATGAGCAAGGGAGGTATGTAAATGAAGAAAGTTGTAAGTGGAATCATTGCACTTGTCGCAGTCGTTTTATTCTTCGCACCAACAGCGCAAGCAGCTGGAGCGATCACTGCCGATGAGCAAAGAATCCTAGATGAGTTGAACCAAGGAGTTTCTGTTGGAGGGAAAACGTTTAACCTACGCGCGTCTGATATCGCGCAAGCGGAGAATCATTTGAAACAAAATGATATCTCAGCCAGCGAAGCGAACCAAGTGATCGCTAAAATCCAACAAGCACGTGCGTTGATTGCAAGTTCAGGAGTTGATGTTTCAAATATTAATTCGATCGAGGACTTGCTAAAAGCGTTACCGGCAGATCTTACGAATCAGTTGAAAGATATCATCACAGCTGCGGCTAATATCCTAGGATTGTCGATCTCGTTCCACCCAGGTGGTTTCTCAATCGTCCAAACTAATCCAGATGTTAATGGTTCAGGCACTGCTGATACAGATAATGGATCAGCAAGTAATAGTGCTGCCAATAATGGTTCTAGTACTACGGCATCTAAGCCAAGTACAAGTACTGTCTATTCATCAGGTAGTGCAGTGAAACAAACTGGCGCGACATACGCTGCTAGTGCAATTTCATTCGCAAGCTTATTACTTGTTGCAGCAGGTGCAGCAGTAGTAGGACGTAAGAAGATTGCATAAATCTTCTAGATTGAAGAGGGTTGGGGTGACCTTGGTCACCCCAATCATCTTTCTAATTTGCGGTTATTCTTTGATGTATGTGATAGGAAAACCTGTGATCCAATTCGTGACTTCTTCTATTCAAGTGTTTCTATTGACAGATACTCCCGATTTTCAAGCTACAGAACAGTCATTCACTGCTGTAGATAACCAATCAGTCAAAACCAATACCAACGATGAATTGCCATCGAGTGAGGTCGACTATCCAGTCGGAGGTCAGCTTTATGGGAAAGTAAAAATAGAAAAGTTAAAAATGGATGTTCCTTTATATTTCGGAGATACCGATGAAATTTTACGCAAAGGGGCCGGCCAATTTATGGGTTCGGTATATCCGGGTGAGATCGGGACGTCGTTGATCGGTGGTCACAATGTCGATGACTTCGGCAAGCTAGGCGCTGCTCAAGTAGGTGATGAGATCGAGATCCAAACGACTTATGGTAATTATACGTACCGAATCACCAAATTAGATGTACGCAATAAAAATGATAAAGAAATCGACAACATGATCTATCAACGCAATGATCGTCGTTTGATCCTGTATACATGCTATCCACTAGATAGTCTAGGATTGACGGATGAACGATTATTTGCCGTCGCGGAGTTTGTCTCTGGACCGATGATCAATGCAGACGAGTAGGAGGAAAGCCCCAGGATGAGTCACAGAACACGAATTATACCTCGGTGGATCTTAGCGTTTGTCGGGTCTTTGCTCCTGTTTGCTTCCGTTGCTTTGATCTGTATCCGATTGACGCTGTTCAATCAAGATTTTATGATCCGCCAAGTCCATAGCACCAATTATACAGAAGTAGTCCGCAAAGATTTGACCGATAGTATCCAAGACGTCGGTCGGGGTAGTAATATCCCACCGGAAGTATTGGCCGATGTCGTTACTGAAAAGACGGTCGCGACTAATGTGGACAATTACATTCGCAGTATCTACAACGATGTACCTTTCAAAATCCAAGGACAGGACGAGTTGAAAGAAAAAATCTTAACGAATGTCCAACAATACACACAACAAAAAAATATTACGATCGATGAAACGACCCAAACCAATCTGAATAATCTGGCTGAAAATGCATCGAAGAATTATTCATCATTCATCGAGATTCCTTATCTATTAAGTTATGGTCAAAAAGTCATGGCCTTCCAATCAGCGTTGACATTGATCTTGATCATCATGAGCGTGGCCTTTTTATTCGTCTTCATTGGATTGATCTTGATGGTCCGGATGAGACATCAAAGAGTCCGCTGGAGCAGCATACCGATCTTAGGTGCTGGCCTGATGCTTTTGGTTTTACCAGCAATTATTTATTTTAGCGGTGTCATCAATCGTTTAGGGATCTCATCTGAAGGGTTGTACCGTTTTGTGACTGGCTATGTCACGGCGTTTGATTTGACCTTTGTCTTTGCTGGCGTGCTCTTGATCGTCTTAGCGATCCTGTTAGTCTTGATCAGCGAATACATGCGTAACAAAAAATTACATAAAGGTCACTAATGAAGGGAAATGACTATGGAAGAAACAATCAGTTTAGAAGAACTATTCCAAGTACTCAAGAAGAAAGCATTGCTTATTATTATGATGACAATTGCTGGGATCGGAATCGCAGCAGGTGTCACATTCTTTTTGATTACACCTAAATATGATTCTGCTGCCCAATTGATCGTCCAAAATACACAAAATGAGGCAGCGAATACTAATTTACAAAATGACATCAACGGCAACGTACTGATGATCAATACCTATAAAGATATGATTAAAGGCGATGTCGTGATCGATGCGGTCCAAAAAGAATTAAGCGACAAATACCAATACACGTATAGAAACAGCGAATTAAAAAATATGATCGAAGTGGAACAATCACAAAATTCTCAAATGTTCCAAATCGTGGCGACATCACCAGAACCAAGAAAAGCGGCAACGATCGCCAATACGACAGCGATGGTCTTCGAACAAAAAGCCGAAGATGTCTTAGCCGTCAATAAAGTGACGATCACCTCAAAAGGCGTCGTGCCATCCAGTGCGATCTTCCCAAATAATAAATTGAACTTATTGATCGGTGCTGTAGTTGGTTTGATGATCGGTGTGGGTTTAGCTTTCTTGATCGAGTTATTAGACAAGACAGTCAAAGACGAACGCTTTATCGCCGAAGTCTTAGAATTGCCGATCTTAGGTCAAGTATCAGAAGTCAGCAAAAAAGAATTGTCTAAATCACGTGTCACTGCCGATGCGACACCGCAAGAACCAAATAACGAAACAGTCAATCACGATCATAATCGAAAAACGACCACTCGTCAGCGTAGACGGGTCTAATCGATAAATAAGAATGGGGTGCAAAATCTTAGATGGCCAAAAAAAATAAAGGCATCACGCCTGTTAATCTGATCGCTGCGATCAATCCTTTTTCGACCGCAGCTGAACAATATCGGAAGATCCGGACCAATATCGAGTTTTCTTCTGCTGATAAAAAAATCAAAACATTAGTCATGACCTCATCTGGTCCTTCTGAAGGTAAGACGACGACGGCGGCGAACTTGGCGGTAGTCTTTGCCAATGCCGGCAGTAAAGTCCTGTTAGTCGATGCCGATCTGCGGAAACCAAACGTGGCACTAAGTTTCCGTGTTCCTAACGTTAATGGTCTAAGCAACTATCTGACTGAAGCGAATGCCACAAATGATAGCTTTTTGACTAATCATAATGCAAGCCATTCAGAATTGGCTCAGGGGGATAATCAAATCGGCAGCCGCTTAGTTGAGACCGATATTGAAAATCTTTATCTCTTCCCAAGTGGTCCGACACCACCGAATCCGTCTGAATTATTGGCTTCAAAACGGATGCAAGAATTGGTCGATACATTGGCCGCATCTTTTGATCTCGTGATCTTTGATATGCCGCCGGTCGTAACCGTGACTGATGCACAGATCATGTCCTCGTATGTTGATGGGACGATCCTCGTTGTTCGTGAACGTAAGACCAATAAACAAGCAATCCAAGAAGCGAAGCATTTATTAGATATGGTGAAAGCTAAAATCATTGGTGTGGTCTATAACGGCAAGAAGCAAAGTGACGAATCCTACTATTATTATGGTACGGAAGGAACGAAGTGAGACTAGATGATTGATCTACATAGTCACATCCTGCCAGGTGTCGATGATGGCGCTGCGACATTAGAGGATAGTTTGGCGATGGCTCGAAAAGCCGTCGATCAAGGCATCACTCATCTGATGTGCACACCGCATCACAACAATGGCAAGTTCAATAACCTCGCAAGTGAAGTCATCCCAGCTGTCGATCAGCTGCAACTAGAGCTGGATCAACGGGAAATCGAGCTGACCTTATTAGAAGGACAGGAAATTCGCTTAACAGAATATCTGCTGTCAGAGATCGAACAAGGTGAAATACTGTTCACCGATCTAAATAACACGTATCTGTTAATCGAATTTCCCACTAATGAGATCCCAGAATATGCCGAACAACTTTTTTACCGCTTATTGAGTCAAGGACACACACCAGTGATTGTTCATCCCGAACGGAATGCCGGCTTTCGCGCCGAGCCCAATCGATTGATACCGTTTTTAGAGATGGGAGTCTTGACCCAATTGACCGCACCAAGCATCGTCGGAGTATTCGGAAAAGAGATCAAAAAGACCGCCAGACAAATGCTAGAACATGGAATGCTATATATGGTGGCCTCTGATGCACACAATTTAAAACAACGCTCGTTTTATTTGAAAGAAGCTTGTGCTGAAATCCGAAAAATTGGCGGCCGAAAAATGGTGGCAGCGATGGATCAAATGGCGAGAGATCTCGTCAATGGCGATCCAGTCACACGACCGGCCTATCAGGAGATGAAAGAGACATGCTTTAAATTTTTTAAGTAAAAATGGTTGGAGGAGTTAGCGATGAAAAGTGAAAAGACCTTAGTAGAAGAAATCATTCTTGAAAATAAACCCTTTTCTAGTCAAGGTTCTACGCGTTTGATCTGGCTAGATAAATCAAAAATCAAAAGAAGAAAAGCTTATGATTTTGGCAAGCGGTTCATCGACATCGTCTTAGCTTCTTTGGGCTTGATCTTCATCTCGCCGGTGATTGCTTGGGTAGCTTACAAAATCCACAAAGAAGAACCGAATAAATCAGTGATCTTCGCACAGAAACGGGTTGGTCGGGATGGAAAACTATTTACGATGTATAAGTTCCGCTCGATGTGCGTCGATGCCGAAGCTAAGCTTTCAAAACTACTAGATCAAAATGAAGTCGAGGGTGCGATGTTCAAAATGAAAGAAGATCCGCGAGTAACGGAGATCGGTAAATTCATCCGCAAGACCAGCCTGGACGAATTACCACAATTGATCAATGTGATCAAAGGCGATATGAGTCTGATCGGTCCACGACCGCCGTTGCAACGAGAAGTCGCAGAATATACACAGTATGACATGCAACGTCTGTTGGTCAAGCCAGGCTGTTCGGGGTTATGGCAAGTCAGCGGCAGAAACGATGTGCACTTCAATGAGATGGTGGAATTCGATATCGAATACATCCAAAAACGGAGTATCCGTTATGATATTTCACTGATCGTAAGAACAATCAAAGTAATGATTAAGCCAGATGGGGCGTATTAAGAAAGAGGATATTTATGCCTGAAGAACCAATTAGAGTTGCGATGATTATGGGGAAAATGATTGGCGGTGGTGTGGAAGCGGTGGTCATGAATTACTATCGTCACATTGATAAAAGAAAAATACAATTTGATTTTATTATAGATGAAGATTCTATCTCCGTCCCTGAAGAAGAAATTATCAACATGGGGGAAGAATCTATCGAGTA
Organism: Enterococcus sp. 22-H-5-01; assembly: GCF_050310005.1. Taxonomy (NCBI): domain Bacteria; kingdom Bacillati; phylum Bacillota; class Bacilli; order Lactobacillales; family Enterococcaceae; genus Enterococcus; species Enterococcus sp. 22-H-5-01. Next base: position 2,019,510 of record NZ_CP189993.1, read on the forward strand.
CATCCATACCAACAAGTCTTCTCTTATATGAAAGATTTGAAAGAAATTTTCGTTGAAAATAACTATAAAATTGTTCATTCTCATATCAACTCTTTAAGTGTAATTCCATTACGAGTAGCAAAAAAATGTCGTATTCCTGTGCGCATTGCTCACAATCATAGTACTGCTGCACCAGGAGAATATAAAAAAAATCTTATGAAATACATTTTGAGATTTTTCTCAACTATTTATCCTACGCATTACATGAGTCCGACAAGATATGCTGGTGAATGGCTTTTTGGGGAAAAAGTGGCCAATAACGAATTATTTGTCTTAAAAAATGCAATTTCAGTTGAAAAATTTGCATATAATGAAACCGTTCGTAAAAAAATACGAGAAGAATTACATTATTCTGAAGTTGATTTTGTGATTGGAAATATCGGTCGATTAGTTTGGCAAAAGAATCAAAAATTTGTTATTGATGTTTTTGCTGAAGTTAAGAAAACTCATCCAAATGCTAAGCTTTTGATTGTTGGGGACGGGTCGATGAAAGAAGAATTGATTGAGCATGCTAAAAATATGAAGATTTTTGATAACGTGCTATTTTTGCCAAATAGTCCTAATGTACAGAATTATTATCAAGCTATGGACTTTTTCTTATTTCCTTCAAATTACGAAGGTTTAGGAATGGTTGCTATTGAAGCTCAAGTTTCTGGACTACCCGTACTCGGATCTACGATGATTCCTGAAGATGTTAATATTACTGAATTGTATGAAAAAGTTAATTTAGAGAAAAATGTTACTGAGTGGGCAAAGCATGTTGTCAAACCTTCAAAGAAACGTTTCAGCCATTTAGAGAGTGCTCGTGAAGCGGGTTATGAAATCAGTGAATCAGTGAATGAGTTAGAAAAGATGTACTCTAAATACGTTAGTCAAACAAAAAAGTAATGAGGGATAGTTATAAATGAATAAAGAATATTTAATTAGTGTAATAGTTCCGGTATATAATGTTGATAATTATTTGGAAAAATGTATTAATTCACTCTTATTGCAAACGTTTAAAAACATGGAAATAATTTTAGTAAATGATGGCTCGACAGATAAGTCTTCCTTTATTTGTGATGATTATTCAAATAAAGATTCACGTATAAAAGTAATTCATAAAGATAATGGTGGTTTATCTGATGCGAGAAATGTAGGCATTGATTATGCGACAGGAAAATATATAACATTTATTGATAGTGACGACTATCTCGGCGAAAATCATATATATAATTTGTATAAAGGAATAACTTTCGAAGAAAATATTCAGATAAGCATTTCTAAATTGAATATGGTGAATGAATATTTAAAAAATATACCGAGTGAAAGTATTCAAAATATTGAATTATTTGATGTAGAAGGAGCATTAAAAGAAATGCTTATACAAAAAAAATTTGACACAAATGCATGTGGAAAATTATATGACAAAAATCTTTTTGAAGGTATTAGATTTCCACTAGGAATGGTATACGAGGATTTAGATACAATATACAAATTGTTTGATCTATGTGACAAAATAAGTTTAACGAATACAAATGATTATTTTTATGTTTATAGGAGTAATAGTATTAGTAATGAGAGTTTTAATGCAAAAAAGATGGACATTGTAGAAATTACCGATAATTTAATACATTTTGTTGAGAGCAATTATCCTTCATTAACTGAGTATGCATATATGAGAGCAATGAGCGCTTGTTTAAATGTTTGGAAACAAATTGATGGAAATAAAAACAAAGAGCAGAACAAAATTTTATGGAATAAGGTTAAATATTCAAATTCAAAATTTTCTATTTTTAATCAATCTAGAATTAAAACGAAATTTGCTAAAATATTTATTTGTTTTGGAGGGAGTATGACAAAAAAAATATTGAATACTATTGGATAGGAGAAACAATGGTTATATATATAATTTTATTATCAATTTTAATAATCACTTTATTTTTTTCTGTTAAGCAAAATAATGTAGAAAGATTTTTATACTTATTTTTAGTATCTATACTTGTTATGATCGCAATATTCAGAGCTAATACAGTAGGAATGGATGTATCAAATTATGAGCGTATATTCTCTAGAATTTCTAATCAAGATATTTTGACGGTCATAAATAATTCGGATGGTTCTATTATTTACGATGTATACAATAAATTATTATCAATGATTACGACAAATGTACAGGTGGTAACTATTACTAATAGTGCAATTATTATTATAGCTAATGCCTATTTCATACGTAAAATGTCGAAAAATCCTCTATTTAGCCTGTTTTTATATTATACGTTATATTTTTATGCTTATAATTTGACCGCTGCCAGACAATCTATAGCGATTTCTTTATGCTTAATTTCAGTATGCTTTTTATTCAATGGAAAGAAAAAAAGTTCACTATTATTAAATATATTAGCCATTGGAGTACACAATACTGCAATCGTTGGACTGGTGTATCAAATATTATGTAGGATTAATTGGACTAATAAAAAGTATATATTTCTAGCTATAATCTCAACCATAGGAATGACCGGTTACTCTTTTTTTATTAAGCTATTTTTAATAATTTTCCCTAGATATATCATGTATTTTAATGGTGGACAATATTCAATTAGTGATGTGGGAGAAGGTAAAAAAATATTCGTTACATTCTTCTATCTTTTCGTATTATTAGCTCTATTCATTTTTTATCGTGCTCCCTATTCAACAATTCAAATTGAAGAAAAAATTTTTTCTGTTCAAATATCTGCAATGATTATTGCTGTAGTTATTGGAGTCATATTTTACAACAATCTATTGATTTCTAGAATTGAAGTTATGTTTTCTTTTTATGCAATTGTCTTCATCCCCAATGTATACAAGTTGATTTCAAAAAGATTATTGAACAATGTATATAGCGAATTTATTTTGATATATTTTTCATTACCCATTTATATAGTTATTTTTTTAGCACAAATTTTAAGCAATATTAATGAAATAGTACCATATAGTTTATTCTGGTAGGAGATAGTTTGATGGATACAATAAGTGTAGTAATTCCGACCTTTAATAGAAAAGATAATTGGAATGATATTTTTCTGAATAGATCGATTAGAAGTGTATTAAAGCAGACACATAAAAATATTGAAATAGTAGTAGTTATAGATGGTTTGTCTCAGTGTACCAAGAAAGTTATTGACAAAATAAAAAAAGAAAATAAAGATTTTTTAGGTGAAATTAAATGCATAGAAACAGGAAATAAAGTTGGAGGTTCTAGAGCTAGAAATATAGGCATTGAGAATAGTACTGGCGAATGGATAGCACTCTTAGATGATGATGATGAATGGGTAAATAATAAGCTAGAAAAGCAGCTAATGACATTAAAAGAGTTAGGATCAAAGTCTAAGAAAACGTTCTGTTTTACATCTGTTTTAATGCCTGAAAAAAACCAAATTTTACCTCGAAAAAATTGGAATAATGACATTGATTTATGTGAGTATTTATTTTATACCCATAATGGTAGAAAACAAGGTTTTATACAAACATCTACAGTTTTTGCACATAAAGAGTTATTTAATTCTTGCATGTTTACAGAAGGCTTGCCACAGCTACAAGATTGGGATTGGGAACTGAAAGCTCGATATGAAAATAAATTTGATATTATACAAGTAAGAACTCCTTTATCCTATTACTATTCTGATGGTCCAGAGAAAGTATCACAAGGTAGAAGAGGACCATATTTTGAAAAGTGGTTAAAAAACAGGAAACAATATTTTGATAAAAAAAGTTATAACTGTTTTTTTATAAATATTGTTTTGAAAGGTTACGTAGATAAATCTATTAGTAAAAAAAATAATTTAAAATTAATTTTAAAATTATTTTTTGCTAATATTTCTTTTAAAGAAATAGATAAAGAGTGCTTATTAAGTTTCTTAAAATTATGCATAGAATTAATTGGATGAAATGTTTTTAATTAAAATAATAAAAGTTAATTCGGAAGGCGGATATAATGAAAAAAGTACTAATTACTGGTGGAGTGGGATTTGTAGGCTCTTCGTTAGCTAATAGATTATTGCAAAACTATATTGTCTATATTATCGATGATCTTTCAATGGGAAACGTAAATAATTTAAACAAGAGCAAAAATATTTATTTTGTACAAGGTTCTGTTACAGATAAAAATTTAATGACTAAACTAATCAAAGAAAATAATTTTGAATATATTTTTCATTTAGCTGCCATTGCTAGTGTCGCAGATTCGGTTGAGCGTCCATTAGATACGCATAAAGTAAACTTTGATAGTGTATTGATGCTTTTAGAATTATGCCGAGAGTATCAAAAAAATTTGAAAAGGTTAGTATTTTCATCTTCGGCTGCTGTTTATGGAGATGAAGAAACACTACCCAAAAAAGAGGAATCTGTTATCCGTCCTTTGACTCCTTATGCAATTGATAAGTTTTCGGCAGAACAATACGTTTTAGATTATTACTCTTTATATGGTATTCCCACTAGTGCGGTTCGTTTTTTCAATGTTTATGGACCAAATCAGAATTCTAGTTCTCCATATAGTGGTGTGATATCAATTATAGTAGATAATTTTAAAAAAATTAAAGAAGGTAAAATTGCTCACTTTACAATATACGGTGATGGAGAACAATCTAGAGATTTTGTTTATATTGAAGATGTTTTAGATGCATTAATAATTGTAGCTACTTCAGATAATAGTTTAGGAACTCAATATAATGTAGGAACGGGTACTGGAACAACTTTAAACTGTTTAATTGATACTGTAAGTTCTATTTTAAAAATCAATCTTCCAATTATCTATGAAGAAAGTAGAGCTGGCGATATTAAGGAATCATTAGCCGATATCACAAAATTAGGAAAAATAGGATTTAATCCTAAATTTGATATCGTGACTGGAATGAACGACTATTTAAAAGCAAAGTTTCAATAATGTAGTTGTGAACTGATTAAAAACTTTAGTTTGAAAGGAATAAAATTGATTATAACATTGAAGTCAATTTAATTTTGGGTATTAGTAATGAAAGTATCAGTTTTTGGTTTAGGTTATGTTGGTTTAGCCAACACTTTGTTATTAGCACAAAAAGAACAAGTAAAAGCGTATGATATTGTTTCTGAGAAAATTGAAATGCTTAATAATAAAAAATCTCCATTGGAAGATAAAGAAATCCATGAATTTATGGAACGCGATGATTTGAATGTTGAATTTACCCAAGATTTTGAATCTGCAGTTAAATTCGGTGATTATTTGATTATTGCAACACCAACAGATTATGATGAAAAGAAAAATTACTTCAACACTTCTACTGTAGAAGATGTGATCGAAAAAGCATTGGCTATTCGACCAGATGCAACATTCATCATCAAATCAACTGTTCCGGTAGGATATACAGATGAATTAAGAGAGAAATATGGTACAGAGAATATTATCTTTTCACCTGAATTTTTACGAGAAGGTCGGGCTTTGTATGACAATTTACACCCATCAAGAATTATCGTGGGTGAATGTTCAGAACGTGGACAAGAGATTGCGGATATGTTTTTAGCAAATGCTTTAGATAAAGATGCTCAAATTTTGTTAACGCATTCTACTGAAGCAGAAGCAATCAAGTTATTTTCAAATACGTATTTAGCGTTACGTGTGGCATACTTCAACGAATTAGATACGTATGCGGAATCGCATGGCTTGAATAGCAAGCAAATCATTGAAGGCGTTGGCTTGGATCCGCGTATCGGTGACCATTACAATAATCCATCATTTGGCTATGGCGGCTATTGCTTACCTAAGGATACCAAGCAACTTTGTGCTAATTATCAAGATGTGCCAAGTAACATCATTAAAGCAATCGTTGATGCGAATACGACACGGAAAGATTTTATTGCTGAACAAATTTTAGCGAAAGATCCTAAAATTGTCGGTATCTATCGTTTAACGATGAAAGCTAATTCAGATAATTTCCGCTATTCTTCGATTCAAGGCATCATGAAACGCTTGAAAGCAAAAGGAATCGAAGTCGTTGTCTTCGAACCAACCTTAGACGAGGAAGAATTCTTCCATTCAAGAGTAATCAAAGATTTCGAAGAATTCAAATTAGTTTCAGATGTGATCGTCACTAATCGTTTTGAACCAGAACTTCAAGAAGTCGAAGAAAAAGTCTACACAAGAGATATATTTGGAAGGGATTAATGATTGTTTTGAAAATAAAAAAAATACTGAAATCTAGTCTATTATTTCCATTATACAAAGAAAGTAAAATTAAATTTATTCAAAAATATCCAATTCTTTATACAAGGATTGTGTATAAGAGATTTTATAAATACTCATTAAACTTAGAACACCCTGTAAAGCTATCTGAAAAAATTCAATATTTAAAATTATTTGTATATCCTAAAAATGAAAAAGTTATATTAGCGGCAGATAAATTTACGCTACATGAGTATTTAGCGGAAAATAATTTAAGCAAGTACAGTGTGCCTTACATAAAGATTATCGATGATATCAATAAATTATGCTTGCAAGAATTACCTGATCAGTTTGTATTAAAAAAGACGAATGCAAGTGGGATGAACTTGATCGTTAAAAATAAAAATAAGTTAGACGTTGTAAAGACAAAAGATTTATTAAATAAGTGGATGAATACAGACTTTGGAGCTTTGAGCACAGAGCACCATTATTCAGCAGCTATACCTCAGATTATTTGTGAACCATTCTTAGATTTAGGTGATGAATACAGATTTTTTATGGTGTCAGGAGAAGTTGCGTTTATCCAAGTTATTAAGTGGGATTGGACAATAAGTCAAAATGGGGAAAAAAGTGAAGACAATGATGTGATAACTGGACACAAAAAACATTATCGATTATTTTTTGACATTAATTTAAATTTGATTCGTTCAGATGATGGAGATTATAAAAAAAATATTTCAATTCCAACTTATTGGGAAGATTTGATACATGTGTCTAAAATAATTGGAAAAGATTTTCCAGTAGTTAGAGTGGATTTTAATGATGTTAATGGAGCTCCAAAGATTACTGAGTTGACATTTACACCTGCAAATGGATTTTTAAGTATCTTGAGAGATGAGGAAAAGTTAGATTCAAAACTTGGAGAACAGCTAGAATTAAGCGGAATTAGTTAAGGGAAAATATCCTCAAGTTATTAAATCTATTACTACTTTAGGGCTTATAGTTCTCAAATAACTATTATTAAGGAATGACAAATATGCAGAAAATATTAAATAATTTAAAAAAAATAAGGGCGAAACATAAATTAAGGAAGGATGTCAATCATTGGATAGAAGTGGTTAGTATTAAAAAAAATGTTGAACCGTTATCCAATGAATTTAAAAAAGAAATACAAAGTTATTATAAACAATTTAAAATTCCTATTAAAAAAGATTTAAATACTTTCAAATTTTATAAAAATGTCACGGGCATAGAGGATGTCCATTTTTTACCAGAAAGCTTATTTTTTTTAGAAATTTTACCATTATTAAATAATCGTAATTTAGTTTCTGCATACGGTGATAAAAATGTATGTGAAGTTTTTTTTCCAAATTTTGATCAGCCTAAGACAATAGTAAAGTGTATAAATGGTTTTTACTATATCAAGAATAAACTCGTGACTCAGGATAATATGTATAAAAAGTTGATGAATTATCCAGAAATTGTAGTGAAGAAAGCATTGGATGGAAAATCTGGAGGAAAAGATGTAGAGTTTTTAACTAATATAAATGAGATATCAGTTGATTCTTTAGAGGGAAGATTTGGGAGTAACTTTATTGTTCAAGAGCCATTAAAGCAACATGCATCTTTAAATAATATTAATCCATCTTCCATAAATACTTTAAGAATATTTAGTTATTTAAAACAGGATGGAGAAGTGATCATATTGTCATCTTCACTGAGATTTGGACGTAAAGGTTCTAGGCTTGATAACGCAAGTTCCGGGGGATTACATGTTGGAATTGATAAAGAAGGAACAACTAAAAAAATTGCTTGTGATGTTTTTGGAAAATTCTTCACATCAGACGAAGTAAAAGAAAAATTTGCGAATATAAAAATCCCTTCATTTAAGGAAACCCTCAAATTAATTAAAAATAACCATCAGCAATTTTCACAAATGCGTTTTATTGCTTGGGATATTGCTATTGATGAGCAAAATAAACCGATTTTAATTGAAGTAAATTTAGGTGGTCCTGGAATTAAATTAGGTCAAATAGATAATGGTCCGATATTTGGTGAATATACTGATGAAATACTTTTTGACTTAAGTAAAAAAATGTAAAAAAGTATATGATTGAAATAGGAGTTAATAAATTGAAAAAAATAGCGTCTAATTTTATTTACCAGTCTTTATACCAAGTTCTTATTATCATCATGCCAATTATTACTGTACCCGTAGTGTCCAGAGCTTTAGGTCCAAAAGAATTGGGAATATATAGCTATGTTAATTCTATTACATCTTACTTTGTTATGGTGGCGGGATTAGGCTTGGCAGTGTATGCTGCAAGAGAAATTGCACGAGTAAGGGACAATTTTTATGATTTATCTAAACGATTTTGGGAAATTCAAGTTTTTAATATGATTATCGCTTCAATAGTTTTAATAATTTTCTTTTTTGCTACACGTTTTATGAGATATTCTGAATTTTATAATATACAGTCACTAGTGATAATAGGAACATTTTTGGATATTACTTGGTTTTACACAGGAACTGAAGATTTTAAAAAAATAGCCATAGCCAATACAATTATCAAATTATTTACTTTCATTTTGATTCTTTTGTTTATAAAAGAATCAAACGATTTGTCAAAATACTTTTATATACAATCATCGAGTACATTACTCTCACAAGTTATTTTATGGGGATTTATTAAAAATAGAATAACCTTTGTAAGAGTTAATATAAAAAGTGCTTTTATGCATCTATTTCCTGCTCTTAATTATTTTATTGGAAAAATTGCTGTGCAATTCTACACTACAATGAATACTACCCTTTTAGGTGTTTTAGGCTCTACCACACTAGTAGGTTATTATACAAATGCGCAAAAACTTTCAACAATTTTTATTGCTATTATTGGAACACTGGATACGGTGATGTTGCCCCAGTTAACTAATCTCAATGAAAAGGGAGAAGAGAAAGAGATGATTCGATTAATGGAGACTTCTTTATATCTTAATCTCTTCGTTACGATTCCTGCAATGTTCGGTATTATTGCTACCAATGAAAAAATTGTTTCTTGGTTTTTTGGAGAAAAATTTGAGTTTGTAAAAGTAATAACGCCTCTTCTAGCTCCGTTAATTATGATTATTCCGTTAGGAACAGCAATAAATCGACAGTATCTAATCCCAAGAGGGAAAATTAAAGAATTAAATATCTCATTAATTTGCGGTGCAATCTCTGGTTTTACTTTAAATCTGATATTAATTCCTCTATTTGGAATATATGGTTCAGTAGTGGCGACTTTGGCATCACAGTTATTAGTAACAGGATATCGATTGATTAAGTTGTATCAAGAAACATCATTTAGATATGATTTAAAATTTGTTACAAAAATTTTGTTCGCAAGCATTGTCATGTTAACTGTAATTAAACTTGCAACTAATAAAATGAGTGCTACGCCTGGAACAACAATAATTCAATCTATCCTTGGATTAGTAACTTATTTTGTATTAGTCACTCTTCTAAAAGTAAATCCGTTAATTAAGATATTAAAGGGACTCAAAAAAAGCTAATTTAATAATAAAAACAGTATCGATAAAAATAGACAATTGGATGAATATTGATTATGGTTTGATTTCAACAGAACCACATTATTCAGCGGATATTTCTAGGATTATTTGTGAATCATTTTTGAAATTAGGTGGCGAATTTAGTTTTTTGCGGTGTCTGGAAAAATTTCATTAATATAAATTATTAAATGGGAATGGAACATAGATAGGTCAGAAAACTCTATAGAAAATAAAGTGGGCATAGTAAACATCATAGAATATATTTTGATTCTGATTAAAGCTTTATTTGGTCGAACATTAATAAAATAGTTGGGAAAATTAAAATAACTGAACTACTATGTACGCTAGCAAATAAACCATTCAATGATTTGCCAAATTCATTTATCATGAAGAAAACAAAAGTTACTATTTAACAGTATCGATTTAAGGGATTACCATCCGAAAGAATCCTAACCTTAGTATTATTATTGATATTATGAAGAAGGCATTTAGGCTTATCAAAACAAAATTTATAAAGTAGAAGTTAGTAAATTGAGAGGTATGAATCGCTGTATCTATTTTAGTAATGATAAATTAAAATGTGTACCATACAGAAAGAATTATGTTTTTAGCAAGCACTCTTGCAAACTTAACATTTTCCTTTCTATATACACTAGTGATCTATTTGAATTAAGTTTGATTATTTTCTTATGATATTGTCACACATGCATATTAAATGGATAAAATTAAATTATTGATTAATGGTAAGGAGAAAAAATGAAAAATATTTTATGGACCGGTGGTTGGGATTCAACATTCAGAATTTGTGATTTAGTTATTATAAAAAAGATTTCAGTACAACCATTTTATATTATCGATTCAAATAGATCATCAAATAGTGTTGAATTAGAAACCATGAAAAAGATTAAGAAAAATATTTATAGAGATTTTCCATATACTGAAGGTTTAATAGCAGAACCCGTTTTAATTCGAATCGAAGAAATTAGTGAAAATAACGAAATTACAAATAAATTTAATAATCTTACAAAAAAATCATTTATGGGTAGTCAATACGATTGGCTCGCTCGATTTTCTGAGGAAAATAATATTAACAACTTAGAATTAAGTATCCATAAGGATGATAATGCAGAGTACTTTGTTAGAAATTATATTAAACCTATAAATGAAGAAAAAGATTTTTATTATGCATTAGATAAAGATATGTATAATAGTGATTACGGTATTTTTAAATATTATCATTTTCCATTATTAGATCTAACCAAGATTGAAATGGGAGAAATTGCTAAAAATAATAATTTTGATCATATTATGGAAATGACTTGGTTTTGCTTCAATCCTACTCGTTCACGTAAACCTTGTGGATATTGTAATCCTTGTAAATATACTCGTGAAGAAGGCTTAGGCAGACGAGTTCCTAGTAAGTTGCATGGGAAATATAATAGAATTGAGCGTGCGATACTTAAGCGATTAACCATAGTGTGATTTATTTAATTTTATTGTGTAAAACGAAGGGAATCGAAATAGTTACCTTAGATGGTGAAGAATTTTTCCATTCAAGAGTAATCAAGGATTTCGAAGAATTTAAATTAGTTTCAGATGTAATCGTTTTGAACCTGAACTTCAAGAAAAAGTCTATACACGTGATATTTTCAAACGCGATTAACTAATAGTTTATTGTAGGAGTTTCTATGCAAAAAGTTCGTAAAGTGATTATTCCGGCGGTTGGGTTGGGTACCCGTTTCTTACCGGTACGAAGGCTGTTGCCAAGGAGATGCCACCGATTGTTAATAAACCAACGTTTCGGTTTATTGTAATAGAAGCGGATGAATTTGATATTGAAGCTACTCGGAAGGAGAATTAACATCATTAGGAATAGGATAAGATACATTGATTATGTAAAAGGGTTAGGTATTTTATTAGTTATTTTAGGTCATATTGGGTATGGTTCTGACTATATATATATATTTCATATGCCTTTATTTTTCTTTATTTCAGGTTTATTATTGTCAAATTTAGAAACTAAGGATGCCATTCAATTTTTATCTAGTAAAATTAAGGGAATACTTGTTCCGTATTTGGTGTTTAGTATAATATCATTTATTTGGTGGGCAATGATTGAAAGACATTTACGAGATCAATCAATCCCAGTAATGAAGGCTTTATTAAATATATTTATACCATATGTTGGAGCAAGCTTTATTTATAATGTTGTTCTATGGTTTCTTGTAGCAATCTTATTTTCATATTTTTTTGTATTTTTTTTGGTTAAAATCACTAATAACCATGGCTTTATCATGGGATTGACTTCCATTTTTGTATTTTTGCTTATTTCTCAAATAAATGAACCTAAAATCTTTGAATTATCAATTGCCTTTAGCGGTGGGCAATTATGTATGACCGCAGGATATATAATTCGTAAATATAAAATTGGTGACTTGAAAGAATTAGAGAATACTAAAAATATATACTTACTTATAGGTTTTCTCAGTGGTTTATTTGGAATATGGATTGCGCATTATTTTAATCATGATGCAGTCAATATGATGAATAATTCTTATGGTAATCTGCTACTGTTCATTCTAGGAGCTGCTGCAGGAATAGTATTGATATTTAGTCTAGCATTAATTCTAAACAGAATAAATTTACCAGTTTTATCTTTTTTAGGAATAAATTCTTTAGTAATAATGGCTGTCCATGACCCAATTAAGCGGATTGTTATTGTAGTTATTGCTAAATTATTACGTCAAGAAAATGAAGTGGTACGTCATGAAATGTTTCCGGCATTGCTAATTTTGATTTTAGTTACGATTGTTTCATCTGTAGCTGCTATTATCATAAATAAGTATTTTCCATTTTTTCTTGGGAAAGGTAAAAAACGAAAACTAATTAATTGAGTATATAATATTTTTTGAAGTTTTAAACACGTGATATCTTCAAACGCGATTAACTAATAGTTTATTGGAGGATTTTCTATGCAAAAAGTTCGTAAAGCAATCATTCCGGCGGCTGGGTTGGGTACCCGTTTCTTACCGGCAACTAAGGCTGTTGCCAAAGAGATGCTGCCGATCGTTGATAAACCAACGTTTCAGTTTATTGTAGAGGAAGCGAAGGCTTCTGGGATCGAAGATATTTTGGTCGTGACGGGTAAGGCTAAGCGTCCGATCGAGGATCATTTTGATGCGAATCTTGAGTTGGAGCAAACCTTAGCCGCAAAAGGCAAGCATGAATTGTTGAAGTTAGTGGAAGAAACGACGGACATCAACTTACATTTCATCCGTCAAAGTCGTCCATTGGGCTTAGGCCATGCGGTATTACAGGCGAAGTCGTTTGTCGGAAATGAACCGTTTGTCGTGATGTTGGGCGATGATATTATGTTCGATCAAGTACCGCTAACAAAGCAATTGATGAATAACTATGAGAAGACGAATTCTTCGACGATCGCTGTGATGCAAGTGCCACATGAGGAGACGTCGAAATATGGGATCGTTGCGCCTGAGTCACAACTAGGTAAAGGCTTGTACAATGTGAAAAACTTTGTGGAAAAACCAAAACCAGAAGAAGCGCCAAGTGATTTGGCGATCATCGGTCGTTACTTATTACGCCCAGAGATCTTCGAAATTTTGGAAAATCAACAACCAGGTGCCGGCAATGAGATCCAGTTAACGGATGCGATCGATACGCTGAACAAGACGCAGCGCGTGTTTGCTCACCAATTTACAGGGAAGCGCTATGATGTTGGTGATAAACTGGGCATGGTCCAAGCGAATGTTGAATTAGGCTTGAAACACCCTGAAATCGGCAGTGATTTGCGTAGATATCTGAAAGAACTAGCGAAAACTTTATAGGATATCGTCGAATCACTTGTCTTCAATGATTATTATCAGTTATTCTTAATCAAGAAGAGAGAAGGGATTTTTCGTGAAAATTGCATTGATTGCTCATGACCGTAAGAAAGACTTGATGGTCAAAATGACGCTTGCGTATAAAAATATTTTAGAAAAGCACCAATTGTTCGCTACGGGTACGACGGGTAGCCGCATCCAAGAAGCAACTGGATTGCCGGTTCATCGCTTCAAATCAGGTCCTCTAGGTGGCGACCAACAAATCGGCGCGATGATCTCCGAGGATGAGCTGGATATGGTGATCTTTTTGCGGGATCCACTAGCAGCCCAATCTCATGAGCCAGATGTGACGGCTTTGATCCGTTTGTCAGATGTTTACGAGATTCCTTTAGCGACCAATATTGGAACAGCAGAGATCTTGATTCGTGGGCTGGAAGCGGGCTTCGCTGACTTTCGCGAGATCGTGCATGAGACGGATAATCGTCCGATTGCTTGGGAATAGGCGAAACGCAGAGAATTTTGTTTTAGTCAAAATTAAATAAGATCATCAAAGTCAGCGCGATTGCCGCTGGCTTTTTTTTTCGTAAATCCTGAAGCAGGTAGTCTGTATTTTCGTCTTTTAGTGATCCTATTTATCGTGGTCAACATTCTTTCGATCAAGGATCTAATGGGTGAGTCATTTATTTGAATATCCGCAGTGGATAGTGAGTTAATTGGCGAGGAGTCGGCTGGAAATTTTTGATCAGGTGTATCTTTCAGCTCAAAGATCGGAGTCTCGATCGTCGTCACGAGTTTGGCCCGGACAAGTTTGGTAAATAATAGGATGCCATCTTTTTCAAATAGGTCTAATTGGGCGATCTGTTCACAGTAAGTCCGCAGCTGAGCAGGCGACAGACTGGGATCGACATCCGCATAGGTCCATTGATGTTTTTTGCCGGTGCTATCTAAGAAAATCGCGACTAATTTGGTCGTGATCTTGTTATGAGTTGGGGTATGGATAGCAAGCATGGTCGATCCCTCCTGTCTTTGATAGCTTTAAGATACTCGCTTTTCAGGAAAAGAGCGAAGGACAATCTTGCTTATTTTATAGGAGATTGCTAGGAGAAGAACGTAGAGATGCGGGGTCTAGCGATTTTGATAGCAAAGTTATTATGCAAATATCTAAAAGAATATATTAACTGAATGTCGACAATTAAAATAGCCCTATTTTATTAACTAATGAAAAAATCCTTTGTTTTTTATTTTTTAAATAATTAGCTCACAATATAGTATTGATTTAATTATATTTACCGAAAATAGTGTGATATTAGGATTAATAATAAACGATTAGTAATTGAAAATTAATTTTTTTGAATTGTGAAAAAAAAACTTATAACGACTTTTAACAGTTGATTATAACGTCTATGAAATTACAATTGCGTTATTTTAGTTATTTAAGCGATGAAATAATTGAGAATATGAATAAAACGTGCTAAAATTAGGTTATTATAATCTTGCTGCTATCTAAATTTCATTTCTTTTAAAATAACTGGTCATATTTATATTTTTTGAAATTTAATAACGACTGAAAACTACTAAAGAAAATAGTGCTGGAGGTGTATCAAAGTAAATGATAAAAAAAATTTTATTACCCTTTATTATTGTTTATTGTTTTGTTCTTCCTCCACCGATGTATGCTTCTGAATCGAGTACAGTAGTTAGTTCGGATAGTGCATTGTCTTCTGGGGAAAATAGTTCAGAAGATTCTACTAGTGAAGCTCCTTCATTATCTAGTGATAGTAAAGTACTAGAAGAGGCAACCACAGACTCTTCCAGTAGCACAGATAGCACCTCAATAAGTACCTCGGATAACTCTGCAGAAGAAGTTGGCACTGAAAATACAATAAATATAGCAGCGGATGTATTTCAAAATGGTACAACAACTTATCCTTACTTAGTTTCTACTTCAGCTGAATTGAAAGCAGCGATCAATCAGGCGAAACCAACTAGTGATGCAACAGGAAATATCACCAAAAATGATCCACTAACTATAAAGTTTTTAACGGATATTACTTATACAAGTTCTGATGCTTTTATTATTAGCAAAAATACAGTGATTGATGGCGATAACCACTCGCTTTTATATACCTCAGCTAGTTATGGGACTAGTTCTCTGCTTCAAGTGAATACTGGGGGAGTATCTGCAACGATCAAAAATATGAATTATGGGAATTCTACTTATCCTAACAATACGTATTACGGCATTATAAGCACTGGGGCTTCAAATGTTTCAGTGAATATCGAGAATGTAACTTACAATATTACGAATGGCGCACAGCCTTTCTACGCTGACAAAGGTAAAAGCAATAATACCTTAAATTTTAGTGGCGTAAATACGTTTAACCAATCAGTAGATGCCTCCGGTTCTTATGGTGGGGAATTTGTTGAAGGATATTCTACCATTAATTTTGCTGCAAATAGTACGACGACTGTTAAAAATAATAGTGGAGATGCATGGGCTGATTTTTGGCCTAGCTCTTCAATGACTATCAATCTAGGTGATAATGCTACATTTGATATGACATCAGGTAAGCCCTATGTATTTTATGGAACTAATAATAATATTTTTAATATTGGAGAAAATGCTAAATTAGCAATTAGAAAATCGTATGCATCAAGAACTGGGAGTATTAATCAAATTAATGATAACAGTTCAAGAACAACTACGATGAATGTAGCTAGTGGTGGTTCTGCTGATATAACCACTGGAATAAAACCACTGGATTTAGGTACTTTCAATGTGAATGCAACCGACTCAGGTACAGTTAATTTTGCTAAAACGGGAAGTAATTTCGCTAATCAAGCTTTTAGCAGTGGTACATTAAAATTCACGAATGCAGGGACGAATGTCTATCAAGTATTGTCAACATCAACAAGTAATACAAATAGTTCATCGATCGTGACTCCGCCAAATTCACTTACAGCATCTTTAACGAATCAAAATATCATTTCTTATCAACCTGCTATGTCGATCAGCGGGGTGAGTGGAAGTAGTAATGTCGGTGATAAGAAGAGTCAGATAACAGCTTCTGTGAGTGGATTTTCTAGTAGTTTGCCGAGTGGGTGGGTCTATCAAACAGAATACCTGGTGTCAAAAAAACGATATTATAATTCTGCCAATAACATCTTGGATCAAAGTGGTTTGACGACCGATTTTAAGAGCAGCACAAAACCTAGTGGTGTAAAAACTGTTGCTGCTAGTGGAAGTGGCGGTGTTGGGACGATCAATGATCTATTAGCGATGAACTATTATGTTTATGGACGAGTAACAGCTACTTCTGGCTCAAATATAGCTTCGACACCGTGGTACGAGACCCAAGTGGATGTTCCTAAGCATACGGCAACTGTATTTTCTAACAGTTTAGGCTTTACAAGTCCTGGGTCAAAAATCCTAAATGATGCGACCGATTATAGAATAGTTAGTTATAGTAATACCCCTACTGCAATCAGTTTGACTCGTGTTACTACTGGGGATGGTTCTGACGAAAGTATCCAATTAGTGGATTCTTTCTCGGTTGGCAGTGAAAATTTATTAACATTGAATGTACTTGCGAAGCTTAGTAATAGTAATACGATTTGGTCTTTAGCGAATCCGACGGGTACTTTAATTCTACAACCTTATTTTGAAACAGACAGTAGCGCCGCACTCAGCTTAACTGGTGCATATGCTGGTCATTTCAATCATATAAAAAACGTGAATTATCTATTAGATTTTACTATTCAAAATAGTTCATAAAAGGAGTGTTTACATGGTTGAAGAAGAAAAAAAGAAAAAGAAAAAGAAAAAAAAGCTTCTTCTTTTATTACTATTTTTATTGATTTGTATTGGTGGGTATTTTGTTTATGACTATTTCAAGTCAAACACAACCCCAGCAACAGTCGTCGCTGGTGACTTTTTGCCAGATGGAAAAGATGCTTCAAAAATGACGGAGAAAGAAGTTGCTAATTATGCCCAACAAGCCGTCGATAAAAGTGAGTTCAATATGAAAATCGTTTCAAAAGCTACGTTTTCTAAAGATACGATGAAAGGGAATTTAGCGATTCAGAATCCTCCTAACAATAAACAACCTGTTAATGTAGTCGTGAATCTTAATGGGAATGGGGACAAGGTATATGAATCTGGAGCGATAAACCCAGGAGAAGAAATTACTGAAGCAACGTTGAGTAAAACGTTGAGTCCAGGAACATACGATGCTACGGCAACGTTCAATATTTATAATCCTGATACGAAAAAGAAACAAGGGCAAGTTAACTCGATTCTAACCTTAGTGGTTGAATAAAATAAATAATGCAATAATGAAGGAGAGAATGCTATGAAAAAGTGGATAACAAGTGTCGCATTAATTTTAGGAACATTTGGATTAGCGCTAAGTGTCTCAGCAGCGGAAACAGATAATGGTGATGGAACGAAAATAGTCAATGGAGAAGCTGGAACATCTATTCCAGTCAATGGTACTTTAGGAGCAGATAATACAGATCCCGATGGCGGAATCGATGAAGGAAATACTGATTGGGTCAATGTAACAGTACCCAGTAAAACATTATTCTACAGTATGCCTGGAACGGGAACTGTAAAATCACCTACTTATACAATCAAAAATAATTCTGGACGTCCAGTAACAGTTACTGCATCAAGCTTTGCTTCAACAGTAACAGGAGGAGATATTTCTAAAGTCAATAGTTTGAATGTTAATCTAACATCATCATTGAATAGCGCTTCTGTTCCAGTGATTACTAGCGGGACAGCAGGGATCGCTACAGCAACTAGTTTAGGTGAACTTGCAAATGTTGACGGACGATTAACTTCAGGTGGCACTGTAGGGAACGCAACAGATTTAACTTTCAATTATTCAGGGACATTCACTGCCGCTGATGTAACTTCGCAAATCACAGAAAACTATAACTTAGGATTAACGTTCAAACCAACTGCTTGGTAAGAATGTAATTCAAATCAGCCCTCTTATCAAAAGGAGGAAGTCATTTGGAACAAGAAGTAGATGTGACAGGTATTTTGAACCAACAGATCGAAACACCCCCATCATCGCAGCCTAAGGAACAAATACCAAAGGAAAAGCTGATGACGGAACAAGAAGTATACACAGGAAAATTACTTCAGACAAATGATAGCTTCAACACTCATTTTATTTGGTTAGGGTTGGTACTGTGTGGTATTGTTTGGGTTTGTTACCGATTAAAAAAAATTAGTGAGTAAGCATCTAGAGCCTTACTTACAAGTCTCAAGGAAATCAATCAGTGATTGCTTTCCTTGAGACTTTTTTATGTCAAAAATCCTTTTAAATAAATGACAGTAAGAAAGATGGGTCATTTATTCAACTGTTCGTTAAGCTTTTCTTGGGAACTTGGGCTTTTTAATGCAGGGATAAGGTTCGTTTCGTATAATGGATAAAAAGGGGGAGATTGGTATGAAAAAAATCATCGCCGGCATCGTTTCGTTGGTCGCAAGTTATGGGATGGTCTATTACTTGGTTACGCCGACTTTAGCAAATTATCCCCGTTTGTATCGGGTGGCCCAGCGTTTTGAATATACGGATGAGGCTTTATGGCTGTTCATCTTTTTGAGTTTGTGGTTGTTTTACTGGCAATGGGAACAGCGTAAGATGTGGAATGTTTATCTGTACTTGTTTTACAGCTGTTATATTTTATTATTGTTCATCATGTTGTTTACCAAAGCCCGATTGTATCATTCCTTTAATTTGAATCCATTTGAATTGTATCTTAACAATAAGCAGCAGGTCATTGAATTGATTTTGAATACGGGCTATTTTATTCCGTTGGGCTTTTTATACGGTTTTCGTGCGAGCAAAATCGAAGCTGTTGTGATCGCATTGGTAACGATCTTAGGAATCGAAACGATCCAATACGTCTTTTATATCGGAACATTTGATATTTGGGATATCATCACGAATTTCCTTGGCTGTATGATCGGCTACTTCTTGTGTCAAAAAGTTCGAACACGAATCAGCGGTTAGGCTCAGCTAACTGCTTTTTTATTAGCTGAAACAAAAAAATTGAATCGATGGATTGTTCATGGTAACTTACAATTAGTAAGCGAGGTGGCTAGTGATGAAGTATTTGTATCAAGCAGGAAAACCAACCGGCAAAAAATTTATTTTGTTGCACGGCACAGGCGGTGATGAAACTTCTTTGATCGACTTGGCGCGGTTATTGGATGCCGACAGTACGATTTTGTCTTTACGAGGTCAGGTAAAAGAAGATGGGATGAATCGTTTCTTTCGTCGCAATGGTTTGAATCAATTTGATTTTGTCAGTCTTGAAAAAGAAACGGATCAGTTATTAAAAGAGATCACTCGGATCAGTGCAGAAAAAGACATCGATTTAGCGGAGTGGATCCTTGTGGGCTACTCAAACGGGGCGAATATCGCGGCTCATCTGTTATTGGAACGTCAAACGTCCTTAACGCAAGGAATCTTTTTCCATCCGATGTCGCTAGGGGTGCACACCAAAGTTTTTGATCTGTCAGACAAAAAAGTCTGGGCTTCTTATGGCGGCAGGCGGGATCAGATCGTCAGTGAGACGTCCTTCAAGGACTTGGCCGATGCTTTTGACAAACGCGGGGCCGCACTAACGATAGCAGACACCAACGGCGGCCATCAATTATTGATGGAAGAAGTCCAGTCAGCCGAGGCTTGGCTGAAAGAGTAGTGCTTCTGCTTTTTGATGTGGTAAAATAAGTCGAAGGGGTGCGGTAACGAAATGGCAGATTCATTTGACTACAAAGGTTTGACGCTGACACCAACGGATCTCGTGTTTACTGATCAAGAATTACAAAAATTATTGACCTTTGAAGGAGCGATCACTCATGAACGCTTGAAGGGCTATAAGTTTCACTACTTTTTGATGGGACAATACGATCTGGAAGGGTTGTTAGCAAAAATTGGCGGCGCTGAGCGGCAAGCTCGACGCATTTATCACATCACGGGGCAGCTGGTCTCAAGCAATCTGTCGGACATGACAGTAGATGGCTACTATATGCCGACCAACTGGGGCTTCATGCGCGTGGACAAATAAAAAATAAGCGGTGAAAGGAATTTTCCTTTCACCGCTTATTTTTTTGCGTTAATTAAAGATAATCAGTACTTAAGAAAGAATAATAAATCTTTAATACGTTGACTATCCATATTTTAACTTTATATATATCTATTCAGAAAGGGGTCAATAATAACTTAAGTATTTTTCCCATCTATAGGAAAAAAGTTAGTTTGAGAGTGTCTAGAGAATTTCCTATAATCAACTTGTAAATAAAAGAAAGTGGTGAAGAAAATGAAAAATATTTTATTAATTTGTGGATCTGGTGCATCTAGTGGTTTCATGGCAGCAGCAATTAGAAAAGCAGCAAAAAAAAGAAAAATTGATGTGAGCGTAAAGGCAGCAAGCGAATCTCAGTTAGATGATCGTATTAATGAAATCGATTACTTGTTGATTGGTCCTCATCTATCTTATATGTTGAATGATCTTCAAGAACAAATAAAAGGTAAAAAAGTTAAGGCAGCTGTGATTCCTCAAACAGTATATGGCACGTTGAATGGAGAAAAGGCTTTAGATATGATTTTAAAAATGGAGGACTAATTGATGAATAAAATTATGAGTTTTATGACGAATTCCTTTGCACCTAAAGTAAATAAAATAGTAAAAAATCCTTGGATATCATCTATTCAAGATTCAATCATGATCGCGTTACCGTTAGTTTTTGTTGGATCATTAGTGACAATTGTTTCTTTATTAAAAAATTTTTTTAGTGATATGCCCGACTTTTCGATGATTAGTAATTTTTCATTTGGAATGTACGCTTTAGTAGTCGCTTTTTTAATACCTTATTACTTAATGGAGAAAAAAGGATTTGGAGGTCAAAAGCTAATTTCTGGAGCGACTGCACTAGTACTATTTATGATGCTATTATTTCCAACCATGACAACTGATGGTGAGGCAATATTTATTCTTTCACGCTTCGGGGCTACAGGAATGTTTTTAGCAATGATTACAGGGCTATTTGTCGGATTTGTGATGAATTTTTCAGTAAAATACTCTTTCTTTAGCGAAGACACTCCTATACCCGACTTCGTTGTTGGCTGGTTTAACAGTTTACTGCCGATAACCTTTATATTATTTGTTGGTTGGCTAATTACATTTCAATTTAGAATAGATTTTTTCGATGTTGTTTTATTAGTTTTTAGTCCCCTAGCTAGCATTGTACAATCTTATCCAGGGTTTGTATTGTCTGTTTTCATCCCAGTATTTTTATATACCTTTGGTATTTCTGGTTGGGTTATGATGCCGGTTATTTATCCAGTGTATATGTCAGGACTAGCTGCAAACGCTGAAGCAGTGTCTAACGGTGGACATGCAGTAAATATCGCAACCCAAGAAACTTGTTACGCTTTTTCTTCAATGGGGGGGATAGGAGCTACATTAGCTTTATCTGTGATGATGTTGCTATTAAGTAAATCAGCCCAATTAAAAGCAATAGGGAAAGCTGTAATTATTCCATCTATCTTTAACATCAATGAACCATTAGTTTTTGGTGCACCTATCGCTTTTAATCCATATCTGATGGTACCGATGTGGATCAATAGCATTATTGTTCCGTCAATTGCTTATGTAACCATGTCATTAGGATTAGTAAATATTCCATCTAATACGTTTTTATTATGGTATATGCCATATCCATTTACTTCTTATTTTGCCACTCAAGATTGGCGTGCTGTTATTGTATGTTTATTAATTTTTGTCATTACTTGGTTAATCTTTTTACCATTCTTTAAGGCTTATGACAATTCGCTATTAAAACAAGAAGCTCAAGACATATTAGATGAAGAAGCAGAAGTAGTTCAATAAAAAAACAAGTAACGATTCCACAGGAGGTTCTATATGAAAGAGGCAGAGTATTTAGAGGAAAATGATCAATTGAATCAGTTATCTATGAACATTTTAGTTCATGCAGGAAATGCTCGAGATTATCTAGTCCACTCACTAGAAAGTTTAGAATTTAAGGATTTTTCCAAAGCGAAAAAAGAAGTCCAAGCGGCGCGTAAGGAAATTGTAATTGCTCATGGATTGCAAACAAATACCTTACAGTTAGAAGCATCAGGTGAACAAATACGTTATTCAACTTTATTCTGCCATGCGCAAGATACACTAATGACTGCTCAAAGTGAAATATTAATTGGCGAACATCTGATTCGTTTATTTGAAGCATTTAGTCATAAATAGTAAATCATATAAGGAGGAAAATTGATGAAAAATTATCAAATGCCAAAAGATTTTTTATGGGGAGGAGCAATTGCAGCAAACCAAGCTGAGGGTGCATATAAAATAGATGGGAAAGGTGTAAGTCTCGCCGACTTACACAAATATTATCCAAATAAAAGCAATGCTGAAATTGCTGAAGAACAACATAAAGGAATGTCTTTAGCAGACGTTAAAGTGAATTTAGAGGATCTTGATGGATATTATCCAAAACGTTATGGGATTGACTTTTATCACACCTATGAATCTGATTTAGAATTACTTAGTGAGATGGGATTTAAAACCTTTAGGACATCTATTGATTGGACCCGCATTTTTCCAACTGGTGAAGAAGATGAACCAAACGAAAAAGGATTGGAATATTATGATCGTTTAATTGATAAAATTATTGAGCTAGATATGGAGCCAATAATTACTATTTTGCACTATGAAACACCTGTAGGAATCACATTAAAATACGGCGGATGGAATAATCGTAAAGTAATCGATTTATTTGTTAAGTATGGAAAAGTAGTATTAGAACGTTACAAATCTAAAGTTAAGTATTGGATTGTAATCAATCAAGTTAATCTAATTCAATTTGAACCATTCAATTCGACGGCGATTCCGTATGATACTGTTGAAAACTATGAAGAAGCTAGTTTCCAAGCTGTGCATCATCAATTTGTAGCTAGTGCACAATTAGTTGAATATGCTAAATCAATTAATCCTGAGATGATGGTTGGAACAATGATGGCTGATTGTACAGCGTATCCATATTCTTGTAATCCCGATGATGTCAATTTGGCTTTACGTCGTAACCGGATGCAGTATTTCTATACAGATGTCCAATTTTTGGGGGAGTATCCGCAATATGCATTAAATTACTTTGCTGAAAATAATATTCGATTAGAAATTACGGAAGAAGATAAGCAATTGTTGAAAAATTATCCTATGGACTATTTGGGACTATCTTATTATTACTCACAAATGGTAGATGCTTCTAAGAATACGATGAAGCCATCATCGGTAACTCCTAATCCTAATTTGAAAGCTAATCCTTGGGGATGGGCGGTTGATCCGCAAGGTCTGTATAATTCGCTGTCACAATATTGGGATCGTTATCATAAGTCAATCATTATCGCCGAAAATGGTTTCGGTATGTATGATAAACTAGAAAATGGACAAATTCATGATGAATATAGAATATCTTATTTATCAGAACATATTGCACAGATGAAACTAGCAATGTATGATGGCGTAGATGTAATCGCTTATTGCGCTTGGGGACCAATCGATATTATTAGTTGTTCTTCTGCACAAATGGAAAAACGATATGGATTTATATTTGTTGACTTAGATAATGAGGGAAATGGAACTGGACAACGGATCAAAAAAGATAGCTTTAATTGGTATAAAAAAGTGATTGAATCAAATGGAGAATTTCTATAATCAATTGAAGAGTTGATCTTTTAGATCAACTTTTCTTTGTATGGAGGTGTAAAAATGCTATCTAAGAAGGAAAAAGAGCTAGTTGATTATTTGAGTAAAATGAAACGTTGGGTTACTTCAAAAGAATTAGCCGAATTTAGTAACTATACGACTCGCACAATTCGTAATCGTATCGTCCAAATTAATGAGGAAAATCCTGGCCTTATTTTGACAAGCCATTTAGGTTACCAATTGAATATGAGAATAGATATAAAATCAGATGAAACTGAAGATCGGAAGTCCCGTATATTTTTAGAACTTTTGAAATATTCATCTGAGGGTATTGATTTTTATGAACTAGCAGAAAAATTATTTATCTCGGAATCTACTTTGAAAAGTGATATCCAGCAATTAAAGAAAGAGATAACAAATGATACGATCAAAATAATCATTGAAAAAAATCATGTTAAATTGATAGGGCCAGAAAGAGCAAAAAGACGTTATATTATTTCTCTTTTATACAACGAAAGTGATCTTCAAGAAAAGTTAAAAATCAGTATCCAAAAAATGATAGGTTATATTTCACTCGAAAAGCTACAAGTGACGATTAAAGATGTATTATCTAAAAAAAATATACAAATTAATCAATACTCTTTGAATAATATTGTTTTACATTTTGCTATTAGTATTGATCGTATTCGTCAGGGACATAATTTAAAGAATAAAAAAAATGATGGACATATAAAAAATAGTAATGAGTTTTTGATTGCTGAAGAAATTAGTAATAAATTAATACAACAATATGATATTTATTTTTCTCAGGCAGAAATAGAACAATTATCATTATTATTTATTGGAATACAAAATGAGTCGTTGGCGAAAAATGATAGACAGAAACTTTCTAATTTTGTTAATCAAAAAATAATTATTGCTCTAAATGATGTTTTAGAAGAGGTAGGAAAAACATATTTAGTTGATCTACACGACGAAGATTTTTTTAATAAATTAGCGATTCATCTACAGAGTCTATACTATCGATCTCAATATGAAACATTCACACGTAATAGCAACTTACTAGATTTGAAAACTGCTTATCCGTTAATTTATGATTTGGCCATTTATATCTCCTCTTTGATTCAAGATAAACTAGATATTTGGTTCAATGACGATGAAATTTCATTTATTGCTTTACATATTGGTTCTTTTCTTGAGACACAAAAGAATTTCAATAATCAAATAAGGATTCAATTAGTTGTAAACGATTATCATGATATCGGCCAAAAACTAAGAAAACAGCTTGAAGATTATTTTGGAGAACTTATCAATATTTCTGTTAAAGAAAAGGATGAAGTAGTGCATACAATTTGTGATTTAGTATTAACAACTGATCGATCTCTAGCTTCTTTACACGATGGTGCAGTTTTCATTCATCCATTTTTGACCAATAAAGATGCTAAAAAAATTGAAAATCGAATCCGTTCTCTAATGTCTCAAAAAGAAAAACGGCATATGTATCAAGCAATTGAAAAATTTATTTTACCAGAACTGTATTTTAATCAAATTGATCCCGTAGGTTTAAAACCAATTGAAATCCGTAAACAAATCAATCAAAGAATGGTAAATGAGAGATTTGTAGATTCTATTTTTTTAAAAAGAGTAGAAAAAAGAGAACGAATGTCTCCCACTAGTTTTCCTTCGGGGATTGCAGTTCCACATTCAGTAGAGTTAGAAGCATTAAAAAGCGGTGTAGCTATTATGACATTACAAGAACCACTAGTATGGGCTGAAAACAGTGTCAGTTTAATTGCTTATATTGCAATTAACAAAGAAGAAGCAGATGAATTCAACCATTTTTTTGAGAAATTCATTGAGATTGTTTCAGAACCAGTCAATACCAAATTATTGAGTAAAAGTGAAGATTACGAAGAATTCATTTTGCGTTTAAAAACAATGGTAGATGTTGATGAATAAGAATTTTTTGAGTCGTTTATTCTTAGTAGTTATGGGAACAATTTTAATGGGAATTGGAATTGAGACAGTTGTGATAGCTAATCAAGGTTTTGACTCAATTAGTACATTGATTTTAGGATTGATGAATCACTCAACAATCCCTTTTGGACGATGGAGTCAAATAATCAGTTTGTTATTTTTACTGATTTCTTTTCTTTATAATCATAGAATGTTAGGAATAGGGAGTATTATCAATACTTTACTAGTAGGTGAAATTATCAATATAACTGCGTCGATGATTAATTCTATTACGTTTTTTCACAACAATCTTATTATTACTCTCCTCGGTTTTATTTTAATAGCATTAGGAACTGCTGTTTATCTAACTGGAGGTTTGGGATCTGGTCCTTTAGAGGGAATAATGTTTTGTATTTGTGATTTATTCGATGTTTCTTTACAAAAAGGTAGAATAACAATGGATTTTATAATTGTTGTAAGTGGATTCTTTTTAGGCGGAGTAGTGGGAATTGGAACGCTTTTTGCAATTTTTTTACTAGGACCTATGATCCAGCTATTTCTTTCTTTTATAAAAATAATTTCTATAGATAATGTTGATTCAAAAGTCAAAGTAAAATAAGTGAGAATAATAAAGTTTTAAAGTAATGATTTTACTAATTCATGGTATTTTTATATAGATGGCTACTATATGCCGACCAACTGAGGTTTCATGCGCGTGGACAAATAAAAAATAAGCGGTGAAAGGATTTTTCCTTTCACCGCTTATTTTTTTGCGTTAATTAAAGATTCCCCAGCTGGCATCGGTCCGTTTCTTGCCATCTGATTTTCCAGTGGCTAGATAAGCATAAGTCCCATCGCTGCGTTTTTGGCGGATCCAAACATAGCCTTGTTCATGAGCGAAGGCATCGTATTGGACGACGGAACCTGCGGGTAAAACAGCGATGCTTTGGGCACTCGTGCTGGGGGCCGTACGCAGATGAATGGCACTCCCAAGAGTGAAGTAACCTTTTTCAGCGATGCCCCAAGCAGCGGGGCTGCCAGTTTTACCAGTGAAATAGCTCAAAGCCTTTTTGCCAGATAACCGATTGAGATCCAAAACACCGTTGTAGCCTGCTAAACGGCCGTTGGATGTGTATTGGTGCAGATCATACTGTTTACTGACAGTTGGATCGACACCTTGATAACTGCCAGTATTCTGGCCGTAACTTGGCAGCCAAAGGGCGTCGAATCGATCGACAGCTAGATTGAATTGCCGGTAAAGATGATGGGCGACATAGACGCCGACTTTTTGATTAGTCAATTTTTTCAAGGTTTGCCGATAGACTTCGACGCCGCCGCGCATGTCAGCCATCGATTGTTCCTCGACGTCTAGCCAATAAAAACTTGGTTGAAAAATTTTTGCCCGTTCATAAAAGGTTCGAGCTTCTTGCGCCATGTCTGCCTGACTCGTGCCGCGGACCCAAGCATAGACGGCCGTCGGGATACCCAAGTCTTGGAATCGTTGCAAGTGAGTTTGGTAATACTTGTCGCAATAAGCGGAACCATACTGGATGCGGACGATCACATGGTCGATCTGCTTGGCGAGTTGGGCATAATTGATCTGGTCGGGATGTTGCCATTCACTGATGTCGATAATCATAATGCGTTCCTTCTTTCGCTATTTTTATTACATGATCATGTGGCCATAGTCTGCCAAAGGATCAGGCAAAAAGACAGATCGAATCTTGCTTATTTGTTTCGATAGTCTGAACTATGTATACGCTATGACGGGCTTTTACGAGAAAAAGGGTGCATCATGATCTTTTTTAGTGCATGATTCATTTTCGAAAGTAATGGCCTTTTCTGGCATTTTTAAGTCGCCGGTAAATACAAAAAGCAAAGGAGACTTAAAAGATGCACGCAGAAAAAGCAGAACGATTTGTCCAACAATACGAAGCACTATGCCTGAAAGTTTTGAGGGATTGCCGGGTATTTAGCAGCAATCCTGACTACGAAGATTATCTACAGATTTTACGGATCGCCTTATTTGAAAATTCTCTGCGTTTTGCAGACTGTCACAGTAAGCAAGTCACCCTAATCTATCATTTTTTACGTTGGCGTTTGTGCGATGCCCAGCGAAAACAGCAACGGCAGCAAAAAATTTTACAACGGGCAAAAAGCAACTGGCAAGAACGATCGCTCCTATCCGAGGATGATATCGAATGGACCGATCAACTTGCACATCTGTGGCCGAAGCTGAGTCTAGGGGAGCAACGTTTTCTTTATAGTCGAATACAGGGACTGACGTATCAGCAGATCCGCGAGCGTTATCACGTCAGTGCTGGAACAGTCTGCAATTGGAAAAAGCGACTGGCCCAACATTGGGCAGAAAACGATGAAGCTTCTTGAACATCTGAAACGAAGGGTTCGTTAGTACTAGTGTAAACCGTCGCGACGTTTATAAAAACAAGAAAGGAGTGTTTTGCGATGATCCAAAAATTAGGCAATAAGCTGCAAGTCCAACTGCAAAACGAAGAAGGCAAAAAACGCAATGTCAACTTTACAAATGTGATCGATGCCCCCGCCGAAGAAAAAGTGTTGCTGCTAGGAGAGATCATGGCTAATCTGTCGGCCGAGCACGACTTAGACAGTGTAGTCTTGACCCAACAATCACGCATCAGCAAATAACTTAGTAAGGAGGAAAACCAATGCTGAAATTATCGGCTACTTTTGCCAACAATGATGGAAAAGCTCATCAATGGAATTTTTCTGACCCAAATCGGAATCTATCCGACGATGAGATCCGCACCCAATTAGAAATGATGTGTCTAGTAGAATTGTTTGAAAAAGACGGCAAAAAACTCTTTGATACAGTCACTGGCGCCAAATACATCGAAACGATCGAAACCCAAATTTTTTAAACCAATCAAGGCCTAGCGCAAGAAAAGCGCTGGGCTTTTTTAGAGCTATCGACCGAGGATTTTTTTAGATTGAATAAAAAAAATGAAAAGAAACAAAAAAATGGTTGCGGTTTCAACGAACGCGTGTTATCATTCAATTAATAAACAGGCATGTGACTGGTAATGCAGGCAGGACCTATTAAAGCAAAGAAATCTCTAGGGATTTTGAATTGTTTTATTAGGTGCTGCCTGCTTTTTTTCTTTGTTTGGCCGACGAAGAAAAAATAATTATAAGGAGAATGACTTATGAATACAAAAGAAACGGCAAAATCCATCGTGGCATTGGTTGGCGGTAAAGAAAATATCTCTCATTTAGAACATTGTTCAACGCGATTACGTTTTACGTTGAAAGATGACAGTTTAGCGCAAAAAGAAAAATTAGAACAGGTCGATGGCGTGATTGGTGTTCGTCAAAATGTGCAATGCCAGGTCATCATTGGAAATGATGTCGTGGAAGTCTATGACGAAGTAATGAATGTTTTAGGCCATCAACTGGATACTAGTGAAGCTCCCAATAAAAAGAAACAGTCCTTTGGTGCAGTGTTACTTGATTTCATCATTTCGATTTTTCAACCGTTGATTCCAGCAATCGCTGGTGGTGGTGTCTTGAAATCAATGTTGCTATTGGCATCCTTGATCGGAATTTTAGATAATCAAAGTCAAACGTATCAATTATTGAACTTGATTGGCGGTGCACCGCTGTACTTCTTGCCTATCTTGGTAGCGATGACGACTGCGAATAAATTAAAGGTCAATCAGTTAGTCGCCGTATCAGCGGTCGGTGCGCTGATCTTGCCTGATATGACAACTATGTTGACTGAAGGCGCTAAGTTTATGGGCTTTGGGTTGGAAAATATCGCCTATGCATCACAAGTATTCCCAGCAATTTTAACTGTATTATTTTATTCTCAAATGGAAAAATGGTTCACCAAATTCTCTCCAAAACCGATTAGAATTTTCTTTGTACCGATGATGAGTTTATTGATTACAGTACCGATCGCCTTATTAATCTTAGGGCCTTTAGGCTTTCAAGTCGGGACCGTCTTCTCAGCAGCAATCGTTTGGTTATATGCACATTTGGGATGGGTCGCTACAGGCTTGTTGGCAGCAGTTTTGCCATTGATGGTCGTGACCGGGATGCACAAAGCGATGATTCCTTATGCTGTATCATCCATCGGAGAAATGGGTGCAGAATTACTTTATTTACCTGCTTCTTTGGCACATAATATCGCCGAATCAGGGGCATGTTTTGCTGTCGCTATCAGAACGAAAGATCAACGTTTGCGTTCTACAGCAATCTCAGCAGGAATCTCTGCACTCTTTGGTATCACTGAACCTGCATTATATGGTGTCACGATTTTGCACAAGCGTGTATTGTACGGGGTCATGGCTGCCAGCTTGATCGGTGGAACGACCGCAGGACTGTTCGCTATCAAAGCATTTGCTTTAGTCGGACCTGGTCTAGCAAGTATCACGATGTTTGTGGATGAGTCAAATCCAATGAATTTAATTTGGGCTTTAGTTACACTAGGCATATCGTTTGTAGCTTCGTTCGCTTTTGTCCTTTTCTTATTTAAAGATAAAGTAGTCGAACAAGATACAACACCTGAAACACAGTCAGAAATTTTATCTCAACCAATCACTGGACAAGTCGTTTCATTATCAGAAGTCAATGATGACGTTTTTTCAAGTGGGATGATCGGTGAAGGATTTGGAGTGATTCCTGATAGCGGAGAATTAATCGCACCAGAAGCAGGCGAAGTAACAATGTTGTTTGAAACCAATCATGCAATTGGTTTAAAAACACAAAATGGTGCAGAGTTGCTTTTCCATATCGGGATTGATACGGTCCAATTAGAAGGCCAACATTTTTCTGCTTATGTAAAAGCTGGAGATGTTGTAAAAAAAGGCCAACCGTTGATCCATTTTGATTTAGAAGCAATCAAAGACTTAGGATACGATCCGACGGTCATCTGTGTCGTTACTAATAAAGAAGAGTTTGTGATCAAGCCAATTGAACAAACGACTTCAGGCAATTCTGAAGCGGGCATCCTTTCAATTGCACCAGTACTTTAGTAAAAAATAAAAATATACTGATAGTTAAAGGAGAACGAACACAATGACGAATACTACTTTTCCAGAAAATTTCTTATGGGGTGGCGCTATCGCCGCCAATCAAGTCGAAGGAGGCTGGAATTTAGACGGCAAGGGATTATCGGTCGCCGATGTTGCTACGTATAAACCTGACGTTGATGTGAAAAATTTTGCTGCGCACATGGGCATAACAGTTGCTGCGGTCGAAGAAGCAATGGCTGATGAATCCGACACGATCTATCCAAAACGTCGTGGTATCGATTTTTATCATCGCTACAAAGAAGATTTAGCCTTGTTTGCAGAAATGGGTTTTAAAGTACTTCGATTATCGATTGCTTGGACACGTCTATTTCCGACCGGAGAAGAAACAACACCAAATGAAGCGGGTGTCGCATTTTATCGAGAAGTATTCAAAGAAATGAAACGCTTAGGGATTGAACCAATCGTGACTCTTTCGCATTATGAAATGCCTTTAACGTTGAGTCTAAAAAAGAATGGTTGGGTCGATCGGTCAGTCATTGATGATTTTGTCCGTTTTTCAACCGTTTGTTTCGAAGAATATAAAGACTATGTGACGTATTGGTTGACCTTTAATGAAATCGACAGTATCCATCGTCATCCCTTTACAACTGCTGGAATCATTCCAGAACAAAGCGCAGCGGGACAAGAAGAACAGGATATCTATCAAGCGCTGCATCATCAATTTGTGGCAAGTGCGCTAGTCACTAAGATTGCTCATGAGATCAACCCGAATAATCAAGTCGGCTGTATGATCACGAAATTGATGACTTATCCATTAACCTGTGATCCCTTGGATGTCGAATTGACCTTGAAGAAAAACTTAGAAAATAATTTTTATGCCGATGTTCAGGTTAAAGGCGCCTATCCTCGATTGATCGAGAGCAATTTGAAAAAACGCGGTATCAAGATCAATATGGCAGACGAAGATCGTGTGATCCTCAAAGAAAACACCGTCGATTTTCTAACATTCAGTTACTATATGTCGATGGCAGAATCCGGCGATCCACTTGCAGAACGGACTCCGGGAAATACTGTTTTAGGAGTGAAAAATCCTAATTTACCATCGACTGAATGGGGTTGGCAAATCGATCCTAAAGGCTTGAAAATATCCTTGATCGATTTATATGATCGTTATCAAGTGCCATTGATGATTGTAGAAAACGGTATGGGAGCTGTCGATGTCGTTGAAGATGGACAGATCCACGATTCTTATCGGATGGATTATTTCAAAGCACACTTTCAACAAATGAAAGAAGCCATTGATGAGGGTGTTGATTTGATTGGTTACACGAGTTGGGCACCTATTGATTTAGTTAGTGCAGGGACTTCGCAAGTTTCAAAACGTTATGGTTTTATCTATGTTGATGCAGATGATGAAGGCAATGGCAGTTATGACCGTTCTCGAAAAGATTCTTTCGATTGGTATAAAGAAGTGATTGCAACAAATGGCGCGAGTTTGGCTGAATAATTGTTGAGGAGCGTAGCAGCATGATCCAAATAAAGAAAGTATTGAATTCAAGTGTTGTTTTAGTTGATAATCAAGGACAAGAAATGATTGCTTTGGGCAAAGGAATCGGTTTTGGTAAAAAAGCTGGCGAAGTAATCGCGGATACCCAAATCGATCAAGTCTTTTTACCCATCACTGAAACAAAATCAAGTCAATTTGCAGCATTAGTAGATGAGATTCCTTTAGAATATTTTGAAATGACGAAGGAAATCGTACAACTAGCAGAGACACGATTGCCGTATACGCTCAACTCAACGATTTATTTAACCTTATCTGATCACCTTCATTTTGCCGTTGAGCGGCAACAAAAAGGGTTGAGTGTCACGAATCGATTGTATTGGGAAATAAAAAACTATTATGCCGCTGAATTTGAAGTGGCTGAACAGGCAATGGAAATACTGACTAACACCTATCACGTCGCTTTGCCGAAAGAAGAAGCATCGAATATCGCATTTCATTTAATTAATGCGCAATCCGGTAATGAAGAGAATCAAGATGGTTTACGCAAAGCCAAGTTGATTGGGACGATTGTCAATCTGGTTC
This sequence comes from Enterococcus sp. 22-H-5-01, assembly GCF_050310005.1. Lineage (NCBI taxonomy): Bacteria > Bacillati > Bacillota > Bacilli > Lactobacillales > Enterococcaceae > Enterococcus > Enterococcus sp. 22-H-5-01. The sequence continues at coordinate 2,052,900 of NZ_CP189993.1, forward strand.
GATATTCTATCCAACAAGATGTAGATACGAATTCAATTCATTACAGTCGTTTCATCACACATGTTCGCTTCTTTGTTGATCGTTTTTTCTTAAACGATTTGACTCAAGAAAAGGATGAAGGACTCTATCGACAAATGTGGAATCTGTATCCGAATGCGATGGATATTGCGACGCGAGTAAAAGCATATATCGATCAAGAATATGCGAGTAAAATCCCTGAAAATGAAATTGTTTTTTTAGGAGTCCATATCAATCGTTTGATGAACAACTCTGCGATCGATAAAAAATAGAAATCTGTACAGCAATGTACAGATTTTTTTCTTTGTGTAAAAATCAAATGAATAAACAAATTTCTTATAGCATTAGATACTTAGGTATGTTCTTTTTTTGCTGATTGAAGGAGAATCGAAAATTTCTATTTTTAGCATAACAATTGTACGTTTATAGCAGTAATTTTAACTTTTCTATGATAGAATGCAAACGGATAAAACGATAGCTAGGAGATAGATCCATGTATACAAAAGAAGTATTCAATCATAAGATGAACCGCTGGGTCAATACTGATGCGGAAGATAAAGATGAATTAAAAAATTTATACCGGGATTATGGGATCGACAGTGATTTTGTCGAGTACTCATTAGATAGAAATGAACGTGCCCATTTAGATTATGACAAAGACAATGATGTTTTGATGCTGATCTTCAATGTGCCAAATCGCCGCAAGATCGATAACCATTATGAGACAGTACCGATGACTTTTCTCGTAGTGGATCGGACCTTGATCACCGTGACCAATCAACAAAGCAAATACTTGTATTTCAAATTCAAAAATTATTTGGATCGCAATCCTGAGAGTAGTTTATATGAGTTTTTATTTGGCTGTTTGTTCGTCATCTCAGACGAGTATTTCCCATTTGTTGAAGGGATGGATCGCGACCGCAAGCGCATCAGCCAATTGTTAAAACAAAAAACTACCAAACAAAACTTATTATTACTGTCAGACTTAGAGACTGGGATCGTCTATTTTGTGACGGCTTCTCGGCAAAATGTCTTGTTAGTGCAACAAATCAAAACGCATGGCATTTATCGCCGTCTGACCGATGAAGAAAAAGAAGGCTTGGATGATGTGATGATCGAAGCTCAGCAATTAGTCGAAATGACCAAATTGTCTTCACAAATCTTGCAGCAATTATCCGGCACCTATAACAATGTCTTGAACAATAATCTGAACGATACGATGCGGATCTTGACTGTTCTATCTGTCTTATTGACGATCCCGACGATCATTACTGGATTCTTTGGGATGAACATGCCGCTGCCATTAGAAAACAATGCTTCTGGTTGGATGATCACGATCGGTGTCAGCGTCGTACTGTGGTTCGCACTGGCATATGTCTTCCGAAAATTGATGCGTTGAACTAAAAAAAGAACCTCTATTCATTTAAGTAAATGAATAGAGGTTCTTTTTTTATGTAGACTCCCAAGACCACTATTTATCATAAATAATAAAATTAATTTATTTTAAATTTTTAGATGATTCTAAATAGTCAAAAAAAACAAAAAATAGTTTAAATTTCGATATTAAAATAAATGGATGTTAAAATTTAACTATAAATAAACTTTATTAATATGAAATGGGGAAATGAAAGATGAAAAAAAGTAAATTTTTAACTTTTTTCGCGACTTTAACAATCTTGCTTCAGTCGTTACCTTTGAACGTAATTGCCAATGAACTGAGTGCGACAGAGACAACAACTAGTATCAGACAAGAATCTGAGCCATCCTCTTCGCAGTCAAATGATTCTTCTGTCTCAGAAGATGATTCTGTAACATTATCGCCAGAAGAATCGGATGAAATAGTAGAAGATGAAATAGAAACGGATCAATCATCGAATTCCCCACCGGAAGAAACGACAGAAAATAACCAATCACGTGAATCTCGTGCTTTAGAAGAAATAGATTTGAATGGTGAACATTCGACGGAAGGTTATAATTCTACTTTTGCGATGCAAAACGTTCGCTATTTACCTAATCTTGATTCAGCTAAAGAACAGAAGATTGAGGGAAATTTAGCGGAAGCACAAACGGTTATCAATGCAGGGAAGTTCAGTCACTCTCCTGATTCGTCCACCACTAAGGGAGTGCTACATGAGATTAAAGAAGTGACGTTCTCATTAGATATTACTGGAACTATGCACCAAGATGCAGACACGTATGTAGAGGTTTATATGATTGAAAACATCAATTCTCTAGAATATGATATTCAAGATCCATTATATGTTTTAGATCTGAATACGATCGGAACAGCGTTGCCGCTTGATGGGTCAATGGTGAATGGTGTCACAGTTACGAAATCAGGTGATACGTACACAATCAATACAGATGGCCGTGAAGATAAGAAAGTTAGTTTTGTTATCGTTAAGTTAAAAGAACTGGACGGGCCAATCGTCAATGAAACATACGCAAAATGTGTCAATGATTTGGTTATCACAGCTATTCCAAGTGCAGCAGGGCATGATTGGGATAATATAGAGTCTAAATTTTATCTAACAAGTATCGATGAGTTAAAGTCAATGTTCAGTGATGATAATCATCAGATGACTGTAGGTCTAGAGGAAGTAAAAGGGAATACGATCATTACTGAGATTCAAATCAATGGTGATGAAGATGGAGAAATCATCCCAAATAAAGACGGTCAGGAAATCACTTTCTCTTGGGCGCTGGATGGATTACTTCCGGCAGAAGAAGGTGCTGAACTAGTTGATCTTAATCCTGTTACTGCAGGTTCATTTTATACATTGAAATTAAATAATAATGGTGTCTCTTTCTTAGCCACAGCTACACCTCAACCAATCAAAGGAATCGTCAATGGTCGATCTGAAACTATTGGATTTTATACAATGTCAAGTGATGGCTATATGACGATGGTCTTTTCAGAAAGTCTTATCTATACGAGTGACAGTTATGGAACAGCAACCATTTACCTAAATGCCTTAGGGAATTATGGTGATGAAGATACGCTTATAAAGATCCCAATAAATGACGAAACACGGAGTGAAATCGAACTTCCTAGTTTACAAAAGGATATGAGCTTGAGCAAAGAAGGAAACTTGCCGAATACGGAAGTAGATAATAAAGGAAATATTATTTTTAAAGATATTGCTTGGACAGTAATTGCCAATACTGAAGGGAATCAAGTTGCCGGGTTAGAGCTGTCAGATACATTGCCAAAAAACCCAAAAACACATACTTTAACACAGGCTCAATTGGATCAGATGGAATTTATTGATGGTGACGGTCAGAAATTAAATACAGATGAATACACTGTTAAAGTAACTGCTGTTCATTGGGACGATGAACAAAAAAATGACAACGATTTAAAAGGTTGGAAAGCAACGATCACAAGAAAAGACGGAGAAACATTTGCCGGTGTATTCAAAGCAAATTTCAACACAACGGCAACAACAGATGCTGGTCAAAATATTTCTGCAGGTGATATCAAATATGTGAATAACGTAACTTTGAAAGATCTAACAGAAGATACTCGTTTAAAGGAAATTACAGCTGAAGAAACTGTGACAGTCAAGCAATCCGGGTGGCTCCAAAAGCAAGGTACATCAAAAGTCGATGAAAATGGAAATGTGCTTGGAAGTTATACTATCACGATGAATGAGCAAAAATTGACGATCCCAGCAAATAGTAATAATCCAGTCTATATCATGGATATACCAAAAGCTGGTTGGATTAACGCAAATGGTGACTTTATTACAAGTACTATGGTCATACCGAAAGCAGATGCTTTTTCGGTGACAGATGGAACTAATACATTAACTGAGGGTACTGACTATAGTTGGGTCCAAGAATTAGATGGACAAATTAAAATCCAATTTAAAACAGCTATCACTGGTACTATTACTATCACCTATACATTAATGGTGGAAAAGGAGGATATCCCCAATCGTCCTAGCGATGCTTACGCCTTTAAAATCAGTAACTCAGCAGAAATGATGGGAATTAATTCTGGAAAAACAGATACTTTCCCGAATATTGTCAAAGAAACAAAGTCAATTGATTATAATGAAAAGAATGTAGCATTTGGTATCACAGTTTATAGTAATATCAACCCGATTACTAAAGACAGTTATGTGATCGACGTGTTGCCTGAGGGTTTTATGCCAGCTTCTTTTGCATATTACGAAGGCGAACTTAGCCAGAGCCAATACGAGGAACGATTACTTGCGGCTCTAAAAAATGATATTTCAATACCTAGTTTAGATAAGAATCAGTATGAGATCATTTTGATCGATAGTGAGAATAAAAATACTGGTCGAGGGCAAGCGGATCCGCAACGTGTTATGATTAGATTTACTGAAAATATCGACCATGATGTTGCGATAAATCACAACACGCAATATGTCTTTAATACAGAAGTTTTTGGAACAGTTGAGGGAGAGCCATTATTGACAACTCCTTTAAATAAAAAAACAGGCAATGATTTCACTAATACGGCCTATTTGTTTAGCTCTGAAGGCGAAGACTGGGGCAAGAGCAGTTCTAATGGAAACATTCCTGATAGGATTTGGAGTGCCGAGTCAAAATCAGGAGTCGGAAACTTCCAAGACAAAAAGATAGAATGGACTCTTGATTTTAATGCCTATGGGGAGACATTGAAATCTTTAGTCATCAAAGATCCTCTGCAAGCGGGCAGTACCGATGAAAATGGTAAGGAGCAGGTAGCAACTAGCAAACAAAGTCTTAATACAGCTGATTTATGGAGCCATGTAGTCTTTCAAGCATTGAAATATGATACTAGTGGTCGAAAAGTTGTTGACACATCTAAAGAAGTTAATGGGGACATGACGGAGCAATTCAAAGAAAATGGTAAATTGACTTTCCAAGATGGTGAACTAGTTTATACGTTAAATAAAGACCATCAATTAACGATTGACCACCCCGTACGAATGAAAATTACCACAGAGTTGACTGGTGAAATTCAACCATATTATTTAAATACGGCTACTACCGAGTATACATTTGGAAATGACGGAAAGATAATTAAAGATGATAACGATGCCAAAGTTTCATTTTCTTGGGCAGCGACACCAAATCGTAAAGGTGGTGTCGGTTATGCAGCATCTAGTACGGATGTTGCTCATGTAGACTACTCAGTCGTACTAAATGGGAACCGCCTAACGTATGAAAACACTAAAATCACGGATACATTAGATGTCGAAGAGGGCGTACAAGTAACGCAATTAGTAACGAACTCTCTAAAAATCTATTACGCGAAAGAACAGCAAGTAGACGATAATTGGGTAGCAGATACAGAACGCGAATTGATTCGAAATGTCGATTATTTCCTTGAATATGATACGAGTCCATCTAATCTTGATGGTTTTACGATCACATTTAAAGAAGATCTGAAGATCACAGAACCATTGATTATCAATTATCGAGTAAATGTTGTCGGCTATGGTGACAATACGAAAGTGAAAAACACGATCAAAATTGAAGGTACTGCAACAACGACTGCTCCGGGAGACAGCAATACAGGAGTAGAAGGTAATGGTAGCTGGGTAACTGGTTCTGCCAGAAACTTCAATGTATCATTGAGAAAATTAGATGCTGAGACAGGTGAAGCGTTAAATGGTGCTACTTTCAAATTATTAGATGCTAACCGTAGTCCACTGGCTATTAGACAAGCCATCACTGAAGGTGACGGTGAAGATCAAGGGAAAGCTCAAGTTCGACTGATTCCTCGTGGAACCTATTGGTTGTATGAATCACGCAGCCCATCCAACACGGTATCTCGTTTTGGTACTCCAGCGACAGCGATCCAAATTAAAATCGATAGCTCAGGTACGATCATTTTAGGTGATGAGGCAGATGCTGCAAGTAAAGGTGTTGAATTAAGGGAAGATGATAGTGGGAATACTTATCTAGCTGTTAAGAATTTTCCTGGTGAAACAATTAATTTAACAGGTCAAAAAATTTGGGAGACAGAAAATGCCGTTTCTTACCCTGGTGTGACGATCGAATTGCAACGCAAAACTCAAAATGATCAGGATTACTCACCAGTCGACACTGTTTATGCAACTGCAGGAAATGAGTTCAAATATGAGTTTAAAAATCTACCTAAGAAAGACGTGGATGGAAACGAGTATTCATATCGAGTAGTAGAACAAGATCAAATCACTGGTTGGGAACAGGTTGCTGGGGCAGTCACAGTCAATGATGATGGTGATTTAGTCGCTAATATCAGTAATTTCCCAGTTACAGGGACGATCAAATTACAAAAAACAGGCCAAATGTTGACCGATGAGAAAGAATTGAGTTCAAAAAATCTGGAGAATATCGAGTTTAGACTAATAAACTTAGGATCTAAAGAGATAGAGAAAACTTATCTCACTGATGCAAATGGAAATCTGACGATTGGTGCCTTAAGCCCCGGTCAATATCAAATCGAAGAAGTTGCAACGAAAGCGAATCAAGAGTATATCGTTGATGGAAAACAAGTCTTTACGGTCTTTGAAAGCGGTCGGATCGCACTGGGTAATACAACAGAAGAGCCAGCTGATGAGGACTATGTGATACCAACGATTCAAATGACGAATCGCGTCAAAACAAATATGTATTTTGAAAAAGAATGGATCGGTACTGACAATATTAAATTGCCGGCTAAGCTAATTTTAACCCTTGAGGGTAAAACTGCGGATGCTGCCGAAGCTGAAATAAAAGAAACAATCGAGCTTACAGCAGAAAATGGCTGGCAAGCAAGAAGAACAGACTTACCGTATACTGATGTTCAAGGAAATAAGTATGAATATACGGTGACTGAAGAGTTCGTCGGTTCTGCCGGGTATGATTCTTCTATCGATAAAGTATTGACTGTAGAAGATGGTTTTCCACATTACACCTTTAACTTAAAGAATACGTTAATAACAGTGGATCTTGAGGGCACAAAAACTTGGGATGACCAAGAAAATCAATACGCTACACGTCAACCAATCAAAGTCCAGTTACTGCAAAATAATGAAGAGTACGGCAAACCAATCGATGTAACATCAAGTAATGAGAATCCTGAGAATAAAAACCAATGGACATATCAGTTCACGAATCTGCCAAAAGCCGATGAGAACGGTAATGATTATGTTTATACGGTAAAAGAAGTCGCGTTCTCAGATAATTACACTTCTGAAGTAGTACAAGAAAATGATCAAGCATCGATGAATCTAAAAAATACATTAGTTGTAAGAGATTTTACAGCAACGAAGATATGGGAAGACAATGGCAACAAATATGGCATCCGTCCTGATAATTTAGTGGTTACATTGGTTTCAAGATTGGATAGCCAAGATGAGTATCAAGTTGTACTAAAAAATGGTCAGGCCGTGACTGCAACAATGGAAAAAGATCCAGCTAATGCAGATCAGTATCGCTACACATTTAGTGATTTGCCAAGGTACGATGCTAAAGGTAAGACGATCGACTATGCGATCCGTGAAACACAAGTCGCAGGTTACGAAGGAAAAAATGACCAAAAAGAATTAACCAATCGTTTACTGACGAAAGAAATCACTGGAACGAAGCATTGGAACGACACAAATAACTTTTATGGTTTGCGACCGGAGTATCTAGAACTAGAATTGATGATCAAAATGGCCGATGGGCAATTCAAGCCATTCAAAGAAGTTTTTGTCGATGCAGCGGATACAGTCAAAACGACACAGGAAATTACAGGAAATACGACTGCTAGTCGTTGGGACTATCGTTTCACAGATCTCCCAACGGTTACACCAGATGGTAATGAAGCAATCTATGGAGTGAAAGAAAATCTTCACTACTCAGAAGGTGAAGAAGTCTATTTAACAGATAAAGATTTTGTGGCAGAAAATGAAGGAATATTGACGAACTCAGTTAATAAAGTCGAGATCGAAGTCCACAAGACCTGGGACGATCAAGAGGATAATTTCTTCACACGACCAAATGCGATTCGTTTCCAACTGTATGCTTATGCAGAAGGAACGGAAGCAGCAAATGCCGCACCATTCGTAACAACGGATCTAAATGACAACGGTCTAGGACAATTTGTTATCACCCAGCCAGTCAATGACACTGGGACTTGGACGTTGAATATCACAGGATTACCTGCACGAAATAAAAACGGCGTCTTAATGAATTACTTTGTACGCGAAATCGCTATCAACCCGAACGATATTCTTAGTCCAGATTACATCGTAGAAGATGGTTCATTACAAATCACCAATACGCTGTCAGTAACAGATATCACGGTCAATAAGGTTTGGCAAGACCAAGGGTACTGCAGCGACTTGCGTAAAGATGTGACACTACAGTTATTACAAAATGGCGAAATGATTCGAAATCGTCAAGGTGAAGACTATCAGATTACGCTTGAAGAAGCTAAAAATGATTGGAGCTACACCTTCTATAATCTCCCAGAAAAAGATAAAGAAGGAAAGCTTTACACGTATACAGTCGAAGAAACTAACGTCCAACCTGACTACACTGCAAATGCGCAGCATTTGACGGTGACGAATACGTATCGTCTAACAAGCGTAGAAGGTATGAAGACTTGGGAAGACAGTGATAATAGCTATCAAGTCCGCCCAACGCAAATCGAAGTTCAACTGTATCAAAATGATAAGGCATTTGAAGATCCAGACGGAAAAGAAGTGACTCAACTAGTAACTGCAGATGAAAAAGGTGAGTGGAAGTACCGCTTTGAAGGTCTGCCAGAAGTTGATCCAGATGGAAAGGCATATAACTATTCAGTCAAAGAGATCCAAACAGATTACTTGAAGAATTACCAATCGTTTGAGAATGGAATGGCCATCAAAAATGAACTTCAATTGATTGAAAAAGAAGTCACGAAAGAGTGGGACGACCAAAGTAATAAATTAGCGGTGCGTCCTGAATCGATCAAAGTCCAATTGAAACAAAATGGTTTCGATTATACGTATCCGAATGGGAAAACGGGAATCGTCGAACTGAATGAAGAAAATAATTGGACGGCGAAATTCACTGAATTAGCCGAATTCGATGCAAATGGCGAAGCATATAAGTACACAGTTGAAGAAGTAATGACGGACAACTTGAAAAATTATACGAATAAAGTCGACGATCCGGAAGATAATACTACGACAGCAGTGATCACGAACACTTTACAGACAATCAAAAAGGTTGTTACAAAAGAATGGGACGATCAATCGAATGCCTATCAAACGCGACCAGAAAGCATCAAAGTCCAACTGTATCAAGATAAAGAAGTATATAAAGATGCTGATGGAAAAGAAGTCATTTCTGAGCTCAATGAAGCAAATGGCTGGGCAACAGAATTTAATGGATTACTTGAATTCGATAAAGATGGTAAGGCATATGAATATACTGTCCAAGAAGTAATGACAGATAATTTGAAAAATTACACGGATAACGTAGAATACTTTGATGACAATTCGACAGCGTTGATCACAAATTCATTGAATACCATTGAAGTCAGCGGACAAAAATCATGGGACGATCAAGAGAATCTTTATCAATCAAGACCAGAATCGATTAAAGTCCAATTGTATCAAAATGGTAAAGTCTACGAAGACACTGATGGGAACAATGTTTTTGCTGAGACGACTGCTGAAAAAAACTGGCGCTATACTTTCAAAGACTTGATTGAATACGATGCAAGTGGTAAAGCCTATACGTATTCAGTGAAAGAAGTCTTGAGAGATGAATCCGGCAATCGCGTTATTCCGAATTATCGACCGACTGAAACAGGGATGGATGTAAAAAATACATTGATCACTAAAAATATTTCTGGTCAGAAAACATGGGAAGATAATGACGATGTCGCAAGGTTACGACCAAATACGATTACTGTGTATCTTTTCCAAAATGATGAAAAAATCGCAGAAAAAGTTGTTGGTCGAGCAACGAATTGGCGTTATAAATTTGAAAATCTGCCAATAAAAGATGCGAATGGCAAAGCCTATGTCTATAAAATAGATGAAGCGACAGTCGAAGGTTATGAACGTACGATCGATGGTTATGACTTGATCAATACGTTGAAAATCAGTGATGATGAGCAAGGTGGGCTACCCAATACCCAAGGTAGTGGTGCAGATGACACCTCTAATGGAAGCAGTCGCAGCAGTCGAACGAGTACTGGTACCGGTAGTGGATCTAGTACAGGAAGCAGCACTGGCGGAAGTAGTTCTGGAGGCACGTTGCCATCTACTGGATCAGAAAGTTTAGATCGAATCATCTATATCGGCTTGTTCCTAGTATGTCTATCGGTAGCGATCTATTTTTATCGTAAGAGAAAACTAGACTAGCAAGCAAAGAAAATTTAATAAGTTATCGCCAAAGAGCCCTTAGTGAACTAAGGGCTCTTTGTTTATCTTTAAAATCAATACTCATTAATATTTTTTTGTTTCATTTGATGTCAAATAAAGGAAGTTTATTCTTGGTTTATGATAAACTTATCCTGACTAATAGTGGGTCTGTGACCGACGGGAGAAGGTGAAGGAATTGGGCAGACATAGCGAGCCAAGTGAGAGCAAGTTAAAAAAATATATCACAGTCGGCGTAGTGACTGCGACGATTGCAGGTGTAATGATTTTTGGTGCGGCTAAGCTTTTTAATAGTTCAGAAGAAGCACCAACAGTTGCCACCGAAGCAACGCAGTCATCGACTGAAAAGAGTTCTTCGACACAAGTGAGTACCACAACAGAAAGTTCCGTCAAAAAAGCGGCTGAAAAGACAACTAAAAAGAGCAGCTCGACAACAAAAGCAAAAGAAACCAAAGCTAGCACGAGTAAATCAGCTAGTACAGAAAAACAAACGGCTAAGTTAGATGCGACAGCGTTGATGAATAGTGCTGGAACGGTATCTTATGGTGTCTATTATTTTAAAGATAAAGCGACGTTTAACAGCGAGAATCCCCAAACGATGGTGGCTGCTGAGGTCATCAATGCATTTATCATGGATTATGCCCTGAACCAACCTGGCGGCAGCGAGCAAGTGATCGAGCATAAAAAATTGAGTGATTGGCTAGCTCCGATGATCCAACAAAATGATATCGCGGCAACGAATGTTTTGATCGATCATTATGGCATGGATGCGATGAATACCTACTTCCAAGACCAAGGGTATCAGGATACGCGGATCGAGCGGCGGATGCTGGATATCAATGTTCTCAGCACCGATAAAGAAAATTATACGTCGGTCAATGATTGTCTGGCGCTGTTGAAAAAACTTTATAGCAAACGTAAAAAGGCACCGCAAAAAGAGATGCTCCAATTGATGGAAGGGCAGCAGATCCGCAGTAAAATTCCCGCTAAGATTCCAAAAAATATGACGATCGCAAATCTTTCCGGTGCGCAGCAAACGGTTGAAAATGATATCGGGATCGTATTTGATAAAGACCAGCCCTTTGCAATCGCCGTCTTGGCTAGTGATGTGTCAGACATTGTAAGTACCCGGACAGCAATCGCCGAATTTAGTTTAGCCGCAAGTATGTTGAAATAGAAAACTTATCCACATCTTCTGTGGGTAAGTTTTTTTGTCCTTATCAATATTCTGTAACGCTTATGTGTGTGGTATGGTAAAATCGTGGTAAAGAAAACGGTCGTAAAAAAGATCGAAGCAAAATCCAAGGAGTAGATAAAAATGAAATATTGTCCAAAGTGCGGGGCGGAAAACAAAGATCAATCACGTTTTTGTGAAGAATGCGGGCATGCATTCGAGTCTGTTGAAAATAGCCCGAAAAGAAATCAGGGCGCGAATTTGAAAAATAATTCAGAACCGTTCAATCAAACGCCTAATCCAAAAGGGGGATTTCCGAAGTGGCTGATGGTATTAGCTGGGGTAGCGGTAGTAGCAGTCGTCGTTGGTGTGGGACTAGCATTGGCTGGAGGTTCTAATGATGAAGCGACGACACCTTCATCTACTGGCGTTACATTGAACAGCACCTCAGCTTCCAACAAAATCGATACGAGCAAATATGACAAGTTGATCGCGGAAGCGAAGGAATTGACGATCAATGGCGAGTACAAAAAATCTAATTTGAAATTAAGTCAGATTTCAGCGAGTGATCTAGGCCGAAGTGAATTTGCTTCGATTGCCGATGAAGTTGATGAACTGCAAGCAAAAAATGATGATGGCATGAAACAAACGGATCAAACGACTGATTCCAGTCAAAAGGCGAGTGACTCAGCCAAGTCTTCTTCCGGTAGTGCCTTTAGCGGCGATTATGCTAAGTGGGCAAATACCTACTATTTCTATTATTCGCAATCAAGCCAAAAACAAGGTTCACTAACGATCGGAGCTAATGGCAGTGTAACGCAAAAAAATGTCAATGGTACGCAGTATTTTGGACAAGCAACGATTACTAGTGCTAACGGCGATGTTTTGAGTTATGAAACCAATGATCAATACCCAATGGATATGCCGGATACAAAAATGATCAATCCCAATGTCCGTATCACAGTAACTTGGGATGCTGGCAGCACACAAACGTATTATGGCTATGTATCTTATTCTTCTCGTCTAGCCTTGACGGATGGCGTCACTAAAAATGCTGGCGTCAATGAAGTCTGGATATCATAATTTCTGATCTTATAAATAGAAAGAAGCTGAATTCGTTTGGGAAGACATATCCGCTCTAAAAAAAACAAACGATCCAAATTTTTTGGCATTGGCGCTTGTTTTTTAGTGATCGCTGCCGCATCTTATAGTGTCGGCCGCACTTTATTAAATCAGCCAACTAAATCGTCTGATGCTATTGCAAGATCAAGTCAGTCGTCGACAACGAAAGCAACGAGGACAACATCAAGTAGTATCCAAGCGACAACGACAACGACAACGAGCTCAGCGAGCGAACCGCGTGAAGAATTAGCTGTAAGTAATTTAGAAGCCAATGCAAGTCATGTTTACTACGGTGTTTATTATTTTAATAGTGGAAAAGAGCTATCCAGCAACAACTCTGCTCCCACGGTTTCAGCAAGTGTCATTAAAGTGTTCGTGATGGAATATGCTTTGACCCAAGCTGATCCCAACGAAATAGTGGATGGCAAGTCAGTGAATGATTGGCTGCTGCCGATGATTCAGCAAAGTGATAACGCCGCGGCCAATACACTGATCAGTCATTTTGGCATTGAAACGTTGAATCAATTTTTCCAAACTCAAGGATATCAGGACACTCGTTTAGAACGCTTGATGTTGGATAACGATGCTCGAGCACAAGGCAAAGAAAATTATACTTCGCTGAATGATTGTATGAGTTTTTTGAAACGCCTTTATCAACAACGAGCAACAGAGCCCTACGCTACGATGCTAGAGATCATGGAAGGGCAAACGCTTCGTACCAAAATCCCTAGCAAACTCTCAACGGATATCGTTGTAGCGAATAAAACAGGCGAGTTGGACAATGCTGAGAATGATATCGGCTTAGTTCTCACCAAAGACAACCCATTCGCACTCGTGGTCTTGACTCAAAATTTTACCAATACGGAAGCGATTCGTTCGGCTATCGGAGATGTTGCGTTATCAGCTGCAACTCTTAAATAAAAAAATCCTATCACTATTTAGTGGTAGGATTTTTTGCTAGTCAGAGACCGTTTTCAATGATACCCTTTTCATAGAATAATTAAATGAAATGGAGTGTTGTAACCCAATGGAAAAAGCAACTTTTTTGGATCAAATCAAGGATGGTCTGATCGTTTCTTGTCAGGCTTTGCCAGGCGAACCTTTATATACAGAAAAAGGCGGGATCATGCCACTGCTAGCTTTGGCCGCTAAAGAAGGCGGTGCTAAAGCAATCCGAGCGAATTCCGTTCGGGATATCAAAGAGATCAAAGCACTGGTAGATCTGCCAATAATTGGATTGATCAAAAAACAATACCCACCAGAAGCACCCTTTATTACGGCAACGATGCAAGAAATCGACGAACTAGTCGCTTGTGAGGTCGAAGTGATCGCCCTTGATTGTACATTGCGAAAACGCCATGACGGCCAAACGATCAGCCAATTTATCAAACAAATCAAAAATAACTACCCCAATCAATTATTGATGGCAGACATCGCTACCCTAGAAGAAGGCAAAAATGCTTATGAAGCTGGTGTGGATTTTGTTGGGACGACTTTGAGCGGTTATACACCTGAAAGTGCCGATCGGACTACAAAAGGTCCCAATTTTGAGCTGATGAAGAAATTAGTCGCACTCGATATTCCTGTGATTGCCGAAGGTCAGATCCAAACACCAGAACAAGCCAAACAAGCACAAAAACTTGGTGTTAGCGGTATCGTAGTCGGTGGTGCGATCACTAGACCAAAAGAAATCACGGAGCGGTTTATTAAGGGCTTGAACTAGTGAATTGTAATAAATAATTAAAAATAAAATTTTAGCCTAAAAAAATAACTAATTTCTATTATACTTTTTGGAATGAATGTCCTACAATAGAACAGGTCATAGTGAATCATAAGCGCCTTTTCATGATTTTTTCAGTAAAAAGTGTTAGGGTAGACCAGATTAGTTTAGTAGGAGTGGGAATATGAGTATTGCAATGGTATCGAAAATTCTTTCGATTATTGTGTTGAATTTAGTTTTAAGTGGGGATAATGCCGTCGTTATCGCATTAGCCACCCGGAAATTACCCGATGTATCACGAAATAAAGCAATCATTATTGGGACTGCTGGAGCAGTGGTGTTGCGGATAATCCTAATGTTGATCGCCGTAGAATTATTGACGATTCCTTATGTCAAAATCGTTGGTAGCGTCTTATTGTTTTATATCGCCTATGATCTATTACGTTCAAATGGTGAGGAAGCCAATGTCAAAAGTGAAACGACCTTCTTTTCAGCGGTGCGCACGATCATTATCGCCGATCTAGTCATGAGTTTGGATAATGTCTTAGCGATTGCAGGAGTCGCTGACGGACATTTCTTGCTAGCTGTTTTTGGTTTAGTCATTAGTATTCCGATCGTAGTCTTTGGTAGTCAAATGATCTTGAAATTGATGGATCGCTTCCCATTCTTGATTTGGATCGGGGCATTATTGATTGCTTACACAGCCGGTTCGATGTTTGTTGAAGATGAGTTTATCCATCATATATTACACAGTCTCAGCAGCGGACACATCGTATCGATCGCTTCATGTGTATTGCTAGCAGCGATTTACTTTTTATTTAATCGTAAAGAATCATAATTAAAACTTGAAAAAACTGTCGCAGGATTGCGGCAGTTTTTTTATTTGGAAAAGTTTGAATCCACAATAGTAACTTGATCAATCAATAAAACAAACAACATTGTGAATTAATCTACATTGTGAGAACGATTCTCTTTTAGAAGTATTGTGAGTAAAAAAAGCTTTCGTTATACTAAAACTAATGATGAAAAGGGTTACATTCTTTTGGAAATCTGGAGGTGGAAAAATGGTTCGAATATGACAATGACGATCTGTCCACTTAGAGGTTCTAAGGACTGTTTTCCCTTCTGGAAAGATACTTCAACAGATGTGAATGGATGAATTTCTTTTTAGAAGAATTAAGCGAAAAAGAAAGGATTGGAATACATGGATGTAAAGACAAGTTTACCGGAGATTTTTGATGATTTTGGCGAGGCACGCAGACAAGGATTTTTAGCAGTCAAAGAGATCAAAGAAAAAGGCGTACCAGTCGTAGGTGTGTATTGTACTTTTATGCCGGAAGAGTTGGTACTAGCAGGTGAGGCGATCCAAATCAGTTTGTGTTCGACTTCCGATGAGACGATTCCTGATGCTGAGGAAGACCTGCCTCGCAATCTTTGTCCGCTGATCAAATCTAGTTATGGCTTTGGCAAAACCGATAAATGTCCGTATTTTTATTTTTCTGATTTAGTGGTTGGCGAGACGACTTGCGATGGCAAAAAGAAAATGTATGAATACATGGAAGAATTCAAAGAGACCTATTTGATGCATCTGCCTCATACGCGTACGAGTGAAGCCAGTAAGCAATTATGGTACAGCGAGATGGTCCGTTTTAAAGAAAAATTGGAAGACTTTTTACATGTCGAGATCACGGATGAGAAAATTCGAGCGGCAATCAAACTGAAAAATCGTGAGCGTCAAGCAAAGCAGAATTTTTATCGTCTGGGTCAATTGAATCCGCCAGCGATCAGCGGGCAAGAAATTTTCAAAGTGATGTATGGTTCACAGTATAAATTTGATAAGGAAGAAGTCATCCAGATGTTGGAAGAAACAACTGCTAGAGTCAAAGAAGACTATGCGGCAGGTAAACGCCTGGATACCAAACCAAGAATCTTAGTGACGGGCTCTCCGATGGGAGGCGTGACTGAAAAAGTGATCCGTGCGATCGAAGAAAATGGCGGCATCGTCGTAGCCTATGAGAACTGTACAGTGGCAAAAGCGGTTGAGCGCTTGGTGGATGAAGAAGAAGCTGATGTGTATCAAGCATTGACGGATAAATATATCAATATCGGCTGTGCCTGTATGGCAAACAATCAACCGCGAAAAGATTTATTAGGCCAAATGATCGATGACTATCAAGTCGATGGCGTGATCGATATGGTTTTACAAAACTGCATTCCTTTTTCGGTCGAATCGTTAAAAATCAAACGCTTCTTGAATGAAGAAAAAAATATCCCCTATCTGTATTTAGAAACAGATTATTCGACGGCTGATATCGAGCAGATCAATACACGAGTAACCGCTTTTATTGAAATGTTGGAAGAAGAGCTTTTATGTACACGATAGGCTTAGATTCAGGATCGACTACGACCAAAGGAGTGCTTTTTTCAGTGGATCAGCTTGTTGATCGCTATTTGATCCCTACCGCCGGCAATCCTAGGGGGGCGATGACTGAAGTCGTGGACTATTTTAAAGACCGGCATGGATTATCTCAAGTGAAATTAGTGACTACTGGCTATGGTCGAAAATTGATCCCAGCTGATCTAGTCGTCACTGAGATCACTTGTCATGGCAAATGGGCGGAATACCTTTTTCCTGGAGTGACTCAAGTCATCGATATCGGCGGGCAAGATTGTAAGACGATCCAACTGAACGGCAAAGGGAGTGTGACTGAATTCAGTATGAATGATCGTTGTGCAGCTGGAACAGGGCGTTTTGTAGAAGTGATGATGCGAACACTAGAGGAAGAGATCGCGGATTTAGATACCTTTGTCCAAGCAGCAACACCGATCACGATCAATAGCATGTGCACTGTTTTCGCGGAATCAGAAGTTATCAGTTTGATTTCAAAAGGGGAAGAACGAGCAGATATCGCACTAGGTGTCCTACATTCGATTGCCCAACGAATCAGTAGTCAATATTCAAAATTACGACCAAAACGCGGAGAAACAATTTTATTCACGGGCGGTTTATCAAAAAGTGCAGCTTTTTCTGAAGTACTGGCGCACTATGTTTTAGCCCCTGTCCAAACAGATGAGCTGTCCCAGTTTGCTGGAGCTATCGGTGCTGCTCAGATCGGAATCAAAAAATTTTAGCAAAAAAGACCGTCCTATATTTTAGGACGGTCTTTTCACGTGAGTAAAATTAAAGCGATGTTAGGGAAGATAAGGTCTCACAAAGACATCATTTTCCGGTCTTGTTTCAGCGATGGCAATTTGTTCAATGATTTGCTGCAAGGTGATTTGGGTCATCTCAGCTTCGACTGATGCTTGCAAGCGAGTATAAGTCGAAGTTAAAACAGCTTGAATATTCGCCCCTACGACACAATCGAGATTGGTCTTGGAATCGACTTGGATCAGATTAGTATTGCCTTCGATACTTTGATAAATATCAAATAGGGTAATTTCAGCAGGCGTTTTCGCAAGTGACGGTTTTGCTTTTCCCGTTTGGGTAACAATCAAATTGGCTTTTTTTAAATGACTCATGATTTTCCGGACATTGGCAGCGTTGGTCTCAACACTGCTGGCGATCATTTCACTGGATAAGTAAGTGGTGTCTTTAAATATTTCTATGTAAGCAAGAATATGGATCGCATCACTGAATTGAATAGAATATTTCATCGGAACAGCGCCTTTCAGTTTTTTTTCTTGACTAATACTAACATACTGTTTATTATAAAGGTGTAATTTATAAATGTACAGCAAGAAGTTCAATCATTAAAATAGAGGAGTGGTTATAAGATGACCTATTTAGTAACAGGAGCAAATGGTAGTTTTGGTGGACTTGCATTAGATTTCTTAAAAGAATTCGTTCCGCAAGATGAAATTTATGCATTAGTGCGCAGTGAAGAAAAAGGGGCCGCTTTGAAAAAAGCTGGTTTTAATGTGAAAATCGGCGATTATGCAGATCGCACATCCATGAAAGAAGCGTTGAGCGGAATTGATCGGCTATTATTTGTTTCAGGCGCACCGGGTAATCGTCAAGCAGAGCATGAAAACGTTGTGAGCGCAGCGAAAGAAGCTGGAGTTTCTTATATCGCTTATACAAGTATCGCAAATGCGAAAGACTCAAAAAGTTCTTTAGCCCCCGATCATATTTTTACTGAAAAAGTTATCGCAGAATCAGGAATCGCACATACGTTTTTGCGAAATAACTGGTATCTGGAAAATGAACTGCCGATCATTGGTGGCGCTTTGGCTAGCGGAAAATTTATTTACGCTGCTGAAGAAGGTAAGACAGGTTGGGCATTAAGAAGAGAATATGCTGAAGTAGCCGCCAAAGCCGTGGCAGGAACTGAGTATCCTGAGATTTTAGAATTATCCGGTGAACCGATCACGTATGCTGCACTAGGTGAAGCTTTAAAGGAAGCGACTGGTAAAGATATCGAAATCGCAGCTTCTTCTGATCAAATATTCGTGGATAGTTTGGCCGCTGCTGGGTTGCCGCAACCCGTGGCTGAAATGTTTTTGACTTTCCAACAAGATATCAAAGCGGGTTATTTAGATGTTTCATCAGCTGATTTTGAAAAAGCTTTAGGTCGACCTTTAACCAGCCATGTAGAAGCACTAAAAGAATTATTAAAATAAATAGAAATGAAAAAAGTCCTGGATCAACTGATCTAGGACTTTTTTGTCGATTTGATAAAGATAAGTCACTCTGTCGTACTTGAAGAATGTCTTAATTGTCTAATGGCTAGCGTAGCTGCCGGCAAATAAAGAAATAAAAGCGAGGCACGTTGCCAAAAACCACGGGTGGTCGTTAGTAGATCACCGATCACTGGTAAATAATACGCCGCAAATAAAATCAAAGTAATAACCGCAATCCCTAAACAAATAAGATAAAATCCGGCCAGACCTTTCTTTCCTTTTAGTGAGGATTCATAGGCCAATAATAACGGAACGAACATCATTGCGACCATGGCGATCCCTGAAAAAGCAGCATGTAAAAAATAGGCAGGGCTGAAAAAATTCGCTGATTCGCTGATATGAACAATGCCAGTCAAAATACAGTCTCCAAAACCATAAAGTGCAATCGCGCCAGTCAAGATTTGAGCCATCCGCTTTGATTCAGCCGCAAAAAAAGAATAAACACCGAGACTTCCTAAAATAAATAAGGACCCAGTAAGAACTGAACCGTGATTGAAAGTTGATTGAACAGGACTGCTTGCTTCACCTAGTTGACTGATTAACATCGTCATTTGATCAAAACCAGGATAATCTGGACCTAGAAAATAGGGAAGAGAAAAATCGCCAATAACTGCTAGAAGTAAAAGCAGCGGCGGAATTTTTTTAATGATCGTCATAAAAACCTCCTTCAATTGTTTCTTTTATCATACGTCAGATTTAAGAAAACTGCGAGAAATACGCGGATATTCGGAACTGTAGAATGCCAGTCATCAGATCGTGATAAATGAAAAAAATATTGACTAGCAGGTCATTGACTAATGAGTCAAAAGAGCGTATCTTCGAAGAAAGAAGATGCTAAGGAGTGAGTACGATGGATCAACCGATTGTTTCATTACAGCAAGTCACAAAAAAATTTGGACGGTTTGAGGCCTTGAAAGATATCACCTTCTCGGTCAATCAGGGGGAAGTATTAGGTTTTATTGGTCCGAGTGGAGCTGGGAAATCGACAACGATTCGAATTTTACTTGGAATGCTAAAGAAAACAAGTGGAGAAGCACAGATTTTTGGACAAGATGTTTGGCAAGAAGATACTAAGATCCACCAACGACTTTCTTATGTGCCAGGAGATGTTTATTTATGGCCTAACTTAACTGGGGGAGAAATTATTGATTTATTATTACGCTTAAATGACCAACAACGAACGAAGAAAACGGAAGAGTTGATCCAAAAGTTTCAGTTAGACCCTAAGAAAAAAGCTAGAACGTATTCTAAAGGGAATCGCCAGAAAGTTGCATTGATCGCTGCTTTATCACAAGAAGCCGATTTATATATTTTTGATGAACCGACTTCTGGATTAGATCCTTTAAACGAAATAACGTTTCAGCAAGAAGTAATAAAACTTAAAGCAGCAGGTAAAAGTATTCTGCTATCTAGTCACATTTTATCTGAAGTAGAAAAAATGTGTGACCGTGTTGTAATCATTCGAGATGGAGAAATCATTGAGACTGGGGATTTACTCTCTCTACGGCATTTGACGCGTATAAAAATGACAGTTGTGACCAAGGATTCTTTAGCAGGAATAGAAAAATTGCCCGGAATTTATAATCTGAAATTCACCGATTCACAACAGCAACGAGCAGAACTATCCGTTGACCGTGAACAAATGGACACATTGATGCTTTTTTTAGCTGAAAGAAAACTCGTTGATTTGACCTCCACGCCACCAACCTTAGAAGATTTGTTTTTGCATTATTATGAAAAACAAGGAGCTGATTCTCATGTTTAGCGGGGCAAAGACGAGCTATCTCCTTCAAGCGAACCTTAAACAAAATCGAGTCAAACATTTAATTTGGATCATTGTTTTAGTTGGTTTATTTGCTTCAGCAGCGCTAAAATTCAATGTCTTATTCGGAACAAACTCTGATATCAATACCATTATTCAAACACTGAAACTGCCTGCGATGATTTCGCTTTTTGGTGAATTTACAGTAGAAAAACCGTATACTACTGCTAATGTTTTTGCTTCTGAAATGTTGATTTTTATGGGAATGTTCATGGTTTTTATGAATATTTCATTGGCGATTAGTAATACTAGAACAGAAGAAGAGACAGGATTATTAGAAATGATTCGTTCTCGTTCGATTGGTAGATTAGCACCAATTTATGCGACAGCGATTGAAATTTTTTGATGGGCTTCAGTATTGCTAGTATTGGCATGCTATTTGGTTTTATCAGTTTATTGATGGGGCAAGTAATGAACGATTCACGCAGTGCTTATTTTACTAGTTATGGTCTTTATGCAGTTTTGTATATATGTCGAATGCTGACAGATGTCAGTAATCCAAAATGGACATGGGTTTCGCCGGTCGGCTGGGTTGAAAAAACTGCTATTTACTCACAAAATTATTGGCTTCCTCTTGTTTTGATACTTGGCTTAGGGATGATTTGTTTATTTATAGCAATCACTATTGCTAGTGCAAGAGATATCGGGAGCGGTATTCTTTCTACCAAAGAAGGGAAAGCAAAAGCAGGTCATTTGCTTTCATCTCCAATTGGGTTAGTTTTTAAACTTGAACGAAATAGTATTTTTGGTTGGCTTTTTGGCAGTATCATTTTAGGAACGGCGTATGGATCGATTTTTCAAACAATCGGAGATATCATCGGAACCAACCCAACATACAAAAAATTATTGGGGATTTCGCAAATTCATACTGCGAATCGTGAACTATTGTTGAACTATCTAAATATGTTAGGATTGTTTTTTGTCGCTCTAGCAGTTACTAGCGGTATTCTAGTTGTTTTTCGCTTGAGCTCAGATGAGAATAAAGGCTATTTAGAAATGGTTCATGCCAAAAAAATTTCTAAGACTAATCTAGCAGCAAGCTATTTTTTAGTAGCTTTGTGTCTTAGTTTGTTTGTATTTACTTCAGCCTTAGTCAGTACATTTTTGATAGGGAACAGTACGTTGAATGAGCCCTTGTCATCAAATTACTTCTGGCAAACATTTTTTGGTTTTTTACCCACAATACTGTTTTATATTGGCTGTGCAAATGCTCTCGTTGGATTTATACCAAAAGCCAATAAGCTCCTGTGGTTCTATTTAGCAGCAGGCATAGTGTTTAAAATGTTTGGTCCGCTGATGAATTTGCCGAAAAAATACGCAGCTATTTCACCATTTGGCTGGGTGGGAAAAATCCCTAGTGAACCGATCAATCAACAAGTAACACTGCTCTTGTGGATTGCTTTTATTATTTTGACGATTTTAGGACTTGTGGGATACAATAAGCGAGACATGGAGTGATGGAATGAAAGAAATAGTAAAAGATCCTGAGAAGGAAAAAAAAATCCTATTAGCCAGTGCTGAATTATTTGGTGCTTCGGGTTACCGTGAAACAAAAACCGATGCGATTGCTGTACAAGCAGGTGTGTCAAAGGGATTGGTCTTCCACTATTTTAAAAATAAGAATGGATTATATGAAAGCACCTATGAATTTGCGGCTGACTTTTTTTATCAAAAAATCGATTATTCTGTTTGGACCGGAGCCAATGATCTGATCGAGATGGTCGTTGCAGCAACTAAATATAAGATTACATTACAATTGAAGCATCCTGCGGCATTTAATTTCTTGATGAAAGCATATGCTGAAATCCCAAGCTTGCCAGAACCTTTACGAGAAAAGATGAATCAAAAGATTCAACGTGATTTTAGTAAGAACATTACCTTGACTGAAGAGGTTGTAGACAAATTACCTTTGCGTAAAGGGATAGAAAAAGCGGAGGTATTAGAAGTCATTTATGCGGTATTGAATGCTGAAACGATCAAGATTCAACAAGAGTTAGCATTACATCCGGAGTGGCAGACAGTTGAGGAGCTTACTCCAGTACTGGGCCGCTTGAAACGTAAATTAATGATCATTGAACATGGATTTGTCGAATAAAAATACCTAGCAGAATCTCTGCTAGGTATTTTTTATAATTCAAGTAAAACCGTCATGAGCGCGAAACCTTCTTCAGCTAGTGCGCCAAAAAATAAAATCAAGCTGTCGATGAATAGTACACTCATGTTTACCCCAAACATCACGGCTAATTTCTCCATACCATCTTTGATTTTTTTCTCTTTAAAATAAACATAGAAAAGATAAAGATTGACTAAAGCAATCAAACTAGTAGCAAGAACCATCGCTGTTTTCATAAGTGTACCCCTTCGCTTGATTAAAAGTAATCGTTTTTATACTGTTATTATACCCTAACCTCAATAAGAAAAAAGCGTTTTAATGAAAAAGTGTTTTTTTTCACAAAAAGCATTTAAAATCGTCCAAAGCGAGCAAACATTTATTTTTAGTTGGAAAAAGTGCCTGACTTTTGTCTACACGTCCGTTATACTGTAAATACAGCTGACAAATGAAAGGAGTGGGACGCATGGATTTTGCGACCGCCGATTTTGATTATTATCAAAGAACGATCCACAACATGTACCAAAAATATTATTGGAAACGAATCAGCTTATGTGCTGCAGCATTATTGATTATTGCTGCTTACAGCTTTTTTTTCGAAGATCATTTTTTATTGAATGTTTTAATGATCGCTATTTTAGCCGGAGGATTGATCTACTTGATCATCCAACAACGTAAATTTCCTGAGATCTATCAAGCATTTCTAGCTAAGAATCAACCGGAAGCAGAGATTGTTCAGATCGAAGAAACAGAGTATAGTTATCAAGTAATGGATCATGACAAGGTAGCTATCAGCAAGAAAAATGTCCGCAATCTGCCGTCAAACAATAAACGCTATACGATGATGGTCGGTTTCTCAAAAGCTTTCTTTGCGAACGATCCTTTACAGATCGTTTATTACGATATATTAGAATTGACTTATGAAGAGAAGTTTCGCTTGAAACGCAACGGCTATAGTTCAATGCCGCGTTTTTTACGTCGTTTTACTTGGGGAAATTTAAAAGCCAGTGCTGGCAATGCTGTCAGTTTTATTTTCGGCAATCTGTTTCTTTTATTTATTTTATTCCGTTTACTGCGCTATCTATGGTCATTTCTTCAAATGTTTCTTTAGAAAATCTCACCTGATTGATCGACGTATTTAGTTTTTTTATGTCCATTTTCTTTTTAGATAGATCGATTAAGCAAAAACGAATGAGAAAAAGCTTTTTTAAATTAAGGTTATTTTAAAAAGTAGCTGAAATTAATTTATTGACTTCTCATTTTTAAAGTGCTAAATTTAAGCCAATCAATTAAGGAGGTCAGAACCATGACAAACAACATGACAGTGATGAACAATCAAACAGTTAAATCAGCGTGTTGTTGTATGATGCAAAAAAACATCATACCGATTTGTCATGCCTATTAACTGTTCTGGACTCGTTTAAATGAACTTTATTTTTAACGATTGCAAGAGGTACAGCTTTAATAGCTTGTACCTCTTTTTTGTATTTAAATCTGTCCTAATGAAGAAGGAGGAGTCGCCATGTGTTGTCGCAGCGCTCTTGAAAGACTTTAAAATCGAACTGATCGATGAAAAATTTTTGGATAAACCTAAAAAATAGGAGGAAACAACTATGAATTTATCAACAAAATTGATCCACGGTGGTATCAGCGAAGACCCATTGACAGGTGCAGTCAATGTTCCAATCTATCAAACATCAACCTATCGTCAAAAGAAACTTGGGCAACCAGGTGATTTTGAATATTCTCGTTCTGGCAATCCGACGCGTCTAGCATTAGAAGAATTGATTGCTGAACTCGAAGGCGGTGTGAAAGGTTTTGCTTTTGCCTCAGGTCTTGCTGCGATTCATGCGACCTTATCGATTTTTAAACCAGGTGATCATTTGATTCTGGGAGACGATGTTTACGGCGGAACTTTCCGTTTGATGGATAAAGTCTTTAAACCTTTGGGATTAAGTTATACAATGGTGGATAGTCGAGATATCTCTGCTCTTGAGAGTGTCGTAACGGACCAGACGAAAGCTTTACTTTTGGAAACACCAAGCAACCCGTTATTGAAAATCATCGATATCGAAAAAAGTGCCGCTTGGGCTAAAGAACATGACTTGTTGACGATCGTCGATAATACGTTTGCGACCCCGTATCTACAACAACCGTTGGCACTTGGTGCAGACATCGTTGTTCACAGCGGCACCAAATATCTAGGTGGTCACAGTGATTTGGTAGCGGGAGTTGCCACGACGAACAATGAGGAATTGGCTGAACAGATCGGATTCTTCCAAAATTCGATCGGTGGGGTATTAGGCCCACAAGATAGTTGGTTGTTACACCGCGGGATCAAAACACTAGGCGTCCGAATGGAAGCTCATCAAAAAAATGCCGCTGAAATCGCGAGCTTTTTAGTCGACAATCCCTTGGTAGCAAAGGTATACTATCCAGGTTTGAGTGATCATCCCGGACATGGAATCGCCGCAAAACAAATGCGTGGTTTTGGCGGTATGGTGGCCTTTGAATTAGCGGATGAAAGTACCGTCGCTTCATTCGTTGAATCATTGGAAGTCATTACGTTAGCCGAAAGTTTGGGTGGTGTTGAGAGTTTGATCGAAGTACCAGCAGTGATGACACATGCATCGATTCCAAAAGACAAGCGGGAAATTTCCGGAATCAAAGATGGTTTGATACGATTATCAGTAGGAATAGAAGATATTGAAGATTTAAAAAATGATTTGCAACAAGCGTTGGAGGGAAAGTAGAAAAATGAAAAAATCACTTATTGCCGTTGCTAGTATTTTAGTAGTAGGAGTCTTGTTTTTAGCAGGCTGCCAATCAAAATCAGATGACAGCAGCGTTTCAAGCTCGAAAAAAGTTTTAAGAGTCGGGACAGAAGGTACGTATTCACCATTTTCTTATCGTGATGACAACGATAAATTAACTGGTTTTGACGTAGATGTAGCCAAAGCTGTCGCAAAAAAAATGGACTATGAAGTTAAATTTGTAGAAGCACCATGGGATTCAATGTTAGCTGCTTTTGATGCAAAGAAAACAGATGTCGTGTTCAACCAAGTATCGATCACTGACGAACGTAAAGAAAAATATTTGTTCAGTACACCTTACTCTGTCTCTCATCCAGCATTGATCGTCAACAAAGATAATGACGACATCAAAGATTTCTCTGATTTGAAAGGTAAAACTGCAGCTCAATCATTGACAAGTAACTATGCTCAAATGGCAGAGGACTTAGGCGCAGATATTTCTAGTGTCGATGGTTTCAGTAAAGCCGTTGAATTAGTCGGAGACAATCGTGCTGCTGCAACCTTGAATGATGATGTTACTTACTATGATTACTTGAAACAAAAACCAAATGCACCAATCAAAATCGTAAAAACATCAGATGAATCAACAGAAGTGGCTGCGATGTTCCATAAAGATGATAAAGACTTGGCAGATAAAGTCGACAAAGCAATCAAAGAATTAAAAGAAGATGGTACATTGACGAAATTATCTGAGAAATATTTCGATAAAGATATCACTAAATAGGCATATCTCCTTTACCTCTTGTCGCTATGCGGCAGGAGGTAAAAAGGTATAGTCTGGAATTGTTGTTGATAAAGATAATCGACAGCCTATTATGAACGAGGGGTAAACAACATGGAACGAACACTTGATATTATTCAAAGCTCAGCATTGCCATTATTTTGGGCGCTGATCAAAATGACGATCCCATTGACCTTGATCTCTTTTGCACTAGGGATGATTTTAGCATTGGTCACGGCTTTGGCTCGAATCTCTAAAAATCGCTTGATCAACGGGATCTTTTTTATTTACGTTTGGATTTTCCGCGGGACACCGTTACTTGTCCAACTATTTATTGTCTTCTTCGGATTGCCATCTGTCGGGATCCAAATGGATGCTTGGACAGCAGCAATCTTGACTTTTTCATTGAACACAGGTGCGTATGCTTCGGAAAACATCCGCTCAGCATTATTAGCGATTCCTCAAGGACAATATGAATCCGCTGCGTCACTTGGCATGAGTCGCTGGCAGATTTTATACCGCATCATTGCACCGCAAGCCTTTAAAATTGCCTTGCCACCATTGTCAAATAACTTTGTCAGCTTAGTAAAAGATACCTCATTAGCTGCCAGCATCACGATCGTAGAAATTTTTATGACGGCTCAAAGAATCGCCGCTCGTACATACGAACCGTTGCTGCTTTATTGTATGGTCGCTGTGTATTACTTGATTTTCTGTACTCTTTTAAATTATCTACAATCTGTACTTGAAAAACGGATGGTTTATTAGGAGGAGGAACAGACAATGTTAACAATTGAAAATTTAAATAAAACATTTGATGGTAATCATGTATTGAAAGACATCAACTTAACCTTCCAACCAGGTGAAACAACTGTGATCTTAGGACCATCTGGATCTGGAAAAAGCACCTTATTGCGTTCGATCGATCTATTAGAAACACCCGATAGCGGAACAATCACGATCGGTGACGATAAATTGACGTTTCCGCAAAAAATCGCCTTTTCGCAATTAAAAAAATACCGCGGACATTTTAGTATCGTGTTCCAAGCGTATAATCTTTTCCCACATTTTACGGTCATTCAAAATGTGATGGAAGGACCGACTCAAGTCAAAAAAGTTTCAAAAGAACAAGCTCGGACTCAAGCAGAAAGTTTGTTGAAACAAGTTGGTTTATCCGATAAAGCGAAAGAACGTCCAAGCCAATTATCTGGTGGACAGATGCAACGGGTTGCGATTGCACGAGCACTAGCGATGGAACCAGAATTTATGCTCTACGATGAACCTACGAGTGCATTAGATCCTGAGTTGGCACAAGAAGTGTTATTAGTCATCAAAAAATTGGCCGAAACAGGAAATGGCCAAATCGTCGTGACTCACCATGTTGAGTTTGCACGAAAAGTTGCTGATCGAATCGTCTTTTTAGAAGATGGCGAGATCACCTTTGATGGCGATACCCAATCATTCTTTACGAGTGAGAATCCACGTATCAAACGCTACTTGCAACAATTATTATAAGAAAAAGGATGTGCGACAATTTTGTCGTACATCCTTTTTTTGTTGATTTAGTTTTTATTTGTTTCAATCGTTCCTTTAGGTTGTTGGATTTTGACGATAATCAATTTTGTGATTTCCATCAATACAACAGCTATTACTGCTAAGCCAAGCGCCATGCTGATATCGTTAATAGTAAATGTTGTGGGGACAGCAAAGACTTCTCTTAATCCAGGTAATAGTGTCAAGCTGAATAATCCAGCACACACCACTACTGCTAACGTGACCATTTTATTACTGAAGAAACCAGCTTGGAACGACGTTTGAGTATTTGAACGCGCCGCAAAGGTCTGTAACGTCCGGCTTAAAATCAAGGTTGAAAAGGCCATTGCTACACCGATCTCAGCTGATTGTTGGTTACCGATCCATTGAGCTGTGATCACGGCAGCTGCAATCAAGATTCCGCGATAGGTCACAGAGGTCAATGTCTTACCAGTAAAGATCCCGCTGTTCGGGTCACGAGGCTGGCGTTGCATGATCGTTGGCTCGGCCTTTTCCATTCCTAAAGCGATCGCTGGCAACGAGTCATTGACTAAGTTGATGAACAACAATTGCAACGCTGTAAATGGATTCGCCCAACCAACTACTAAGGCAAAGATGATCGAGATGATCGCACCTAAGTTGCCAGCGAAGAGGTAAGCGACCGCTTTTTTGATATTATCAAAGACATTTCGTCCGACTTCGACGGCTTTGATGATCGAAGCGAAGTTGTCGTCCGTCAAGACCATCGAAGCAGCATCTTTAGCTACGTCTGTTCCAGTTCCCATGGCGATCCCGATATCCGCTTGTTTTAAGGCTGGCGCATCATTGACTCCATCACCAGTCATCGCTGAGATTCGGCCTTTATCTTGCCATGCGCGAACGATTCTGATTTTGTTTTCAGGTGAGACACGAGCATAGACTGTCGTGTCTTCTAATTGTTCCGTTAATTCGGTTTCTGTTAAACGATCCAATTCAGCCCCAGTCAACGCTTGATCCCCGGGTTGGAAAATCCCGATTTCTTTGGCGATCGCGACCGCAGTCGTTTTGTGGTCACCGGTGATCATGATTGTTTGGATACCCGCTGAATTCGCATCAGCAACAGCTTGGAAAACTTCTTCTCGCGGCGGATCGATCATTGCCATCAAACCAACAAGGACCAATTCTTCTTCATCTGCTAAAGTGATCTCTGTAGTTGAAACTATTTTATAAGCAAAGGCTAAGACACGCAACGCGCGCTCTGAGAAAGCTTCATTTTGCTTTTGAAATTGCGCTTTGATTTCTGGTGTCAGAGGAACGATCTGGTCATTCAATAGGACTTTAGTACTGCGTTCAAAGACAACATCGGGTCCACCTTTTGTCAGCATCATTTTTTTCTGATCGATCGTGTGTAAGGTCGACATCAATTTACGATCAGAATCAAACGGTAATTCATTTTCACGAGGATATTTCTTACGCAATTCACGATACGATTGGTTTTGTTTTTCACTAAAATCGATCAATGCGATCTCCGTTGGATCACCTAGCTTTGTGCCATCTTCACTGATCGAAGCATCGTTAGCTAAAACACTGATTTCAACTAAACGCTGTTCGTCTTTGTCCCAATCCGTTGGGTCATTTGGAAACTTACCAACTTGACCACTCGCTAAATAATGATCAACGATCGTCATTTTGTTTTGAGTAAGCGTTCCAGTTTTGTCGGTACAGATCACGCTAGTGGAACCAAGCGTTTCAACTGCTGGTAATTTCCGGATGATCGCATGCTGTTTAGCCATTTTCTTTGTTCCTAATGATAAAACGATCGTCACGATCGATTGTAATGCTTCCGGGATTGCAGCTACTGCCACCGCTACCGCGAACATAAAGGCATTGACGATATCTTGAGTCATATCCGTAGAACCATCTAAGAAGATTCTTAGTAATTGAACACCTAAGATAATCAGTGACAAGATCAAGATCGCAATACTCAATTTTTTACTAAAGCTATCTAAGCCACGTTGTAATGGTGTTTTTTGTTCAGTCGTTGATTCTAATAAGCCAGCGACTTGACCGATTTCTGTTTCATTTCCAGTGGCAGTGACTAAGAATTTTCCACGACCATAAGTGACGATCGTACCGCTGAAGACCATGTTGATCCGATCGCCTACAGGAGCTTCATTGGTTAAAGTTGTTAATTCTTTTTCTGCCGGCGTTGATTCTCCGGTCAGCATACCTTCATCGATTTTCAATGAACCCGCTTCTAGTAAACGACCATCCGCAGGGACGTAATCGCCTGCTTCTAAAATCACGATATCACCTACGACAATATCTTTTGCTGGAATACTTTGCTCTTGGCCGCCGCGTAAAACGCTGGCATCAGGTGCGGATAGTTTTTTCAACGCATCCAATGAGCCTTCTGCTTTTTTTGTTTGAATGACACTGACAACAGAGTTTAATAATAAGACCGCAAAAATTACTAATGATTCTACATGAGCACCCATTACCATTTGGACGATCGCTACAATCAGTAAAACGACAACCATCGCATCTTTAAATGTGTCTAAGAAGAGCGCAAGAGTCGATTTTTTCTTTGCTTCTTTTAATTGGTTGGGACCATTTTCCTGCAGCCGTTGCTGCGCTTCCGTCTGGTTCAAGCCTTCTGGCGCGGTGTGTAGTTCTTTCATCAATTCAGGTGTTTCTTTTTGATAAGTTGTTTTTGTCAATTTGGATCCTCCAATTTTTTTATTCACTTGAGCTGGTCATTTTTCGACAAAAAAAGACCTAAGGCAAGTGTTCACACTTGTCTTAGGTCTCACCATTTCATACGATACCAGAAAACCATCACTGGTTGACTTACTGTTGACATCGCAACAACAATGTTGCCGATTACTCCCCTAAGGTGTTATTAATATACTTAAAGAATAACGAAATTAAATAAAAAATGCAAGATAAAAACGCAAAATATTTCAATAAAATAGTTAAATGTAGCTAAAATAGCGTCAAATCAAACCGGTTTAATCCTTTTATTTTTTATTAAGTTGTTATTTTCCAGCGACGATCGTTTTGATGGTACTTGCATCCAAACCTTTTAAGACTTGGATCACCATTTCTCTAGCCGCATCAAAATCAGCAATGCTGAACATAGTTTGGTGCGTATGGATATAGCGTCCGCAAACACCGATAACGGTACTTGGAATTCCTTGATTTGCGGTGTGTGCTGCACCAGCATCAGTACCGCCTTTAGAAACAAAGTATTGATAAGGAATATGATGCGTCGCAGCTGTGTCTAATAAATATTCCCGCAAACGAGGCAGTAAGATCATACCAGGGTCTTGGATCCGCAATAATGTTCCTTCACCTAGATGGCCAAAGGTCCCATTGGTCGTGGTTAGGTCATCTGCTGCTGAACAGTCGACTGCGAAAAATAAATCGGGATCAAATTTAGTAACGGCTGGTTTTGCTCCGCGCAGCCCAACTTCTTCTTGCACATTCGCACCAGCAATCAAAGTGTAATCAAGGGTTTCTTTTTGCAAAGCTTCCAAAGCTTCTAAAACGACTGTACAACCATAACGGTTATCCCAAGCTTTACTGATGATATTTTTCCCATTTGCTGTTTTAACGGTTTCGGTTTGTGGGACGATCGTATCACCGGGGAGGACACCAAAAGCCAATGCTTCTTCTTTTGATTCAAAACCGGCATCAAATAAAATGTCTTCTACTTTCACTTGCCCGCTTGTACCGCGCAATAAATGCGGTGGGACAGAAGAGGAGATACAAGGGTAATTTCCGTTGGCTGTTTTTAATGTAAAGCGTTGAGCCGAAACGACGTATGGGTTCCAGCCGCCTAAAGGAACAACTTTGAATAGGCCGCGCGGAGTGATCTCAGTCAGCATAAAACCAACTTCGTCCATATGAGCTGCCACCATGACACGTGGTTTGTCAGCTGCCGCATGTCGCAAACCAAAGATTCCACCCAATCCATCTTGTTGGACATCATCGACTAAAGGGGTGATCGCTGTGCGCATATAGCTGCGAATATCTTCTTCAAAGCCACTTGTGCCTTGTAATTCGGTCAATTCTTTGATCCGTTGAAATGTTTTTTCTTCCATCTAGGTCATCTCCTAATTTCTACTGAATACCGTTTCCATTATAAACGTTTGGTACTTGAAAATAAATCAATTCGAAAACTAGCGATTGCTGATTGTCTTTTTCATGGGCTGAACCAAACGTTTTTTCGGTGATCGCATCTACTTGCTCCGCAGGAAAGTCTAAAGCAAAATAATCATGGAAAAAGCTTTTTGTGACCCGTTCCGTTTTTGTATATTCAAAGCACTTCGTTTGAAAAACAATCTGTTCTTCTTCTAAATAGTGTTTATAGCGTTGATTCAAAAAGAGATCCGGATTCTTTTCTTCAAAAGGCGAGAAAAGCTGGTCTTCATCTTTGATGACGCGCAGGAGCAATATCCATTTGCGGCTAGCCCGACAACAGGCTAGCAGGTCGTCTTTTGTCTGCAACACCGGATTCATTGCTGAAAAAACAAGATCGTAGGGCTGATTATTGTTAGTTAGAAAAATAGTTTGTTCTTGTTGGACCATGGTTACATTTTTAGCTGCTTTAGCAGCGGCGATTTTTAGCATCTCCGCTGAAATATCGACCAAAGTATATTTTGCAGTAAGTGATTGGAATGCCTCTAAATATCGTCCTGTTCCACCAGCTAAATCTAAAAATGTCGCGCAAGGCAGTATGTTTTGTTGAATCAAGAATTCAGCCAGATCGTCAGCAATCGGGAAGCTGGATTCTTGTTGGATCTCTTCGTATTCTTCAGCAAACTCATCCCAAAAAGCCTGCCATTCATTTAGCTCGTTTGTCATAGAATGCCTCTTTCTATTAGTAGTATTTGTTTAGTATACAATGGAAAAACAGGGAAAGGGCATCAAATGATCGATTTGTTGAGTGACGTCCAAAGATGGTAAACTAAAAGAAAAACAGATAGGAGCTCAGCTATGGATATCAGACAAAACCAAGCAGCAGAACTTATGCCATTTTTAGAAGCTGTCTTTCAGCAACAAGATAATCTGCACTTTGCAAATGAAGTGCCGCAAGCAAATGAAAAAACGATTGCTTTGGGCGCTTGGGATCAAGGAAAGCTAATTGGCGCGGTCATTGGCAAACGCCAATACGACACTTTGCATATTTCATTGCTAGGAGTAGACTTGGATAAACAAGTTAGTGGTATCGGTTCTGCCTTGATACAGGCGATGGAGGTACAAGCAGTCCAAGAAAAGATCCACACCATCACGTTGACGACGAAAGCTTACCAAGCGTTAGGATTCTATTTAAAACAAGGCTATCATGTTTTTGGTGAAATCGCGGATGTTCCGATGGTAGGAACAACTAAATACTATCTAGCTAAAAAAATAAGAAGCTAAATCAAAAGTAGAAAATACTTTTGATTTAGCTTTCTTAAATAAAAAATGATGACTAGCAGTCGAAATTTTTACTAGTTTTTTTAACATGACACCTTGCAAATAAGGTGTATTTCCACTTTTAAAAATAATAATATTGCACGACCATGATAACGATCAGCACAACAATACCGGGTAAATAATTCGAGACACGGATCTTGGTCAATTTCATGACATTTAGGCCGATCGCTAAAATCATCAACCCGCCGATTGCACTGATTTCATTCATCAACATATCCAATAATTCTTTTGGCAGATAACGTACGATGATACTCGCAAAAATCGTGATCGCACCTTGATAGATCAGTACTGGAAAGGCTGAGAACAAGACGCCGATGCCAAGAGATGCAGTCAGCATGATCGACATGAAGCCATCCATGACTGATTTCGTGAACAGTGTTTGGTGACTACCTGTCACACCACTTTGGATCGCACCAATGATTCCCATGGAACCAATCAAATAGATCAGTGTTGCTGTCACAAAACCTTCAGCAAAATTACTATTGCCTCGTGCAAAGCGGTTTTCTAAAAATAATCCTAGCCGTGTCATCGAATCCTCGATTTTCAAAAATTCTCCGATCATCCCGCCGATACAAATACTGATGATAATGATAATAAACGAACTTGCTTGCAGCGACATTTGGATCGCAAGCGCGATTACGCCTAATGCGATTCCTTTGGTTACAGTATCTTTGGTTTGTTCGGTGATATTTCTTAATATAACTCCCGCAAAACTTCCTGCAATAATGGCAAGACAATTCACCACCGACCCTAACAACATAGTCCCACACCCGTTTCTATTAGTTTGATTAAAATTAAATGAAATAATGTTTAGAACTCATCTTAACATGCTGAAGTCACTTTTTGAATAGTCAAAAGGGGAATTAAGGTAAAAGCATCTAACTTGTCATAAAACAAAGAAAATAAAAAAGCTGAGACAAAATATTTTTGTCTCAACCTTTAATTATTCAGCAATTTTTTCGCGTTCACGTTTAGCTAACATCGGCATGATGAAACCTAAACCGATCAAAACAACGATGCCCACGATATTGATGATCAGCTCATGCCAGAACAGACTAGAGCCGTAGGGAGCATCTTGGGGCAAGACACCAAATAGTGTCGCGATGATCGTAACGACCAAGCACCAACCGCCCACAAACACAGCCATCCGATCATTTTTGATAAAGACATAATCTGATTGAAATTTGCGGCTATCTAAACGAATTTTGATAAAGGCATAGAATATCCAGCAAGTCACACCTGGAGAAATAATCCCATTTAGATTCAATAACCAGTTAAAAATATCATTCATTTCCGGTAAGAAAACACCTAACAATAAAATAAAAGCACTCAAAGCGGTGGTTAAGATATACCCGTTGATCGGTAGACCATCGGCATTCAATTTGGTTAATTTTTTCGGCATAAACTGTTTGCCTGTATCAGAGATCAACATCCGAGTCATAGCATCCAATAAAACAGCCAAAAGAGCACACATATAGATAATTTGTGTGACCGCAAAAATATACATCAATGAATTTCCAAGATGGAAAAATTCACCCAAGCGTTGGAAAGCATAGTAAGAGCCGTTCATTTTTAAATTATTTGGTAAATGATGTGCATTGAAGAAGACGCCGAGTGAGAATGAACCAAAGACGGTCAAAAAGATCGTCATAACCGTCAACATGATCATTGCTTTAGGAAATTCTCGTTGCGGTTTGCGCATCCGTGTGACAAAAGGAGCCACTAGCTCAGCACCGTTGATAGCATAGATCAGTAAGCCGATCGTCGTTAGATAATGCAGATTGAACTTAGGAATGATTGCTCCGAGGTTCATTGGCTGTGTTTCAATATGACCGTTGGGCATAAATAATGAAGCGAAGGTCATAAAGACAAATAATAAGGCCATGACAAACATCGCACCGCCGCCGATCGTACTCAAGACTTCTAACGATTTTTTGAATCGGCGTTGTAAGAAAATAAACGCTAAAAAGACACAGAACGTCAATAAGGCAAACATCGAATTCGACATCGTATCTTCCATCGAATCATTGCCATTGAATAACCAGCCAAAACCGACAACTACCGCATTGGCTGTGTCAACAACATAAGGAATCGATGCTGCCCAATACGTCCAAGCAGTAAAGTAACCTAAACGATCGCCGCTAGTTCCTCGTACCCAGGAAGTCAACCCGCCACCTTCATGATTGAAGACGGAACCTAATTGACCAACCATCAATGAATAAGGAATCACATATAATAGCAATAGAATAATCCAAGAAGTGATAACACCTAAACCTTGGTTGGCAAAATTATAAATAATATCATCAAAACCGATAACAGTAACAAACGACATCATGGCAAGCACAGGCCATGAGATAAAACTTTTCTTTTCCTCGATCATTTAGCAAGCTCCTATTTCGTAATATAATAAAGTATTTATTTTTGTACGCAAAAATTATACATAAAAAATAAATGTAAAAGTTTAATAAAATAGAGCAAATGATGGAGGCTTATTTCGATAGGCCACGAAGATCCCCCTTCTATACACAAAATACGATCTATCTTCCCACAAAAAATTAGAATATGCCACTAAAATCTGTCTTTTCACGGTTAGTTTAGCATATTTTCTCATCTGGATAAGAATAAATTAGTTCTGAAAGCTCTTTCTGTTCATTCTAAAATTTTTTGGCTATACTTAATATGGATAGAAGAAAGAGGAGGAACCGGAATATGAGTAAATTTTTTAATGAAGAAGAAACAGAAAAAATGGAAGAGAAAAATCCAATGTTGTTGAAATTATTGAAACAACGGACGATTTTGATTTATGGAGAGATTAATCAAGATTTAGCGAAGACAGTAACGGAACAATTATTGTACTTGTCAGCGATCAGCGATGAGCCAATCACGATGTTTATCAATAGCCAAGGCGGTCATGTGGAATCTGGCGATACGATCCATGACGTGATCCGTTTTATCAAACCAAAAGTAAAAATGATCGGAACAGGTTGGGTAGCCAGTGCGGGGATCACGATTTATTTAGCTGCTGAAAAAGAAGATCGTTATAGCTTACCGAATACGCGCTACATGATCCATCAACCGGCTGGTGGGATTCAAGGCCAATCAACTGAAATCCAAATCGAAGCCAAAGAAATCTTACGCATGCGTAAACGGGTCAATCAATTGATTGCTAATGCGACAGGCCAAACATTAGAGCAAATCGAAAAAGATACTGATCGTAATTTCTGGCTATCAGCAGAAGAAGCTAAAGATTATGGAATCGTTGGTCAAATCGTAGAATCAGACGATGCGATAAACAAATAAAAAGTTTAAAAGAGGCTAGCAACAGCTAGTCTCTTTTTTATTTAGTCAAAATAATCTGATTTTTCTGAGAAGTCTCAATAGACAAGCAAATCCGAATCTGATAATGTTAGAAAAAGCGTAAAATTTGATGTGAAAAAAATGAAGGAGGGAATGTGTTGGGGGCTAAATTAAAAGAATTGTTGGAGTTACCTTCTTTACGCGAAGCACAGCTATTGACTGGGAAAAATAGCCTAAATCAGACCGTTACCGCTTTATCTTTTTTAGAGATCTCTGATTTAGATGATTGGGGGGCGTTCACAGAAACAAGTGAATATCATTCTGGAGAATTGGCACTGACCTCTTTTTTCAACATCAAAGATGATAGCGCAAAACAGTGTGAAACGATCAGTCAATTACATAAAATGGGCGAACTAGGAATTATTTTATATTATGTTGGGATCGTCATGCCAAAATTAGCGCCAGAGGTTTTAAAAACAGCGGAAGACTTAGACTTTGTGATTATCCAAATGCCAAAAGATCAAAGTCGGATTCGATATAGTGAAGTCATCGCCGATGTAATGGCTGAAATTTTGAAAGAACGCTCAACTGAAAATATCGTCAATGAAGTATTGGAAAAAGCTTCTTTATTACCGGAGCACTTACGGACCGTTGAAGTGACATTAAAACTATTGTCAGATATGTTACGGGTCAATATCGTTTTGACGAATCCGGATAATGAAGTGATCAACGAAATCAAATGGCCGCGCAATTCATCATTAGATTTAGAGCGTTTGTTGCGGCGAGTAGTGATTGAAGAAGGCGAGCAAGTCCAAAAAAATGACTATTCGGTCTACTACAAGGAACTCTATCATAAAGGCAATGGTGTTCTGCATTTTTATTTGATTAAAGAACATGATTTTTTAAGTCAACACGAATGGGAGCAATCGATCGAACTCTTGCAAGTAGCGACGAATCTCTGGGGTAAAAAACATGGAGAAGTCAGTGAATATGCTTTAGTACAAGCGATTTTAAATGATGAAAGTGAAAAAATGTATCGCTTAGCAAATCATTTAGAAATCGATGTCAAAGGTATTGGTTTGATGTGGTTGCTACAATTAAATGACATTCGCGAGGTCAACGAACTACGGGAAGATTTGTTGTCTTACGTTGCGAAATTTTATAAAACAGTAGTCGTTCAAATGGTGGATGATCAATTGGTTGTCTTGTTAGGCAACTATGTCCATAGTGGCTCAGAACTTGAACTGGGCAGAAAATATTTGCGAAATACACCTTTTGAAGCTGCTATCGAAAGCATCGTCTTTTGTCCCCAAATGCGAAATACAAATGATGTCAGAAAATCCTATCACTTAGTGAGTGAAGCTACCATGAGATTGCCAAAAGTTTTTCGAGGCAAGCGGACTTTTTCGATCAGTGAGATCCGTCAAGTGACACATGCGAGCCAGTTGATTCAAACGGGACAATCAGAAGTTGAGGAAACGATGCGCATTTTAGCACCGATCATGAGCAGCAAAGAACAAGTGACAACGTTATGTAGTTTTTTATTGGATGCCGGAGCGGACTTCCAAACTTGCGGTGATCAATTACAAATCCATAAAAACACGGTGAAATACCGAATAAAAAAAATCAGCGAGACCTTAGGATACAATGTTACGCGTTTCTCGGAAAGCTATGAATGCTACGTAGCCTGCATGATTTACCGATTGATTAGTTTATAAAACAAAGCGACTATAAAATGAGTCGCTTTGTTTTTTTTGATCAACGAATAAAAATCCGATATTCATTCGAAAAAATAAGTTTAATAACAAAAGATATTGACAGCATAAAAGTGTTGAGCTAAGATAAGAACATTCTTTGTCAAATAGTAATAATTACGATCTGACAAATGTAAGTTATGGGAGAGGAAGAATTTACGTGAACGAAAAAGGGCTTAAACCGTTTGATGTAAAGCACTTAATGCTTTCAACGGTCGTATTAACTGCGATTAGTACGGGGGTTTTTCTATCAAATGAAACAACGACACATGCAGCTTCGATCGATACGAATACAATGACAGCAGTAACTGCTGCAACAAATAATACAACTGAGGAAGATTCAACTACTAGTGCTGATGCACAAAACAGTGAATCAACAGTTGATCAAACAACACCAGAAACACAAGCAACTGATGTAATGACAGAAGAAACAAATTCAGCAACATCAAATTCATCAACTGAAGATGTGCAACCAGCTGCAGAGGAAACAACTACTCAAACAGCTGTCACTTCAGACAATAATAATGCTGAAAATATAACGGATAATAATACAGAAAATGTTACAGATTCTGCTATTGCAGAAACGTCTTCTGTAGTTGCTCCAACAACTCAAGCTGTTACAACTGAAGAAACAGCTGTTGACTCTACGATGGCAACACCATCAAATGCTTCAACACAAATAACTGATGAATCTGATGATGCATCGACTGAAACTTCAGAAGCCAATACGCAAACAGCCCCAATGTCATATCAAGATCTTTCAACTGCTGCAACAGCAGATGCTGTGGATAAAGCTTCAGTTGGTAATGCTGTAGATTATGTGATTGCTGATCGTCCAGAATTAAATGCAGAGTTAGTTGATGAGGCTAAAGCTGCTGTATCAAAAATTTTGGAAGAGGCGTATAGACAAAGTGAAGCGAATGGTCAGCCATTGAACAATGGCGATAGCTCAGCTATATCTTTTACAGCAACACTAAGTAATATTATCAATGGTAAGAATGATGATGATACTGATATTTACAGCGTTGATGCTATAGTTTCTGTAAAAGAAAATACGAATGTTGATGATTTAGTACTTAATGATGAACTTGTTCAAAAAGCTAAAATTACAATGAGTAAAGTTCTAAAAGATGAATTTTCTATATATTATTTAAGTGATGTACAACTTAATAATGATCCAGGGAAACTATATGCTTCAGATGTTGTGGAGTTTACAGTAGCAGCCCAAATCTCTCCAGAAGAAGGGGAAGCTGTCACTATTGATACATCAACAAATACAGCGCAAGAAAAGCAAAAAACAATTAATATAAATAATAAAATAGTTTCTGGAGAACCTGCATCAGATATCGTGCCAGATGCCTCAGATGAACAAGCAAAACAACAAGCAGCTGAATCTAAAGCAGCAATGAGAGCTGCAACAAAAGCGGTAGAAGAAGCTTCAAATGCAACGACTGAATATCCAACAACAACAATTGATGAAACAACAGATACAAAATCAGATGATTCGACAGAAGCAACAGATGAAACAGTTGATTCTACTGGAACGGATACAAGTGTTGAAACAACAACAGAACCAACAGACACAACCGATGCAACTACTACAACAAAACCAGCTGAAAGTACAGATGACAGCACCGCAGCAAAACCAACTGATTCTTCTGATACTAAGGCAGCCGATTCAACTGAGTCAGTGACTACTCAAGCTAACGAAGATTCTGCTTCAGCTGTTACGGATTCAACAGTTACGACAGCTGCTTCTACTACAGCAGTGAAATTTGTGAATACTCCAGCTGCTTCAGTTAAAGCGACAGATTTGCAAGTGGCGACACCGGTCAGCACTCAAGCTATAAGTGAAACTCAAGTATCACCCGCAATTGAGACTAAAGAAGAAGCGTCAAGCGTAGAAGCAACGGATTCAACTTCAGACGTTCAAAACGCAACTGTCAAAGAAGCGAGTGTTTTACCACAAACAAATGAAAAAACAGGATTCATCGATCAATTGATGGGCTTAGTTATTTTAGGACTAACTTTTGGCATCAGCTTTGTTCGTAAATCACGTAAATCAACGAACGAATAATCAAATAGTACAGCAGCCAGAACGAAAGTATTCGCTACTTTTGTTCTGGCTGCTTTTTTGTGAGTATATGATTTTTGATTAAAGCAATGCTAATAATTCATCGATTTCAGATTCTTTAGTTGCCCAACTAGTGGCGAAGCGGATCACGGAATGCGACTCATCGAATTGTTCCCAAAATCCAAAGGCGACTGATTTTTTCAATATTTCTAATTGCTCATTTTGAACCACGATAAATTGTTGATTTGTTGGAGAATCAAGATAGAAACGATAGTGTTTTTCTTGCAGTCCTTTTTTTAAACGCATAGCCATAGCGATCGCATGTTGGCTGATCTCAAAATACAGTTGATCTGTAAACAAGGTATCAAATTGTAGACCCAATAATCGGCCTTTCGCTAATAGCGCACCTTGTTGTTTCATATGGGCTAAGAAATATTCTGGACGATTATTTTTAGTGAAGACGATGGCTTCACCTAAAAAAGCGCCGACTTTGGTTCCACCAATATAAAAAACATCACAATACTCTGCGATCATTGGCAACGTCACATCTATTTCAGGACTGGCTAATCCATAACCTAAGCGAGCCCCATCTAAAAATAAGGGGATCTGATACTGTCGACAAACTTCTGAAATATTTTTTAATTCATCTTTCGTATACAATGTTCCGTATTCGGTGGGGTGAGATAAATAGACCATCCCAGGGAAAACCATAAATTCGTGATTGGCATCGGCCCAAAAAGTGGTTAAATAATCACGGATCTGATCAGCGGTGATCTTTCCTTGTTTTTGCGGTAAGGTCAATACTTTGTGACCAGAATATTCGATCGCACCTGTTTCATGAGTTGCAATATGAGCTGTTTCTGCTGCAAGAACACCTTCGTATTTTTTTAGCATCGAGGCGATCACTAAAGCATTTGTCAATGTTCCGCCAGAGATAAAGTAGATCTCCGCTTCTGGACAAAGGCACGCTTGGCGAATCTTATCGACTGCCGAGGCAGAATATTTATCATGGCCATAGCCCGTTAGTTTTTCTTCATTTGTTTCGAGCATCCGTTGTAAAATCTTTTCGTGGGCACCTTCTAAATAATCGCTTTCAAAATTTAACATACAAACTCCTTTCCAAATAACCTCTTTCTATTATTGTAGCAGATAGTTAGTAGTTAAGATAAACTAAAAAAAACTTACGTATCCTCAGACACGCAAGTTTTTTATTTTATAGTTCTAATGTTTCGCCGACAGCCATCACTTTTCCAACTTTTTCTGGCAATAATTTGATAAAGGCTTCGGGATCTTGTTTGATCAACGGGAAGGTATTGAAATGGATCGGCACGACTTGTTTGGCGTTTAATAATTCAGCTGCTTGAGCAGCTTCTTCAGGCCCCATCGTAAAATTATCACCGATCGGTAAAAAGGCCAAATCGATATCGAAGGTTTTACCTAGTAAGGCCATGTCGCCATAGATCGCAGTATCACCCGCAAAGTAAAGCGTCTTTCCTTCAATCTGTAAGATAAATCCAGCTGGTTCACCCATATAAATCGTTTCTCCATCGACTTCATACCCAGAACTGTGGAGTGCAGGGACCATTTTGACACGACCGAATGGAAAATCAAATGCACCGCCCATATTCATACCGTGTGTTTTTTCTATACCATTTTTTGCAGCAAAATTACAAATCTCGACGATACTGATGATTGTTGCTCCATTTCGTTTTGCAATAGGAAGCATGTCGCCGATATGATCACTATGACCGTGAGAAATCAAGAGCCAGTCCGCTTTGACGTCCTCTGCTTTTAAATCAGTTAAATCATTTCCGGTTATAAAGGGGTCGAACAATAATGTTTGGCCTTCTTGAGTAACGATCGAAAGAACAGCATGTCCATGATACGTGATTTTCATAAAACTTCCTCCTTAAAGTAATTGCTTCCTTCTATTATAACGAAGAACCAATAAATACACGTATCTTTTGATTTTTGACTAAATTATCAAACGTCAAGAGAAGGAAGTAAATCGAAAGTAGATAGCGACTGGTTCTAATTTATACAGAACCTCTTTTTTATCACCAATCTTTGCAAACATCGACCCAAGTATCAAAATTGGTATAACGTTCTAAGTCAGCAATCGATAACTCGATCGCACTGTTGGAACTGCCACAAGCAGGAAAGACCGTCTCAAAACGTTTCAACGATTCATCTAGATAAATGGCTATCGTTGAAGGGATAGCAAAAGGACAAACGCCACCTACAGGATGACCGACTGTTGCTTCCACTTCATCGGATTTTAACATCAGTGCTCGTTCGTTGAAACGTACTTTGTATTTAGCATTATCAATCTTAGCATCTCCGGCAGTGACGATCAAAATCACCCGTTCGGCTTTTTTTTGTTTGAAAGAGAGTGTTTTAGCGATGTGTTCAGGTGCACAGCCCAAAGCTTGAGCAGCTAGCGCCACCGTGGCACTAGAAACAGGAAATTCTTGAATCTTATCAGCGATTCCGTATTGAGAAAAATAAGCTTTAACCGTTTCAACAGACATAAAAGGCCTCCGTTTGTATTTTTTCTAATTTTATTTTAATAATTAAAAGAATACACGTTTTAACAAATGAAGTAAATAAAATTTGATAGAATAAAGTGAAGCGCTCTTAGGAGGTCGAAGACATGAAAGCAGATAAAAGAAAATTATTGGCAAAAGTTGCCTATATGTACTATGAACAAGAACTGACGCAAGCTCAAATTGCAAAGGAACTCTCGATTTATCGAACGACCGTTAGTCGAATGCTGAGCCAAGCCAAAGCAGAAGGAATCGTTGAAGTAAAAATCAATTTTTTTGATGCCCATTTATTTGAACTGGAAGAGCAATTAAAAGAAATTTTTGGTCTTCAAGCAGTCGAATTAGTAGCAACGGATAAAGCTATGACCGAAGAGCAAAAAGAATATCAGCTC
The DNA here is from genome assembly GCF_050310005.1 of Enterococcus sp. 22-H-5-01. Taxonomy (NCBI): domain Bacteria; kingdom Bacillati; phylum Bacillota; class Bacilli; order Lactobacillales; family Enterococcaceae; genus Enterococcus; species Enterococcus sp. 22-H-5-01. Next base: position 2,096,488 of record NZ_CP189993.1, read on the forward strand.
GCTCAAGCAGCTGGTACTTATATTCGGCGCCAATTAACGGATGAGATGGTGGTCGGATTATCATGGGGAGCAAGTGTCGGTAATGCGATCAATCAAATCGAGGCCAAACAAGTTTCAGATATCACCGTTGTTCCGGTCGTCGGCGGGCCAAGCCATATCAATTCACAGTACCATGTCAACACATTGGTCTATGAATTGGCAAGAAAATTAAATGGTCAAAGTCTCTTTGTCAATGCGACGGTCATTCAGGAAAATAAAGCGTTGGCCGAAGGAATCTTCAATTCCAAATATTTTCAAGAGTTGAGAAATTATTGGGATCGACTTGATTTAGTCGTCGTCGGTGTAGGTGGACCACTGAGCTATCAAAAAAGTCAGTGGCGGGATTTATTGTCTCCGATAGATTATGAAGAACTTAAATTGAGAGAAGCCGTCGGAGACTGTTGCTGCCGTTTTTACGATCGTTACGGCAAACGTTTGAATGGGTCGCTGAATCAGCGAACGATTGGACTTTCATTGGATCAATTAGTCAAAGTCCCACAAACAATCGGTGTAGCAAGAGGGATCACAAAAGCGAAATCAATCGCTCCGCTACTTGAAAAAGGGTATTTAAAAACCTTGATCACCGATCAAGAAACGGCCGAAGAAATTCTCCGTTTAATGAAACGAAAGTAGCTCTTTATTATTAAATGCACATTTGTGCGAATTTTAATAGGATAAATTGACGAAAGGCTTGGTATCAAGCTTTTCGTTTTTTTATTCGATCAATAAAACAAAAATCTTTCACCAGATGCTATGCTTAAATCAAATAAAACACAAGGGAGTTTTTCAAATGGAATTCATGTTAGATACAGCAAATTTGGCTGAGATAAAAAAATATGTTGATTTATTACCGATTGCCGGAGTAACTTCGAACCCTTCGATCGTTAAAAAAGAAGGCAAAATCGAATTTTTTGACCATATGAAAAAAATTCGCCAAATTATTGGGGAAGATCGTTCGTTACATGTCCAAGTAGTAGCGACGGATTATGAAGGGATTATCCAGGATGCAGAAACGATTTTAGCGAAGATCGATAAAAAGGTCTTTATCAAAATCCCCGTCAATGAACCTGGCTTAAAAGCCATCAAAGAATTAAAAAGTCGCGGAGTAAATATTACAGCCACGGCGATCTATACAAAATTTCAAGCCTACTTAGCGATTGCTGCTGGTGCTGATTATATTGCTCCATATTTTAATCGGATGGAAAATCTAAATATCGATCCGCGAGAAGCGATTTTTGAAATGGCTCAAGAAATTGAACGGACACAAAGTTCAACGAAAATCTTAGCTGCTAGTTTTAAAAATGCTGGTCAAGTCAACTCTGCTTTAGAAAACGGCAGTCAGGCTGCAACGATGGGCGTCGATATTATTCAACAAGCCTTGCTGATGCCATCGATCGGTCAGGCAGTCACTGATTTTACCAATGATTGGGAAGGTATTTTTGGATCGGGTATCACGATCAGTGATTTATAATGCAAGAAAAGCAGGGAGTCATAGACTGCCTGTTTTTTGCTTTGCGAAGCGCATCAATATCAGGAACGTTAAAAACATGCTATGCTTTTTTTGAGGTGATCGCAATGTGTGAACTAAAAACAGCGCAAAAAGAATGGGCCAAGTGGAAGTATTATGTGATGGCTCGCTCTCAGTCCGCTTACTTGGAGTTACGTCAGCTTTTTTCTGGAAATCAATGGTCACAAGAAAAAGAAGTTCAATTCAAGCAACAAATTTCAAACGTCAAAAAATTATCATTTAATCTAAAGGCGCGAAGAAATGCCTATGAACACGTATGGGGCTATTTCAAAAAAATAGCGACGGCTCAAGAGCGGGCTACCTTTTTTCGTTTGTCTCAAGCAATGACCGCTACGCAAGATGAGGCACTGCCTTATTTAAAACAATTAGCGAAAAAGTATCAAATCACTTATTTGTTAGACTCCCATTTTTTTGACTAAGCATATTTCTTCTGATTTTTTGTAAGTAATTCTATAATAGAAGAGTATGGAGGGATGTACGAATGGAAACACGTGCAGTTATTATTGAAGAATATGGTCATGCAGACCAATTAAAAGAAAGTACCGTTACTTTACCACAGTTAGGTGAACATCAAGTCGTCGTCAAAGTGGCAGCAACTTCAGTCAATCCAATTGATTGGAAGTTACGTGAAGGATACTTAGCACAAATGATGCCTTGGGATTTTCCGATTATTTTAGGATGGGATGTTGCCGGTGAAATCGTTGAGATCGGTTCAGCGGTCACTGACTGGAAAGTTGGACAAAAAGTTTTTGCTCGTCCTGAAACAACTCGTTTTGGAACGTACGCAGATTATACGATCGTTGATGATCACTTGTTAGCAGTAAAACCTGAAAATGTTTCATTTGAAGACGCTGCAGCTGTACCATTAGCTGGATTGACTGCTTACCAAGCACTATTCACTCACGGCCAATTGAAAGCCGGTGAAAAAGTATTGATCCATGCCGGTGCTGGCGGTGTCGGTATCTATGCGATCCAATTAGCTAAAAATGCAGGCGCAACAGTCATTACGACTGCTAGTGAAAAAAATCATGCTTTATTGAAAGAATTAGGCGCAGATCAAGTGATCGATTATCATACGACTGATTTTTCAGAAGTATTGACTGATATCGATCTTGTCTTTGATACAATGGGCGGCGATACCCAAGCCGATAGTTTCAAAGTCTTGAAATCGGATGGGCGCTTGATTTCAATCGTTGGAGACCCAGACGAAGCGCTAGCCAAAAAGGTAGCTGTCGCCAAAAGTATTTGGTTACAACCGGATGGCAAACAATTGCAGGAAATCGCTGACTTGATGGAAGCCGGAAAAGTGAAAAGTGTGGTCGGACATACTTATCCATTGACGGCTGAGGGTGTAAAAGAAGCCCATGAATTAAGTGCGACACACCATGCTAAAGGAAAAATTGTTTTAGTAAATGAATAAAGTAAAAGAAGCCGCGCTAAAAGTAGACACTACTTTTAGCGCGGCTTCTTTTTTGCGTTAAATCAAAAAACCTTGTTTTTTCAAGAAATCCGCTGTATTTTGTCGGCGTGGTTCAGCAAAATGTTGTTGAACTTTTTGTGACCAGGTTGCTTTTTGTGTATTACTATTTCGACTTTGGTAATAGTCCGCGGTTTGTTGATCGTAGCGGCTGATCATTTCAGGAGTCAAGCTATGATAGGTATCGGTTTTTAAAATAGAATCTAGCGGCAAACGTGGTTTGACTTCATTCTTTTTAGCTGGATAGCCGACAAACAGGCCAAAAAGCGGATAAGTCAATTCAGGTAAATCAAGTAATTCCTTGACGGCAAATAAATCATTGCGAATTCCACCAACATAACAAATCACTAAATCAATCGATTCCGCATAGACAGCCATCGATTGAGCGGCGATCGCTGTGTCTACGATCGAAACGACCAATGATTCCATTGAACGTAGATGTTGATCTGATTGTTGGTCTTGTGCCAAGACTTGCGCATGTTTATTTAGATCTGCAACAAAAAGATACAGATTTCCATTTGTGCCGTTATCGATTGGGAAACGAGCAATCGTTTCGATTTTTTTTCTTTTTTCTGGATCAACGATCTTAACTAAAGAAAAAGCTTGTAAGAAATTAGAGCTGCTGGCGCTTTGAGCGGCTAAAAGCAATTGTTCTTCTACCGTCGGTGTAATTGCTTGATCTGTAAACTCACGGACGGATGAGTGGTGAATCATTGTGTCAAAAAGTTCCATTTAAAAAGCCTCCATAGAATAAATCTCATTTTTCAGAAATTGATTTGAAAATATCATCTTGATTATGATAGGTAATTCAGATCGATAAGTAAAGTAACTTGTACAGAGAAACGAAACCCGAACAATAAAATAAAAAGCACAGAATAAATTCATTTTAAACTAATTATTTTATAATCGCTATGTTATAATTTGGATCAATTATCCGAAAGGAGTTTTGCAGATGCGCGGCATAGTAACAGTGGTAGGAAAAGATAAAGTAGGGATCATTGCTGGGGTCAGTCAAAAATTAGCTGAACAAGCGATCAATATCTTAGATGTCTCACAAACGATCATGGATGACTATTTTACAATGATGATGTTAGTTGATTTAACAAATTCCACGAAGGATTTTGAAGCGGCTCGCCAACAATTGTCGACCTTAGGCGAACAGTTAGAAGTAACGATCACGATTCAGAATCAAGAAATTTTTGATACGATGCATAAATTATAAGGAGGGTTCTTGTGGAAACCAATCAAATATTAGAAACGATCCGAATGATCGAAGAAGAGAATCTTGATATTCGGACGATCACGATGGGTATCTCATTACTCGATTGTATCGACAGCAATAGTGATAGTGCCTGTGAAAAGATCTATCAAAAAATCACTACGAAAGCAAAAGACTTAGTGGCAGTGGGTGAGGCGATCGAAGCAGAGTACGGGATTCCGATCATTAACAAGCGTATCTCTGTAACACCTATCGGAATTATCGCAGCTGCTACGCCAGATACAGATTATGTAAAATTTGCGAAAACACTTGATCGTGCTGCTAAAGCTGTCGGTGTCAATTTTTTAGGTGGTTTTTCAGCTTTAGTAGAGAAAGGGTATCAACATGGGGATAAAATTTTGATTGATTCGATTCCTCAAGCATTAGCACAAACGGATTTTGTCTGTGCCTCGGTCAACATCGGTTCGACCCGTGCCGGAATCAATATGGATGCTGTCGGTCATATGGGGGAAATTGTCAAAGCGACAGCCGAAGCGTCTGATTTAGGTTGTGCGAAGCTAGTTGTCTTTGCAAATGCGGTCGAAGACAATCCATTTATGGCTGGAGCGTTCCATGGCGTCGGCGAAGCAGATTGTGTGATCAATGTCGGTGTCAGCGGTCCGGGTGTGGTCAAACGAGCTTTGGAAAAAGTAAAAGGAGAATCTTTCGATGTGGTCTCAGAAGTTGTAAAACAAACAGCTTTCAAAATTACTCGAATGGGACAGCTGGTTGGCCGGATTGCTTCTGAAAGATTGGGTGTTCCATTTGGAATCGTAGATCTGTCACTAGCACCAACACCGGCAGTCGGTGATTCGGTGGCCCATGTATTAGAAGAAATGGGCCTGGAAAGTGTGGGAACACATGGGACGACTGCGGCGTTAGCTCTATTGAATGATGCCGTCAAAAAAGGTGGCGTGATGGCGTGCAACCATGTCGGCGGATTATCAGGAGCTTTTATTCCAGTCTCTGAAGATGCGGGAATGATCGATGCGGTTAATAACGGACATTTAACATTAGAAAAATTAGAAGCGATGACGGCAATCTGTTCCGTCGGTTTAGATATGATCGCTATTCCAGGAGCCACGCCAGCGAGTAGTATCGCAGCAATGATCGCTGATGAAGCGGCTATCGGAGTGATCAATCATAAAACAACGGCAGTTCGGATCATTCCGGCTAAAGATCGTAAAGTCGGGGAAATGGTTGAATTCGGCGGATTGTTAGGAAGAGCACCTGTGATGAAGGTCAACGCGGCGGGGTCGGCTGATTTTATTGCCCGTGGTGGACGTATACCTGCACCCATCCATTCATTTAAAAATTAACCATAACTTTTTCGTGCAATTCTTCATTCAAGGTTGAGCGTGGTGTAGAGTATTTATTTCCGATTAAAGCCCCTCAGTCTAATCGATACACTGAAATCAAATGAGTAATTTTGAAGAAAGTGATTGACAAAGAAAAATTCGAGGTCTATGCTTTAGTCACATAGAAAAAACTACGAGAAGGACAAGATTTTATTTGGACCTCGCCGCAAGAGAAAGAAGTCATCGGCTGAAAGCTTCTGGTTGAGCAAAATAAAATTACTCCCTTTGAGCGACTGAAAAAGCCAGTCCGTTTGATGCACGTTATGTATCACGAGAGCCAAAAGGTGCAAACTTTTTGGGAACTTGGGTGGTAACACGTTTATTCACGTCCCTATTTTTTTAATAGGGATGTTTTTTTATTTTTACTGGTTGCCGGATAGGCTGTCAGTTGAAATGCCTTTTTAGTATTTGTTACACTGAATAAGCAGATACTTTCAAGGACGAGAATAAGAGAAAATACAGGATGGAGTTGAGTTGTATGTCAAAAGAAATCGAAATCGTTTTACCAGATGGAAGTAAACAAGAGGTGGTTAAGGACACTACCTTGTTTGAAATAAAAAAACAATTTATGAAACAATCAATCGTTGGTAGTATCGATGGCGAACTTGTTGACTTAGCAACTCCGATCGACCACAATGTTGAAATCGTTTTTTATGATCAAGCCTCAAAAGAAGGCCAAACAGCGATCAATCAATTAGTCAGTTTGCTATTAGAAGAAGCAGTCAAAGAATTATATCCTGAAGTATTGTTTGCACATCCACAACGAGAAGATAAAAAAATCTGGTTAGATATGCGGATAGACCAACCGCTGAGTGCGTTAGTATTGAAGGATTTGGAACACCATATGCGTAAACGAATCAAAAAAGGGATTCATATCGAAAGTTTACACATTTCAGTTGCTGAAGCAAAAGAAATCTTTAAAGATAACGAGTTAAAATTAGCGGCCTTATCACAATTGGATCCACAGCAACTAGTTTTTGTTTATTCATTAGGAGAGGTCAGTGAGTTCTTTTTAGAACCAGCGGCTTTAGAATTATCAAAAGCCAGCTACTTTGCTTTATCTAAAGTATCGGGTGCTTATTGGCAAGGGGATGCTAAGAATGAAATGCTGCAACGGATCAACGGTGCCGTGTTCGCTGAAAAACCAGAGTTAGATGCTTACTTAGAATTTTTAGCAGAATCTGAAAAACGCAGCCATCAAAAATTAGGTAAAGAACTCGATTTATTCATGTTCTCTGAAGAAGCACCAGGAATGCCGTTCTATTTAGAAAATGGGTTGATCATTCGCAATGAACTCCAAAAATTCTTACGTGAACTACAAGCGAAATATGAATACAAAGAAGTTCAAACACCTTTAATCATGAATCAACGATTATGGGAACAATCGGGTCACTGGGATCACTATAAAGACAATATGTATTTCACGAAAGTCGGCGATGAAGACTACGCATTGAAACCAATGAACTGTCCGGGACATTGTCTGATTTTTAAAGATCGCAAACGTTCATACCGCGACTTGCCGATCCGAATGGCTGAATTTGGTCAAGTTCATCGGCATGAATTCAGCGGAGCACTAAACGGTCTGCTACGGGTTCGGACATTCTGTCAAGATGATGCCCATATCTTTGTTCGCCGCGATCAAATCGAACAAGAAATTGCTTTAGCCTTAAAAATCATTGATGAAGTCTATAAGATTTTTGGTTTTGAATACTCGGTGGAATTATCGACACGTCCCGATGATTTTATGGGAGAAATTGAATTGTGGGATGAAGCGGAAGCTTCTTTAGGTAAGGTATTGACAGATTTAGGCTATAAATACAATATCAACGAAGGTGATGGAGCATTCTATGGACCTAAGATCGATATCCATATCAAAGATGCCTTGAATCGGAGCCACCAATGTGCAACTGTTCAACTGGATTTCCAAATGCCGGGTAAATTCGATTTGAGTTATATTGACGAAAACAATCAACCAGCTCGTCCGGTAATGATTCATCGAGCAGTTTTTGGTTCATTGGATCGTTTCTTAGGAATTTTGATCGAACATTATGCAGGTGCTTTTCCAGTTTGGTTAGCACCAAAACAAGTATCGTTGATCAATGTTGCCCAAGCACATGAAGCAGGCGTTGAAAAATTATTCCGTGAATTCAACGAAGCGGGGATTCGGACAGATAAAGATACAAGAAATGAAAAATTAGGGAAAAAGATTCGCGATGCAGAATTGAAAAAAGTTCCTTATATATTAGTGATTGGGGACAAAGAATTAGCAGAAGGTAAATTTGCAGTCCGCAAACATGGCAGTGATGCCGTGATCGAAATGGATAAAGCAGCCTTTATCCAACTGGTCAATCAACAGGCCCAAGAAAAAAGTGCACACTACTAAGTTTGAATGGAATAAACAAAAAAGCTGAAGCTCATGCTTCAGCTTTTTTTGATGCCGGTGATCAACCAGCGCTTTTTGAACCGAAAATCTTGAAGTAAAGTTTCTTTATCCCATTGATTGGCGATCATATCAGTCAAAGAATCGATCACGAGCTTCATAGAAAAATATAAAAAACTGATTTGTTCTTCACGTGTAGCAATATTAAACTGATTTTTCTCCAACATATCGTGCCAAGTATCCAATCCGCGAGTGGTCTCGGGGCGGTAAGAAAATAAATAAGTATTTTGAGTCAATAAGGCTAACTGACGGTAACGCGCAGAAGCATGATCAAGGTCAACGTAAAGAACTAAAAAATTTTCGATTCCTTGGAAAAAATCATTTTCTTTTTCCAACATGTGCTGAATAATTTCACCATGGATCTGTCCAGCATAGTAATGAATTAAATAATCATATGCATCGTTCAAATCTTCGAAATATTTATAAAAGATTCCACGAGACATTTGCAGCGCTTCAACAATTTCACTGACTTTCACTTGGCTAACAGGTTTTTCAAAAAAAATAGTTAATAAAAGGTCACGAATTTCAGCTTGGCGGGAGGCAGGTAAATTTAAAAAAGTTTTCTTTGGCATGAGCTCACCTCGTATTTTTCATATTTTCAGTATAACATAAAAACAAAAACGGTGACAAAGTGTCACCGTTGATGTATGATGATTCCAGAAAGGGTGATTTAAATGTTTTTAGCATGGAAAGAAATTCGTTATGCGAAATTAAGATATGGGTTGATTGCTGGAATTATGCTCTTAGTAGCTTATGTTGTATTTATGCTTTCTGGTTTAGCCAATGGATTGGCGGACGGAAATCGACAAGCAGTCGATGATTGGCAAGCAACCAATATTATTTTATCGGAAGACAGTAATAAAATTGCTAATGCTTCACAGCTGCATCTTGATGACTTAGAACAAGTATCAGCAAAAGAAAAAGCAGGTATAGGAATTTATTCAACAGCGATCGAGGAAAAAGGCGGAAGTGAAAAAACTAATGTTTCAATTTTTGGAACGGACAATCAAGCCTTTGTTGTACCAAAAGTCATTAAAGGAAAATTATACAAAAATGATCATGAAGCAATCGTTTCGGAGAACTTATTAGCAGAAGGGTATAAATTGAATCAAACCTTCAAAGTCAACGATCAATCTTTTAAAATCGTAGGTATCACAAAAGCGACTACTTATTCGATTGCACCAGTCGTCTATCTTAGTTCTCCAGCTTTCAAAACATTGAAATATGGAGCACAACCTACTGAAAGTGATCCTATCAATGTGATTGCAACAATAGGCAAAACCAGTATCACAAATAAAACGGGTCAAACAAAATTAGAAAAAATGACACCTAATACTTTTATTGAAAATATTCCTGGCTATAAACCAGAAAAATTAACGCTGAACACAATGATTTATTTCTTATTCGTAGTTGTTGCAGCAATCATCGGAATCTTTATGTATGTAATCACACTTCAAAAGACAGCAATTTTTGGAGTGATGAAAGCACAAGGTGTTGCTACTAGCTATTTAGTTCGCTCGATTTTAGCACAAGCCTTTTTAGTAGGGATTATCGGTGTTGCTGTAGCGATTGGCTTAAGCGTAGTGACTAGTTTGGTATTGCCGAGTGCTATGCCTTTTGCAGTTCACTGGGCTGAATGGGCATTATATGCAGTGATTTTAGTTCTTGTCGCGATGGTCGGTGGATTGTTCTCTATGCGCACAGTCACAAAAGTCGACCCTGTCACTGCGATCGGAGGGGAATAATATGACAAATGATGTATTAAAAATGGAAAAAATAATCAAAAAATTTGGTCAAGGTCATACAGAAGTTACGGCCTTGAAAGATGTTGATTTTAAAGTTGCTGAAGGTGAATTTGTCAGTGTGATCGGTCCTTCGGGTTCTGGAAAAAGTACTTTCTTGACGATCGCTGGTGGGTTGCAGACACCAACCGAAGGAAACATCACGATCAATGGTTCTGACTTTGGTCAAATGAATGAAAAAGAACGTTCCAAAGCCCGTTTTAAAGAAATCGGCTTTATCCTTCAAGCCTCTAATTTGATTCCCTTCTTGAAAGTACAAGAACAATTCCAATTTGTAGAAAAAATCAAGAAGCAAAAAAATCCTGAAAAAATCGAAGAGCTATTAAAATCATTGGACATTTGGGAACTAAGAGAACAATATCCTAAAGCATTATCAGGAGGGGAGCGTCAGCGTGTAGCGATCGCACGTTCTTTGTTCAATGATCCTAAATTGATTTTAGCCGATGAACCGACAGCCAGTCTTGATTCAGATCATGCTTATGACGTAGTAAAATTATTAGCTAAAGAAGCCCATGAACGCAACAAGGCGATCGTCATGGTGACTCACGATGAACGAATGACTCAATGGAGCGATAAAATCTATCAAATGAATGATGGAAAATTGATAATGAAAGAATAGTTGCTAAACCTGGTGTTTCCTGTGTATGATAAACAAGATCGAATTTTTTAGAAAGCAGGGAACACATGGATATTTATTTAACAAAAGCAGCACTGCATATCGTAGATCGTGAATCAGGTGATCCCATCTACAGTCAAAGTGAATTAGATTTAACTAAAGAATATATTCGAGAATACTTGACGAAGAAAATCCAAAAATTGTCTTCTGCTCAAACAAAGACGGGGACGTTGACTGAAGATTCTACGTTTGCCTTTTTGAGTCAACAAGCAGAGCATGATTTTTTAGCTGCGAGTGAAAAAATCGTTGATCGCTGGTATCAAGCTTATAAAGAAAGTGAAGAGGCACCTAGTGCGGATGCATTCGTTGCATTGTATGAAGAAGATACTCAACTGTATTTAGCCTTTTTGAAAGTCAATTATCATGAGGGGTATACACATATCGTCGATTCCGATGAAAGTGGCTTAAAAAATGAGCTGATCATCCATCGGGCATTGTTATCAAACAAATCACAAAAAGCCGATGAAGGAATCGTGGTCAACTTGGGGAATTTACGTTATGAATTGATCGAGAAGAAGTACCCGTTCTCGGGCGACAAACGATTGTATTTTTCAACGCAAGTGATTGAAAGTCAACCGGCACCTTCATTAGAAGAAAATGTTCGGGTGATCAAAAAGGTCGCCGAAAAAATCGGTGCTAAATTTGAGAATCAAAAACATGATGTGATCGCTGATGTGAAGGAAGCCGTCTATGATGTCGTCGAAGAAAGTGGCCAGATCGATGCCAAAGTCGTGGCACAAAAAGTCTTTAAAGATAATATTTCGGCCCAAATGGCTTTTCAAGAAGAAGTGATCGAGAAAGGCTATGTCGATCAAGCACCTTTACTGAGAGAAGTCCGTGAAGTAACAGAAAAGAAATACGGCAAACAGAAATTGAAATTATCGAATGGCATCGAGTTGATCGTTCCATTAGAAGTTTATCGCAATCCCGAACTGATCGAGTTCGTTAATAATCCTGATGGAACAATCTCTGTAACCATCAAAAATGTTGACGAAGTAATCAATCGCCTTTAGAAATCAAGCTGAAAAAACCTCTCGCGTAGGGATACGTGAGAGGTTTTTTTGTTAGAAAAAGACTACCTACAAAAGCAGGTAGCCTAAAATTTTTTATTCAACACGTGGTTCTGATTCTAAGTTGTCGCTGATTTTGTCTGATTGATTGCTGATCGCATTTTTAGCACGATTTGTTTGTTTTGAAGCAAATTGTCCAGTTGTTTGTGCAGCGCTTGTTACTTTATCTTGAACAGTTTCGCTGTCAGCTTCATATTCTTCGCGCGTTTTGATATCTGATACGTTCACATTGACTTCAATCACGTCTAAGTGTGTCATTTTGTTGACTTGTTCAGCGATCAATTTTTTCATTTGGTTATAGATGTCTTGGATATCTCTGCCGTATTCGACAACAACGTCCATGTCAACAGCTACTTGTTTTTTGCCGACTTCAGTATTGATACCAGAAGTAACGTCATCACTGTTTACTAATTTGTCTTTTACATTAGAGAAGAAACCACCATCGACAGTCAATAAACCGTGAACATTTTCTAATGCAATTCCGATAATTTTTTGAATAACTTTGTCTTCGTAAGTCAATTCGCCCTTAACATCTTTTACATCTGTGTTTTCTGTTGATTTGATTGTTGTATTATCCATAATTTCTTCCTCCTAGACTTTATAAAGCTTTAACTTTTCCTTTAAGAAAAAAGTTTTCCGAATGTAAGTGGTGACTATTTTTTCAAATAGTCATCTAAAATATGATTGTTTTTTAGGTAGATGCCAACACCTATCCCAATGGCCGTGATCACAATCAGTAAAATCGTTTTAAAGAAGCCGATCGTAAAGAATAGCACAGCTAAGATAAAACCGAGAATACCGAAGATCACAGGGAGCTTTTCTCGTGTAAAGAAGTCTTGCATCACTGTTCCTCCTATTCTACTCGCGGCTCAGCCGGCGTGCGTGTATTTGTGGTTGGTTTTGGTTCAAGATCTTTGAATTTAACTTTGATCGAGATTTTTTCACTTGTTCCGATCAAATTACGTAGATCAGATTCGACATTTTTTGCCCATCGATCTGTTCGACCGACTAAATCAGAAGTCTTTTTCAAACGTCCGCGGACATCGACATCGATTTTATTTTTTGTGGCAGTTACTTTCACTTTCGGGTTATCCATAAAATTTTCTTCTTTGATGCTTGAACGGACATAGCCTTCGATCGCACGTTTATCCAAAGTCAGTTTTCCACGATTTTCATTAAGCGTAAATGTTGTTACTCTCTTCGGATAAAAAATAATGACTAAAATCACAATCACCGTCAAAATAGCTAGTACAGCGCCAACCCAGAATAAATAGTTCTGTGCGTAATCATTGGTCAAAACAAAACGCTGAAGCGAGCTGAGATCTAATGGATTATTAGGAACAATAAAGTAATAGATTGCTGCCACCGATAGAAAAATGGAAAGTAAAACCAACGAACAGATAATCAGGATGGTTTTAATCGCCTTATTCATAAAGTACCTCCTCACATAAATATTTTTTTCTTTGTCTATATTAAAATAGTATAATTTTCAATCGTTTTTGTAAAAAAAAATGCTCTATTATCTTCAAAAAAATAAATATCATTCAAAAAAACCGATTAAAGAAAACCGTTTTCTTTTTATTTGGTTGAAAAATAAAAGAATCACATTTTAATTAGGCTATAAAAAAGCTGCGCCCAAAGGATGATTTACTTTGGGCGCAGCTAGGAATGTTTCGTTTTAACGGTCTTTCCATTTTCGATAACGGCGGTAAAAACTTTCTGAGATCAAGAAAAGGATCGAGAGTGCAGCGATCGAATAACCAAAGATGCCAAGATTAGAAATGAATGTATGACCGTTAGGGGAAGTCTGAACCAATAGAGAAGAGCCAATCACTAAAGCAGATAAAATCAGGCCGATTACTAATCGGTTGACCATTGCCTCCACGCGTTCTAAAAGGGCTTTTTGATTCTTGAATTCAAGATTTAATTTACCTTTACCTTTGGCAAAAGTATCTAAAACAGTCAGTGTACGACTAGGAATTTTAGGCAACGCTTTTAAGCTGGATAAATAATCTAACCCTGTTTCTTGTAATTCATCTTTCAGGTGCAATTGTTTGATAAAAAATTTTTGGGCAAAAGGTGCGACGACTTCAAACAATGAAAGATCAGGATTCAAATCCTCGATCACACCTTCTAATGTACCGAAAGCTTTGATCAGCATCGTTACAGAATCATCGATTTGCAGGTTATTATCATGGCAAATCATTACGACTTGTGAGAATAATTTTTGTAAATCGATTTCTTTGATCGGTAGATTCAAATAGCGGTTTAAAAAGTCATCCAGCTCATTATTGAATTTTTCTTCGTCGAAGCTTCCGGTAGGTTTACAAATCGAGCGGACAGCATTGGTGATCCGTTGATTGTCTTTACTGTAAAGAGCGATGATCGTGTTGCCCATCTTCGTCTGCATCTCAGGCCGGATCGTTCCCATCATTCCGAAATCAATGAAATTCAAACGGAAAGGCCGAAGTTTTTGATGGTAAGCATACGAAAAGTGATACGTCTGTTTGCCCAGTTTTCGTTCCAATTTTTTTGATTTAAGCGGTTGATCAGCATGGTTTTCAGCCTCGTCCAATAGTTGAAGTAAGATATTGCCAGGATGCGGATCGGCATGGAAGAAGCCATCATCGAAGACTTCCTTCATAAAATGCTCTACTAATAAGCCGCTGATCATTTTCTTTAATTCATTATTAGACATTCCAGGTTGTAAAATCGGTTCTGTTTTGGCTTGAATCAATGTTTCTAGACTTTTACCAGCCATCAATTCCATCACGATAATTTTTTTGGTGGAATAAGCTGGTTCCATTTTAGGAACACGAATTTCTTTCCATTCATTATTTAGGCGATAGAACTCTTCAGCAAAAGCGAGCTCTTTACGAAAGTCCAATTCATTTTGTAAGGAATTACGAATTTCTCTAACTAAACTTTTTAAATTGATCACATTGCTTTGTGGCACCCAGTTGACGAGAGGAAGAGCTTTTTCAAACAACGCCAGATCTAATTCGATCTCGGTATCAATTCCTGGATGTTGGACTTTGACGACCACTTCTTCACCACTCTTTAATTTGGCATGATGAACTTGAGCGATCGAAGCCGAAGCAAATGGCTGTTCATCAAATTGGGAAAAAAGCTCAGTCAATGAGTGATCCAGTTCTTGCTCGACCGCTTTTTTGACTGTAGTAAAATCATCTGTCTTAACTTGATCCTGTAACTTACGTAACTCGCGGGTGAAATCCACTGTAAAGATGTCAGTCCGAACAGACATCATCTGTCCGACTTTGATAAAAGTAGGGCCAAGTTCTTCAAAAGCTTGACGAACCTCAGCGGGATTTTTTTGTTGAGTAATATTTTTGACGACACTGTAGTGATTTAGAATTTTGACGATTTGCCGTAAACGAGCGGTCTTGGTTTGTTCAGTCATCATTGCACCTCCTAGTTCTTATAAAAATAAGATCTTGTGCCATTTTTCAATATTTTGTAAAGGGATTTTTATATTTGTTGAATCGGTCGTTTCTTTCTATCTTACAAGAGAATTTTATGAGAAACAAATAAACACACAACTCTTGCGGAAAATAAAGAGTTGTGTGTTTAAAATTAACGGTTCATTACAGTTTGGATGACTTGCATGATGCAGTATGTCATCCCGGCAGCAATCACTGGTCCGGCAGCGATTCCTTTTAAAAAGACAACACCCATGATCGTTCCAAAAACCAAAGCGACCGTGACTTCTGGCGATTGATTGATTAAACCGACCCCTTTAGAAGATAAAACAGCGACTAAGACACCACAGATGGTTGCGACCCAGCCAAGCGGTGATTTCAAAGTGTCTAATAAATCTTTCAAGACGATATCACCCGTCGCGATCGGCACTAAGATCGTTGCCGAAATCAAGGTCACACCCCAATTGATTCCACGTTGATTTAAGGTAGTCAAAATCTTATCTGAATGGGGCAGTAATTTCAATAATAATACGGCGATCGTTGCAATCAATAAGCTTTGGTTCTTTGCAATAAAGGCAATCAAAAGAATCACACCTAAAAAAATCCAGCTTTCCACTATATCCACTCCCTACAGGTTATAAAATGAGTTCTTGTTAGCTTAGTACATACGGTTTTTTTCAACTTATTTACTATACAAGATATTATAGTAAGTTGCGACTTTTTTCAGCAAGTAGTGTAAGCTTTTAGTGAAGGAGGGATCACATGAAATTTGGGTTACGAACATTCAAAACAGCGATTGCTGCACCGATCGCTTTACTTTTGGCAAATGGCTTGGGGTTAGAATCAGCAGCTTCCGCGGCGATCATTACGATCCTAACAGTGACTAATACGAAACGTTCAACAGTTAAAACGGCGATCAATCGTTTTTTTTCATTGACGCTGGCAACAGTTATTGCAGGTAGTTGTTTTTTACTCTTCGGTTACCATCCGTTGGTCTTTGGTTTGTACTTATTTTTATTTATCCCGGCCTCACTAGCGCTAAAACTAGATGAAGGAATAGCCGTTAGTTCCGTGTTGATCACTCATTATTTGGTGGCTCAAGAAATATCAGTTCACTTGATCATCAATGAGTATCTCTTGATGTCGATCGGAGTCGGTTGTGCCTTATTAGCCAATCTTTATATGCCGAATACCGAGAAAAAATTACAAGCTGACCAAATGATCGTCGAAGTGTCGATGAAAAAAATATTGCAGGATATGGCGCTGCATTTGAATCAGGCGAAAAAAGAAGAAGATTTACGTCAAGAATGTTTGGCACTTTTGACTTTTGTTAAAGAAACACAAAAACGAGCGCAAGAATTTGAAGAGAATCATTTCTTCTCCAGTAACGGGTATTATTTTGAATATTTTGCGATGCGACGTTTACAGCTAAAAATTTTAACAGCGATGCTGCAGATTTTGAATCGTCTAACAGCCGAGCCAGAAGATGTCATAGAATTGCAAGAACTTTTAGAATTTACAGCCGAAACGTTAGCGGAGGAGAATGATGGCTCAGAAATTTTGGGTAAAATCACTGAGTTGGATCAGCGCTATCAGGAAAAAGAGCTACCAGAAAATCGACAAGCGTTTGAGAATCGAGCGATGCTGTTTCAAGTATTTCAGTTATTTCAAGAATTTATTGAGATAAAAGCAGGATTCTATCGAGATAAATAAGCAGAATCAGGCGCAAGCCCTATGAAAACGTTTGTGTAATCTTTTATGATAGAGAAAATGCATCAAAGAAGGAGCAAAAAATGAAAAAAATCATCGTAGGGGTTATTTTGGTTGGAGCTGCTTTAGTCAGTATCAGCAGTCTATTTTTTCATAATCAAGTCATGCAAAAAGAATATACGACTAAAAATAAAATCGATACATTGATTGTCGATGATCGGAATACCCCGATTAAAGTGGTCGGAACTGCTGAGAAACAGACTCGAATCCAGTATGCGAAAACACGTAATACAAAATATAAGATCCAGCAAAAAGGTCAGGAATTAAAATTTGTACGTAACCGCAGCAATTGGTGGAGTCCAAGTTTCTTCAGCTTTGGCAAGGATCAAGCGCAAGTAACGATCGAAGTGCCGCAAGAACAATTGAAAGATCTGCAGGTCGAGACATCCAATGCCCAAGTCTCAGTGGAAAAAATAGCATTAGCTACATTAGAAATAGAAACAAGCAATAGTAAAGTGGCTGTAGCAGATACGAAGGCTGATGAAATCGAAGCGCAAACAAGCAATGGTCACTTAGAATTAACTGATCTGACTTTTAATGAAGGGTCATTTGAAACGAGTAACAGTAAAATTATTTTAAAAAACCTGAACTTTAAAACCGGAGAATTCGAGACGACCAACGGCGCCATTTATTTAGATCGCCTTCAGCCGAAGGAATCATTAGAACTTGAAACGAGTAATGCAAAAGTCACTGGAACCGTGATCGGAAATCAAAATGATTTCTCGATCGATGCTAAAACAAGCAATGCTAAAAATAACCTAGTGAAAAAGGCAGCAGGCTCGAAAGAATTAACGATTCGGACGAGTAACGGCGCCATCGATGTTGCTATTCAGCCATAAAATAACTCTTCAGCGCAAGTCGCTGAAGAGTCATTTTTTTTCAAGTCGAAAAACGTTTCGTTGAAATTGCCACACTAAGAAAGTTTCAGATAAAGCCATCAATAAGAATAATCCTGAGATGATCCACAAAGCTTTCGTCCCGATTAAACGATAGAAAAAGACTGAAACAATCGCACCGGCAATAAAAGCTAGTACCACTAGTAAAAAGTGGACAAACCGTGTTTTTGCCGCTTGATCTTTCGTGCTTAAATAATCATAAAGATTCGTTGCGACACCTTTCAAATTTCCAGTAGTAAATAAATTCGTGTAGGCCAAGCCATTGATTTTATCGAAGGATACCCATTGGATCGAGGCAGTAAAAGCAATCATGATCGTAACAATTGCTGGATAGGGATCTAAGAAGCGCAAACTGATTACGAAAAAGACTACTGCTTCAAAATAAAGTAAAAATAAGCGCCAGAAATGAAGTTCCTTTTTTCTAAAATAATCGATCATAAACTTGGCTAAAAGAATACCGACAAAGAAAAAGAGGGTGGAAAGCAATTTTTTTCCGACCATATTCCATTGTCTTTCATATGCTTGGATGATGGCCAAAATCAAATTCCCTGTCTGCGCAGAAGCAAAAGCTTCGTATCGGATATAAGTATAACTGTCCATCATTCCCCCAATAAAAGTCAGTAGCAGACCTACTGAACGATTCTCGTGAAAACTATTGTTCATCTATCATTCAACTCTTTTCGTTGAATATAGTAACATATTTTTTCAGAAAATGGCTAGACAACTTGCATGTCTATTTTTTACGGAATAAATAAAGTGCTACAACCAAATTAGTCAAACCAAGACCAACCCACGCATAACCTGAAGTTTTCATACCCGTTTTAGGTAAAAATTTCAATGTTGCTTTTTTTTGAACGCCTGAGGTACTGTTGTTTTTGTTTTTGGGTACCAATTTATTTTTAGCATACAACTGCTTTTTTTCGTTTAAATCATTATTACTGGCTGAGTGATCAGTCTTCGAGTGATCCTTCTGATTTGAATCCATGGAATCAGAAGCTTCTATTGAACTAGAATCATTTGAACTCTCAGTAGACGAAGATTCACTAGATGAACTAGAATCATTTGAACTCTCAGTAGACGAAGATTCACTAGATGAACTAGAATCATTTGAACTCTCAGTAGACGAAGATTCACTAGATGAACTAGAATCATTTGAACTCTCAGTAGACGAAGATTCACTAGATGAACTAGAATCATTTGAACTCTCAGTAGACGAAGATTCACTAGATGAACTAGAATCATTTGAACTTTCGCTAGATGAAGATTCACTAGATGAGCTAGAATCGGTTGAACTTTCACTAGATGAACTAGAATCATTTGAGCTTTCGCTAGATGAAGATTCGTTAGACGAGCTAGAATCGGTCGTACCACTAGTTGCATTTTTTATAACAAACGTGATAGTTTCGTCTTCTTCACTACTGACATCAGGCCCATCAATAATAAATTTGACCGGGATAGTAGCACCGCTCTTGACGGTTGGTGCGATCGTGATCGTCACATCTTCTCCGGCTTGATTATCGGTGATTTTTTCAAAATGATTGGCTAATGCTTGGATTTTTCCATTTGCTTGTCCATCATCTAACCGTAGACGAGTGGCATTGTAATCAGTAATTTGACCGCCATAATAATTGAATAGAACCCGTAATTGTAATTGCTGCCCCGGTTCCACTGATACGACACCGGAATTAATATTTGCACCGTTTAAAGTGACATTGATGTAGCTGATTTCAATTGAACTCTTTTTAGCATTTGTTGTAGCCGCAATCACAGATATTGGAAAAAATAGTAAAGCGATCAACAAACAATAGATAAATTTTCTCATTTTTCTCCTCCTAAAAGTTGCTGAAGAGTATTATAACTTGTTATAACTAAGAGGGATTTCAATTTTTCAGTCTGGATAAACTAATAATTGAAAAGGGAGGAAATTGGATGTTAACCAAAGAGGTATATTGGCAGTTAGAGCTTTTACAAATACTGGATCAACAAGATCAATGGTACAGCCGGTCCGATTTGTCACATATCACAGGATTGAATGTCAACACGATTCAAAAATACTTGGATCAATTACAAGCCTTAATGCAAGACTTTTCAGCGGTTAGTTTAGAGAAGCACCGAAACTACGGTGTTCGTCTCGTTCGTGAACCGGACTTTCCATTGCATCGTCTGTTGCGAGACATTGTTCGTCAAAGTACTTTGGTGCATTTGTTGGAGGAGTTGTTGGTGTCTGGAAAAGTAGATACCCAAGAATTCTGTGAGCAGCAATTTATCAGTCCATCAACTTTACGACGAACGATTGCAAAATTAACGAAAGAACTTGAGCCTTTACGCTTATCTTTATCAAAAGGCACGATCATCCATTTAAAAGACCCTGAGCACCAAATCCGCTACTTGTTCTTTCAATATTTGTGGTCGATCTATCGTGGGGTCAAAGAATTACCGTGGGAAATCGATGAACAGATAAGTTACCCCATCGAACAGTTAGCAGATTTATTCTCTTACGAATTTTCTCAAACCCAACGCAGTCAGTTAGGCGTATTATTATTTATTTTTGAAAAGCGCAATGCAGTCCAAGCAACAGAGACGATTGCTGTACCGCTGAATTTTGAAGCACCTTCGCTATTCGATCATTGGAATCGAAATGAATGGGGAACATTGCTGTTCTTTTTAAGTATTTTCCCATTATTTTTTGATTTGAGTGAAAAAATCGATTTTATGGAGATTTCTGCTCAAACAGAAACCTGGGTCAGCAGTCAAAGCGATAGCTGGTTTGATGTATTTGAAAAACATTTTTCCGTAACTATTGATGATCAAACAGCCGTCAGAGGCCAATTGAGGCGCTTGTTTTTATTTAATCGCTACTTGAAGGAGGTTCATACTTTGACGAGTTTATTTCCAATTGTAGATGACCAACGATTAAAAAAAATCGTTCCTCGTTACATGGAAACCTTCGCTGATTTCATGTCAGAATTTTTAACTAAGATAACTAGTACTAATCCTAAAATGACAGAACTTTTTTCATTGTTGCTGGCGAATCTACTGATCCCTTATTTGACGTATCGGCCAAAAGCTCGTTTGTATGTACTTTCGGATTTGGGTCCGGTCTTTGAACAATTGCAAAAAGACCTATTGATCGCTGCGCTGAGCAATCATTATCAATTGGAATTTGTGGAGGATGAAGCAGCAGCAGATTTGGTTTTATCTAATATGCCAACACACCATGCGAAGGCTTTACAAGTTCGTTCGACGATCAATACACGGGATATTCGCTTGATCCGTCAAGCATTGGCAAAAAGAACGACTTGATATGATAGATGAGGGTTTCATAAGAAAACTTTAAGACTTTCCTTTTTTAAAAAAGCAAAAGCAAATGATTTTAGTTTATCTAAAAAAATAATTCGTAATAAATTCTTTATAAGCTTTTTTATTTATTTTTTAACGGTTTATTGATTTTATTTACGAATAATAAAGGATTTTTTTGGCTAAAAAAAAGTTATTTGAGGAGTTGTATCTTTTTGTCCAGAATGTGTTAGAATGAAAATGCTTTTTATCCTGTGAACGTGAAGGGAATTGAGAACATACCATGCCTGTAAAAAAAAGGACACCATGGTTAGAGGCGTTATATGCGGCCATGCCGCTGTGTTTAAGTTATATTCCGGTCGGCTTGGCTTGTGGCATGCTGCTGCAAAAAGCGGGATTTAACATTTTATTAACGGCTTTACTGTCGATGCTTGTTTTCTCTGGAGGCGCCCAATTTTTAGTAGTCTCGATGATAAGTGTTCATGCATCATTTGTGTCCACAATCTTAATGGTTTTTTTCTTGGAGCTGCGCTATGCATTGTTAGGCTCTAGTTTGTCACAATTTTTCAAAAATGAAAAACGTTCATTTATTGCACTGTTTTCGCAGTCGATGAATGATGAAAATTATGCAGTAAATTATTTGAAATACTCTACTGATCCTGAGTGGAATCGTAAAAAGGCATTATACGTCAATTGGTTTTCGATGCTTTCTTGGACGGGAAGTACGATTGTCGGAACTTTATTTGGTTCAGTCATCCATGTGGATACTGAATTGGTTCATTTTGCGTTGACGGCAATGTTTATTTTTATGTTCATGATGCAATTGAATAATGGTTTGTTGTTAGTAACAGGCTTATTCTCTGGTGGCTTGGCGATTATCTTTATGTTGCTATTTAAAAATACTTTTGGTTTGATTTTAGCGACATTACTAGCTTCTTCTGCTGGTTATCTCGTTGAACGCAGCAGAAAAACTGTCGATACTGATAATGATGGCCCAGATCATTATGATCTGACTGGCGGGGAGGTTCATCATGAGTGATTCTTCATTACTATTATTGATCCTATGTTTATTCGGAGCATCTTATCTGCCACGTTTGTTTCCGATATTGTATTTCTCACAACGCCAAGTTCCGCAATGGTTCAGTGATTGGATGAAATACGTACCGATCTCATTGTTTGCGGCATTGGTTTTCAAAGATGTCTTTATCAGCAACAATCAATTAGATATCGTTGATAACGTCCGGATCATTGCGATGTTTTTAGTCGCAGGAGTGGCGTACAAAACTCGTTCAATGGCAATTTCTGTCATTACAGGTTTAGCAGCTGTCTTTTTATTATCGATGATTTAAAAAAGCGAAGTACTCTAGCTGAGTGCCTCGCTTTTTTTGACGAAAAAACTTCGTCCTAAGTTAATTTTGATACTCCGCAATTGGACGATAAGTCAATACTTGCATTTTTCGATAAAATTCAGCGGGCAGGTGTTTCCATGATTCAAGTAGGTTACGGAAAAAACCGCCCTCCGCGTTAATTGTATATTCATTCAATAAAAGCCCAAAGGATTTTTTACTTTCCTCCTTCACGAGCTTTTCATAGACTTCGGTCGCTTGCTCTTGATTGTCTGCAACAAAAAGTGTATTTACTTCAACGTACGCGCCTTCGATATTCTGAGTTTCTTCTACAAAATATACAGACTTCGTTACTTTTTGTTTCTCCATCATATGAGTCACCCTTTCTTTAAGTTACCCATAGCTTACAGTATAAATATTAACTAATCATGAATTAATCGGCCAAAATGACAAGAAAATTATGAATTTTTTGCGATGTTTGGTAAAAACAATTTAAATTGACTGCCTTGATCGGGAGAACTCTTGACTTCAATCGTCCCTTGGTGTAGCTCTACGATTTGTTTTGCTAAGGCTAAACCTAGGCCATTGCCTTTTCGTTTACGGCTCGTATCACTCTGATAAAACTTATCAAACACACGATTGGCGACTTCATCCGTCATCCCGATGCCTTCATCACTGATCGCTAAGATGACACCTTGGTCATTTTGCGTGAGATGAACATGGATGTTTCCATTTTTATAGCTGTATTTGATCGCATTGTCCATTAGATTCAACCAGACTTGATAAAGAAATTCTTCATTGCCATTATAAATGGTTCTCGGCAAATCTAAATCTAAGGTTAGATTCAATTGTTCCCATTTAGGTTGCAAAAAAAGGATCACTTCACGGATTTGCTCATCTAAACGAAATGTTTGGAAATCTAATCCTACTCCTTGATTTTCCAGTTTGCTTAATTTTAAAACATTATCTGTCAGATAAGTCAGCTGATGGGTTCCATCTAACATTCGTTCTAAATAAACTTGTCGTTCCTCAGGTGATAACTGTTCATTTTGTAGTAACTGAACGTAGCCTTTGATCGTTGCTATTGGAGTTTTGAATTCATGAGAAATCGTAGAGACGAAATCATTGCGTAACGTTTCGATACTATTTAATTCTGTCACCATCACATTAAAGGCATGATACAATTCGTCAACGTCTTCTAGTGACTGGTTTTCTTGTAGCTGGATCGTGAAATCGCCTTGTGCGACTTTACTCATCGCTTGCCGCAGGTTTCCGATCGGTTGGAGGATTCGTTTTCCAACGAAGAAAGATAAAGTCGCACCGATAATGAGACTTAAAAATAAAATAAAGTATAAAGGAAAAAGGTGACCTTCGCGTTCAGGTGACAGCAATTCAAAATGTGTCACTAAAAAAAGCAGTCCCACAAAGACGCTGAGGACGACGACCATCATTAAAAAGGTGATCCCGGCAAAATAAATCCATAGCTGGGAGAAGAATTTTTTTCTCATGCGTAGATGACCGCCTTATAGCCTAGACCACGGATCGTCTCGATCGTGAAATCAGGATTTTTTTCTAAACGAGTACGCAAACGTTTGATATGGACATCGATCGTTCGCTCATCTGTATCAGAGTCTAGCCCCCAGATCTCATCCATCAATTGTTGTCGGGTAAAAATTTTATTCGGATAAGCCAGCAGTTTATAGAGCAGTAAAAATTCTTTTTGCGGCAAAGTCATTTCTTGTATTTCTCTTTTGATCTGATAAGTTTCTTGGTTCAATTGGGTTTTTCCGACGATCAACTCTTTCGTGTGAACGATCTGTGCTCGCCGCAATAAAGCTTCGACACGCAAAATCATTTCATTGACATCGATTGGTTTGACCATATAGTCATCGATCCCTAAGGTGAAACCGCGTTTTTTGTCTTCAAAAGAATCTTTAGCAGTGATAAATAAAATCGGCAGTTCATAATTTGCCTCGCGTAGGCTTTGAGCTAATTCATAGCCGTCCATATCGGGCATCATAATATCGCTGATAATCAAATCAATATATTGTTGATCTAAAATCGTTAACGCTTCGAGTCCATTTTCGGCACGAAAGACTTCAAAACGTTCATTTTTTAAGGCTGATTGATAAAGTAATGATAAGTTTTCGTCATCTTCTACAATAAGTATTCGATTCATTTGCCACGTCCTCCTTTTTGCCAGATAATAATAACAGATTACTGTGAACCTAGTATGAATTTTTGTTCATTTTGAGTTAATAATGCCATGCTATCTTTACAAAGTAAACTTAAAGAAAAGGGTGACAGAATGTTAGAGTTAAAAGATATCAAAAAATATTACCATGTTGGTGATACAACGACCAAAGCGCTAGATGGCGTATCAGTCTCATTTAGACGCCAAGAGTTTGTGGCGATTTTAGGAGCCAGTGGTTCTGGAAAGACGACGATGTTGAATGTGATCGGCGGCTTGGACAATTATGATTCCGGCGACATGATCATTGATGGCAAATCGACTAAAACATTCAAAGATGCTGATTGGGATGCGTATCGAAATAATTCGATCGGTTTTGTTTTCCAAAGTTATAACTTGATCAGTCATTTAGGGATCATCGACAATGTTGAGTTAGGGATGACTTTGAGCGGTGTCTCTAAAGAAGAAAAGAAACAAAAAGCAGAAGATGCTTTACGTCGTGTAGGTCTAGCCGATCACATGCACAAAAAGCCCAACCAACTTTCTGGTGGTCAGATGCAGCGAGTTGCGATTGCACGTGCTTTAGCGAACGATCCCGATATTTTGCTTTGTGACGAACCGACAGGAGCGTTAGATACAGAGACCAGTGTTCAGATCATGAATCTGATTCAAGAATTGTCAAAAGAAAAATTAGTCATCATGGTTACGCATAATCCTGAATTGGCTAGAAAATATGCCGATCGCATCATTGAATTTTCTGATGGACAGATCATGGATGATTCTCATCCGCATATCGAAGGGAAAAAAGGGGAACAATTCCAATTAAAACGGACAAAAATGAAGTTTATGACGGCGTTGAAACTTTCCTTCAATAACTTACGTACCAAAAAGGGTCGAACCTTGTTGACCGCGTTTGCTTCAAGTATCGGGATCATCAGTATCGGGATCGTATTATCATTGTCTAGCGGTTTCCAAAAACAAATCGATAGCACTCAAGCAGAAACGATGTCGAAATACCCGATCACTATTTCAAAAACAACAACTGATCAAACGGCGAATCGTGATCAAGCCTTAGGGTCAGATAAATCCAGCGGTTCTGACAAAGGCAATGAGAATAATATCGTTGCTAAAATCAGCGATGAAGATCGGGCACAACATACGAACAACATCAATCAAGATTATGTGGATTACATCAATAATATCGATCCAAAATTAAGTAATAATATCGGTTATACACGTGTAGTAGGGATGAATTTATTACGCGATGTCGATGGAGATGTAAAACCAGTTCAACTATCAAATACAGCATCTGATAGTAGTCCATCAATGATGAGTGCGATGTCCAGCATGACTGGGATGGGCGTTTCTTCATTTCCAACACAGCTGGATAAAGACTCAGGCAACTTCTTAAAAGATAATTACAAATTATTATCAGGAGCATATCCAACTACTGCAACAGATGTTGTCTTGATCGTTGATGCCAATAATAGTACTAATATCAATTCATTGAAAAATTTAGGCTTCGATGTCAAAGATGGCGAAAAAATTGATTTTGACAAAATCGTAGGCACCGAATTCAAGTTGGTCAATAATAATGAATACTATGCCAAACTACCAACAGGGAATTTTATCCCCAACACAGATTACAAAGCAATGTATGACAATGCGAATAATGATACATTGAAAATTTCGGGAATCTTACGAGTAAAACAATCATCAACGATGAACCTTTTAGCACCAGGGATTGCTTACAGCAATGAATTAACATCTAAAATCGTGAAAGATAATCAAAATTCTGAAATCGTCAATGCACAAAAAGCGACGGATACTAATGTCATGACGAATGAAAAATTAGATGCAACGACTAAAGAAAGTACGATGGCTTACTTAGGCGGCGATAGCTTGCCAAGCAGCATCATGATTTATCCGAATAATTATAAAGACAAAGAAAAAATCTTAACTTATTTAGATAAATATAATAAAGGTAAAAAGAAAGCCGATAAGATTATTTATACAGACTTGGCCGGTACGATGACTGAGTTGACTGGGGGCTTGATGGATGCGATCACGTATGTATTAGTAGCCTTTGCCGGTATCTCATTAGTAACAAGTATGATCATGATCGGGATCATCACTTATACATCTGTGATTGAACGGACCAAAGAAATTGGGGTCTTGAAAGCTTTAGGTGCGCGTAAAAAAGATATTACCCGCGTATTTGATGCCGAGACATGTATCCTAGGGGTAGCATCAGGAACACTAGGTGTGTTGATTGCTTACTTGGCTACATTCCCAATCAATGCAATTTTATACAATATGACTGACCTTAAAGATGTCGCTCAATTGAATCCAGTACATGGGCTTATTTTAATCATCGTTTCAACTGTTTTGACGATGATCGGCGGACACATTCCTGCTAAAATGGCTGCTAAAAAAGATGCAGCGATTGCTTTACGAGCAGAATAATAAAAAAAGCTGAGACGAAAGTAAAAAATACTTTTGTCTCAGCTTTTTTATTAGCCGCCAAAGAAATAATTGATGGCAGCTAAAGCAATGGAACCAACCGTGATCAAGCCGCAAATAATCAAGTGAGCTTTTTTATGCATCAAAGCAATCGCAATGAATTCACGTAGAAAAGCATTCGGTAAATAATATTTGGCAGTCTTTGCCCCGAGGCCATCGATATTTAAGCCGACTTCTTCGGCATACATACCGGCTCTAAAAATATGGTAATTATTAGAAGTAAAAATCGCATGATAACCAGTTGGTTTTTCATGTTCCATAATTTCTTTACTAAAGCGCATATTTTCTAACGTATTGGTTGATTGAGCTTCCATGAGGATCTCATCTTCAGGAATTCCTTGTTCTATCGCATATTCACGCATCGCTTGCGCCTCAGGAACTTTTTCATCCGGTCCTTGTCCGCCAGACATCACAAGTTTTGGCGGAGTTAAGGTTGCAGCGCTTTGTTTGTGATAAAACTGGATTGCACGATCAATCCGTTTTGCTAATAGCGGGGTAACTTTTTCCCCATTAATCAGCCCCGCGCCTAAAACAACGATGAAGTCTTGGTCGTACTTTGGCTGATTGAATTGGTACAAAACAGAGATTGATAAGAAATTCCAAAAGACGATGAAAAAATAAAATGCAATCGTCGTTGGGATCGCTAATAAGACTAATGACCAGCTCGGTAAAAGTTGGGTACCTACAATACGCAAAATAAGCAGTGCCAGGATCGCTAGCCCTAAGATCAGTGTCAATAGATTCGGTAAACGTCGTGATTCACGTTTCAACACGATAAAGCTATTGCCGATCAAAAAAATCACGGCAGCGTAGACACCAAATGCTGCAGCAATTAAAAATAAAACTAGCAAGGCAACTGAGATCGCCATTCCGATAATGGATTGAGAAGTGAAACTAATCAGTCCAACATAGATCATAAAGCTGATCAAAAATAGATTTAGTAGCCAGCCGTTTCTTAACCGACATTTTTCTTTGAAATAAAAATAGCAGAACAATAAAAAGAAAAATACTGGAATCAAAATATAAAAAGTTTTTGCTTGAATCTCGATTCCTAAAAAATATAAAAGTAGAAAAATTCCTGACCAACGTAAAAAGAGACTGAATCGCTTATGTTTGAAACGAATCATTAAAACTAATAGAACAAGCAAGTAGATTCCTAATGCTAGGAAGTCTCGCTGGAAGTCCATATCATCACGCCTTTCTTCATCCCATAAATATAAAAAATTTTCTTTGATTTAACTGACTGCTGAGTGGTTATAACTATCAGCAAGAAGAAACCATTTGTTACAGTAGACAGTATATCAAAGAAACGAGGAAATGCGCAGTGAAGAACGATTAATTGGTTTTTACCAGAAAGCTCGGTAAAATAGAGAATAAGCTTTTTTAGTCAGGGAGGAATGAGAATGAAGATTAAAGGGATTGATCGAATCGACTTGCCCACGATCTATGTGATTGGAAAAGAAGGCCGCGGGCTAGCAGAGGAGGGAGCTTCTTGGGTACCAGCATTATGGGATCAAGTCAACGATCATTTTGAAGAGTTGATAGTATCGTTGACAGGTCAAGAACAAGAGGTATTACATCTTTGGGGATTGATGAGTGATGGAAAAGAATGGCTAGAGCCATGGCAAAATGAAGGACGTTACCTAGCGGGAGTCCAAGTTACGAAAGAAGCGATTGTACCAGAAGGATGGACGTGTTGGGAACTCCCAGCCAAAAGTTACTTAACGGTCAAAGCAAATGGAGATAAGATCGAAGAAGCCACGAATCTTATGTTAGGAGAAATCTTTCCTTTAGAAAAATTGGAACTTGCTGGAGCGATCCAAGAACATTATTTACCTGAATTTGCACAAGGCGAAGTCGAACTGTATTTCCCGTTTAAAACATAAAAAAAACTTTCGACTCTAATAAAGTCGAAAGTTTTTTATTTATGCAAAGGCATTGGTGATCTTTTGCCAAAGAATCTCAAAAACATTAGCCTTTTCAACCGCTGTTTTAGTGATCAAGTTTGTCGTAGCACCTTCGTTTTTACGAACATAGCCTAAAGTATCTTGGGCAAGCTGTACGCTGACGGTACCGACTTTTTCATTTTTATGAACAGGAGCAGTAATTTTCTGATCATCTAACAATGAACTGTCCACTGTTGACTTGATCGTCAAATCTGTAGAGTCCATATCGCTGCGGACCCAAAGTGTTACGGGTTTTTCCATCGCCAAAGCTACGCGATCTTGTTTGCCTTCAGCGACTGCTAAAGATTTTTTATCAGCGGGTGTTTGTCCCGCAGTAGTCACTTCTTGTTGACTCCAATTATTCAAGCAATAGTCCATCAGTTTACTCGTTTCAGTAAAACGAGCATTGGTATCGTTCGCTTGATTCAGGGCATTTAAAATGACGGTGATCACGCGACGGCCATCTTTTTCGATCGTCCCGACAAAGCAGGCACCCGCTAGATCGGTTGTTCCAGTTTTTAATCCATCTACGCCTTCTTTGTAATTATCACCTTCAAAAAGCATGACATTCCAGTTTTTCATCTCGCTGGGATGTGTCGTATTAGGAGCAAAAGTTTTTTCTTGAATTTTTGATGTTTCTAAAATTTCTGGAAAATCGTTGATCAGATGTTGGGCAACGATTGCGACATCTTTGGCAGACATCATATTTTCATCGTTTTCCTGAGTGCCAGGATAGCGATTATCGCCTAAGTAGACGTTACTCAATCCAGATGAATTGATGACCGTTGCGTCAGTGATGTCCCATTTTTTCAATTGTTCACGCATTTGATCGACGAAAGTATGCTCACTTCCGGCAACAAGTTCAGCGAGTGCTACGGCACAAGCGTTTGCTGACTGAACGATCATGGCTTCAAAAATATCTTTGACTGTATATTTTTGGCCGCTGACTAAAGTAACATTAGATAAGTCGGGAACAGTACTCAATGATTCAGCATATTCTGAAATCGGTACTTCTTGATCCCAAGTTATTTTCTTTTGTTTTATGGCATCTAAAACTAGGTAAGCAGTGACAGTCTTTGTGATGGAAGCAATCCCTTTTGGGGTATCGCCATCTTGATTGAAGAAAACTTTTCCAGAATCAGCATCAATGGCATAGCCAGCACTGGCATTGACAGAAAAATCATCATCCGCTCGTACAGTGATTCCGATGAAGCTTTGGAAAAAGAGGATCAAGGCAACCAAAACAAGGGGAAATCTTTTCTTTTTATACATTGGTAAGCTCCTTTAGTTTATTACCTAAAAAAGTTTAGCAAAATAAAAGGGGGAATACAAGCAAATCCCAGTGGATTCCTAGTGTTTCGGAATTCCGCTGGGATCAGTCAAAAATTTTTGATTAAGAAATTAAAATCCGCGTCCGCCGCCGCCAAAAGTTCCGCCGCCGCTAGAATTAGTCGTACTTCCACCGCCACCACCACCGCCGTTATTATTAGATGGCCGTGGAATTCGACGAGTTGTAACAAATGAATTGACTAATTGGTCTTGTCGTTCTGTTAAATCAAGCTGGGCATTTTGACGATAGGGATAACGATATGTCCCTCTTTTCAATTGATAACGCAAACGGACAGAAACGAAGAATGCAATCGCCGCCGCAGCTGCAATAACAAAACCAATTGCAAATTCGATCGGTGTGATCGCTTTGTAATAAGTGATCTTGCCAGTTTTTTCATCGATTCGATAAGAGCCTTTTGGGACTCCAGCGTCGACAAATTCTTTCGTCATTGAAAGATAATCTGCCCCGGCTTGATAATAATTTTCATTTTGCATCGCAGCAGTCACTGCATCTAAGATCTTATCGACACGTTTGTCCGTTAAGTAATCGATCATATTACCCGATGTAGACACGTAAACTTGTCGTTGATTCATATCGATCAGTAAAAGAGCCCCATTATTATCTTTCCCAACACGCGCTTTTAGCTGTTGGTTTGCAAAGGTGCGCGGTTCTTCAGTATTAGTATTCGTCGTTAAGATAAAAATCTGGCCTTTGATTTTTTGATCAAGGGTCGCTGCTTGATTGGCTAATTCTGTGCGCTGTTCTTGCGTCAATAAGTTTGCTTGGTCATCGACGGTATCAGCTGCTGCATGAGCTTTTAAAGGAAGCAGCAAGACTAAAAAACTGAGTAATAAAAAAATTTTTTTCATAGGAAATACCCCACGATCATAGCTAAAGCTAAAATACCTGCAAATATACCAGTAGAGAATAAGCCTAATCGATTATTGCTGATAGGCAAGACACCGCTGACTTTGCCTGTCTGTCCATTCATAGCATAATAATAGGTCTTTTTATCTGCGGCTTGATAGGTAACAAGCCAAACCGGTAGCAACATATAATGATTATCTTGTTTTTCAATTGCAACGGATTTATTTTTAGCAGTAAATGTTGTATAGCCCGAGACCGTATCTCGCAACAGGTCTTCCGTATACTCGCCTAATTCATGTTGGATCTGGTCGGCTAATTCAATGATCTCGATATCACGTTTTTCGGCTTGGAAACCAGATAGATATTCGGTATGAAAATCAACCGCTTGATCGATCGGAAAAGGTTGTACGCCTTCGACCATTTTTTGTTGCAGATTTTTAGTCAACGCATTTTTAGTCAATTGTCTGATTTTAGCAGTTCCTTTACGAAAAACTTGATAGACTTTGGTTTCCGTATATTCGATGTCACCGATCACCCAAACCCTTAATGAAGTTCCGCTACCAGTAAGATTTCCATTAGTTTCCGCGTCGATCACCCAATATGGAAAATAGACACCGGTCATTTTTTCGATTTGTTCTTGATTGAAAAAATCCTTTGGAACGAATCGTTTTTTTTTGGTCCAAGCTAAAAAACCAGCAATTGCTTTTTCGCGATCGATTTTAAACGGTAAGACTTTATTTGGCAAAAATTCGCCCGTCAAGCGCCCAGATAGGACTACTGGATTATGACAGAAGTAACAATAAGTCGCGGCAGTCGTGTGATCAGTGACGATTTGAGCACCGCAACTGGGGCAGAGAAATAAATCCATTTCACTGTCGTCAGTCGTTTCGAACGATGAAGCCTCTGCTGTAGTATCTTCTACAGTGGTAGCTGTTTCTTTTGCTTCAAATTTTTCGATATCTTCTACGGTAAAAATACTCAAACAATAGTCACAATGAAATTTTTGATCACTAGGATTGAATGTTAACGGCCCGCCGCAGTTGTGACAATGATGTGTAATAACATCCGCCATTTGCAGACCACCTCAATTCAGCTTATTTTTTTAATCTAATGGCACTCCTTGAAACGGTTTGCCGCAATGTGGACAGAATTTTGGTACGCCATTACTTAGATCTACAATTTCGCCACATGCACTACATTTCATTTGGATCTTTGCTGCAGCAGCTGGTGCTGGTTTTGGTTCGCCGCAATTACTGCAGAATTTCCCGGTATTTTCAGTGCCGCATTTTGGACAAGCCCATTGTTCGCCTTGCGCTTGCGTTTTAGCTTGTTGATTTTGCTGCATTTGTTGATTATTGTTTTGGGAAGCTTGATTTAAGAAATCACCGCCGGCATTCATGCCCATGCCCATACCGAAAAATCCAGTGCTGGCGCCAGCATCATTTTTTCCAGCGGCCTCCATGCCACGAGCAACCGAACCTTGGACATAGCCTTCACGTACGCTAGGATCACCCAGCATGGCACCTTCATTCCGCATATTGATCAATTTAGTTGAGTCATCGGTATAAGAAATGCTAGCCACGGCAACGGAAACAATCTCCATGCCACGTAATTCTTTCCAGCTATCATCTAGGGCAGTCGCTAAATATTTGCTTAATTCTAAACTTTTTGACGGCACGTAAGAAATTCGTTGACCATCGGCAGACATTTGATTGATCGAGGCTTGCAGACCCGTTAAAAATTCTTGCAAGTACTGTTCATTGATATCATTGATATCCACTTGATCCATATTGCGAGGAATCGCATTGGCATAAAATAAAATCGGATCAGTCACTTTGATCGAATAGGTTCCATGAGCACGTAAAAACAATTCGGCATTATAAAAATTATCAAAATAATTCAACGGTGTACTTGTCCCAAATTTGATACCTTTGATTTCTTGGAGATTGATGTAAAAGACTTGTTGTTTTTGCGGAGTCACACCGCCGAATTTGAAACGGCTGAATGTTTCTGCGACGGCATCTTTTAACGAACCATTGAACATCGAAGGGGCTGAATTATTTTGCACAGTATAATAACCTTCTTCAGCGGTATAATCGATGATTTTTCCACCATCGACTAGAAGCATCATCATATTCGGATAAACGTGAATGACCGAACCGTCAGTAATCACATCGGCGGTGCCTTTTTTATTGCTTCCTCGTTTATCATCTTTACGTACAGCAGTTCCTTTTGTCATGACGGTCGTTTGTCCCATATCGGCAGGTTCGATGACTTCGAGCCATTGATCAGCTAATCCACCACCGACACTGCTTGTTGCTGCTTTGAATAGTCCCATGAATATCCCTCCATAAAAACGTTTTTTTCATTATACCATAGGCTATTTTGGTAATCGAAAAGATGCAATCGAACAAATTAAAACTCATTAAA
Organism: Enterococcus sp. 22-H-5-01; assembly: GCF_050310005.1. NCBI lineage: Bacteria > Bacillati > Bacillota > Bacilli > Lactobacillales > Enterococcaceae > Enterococcus > Enterococcus sp. 22-H-5-01. Next base: position 2,130,172 of record NZ_CP189993.1, read on the forward strand.
CAATTCAATCGAACAGACAGTTTATATAGTTTTTTTCGACAAAATCACGTATAATGAAAAGCAGTGATTTCGAAAGAGAAGAGGAAAATTATGGCTTATCAAGCACTTTACCGCGTTTGGCGATCTCAACGTTTTGATGACTTAGTTGGACAAGAAGCAATTACAAAAACGTTGAAAAATGCGATCCAACAACAGAAAACTTCCCATGCTTATTTGTTTACTGGTCCCCGCGGAACTGGGAAGACAAGTGCGGCAAAAATCTTTGCCAAAGCGATCAATTGCCCAAACAGTGTTGATGGCGAGCCATGTAATGAATGCGAAATGTGTCGCTCAATCACTGAAGGACGACAAGAAGACGTTATCGAAATCGATGCGGCTAGTAATAACGGTGTCGAAGAAATTCGTTTTATCCGTGATCGAGCGAACTACGCACCAACAACGGCTGAATATAAAGTGTATATTATCGATGAAGTCCATATGCTTTCGACAGGAGCCTTCAATGCGTTGCTAAAAACTTTGGAAGAGCCAAAAGAACATGTGATTTTCGTTTTAGCGACAACTGAACCACATAAAATCCCAGCAACGATCATTTCGCGGACGCAGCGGTTTGATTTTAAACGTATCAATGTTCAAGCAATTATTGGCCGGATGAAATATATTTTAGAAGAAAGTAATCAGCCTTACGAAGAGCAAGCGTTATCTGTGATTGCTCGTGCAGCAGAAGGCGGTATGCGGGATGCTTTGAGTATTTTAGACCAAGCCATTTCTTTCAGTAATGAGACGATTACTTTGGAAGATGCGTTAGCAGTCACTGGCAGTTTGACGACAGAAATGATGGACAGCTTTATCGGAGCCTGTCTACAACAAGATGTCAGCGGAGCTTTAGAAGTTTTAGAAAATATCTTAGCGGAAGGCAAAGAAGCACGCCGCTTGACCGAGGATTTATTATTATATTGCCGCGACTTATTGATGTATCAACAAGCGCCTAAATTATTAGAAAATCGAGCTGCGTATTTAACAGATAATTTCAAGCAACTGGCTCAAGCAACTGCCTCAGAACGTTTGTATTTAATGATCAAAATTTTGAGTGAGACGCAAAATGAGATTCGTTTTACAAACCACGCCAATGTTTATCTAGAAGTAGCGACTGTAAAATTGGCGACACCGCAAACAGCGACTATCAGTTCGGTGAAACCACAGAGCTCTGAAAATTCTGCGGCACAACCAGCTGATTCAGCCGAACTACTGGCACTAAAAAAACAAGTTCAGCAATTACAAAATGAGATGAAACAACTAAAAGTACAACCTGCTGGTGAAAAGGAAGAACGAAAAGTTGCTCCAAAGAAAAATACCAGTGCCTATCGTGTACCGACTGAACGGGTATATCAAGTATTAGGTGAGGCAACTAAAGAGCATTTGCTGAATGTAAAAAATGTTTGGGAAGATTTATTGATGGCTTTGCCAGTAACGCAACGGGCAATGTTAAAAGCCAGTGAACCGGTAGCGGCAGGCCCTGATTTATTATTGGTTGCCTTTGACTATGAGATTGTTTGTCAACGAGCAGACTCAAATGATGAGTTACGCTTGAATATGCAGAATAGTTTGAGTATGATGATCAAGGATTATGTCCCTGAATTTGTCTTTATCACTAGAGAAACATGGCCGCGTTTACGCCAAGCTTTTCTTAGTCAAAATCATGAGCGACCAGTCGCATTAGAAGAAACGGATTCAGACGATGGGCAAGTAGATCTATTGCCAGCAGAAACCAATGAAGTCGTCGAACAAGCGAAAAGTTTGTTTGGTGATTTAGTCACAATCAAAGAAGATTAAAAGGAGCGAATAAATAATATGATGCGCGGAATGGGAAACATGCAAGGTATGATGAAACAAATGCAAAAAATGCAAAAAGAAATGGTGAAAGCACAAGATGAATTGAATGCTAAAGAATTCAACGGGAGCTCAACGAATGATCTTGTGACGGTTACTTTTACTGGCGATAAAACAATGAAAACAATGGCGATCAATCCTGAATTGATTGATCCAGAAGATCCAGATATGTTGCAAGATATGATTGTTTTAGCAGTCAATGATGCGATCACTAAAATCACGAAGGAAACTGAACAAACCATGGGTAAATACACAAAAGGCCTTCCTGGAATGTAAGTGACGTTAATCAGAGAGGAAGAACAAGATGCAATATCCAGAACCAATTGCAAAACTGATCGAAAGTTATATGAAATTACCTGGGATCGGCCAAAAGACGGCCACACGTTTGGCATTTTTCACGATCGATATGAAGGACGAATCCGTCAATGAGTTTGCACGTTCGTTGATCAGTGTCAAACGCGATCTGCATTTTTGCAGTATTTGCGGCAATATCACAGAAGAAGATCCTTGCGAAATTTGTTCAGATACAACGAGAGATCGTAGCACGATTTTAGTTGTCGAAGAACCTAAAGATGTGATGTCGATGGAAAAAGTCCGTGAATATCATGGACTTTATCATGTTCTTCACGGTGTATTGTCGCCGATGGAAGGGACTGGACCGGAAGATATCAATATCGCACCGCTGATCAAACGTCTTCACGATGATGAAATCAAAGAAGTGATCATTGCGACGAATGCGACGACAGAAGGCGAAGCGACTGCAATGTATCTTTCTCGCTTGATCAAACCAGCCGGCATCAAAGTGACACGTCTTGCGCATGGGTTATCCGTGGGCAGCGATATCGAGTATGCTGATGAGATTACTTTATTGAAAGCTGTAGAAGGACGCCGTGAACTTTAATTTTTCGCGGTGTTTTTTTGAAACATAGACAAGATTAAAAAGTTGGAGGACAAGAAAGTGAACGGATTATTTATTACGATTGAAGGTCCAGATGGCGCAGGCAAAACGAGTGTGCTGAATGAACTTTATCCAAGATTACAGTTAACAGCGAAACGGACGATCGTCAAAACAAGAGAGCCTGGAGGAATTCCAATCGCCGAAAAAATTCGCCACGTGATTCTTGACCCAATCAATGACCGCATGGATGAACGAACAGAGGCCTTACTTTATGCGGCTGCTCGTCGCCAGCACTTAGTAGAAAAAGTTTGGCCGGCACTCGAAGCCGATGAAATTGTTTTGTGTGACCGCTTTGTAGACAGTTCATTAGCCTATCAAGGCGCGGCTAGAGGAATCGGTATGGATGAAGTCGCAGCGATCAATAAGTTTGCAACGGAAGGCACGACACCTAACATTACTTTGTATTTAGATGTGGATTCAGATACCGGATTACAACGAATTATGAAGAATCGGACCAATCAAATTGACCGTTTGGACTCAGAAGGGTTACAATTTCATCAGAGGGTCCGACATGCATACTTAAAAATAGCAGAAGCAAACCCAGATCGGATCATAAAAATTGATGCTCGGAAACGTTTAGACGAAGTCGTAAAAGAATGTTTTTATGAATTAGTAACACGTTACCCAGACTATTTTCAATTACGAGAGGTGTAGATTATGAAACTTATTTTAGCAATTGTTCAAGACAAAGATTCAAATCGTTTAGCAAATGAATTTATCGATGCCAATATTCGAGCAACTAAACTTTCTTCTACCGGTGGGTTCTTAAAAGCTGGGAATAGCACATTTATCATTGGGATCGAAGATGAACGCGTGGAAGATACATTAGCGTTGATCAAAGAAACCTGTCAAGCACGTACTCAATACGTGACGACACCAGTAACGTTAGATATCTCGTTAGATGGCCAAATACCATACCCAGTCGAAGTCGAAGTCGGCGGAGCAACTGTTTTTGTTCTTCCTGTCGAAGGATTCCATCAGTATTAATATGGAAGAGACAGAAAAACTAGAAACTATTCAGCCAATCGTTTTTCGTCAATTACAAAATAGTTTTGAGCATGGGCGGTTAGCCCATGCTTATCTTTTTGAGGGCGATCAAGGAACTGGAAAAGCAGCGCTTGCGCTATGGTTCACGAAGCATCTATTTTGTCTGGACCTTCAAGACAATATGCCTTGCGAAAAATGTAATAATTGTCTACGAATCAATAGCAGAGAACATCCCGATGTAGTCGAGATCGAACCTGATGGCCAGTCGATCAAAGTCGATCAAATTCGGGCGCTGCAAAGTGAATTGACGAAGAGTGGATTTGAGTCGGCCAAGAAAGTCGTGATCATCCATCAAGCAGAAAAAATGAATACTAATTCAGCCAATAGTTTATTGAAATTTTTGGAAGAACCCCCTGCAAACTTCATGATTATCCTAGAAACACAGTCATTGGGTAAAATTTTACCAACGATTCGTTCCCGCTGTCAGATCATCCATTTCCAAGGATTATCGACTCAACGGTTACAAGCCCGTTTGGAAGCAGAACAAATTCCGACCAAAACAGCGAGTCTATTAGCGAATTTAACAAATAGTTATGGAAAAGCTGTTGAAATCTCAAAAGATGAATGGTTTAATGAAGCTAGAGATGCTGTTATTCAATGGTTTAATTATCTCGAGAAAAATGATTCACAAGCGTTTATCTATGTTCAAAAAAAATTGGTCAAGACGCTTCGAGACAAACAACAACAGCAACTTGCATTTGAGATGCTGGCGTATTATGTCAAAGAAAAACGAAACCAAGTGATAAAACAAGATCCAGCAGCCTTAGATAAATACAATTATTTGTTGGAAGAAGTTTTATTGGCCAGTCAGAAATTAGAAGCGAATGTTTCATTTCAAAATATTGCAGAACAGATAACGTTGCGAATCGTGTTTTAAACACGTTATTTAAGAGAGTAGGGAACAGTCATGGTTGAAGTTGTAGGTGTTCGTTTTCGCGACGCGGGACATGTCTATTATTATGCTCCGGGGAAAGATGAATATTTTTATAATGATAAAGTCTTGGTTGAGTCACAACAAGCGCACCAGATCGCGACAGTGGCAATTCCAAAAATAGAAATAGCAAAAAAAGATTTGTCAGATGACTTGAAGATGATCTTACATAAAGCATCAGACAAGGAATTAAAAAAATTAGCCAAAAATGAAGCTGATGCTGAAGCAGCTTTTAAAATAGCAAAAGAAAAAATTCGAATCCACGAATTAGAGATGAAATTGATCCAAGTGGAATATACGTTTGATCGCAGTAAAATGATTTTCTTCTTTACAGCAGACGGTCGGATCGATTTTCGTGAATTGGTCAAAGACTTAGCAAGTATCTTCCGTACACGGATCGAATTACGTCAAATCGGTGTTCGGGATGAGGCGAAGATCTTAGGAGGGCTTGGACCATGTGGTCGTCCGCTCTGTTGCTCGACTTTCTTGGGAGACTTTATTCCTGTTTCGATCAAGATGGCGAAAGATCAAGGCTTATCTCTGAATCCTACAAAGATTTCTGGGTTGTGTGGTCGCCTGATGTGTTGTTTGAAATATGAAAATAGTGAATATGCTGCGGCTAAAAAAGCGATGCCGGATTATGGTAAAGAAATCGATACACCAGAAGGGCGCGGAAAAGTCGTCGGCTTGAATCTGTTAAGTAAAGTTGTCAAAGTTCGTTTATTCGGCCGGGATGCAACTGTCGATTTTGATTTTCAAGAACTTGTTGAAGCAGGTGGTGTATCATGATGGATCGACGGTCACTTTACGATGGATTGAATCAATTAGAACAAGATATGCACAAGAATCTTGATGATCTCGCTTCAATGAAAGAAACACTATTGGAGATTGTAGAAAAAAATACCACTTTAGAGATGGAAAATGAGCGTTTGCGCGAGCGTATCCGTGAAATTGATGAAAAGAAAACACCTGTCCAAGATGAGCGTCAGGAATTATCTGAATCACGTTTGAATTTAGAGAAAATCTATGAAGATGGGTTTCATGTCTGCAACTTACTTTATGGATCGAGACGAGAACAAGATGAACCTTGTGCTTTCTGTTTAGATGTCATTTATCGCGAAAGTACACATAAATAAAACAGAATGATCTTGAATGATCGTTTCTGAAAGTGGGCATGACGTTGCTTTTGTCACGCCCACTTTTCTTTTGTTTAGGAGAAAAAGAAATAGTAGTTTGAATGAGTGAGGAGAATGTGTGTGAGAATCCAAAAAAGTTTTGCACAAGAACAAGGAACGCTGTATTTAGTTCCGACCCCGATCGGTAACTTAGAAGACATGACCTTCCGTGGTGTTAAAACATTGCAAACCGTTGATTTGATTGCTAGTGAAGATACACGGAATACTCAAAAGTTATTGAATCACTTTGAAGTGAAAGTTCCACAAAAAAGTTTGCATGAACATAATTACAATGAGCGAATCCCAGAATTACTTGCCTTTTTAAAAGCGGGCAAATCAATCGCACAAGTAAGTGATGCTGGTATGCCATCTATCAGTGATCCGGGACATGAACTGGTTGTCGCTTGTATTGAGGAAGATATCCCAGTTGTAGCCCTTCCTGGAGCAACAGCTGGAATGACTGCGTTGATTGCTTCTGGACTCTTACCACAACCATTCTATTTTTATGGTTTTTTACAAAGGAAAAAAAGTTCTCAAAAGAAAGAACTAGAAGAATTAAAAAAACAAACAGCGACCCTTGTTTTTTATGAATCTCCCCATCGGGTCAAAGAAACGTTAAAAAATATTTTAGATGTTTGCGGCAATCGCGAAGTCGTGATCTGTCGTGAGTTGACAAAACTTTATGAAGAATACCTACGGGGAAGTGTGGAAGAAGTATTAGAATACTTGGTAGATCATCAATTAAAAGGTGAGTGTTGTTTACTTGTATCTGGTACCACCGAACCAGCTGAAGAAGAGATTATCTTTGAAGGTACATTGAAAGAACAAGTCGAATCTTTGATTTCTGAAGGACAGTCTTCTAAAGAAGCAATGAAGACTGTAGCGAAACGCCATAATCTAAAAAAGCAAGATGTTTATAAAGAATACCATCAATTTTAAGAGCAGGAGATTACTCCTGCTCTTTTTGAGTAAAGTTTTCTAACACGAAAAGTAATGAAATGAGAATTAAATGAATGTAATTGAAAAAAACTCTTTTAATTTTAATTTAAGATGTTAGAATACTTAACATAATTAGAATGGAGTGATTCGATGGCAGCTAATATTGCATTTATATTGATTTGTTCAGGCTTTGTTTTTCTAATGACACCGGCATTAGCCTTTTTCTATGGCGGTTTAGAACGACGCAAAAATATCTTGAACACTATGATGATGGTCATTTGTACGACAGGACTGGCATCTTTGATTTGGGTAGCTGTCGGCTATTCTTTATCCTTCAGCGGTGGCGGTGATTTTATTGGTAATTTAGATAAATTATTTTTTAATCATGTCTCTATGACAAAAGGCGATGGTATCCCTGAAGGGTTGTTTGCTTTCTTCCAAATGATGTTTGCATTGATCACGACGGCGATCTTGACTGGCTCTGTTGCAGGAAGAATGCGCTTTTCAGCAATTTTCTTATTTATCGCTATTTGGTTGGTTGTGGTGTACTTTCCTATGGCACACATGGTTTGGGGCGGTGGTTTCTTAGATAAAATCGGCTCGATTGATTTTGCTGGCGGAAATGTTGTCCACATAAGTTCCGGAATCTCAGGTTTAGTGTTAGCAGTAGTTTTAGGTCGTAGACGGGAATATCATTTAGGGGATTATCGTCCGCATAATGTTCCTTTTGTTGTTTTAGGAACCGGACTTTTATGGTTTGGCTGGTTTGGTTTTAATGGTGGTTCCGCATTAGCGGCTGACGGTTTAGCGATCCATTCAATGATTACCACCAATACTGCCGCTGCTTGTGCGATGCTTTCTTGGATGTTGATCGAAAAAATATTGAATGGCAAACCAACAGTTGTCGGTGCTTGTACAGGAGCAGTAGTTGGTTTAGTAGCGATCACGCCAGGAGCAGGATTTGTTTCGATTGGTTCCAGCGCTTTGATCGGTGCTTTAGTCAGTCCGTTTTGCTATTATTTTATTGCTGTCATCAAACAAAAGCTTGGATTTGATGATGCGCTAGATGCGTTTGGCTGTCATGGTGTTGGCGGGATCTTTGGTGGACTTGCAACCGGAATTTTTGCAGATCCATCGGTTGGTGGAAAAACCGGACTGCTTTATGGTGGTACACCATTGTTTATCGCACAGATTGAAAGTGTAGTCTTTACTTTATTATTTGCCGGAATAGCCAGTTACTTGATTATTTCGTTGATACGATTGTTTATGCCAATTCGTGTCTCACAACAAGAAGAAGCATTGGGCTTAGATCAAATCGAACACGATGAAAATGCTTATCCGACCTTCATGGGAATGGATTCGTAAAGGAGCAGCCAGATGAAAAAAGTAGAAGCGATCATTAGACAAGAAAAGTTAGAAGAAATAAAATTTGCCATTGATCAAACGGTGACTGTCAACGGAATGACCGTCAGCCAAGTATTAGGTTGTGGTTTACAAAAAGGACAAAAGAGCTACGTGCGAGGCCAGGAGGTCATCACGACCTTACTCCCTAAAGTATCTGTTAGTTTTATTTTAGCCGATGAAGATGTCAATGGAGTCATCGATTTGATTTTAGATATTTGATATTTGTCAATCGGATGAATGTGGCACAGGTAAAATTTTTGTTTCCCCGATTGAAGAAGTCATTCGAATTCGTACAGGGGAACATGGAAAAGCAGCAATTCGATAAAAATACTGCCTGAAAAAATCAGGCAGTATTTTTAATTGGTCTAGTTTTTATTAAATGTAAATGACGATTGGTATAAACTTATTTTATTCATTTTGTTTAATAACAATTGTTAATTGGTTTTACTTTTTAGGAAACGGTAAAATTAATGAGTTTTTCTATTAATATAGTAGAAAAAATTATCTATTTTCCCGATAATAGTAAATTGATTTTAAAAACGATTTTAATTAGTCTTTGAAAAGAAATTTTTAAAGGTTCTTTGAAGTTAAGAATATCTGTAGTAATTTTTAGATTTGGGAATTCATTAAAAAGAAAAATAAAAAACCACCATAGCCGTCACTATGGTGGAAATGAAGGTTGTTATTTACTCTTGGTAGGAGTAAGTATGAAAAAACCAATTCGGGATAATTGGTATATTATTATAATAAAGCATTCTGTGAATGAAAGTATGAATGGTACTTTGTTAATCACTAAGAAATGTATTAGAAAGGTCTTATGCAATTTTGCATGAAATTTTTTGGTATTTTACACAATGTAAGGGTTGCATTTTGTTTTTAGGAATTTCGAGTCTGTGCTACACTGAGAATGGAAGATTTTATTAGGAGGTTAGTTTTATGGCAAACATCAGTAAAAAGTTATTAACTGAATTGACATCAGAAGAAGCGAATGGTCCGTTTATCACCTTTATGTTGAATACGCATCATGCGCACCAAGAAGTAGAAAAAGATCAAATCACGTTTAAAAACTTTTCTAAAGAAGCAAAGAAACGCTTTGAAAAGAAGTACACTGAAACAAGCTTTGAACCATTCCAAGAAAAAATCGATCAATTATTAGCCGACGGAGATTTTTGGCGCAGTGGAACGAAAAGTGTTGCAGTGATTTTGACCAAGGATCAAACGTATATCCATCGTTTGACTATCGATGTGGACGATCAATACTATGTAAGTGATTTGCCCTATCTATTAGCGATTATCAAAAATGCACAATTCAATTATTCATACTATCTACTTACGTTGAACAAGGATTCAATGAAATTATATACTGTTCATAATAAAGAAGTGACAGCGGTTGAGTTACCTGAAGACGCACCGACCGATGTTGTGACTGCTTTAGGAGATGAATTGACTGGTGGAAACTTAAATGTTTCTGCGCGTGGCGGTGAAGTGGGAAGTTTCCATGGAGTCAACGCGAAAGATGGAGAAGTCGAAATTGATTGGGTAAACTATTACCAAGCAGTGGATAATTTCTTAAAAACATTAGATAATCCAGAAAAACTTCCAATTTATGTTTATGCGTTACCAGAAAATCAAACTCAATTCAAAAAAGTAGCGAAAAATCCGTATTATTCAGATAAAGCGGCAATCACTGGTTCGCCAGCACAAGTGACGATCAATGATTTGAAGAAAGAAACTGAAAAATTGACCGATCAATTAGCGGCCGTAGAAACAAAGACCTATCAAGAATTGACCAATAAGAAGTTTGTCGATCAATTGGTGGATATCGTTCCCGCTGCTAAAGAAGGGAAAATATCTCATTTGTTCGTCGCAACTTCAAACTTAGTCGATGGTTTTGGTGAAGATCCAGATGTGGAGTATGACCGCCGGCAAGTATTGAATGAAATTACAGTAAACGTGACAAAAACAGGAGGTCAAGTGTTTGTTTTAGAACAAAAAGATGCACCTGATGAGAAGAGCTTGTTAGCGGTTTTACGTTATTAGAAAGGTTACTAAAATTACAAAATATTTTGAGCGATAATCTAGTGTTATCGCTTTAAATATGCTATAATTCTTTTTGTAGTTGTTGTACGGTAATTGGCAAGTTTGTTTCAAACAACATCCTTCCTATTTCACCATTCAAGTAATTACAAATCAATTTTTATCCTAGGAGGATGTTTAACATGGAACAAGGTACAGTAAAATGGTTTAACTCAGAAAAAGGCTACGGATTTATCACTGCTGAAAACGGAAACGATGTATTCGTACATTTCTCAGCAATCCAAGGCGACGGCTTCAAAACTTTAGAAGAAGGTCAAGCAGTGACTTTCGATGTTGAAGATGGCCAACGTGGACCACAAGCAACTAACGTTAACAAAGCTTAATTAGTTGAATTTAACAGTCAGATGCGTAAGCATCTGGCTTTTTTTGGTTTAAAACAACTATTTGAAACAAATCAAAATCTATCCGAAAATTTAACAATTATTTTTTTAATGAAAACGATTGATTGAAAGAACTTTCTTGAAGAACATGTTACTATTCAGATATAATGCCTTGAGGAACTTTCTTAGAAGAATTTATTTTATTTATCATTTATCAAACAACTGTACATAATAACGATAACGTATTTTATTTAATGTGATACTGAATCATTGCGAAAGGAAGAGCTTGTGTGAAAAAGAGTTACGCAGTCGTAGATATTGAAACGACAGGAACGGATCCTAAAACAAGTCGAATCATCCAGTTTGGCTGTGTATTGATCGAAGACGGAAAAATAGTGAGTCATTTTTCCACCGATATCAATCCCGACCAAATGATACCACCTCAAATTCAGACATTGACTGGGATCACCAATCAGCGTATTCGCAAAGCGCCTTATTTTGAAGACGTGGCTCTAACTATCGCGAACTTGTTAGAAGATACTGTATTTGTTGCACATAATATCCATTTTGATTATCCATTTTTAAGCAATGAACTTGAGCGTTGCAGACTTCCAGCATTAACGATTCCGGGAATCGATACAGTGGAATTAGCTCAAGTCTTCATGCCGACTTCGTTAAGTTTTCGCTTAAAAGATTTAGCAGAAGAATTGCATTTAGTCCATGAAAATCCTCACCAAGCGGATAGCGATGCCGATGTGACCGCTCAATTGTTACTGCATCTAGAAAATATAATCAAAGAATTACCCATCGTCACTGTGGAAAAAATCATTAGTGCTGCAGATCAAATGGCGTTTCAAACAAAAGATTTCTTAGTCGATTGTCTAGCCGATATGCAATTAGAGCCCAAGCCTTTACCGGATGAATTGACGATCGTTCATGGCTTGGCATTACACAAAAAAAGTGTGCCGCTTTTTTCCGAGAACTATTACGGAAACAAAGCGTATCCTCGTTCACGTAAAGCGAAAGAAAAAATTTATCAAGGTGCCCTGACGTTTCGCAAAGAACAGGCGCGTTTGATGAATTTGGTCTATGATTTTTTTAATAAAAAAACCGAAAAAAATATTCTAGTCGAAGCAGCAACAGGAATTGGGAAAACCTTGGGTTATCTGTTGCCAATGAGTTATCTGGCGACAGCCGAGCAACCGATCATTATCAGTACCGTTTCACTGCTCTTGCAAGAACAGATCTTGACGAATGATCTGCCGTTAATCAATCGTTTGCGGGATCAACCGTTGCAAGCGGTAGTCATGAAAAGTAGTCGCCATTATTTGGATTTGGAACGTTTTTATCAAACATTTGAAAAAAATTCCCAACAAAAACAATATACTTTATACCAAATGGCTTTATTGGTCTGGTTGACACAGACTGAGACTGGTGATTTTGATGAGTTGAACATGACAAATTTGAATCATCCGTTTTGGCAAGAAGTTGCTCATTTAGGCCCACATTCATTGAATCCAAAAAGTCCTTTTTATACAGTCGATTTTATTCACCATCGCCAACGTAAATTGGCTCAAAGCAATCTTATTATTACCAATCATGCTTTTCTGGCTCAAGAAGATCAGCGTAAAGAACCACAATTGCCAGCAAGCCCATATTTGATTATTGATGAAGTCCATCATTTAACACGTTCGTTGGAAAGAAATAGTACTCATCAATTGAATATTCTAGCGATTCAACGCCAGTTTCACCAATTAAATGAGCAGCAGCTTTATGAGACGTGGCATGAATTAGTCAGCAACGATCAATACACCCAGCATACTGTTGAGCTTTTTCAAGATGTGATGCACGAGCTAAATGAAGAATTAACTGATTTATATCAAGTGTTCAAACAAGAATATCCGACCGAAGAAGATCGCTTGATAACAAAAGCTATGATCGATCAGCTATCATTAGCCGGGGAGCAAGTTTTGCAACGAACGGGACGCTTATATCAGGATGTCTTGATCTTAGGTGAACGATTACAGGAATACTACGAGCTTCACAAGGAAACATTCAGCATCAAAGAACAAGCTGAGTGGAATGAATTACAGCTTGTTTTGGAAAGTTTGCAACAACAACAAATAGCTTTTGATTGTTTTAGCGAACGCTGGGATGCGCGTTATATCCATTGGTTCAACGGAAAACGAAAAACATTCCATGTTCAAGATTTAGCAGCTTCTTTGATCAGCGATACCAAATGGTATGGCCGGTATCAACAAATTTTGTACCTTGGTGGGACATTGAAGGTAGGAAGTGACCGGCATTATTTTGCGAAACGCTGGGGAATTCCTGATACAGCATTAAAAATAATCAGCAGTCCTTACGATTACGAAAAACAAGCTCGGCTTTATTTACCGACGGATAGTATCAGCATCCAAGGAACTTCGCCGGATCATTATGCTAACTATTTAGCACAAGTCGTTCATCAACTGTCAGAAAAACAAAAGCGTCCGATTTTAATTTTATTTACTTCCCATGATATCTTGAATCGAGTGTATCAACGAGTTCGGGTTCCTTTATTGAATGAAGGCAGAGAAGTTTTAGCTCAAGGGGTCGGCGGCAGTCGAGAAAAATTATTGAAACGCTTCTTGCTTTCTGAAGATGCGCTGCTGTTTGGTGCAGATAGCTTTTGGGAAGGAATCGATTTGCCGGGAGAAATCCTACAGATTTTAGTAGTGACTCGTTTGCCATTTGAAAATCCTAAACGGCTCCAAATCCATGCGCGTAATGAATTTTTGTCTGCACAAGGGATCAATCCGTTTTACCAGGAATCTGTTCCGCAAGCGGCCTTACGTTTACGTCAAGCATTAGGACGGTTGATTCGTTCTGAAAACGACCGTGGTGTAATGCTGTTGTTAGATCAGCGTTTGCTCACAGCCAGCTACGGTGAAAAATTACAGAAGTCTTTGCCCAAAGAACTACCGATCAAGCAGCTGCCATTAGCAGAAATCTTAAGAGAAAGCGATGAATTTTTAAATTCTGACAAAAATGAAGAGAATTAATGAGGGTTCGCTTGTCTTTTGGTATAATGTAGCTTGTCTGAGAGGAGTATGATTTTTGGATACGAATAGTGCAAGACAACAAAAATTAAATCGCTGGTTGTTGGGGATCATTATTTTTTTACTGATCGTCATCGTTTCGGCAAGTATGCTCTTTATCCGTTCCAATCGGCCGATGCAGCAAGCGAAAAAAGAAGCTGTAAAAATGGCTGAGAAATACGCCGATATAGAGGATGTGGATCAGTTTTATTGGTTCAATCGCGAAAAAACTTATTTTACAGTCATTGGGAAGAATAAATCTGGCGAATCTCTCGTCGTGATCATTCCTAAATCAGGTGAAAAGGTAAAAGTTTTAGATCAAAAAACGGGATTGACCGAGCAGCAAGTTGAGAATAAGTTTATTGAAGACTATCCTGATTTGACTTTTGAAAAAGCCAATCTAGGAATTTATCGTGACCAAACGGCTTGGGAGGTTACTGCCAAGGACGAAAAAGGCGCGATCCAGTATTACTTGCTGGCATTTAGTGACGGCAAAACGATCAAAGTCATCAAAGGAATCTAAAAAATCTTGGTAGGGGAGTTATCAGTTATGAAATTATCGCAACGTGTAACAAACTTAGAGCCGTCCGTTACTTTAGCAGCTACTGCTAAAGCCAAAGAATTAAAAGCCCAAGGATTAGATGTCATTAGTTTGACTGTGGGTGAACCTGATTTTACCACCCCAGAAAATATTGAAAAAGCAGCAATTGAAGGTATTGAAAGTGGCAAAGTCAGCTTTTATACACCTTCTGGTGGAACACCAGAATTGAAAAAAGCGATCATTGATGTTACGAAAAAAAATTATGATTTAACTATTGATGCCAGTAATGTCATTGTGACCAGTGGAGCTAAATTTGCTTTATATACATTGTTTCAAACGATTTTGGATGCTGGTGATGAAGTGATCATTCCCGTGCCTTATTGGGTAAGTTATGGTGAGCAAGTGAAATTAGCTCAAGGAAATCCGGTCTTTATTAGCGGCAGTTTAGACAATGATTATAAAATTACTTTGGATCAGCTAGAAGAAGTTCGAACAGAACGGACAAAAGCAGTGATCATCAATTCACCTTCAAATCCAACTGGGATGATTTACACTGAATCTGAATTGCGAGCAATCGGCGACTGGGCTGTTCGCCATGATTTATTGATTATCTCAGATGATATTTATGATCATCTTGTTTATAATGGAAATGAAGCACCGCATATCGCGGCTTTATCTGACGAGATTTTCCATCATACGGTAATCATTAACGGTGTTTCAAAAACTTACTCAATGACTGGTTGGCGAATCGGTTATGCAGTAGGAAATAGTGAAATCATCGGCGGAATGACTTCGATCGCCTCTCAAGCGACCAGCAACCCGGCAGCAGTTAGTCAAGCGGCAGCTGTTGAAGCATTAGCGGGTCAGCAAGAGACGGCAGAAGAAATGCGTCAAGCCTTTGAAAAACGCCTAAATACTATCTATCCAAAAGTTGCTGCACTGCCTGGATTCAAGCTGAAGAAGCCGCAAGGGGCCTTTTACTTGTTCCCGAATATTGCTGAAGCAATGGCGTTGGGTGGTTACGATAACGTTACGACATGGGTCAATGATTTATTGGAACAAGAACGCGTAGCATTGGTAACTGGGGAAGGTTTTGGTTCGCCCGATAGTGTTCGTATGAGTTATTCAGCCAGTTTGGAAGATCTAGAAGAAGCCGTTGTGCGAATTCGTCGTTTTATTGAAAATAGTCAAAAGTAAAAAATCAATTTCGGGATAAATAAGTTAGGAGAGACATTTGTGGAACAAATTCAAATCATCGATGCCAAGAATCATGTTGGCGAAACAGTAAAAATTGGTGCTTGGGTAGCGAATAAACGCTCAAGCGGAAAAATCTCTTTTTTACAATTACGTGATGGAACAGCGTATTTCCAAGCAGTTGTTGTAAAAAGTGAAGTATCAGAAGAAGTTTTCCATTTAGCCAAAGAGTTGACTCAAGAAACATCAATTATTGTAACTGGTGAGATTCGTGAAGATACACGTTCAAAATTTGGTTATGAATTAGGGGTTAAAGAAATCGAAGTAATCGGTGAAAGCCATGATTACCCAATTACACCAAAAGAACACGGTGTTGATTTCTTAATGGATCACCGTCATTTATGGTTACGTTCATCACAACAACATGCTATCATGTTGATCCGTAACGAAGTGATTCGTGCAACGTATGAATTCTTTAATAATAACGGTTTTGTAAAAATCGATCCGCCGATCTTAACGGGTTCAGCACCAGAAGGAACAAGTGATTTATTCGAAACAAACTACTTCGACCAAAAAGCATATCTTTCTCAAAGTGGACAATTATATATGGAAGCAGCTGCTATGGCTCTAGGCAAAGTTTTCTCATTTGGTCCAACATTCCGAGCTGAAAAATCTAAAACACGCCGTCATTTGATTGAATTTTGGATGATCGAACCTGAGATGGCTTTCATGCATCAAGAAGATAGTTTAGAAGTCCAAGAACAATATGTTGCTTACCTTGTCCAAAGTGTCCTTGATAACTGTGACTATGCGTTAGATGTTTTAGGTCGCGATAAAGAAATCTTAAAAAATTATACAAAATTACCTTTCCCACGCATCTCTTAT
Source organism: Enterococcus sp. 22-H-5-01 (assembly GCF_050310005.1). NCBI lineage: Bacteria > Bacillati > Bacillota > Bacilli > Lactobacillales > Enterococcaceae > Enterococcus > Enterococcus sp. 22-H-5-01. Next base: position 2,146,630 of record NZ_CP189993.1, read on the forward strand.
GATGATGCAATCGAATTGTTGAAGAAAAATGATTTTGATGATATCGAATGGGGCGATGACTTTGGTTCACCACATGAAACATTTATCGCTAATTCATTCGACCGTCCAGTCTTTATTTTGAATTATCCAAAAGCAATCAAACCATTCTATATGAAACCACATCCAACTCGTGAAGATGTTGTAATCTGTGCAGACTTGATCGCACCAGAAGGTTATGGTGAAATCATTGGTGGTTCAGAACGTGCAACTGATTATGATTACTTGTTGGAACAAATTCGTGAAGCAGGTCTGAACGAAGAAGAGTACAGCTGGTACTTAGACTTACGTAAATATGGAACTGTTCCACATGCAGGTTTTGGTTTAGGGTTAGAACGGACGATCACATTTATTTCAGGGATCGATCATGTTCGTGAAGCCATTCCATTCCCTCGTTTATTAAATCGTATTTACCCATAATGATAGAAGTTGGAAGTTGAAACAAAAGTAGTTGCTTTTGTTTCAACTTCTTTTTTAGTACAATAAAAAGCTAAAACTCAATGCTTATGAAAAAGCTTTCTTTTTCGCTTGACACATGAATGGATGAACATATATAATACATATGAAGAAACGTTCATGTGTAAAAGAGAGAAGGGAATTTCATGGAAAAGGTTTATCGTTTGGATGGTTTAGATTGTGCGAATTGTGCAGCAAAAATTGAACGGTCAGTCCAACAGATCCAAGGAGTAGAGGAAGCTAAAGTTGATTTTATGAGCACGAAACTTACGATCAAAGCGTCTGAAGAAAATATTGATCGAGTCAGTAATGAAGCAAAAGGAATCGTTCATAAATTAGAACCAGATGTAAGCGTCAATACTGTTCAATCTGAAAAAAAAGAAGAAAAAGCCTATGGAAAATTGATTCAAATCGGGATTGCTATCTTGGCATTGTTCATCTTGACACTATTCACACCAATGATGCCTTGGAAACTAATTGCTTATCTAATCGTGTATCTTTGGGTAGGATATGATGTATTAAAGACAGCCATCACGAATATTTTTCATGGAGAACTCTTTGATGAGAATTTTTTGATGGTAATTGCCACAGTTGGTGCAATCGCGATCGGGGAATATCCAGAAGCAGTGGCCGTGATGTTGTTTTATCAAATCGGAGAATTTTTCCAAGATTATGCAGTTGCAAAATCAAGAAAATCGATTGGTTCGCTATTAGCGATTCGACCTGATTCTGCGAATTTGATTCAAGATGGAGTAATAAAAAAAGTTGCACCAGATACGATTGCGATCGGTGATCATATCCTAGTCAATCCTGGAGAAAAAGTTCCTTTGGATGGTCTCGTGATTGATGGTCATTCAATGTTGGATACCTCCGCATTAACAGGAGAATCTGTTCCGCGTAGTATTGATCAAGGGGAAGAAATTTTAAGCGGTTTTATTAACCAAAGCGGGCAGTTGACTGTGGAGGTTACGACTACTTTTGGTGAATCTACTGTAAGTAAAATACTTGATCTCGTTGAAAATGCTAGCAGTAAAAAAGCACCGGCGGAAAATTTTATTACCAATTTTGCTCATTACTATACACCGATCGTTGTAGGATTGGCAGCCTTATTGGCAATCATACCGCCACTGGTTACGGGAGCCCCATTCTATGATTGGGTCTATCGTGCGTTGACATTTTTAGTGATTTCTTGTCCCTGTGCTTTAGTGATTTCTGTTCCGTTGAGTTTCTTTGGTGGGATCGGCGGTGCTAGTAAAGCAGGAATCTTGATCAAAGGCAGCAACTATATTGAGACATTAGCAAATGTCGATACATTAGTCTTTGATAAAACAGGCACATTAACTAAAGGTGTCTTTCGTGTTCAAAAAGTTGAAACAACTATAGATGAACAAGATTTCTTACGTTATGTTGCAAGTGCAGAACAAAATTCAAGTCACCCAATCGCTCAATCAATCGTCAATTATGTCGATCAACCATTGTTGCCCGTCAGTCAATTAGAAGAAATCGCTGGTTTTGGTATTTCAGTAGTAATGGATAACCAACATTTCTTAGTCGGTAATGAAAAATTATTGAATAAAAACCAAATAGCTTTTGAACCGGTGAATGAAATCGGAACGATTGTTTATGTCGCAAAAGAAAACAATTACTTAGGTTACTTAGTCATTGCTGATGAACTGAAGGATCATGTAGGGTCAGCGATCGCAGCAGCAAAACGCTTAGGGGTCAAACGTACAGTAATGTTGACCGGAGACAACCATGTTATTGCAGATGCAATCGGCAAAAAAATCGGAATCGATCAAGTTCATAGCGAATTATTACCGGAAGACAAGGTCAATTATTTAGAAGTAGAATTGAATCGTGAACAAAAAACAGCATTCGTTGGTGATGGTATGAATGACGCTCCTGTTTTAGCTCGCGCAGATCTTGGAATTGCCATGGGTGGCTTAGGGTCTGATGCAGCGATCGAAGCTGCCGATGTCGTGATCATGGATGATCAGCCAGCTAAAATTCCAACAGCAATTCAAATTGCCCGTAAAACAATGAAAATCGTTAAACAAAATATTGTTTTTGCAATCGGAATAAAAATTATTGTCTTGATTTTAGGCGCATTAGGTTTTGCCACGATGTACGCAGCTGTTTTTGCTGACGTAGGCGTCACAGTGCTTGCTGTTTTAAATGCAATGCGTTGTTTAAGAATCAAATAGAAAACTTCACGTCTTAGGCGTGAAGTTTTTTTATAGAAAAAAATAAAAGAAAGACAGTTATATTAGTTGACGAATGAAGATTACAAATGTAAACTAAAAATATAAAGATTACATCTGTAAACGAAAGGAGATTCTTTTATGACAATGACAGTAAGCCCTATCAAAATCAGTGATTCCGAATGGGAAGTAATGCGTGTGATTTGGACACAAGAGGCGACTACCGCCCAAGAAATCATTGCCATTTTGGGACAAACGATGGATTGGAAACCAGCAACAATCAAAACACTTCTTGGTCGTTTGGTGAAGAAAGAAGCAGTCCGCACAGAACAATTAGGTAAAAAATATATTTACTATCCAGCAATCAGCGAAAGTGCAACTGTAAAAAGTGCTACAGAAAATCTTTTTTCTCATATTTGTGCGAAACGAATCGGTGAAACAATCAATGAACTAATCGAAGAAGCGCAACTAACACCAGAAGATGTAGTGATGTTGCAAGAGCAATTAGCAGCGAAAGAAACAGTCGCCACGATCGAATGTAATTGTATTCCTGGCCAGTGTGAATGCAATCATCATAAATAAACACTAATATTTAAACCAAACAAAAAAGAGGAGACGAATAAAAATGAAAAAACAATTTGTAATCAACGGAATGAGCTGTAATCACTGTGTGGCTAAGGTAGAAAATACGATCAATCAATTAGATGGAATCGATAAAGTAAAAATCAATTTGAAAAAAAACCAAGGCGTTGTGAAATTTGATGAAGCAAAAGTCTCAGCTGATAAAATTGCAGCAGCAGTGACTGAAGCCGGGTATGAAACAGAGGTGATCTAAGTGTCGAACAGTACAGTAGAGACCTTTGCCATTACAGGAATGACCTGTGCAAATTGCTCGGCTCGTGTTGAAAAGGAATTGAAAACGACTGCAGGTGTGTTAGAAGCCAATGTCAATCTAGCTACGGAAAAAGCGACCGTCCAATTCGATGATTCGACGACGACCGAAGCGTTGATTCATCAAGTAGAAGCGATTGGTTATGGTGCAATTTTGTTTGATGAAGCACACAAGCAAAAAATTCAACAAGAAAAAATCACTTATGTCAAAAAGATGAAACGTGATCTGATTCTCAGTGCCATCTTAACAGCTCCCTTAATGGCGGCTATGATCGGGATGCTGCTCGGCAGTCATGGGGGGTGGGTCCATTTCTTGCATTTGCCATGGGTCCAATTGATTTTAGTTACTCCGATCCAGTTTGGTGTTGGTCTGCGTTTTTATCGTGGTGCTTACCATGCCTTAAAAACGAAGGCGCCGAATATGGATGTTTTAGTCGCTATGGGAACAACAGCTGCGTATTTATTGAGCATTTATAATGGCTTTTTTAACCCACATACCTCTGATTTGTATTTCGAAAGCAGTGGTATGATCATCACATTGATCTTATTGGGAAAATACCTTGAACAAAAAGCAAAAACCAAAACCAGCGACGCGATCAAACAGCTAATGAATCTGCAAGCAAAAAAGGCTACGTTGATCGTTGATGGAATCGAAAAAGAAGTTGCTATCGAAACGGTTCAAGCAGGCGATTTATTACGAGTTCGTCCCGGGGAGCAAATTCCAGTGGATGGAAAAATCATTGCTGGACAAACAACGATCGACGAAAGTATGTTGACAGGCGAAAGTTTACCCATCGATAAACAAATCGATGATGCTGTTTTTGGCGGGACGGTCAACACGACCGGCAGTATCCAATTCACGGCAACGCAAGTCGGGAGTATGACGGTGCTCTCGCGAATTATTCGGATGGTGGAAGATGCACAAGGTGAAAAAGCACCGATTCAACAAATTGCAGATAAAATATCTAGTATTTTTGTCCCAATCGTTTTAGTGATCGCACTAGTAACCTTACTTGCGACCGGGATTATCACGAAAGATTGGCAGCAAGCGATCGTACATAGTGTTGCTGTGTTAGTGATCGCGTGTCCCTGTGCGTTGGGGTTAGCAACACCAACCGCAATTATGGTAGGAACAGGACTAGGTGCAAAATCAGGTATTTTAATCAAAGGTGGAGGGGCGCTTGAACAAATTGCGCACCTTACCACAGTAGTTCTTGATAAAACTGGGACAATCACAGAAGGTAAGCCAATTGTTGCTGAGTTTGAAGCTTTTGATCCACAGGCGTTGAGCTATTTGGTTAGTTTGGAACAACAGTCAGAACATCCCTTAGCTCAAGCAATCTATCATTATGGAAAAGAAAAAGCATCTGTTTTGCCAGTAACTGGCTTTGAAAGTCTTACTGGTAAAGGCGTCACAGGAACGATTGATAATAAAAGATTATTTGTAGGATCAAAACGCGGATTGAATGATCGAAAGATTTCATTTATCGACGAACGTGTGGTAGCGTTAGAAGCAGAAGGCAAGACGGTCATGTTTTTAAGCGATGAGACAAAAGTTTTAGCGCTGATCTCGGTAACAGATAAAGTTAAAGCTTCATCGCGTGCAGCTATCAAAGCGTTACATGATCTAGGAATCAACGTGAAGATGTTGACTGGTGATAATCCGAGAGCGGCTCAGTATATCGGTCAGCAAGTGGGCTTAGCCCCAAAAGATATCGTCGCAGAAGTATTACCAGAAGACAAAGCACAGATCGTCAAGGAATTACAGTCGCAACAAGAAATCGTCGGGATGGTCGGTGACGGAATCAACGATGCACCAGCGTTAGCATTAGCCAATATTGGGATCGCGATGGGCAGTGGAACAGATATTGCGATGGAAACGGCAGACATCACCTTGATGAACAGTGACTTGCTTTCAGTCGAAAAAAGTATTCGTTTATCAAAATTGACCTTAAGAAAAATCAAACAAAATTTATTTTGGGCCTTTTTATACAATGTGATTGGTATTCCGATTGCTGCATTAGGCTTTTTGAGTCCAATTTTTGCTGGAGCAGCGATGGCTTTTAGTTCAGTCAGTGTTTTGCTTAACTCATTGAGTTTGAACCGGAAAAAAATATAAGCCATTTTGATCGAGCGAAAATTTTTTAAGAATGAGGAGTGACTAAGATGAAAGAGAAGATGGAAAAACACCAAACTATGAAGATGGATCATTCCAACCACCAGGACATGCATGAGGGGAAAATGAAAGGAATGGATCATCATGAGATGGAACATGGCGGCATGGATCATTCGATGCACATGGGGAATTTCAAGCAAAAGTTTTGGCTGTCATTAGTCTTAGCGATCCCGATCATTCTATTGTCACCAATGATGGGAATGTCTCTACCTTTTCAATTTACCTTTCCTGGATCTGAATGGGTGATATTAGTTTTAGCCACGATTCTATTTTTTTACGGCGGCCAGCCATTTTTAAGCGGAGCAAAAATGGAATTGAAAATGAAGAGTCCGGCAATGATGACATTGATCGCGATGGGTATTTCCGTCTCTTACATTTATAGTTTGTATTCATTTGTCGCAAATAAACTAAATCCTCATGAGCATGTGATGGATTTCTTCTGGGAACTTGCGACATTGATTGTAATTATGCTGTTAGGACATTGGGTCGAAATGAGCGCAGTTTCAAATGCCAGCAATGCTATTCAAAAATTAGCTGAATTATTACCTGATGAAGTGAATAAAATCGAAGTAGATGGTACTACCAAAAAAGTGAAGCTGCAAGAAATCCAAAAAGGCGATCAACTACTTGTTCGTGCAGGAGATAAAATGCCGACTGATGGAAAAATTATCGATGGAACAACGATCGTCGATGAATCAGCAGTCACAGGCGAGTCAAAGGGAGTCCAAAAAGCGAAAGATGATTCAGTGATTGGCGGATCGGTGAATGGTGACGGCACGATCAAAATTCTAGTTACCGGAACTGGATCAGACGGATACTTAGCCAAGGTTATGGAAATGGTCAAACAAGCACAACAAGAAAAATCAAAATTAGAATCCATTTCTGATAAAGTTGCTAAATGGCTGTTTTATATTGCATTGGGTGCAGGAATATTAACCTTCATCGTTTGGTTATTTGTTTCAGACTTAGCGCAAGCTTTGGATCGAATGGTGACTGTTTTCGTGATTGCTTGTCCTCATGCTTTAGGTTTAGCTATTCCGTTGGTGATTGCCCGCTCAACTTCTTTAGCAGCTAAAAACGGATTGCTGTTGAAGAGTCGTCAAGCCTTAGAACAAGCTAGCGATTTAAGTTATGTTTTTTTGGATAAGACAGGGACATTGACAGAAGGGAAATTCACCGTAACAGGTGTAGAAACAAGCCAATCATTGTCCCAAGCAGAAGCATTAAAATATATCGGAGCGTTAGAAGCTCAAACAAACCACCCTCTAGCAGTTGGGGTAGTGAATTATTTGAAAGCCGAAAAGATCACACCTTATCAAGCACAAGAAGTTTCTACCTTGAAAGGGATCGGTGTCAAAGGAATCGTAGAAGGGCATCAAGTGATTCTAGCCAATCAAAAGGAAGTAGAACGTCGAGGTTTGGCGGTCGACCAAGCAGCATTGAGTAATTATCAAACACAGGGAAATACATTGTCTTTCTTACTGATCGATGATCAATTGATGGCATTCTTTGCGATGGGAGATACCTTGAAACCTCAAGCTAAAGAATTTATCAGTCACTTAAGAGACGCCGGTATCGAACCTGTGATGTTGACGGGAGACAATCAAGCCAGTGCAGAAGCGGTAGCGAATTATTTAGGTATCAAAGAATTTTTTAGTGAGCTTTTACCAGATGATAAAGAAAAAATCATTAAACAATACACAGATAAAGGCAACCAAGTCATGATGGTAGGTGATGGGATCAATGATGCGCCTGCTTTAGCGCGAGCATCTATTGGAATGGCAATCGGCGCTGGAACGGATATTGCGATTGATTCAGCCGATGTTGTGTTGACTAACAGCAACTTGCAAGACATTTTAAAATTTGTTCGCTTGGCAAAAAGAACACATAGCAAAATGATCCAGAATCTTTGGTGGGGAGCCGGCTATAATATTTTGGCGATTCCTTTAGCTGCAGGTGTGTTAGCACCTATTGGGATAATATTGAGCCCAGCAGTTGGTGCCATTTTGATGTCATTAAGTACAATCATCGTGGCCATCAATGCGATGACATTAAACGTCTGAGAATTCAGGCGTTTTTTTTTTCGCAAAAAAATTGAGACAAAAATTTGTGGATACTTGTGCTATGTTGGAATTGATACATCGGTCGAAGTATGAAAGGAAGAAGGGATGGAGTATGATTTGGCAATTTGTAACACGAAAAAAGTGTCGACGACAATTAAATTTAATCGAATTGTTACGAGAAGAACGGTACAGTGTGGCTGAGTTTGCAGAAAAACTAACGGTTAGCCGCAAGACAATCCTTCGAGATCTTTATGAATTGCAGCAAAAAAATTATGTTGAAAAATATAGTTTTTGGCAAATCAATTGGCGACAAGAACCTAGTTATACAGACCTTTATCGTAAGTTGCTATGGACAGACGATCGCTTTCAGCTATTTCAACAATATCTATGGAATCGTGGAAACAAGGATGTCAATTACTCCAAAGTCAAAGAATTGAATCAACAATTAGTAAAGTTGAACCTTACAGCAAATCGACGAGCAGGTGGATTGATAGGAGAGGAAGCCTTGATCATTCATCTCCAATTGCGCTATTTACGTGATTTTTGTTCAAACACAGAAACGGAGTGGTATCCATATATCGAACAGAATCATTTTTCTGTTAAATACTCTAATAATATGGCGGTTTATTTTCCTGATTCACGTCTATTAAATCAATTTGCGACAAAATTTGGTTTGGAAGAACTAGCTGCTCCATACTTCTTTTTAGATTATATTCGCTGTCATTATTCGGCATGTACTGATTTTTTTCATTTGCATCAATTGCATCAGACTTCGTTGTATCAAGCAACGATCGATGGTTTACAAATCATCGAACCATCGATTCAATGGGATTCAGAGCTAACTAAAAAAATTTTTACTGTAAAACTGTTTGATTTATTTATTGGTATCCATCAGGGCTTACCATTAAGCGTTTATAATTTATATCGAAAATCAGCGGTGCCAAGTAACTATTATTATTTATTGAGTAAAGAACTAAAACGAGCGAGAGCTTTGCTAGTAAACTGTCAATTGGATGAGTTGGCAAAAGCTAGACAGCAGATTTTTCAGTCTAGTCAGCAGATGGCCGTTAGCTTGCAGCTTGAATCGCCGATCGTAATGGTCCAAGAAGTCAGTGGCGTATTTTCTACTTTTCAAACTGAAAAGTAGATCTGCGATTTTGCTTCCAGAAAGGTTATGCTATAATACGTTGATAGTGCTTGTCGTGCCTAAGAATTTTTAATCTGGCATGAGAAATAGCCAAAACTAGAGCGATGAATAGGGCCACGCAGAGTGGATCGCAATAAAAGTTATTATAGAAAATCAGGGGGAGAGCAAAGTGGGGTTACGAAAATTAGATGTTCCGACATCTTCAATCACTGAAGTAAAAAAATCACCAATGGATGTTTTTGCCCAAGCTCGGAAAGCCGAGACAGGTGTTTATATTTTTAACCGGGAAAAAATTGCCGGCGTGATGTTGACGAAAGAACAATATGAAGCGTTGGTCGAAGAATTAGATACACTGCGAGATACGTTATATCAGCCTGTTGAACGAGAATTGCCAGTGCCAGAAGAATTGGAAGAATTAGCGACAGCTTTGAGATCATCATTAGCTAAAGGCTCAGTGATCTCTGCACGCTTTTTAGATGAGCGGATGGTAGCAAATGGCTTTATCACGAAAAAAACGGGTTTTGGTGGCGTAACAGAACTAATGAAAGAGTTGGAAGACAGCGGGAAAATCATTTATCAACTACGTCGCCGTGAACACAACAAAATCATTTATGCGGAGATTTTTGGTGAATCACAAGAGTCTCAACATGCGCAAGATAAATTAATGATCCGTAAAGTGAATTTAGTGGAACGATAGACAGTGGGAGCTGTCTATTTTTTATTGGAAAAAAGAGCATTAAAAAATCATTATTAATTATCAGAAGGTTTGTATCTGAACAAACGTTCGTTTATAATGAGAGGAGAATGCAAGAACAAAGAGGTGAGTTGTTTGGCTGAATTAGTGTTTCCATTAAAAAATGATACATCGCGAAAAATTATCCATATCGATATGGATGCTTTTTTTGCATCAGTCGAAGAACGAGATGATCCTGAATTAGCTAAGCATCCTTTAGTGATTGCACGTCATCCATCGGATACGGGCGGTAAAGGCGTAGTAACGACGGCTAACTATAAAGCTCGGATTTATGGGATTCATTCAGCGATGAGTGCACAAAAAGCCTATGAACTATGTCCACAGGCGATTTTTAAACCAGGTGATCATGAAAAATATCGTGCCGTCTCCCAACAAGTCCGGGAAATTTTTCATCGCTATACAGATATCATCGAACCTGTGTCTATCGATGAAGCATATCTTGATGTCACGAACAATAAAATCGACGCTCGTTCGGCGATCAAAGTCGCCCGTAAGATCCAACAAGATATCTGGCAAGAGCTGCATTTAACTTGTTCAGCGGGTGTCAGTTACAATAAATTTTTAGCTAAATTAGCTTCCGACTATCAGAAACCCCGAGGAATGACCGTGATTTCACCAGAAGAAGCGGTCCCTTTTTTGAAACGCTTGCCGATTGAACAATTTCATGGTGTTGGTAAGAAAACAGTTCCGAAGATGAATGAACTAGGTGTTTTTACCGGTGCAGATCTTTATGATAAAAGTGAAATGTTTTTGATTCAAGAGTTTGGGAAGATGGGTTATTCTTTGTACCGGAAAGTTCGAGGAATCCACGATTCACCAGTCAGCATCACTCGTGAACGAAAGTCAGTTGGCAAAGAGCATACATACGGCCGTCCATTAACGACAGAAGATGAAGTATTGAGTCAGCTGCGGCAATTGGCTGAAAAGGTTGAAGAGGCTTTAAAACGAGTACAGCGACACGGAAAAACAGTGGTCGTAAAGGTCCGTTATACGGATTATACAACGGTGACAAAACGTGTGACATTGCCTTATTACATAGCAAAAAAAGAAGAATTATTTTCGCAGGCCAGTTTGATCTGGGAAGATATCGGCGGCATCGAAAAAGGGATCCGCTTAGTCGGTATTACGCTGACTAATCTAGACCCCATTGCGTATGAAAATATTGTATTACCTTTGTGGGAAGGGCGATCAAATTAGATCGCCCTTTTTGATTTGTTCAAAAGCTTTTTCAGAGTCGTGCAATTTTTCCCAGATAACGACTTTCCCTTGTGCTAAAGATTTTTTTACATCGATGATCCGTTGATTGGAGCTGCCACGGAATTGCAGCATTAGATTTTTTTTACTGATGTCAAAGCGGCCATCGACTAAAATATCGATTTTGCTCAACATTTCTAGTTTATCTTCACTGTCTTGTAAAAGTTCTTCGAAGGTATAGCCGCTCCATGACCAAATATCTTTACTTTGGCCAAATTCAGCACGAATCCGGTTGATGACTTTCAAACAAACTTGAGTATTCAAGAAGGGTTCGCCACCAAGCAGGGTGATCCCTTGAACATAGTCATGAGCAGTATCAGCGATGATCTGGTCTTCTAATTCTTGAGTAAATGGTTTTCCATAATGGAAATTTTGAGCTGCAACATTAAAACAGCCTTCACAGGCAAAGGGGCAGCCGCTGACATATAAACTATTTCGAACGCCTTCACCATCGACAAAGTTAAAGGCTTTATAGT
>NZ_CP189994.1:0-455658 GCF_050310005.1 Enterococcus sp. 22-H-5-01
CAGGATCCATAGTACCGTGTTGAATATAAAATGGCGGAGCACTATCAGTCATTACATAATCAATATTCGCCTGTTTTGTTCTTTCTACATCAGCTTCAGGGTCAAAGCCTAAATAGTTTGCCAGTAGTTCACGGCTTTGTTGCGTATATTCAGGTGCGATGGCTTCAAAAATCTCAAGATAGGCCATTTCATTGCTAAAATCTAATAATGGACATAGTGCAGCCACCCCGGAAACTGGCTTTCCAGCTGCAGCATTCCTTAATGATACCTGTGAGACTAAATTTCCGCCGGCAGAAGTACCATACAAAAACAAATTACGCGGATCCAGTTGTAGATTTTCGGCTTGTTCAGTAATAAACGCTAACGCCATCGTGAGATCATTGATAGGATCCATTCGCTCAATACCTGGAAGCAATCGGTAATTCACAGAAACCAATGCAAAGCCTTCTTTCAGTGCAAAGAACCCAGGATAAAGGTGCCAATCCCGTTTATCACAATACATAAAACCACCACCATGGACAAGAATCACAACGGGAAACGGCCCTTTTTCTTCTGGTAAATAAACATCCATTTTTTGCAACTCATGATCCCCATAACTGATATCAAGTCGCTTGTTTTCAATCCAGTCAATCTGTGGAACAGCTTTTCCATCAACAATGGATATCCACTCAGGTACAAAATTTGTATCTAATAAGCTTCTCATTACGCTCCCTCTTTCTATCATTCATGTCAAAAACATTAATCTATACATTTAATATATATTTGTTTAAACATGTTGTCAACGGCTTTTGGTAGCACTTACAAATGAAGGTGCAGTTTTATGATTTACTCCAACTTACTTATCCAATTTTTAGAGGCTTTTTTCTACAAAGAGGGCTACTGGATATCTATGCGAAAAAAATTTTGTTTTTTAAGTTATTTTGTTGAAAAGCAAAGAAAAACGGAGTGGATTTCTCCACTCCGAAAAAGTCTAACTTTTTGAGGTCACTACAGAATCATAATTGATTCTTCAGTCCCATTTTCATTTTAGATATTAAAAAACATATCGTTCTCTAGTATGATTAAATCACCACAAAATAAACAACTGAGAGGACGATATGCTATATGAACGATTCTATCAAAAAATCTGAGCCAAAATGAGATTCATTCTAACCCAGATTTGGTTTTGCACAACACATCAGTCCTTATTGACAAAGAGCCTAAATCCTCGCCAGACAAACTATTATTGTTCTAATACGGCTAAACGTTTATATACATCAATTAATTCTTGGGTCAGCCCTAAATAAGAGATCGCATTCATCAAATGATCTTGGCTGTGAACCATTAATAATGTAACTTCTGAATTATTTCCACTTGCTTCAGCTGTCAGAAGGCTTGTCTGCGTATTATGAGCTTCTACTAAAGCCTCATTGGCAGCCTTCATTCGTTCTTCCGCTTCTGTAAAGTTATTTTCTTTTGCTGCCGACAAAGCTGCCACAGCTTCACCTTTTGCATTTCCCGCATTCATGATCAATCCCATGACTACTTGCAATTGTTCATCATTCATTGAAAATCTCCTCTTAAAAACAAATTTGTGTCTCTAATTTTTCAGTATCTTTTCCTTTTGCTTTTTCTGCTACGAGTAATGCCATATTTTCGAATTTCTCTTTGGTTTTTTCTAATAAAAATTTGACTTGTGGGCCTAATAGAATTGCCACAGGTTTTTCTTTGTCTACAACTTCTTGTGCTCTAGCAACCGGAAAGGCTGTGATTTGGAGCGGCATATTATGTTTTGTCACTACTTCCATCATTTTGTTTACCATAATACTTGTAGACATCCCCGCATCGCAAAATAGATAAATTTGTTTTTTACTCATTTTATTCACTCTCCTATTATTTATTCAATTGGTGCCTTAATCCGTTTTTCATAAGCATCTAGCCACTCTTGTGTGATTGGCTGGATATCAGTGGTATGATTTTCTCCCATGTTCGCAATAAATATTGCTGGTTCTGCTTGGTCATTTCCTACACTAAATGTAAATTCTACATTGGTAGCCACGCCCCATTCACCTTGATTGTTCATCGCGACCAGCGAGAAAGCACCCGCTTTCCCATAGCGTTGTGTCAATTTATCATGAAATTCATACACTGCTTTGTCACAAGCTGCTTGAGGTTTCAAGCCTTCTCCCATCAAGCGTACGATTTCATAAGAGAGACAGCCTTTCATTAAATCTTCACCTAGTCCAGTAGCAGCTGCACCACCGATTTCACTATCTACATAAAAACCTGAACCTGATAATGGTGAATCCCCCACACGTCCTGGTTTTTTCATGAATAATCCTGAACTAGAAGTTCCAGCTGTCATCGTGCCCATTTGATCCAACGTGATAGCTCCGACCGTATCGTGTCCATCGTAAGGATTTAAATTATGCTCGTGAATTTCTTTCAAGCGTTTTTCCCAAATTTTATGGGCTCGCGGTGTCAACATGCTTTTTCGTTCAAAACCTTCCAGCATTGAATATTTTGTTGCCACCTCACCGACACGAAAACTATTGAATTTGTCTTTACTGAGTTTTTTAGCGACAGAAATAGGGTTTTTCACATCTGTAATACCTGCAACTGCTCCGATTTCAAATGTGTCTCCATGCATAAAAGCTGCATCCATCTCTAAAATTCCTTCAGCATTTGGCAATCCTCCAAACCCAACTGATTTGTAATACGGATAATCTTCAACATTCTTTATTAATACCTCTACTGCATCTCCAGCTTTTTGTTTGTCCTCTAATAGCTGTAATGCTTCAACGACACCATCATGTGCCATACGCCATGTGGCAATTGCTCCCCAAGCCATCGTCATACTCCTTTCGTGAACGTTTCCATTTAAAATATGAACTTATTATAAATAGTATATACTGTTTTGTATATACTGAATTTGAATTTTTTTCGTTTTTTAAGCGTTTTCTTATCTGATTTTTTTGAAAATTCAAAAAAAGGTTTAGCATTATCTGCTAAACCTTTTAAAATTACTCTTCAGTTATTGCCAACATTCCTCGCATATAAATTTCCATATTCATTAGCAGATCGGTCTCATCCATGTATTCATCTTGATTATGGGCAATTCCTTTTTGTCCAGGGAATGAGGGGCCAAAAGCGACAATATTTGGAACAAAACGGGCATAAGTCGCTCCTGTTGTGGTTACAGGTGTACCATCTAATCCAGTTGCTTCTTCATAAACTTTCGAGAGTTTTTGGATATTTTTATTTTCTTTAGGAAAATGAGTGCTCTTGATTCGGCGGACAACCGTCAATTTTGTATTCAATGGCAATTGTTTAGTTAGATTTTCAGTTACTTCTTCTTCAGTCACCGAAACAGGGTACCGAACTGCGATTGAAAGAATTAACTTGTTCTCTTCTTTTTTCAATTGATAAGGTGTCAACATCAATTTTCCACTGTCTTGATCAAAAAAATCAATTCCTAATCCTTCACCATTGTGCTTTTCAGCTAAACTTTTTATGATCCAAATAAAATAATCAGCTAATCTTCCCATAGTTATTTTTTGATCATTTATTTCTTGAGCCAATAAAGTAATTGCATTTTTTCCAAGTTCCGGTGCATTCGATGGAGCACGCTTACCTTGGACAGTAACCGTATGACCAGCTATTTCTAGAGCTAAGTCATCAGGCACGTGATCTCTTGCTTGATCACCTATGAAATCCCCCATTTTTGCTAATTCGCCATCCTCAAATGTTGTAATCAACTCATAGTTCACGATGCCCCGTTCACCGTATACAACAGGGTATTTACAGTCAGGAGTGAAGCCAAATATAGGCGGTTTTTCTTCGCTTAAATACAATGGAATATCCGAACTACCGTTTTCTTCATCCGTTCCAAAGATGATCCGAATAGGTTTATTAAACTGAGCATTATTATCTTTCAATAATTTTAATCCAAATAAACAGGCCATGATCGGCCCTTTATTATCTAAAATGCCTCTACCATAAAAACGACCCTCTTTTTTACTTAACTTAAACGGCGGGAACGACCATCCGTCACCTGCTGGAACTACATCTAGGTGTCCTACGACCCCAATGTACTCTTCACCTTCACCTAATTATGCATAGCCCACTGCATCATTTACAATAGCTGTTTTAAATCCATAAGATTTAGCTAACATCATGACTTCTTCCAAGACAGCTTTTGGTTCTTCACCAAAAGGAGCATTTGGAGCCGGCTCACCTTTGACACTAGGAATTTGTAGGACGCGATCAAGATCCTGATAAAATTGTTCCTTATTTTCTTCGATTACTTTTTTAAAATCAATTGTCATAAGAAAAAACTCCTTTTTGAAAAATTATCTCTATTTCATTTAATCCAATCCATTATTTTTATTGACCATATCTTGTCAGAGTCGTCTTGAAGACATATCGGTCGGAACGGTAATGAGAAATATCATAAGAAATCGGAGTCGCGTCCAATGAATACGTCAGCGAATGAACTTGTAATAATGGATTTCCCATCGAAACATCTAACAGTTTAGATAGCTCTGGCGTCACTAAAATAGCCTCTACTTCCTGATGTGAGTAAGCAATTGTCGTTTTTTTCTCGAGTAATTTAAATAGTGAACCATTAAAATCTTCTTTGACTAATCCGCGAATATAATATTCAGATAGATAAATTTTTTCAACCGTCATTGGATCTTCGTCTAAAAGACGTCGACGTACAAGTTCATAAACTGGTTGGTTACTCTCTAACTGAAGAGCAGTCAAGATTTCTTCTGTTGGTTCTGCTATTTTTTCAAAAGAGATTACTTCTGTTTTACTAGTCTTTCCGTATGCCTTCGCCGCCTCTGTAAACCCTTGCAATCCAGAACGACCACTTTGGATTTTGGGCTGCGACATCACATAACTCCCTTTTCCTCGCTGCTTCACTAAGATATTCTTACCTATTAGATCATCAATTGCTTTACGGATGGTTAAGCGACTACAGTCAAATTCTTTAGCTAAATCATACTCTGAAGGCAATTTTTGTGAGCTAACATAAATTCCGTCATGTATCCGCTTCTCAATTTCAGCAGAAACATAATCAAATTTTGCCTTGGTCGTTTTCTTTTCTTCCATAATTTCTCCTTATTGGGATTTGATAATCTCCGAATATTTTCAACTTTACTATACTAATTCTTAAATGATTTAGCTATAGAAACTTCTTTTTAACAGTATATACCATAAAGTATATACTAAAAAGCGATTATCTAAGATTTAAAACTTTTCTTATGGTCTAAACAGCTAAATTTCATGTGCTTATGGCTGAACTATTACCATTAAAGCTTTTCTTCTAGCACTCTTTCACTTATACTAATTTCAGGTGATTAGATGAAGACAATTGATGCAACGGAAATCGTTGAAAAAATGAGCAATCAGAAAATAAATTATGATCGTGTGCTACATAAAATGATTCAATCCTGGGAAAAGGCAGATGTTCGGCCAAGAATATTGATTCACTCTTGTTGCGCACCTTGCAGTACCTATACATTAGAATTTTTAACCCAATATGCTGATGTTACCATCTTTTTCTCAAATTCAAATATCCATCCTGAAAATGAATATCAAAGACGGGTTTTAGCTCAAGAAAAATTTATCAATGACTTTAATTCCGCGACCGACAATCATGTCGATTTGATTGTGGATGCCTACAAACCCAATGAATTTATTCAACTTATGCAACAAAATAAGTTGACGGAAGAACCGGAAGGCGGTAAACGTTGTACTGCCTGCTTCAATATGCGTTTAGATTTAGCCGCTAAAGAAGCCCTTGAGCGCGGCTATGATTATTTTGGCAGTGCCTTAACGATCTCGCCAAAAAAGAACAGCCAATTAATCAATCAAATCGGAATGGATATCCAAAAAATTTATGATACTCATTATTTACCCAGTGATTTTAAAAAAAATTCCGGCTACCAACGTTCCATTGAAATGTGTAAAGAATATGATGTTTATCGCCAGTGTTATTGTGGCTGTGTTTTTGCGGCAAAACAACAAGGCTGCGATTTAAAAACCATTAATAAAGAAGCTAAAGCATATATAAAAGCTCATCAAAAAACGGAAACAGTTAAATAACCGTTTCCGTTTTTTGTTATTAATAGACCTGATATTCTTGTCCTGTTTGCCTTCCTTCGACACTTTTAACGTAAGCCATAGCTACTTTTTCTGCTGGAACCGGAATAAATCCTTTAAACGACTCTTGATACGCTTCGTAAGATTCTTCTAAAACATTTGGGCTAACACAGTTGATCCGAATTCCTTGGGTAAAATCGATCGCTGCTGATTTTACAAAAGCTGCCACACCACCATTAGCCATCGCTGCAGAAGCACCACCAGGAATTGGATCATCTTTCATGATTCCAGTAGTCAATGTGATACTCCCGTCACGAAGTAAGTAATGCTGACCGATCAATGCTAAATTGATTTGACCTAATAATTTACTTTGAACAGCCACCAGATTATCGGCGGGTGTCATGGCTTCGATCGTTTGAAACTTAGCTGCACCAGAAGCATTGATGATTGCATCTACATGCCCTACTTTTTTAAACATCGTTTCAATACTTTCTATATTTGTTAAATCTACTTGAACATCGCCGCTTGTTCTACCAGCAATAATAAGCTCATGCTTTTTTGCTAATTTTGCTACGATAGCTTGACCGATTGTCCCTTTTCCGCCCACTATTAAAATCCGCATATACCCACTCCTAAGGTTTGTTTCTTTTATTATAGTAAAAGATCTTTTTGCTTTCACTATTAAAAAACTATTCTTTAATAAAAAGTCTAAAAAACAAAAAAGCCTGCACTAAGCAGGCTTACTAATTAATCTTCTTTTTCTTTGTCGATTTTTTTATTGAATTTACCAGCAACATCATCTGCAGCGTCTTGAGCCTTATCTTTTGCTTTTCCAAAGCCTTGTTGAATCTTGCCTTTTAATTCTGTTGAATTATCATCGGTTGCTTTCCCTTTTGCTTCGTTTACTTTACCTTTTAATTCATCTTTATTCGCCATAATAAATCCTCCTGTTGGATAAAATAAGCAAAACTTCTTGCTAAATCAAGTATACTACTAGTAAATTTTTAAGGCGAAAAATCTGCTTATAAAATTGTACAAAGTTTCTCAAGCATCGTATTGCTGAGCCGACGAACTTCTATGCTACACTCATGATGAGGTGAAACTGATGAGAAATATATGGTTAGCAGAACAATTAGCCAAAATTTCAGATGATAACAATCAATCTATTATTGAAGAAGCGGTCAAATATATCGAACAATTAGAAGACGATAATGAAAGTCTTCAAATCGCTTTAGAAGGAAACATTTGGAGTCCGAAAAAATGGAATGAAAAAGCAGAGAAGTAGGTCATTTGATTGACCTCTTCGCTGCTTTTTATTGTCTATCCAAATACTGAATCGCTCCCATTAATCTCTGAGCCCCATCTATGATTTTCTCTTTTGGTGCCCCTAGATTAAATCGTAAATAGCTTTTCCCTTCGACTCCATATGTTTCGCCTTTCATGATGGCAACTTTTTCTTGTTGAATCAGCACCGCCTGTACTTCTTCCATAGAATATGGCAGCTGTTCTATATTGATCCAACCTAGATACGTTGCTTCTGGAAGCTTAAATTGAATCCGAGAATCAGACGCGATGATTTCTTTCAGCATGACAAAATTATCATCAATTGTTTGATTTAATTCTTCTAACCAGCTTTTTTGATTTCGGTAACAATCGATCGTTGCCAACAATGCCGGATAAGGAATAGATGACAAACCATCTCGACCTTTTAAAATCGCTAGAAATCGTTCACGTAAATTCTCATCAGAGAAAATACCATACGAACCGCCTAATCCTGGAGAATTAAACGTTTTAGATGCTGAGGACAGTAACACTGTTGGAACTGCTAAATCCTCTAGAAATGATAAAATCGGCAAATGTTTTTGTCCAGGCCTTCTGACATCCATATGGATTTCGTCACTAATAATTGCAATATCATATTGATTACACAAGTCAATTATTTGATTTAATTCATTTTTTGTAAAGACACGTCCCGTTGGATTATGTGGGTTACATAATAATAATATTGTCGGCTTTTCTAATCTTACAACTTTTTCTAAGGCTTCAAAATCAATCGTAAAGTATTCCTCTTGATTAGTGAGTGAAAAAGGCAGAAGTTCTCTCTTATTTCCTCCAATACAATGAAAAAAAGCATCATAACAGGGTGTAAAGGTTAGGATTTTATCCCCTTCTTGACTCAGCAACTGGATACAAACAGATAAACTATAGATGACACTCGGTGAATACACACACCATTCAGGAACAATCTCACAATCAAACTCTTGTTGAAACCAGTCACTGATACTTTGTTTGTAATCCAAATGGTTCCACCGTGTATAACCAAAAAATCCTCTTTCAACTGCTTGACTCAAGACATCGATCGTTCCATCAGGAATCATGAAATCCGTATCGGAAATTGAAAAGGGCAATAAATCTTTTTCACCAAATCGATCTTGAACATAATCCCATTGCGTTGAATACGTCCCATAGCGTGAACGTTGTTCCTTAAAATTGCTCAAGATCGATCCCTCCTTTATCTAATGATTGGATGACAGCGACTAATAAATCGATCGTTGCTTCTACGTCCGATATTTCTACGATAGAATTCCATGAATGACAATAGCGTGTCGGCACACAAAAAACGAGTGTCGGTTTTCCCGCAAACAATTGGACAGAGCCCGCATCTGTTCCACCACCGCCGAGCAAGTCATATTGCCACTTAATTTGATTTTCTTCGGCTATATTTTTACAGTAGTCTAATAATTTTATATTTCCTAAAGCTGTTTTATCTGCTAGTACTAAGCCAGGTCCCTTACCTTGAATTCGGTTTTGATATTCAGCGGCCTTAGGTGTATCTTTACCATTAGCCACATCGATAACAATGTTGATATCCGCATCTGCTCTCACGGCTGCTACTTTGGAACCCCGAGTTCCCGCCTCTTCCTGAACCGTTCCAATACCTAGTACTTCGATGTTTTCTGTGTCCAAGCGATTTTTTACTTGTGCCATCACCGTACAAGCAACACGATCATCAAGAGCCTTTCCTATGATTTTTTTGCCATTGAAACTTTTTTTGGCTTCTGTATTGGGTAAGATCATATCTCCGATTTGAAGTCCTGCGTCTGTTAGTTCTTTTTTTGAATGGACGCCGAAATCGATATACATTTCATTGATGGGTACTACCTCAGACATTTTATGACTACTTTTTGGTAACGTACCGACGATGCCTTCCAAGATTTGTCCATTTTTCCGACAAGTCGCGCGTACCTGTTGACCTAAAATCACATGTCCCCACCAACCACCAATAGGATAGAAATAAACGAAACCATCTTCAGTGATTCGATGAACAAAAAATCCAACTTCATCCATATGAGCATATAAAGCAATTTTTTTCTTGGCAGTTTTTAAATCACCAAAATACAGATTGCCAAAGGCATCCTTTTCTACCGGGGCTGCGATTGTTTCTTTTAATGCTTTTTGTACTTGTTCTTCTTGTCCCGGTAATGCGTCTAAATTAGATAATTGTATCAATAAGTTATCTGTTGCAGTCAATTGTCATCCACTCCTTTGTAAACTTAGTCATGATTTCGGCACGACCATCCTCAGTCACTACGATGTCATCTTCAATACGAATGCCAAAATCGGCTTCTGCTAAATAAACTCCTGGTTCAATCGTAAACGTCATATTTTTTTGTATTTTTATTGCTTCATTCGGCATCAAAGAAGGATACTCATGGCAAGAAAGTCCGATTCCATGTCCTAAGTTGTGGCTAAAATATTTTGCTAGATGATCTTTCTCTAATTGTTTTCGTGTATATTGATCGATATCGCCTAAACTTTTTTCAAAACTAACTGCTTGAATGGCTTGTTTTTGAGCAGTCAAAACTTGTTGGTACGTTTTTTTGATTTGGTCAGCGACTGTTCCGAAAGCAAAAGTTCGCGTAATATCTGAATAATAGCCTTGATAAATCGCTCCAAAATCGATCATGATCAATTCATTGGCTTGAATTTTTTTCTGGCTCGCATGTGCATGAGGCAAAGCAGTGCGTACACCTGAGGCAACAATTGTTTCAAAAGCTGGACCTTCACTGCCTAATTTTTTACTTTGATAATCAATTTCATTGGCTACTTCTAATTCAGTCATTCCCACACGAATAAGTGGCAGAATAGTTTCCAATGTTTGATCCGCAATCGTTGCTGCTCGTTTGATAGCTGTGATTTCTTTTGGTGATTTGACCATACGAAGCTGTTCAACTAAATTTTGCGTAGCAATTAATTGTCCATTTTCTTGAGTGAAGACTTGTTGATATTGCTTAAACGTTTGATAAGAAATCGTCTTTTCCTCAAAACCCATCGTTTTTCCATTGATGTAAGAAGAAAGAACCTGTTCGATTCTTTCGCCAACTGGAATTTCACAGATTTTTACACCGCTAGTCTGTTGTCGCGCTTGCTGAGTATATCGTCCATCCACAAATAGATATAATTGATCTAACGTAACTAGTAAAAGACCATTAGATCCGGTAAAACCACAAAGATAGCGACGATTGATTTTATCAGTGATCAATAGCCCATCCAAGCCTAGTCTTACTAATTGTTCTCGCAGTTTGTCTAAGTGCATTTTTTTACCTCTTCTCTTACTAACACTTCTATCGAAATATTTATTTTAAACATAAAAGGGACAGTCAAGACTGTCCCTTTTTTTGGCTAGAAATCAATATCTGCTAAATATTGTTCGTCGTCATCTGAAATGACAGAATGTGCGTCTTCCGCTTCTTTTAATGCTTCACGTTCTAATTCTTGTTTTTCTAAAACTTTGAAGAATGGCAAGTATAATCCAAATGACAAGCCGACCTGTACGATTTGAATAATAATCGCGCGCCAGTCAAATCCCGTTAAGAATCCTTCCATAAATACAGGCACATATGGCGGATCAAAAATTGGATAATTCAGGAAACCTAATTTCATACAAATCATTGGAATCATTCCAACAAAAGCGCCACCAAAAATGAAGGGAATCATTAAAACTGGGTTCAAAATGATCGGCACCCCAAAGAGGATCGGCTCATTGATTCCAAAAAGTGATGGTAACAGTCCGACCGCACCAACTTTTCGGTAACGTGAGGATCTGCTGATCAACATGGCTAAAACTAAACCAATCGTTACCCCTGAACCTGTGAAGTTAGCAAATGCTGATAATGTTCCCCCTGTAATCACATGTTGCAATGGTTGACCTGCTTCATGTGCGGCAATATTTTCTGATAAGTATTGCACAGCAATTGGTGAAAGAATCGGTGATAGTACTGCTGAGTGGATTCCAAAGAACCAGAACACTAAACGTAAAACTAAAACAAAGTAAATCACCCATAATGAATCTAGACCACCAATAGCTGGAGCTAAAACATCCATAATAACTTGTGGCAATAGGACACCGCCGGATAGGCTATCTGTTACTGCACGAATAACGATAAACAATACTCCAATAGCTGCGGTTGGTGTAATTAATTCAAACGAACTAGAAACAAAATCCGGTACACCTTCTGGCATCTTAATAACTAACTTATGTTTCGTAAAGAACTGATAAATTTTTACAGAAATAATGGCTATAAATATGGCAGTGAACAACCCTTTTGAATCTAAATATGAGGCGATAATGTTGCCGTTCTCATCAACATCCATCGATACGATTAAGAAAGCGATCGCTGAAAGCATCATCGAACCGACAGTATACAATTTATAATGCTCACTTAAGAAATATGAAATTGCCAACACCGCATACAATCCAACAAGACCTAATGAAACTTTAGAAATAATACTAAAAATATACCCGTACGTCTCAAACCAATTAGCAACACCTTGTGTTTTAATAAATTCAGGAATCGAAGGGAAGATAGCTGCAACCGAACCTAATAATAAGACTGGTGTCATTACGACCATCCCTTTTTTGATTGAGGTCAAGTAGGGATTGCTATCGACTTTATTTGCAACCGGAACCAATGTTTTACGAATAAATCCTTCGACTTTATCAAAAGTACTTTGCTTTTGTGGATTTTCCATTATAACTCCTCCTTTTCTCTTAGCCTTGGTGAGCTAAATTTTTACGATAAGCTACCAACGCTTGTTTCATTACTGTCGCGCCATCCATTGACCCATAGATATCTGAGGTTAAAAGCACAGTCGGTTTGTTTAATTTATCTGCTTCTTCTTTAATAAAATCATATTTATGGCTTAATTGCGGCCCTACTAAAATTACATCGTAATCATTGATGTATCGATCTAGTTTATCGACTCCGATGGCTTCCATTGGGTAGTCATTTTCATCTAAACTCTTTGATTCTTTTACTACTTTCTTCATTGATTCCATCATCATAGTTGTTGAGAAACCACCTGCACAGACTAATAACGTTTTCATTTTTACTTCCTCCTAAAATTTTTTTATCTTATTGTAAAGCGGCTTCTTCACTTTGTTCCTTTAACATGCCAATCATTTCTTCGATCAAATCTCGTGCCAAGATGCTTGTCATTAAGTGATCTTGCGCATGGACCATCAGTAAACTTGTTTCAGTTTTATCACCATTGATCTCACTAGTGATCAATTTGGTTTGCACGTCATGAGCATCGATACTCTTTTCTTTGGCTTCTTGCATTTTTGCTTCTGCTTCTGTGAATTTTCCTTTTCTTGCTAAGCGTAATGCTTCAAATGCTGAGCCGCGAGAATCTCCTGCGGCTGAGATGATTTTAAAAATATCCATTTCTTGATTATTCATACTAATTATCCCTCTTTCATCAAGCTTTTCATATAAGCTAGAAATTCTTCAAAATTTGTAATTTTTGCTAATTGATTATCTAGCGATGGATCATCCATCATTTTGATCATTAAACGACTAATTTCTTTATGGAGATTTAAATGATCTTTTTGAATATTGATCAAAAAAATGATCTTCACTTCTTTATTGTTATAGTTTAACGGCTTATTCAAAATCACTACATCGATCGTTTCATTGATGGCAACTTGCTCCATCGGGTGAGGTCCAGCAACACCTTGTTGATAAATTGTATCGATCATGTTTTCTCGAACCAAGACGCTTTCTTTGAAACCCGGTTCAGCCCATCCATTTTGTTCCATCCGATCAGCTTCTTCTGCTAAAAGTTTTAAATAATCATTTGCTTGATCAATAATATGGAAACAAGCTGGATTAAATAGACTAAGCATAAATTGATGGACATCTAACGCTTTATTTTGAGATTCACGTAGCAGATGTAAATCTTTTTCGATTTTGGTCATCTCTGCTTGATTCAAAATTGTTTTTGTATAAATCACTGGGATATCGAATTGTTCTTCCTTCAGCGGAACCGTAGAGATCATCAAATCAAATTCATCGTCGACTTGGTTGATCTCATTCAATGCAAATGTTTCAACTTTTGCATTGCTGAATAATCGTTCCAAATTAACTTTTAACAGATATGAAGTCCCTCCGCCTGTCGAACAGATAACAGCTATTTTCTTGTAGTCATCAATCATTTGATTCGATTGCTTTTCTAAACTTGCTGCAAAATAAATCGCGACATATCCGATCTCATCTTTACTTATTTCGACATCAAGGTCTTTATTCAATTGATTGATAAAAACCATCGAAACATTAAAAACATTGGCATATTGCGTGTAAATATCCTCGATCAGCGGATTTTCTAATTGATGTCCGGTATATAAGCGTTGTAATAACGGTGCAACGTGCATCAATAAGGCATTTGCTAAGTCCTGATCTTTTTGAAAATGAGTATGGTATTTACGATCGACATGTTCCATCGCTTTATCGATAGCTTGTTTCAACTGATTATTGCTTACCGGATCATTTAGTACCGTTAATTTTCCATGTAATTGTTCTTCTAAATAATTTTTTTCAGCTGAAGAAAAAACCAGTTCATAATGATTTTCTAAATAGGCGACTACTTGCTCCGTTAGAGCATCATAGTTGATATTGATTGTCACCTCTTCTTCTTGATTGATTGTATTGTTCTGCATGATCCTAAAACTCAATAAACGAATATGTTGAACAATATTCTCAAAAACGATGTCACTGATCTTCATTTGATTTTTCCATAACTGATCTTGCAGAAAATTTCTTAATGCGTCTTCATCAAAAACAAAGTTGAATTCTTTGTATTTCTCAGTCAATACCGGTGTATGCAGTGTATGACGAATTAGATAGAGGATCGCACGTCTTTTTTTACTTTCTGTTCCAATAATTTTTAATCCATAATGAGCCTTGCTATGCAGATCCAGTTCATATTTCTTACAAAATTGTTCCACTTGTTTCATATCCAATTTAACCGTCGAAAGGCTCACATCCAGCCATTCAGCAATCTGCTGCATTGTGATATATTTCTCATGAAGTAATAATAAAAGTTCGATATTCTTCACTCGCTCTTGTGGATTCGAATGATCGACGTACTCTTCTTTCAATACCTGAGTCAAGTACGTACTAAATTTTGTTTGATCTGAAACAATCAATTGGTGCCCTTTGGAACGGATTCTTTCAATTGTAAAACCATTCATAGGCCCAATTTCTTTTAACCATTTAATATCATTAGCAAGTGTTCGCTCTGATATCTGAAACTCAGCGGCTAATGCCTTTGGAGCAATTGCTTGCTTCTTTGCATATAAGTATTCAACAATTTTTTCTTGTCTCATAACTACCTCCCGCTTACATATAAAACTATACAATGTAAGCCCTTTACTTAAAATAGCAACTTTTTCAAAATTAAATTGCAAAAATAGACTGAATATTTAGACTATACATATAATTAAAACATAAAAAAATAAGTCCTTCATAGGAAGGACTTAAAAATTTTTCAAATTTTTTAGAATAAAAATAAAATCGGCTTGTTATTATTTACTATCATCCTCTAAAAAAATGAACTATGGCTACTCATTTTTTGATCAATGAGTAAAGCCATAATTTTTGATTTCTGTTTCTTCATGAAAGACTAAATGACTATTTTCTAATTCTTTGATCGCGGCTGTCAAATCTTCAATAAAATCATGAGCCATATTCATTCCAAAATCACTACGGACAACAATTCGCTGAATCACTTGCTTGTCTAAATTTTTAGGCAATGGGTATGATGGAACTTGCCAGCCTTTCATTAACAAGCGATCTGAAAGGTCATACAATGTCCACTTCTGATTTTCATTTTTCAGTTTATAACAAACTAATGGTAACTGAGTCCCATCATTAATCAGCTCAAAATGCTGAGATGCTTCAATTTCTTTAGCTAGATAGATAGCGACATCGTGCGTTCGTTGATGGATGCTTTGATACCCTTCAAATCCGAAACGAACAAAATTATAATATTGTCCAATCATTTGTGACGCACTATGAGAAAAATTAATGGCCATTGTTGGCATTTCTCCACCTAAATAGCTGACGTTGAAGACTAATTCTTTCGGCAAGTATTTTTCATCACGCCAAACGACCCAACCTACACCAGGATACACCAATCCATATTTATGACCGGACGTATTGATTGAAATAACATTCTTCAATTGAAAATCCCATACTAATTCAGGTTCAACAAAGGGATCATATAAACCACCAGAAGCAGCATCGACATGGATTGGTACTTTATGTTCTGTCTGCTGGTTGTAATTTTCCACTAACTGATCTAAATATTTAATATCATCGTATTGGCCCGTATACGTGATCCCCAGTATCCCCACGATTCCGATCGTATACTCATCGATAGCTTCGATTGCTTTTTCTGCATCTAAAGATAAATGATCTTCAGTCATTGGAATTTCTCTTAATTCCACATCCCAATAAACACAAAATTTTTCCCAACAGACTTGATAACCAGAAGAAATAATCAGATTCGGCTTTTTAGCCTGAGTATCAACACCCAATTTTTCTGCTCGTTTACGCCAAGCAAACTTCATTGCCATGCCTCCAAGCATGCAAGCTTCAGAAGATCCGATCGTCGAAGTACCGATATATTTCTCTGATTCCTTAGCATGCCAAAGATCAGCAATCATATTGACACATCTATTTTCTAACTCAGCAGTTCGTGGGTATTCCGATTTATCGATCATATTTTTTTCAAGTGTTTCACTCATTAGAGCGATTGCTTCTGGCTCCATGTACGTTTGACAAAAAGTCGCTAAATTCAGTCGTGAATTTCCTTCATCTAATAAATCATCTTTGATCATTTGATACGCGATTCTGGGTTCTACTGATTGATTGGCCAAATGATATGAAGGTAAAACTTCATCTTCATTTTTTGATCCAAAAATTGGTTCTAGATACGTAGCTTCTCGTTTATTTTCCTTGCCATAAAGCATCACAACATCTCCTCTGTCATTTATCCTCTATTCTTAGACTAGCTGAAAAGTAAATAAAATACAAAAGAAGACTATTTCAAATTCATACAATAATTCAAATAAATTATTCAAATTAAATAAAAATAGTTATTTTTGTTTCAAAAGTTCTTCCTTTTTACTGTCTTATCAATTATTTTGATAGTAGCACGTAAAAAAATTAGCGGAGGATTCATCATGTCTTATCAAGAAATGCTCTTTACCTTTTTAGGTGGGCTAGGAATTTTTCTTTTTGGAATCAAATATCTTGGGGATGGCTTACAAAAAGCAGCAGGTAATCGTTTAAAAGAAATTTTAAATCGCTTTACGTCTACTCCTTTCCGAGCAGTGGTTGCTGGAATCGTTGTCACTGGATTGATTCAAAGCAGCTCCGGAACAACCGTCTTAGCGGTAGGATTAGTAAGCGCTGGATTTATGACTTTACGTCAAGCTATCGGTGTAATTATGGGCGCAAATGTCGGTACCACGGTGACCGCATTTATTATTGGATTTAATTTAAGTGCCTATGCCTTACCGATTATTGGCCTTGGTGCTATCTTACTTTTTTTTGCCAAACGCCCTACACTACATTCTATCGGACAAATTTTATTTGGCTTTGGCGCACTTTTTTATGGACTAAAATTAATGGGAAGCGCAATGGATCCCCTAAAAGATCTTCCACAATTCAACCAACTCATGATCAGTGTTTCACATCAGCCGATTTTAGGCGTTGGAATTGGTACTTTACTTACAATGGTCGTTCAAAGTTCTAGTGCTACGATTGGTATTTTACAACAGCTCTATATGCAAGGAAGTGTCACGCTGACAGCGGCTCTCCCGATTCTATTTGGCGATAATATCGGTACCACCATTACAGCAGTCATCGCTTGTCTGGGCGCAAGTGTTTCTGCTAAACGAACAGCTGCTTCTCACGTGATTTTTAATTTGATTGGTGCAATTATTTTTACTTTACTATTAAGTCCCTTTACTCAACTAGTCCTTCTATTTACGAAATCATTTGGTTTAAACCCTGCGATGCAAATTGCTTTTGCTCATGGATTGTTCAATGTTTCAAATTTAGCTCTCCAATTTTGGTTTATTCCGCAAATCGAACAAATCGTTAAGCGAATTGTTCCGGGCAGTGAAAAAAATCTGAATATCCGCTCTGTTACCTTGAGTGAACCTATCATCTATGCTTCTTCTGTCATGGCGATCGAACAAGCCAAAAGCGAACTGATCCAAATGGGCAACTATGCACTTTCTTCGGTAAAATCTGCGCATCTTTACTATAATGACACTAAAGATGAATGGCGAGATGATGTTTTTCAATACGAAGAAGCTATCAATCAATGTGACATCGAATTGACAGATTACCTTGTCAAAATTTCAGCAGCAGAATTAACACCCTTAGAAAGCCAAGAACAAGCGATGCTGCTTGAATTTACCAAAGATTTTGAACGTATCGGTGATCATTCGATGAATATCATTCGCTATATTGAAGAATCGATTGCTCTAGAAGAAAAACAACGGGTCAAAGATCGAAAAGCCAAAAAGATTCCTATTCGAACAAGTTTATTGTTACAAGATGAAGATCTAGAAACACTCTTTGCAAAAGTCCAAAAAAATATCCATGATGCATTAAGCATTTTAGAAAATGACGATATTCACTTAGCACAGAAAATGTTAGATCGTGAAGAATCTATCAATCAATTAGTCGAACTTCTGCGAAAAAAATATATTACTTTAATGACTAAAGGTGAAGGTCGTGCATCAGATGGCGTACTATTGATCGATATTAGTTCTAATCTTGAACGTACCAGTGATCGTACCTTACACATCGCCAAATATTTTTTAGGCAATAAGTACAATTTCAAATACGACACGACAAACTTTCAATATGAGGCAGAACAACACACAAAAGTTCTTCACTCTTGAAAAGCTTTAAATTAAAAAACCTTCAGCCAAAAATTTGGCTGAAGGCTTTTTACTTATTCTTCCACTGATACTGGAACGATTTCAAATTTTGTAACATCGACTAAACCGATATCTGTAATTTTCAAATTGGGAATAACGGCTAACGACATGAAACCGAGTGTCATAATAGGATCTACTTTTTCTGATACACCTAAGACTTGGTGCGCTAGACGATTGATTTCTGCTTCTTGTTTAGCAACTTCTTCTCCAGTAAGGTCACTCATCAGTCCGGCAATTGGTAATGCCATTCGTCCGACAACTTTCCCTGACTGAATGATCACGACACCGCCGTCTTGCTCTTTTAACGCCTTGACTGCTGCGGTTATACCAGTATCATTCGTTCCCGTCACGATTAAATTATGTGAGTCATGAGCGATTGACAACCCGATTGCTCCATCTTTTAATCCATAGTCTTTCAATAAACCGACAAATACATTGCCTGTATTATGGTGGCGTTCGATCACTGCGATTTTTGTTAGGTCTTGTTTAGGATCAAATACAAATTGATTTTTTTCATCTCGTTGAACCAAAACAATGGCTTCATTAGTCAATGCTTCTTGTGGAATAACCTCGATTGCACGCGCCTTGTCGCTTGTCAGTTCTAATGCTAACTGAGCAGGGATAAACTTATCGATATGTACACTTGATTGAACATTCGCAGTAGAAACACGATGAACTGGTACAAGTGATTTTCCTGCTTTAGCCACTTGTTTGCCTGAAATATAGGTTTCTTCAATTTCGATATTATCAAGATCAGAAAAAATGACCAAGTCCGCACGCAATCCAGGCGCAATCGCTCCGCGATCATTTAACTGACAACATTGGGCTGCATTGATTGTGGCCATTTGAATCGCCCGAATAGGTGAAAGACCTTCTTCAACACAAATTCGGATACTATTATCTAAATGTCCGATTTCTAAAATCGATTTGGCCTGTAAGTCATCGGCAGATAAAACACACCGTTGGTAATTATTTTCCGTCACGCCTTTTAACAGTTCACGTAAATTTTGAGTAACCGATCCTTCTCTTAAAAAGACATACATTCCGCGAGCAATCCGATCTTTCAATTCTTGGACGGTCGAACATTCATGATCGTTAGCCACGCCTGCAGCTACATATGCATTCAATTCTTTTTCAAAAACCATTGGCGAATGACCATCGATTCGTAATCCGCGGTCTTTCGCTGCTAATAACTTATCTAAAATAGAGTCCTGTGCTTGAATGACTCCTGGATAATTCATAAATTCAGCCAAGCCATCGACTTGATTTTTTTCAAACGCTGAAACCATATCGGCAGCTTCTACTACTGCACCGGCATTTTCCATGTCTGTTGCCGGTACACAAGAAGGCATCATATAGCGAATATCCAGCGGTGTTTCTTTCGCTGCAGTAATCATATAATCTAAACCCGTTAACCCTAATACATTAACGATCTCATGCGGGTCGGCCAATACTGTCGTTGTTCCGTGGGGCATCAATAATCGCCCAAATTCTTCCGGAGTGACGTAAGAAGATTCTACATGTATATGAGGATCAATAAATCCCGGAGCCACGAATTTTCCTTTTAAATCGATTGATTCTTTCCCCTGATACCCGTCTCCTATACCAGCGATTTTACCATTTACAATGGCTATGTCTCCTTTGATGATCTCCGCTTGATACACATCGATCACCTGTGCATTTTTCAATACCAAATCTGCTGGCTTTCTACCTGCTGCAGTATCAATCAATTTCTTTAAATCCGTTTTCTCCACTATCCTCGCTCCTTCTTAAATATTTTTTCTATTATACAGTTTCATTCAAATAATCTCTAGCAAATTTACTTAAATAAAAAAATTTAAAGCAATTTGTCCATTGATAAAAAAAGAAGTGATTCTTAAATAGAATCACTTCTTTTATAGTAACTATTTGATTGATCTTAAAAGGATTCATTTTCCGGATGCAATACTTTTTGTGTTTTTTTTAAAATTTCATCCGTATAATTCGTCATTACTTGATATACTTCTTCATTCAATTGCTTATATACCGCAACATTTTTTGATTTAGGTGTAAATGTATCTTTTACTTTGACCATCTTATCTACTGCTTCTTCATAATCTTTATAGATTCCTAACCCCACAGCTGCATTGATTGCGGCACCAACACTTGCACTTCCATTTACCACGTTTCGTTTAATCGGTAAATTGAACACATCTGCAAAAATTTGCAATAACAAATCACTGTTTGATCCTCCGCCAGTCACGATGACTTCATTAATTGGATGTCCCAACTCATCGATCATACTTGTTACATTGTTCTTCATAGTATATGCAATACCTTCTAAAATTGAGCGATACATGTAGCGGTAATCATGATGAGCATTAAAACCGATCATCACACCACGTTTATATGGTTCCCAAGGATTAGCTAGCCAATCTAATTTAGTCATTAAACCATCACTTCCCGCCGGAACGTTGGCAGCTTGCTCATTCAAGTATTCTTCTTCACTGATTCCTTGATAATTTGAACGGATACTGATTTTTTCGCCTAATAGGTCTTTGAACCAAGAAACTGTCCACATTCCACGACGAATACCATATCCTTCATAAATATATTGTTGCGGCA
Source organism: Enterococcus sp. 22-H-5-01 (assembly GCF_050310005.1). Classification (NCBI taxonomy): domain Bacteria; kingdom Bacillati; phylum Bacillota; class Bacilli; order Lactobacillales; family Enterococcaceae; genus Enterococcus; species Enterococcus sp. 22-H-5-01. The sequence goes on from NZ_CP189994.1 coordinate 20,999, forward strand.
TCGATGAAAGGATTCCCCAATAATTTACAGCATTACTTGGCGGCATTGATTTTCCTATCATCATACTGCAAATATATGTTCCAAGTGATACAACTGCACTCGTATCATGGATCAATCCCGCTCCTAATGCTTCTACTGCCTTGTCACTTGTTGTTGCGAAAACAGGAATGCCTTCTGGTAATCCTGTTTTTTCACTCGCCTCTTGTGTAATATAACCTAATTTTTCTCCGGGTTTTACTGCTTCAAAAAGCATGTCTTTTGACAAATTATATTGTTTCAAAATATCTTCATTTTCAGACCAATTCCATGTTTCATAATCAACTGGCCACTGGCCAAAATTATTTCCAATATTATCTTTAAACTCACCTGTTAATCGATGAGTGATATAACCACTAGTTGAGGTTACATATTGAACTTCTGGATTTTCGTGAGTATAAGGTGTGGAGGTACGTTTATCCATCCAACTAATCACTGGTTGAGCTAACGTTCCACCTTTTTTCAAAAGTACTCGACAACAACGAATAAATCCTAAGCCGATTCCTACAATATTTTCTTTTCTGACACCAAATTCATCCATTGCTTTAGTTGCAGCGACACATAGTGAATCCCATAAATCATCACCTGGGTGTTCTACCACAACATCTGCTCCTAAATGCATCGGTCTTAATGACTCTTTTCCCTCACCAACAATGTTTCCTTCTAAATCAAAAATTACGATTTTGGTACTTTGACTCCCACCATCGATACCAACAATATATTTTTTTTCCATTTGTTTCTCCTTATTTTTTCTAATGGATTCTCGTTGATTAATCTAAATTAAATTCTTGACTAGTTTGACCGATTAGAAAAAGAGACCATGATCCGTTAAAACTCATAGCCTCTTTATTGTCATTAATTAACGAACTAAGAAACCGCCGTCAACAGCTAAAATATGTCCGTTGACAAAATGAGAAGCTTCAGAAGCAAGAAAAGCTGTGGCACCCATTAAATCAGCAACATCTCCCCAACGACCTTCTGGTGTATGATCTACGATCCATTTACTACGTTCTGGATCTTCGATGGATGCTTTAGCTGCATGTGTTTTAAAATATCCCGGAGCAATCCCGTTCACTTGAATGTTATATTGTGCCAATTCATCACAATAAGCTTTTGTTAAACCAGCTAGTCCATGTTTAGATGCCGCATATGCGGGTGCCCATTGTCCACCTAAAAAAGAAAACATCGAACAAATATTAATGATTTTTCCGCTTTTCTGTGGAATCATTACTTTTGCAGCTTCGTGACTCATATCAAAGGCAGCAGTCAAATTAATATTGATCGTTGGATCCCATTTATCACGACCGTAACTTACTACATCATCACATGGACAAATACCTGCACAGTTAACTAAAATATCCACTGACCCAAATTCCGAGATACATTTTTCTACAACTTTTTGGCACACACCATCTTTCGTAATATCTGCTTCCATATAATATGTTTTAGCGCCTCGTTCAGCTAACACTGTATTAAACTCTGGATCATCTGGCATGATAGATGGCATAAAAATATTTGCTCCAGCTTCCGCTAAGGCTAATGAGAAAGCTTGTCCTAATCCGGTATTCCCCCCTGTTACGATCGCATTTTTCCCTTTAATATGAAACATTTCCATTTTAAAATCCTTGATCTCCATTTTTTTACCTTCTTTTCCTTTATTTTTTGTTTTTTCACCCATTTAGGGATTATCCCTCTATTTTTGTGGTTAATTTTCTAACAAACTCTGCTGCATCGCCATGAACTACTATACTTGCCAAATAATTCATCGGAGCTCCAAGATCTGTGTTTACTGAAATGATATCTTTAATATTCTTTAAACCTTCAATATGCTGTGTGGATCCATATATACCCAACGCAATATATAAATTTGGACTGACTGTTTTTCCAGATTGACCGACTTGAATTTCTCTAGACGCTTTTTTTTGATCAACAACCGACTTAGAGACAGAAATCGATCCAGCTAATGCTTCAGCTAATCTCTGTAATTGTTCGATGGGTTCTGAAAACCCACCTCCAGCAGAAACCAATACCTCTGCTTCTCGGATATCACTGCCTGTCGTATTCATTTCATGGATTTCAAGCACCTCCATTGAAGGCGCTACCATTTCTTTGATTACAAATACTTCTTGTTCAGTATCTTGATTGAAGTAGTTTAAATGAAAGACATTCGGATGAACACTTGCCATGATTGGAGAAGATTCACAGACAATACTAGCCATAATATTTCCAGAAAAAGCTGGCCGTACTAATTTTTTCCCTCGCTTGTCTACCTGTATATCTGTTATATCTGCAACCAAGCCCACCTTTAGCCGCATGGCTACGCGTGGGGCAACCATCCGACCAAAATCTGTTGCCAAAAAAATGATACTATCAAATTGATATTTTTTATGAACTTGCTCAACAATCGTTGCCACAACTCGACTATCTTTATATGCAATCCTTGGATCATTTACATTGATCATAATATCAGGGCCTATCATTTTTTTAGTTAAATTAATCCCTAACCCATAAATAGATACTTCTTCTGTTCCTGCTAACTGTTGGACTACTTCCATTAAATCCAATGAATAATCGATAGCATCATTATCGATTACGATCAGCCCTTTAAACATTTATAAGTACCCCTTTTCTGTTAGAAATTGAATCACTTCGTCGATTCCCTGATCATTTACAGAGACTATTCGTTGATCGACTTTTTTTCTTTTGACTAGGGTATTCTTTTTTACTTTTGTAGGTGAGCCTTTACCTCCAATTTCTTCTACAGAAAATCGAAGACTTTCATTACTGATCATTTTGAATTGTGTATCTACATTTTTCCCAATATTCTCATATCTAACAAACCCTAAACGTAAGTTCATTTGGTGGGTCACGCTTAAAACACTAGGATTTTGTAATTTTACCTGATAATATTTTTCATCTAATAATGCTTCAACTCGTGAAAAATCTTTGTTGACCTCTTTGATAGCAATAATGTTAGAAAGTTGATCTAATCCTAAAAATTCCGCGATTTGAGGCGCAACATGTCCGGTCCCGCCATCTAGCGTATGCGTTCCAGTCAGTATGAAATCAAACTCTTTATTTTTTAAATAACTTGCTAAGATTCTGCTTGTTGCCAACGAGTCACTGCCAGAAAAACGGCGATCACTAATCAACGTTGCCTGATCTGCCCCTAGTCGAATAAAATCTTTCATCTCTTCTTCGAGCTTCGATGGTCCCATCGTAATAATTTCTACAGTATTAGAAGGATCTTGCTTTTTTTGTTTCATAGCAAAGGCTACTGCATTTTTATCATCTGGATTCAAAATAAGATGTGACGCTTCTCGGTTGATCTTGTCAGTCTTATAATCGTATTCGAATTTCTCCGTATCCGGTACAAACTTGACTAAGCAAATGATATTCATAAAATACCTTTCCACTATTTCAATCAAGGATGCAAAACATCCTTGATTGAAATCATAAACTTATTTTTGATACTTTAGACCTTCTTGCACAGGATAAATATTTCCAAAGCTCATAACACCTTTAGGATCAAATACTTCTTTTAAACTTTCTAACATATAGTAGGCAGATTGGTGTTCTTCTTTAGTCCATTCATTTCTATATTTACCGATTCCATGATGATGACACATTGAACCACCCAATTTTAATGTTTCTTCAACAATAATCGCCTGGATTGGATGATGATAAATTTTCATTTCATCTTCTGGCTCGCAATTAATATTGTAGTTATATACAAAGTACATATTGGTTCCATTTAAATAACTATGAGATGAATGACCTCCTAACATAGTTAGATCATGTGCTCTTGGATATTCATTCCGAATGCGATTAATGACATTGTTATAAATTTTTGGAATTGTTTCCCAATCTCCAGAGATTTCAGTAGTATAGCCATCATGTTTATCATTGTCGATCATTCCTTGAACTTCATCATCAATCGTTTGTTGTGTCCAATTTAACTGATTAAACCAGTTTTCGATCAATTGCGAATCAACTTGTTTAATAATGCCGTCTTTGAATTTTTCAACTGCTTCTTCAATACCTTTTCCAGTTGCTTCAACAATTCCTTCCGGACCTTCTGCCATAAAAATTAGTACACACTTTCCGTCATAAAAATGATAAAAATGCTGTCTAGCATCTTCTGGAGAATAAGTCCGTGCAACAGACGGTCGGTAACCATTCACCATAACTTCGCGCAAAACTTTGACACCCGTTTCAACACTGTCTACCAAATAGCCATAAAACTTATTATTATCGGGATAGTATTTAAAGATTTTGACCGTGACTTCTGTAATATAGCAAAGTGTTCCTTCATTTCCGATTACGATATGTCGAATATCTGGACCACCAGCACGACGAGAGATATTTTTAATTCTTGAGATATGTCCATTAGGAAATACACATTCTAAGCCAACAACCATATCTTCAATGCCTCCATACAGCGTTGAGAATTGGCCGATTGAACGAGTAGCTACTAACCCACCATATTGTGCAACCGGTTTAGATTGTGGAGAGTGCCCGGTAGTATAGCCGATTTTACGCAATTCGTCTTCTAAATCTTGTAATTTTACTCCTGCTTGAATAGTTGCTTGCATATTATACGGGTCAATTTTGATCATCTCATTCATTGTTGATCCATCAATCACTAAGGCTAAATCTTTCCAATTTTCTAATCCACCCTCTGTAGCGGTCTTTCCACTTCTAGGAATCACATTAATATCATTATCATTGCAATAGACTAAAAGTTCTTTTACTTCTTCTGTATTCTTTGGGAAGACGACAGCTGTGGGTAACGGATTATCTAAAACTCTTTTTGCTTTAGCATACTTACGATAGCGATCAGAAGATGCATCATATAGTGTTTCATAATCAGTCGTAATTTGTTCTTCCGATAAAATTTTCTTTACATCATTGATAATTTTTTCTTTTACAAGTGCATCAGAATTCATATGATTAACTCCATTCATCTTTTTTAGAAAGCGCTTTTATATTTTTTAGTATAGACGCCGCGTCTTAATTTTACAATTAAAATTTGATTAAATTTTCTATTTTAAAAGCACTAAAAATGATATTAAGGAAAATTTTCCAAAATATGTTTGCGCAAGTTAAAATTATTATGCTATTCTGACTATACGGTCTAGAGGAGGTTAAAAAATTGAAAATACAGATGGAACATTTAAATGATCTGGAAACTAAAATACATGCTCACTTAATTCAAGAAGCTGAAAAACATACTCAGCTAACTATTACTGAGGCTGCTGAAATAGTTGGTGTCTCCCCCTCAAAAATTTCAAAACTAGTTAAAAAAATGGGATTTTCTGGTTATAAAGAATACCTTCGCTTTTTGACTGGCCAAGAGTTAATCAAACAAAAAAAAATAAATGATGAATTTTCACGTATCCAATCCTTTATGGAGTCCTTCGATTATTCATCCGTTGACTACTTAGTTGATTTGATTCAACATTCAGAAAAAATTCTTTTACTTGGTTATGGGCCAACTGATTTTTGTATGGAATATTTTGAATACAAATTAAATTTTACAATGAATAAGAATGTGATTCGAATTAGTCAACCTTCGTTGATTCCTGACTTAGTAACAGAAGATTCACTCTTGTTAGTATTCTCAGTCGCTGGAAAATTCGCCGATTTCACTCCTATATTTGAAGAAGCAAAACGCCATCATGCAAAGTCACTTTTAGTTCTAGAAGAGCTGAATAACCAACTTTCTTTAGATAATAGCGAGGTCATTTTTTTGACGAAATCACATCAAAATCCTAATCTCAAATCTCATGAGAAAACTCGAACTATCTTATTAATGTATATCGAAGAAGTGATTCGTGAATTAAGTAAAGAAAACTACCACAAATAATATTTGTGGTAGTTTTCTTATTTCATCATCCAATCAAATAAACTATCCATTAATATCGCGATAATTGCACACAATACTGCCCCTACAATAATAATCGGTGCACCATCTGTAATCGCAATCCCTCGCAATATCACATCACCCACGCCTCCAGCACCAATAAAAGAGCCGATAGTTGTGATCCCAACTGAAATAACTAATGCATTTCTTATACCGGCAAAAATTACAGGAATTGCCAATGGAATCTTAATCATATATAAAACTTGATAACGATTCATACCGATACCTTTGGCACTATCTATATACATTGGGTCGATATTCAGTAAACCTACATACGTATTTTTTACAATTGGCAGTAAAGAATATAATACAACCGTTGCAACAACCGTATTTTGACCAAGCCCCATCAATATTAGCAAAATAGTCAACATCGCAATTGAAGGAATTGTCTGAATCACATTGATAATACCAATTACGACATCTGCTAATGCGGGCCGTTCAGAAAGTAAAATACCTAGAGGAAATCCCACAATAAAAGTTAAAGCTACGCCAATCACTGAAATGTAGATGTGAATACCAAATTGCATAATCAGGTAGGTAGAATTTTCACTTAAATAACTGCTTAAATTATTTATCATTAGCTTCCCTCCTCAAAAAAATGATGTTGTTCTAAAAATCGACGAGCAATAATTTTAGGTTCTAATAATTCATTGTCTGAATCATAATTCAGTTGTTGCATTGTTTTCGTATCTATTGTATTTTCTAATTTCAATAATAGGGATTTCAATTCAGGATATTTTTTCAATGTTTGATCTGAAACAACAACACTACAAGTATATGGCGGAAAAAATTTGCGATCATCTTCCAGCATCACCAAATTATAACTACCCACCCGCCCATCTGTTGAATAACCTAAAATGACATCTAGCTCATCTGCTACTAAAGCATCGTATAATAACCCTACCTGCATCGGATACACTCGTTGAAACTTTGTGTTATAAGCTTCCGTATATCCTCGATACCCATCTCCTTCTCGCTTATACCAAGTTTGGTCTGAACCCAAACGCATTTTATCCGCACATTTTTGTAAATCACTAACTTTTTTTAATCCGTATTTTTTTGCAGTCTCTTGCGTGACCATAAAGGTGAATTGATTCGAAAATCCATAGCTAGGAAACCATTCAAATTCATATCGTTGTTTAAATTCATGTTGAACAATAGTCAATGCTTTTTTCGGATTTTTTTCAGTCGGTAATCCTAATGTTCCAATTAAATCGGTACCTGTATAACGAGTTGGAGCAATATCAAGATCTCCACGTAGCATTGCTTCGTGCATAAGATTTGCCGAGCCTAAATTATTTAAATAAACAATATTTTTATTTGTGTAATGTTGCAATAATTCAACCACGATATTTCCTAATATTTGAGACTCGGAGGTAACGCCGCCAGCCACCGTAATTGTATCCTCTTGATCTGAAAAATTTTTAACAACAAAACTTCCGAATAAGAGGATTGTTGCGATTAATAAAAAATATTTTCTCTTCATCGATTCATCCTCTATCTTTCGTTAATCTTAGTTCAGATTTTTTTAAAATCCCATCTGTGACTAAAGCAAGAAGTGTAATTGGAATAGTTCCCATCAATACTAGATCCATTCTATATAAATTCAATCCATTAAAAATAAAATCACCAAGTCCTCCAGCTCCGATGTATGCCGCCAATGTAGTCCAAGAAATGACGTATACTGCAGAGACTCGGATCCCTGCCATAATAACGCCCATTGCTAATGGTAATTCAATCTGCATTAATCGCTGATTTTGTGACATCCCCATCCCCTTCGCGGCATCAAGGTAAGTTTGATTTACTGAATTTATTCCTACATAAGTATTTCGTAAAATGGGTAAAAGCGAATAAAGAAATAATGCAATCACTGCTGGTACTTTTCCAATACCAAAAAAAGGAATCATGATCGATAGCAATGCCAAAGATGGAACTGTTTGAAAGACCCCTATCACTTTAATAATTGTTTCAGAACCTTTTTTCAGTCGAGTCAAAAAAGCTCCTAAAGGTACTGCCACTAGTATGCCTAAAGTAGTTGAAAGAAAGGAAAGATAGAAATGCTCCCAGAATTTCAACAAAATCTCATTTCCATATTCAGCCCAAAAATTCATATTGGCCCCCTTACTTTAATTGTTCTTGTACTAAAGAAACTAATGATGAGCGTGTAACGATCCCTACTAAGTGCTCTTCATCATCTACGACAGGCAAATACTTAAAGGTATGATTAATCAACGGTTCGATCACATCAGCTACTAATGCTTTTTTATTTACACTTGCTGTATCTCGCTCCATAATTTCGATGATTGATGTCATTGGTTTCAATTTTGAAATATTTCGCTCGATAAAATTAATATCCACAAACCCCTTCAAACACTTCTGATCATCTACCACTAAAAGTGTATCTACTTTTTTATCTGACATTTGACGAATGGCATCAGTGACTGATTTACTTAGTGAAATAGCTTCGACTTGTGGTACCATTAAAGCTTCGACCGTCATCTCAATGTTGTAATAACTATTTCGTTTACGTTTTCCGATGAGCTCCTCTACAAAATCATTTGCTGGATGTTCTAAAATGGTAGTAACATCTGCATATTGAACAATCTCACCATGATCCATAATAATTATTTTATCTGCCAATTTAATCGCTTCATCCATGTCGTGGGTCACAAATACAATCGTCTTCTTCATTTCTTGCTGTAAGCCTTTGATCATTTCCTGTAAAGCCTCTCGAGTGATTGGATCTAATGCACCAAAAGGTTCATCCATCAAAATAATATCTTGATCAGCAGCTAATGCACGTATTACACCAATTCTTTGCTGCTGACCACCAGAAAGATTTTTAGGTTTACGTTCAAGAAAGTCCAGAGGAAGATCCACTCGTTGAATCAATCGCTCTGCAATTCCTGCCTGCTTATCATTACTCCACTTTAATAATTTAGGAACAATCATAATATTTTCCCGAATCGTCATATGAGGAAATAGCCCAATATTCTGAATTACATACCCAATCTTCCTTCGTAAATCATCCTCATTTAAATTTTTGGCATCTTGACCATTGATTTTAATCATTCCTTCAGAAGGCTCGGTCATACGATTGATCATTCGTAACAATGTTGTTTTTCCACTGCCACTTGTCCCTATAATACAAATAAACTGATCATCCTCAATCGTTAAGTCACAGGGTTGAACCGCGATTGCTGTTTTGCCATATTTTTTTGCTACTTGTTCAAATTCAATCATTGAATACTTCCTCCATCACTTTATATCTTGGTCTTATCTACAAACTTTTCGTTACTCTAACGAACTAAGTAGCCCCCATCAACTGTTAAGATATGCCCGTTAACAAAATTAGAGGCAGGACTTGCTAGATAAATAATCGTACCCATTAAATCCGTTAATTGTCCCAATCGGTTCGCAGGAACATGTTTTATGATCTTCTGTTTTTGTGATGCTTTACTATATATCATTGTCTCGGTTTCTAAATAGCCTGGCGCTATTCCATTGACCTGAATATTATATTCTGCAAGTTCATCACAATATGCTTTCGTCAAGCCTACGAGACCATGCTTCGTTGCAACATTCGCAGGTGAGTCCTGATCGCCCAAAAATGATTGCATAGAACAAATATTAATGATTTTTCCACTTTTTTGGGCAATCATTTTTTTTGCTACTTCATGTGATAATTCAAAAGCTGCTGTTAAATTCAATTGAATCATCTGATCCCATTGCAATCGATCAAACCTAAGAACACTATCCTTCAAAAGTACATTGGCACAATTAACTAAAATATCTACGGAGCCAAAAATTTCAATACATTTTTCAACCACTTGTTGCGGAATATTTTCCTCGGTTAGATCAACTTCCATAAAGACATAGCAAGAACCTATTTCCTCAATAATTTTTTGCGTTGTCCCATCATCATCAATCAAACTAGGAACAAATATATTTGCCCCACTTTTTGCTAACGCCAGAGAGAGAGTACGACCAATTCCTGTATTGCCTCCTGTTACAATTGCTGTTTTACCATCAAGAGAAAAAAAGTCCATATTAAAATCAGTAATGTCCATTCGAATACCTCCTTGTGAAATAATTACAAACACTAAAAAGCGAACACCAAATAAGCTGGTGTTCGCTTTTCTCTGTCCTCTTAGCAATAACCGTTAATTTTCTATATTTCCCAAACATCCATATTTGTAGTCGAGATCGCCATCGCACCTGCTTGTAAAGCCGTCATGACTAACTCTTTATCGCAAACTAGTCCACTGGCAATTATCGGAACATCTACAACTCCTTGTACCCAAGATAAAACTTTTGGCATGGCACCTGGCAGAACTTCTACAACATCTGCTTTTGAAGTACCTAGTTGTTTGGGTAAATTATGAAAAGACTTAGAATCAATCAAAAAAAATCGATGAATCGTAAAAAGTCCACGAGCATTGGCAGCTCGCAAAAGAATTGATTTGGAACTAATAATACCGTCAGTTTTAGTGGCACGTTTTAAGTAGTCTACAGCAGTTTCTTTAGTGGCTAAACCATCAATCAAATCCACATCTACCATAACAACTTTTCCTGCTTTTTTTAAGCGGTCCACGATATCAACAATACTGCACACATCTCCATACAGTACAAAAACAATATCGCTATCACAAGTCAGGGCTTTTTCAAAACTGCGATTATTATTGATTGCAGCAATCAATGGATTCTCTTCCATCAATTGAATTATTTTCTTCTTCATCCAATATACCCCCTAACTTGTAATTAAATACGCTTTCATTTTAACTCAACAAACAACACTTTTCATGTTTTGTTTGACTCTAGCACTATTTTTACGGTAAACATACAATTGCTTTTAGCGAATAAATAGATATGGTTATTAGTTTTTTTTAGTGTAATGGAAATTTATTAATTCGTCAATTGGCCTAGAATGAAAAGACTATTTAAATGTTGCTGTAACTCGAATTAGGTTTATTTACAATAATAAATTTTTTGAACTACTATTAAAAAAAATTAGCATAAAAAAATATTGACATCGCTTACATTTACTTCTATACTTTGGTTGTTACTAGAGACTAGAGAGAAGTAACGCTTATTTAAGCGTTGCTTCTTTTTTGTTTTTTGTAGAAAAATCACAAACAGGAGGTTGTTATATGAACAATCAATCAGTTAAAAAATGGGGGACATTGTTACTCTTATCCGCTGGGGCCGGAATTATTTTTCAGCTACCCTATATTCGAGAAACTTTTTATGTTCCTATCCAAAAAGCAATGAACTTAACAAATGCACAAATGGGAATGCTCTCTTCAGGCTATGCGACCATGGCAACTTTTTCTTATTTTATTGGAGGAATTATTGCAGATAAGTTTTCTGCTCGAAAATTATTAACATTCTCATTTTTAGTTACGGGTGTATTAGGTTTTTGGTTTTCAACATTTCCTGGTTTTCAAATCAGCCGGTTAATCTTTGTTTTGATGGGCATATCCACTATTATCACTTATTGGTCAGCAGCAATCAAAGCCACCCGCATGCTTGGTGACAGCTCAGAACAAGGACGCCTATTTGGTTGGCAAGAAGGACTTCGAGGGCTTTTAAATGCTTTGTTAGTTTTTGGGATGACTGCTGTATATAGCCGATTTTCAAATGAAGTATTAGGAACTACTTGGGCCATTCGTGTCTGTGCTATCACTGTATTTATTATTGGTATTTTAAATTGGTTTGTTATTGAAGATACAGCTGCAGAAACCCACACTGAGCCTATTTCTAAAGTCGCGCTCGGCATGTTTAAAACACTTAAAATGCCTCGCACGTGGGAGCTGGTAGCTATTGTATTTTTTGCCTACAGTATGTATGGTATTTTAGGATATATCAATACCTATGCCATTAATGTTTATGGACTTTCTGTTGCTGCAGGAACTTCTCTTGGAGGCATGCGTTATCTTCTTCAAGCAGTTGGAGGAATTTTAGGAGGAATCATAGCAGATAAAATTGGTTCTCGACTTCGTGTAATTATTGGCGGTGCTGCGTTATTAACACTTTCATTTGCAGGTTTTCTAATTTTACCCGAAAATACCGGATTGTTGACAGCTGTTATCGCAAACTTTATCTTTGGACTATTATTTATTTATGTGGTTCGCAGTCAATATTTTGCTATTATCGATGATGCAGGCTTCCCGGTAGAAATGACCGGGCGCGTTTCTGGTATTGTATCATGTTTAGGTTATTTACCCGACGTATTTATGTATACTATGATCGGTGGATGGTTGGATGCTAACCCTGGAAAAGCTGGATTTAATATGATGTTTATGTATGCTATCGCCATGGGAATTGGATGTATTGTATTCTCACTAGTACTCACTGCAATTATAAAAAAAACAAAAACAACTGAGGTACCTACTGCAGAGTTAGATTAATAGAAATACCCTCCTTCAAAAAAGAAGGAGGGTATTTTTTAATTTTCTGGAACATCTAAAATCTCGGCGTGCATATTTTCATAGTGTTTAAGACTCAGAGTTTCAAAGACTGCAATAACCGGATGTTCATAATTTAATTGCTTTTGAAATTCATTTAATTTTGCAGCTAATAATTTATATTCTACTAGCTCTTCGATAAAGAAATACCCTTTTAATGCAATACTTTCGTGTACTTCTTTATCAAAACAAAAAAGACTGCCTGAACGATTTGTCCGAATATTTTCTGCTGTTTTTCCATCTCCATTAATATAGAATTTAAAATAATAAAAACCATTTCTTTCAAGTGGCGGCGAGACAGCAATCGTGTGAGGGAATCCGCGGCTATCAATGGTAACTAATGTATAAGTGTCAGCTCTTGCTAATAGCAGTTCCATTTTCTTATCCATTTCCTTGGCCTCCGTTCATTCATACTGTTACTTTTTAGGCACATAAAGCGGCACAAAATCTGCCAAAAATTCAACTGTTAGAGGTAACGCCGGACCTTTGTCTCCATCAATCCGAGAATAGATTTTTTTATCTGTCAGAGGTTTCAACTCAAGTTTATCTGTTTCTAAATAGGTTAAAGAATCAGAATCTTTCACACGACCAGTAAAAATCAAGCGAATCAATTGAAGTAATTTTCTAAAACGCATATTGTGCAAAATACTTACATGTAATTTATCGTAATCCGTATCAATATAGGTACGACCACCAATTGAATGCGTCGTAGTAGCTAAAGAAAACCATACTTTTAATTTTTCATGATATTTATTAGCAGTCACTTCAACTGGATAAGAACGATTTTTGCCTAATTGTTTAAATGCCTTTAATGGATAGACGATCAAACCTAGTTTTTGCTTTTCACTTTGGCGAACTTCATTTGAGATGTCCGCAAAAGTCCCAAATGTAAATGAACTAATGATCGCCTTTTGATTGTTTTGGCAAGAAGCAATCCCTACATTACGTTGATGACCCTCAATAATCACATCCATTGCCTCTTCTTCATCCATTGGAATATGCCAACGTTTAGCAAAATTATTGATCGTTCCTCCTGGAATAATCCCTAATGGAATTGCTTTACCTGCTTGAACAAATGCTGTTCCAACAATATTTAATGAACCATCGCCCCCGATAGACACAATGCCATCGTATTCTTCGACAGCTTCTTTCACTTTTTTTATGGCTTTCTCAGGATCAGGAGCAGTCAGAAAATCTGCCTGATACCCTTTTTTTTCAAATTTTTCTTGCATTTTTTTTGCCAATTCTTCTGCATTTCCATCCCCTGCATTGGGATTGAAGAAAATACCAAACCGCATCCTAATCGCCTTCTTCATTTAAATTTTCTTACTTTTACAATATCATTTTTAGTCATAAAAAGCCTTTATAAAGGGTCGATTGTGACAAAACTGATAGATAAATCTTTTATTCTTAAAAAAAACTGCTATTATGGATGCAATAGGAGGTCTTTTCATGTTTGAACCAACAAAATCGCGTCTTAGTGAGATTCCATTTGATCGTGTACCTGAACATATGCAGCAAGAAATTTGGCATATGATTTTCATGCGGCCTTTAAAGGGGTTACCCTTAAATTCACCGCAACGTTTTCATTTTTTCAAAAATAAAATCGCTGGAACTTTGAGTGTTGTTTATTCTCAAGCGGAACCATATTTTTCTGATAGTATCACGGCACCTTATGTTGAAGCCTATAAAGATATCGAGTTTCCATCCGTCATGTATGTTTACGATACAGGGGATGGACTAATAATGACATTAAATCAAAAAGACGTTTGAGCAATTGCTCAAACGTCTTTTTACTTATTTATTTAACAACCATGACATTACAAGGCGCTTGATTGACTACATAAGCAGTAGTCGAACCAACTAATAATAAGGACAATGCACCTAATCCAGTTGCCCCCATTACAATTAAATCTGTATCTAACTTTTCAGCTAGTTCAACGAGTTCTCGTTTTGGATTACCTGCAATAATGTGCGATTGTAGATGAACTTCATGCTCTTCTGCAACACGATGATGTTCTAATTCATTAATAATACTTTGGGCCTTTTCGTGGACTTCTTGCATCAAAGGAATCGAATTTCCGCCAGTTGTTCCACTAAAACTCGTCGTATCGATTACTGTAGCTAAAACTAATGTCCCTTTATTTCGTTTAGCTATATTTATTGCTTCATCAAATGCTTTTTTAGATTGCGCAGACCCATCCACAGCCACTAAAATATTTTTATATTCATCAACCATCTTCATTGCCCCCTTTACAGCCCCTAGTTTATCATTTTAACCTCTTTTAGAATAACAAAAATAATCAATTCTCTTTATTTTTTTAATTTGACAAGTTAATTCTACTTAAAAGCAAGCGTAGAAAATTGTTCTTTCGATCATAAGGTGCTAAACTTTTATCACTAACTAACAAGGAGAATCAGAGATGAATAAATCACAACGAAAAAAAGCCCATCTCATCATTCATAGTGCTTCTACAGCAGCTGGAGGTGTCGGCGTCGGAATGGCTCAACTTCCCTTCCCCAATGCAACTGTGTTATTGCCGATTCAGACAGCGATGGTGATTGCTTTAGGAAAAGTATTCGATATCAAACTAGAAGAGGGCGCCGCCAAAGCACTCGCTACTCAATTTTTAGCTCAAAAAGCGGGCCAAATGATAGCTCGTTTTCTTGTTGGAAAACTACCTTTAGCAGGAAATATCATCAATGGTTCAACGGCTGCTGCGATTACTGAAAGCTATGGCTGGATGATTGCCAGAGACTTTTCTGAGCAATTTGATAAAAAATACAACTTATAATTTTTGCTTAATTACTAGTATTGGGCAACCCTTTTTACGTCTAACTCCCTTATACTATAGGTGTGGATGAACTTGGTGTTTTACTCGTTCAATGAAGTAGTCCGCATTTAAGATAGAGGTGTTGGTTCTATTCCAACCTTCCACACTTAGCAATTTAAATGTGATAATAAATTAAAAACACTGTTAAACCAACGTTTATGATGGATTAACAGTGTTTTTTTATTATAAAAATATACATTTTGACAAGTATTTAAATAACCTTTTTACCAAAAATTAAAGCTTAATAAAATAGTCAATTTTTAAAAGTGTTTAGATTTAAAAAAATTCAATAAGTCGTGGGAGTTACTAAATATTTTGAATTCGTTCTTTAGCATGTTTTATTTATTTTTCATAAAAAATTTTTTGGAATTCTTCATTATTTGCAACTACATATTCTACCGTTAATTCCATTCTATTTTTTTAGTATCATAGATGTGGATCCGTCACTGATTTTATCACTCTCTAACAAGGATTGACAAGCACTCAAAATTGAACTTTCTTGAATCATCTGTTTAAACCTTACAGGAAACGGTTTAGTTTCCATAATCATTTTATTTATTGCTTCCTCAAATTCAATAAGGATTTTTCTTCTTTCATAAATCTAATCATCTCCTAAAAATTACCTTATACTCTAACACTTTTTATCTTCGATTTTAACAAAAGCTTATAGACGATCTCTCTTAAATGCTAAAAGTTACAGCTATCATTATGACTTTTTAACGCTTTTTTAGATGGCCTATTTTTTCCTTTCGCTGAAAAATCAATGATTTTTCCTTGCAAGTAAGAATAGTTACTATCAGAAAGCAAAGATGTATCTAAAATTAATTTATTTGTCTCTGCCTCTATCGTTAATAAATAGTGATCCCATAACTTATGAATATCAGCACGTAAAAGAAGGCCATTTTGAACTTTATTTGTTTCCAAACCTTTATAAGGTGTAATATGTGCCGCTTCTAAAACTGAAGGTGTATTACATCCAGTTATTGCGCAAGTACCTTTATAAGCTATCATTAAATCAGTTTTAAATTTACTTTGACCTTCTCTCTTATGCCCAGAAGCTGTTAAATTTTTTTCTCTAGTGTCTTCTATTCCTGAAGGATCGTATACTTCTTCAGCCTCTTCTATCAAAAATTCATTTTCGGATTGATATTGACTTAAAAAAGCCATATCAAATAATTGATTAGGAGATTTTGATAGAACGTCAGGATCAATTTCTCCCTTTTCATTTGCACAGTATACTATAAAAAAGCCAGCAACCCAGCCAATAGGGATTCCAATCCCAACTTTATATCGAGCTCCATCACGGCCTTTACTCTTATTTTGTATTAATACACCTAATGGAATTTTGTCTTCCAAATTTTTTACAATTGCTTTATTATCTGAAATAGAATCTCTATCCGAAATACTCGAATCTCCACGTTGATGATATACATATATCCAACTATGATCTGAAAAATAATAAGGTTCACGGTCCGCATATATTCCTTTTAATGTCTGTTTTATAGATGTAGCATAAACAGAATCTTTCTGTTTAAAAATGCCTTGGGCAGGGCTTAGCAATGGGATTCCATTATCATTCTTAGGGGTATACTTCATGTTCTCATCACAATTATTTTTTAAGAACCATTCTAAGGCTTCGGTTATTTTCTTATCATTACCATCTTTACTGGTAAAATATTCGCTAATTTTTTTCATTCCCACCCCTCCTTTTCGTAGTAAAAAAAATACCATCTCGTATAGAAAAGATTTTTATATTATTCTCTCCCTTGTTCTTGCAGCCATTGCGATTGAATTTCACCAGATGTGATTGTCTACCGTTTCTATCTTCATCAATGAATTTACATTTCTGGTAGTGTTTTCCATTAACAACGGTTCAGCTTTGGATTTCGTAGCGTTCTTTTAACATTTTGAATGATTTTTCGTTCAAAATATTTCTGTGTCACATTCGTACTTAAATCGTACCCTTTACCAATATCTTAGATTCTTTTTTGCTTTTTTAGGATATGAATCTCCGTATCGTTGCATATATTTAAATTTTCCTTTTACGGTAATTTCTCAATCTACACAAATGTTACTACTTAATTCGATTGTAGATTATTTTTTAGGATTCAATAAAAAGCCCCAAAAAGTGAGGCTGGGAGATATCATTCTATACCATACTCCATATAACCTGTTTGGATTTCTCCTGATGTTTTCATATGCCTAGGCGTACTTCTTAATGCTTCTTCTATAGGCATGCCATTTTGCACCTTATATGCAGCGGGGGACATACCGTAAACATTCACGAAACCGATCAAAGTACTTGTATCTGTAGAAATATCTTGAGTTGTATCATCATTTTGTTGCTGAGCTTGATTGTTCGAGTCTAATTGATTTTTTTGAGCTTGGGTAATGATATTGCCTGCATCATCCATAGCAAGACCATTCTCGCTTAAAGCCATACCAAATGCTTCCCACTCCTTATTAGACCAGTTTGAGCGATCGGCCGGTATAGATTGCAATGTACGCTGTTTTAGCTGTTCATACGTTTCCTCTTGAGCCGTCGTAGGAGTAGTAATAGAATTTGTATTTGATGTAACGGTAGTTGAAGATAAATCAGTAGCAGAGCTTGAAATAGAGCTTGTAGTTGTGGTACTGCTGCTTTCTTTAGTCTGGCTACTTTTAGGTTCCTGCTGTTTAGAAGTAGCGTCTGTAGTTTTATCATTCGAACAAGCAGCTAGTAGTAAAGTAGAACATACCAACAATGCAATACTAATTTTTTTCATTTTATTTCCTCCTAAATATTTTACAATTTTATTCATATTAAGGAATCCCCAAAGTGGGGCAACGAATTAGTAGCTTCCGGTCCAAGAAGCGTCGGCGAAATACACTTCATAATTAGGCGGCGTATCATTTTTAACATCAAAATACGCAACACCAGTAGCTGATTTACCAGGTTGGATTGTATCTGAATAAAAATCTCTAGAGTTCAATTCAGCTTTCATGTTTTGACCATCATAGAAATCCAGTTGATGAGCTGTAACTTCGAAAGGGCTATCTCCAAGATTCGTAACAGTAAAGTTAACTTTTGCATAGTAGCCATTTTCAGGGACATAATAGTCTCCGTCACCCATATCTTTTTCAACAGAATCGATTTTGACATCGATCATATCACCAGACTCGCTAGTAAAGGGTTGACTTTGACCGATAGATGCAGCAACTTTAGAACTTGAACTCTTGTCACTAACGTCCTCAGAATCGGGTTCGTATGCTTCTTCTGCAGCAACTTGTTGTTTTGCTTCTTCAAACTCGTCGTCTATATTATAAGATGATGAACTTTCTTCTGTTTCTGCTTCGTTTGAGGTTGAACAGCCTGCGATAAACGCAACGACAAATAAGCATGATAGAGCACCAATTATCTTTTTCATGATTTCCCCTTCTTTCAATTAGTAAGTGTATTACTATCATATCATCTTCAAAGACAATTGTTCAATTCGTAACAATAAGATAGTGGTTTACTTAATTCTTCATACAGTACTATTTAAAACCAATAAAATCCGGTTCTCCCTTTGTTAAGCCAAAACCTATTGCTAACCCTTAATCTTCATTAGTTTCATCAGTAAATATTTTTGCTTCCGAGATATTTTGAGTAAAAATGATTTCTTCTTTTACTTTTTTAGTCACACTTAGCTCATAACGTTTAAAAAACAGTCTAACCATACGCAATACATACTTTAACAATATCTTTCTTTTTTCTTCTTCGTACTCGTCCACTTGCTTATTCAATTTTTTTGAAGTCGGTACTCAGCTTTATTTCTACGTGTTCTATATTCTTTCAGTTCAATATTATTTTTTTCTGATAGTGTTTGGTCTGTAATCGAAATCCTCACCATGTGGCTGTCATGTTCAGGGGTATAGTGTGTTTGTGGTCTGAATCCAAATATTTCTCTGATAGCAAAATGATATGCTCTTTGCTAGTGACGAATAATGCTTTAAAAAAAGATTTTTGCCATTCTTTTCTCGTATTCATTCAGTTCGTTTCTATATTCCATAAATCCCGCCCATTTTACCAAGTATATTTTTACGTTCGGATGAATTACTGGGTAATTCATTACAACACCTCCGCCATTATTTCAATATCAAAGTATAAATTATTGCTAACTCAATTCGTTCTTCTGGTGGTTCATAGCCAAATTTGATTGCATAGTTCTTTTCTTATTATCTAATGAATTCCCAAAAAAGACCGCTCTTCCCATTTGGAAGTAGTGGTCTTTTTACTAACTATCAAGATGATTTTCATATCGTCCTAAAATTATGAATCGTTTAGTGATAATTTCTACTATTTTATGTGATTTTATCCTATAGACTTTAACTTTAGTTTATTTTTAAATCCTGACATTTCCCAGCTATTTACAAGCTCTTCTTAATAAGCTACCATTCCAAATAAAAGAAATTATTAACGGAAGTTATTTATCTAATTAAGAAGGATTATTTTATGCGAAAATTTTACGACTGGCTTTATCAACAACCAAAACATATTATCTATCGACTCATGATTGTTTTTTGCTTACTTTTCTGGATAGCTGTCTATTTGATTTTCAGGTAAGAATATATCTAGCGAGCCCTTTCGAAAATCATACTTACAAACTTTACTTTTCGAACAAATGTTCGTATAATGACTTTGAGGTGATTTTATGACAATGATTAGTTCAGATTCAGTAGAATTTTTTTACCGTACTTATGACTCATTAGTAATTGATTCTTATCCAGTGGCTTTATTACTTAATCAAATAACAACAAAAATGGATGATGAGAACCGTGATTATTTCGTTATTCCTGCGCATATGACTGGTCGACAGAAAGATATTTATTTTCAATTTGAACGTATGAATGATGAACTTATTTTTAAAGGAATACATACAAAACGTAAGAACTCTGAAGTTTCCTAATCTAAAAAAATTTACGGATATAGGAATTTTTTTATCTTACTTAATACTGCTTAAAATATCTCAACAGGATTCTATTAATTCTTAGACTCTAAAACAGTACCTAATTTGTACTGTTTTAGAGTTTATAAAAAGCACCTTGCCTTAAGGTGCTTCCAAAAAAGAATAAAATAGTTTTTTCTATGTGCTTTAATTTAGCAGTCTAAAAATGGCAGATGCAAAATTTGATACTTTTTTCACAAATGTTTCTAAAAAAATTAAACTTTCATATATTCTAATTCTATCCCTTGGTCATCTTCTTTCATTGCTACTTGATAAGTGGTCATAAGCGTGTTAATTGTTTTTGGATCTAAGGCCAATTTCATAAATGTCGGCATATCAATTTTCTCTTACAAGTTATTATTATCAACTTTTTGCCCTTTAGATACTACTTGCATCATCTTAGCAAATCCACCTGTAAGGGAAATATTTTTCTTTTCACAGCGAACAGCGTCTCTCAATTCAACAGGGTTTGCAACAACATTTTTCATCTCCATCACCTCTTCTTTTTTTTGATGATATCATACAAAATAAATTTTTTCAATTATTTTGTGAAAAAAACACAATTTTGCTGTTTAATTTTTCGATCAAATAGACTAGCACTGTAGTATTAAGTAAACCGATAGTCCATCAATTTTTTTCTACTACAGTTGCATTGTTTCACTATTTCCATATTCGCTATTTTACACTTTGATGTATAAATAAGGCCAGATGATTATCAAACAAAAAACCACTACTATAAAGAAGTGGTTTAGACTTATTCTTGTTTTTCTAAATAAAGTGATTGTTGATCCATTTGCTCATAGATCTCTTTTAAATCTGACCAAGAAATTGCTCTATTTTTATATCCATATGGATCATTCACATAGACAATTTCTTTTTCACGATCAAATCTTGTTATTACTGCAGCATGGATTAAAGGCGTGACGTACATCTCTCCTTGGTCTGTATTCCATAGCATAAAATCATTATTTGTCGGTACCTGAAATTCAACCGTTGCAACGATCCAAACAGGAATACCTTGAGCAACTATATCTATGATATCGTTAAATGGAGCTTTTTCTTTAGTGATAACATCGTATTCTTCTGCAACATACTCTTTTGACAAATCAGCGATAGGTTCCACTGCTACCCCCATGGCTTCGTCACCACCAGTTATATCTCCTACAAACCCCAGATGAGGATTCCCATGATTTCCTGATTCGGTGCATAGGGGTTGATAAGCGACCTTATTTGCTAATTCGTTTTTATTAGTGTCATAACCGTAAAATTGTAACAACATTGAAAGTGCCGTCACTTCACAGCCGTTTTCTAATGCATCGTCATCAAATTGATTTTCTAAAGGAACATCTAAAATAACACTATTTTTTTCTTGTTGTGTTCCTTGTTTTGTTTCAAATGATTTTAAAACTGGGGATTCCTTATTAGAAAAATAGAATCCGCCACCAATAACTGCTATAACTATTAATGGTATTCCAATTGCTACTTTTTTCAAACCTTCACCTCGTCTATTATAACTATCCTTAATTATACGGATAAGTTAATGAAACGAAGAGAATAAAGCTCAAATAAAACTATAATTTTAAACTATTTTAACCGTTTTAATAACTAGATTTATTATTAATATTTTATAACGATTGCAAACTTTTTATTAGCATTAATCCTTGTTTAGTGTTATATTTATAAATGGAATTTCGTTATCAACGTGATAGTTGCCTTTCGCAGCAAAAAGAGAGGAGAATGATTATGACATTCTATAACACAGATTTGCAATACCGCGTTACTTTAGATACTGATTTGAACCTTTTCATCGTTTTCGATAAAAAGAATACAAATAACGTAGCAACTGGTGTAACGATTGAACAAGCGGTGCATGAATTGCAAAAAAATATCTAGGAGTGAATACTCAATGGAAGATGCGTATTTGCGTTGAAAGCACCTACTGTAAATAAACGGTAGGTGTCTTTTTTTGACTAATTTTCGATCCATTGATATGCTTTTTCAAATAAGGAGGAGTGAACGATGAACGTTACTTTTACTCATATGGTTGATGCAGATATCTCACTAGTTTTCCCTCAACTATCTGCAGCTGAAGAATTATTTTCATTAATAGACTCTGACCGACAACGTATTTCACAGTTTTTGGATCTGGATCACACAAAAACATGGCAAGATGAACGTGAATTTATCAAAACTAAATTAATTGGTTACGCTGAAGGAACAGATTTCTTGCTTTTTATGGCATTCAATCAGCAGCTCTGTGGTTGTATCGACATTCATAATATTGATACAAAAGCTGGTAAAGGTGAAATTGGTTATTGGATCCATTCTTCTTTTTCTGGCCGAGGAATTGTTTCAAAAAGTGTTCGTGCGATTAGTACGATTGCATTCAATGAATTAGCTTTGAATAAATTAAAAATTATTGTTGATTTGGAAAATACAGCAAGTAATCGAGTTGCCCAAAGCAGTGGTTATTTCTTAACAAGTGTTGAGCGATCAGATATGCGATTGCGAGAAAATTTACGTGATATGAACCACTACACCCTTTTAAAAGAAGATCTAACAAAAAAGAGCTGACGATTAATTTCGTCTAGCTCCTTTTTTTATCTGACCACCATGACATTACATGGAGCATGATTAACAATATATCCCGAAGTAGAACCAACTAATAGACGTTGAAAGCGGCCTTTACCAGTTGCGCCTACATAAATCAAATCGATATCATATTGTTTAGGTAATTCCTCTGTTAATGCCTTCTTAGGGTTTCCGATATACTGAATGATTTCCATGTCGTTATAGCGACCACGGGCTTTTAATCCTTCAAGATATTCTTTAGCTTCTTGAGATTCTTCAGCTAAAATGTCTTCCATTGGTTGAGCACTTCTCACTAATAAACTAGAATCATCAATGACATGGACTAAATACAATGTTGCTTCATTCCTTCGTGCTGCTCCGATTGCTTCAAAAAAAGCATCTTCTGATTGACTAGAGCCATCCACTGCTACCATTATATGTTTGTATCTACTAATCATTTTATCAATCTCCTTAAAATAAATTTTTGTATTATGCGATTATCTGCTTATCGGGAGTTGTTAATTATTTATCACCGAATGACAGTTACACTGCATGGAGCCTCATTGACTACGTATGCTGCTGTTGAACCGATCTGAGTTAACTGGATCTCGCCTTTTCCCGTAGCACCTAGAAAAATCATTTCGATCTCTTGATCTTTTGCAAACTCGACAATTTTGCTACGTGGATCTCCTAGTTCAATAAATGGTTCAATCTTTTCAAGATCTTTCAAGGACGCATCATGGATCTTTTTTAGTAACTCTTTTTCAACTTGTTCTTTTTCTTCTGAGTAAATTTTACTAAATGAAAATGCACTAGTTGAAAGTTCTTTATCATTGATGACTGTCAAAATGTTCAACTTAGCCCCAGAGTATTTTGCGACTTCAATTGCTTCACTAAATGCTCGTTCCGAATGACTTGAACCATCTACGGCAACTAAAATATTCTTATATTCTCCCATCATTGTAACCGCCTCCTTCATTTAAATTATAGAAGATATTCAGTAAACTGTGAAACGATAACTATCACGAAAAGCATTGCTTTATAATTAAACATTTATTGAATTAAAATATAAATGCTCAAAATACACATTTATATATTTGGTTTATGAGCATTATTCTTGTATCTATTTTGACAATCCGGTATGGTAATTATAGCTCATTTGTTTATCCGAGTTCCTTCCCAGGACTCTGGCCGTCGTTGCCCTACGACGGCTTTTCTTTTGCTCTAAGCATAAAGATTGCATGTGCCCTCATTTATGATTATAGTATTCCTTGGGTACAAACCCATCCTTTATAGAATTTGTTTTTTCACTTGCAGACCGTTATGTGTGAACGGTCTTTTTTTATACTCTTTTTGAATACTTTACAAAACTACTATAAAACGACACGTGAATAACATCATAAGCGTATCAATAGGTCTCATCAACCAATTATGATAGGGTTAGAAGAATCAGAAAGGAGGATGAACCACATGAAATACCTTGATATTATTGCACTTGTGTTGCTAATTATCGGTGGAATCAATTGGTTGCTGATCGGTCTTTTTGAATATGATCTTGTTGCTGCTATCTCAGGCGGAAGTACAGCTATCTTAGCTAAAATTATATATATTGTTGTTGGATTATGTGCTTTATATTGTTTGAAGTTTATCCCCGCAATTGCAAATAGAACTGAATAACTACTTAAAGACCTCTAGGTAAACTAGAGGTCTTTTTTACTTAATTGATCTGATTCTTTAGTATCATGTATATATTAATGTTTTCTTGTTTTTGTCCGAGTAGATTTAATCAAACCTAGTGAAACAAATAATGTCATAACAAGCCCTACGATTGAAGTAACTACGTTATTTTCCATACCTGTTTTAGGTAAACTATTACTATTATATTTTTCTACTCTGCTTAATTGTTTTGCTTCAGGTTTTGTACTAGAATTTTCTACGTTTTTAGATACTGGATTTGAAATTGCACTTAAATTTTTATTTGCTTGATTTGATTCAGCTTGACCCAGACTTAAAACTTCTTTGCCTTTATTTGATAGAGCTTTTTTGTCATTATCATTTTGATTATCTTGTTCTTTGTTATCTTGGTTATCTTGTTCTTTGTTATCTGTTTCAGGTAATTTTTTTGGATCAGTTTGATCTTTAGGATCATCAATGCCACGGCTATCTGGATCGCCTGTACCACCAATTACTTTCAAGCCTGCAATCGCTGCTGTTAAATCTTTTTCTGCTTGATCGATATCTGCTTGTGTCATATTACCATCTGAATTGGTCATTACATGTTTGGCTTGGTTCATTGCTTTTTTGAAGGCTGTGTTTGTTTCTTCAGTATAAGGTGCTTTGAATTGAACTCGATTACCTTCCATGATGGCTTTATTCAACGCTGTGAAATCTAATTCTTTTGTAGGTGTTTGTACATCTGGGTCACCTGTACCACCGATTACTTTCAAGCCTGCGATCGCTGCTGTCAAACCTTTTTCTGCTTGATCGATATCTGCTTGTGTCATATTACCTTTTGAATTAGTCATTACATGTTTGGCTTGGTTCATTGCTTTTTTGAAGGCTGCGTTTGTTTCTTCTGTATAAGGTGCTTTGAATTGAACTCGATTACCTTCCATGATGGCTTTATTTAACGCTGTGAAATCCAATTGTTTTTCTGGTGTACTTGGTTGTTGCTCACTACCTGGAACAGTTAGTCCTGCTGTTGCGCTTACCAAGGCCTGTGTGATTTGATCGACTTGCGCTTGCGATAATGACATATTTCCTTTAGCTGCTTTTGCATTGTTAAAGGCTTGATTATATGCATTTACTGAAGTAGCTGTATAGGTTCCAGCATATAATTTTTGTGCGCCTGCGTACATTGCTGCATTTAATGCTGTGTAATCCAATTGTTTTTCTGGTGTACTTGGTTGTTGTTGTTCACTGCCTGGAGCAGTTAGCCCTGCTGTTGCGCTTACCAAGGCCTGTGTGATTTGATCGACTTGCGCTTGCGATAATGACATATTTCCTTTAGCTGCTTTTGCATTGTTAAAGGCTTGATTATATGCATTTACTGAAGTAGCTGTATAGGTTCCAGCATATAATTTTTGTGCGCCTGCGTACATTGCTGCATTTAATGCTGTGTAATCCAATTGTTTTTCTGGTGTACTTGGTTGTTGTTCACTGTCTGGAGCAGTTAGTCCTGCTATTGCAGCCGAATTAGCGTCAGATGATTGTTCTACCATTTGAGGTGTTTGGTTTTGGTTATTAGTAGTAGAAGTAGCTGTTTCTGCAGTTATTACTTGTTGATTATTTGATTGGTTTTGATCAGTTGAATTTTCGACTGTTGATGTTTGATTGTTAGCAACACCATTATTAGTAGCTGCTGAATTAGTAGCATCGGCAGTAGGTGCAGCCGTTTCAGCTACTGATTTAGTAGAGATAGAGACATGATCCAGTGTATTTGTATTTTCTAAAGACAGTACAGATGAAGTATTGGTTAAAGATAAAATAGAGGCTGACATTAATGTTAATCCTGCGATACCCATTACTTTAACTGGTTTAGTTAATTTATCATTTTTTTCTTTAATTAATTTCCCCTGTGTTCTACGCGATTCCATTTAAAAACTCCCTTTCAATTAACAGCTAATTATAGCTTTGTAGCTTTAATGAAAAGTATAAAGTACTTATCTCACAAAGAATCTTAATATTGTTAAAATGTTATTTTTTATGGTAATTTTTAATCAAAAAAAAAATACATTTGTATATACCTAATTATACATACATATTTTTTAAAAACTATTTTTTTATCACAATATTATTTTTTAAAATTTTATCATCTGCTCTAACTACTATTAATACTTATTTTATGCAGATATACGAATTACATGATTTGTTTTTTTATGTACAATTAAAATTCTGTTTTATATAGAAATATAACTTTAATAACTTATGGTTAATTTGATAACGATTAGAAACATTCTTTTTTAAACTCATAAAAATATCTTTTATGTTCCTGCCTATTAGTATCTCTTGCGTAAAAAGGTCATTTATAACCCACCGAACGTTATATACTTCGAATTAGCACCTAACAAAAAACCACTCGATTGAGTGGTTTTAATCTCTATTTTTTTCATTTTCTATGTCATAGGGTTCATAATCTTCTTGTTTACCAAAAACATCAGCATTTAGATCCATTCCTGTTTTTGCCATATCCAAGGTATTCGTTTCAATATTTTCTAGGCGCTGATTCACATACTCGTCTTTTGTAATGACTTTTCCAGTTTTTTTATGTTTAAAAAAATTATGCATGATATTCACCTCTTCAATTTAATACTATAACTATACCTTGCCTCGGACTTTTTTTAAAATATTTGAATTAGCAAATTCATCACTGAGTGATTTTATAAATCAAATTTAGATAATTATCGTTTTTATTATCAAAAGTGACCTCATCAAGAACCTTCCATCCTCTCTTTAAATAAAAAGCCAGCCCTAACTGGTTTTTGGATAAGCATTTTAAGGTCATTTGATGGTTTAGTCTTTTTTTGGCTTCCTCTAAAAGAAGCGATCCAATCCCTGAGCCCTGTTTACTAGGATCCACAAATAAACAATGAATAAAAGAATCTTCTAGATAAATGGAAATAAAACCCACAACTTTAGTATACTCTACAGCAACTAAAACACTTTCTCCTAACGTATCATTATCAAAATCAGTTAATTTAAATCCAGTTGAATCTAACCAATAAAAAGCTTCCTTTCGGCTGATGAGGTATAAGTCTCTTAATTCGTTTTGCTGAGATTCTTGCATATCTTTTACCGTAATCAAAAATGTTTCCTCCTTGCTATTTCCATTACATTCGCATCTTATATTTATTTTTTTGGTCATTTACGCTATTTTTTTAACGAATATAGACCAATACTATTTTTAGCTAGGATATCATTTAACATAAAATAATCCTAGGTATACAATAATTATCGAGCTAGTTCCTTTCCTTTTTTTAAACAAACATGACATGGCAACATAAACTTTCATTCTAGCTCATTGACAGTCGTTTTCTACGACTGTCTTTTTTCGTTTATACTAAATAGGCTCAATAAAAAAAGACCACTATCAAGTGGTCGATCAAAATTAATTATACAAATAGCTAGTACTAATATAAACGAGTACCGGTAACAAAAACAGAAAAATAATTATAGCTATAATAGATAAAATAATTGAAACGATTCCCGCACGATTCCATGTCTGCTGAACCGCTAAAATGTCTCAACATCTTCATAGTTCCCTTTTTGCCAAGCCCATTCATTTCCTTTAAACCCACAAACGAAAATCCAAAAAATATTAAATACTGGAATCAAACATAATAACGGCAGATAGGTTTTATTCCCAAATCCCCACGTGATATTATACATAAATGCTCCCCAATTCCACCCTTTGATTGCTTGAGGTATTTCATCACCATATTGCTCGTTCATTAAAACTCCTCCTTTATAAGAACAACTCCATCATAACAAAATAGATTCTACAAAAAAAGTACTATCAACAGTTTATATTATTTAACCGTTAATAAAACTTCATTAAAACCAAAAAAATACTTATTTATACTATTTTATTTACGAATTTAGCTTAAAAATAATTTTTCGGTGTTTTTTATTTCACAAATAAATTTTTTAGTTTTATACTATCCACTGAGTTAGTTCCTTTCCTTTGTTTAACGAATATGTCATTGTCATTAACACTTTCACGTTCTAACTCATTGACAACTGTTTAAAAACAGTTGTCTTTTTTTGCTTAAAATTTCCTCTTCAGTTTTATTTAAGCTTCGACAACTATAGTAGCTATAGTTAATCAAACAAATTTTCTATCTATTATTTTCTGTGGATGAACTTGGTGTTTCTGCTTAACGATGAAACTTAAAACAATCGTTTGTTTCATTACATTTAAGCTGCAGGTTCGATTCCTGTCTTCCACGTTAAATTTTTAAAAAAAATAAATGAAACGATAAAAAAGTCAACTACCAAAGATAGCTGACTGTTAGATCCATATTGGCGGGAATGTGTGAGAATCGAACTCACCCAAGAAGCTCTTAACTCCTCATACTGGTTTTGAAGACCAGAGGGCACACCAGAACCCATCCACTCCCGAAGCAAGATAATCATACCACGGATTTAAAAGGGTATCAATAACAAATAAATAAATAAAAAGAAATAAAATTCCCGACGCACAGGAATTCTTTCCTTTTTAAATTACTAGTAGCAAAATTATAGACCGTTTTTTTACTATTTATTGTCCTTCTGAAAATTCGCTGATTTCTTTGTTTAAAAAGTAAGAAATCACTGTTCGGATAATGACGATCAAAGCTAATTTAATAATGTCTTGAAATGTAGGTTTAATGATTGATTCAATGATATCTGCTACGATCAAAAATTCTAAACTCAATAAGATATAACTTCCTAAATAGGCTTTGATAAATTTATTTCGTGTCAAAACAAATGGAAATTTATTTTTAGTTTTTGCTTGGACCAGTTTTATAAACGACGCAATTGCTCCAAATACAATGATGCCAATCGATAATACATCTAAGATTAAAACAAATGGATGAACAATATTCTGGATAACACTATCAAAATCAACCATAATTCTCCTACCTTTTACGTTACTTTTAACTTTATTCTAAGCCGAATAAGTTATCCAAGCAACTAATTATCCTTTTTATAAAAAAAACAAGGAGCCCTTGATAACGGCTCCTTGCTTTTTACTTGATCGATGGATAAAGGTCGGCAGTTGTTTTATTTCCATTTTTAGAAAATACACTGGTCGACTTATTCCCTTTGGCTTTTTCGATTGCCTCGTTTTTCTTATCCAAGTTTTTGTATTCAAAGTCTTTTGGATCAATCGGTGAAAATCCTTCTGGTGTATAGAATCGCAATAGATTTTCTTGATTCAATTTATCCGACAAGCTCAATGCTTCTTTCACTTGTTTTTGTTTCTGGTTGATATCCGAGGTGATACCTAATTCATTCGTATCAACAACTTCACCTGTTTTATTGTCATAGGTTTGACCGCCTAGTTCCGTGTAATTTGGTGTCACGAAATCACCATTCCTAAAGGCTACTGTCTGATCATGTTGTGAGGAGAATAAATCTGTCCCAAATTGAATATATTTCGAGCTATCAACCCCTACCAAATGAAGCAACGTTGGCAAGACATCGATTTCACCGCCGTATTGATGTTGGATTCCTCCTTGAGTATAACCTGGAATATGGAACATCAATGGGACACGTTGCATTTGAGCATCATCAAATTTACTCCATGTTGATGGATCTTTGCCTAAGGCTTTCGCTAAATCTTTATTATTGCTATCTGAAATACCAAAATGGTCTCCATAGATCATAAAGATCGAATTTTGATAAATACCAGATGCTTTAAGATAATCAAAGAATTCACGTAAAGATTCGTCTAAATAGTGAGCCGTTCGTACATAATCATCAACCGTGCTGTCTCCTGTATTCAATGATGGAAAATTGAAATTCTTATCATCTGTTAAATACGGCGTATGGTTTGTTACGGTTAAGAATTTTGCATAAAAAGGTTGTTGCAAATGTTCTAAATGTCCGACAGACTCTTTCAATAAATCTTTATCTAAAATACCGTAGCCTAAACTTTCATCTGAAGAGTTAAAGTATGAACGGTCAAAGAAATTTTGATAGCCTAGGTTCTTATACACGTGGTCTCGATTCCAGAAACTACCGACATTCCCATGGAAAACAGCGCTTGTATAGCCTGACTGCTGATTTAAAATAGCAGGTGCCGCTTGGAAAGTATTATCCGATCCAAGTTGTGTAAACAATGAACCTTGCGATAACCCAAAGGTGCTCGTCTCTAACATGTTTTCAGCATCACTGGTTTTACCTTGTCCGACTTCATGGAAGAAATTATCAAAAGCCAATGTTTGCTGACTATCATTTTCTAAACTATTTAAAAATGGTGTGACTTCTTGACCATCCACTTTCATATTGATCAAAAATTGTTGGAAACTTTCTAAATGGATCACAATAATATTTTTGCCTTTAGCGATCCCATATTTACTTGAATCCGGTGTTGCATAGTGGCTCTTGGTGTATTTCAATACATCCGTCAACCCATTACTAGAGGCGTGAGCACGCACACTATTGGTTTGTTCTGTTTTGATCCCATCATAGATCGTAAAAGCATCCAATCCTAAATATTTTACAATATACGAACGGTCAAACGTCCGTTGTAATAATTGAGGACGATTGGCTTCACTCAATGATAAGTTCACAGAAAATATCAACGCTGATAAACAACTGATTGCCACCGCAAAAGATTTGCGAACCGGTTTACTGATAATCTCTTTTCGTTTCACAAAAATGTAGATCAAAATACCTAAGAAAACGAGAATATCGATCCAATATAAAACATCATGGACTTTCATTAAGGCAAATGAACTCCCAGAAATTCCTTGAGAGACTTTTGAAAATCCTAAAACTGATTTTATCGTGACAAAGTCAGTAAACTCACGATAAAAAATCACATTGAGATACAAGATCAAGGTGTTGAAAAGATCTAACAGAAATAATGTGATCAGTGCTGGTTTGATCTTTTTGATATACAGGAATACTCCGAAAATCAATAACGTTGTCGCAATTGGATTGATCCATAAAATGAAATACTGGATAGATCCTTGTACACCCAATGAAAAATCGGTGTAGTAGGCGAAAATCGTTTTTGCCCAGAATAGTACGCTGACTACCATTAAGATGACCCAACGGTTGGTAAAAGCTTGCTTTATCCGGTTCATCCGGAACACTTCTTTCTCTATTAAATTGTCCGTTTCTACTATAACAGATTTCAAAAAATATGCATTTTTATTTAGTAAAAAAATACTATTTTTTAAAAAATTAAAAATTATTATAGATAACCTTTAAAAGTTAACGATAAGTCCGCTATTTTGCTAGTTTTGTAAAAATAAATGAAAATTTTCTGAGACATAAAAAATTCACATTCTTAATATTTATCCATAAAATAACATATTTCAATTAATACTTTAATTTAATCATCTTACTGATTTTAAATTTTCAAATACTTATTCTTGGAAGTACCTACTCTTTTAGTAAGCGGATATTTTTATCTTTCCACTAGTTTCTGTTATGGTAAATTTATCAAGAAAAAGGAGGAGTCATCTTGCGTTTAGAAAACAAAAAGGTTATTGCATTGGTTGATCATGACTTTGAAGACTTAGAACTTTGGTATCCTGTTCATCGTGTTAGAGAAGAAGGGGCTCAAGTTGATTTAGTTGGAGCTGAGGCACATAAAACCTATATTGGGAAGTATGGCGTTCCAGCGGAATCTGATTATGCTTTCAGCGACATCGATGTTGCTGAATATGATGCTATTCTTGTACCAGGTGGATGGGCACCTGACAAATTACGTCGCTTTCCTGAGGTC
Organism: Enterococcus sp. 22-H-5-01; assembly: GCF_050310005.1. Classification (NCBI taxonomy): domain Bacteria; kingdom Bacillati; phylum Bacillota; class Bacilli; order Lactobacillales; family Enterococcaceae; genus Enterococcus; species Enterococcus sp. 22-H-5-01. The sequence continues at coordinate 53,245 of NZ_CP189994.1, forward strand.
ATCTCATTTGTACAGAAGATGGATCAAGCAGAAAAAGTTATCGGCCAAATTTGCCATGCCGGATGGGTGTTAATTTCTGCAGACATTCTTAAAGGGAAAAAAGTTACTAGTACCCCAGGTATCAAAGATGATATGACTAATGCTGGAGCTACATGGATCGACACGCCCGTCGTAACCGATGTACATATTGTTTCTAGTCGACGCCCACCTGATCTTCCTGATTATATGCGTGAATTTATTGCCGTTTTAGAGAAAAAATAGCAAAACAAAAAGCCCAAAAGAATCATAATTCTTTTGGGCTTTTTTAGTTATTAGAAATACCAGCAATGAATTTTGTAGTTAAACGTTGCAGTATCAATAATTCTTCCTCAGAAAGCGGAAGAAACTCATGAATTTGATTTGGAATAGTTTTGGCTTGTTCTTTTAACCTCTGTCCACTATTTGTTAAACAAATAGTCAACAATCGACCATCTGCTTGATCATGTATTCGTTGAATGAATTCTTTTGTTTCTAGTTTTTTTAATACCGGCGTCAACGTACCCGAATCCAAGCATAATTTCTTCCCTAATTCAGTTACCGATAATCCATCCGTTTCCCAAAGGACTAACATGACTAAGTATTGCGTATACGTTAGATTCAAAGGATCCAATAACTGTTTGTAATGTTTCGTTATTTCTTTTGAAGCGGCATACATTGGAAAGCATAATTGATTTTCTAATAGTAACGCCTCATTCTCATGAGCTGAATCTAGTGGTTCCTTCATCACTCTAAAAACTACGCTTCAACTGCTTTGATTGTTACTTCGATATTGCCTGCTGTAGCTTTTGAATACGGGCAAACAGTATGAGCAATTTCTAGTAATTCTTGTGTTTCTTCTACCGATAATCCTTCGATAGAACCTTCGATTTCAACACCTAAAACAAAGTTTAATTCACTTTCAGCATATAAAGAAACTTGTGCACTGACAGTCGCTGCGCCTTCAATTCCTTTATTTTGCTTAACAAGATCTAAGGCACTATTAAAACATGCGCTATAACCAGCTGCAAAAAGTTGTTCCGGATTCGTTGCGTTTTCTACCCGTTTACCCGGTGCAGCAATATTTAATTCAAATGAATGATCAGGACTATGAACTTCTCCAGAACGGCCACCAGTATTAATGATTTTTGTTGAATACATTTTTTTCATATCGCTATCACTCCATCTTATAAATTTTGTACAAATAAATTGTACGCAATCTTTTTCTTTTATTCAATTAATCTGCTTGCTTCAAATCGCAGGAATAAAAAAAGCTGAAGCAAAAGACTTTCGACTTTTGCTTCAACCTCTCTAAGCTGTTTTTTTCATCACGATTCCAGTATAGATCCAGACAGTCAATCCATAGTAAATCAAGTAAAGGACTAAGAAAATCAAAAATGGCAACCATAAATTATTGTACGGTTCGCTAAGTAAACTTTTAAACATCTGTAATCCAAACAATACATGGAGCATTCCTAATAATCCTGGGACTAAAAATAAAACTCCGATTTCCTTGCGAATAGAAGCTAATAAAAGTTGCCGTCTCGCTCCGATTTTTTCCAACATAGCATAGCGTTGGATATCACTTTTAGCTCCTGATAAAATCTTAAACATCAAACAGCTGGCCAACATTGTTAAAAAGGCAATTCCTAAGAAGAAGCCCATGAATTCAAAACCAGAAAATAGCGCATTGTAAGTATCATATATCACGATTTTTTGCGAGAATCCACCCTTGTTTTGACCGAGTGTCGGATTGTTTTTGACGTTTTCATCAACTAACTGCGACAGCACTGTTTTATCCTTCATAAAATCAGCTACGTGAATTACGCGTAATTCTGTCGGTACTGCGTTCAATGCTGAAAACTCTGAATGACTTAAAAATTGATGCTGTTTCGCACTTTGCTCTGGAAGCTCCAAGTTACGCAGCTCATCCAGTGCCGTTACATTATCCTTCAGTGTTTTACCATCGTAATAAACTTTTTTAGTCGTATAACTAGCAACAAATTTTTTCGCTTCTAGCGGATGCTGATCAAATTGTGATTGATCATAATAAATCGTATCTTGATTTTCTTTTTGTGTATAGATTACATCTGAAGTAGAATCAAGCGATTTAAGTTTAGAAGTATCAATTTTTTGCGCATTGTTCAAAATTAAATCATAGGTAGATGTCACATTCGTCATCTTAGGTATCTCATTATGAAAACCTAATCCTACGGTAATTGCACCTAAAGCTAAAGCAAAAAGCATCGCGACCATCGAGAGAATCTTTGTATAGTCTTGAATCCGGAAACTTAGTTGCGACAAGGTAAAGTTATTCAACCCTTTTAACGCAATACTGTCACGATTTTTTAACAGATTCAAACCAAAAATTAGGACGGAGTGAAAAACAAAGTAAGTTCCCAAAACAATGGTAATTAAAGCAATCACTAATGCTAAAAAGGCTAGCTTCATCACTTGAGTCATCATGTAATAACCAATTGCTAGAAAAACAAGCCCAGCGATTACTTCGAAAACCAACGTAACTGTTTTACGAATTGCCGGTGTCGGCGTTTCACTTGCTCGTAATAAATTTAGAATCGGCTTTTTAACGATCGTCATAGCATTCACTAACGCTGCTAATAAAAATATAATCATAAAGAATACGATAGTAAATAGGATTCCTTTTGTACTAACTGCTGCAAAATGAGTGATTTTAAGGGCCAATTGTTTCACTAATAATTGTTGGACAATACTGCTTAAACCGATCCCTACAGCAATTCCGACAATCGTAGCTCCAATGCCTACTACAAAAGTCTCGATAAAAACCATTTGAGCAATTTTGCGACCTTTTGCACCCAACATCATGAACATTGCATAATCCTTTTGACGCATCGACATCAAAAAGGAATTCGCATATAAAATGTACACAAACGTGATGATCGATAATAGTACAGTACCTAAATGAAAAATCAATACGACGGATGAAACTAAAGAATTACTTTTCAAAAAAGCTTCATTGGTCGCTAATCCCTCAAACATATAAAAAATCCCCGAAGCCATGACTAAACCTGAAAATAATACGATATAATCTCTTAAACGACCTTTTATTCCAGTAAGCGATAATTTTAAAAGCATCAAAAATTCCTCCTACTGTTCCAAATTGCCAAGAATACTTAGAATCTGACGATAAAAAGCTTCTTGCGTTTGGGCTTCACGATTAAGTTCTTGGTAAATGACACCATCTTTGATAAAAAGAATACGACGACAATAACTAGCCGAAAACGGATCATGGGTGACTAACAAAATCGACACTTGGTCCTTTTGATTCAGTTCTTCCATTGTATCTAACAAATCACGGGCACTATTAGAATCCAATGCCCCAGTCGGTTCGTCACCCAATAAAATCGTCGGTTGAGTAACCAATGCTCGTGCAGCAGCCACTCGTTGTTTTTGCCCTCCAGAAATTTGTGCTGGATAGCTGTTTAATATTCCATCAATCGATAGTCGCTTGGCAACTTCCGCAACTCGTTTCTGTGTCTCTTTTCCTTTAATACCTTGTAAAGATAAAGGTACTGCGATATTTTCAGCCGCTGTCAAATTTTCTAACAAATTAAAATCTTGAAAAATGAATCCAATTTCTTTGCTGCGAAAATCAGCTAACTGATTCCCTGACAATTTTGTGACATCTGCTTGATTGATCGCTATCTCACCAGCTGTTGGTTTATCTAAGGTCGCTAATAAATTCAATAATGTTGATTTACCCGAGCCAGATGCACCCATGATACCCACGAATTCACCTTTTTCTACTTCGAATGAAATTCCCTTCAAAGCTTCTGTTTTCTTTTGATTTCCTTTACCGTATGTCTTCTTAACATTATTGACTGAGACAATTTTTTCCATTATTACACCTCATATTCCAAACTCTTTTTAAAACCATTCAATTAACGATTTGGTCTTTATAGCTAATTTTTCGAACTTATACCTAATTTTTCAGCAGCTTTTTCAGGAACTTTCTTTTTCTGGACTTCTTCATAAGAAGTCACTCCTTTTTTCTTATTCCATGTAATTTTTAAAAAAGCTTCTTTTCGTAAAGGTCGATCTTTAGCAGCTGAAAAATCTAATTGTTTTTCATCGCCCTTTTTATCGTAGCCCGGTAATGAGTATTTATAATCAACATATTGATTGCCGCTATCATCTTTATTGACGATTCGCTCGCCATTGGTCGTGACTTGAACGTAATATTCATCGCCACTTGAAACGACTTTCTGTGCTATTTGTAAGCCTACAAAGGCAAGAACGATTAAACTAACTAAACCAATCAAAAATTTTTTCATGAGTCATTGCTCCTCTTCTAATTTCTTTCCATACTATACAAGTTTATTTGAATTTTCACCATATTTTGAAGATAGAATCATCTAACAAAATTGTCATTTCATAAAAAAAGAGCCAGCTTCAACATCATCGTTGAAACTAGCTCATATGATTGAATCAAATTTTTTTATTTAAAAAATTTCTATCAAGCTTGTTTGGATCATTGAAAATTCTGCTTCATCAATTGTTCTTACATCAAGTAAATTACAATCATTTTTAATCCGGCTGATAATTGGTATCTTTGCCATTCGTAGTTTTACTTGTAAATGATCGGCTGAATATTTTTTACTTGTTAAAGAAACAGTCATTGTCGGCAGTACATGTTCAGGATAAGACCCCCCACCAATTTTACTATGGTCTTTTTCAATCGTTACGTTCAAATCAGGAATTGCACTTAACATATCCGCTAATTTTTTAGCTTTTGTTAAACATTCTTGTTCAGTTAAACTGATCATTTGTAATGTCGGAATAGCTTCCAATGCTACTTTTTCATCTAAATACAAAGCGAAGGTTGCTTCTAGTGCGCTTAACGTCATTTTATCAATTCGTAAAGCTCGTAAAAGTTGGTTCTGCTTCATTTTCTCGATATATTCTTTTTTTCCAACGATAATACCAGCTTGTGGCCCACCTAGTAACTTATCTCCGCTAAACGTGACCACATCACACCCTTGTTCCAAAACTTCTTTGATTGTTGGCTCATAAGGCAGGCCAAAAGACCGCATGTCTAAAAACAAACCACTCCCTAAATCATTGATCAGCGGCAATTTTTGGCTATGAGCTAACTTAGCTAGCTCGCTTATTTCAGGTGTTTCAGTAAATCCAATAATTCGGTAGTTGCTGGTATGGACTTTTAAAACAGCTCCGGTTTCATCAGTCAATGCACGTTCATAATCAGTTAGATGGGTTTTATTCGTTGTTCCTACTTCTACGATTGTTCCTCCGCTAGAAGTAATGACATCAGGAATACGAAAAGCACCACCGATCTCTACCAATTCACCGCGTGAAACCAATACTTCTTTATTTTGGGTCAATGTGCTTAAAACTAGTAGCACAGCCGCCGCGTTGTTGTTCACTACTAGTACATCTTCAGCGCCTGTGAGTTTCTTGATGATCGAGACTAGATGGCTATAACGCGATCCGCGCTTACCTGTGGCTAAATCAAATTCTAAATTTGAATAATGAAAACTAGTTTCCATTACTTGCTGCTGGACTTGAGAACTCAATGATGATCGTCCTAGATTGGTATGAATGACTGTTCCAGTCGCATTTATTACTCGACGTAAAGAAAACTGATTTTCCTGCAATTTTTTTTCAATTCTTGTGATGATTTCGGTATCCGTCTCTAGTACCGTTTTTGTTCCCGAAAGAACTTCTTGACGAATCTCAGTCAATACTTTTTGTGTTATTTCTTTAGCTATGCCGTGTGGATATTCCGGATTTATTTTCTTCAATAGTACATCAACGGACGGTAATTTCGATAAAATAGTTTGAATCGTTTGAGTCATAAGTCTCCTACTTTCTTAGCGAGACGCTAGATTTTTTAGTGCTGTTAATACATGATCGACTTCTTTTTTCGTAGTAAAACAAGAAAAGGAAATTCGAACAGTTCCTCGGTCTGCGGTGTTTAACGCTTCATGCATCAAGGGGGCACAATGATACCCGGGACGAGTAGCAATTTTAAATTCTTCCCAAAGTAGATCACTGACAATGGCCGATTCCGCACCTCGAAGATTGATTGAAAAAACATCGACTCGCGGAGCTGAAAAGTCACCATAAGTAGTTAATCCGGTAATTTTTTTAGCTTCTTGATAAAAATATTCTCCTAAATTAGAATTACTATCTTTTGATTTCAGCCACTCGACGCTAGCAGCTAAACCTGCTAACCCGGGAATATTTAATGTTCCGGCTTCTAGCAATGTCGGTAATACTTGCGGTTGTACTTTTGAAAAAGACTGCATGCCATCGCCGCCCGTCAAAACAGGTTCTATAGGTACATCTTTTTTTATACACACGCCGCCCGTTCCCTGTGGTCCATACAATGACTTATGTCCAGTAAAACAAAGTGCCGAAATTTTTCCATCACTAAGATCAATCGGTACTGCCCCAGCAGTTTGTGAAGCATCGATAATCAGAAAAAGATTATGCTGCACACAAAATGCTTTTATTCTAGCTAGATCCAATAGATTTCCTGTGACATTACTCGCGTGGTTGCAGATAACCACCTTCGTTGTTGGACGTAATTTTCGTAAAAATTCATCGTAATTCAATCGTCCACTGATCGGTTCGCTCGAGATAATATCTAACAATACACCTTGAGCTTCCAATTGATACAATGGCCGCAATACTGAGTTATGCTCCCAAGAGGTCGTGATCACGTGATCACCTGGATGGATCATCCCTTTTAAGACTTCATTCAGTGCAACAGTCGCATTATTTGTAAATGCAACTTCGTACTGTTCACTGGCCTGAAAAAGGTCTTTGATCTGATTTCTAGCATTTTCAACCACATGATAGCTAGCCAGAGAGTAGCCATGAGCACCACGAGAGGAATTTCCATAATCACCTTGAAGAATTTTTTTTATTGATTCACTGACTACTGCGGGTTTTTGCGCAGTTGTTGCGGCATTATCCATATAAATACTCATGCGTCCCCTTCACCTCTTTATATCTATTGTTTAAAATAATTTCCTAAAACACGATAATTTTCTACCCGCTTGGTTATTTCTTGCTTATCCATGTACTCTAGGATCAACATTGAGGACTTGCGGCTTGAATCTGTCAAATCTCGAAAATCCCCTAACGTCATTTGACCTTTTTCAACGATTTGTTTATTGACTAATTCAACAGCTTGGTCAAAGATTTTTTTCAACAATACATATTCATGCGTCAAAAAAACCACTGTTTCGCTATTCAAAGCTTCTAAGACTTCTTCAGCATTTTTATCTAAGTGGATTAACTCTTCTTTTTTTACTGGCGTATAACCATTTTTAGCTAAGACAGTTTCGATTTTTTCTTTGGCTGCTTTTTGATACTGATTAAAAGTTACTTCAAAATCTATCAAGGCTAGCCGATCATTACTTTCTTTGAGCTTTTCTTTTTTCATTAATTCCAGATATGTAGCAATTTCTTTTTCTGCCAAAGAGCGGCGCATCCGTGAACGAAATTCTTCTACTGGCATCCCATAGCGTAGACGATATTGTTTATGATAAGCAGTTAAAATTTCAATCCCTTGATCGGCTAATTTTTGAAAACTCGTTTGGGCTAAGTACCCGGTCTTAGTTTCTAAAATGCGTTTTTCTGCAATCATTTCACTTAATACAGGTTTGAGTTCTTCCGGATCTGTCCCAAGGTATTCTGCCAATTCTTTCAAATTAGTGAAAGGTTGTTTTTTATTCGTCATAAAATCATTGATCAATTCATCCAAACTACCATCTTCTTTTGCTTTTAAACTTTCTAATATTTCTACTTTAAAACGACGGTGTTTATGCGGTGCCGCATCTAAGACCTCACCTCCGGCAATCGTCTGCATAGGTGAATACGCTCGTAAAATGAAACGATCACGATCTTTCACTGCTACTTGCTCTTCTAGTCGTAATTGTAGAAAACCTTCTTCTCCAGGTGCAATCCAGTCAATTCCTAGTGGAACCGTTCGTGCCATCACTTCTCTAGTGCCTATTAGTAAACGAACCCGATCCCATAACCCGATTCCGTTGGTTACTTCGGGCAAACAGGTCACTTTAACATCCAACATCCACGTATCAGATAATTTTTCAGATGTTGTTAAAACATCACCTCGCTGGATTTCATCCTTTGAAATATTTGCTAAATTCAAAGCTGTCCGCTGTCCGGGCTGAGCATTTGAGACATCCATTTCATGAACTTGGATATTTCTTACTCGCGTTTTCTTTTGGCTAGGATACAGGTAAAGATCTTCACCTGTATGAATTTCTCCATCGAGCAAAGTCCCCGTAACAACGGTCCCAAACCCCTTTACACTGAATACACGATCAACATTCAAGCGAGCTGCGCCATTTTTTGATCTTTCGGTCGCTATTTCAGAATGTTCTTGAATTTTATTAATCAGAATTTGGATTCCTGTACCTGTGACGGCATCCGTTTCGATCAAGTCAGCTTTAGCTAATGGCGTTTCACTTAATTGTTCACGAATATCTTCTACGACTAACTCTTTTAGTTCCGGATCAACTGTATCTACTTTAGTTAAAACAATCAAAAAGTCCCGAATGCCTAATAGTGACAGAATATCAATGTGTTCTTTTGTTTGTGGCATGATTCCTTCCGCCGCATCAATCACCAATAAAACAAGGTTAATTCCGGGCAACCCAGCAACCATATTCTTAATGAATTTTTCATGTCCCGGGACGTCTACGATTCCTACTCGTTTATCATTTGGTAGATCCAAATAAGCAAAACCTAAATTAATCGACATCCCTCTTTTTTTCTCTTCTGAAGTCGTATCTGTTTCAATCCCTGTCATGGCTTTGATCAGCGTTGTTTTTCCATGATCAATATGCCCAGCGGTTCCAATTACAATATTAGCCATCTATTAATCCCTTCGTTCGTATAATCTTTCTTGCCTTACAATAATGTTTCTCATACAACTATTAGTGAGCTTCTAGTAATTCATAGTTTATTTTTAAGCCAGTCTGATTCGCGTGATAAAAGCCTTCTGAAATGATCGCTAATTGATCCAACAGTTCTCTCAGTTGTGCTTCTTCCGATAACGAATATTTCAAAGAAAAGCCACAACTAGCATGAATCTTTTCCGGAGTAGAAATGATTCGCACAGCCAGTTGGGCTTTTTTTGCAATTTCTTCTGCTTTCATCGCTTCTCGTGTCGAATAGAATAAGGCAACACCGTATGTTTGCATCAAAATTGCTCCTTTATGGTTTTATGATTCTTGACGCTTCACGCATCATTTCTACTATTCTATACATATTAGTTACTTCACCAATTGCCGGTGTCAGTTCATAAAAGTTCAAGCAAGCACCACAAGAGTAGATTTCAACGCCTTGATCTGCTAAAGCTATTAAGTCTTCCAATAAATCTGATGCATTGATTACTGACTGTACACCACCATTATAAAAAATAACTTTACTCGGTAAGACATCTTGTTCTGTTAATGAATAAATAAACCCTTTCAATAAATTCTTTCCTAGTTCGTCAGAACCTCTTCCCATCACATTCGTATCGATCACCACGATATATTCATCAGTAACAACATCTTCTGTAGGAGTTATTGCAGTTTCCATTGCCTCATCTGTTAATTCAGTATTTGCTTTAGAGATTACAACAGCATATTTGTTTTCCGCTTGTTGCTGCATTTGATAAATATACCCAAGTTGCTCAGCCATTTTTTTCAAATTTTGAGTCGCGATTTCATTATCTACAAGCGTTTCAACAACCGCATGTTCACGTAGTGCCTTTTTTGTTTCGATTACTGGTAAAGGACACGCTTTACCTAATGCATCAATTTTAAACATTTTTTCACTCCTTCGTCATGTGTCATACCCTTAATTTACGATCAATTCTTTTATTTGTTTTTCTACAACAACGCCAAAATCTTTTGCCGGAATATCTACTACTTGTAACGCTTTCACTATTGCAGAAGCTTCATCTGCAGGAACACTCACTAAGAGCCCGCCCGATGTTTGTGGATCAAATAAAAGCTCTTCAATTCCAAAATCATCGATTTTAAAATCGATTTTATCCTGCATGTAATTTCGATTACGTTGTCCACCTGCCGTCAAAATAAATTCTTTTGCTCCTTGATAGGCTTCCTCAAAATAAGGCAGTTCTTTAGCATTAATTTCCGCACTGAAATTATTATTCAACATCTCATGCAGATGTCCAGCCAAACCAAAACCAGTGACATCAGTACAACTATTGATTGAATAATGACGAATAATATCCATCGCATATTTATTTAATGTCTCCATGCTCGTGGTCGCTTTCACAAATGCAGCTTCGCTAATTTCTTCTGCACTATAACCAACCGTGATAATACTTACACCCAAAGGTTTCGTCAGTATTAAGTGATCCCCTAATTGACAAGTATTATTTTGATAAATTTTAGTAGGATCGATGGTACCTGTAACTGATAAGCCATATTTGACCGATTGATCGTGAATCGAATGTCCACCAGCTAAAATAGCACCGGCTTCCTGGACTTTTTCAGAACCACCTCGTAAAATTTCTTTTAAAATAGAAAGATCTTTTTCTTCAGGAAAGGCGACAATATTTAATGCTGAAAGAACTTCTCCTCCCATAGCATAAACATCACTTAACGCATTTGCTGCCGCAATTTTACCAAAAAGATATGGATCCGTTACCATTGTTGGGAAAAAGTCTAACGTTTGAATGATTGCTAAATCTTCACGTAATTTAATAACAGCTGCATCATCTGTAGAATCAAAACCCACTAATAAATTTTCATTCGTTGTTTTAGGTAAATCAGCAAGCAGTTCTCCTAGATTACCTGGTCCAATCTTTGCATTACATCCACCACAAACAATTAATTGCTGTGCTGTTTCCATATTGCTCACCATCCTTTACTTCAACCATTATAACAGTAAATTTTTTATTTAACCATGAGAATTTTATTTAAGATAACTTATAAAATAGTACTAATTATTCCTTTAAAAAGGAAAATTCTTTATACTATTATCGTAATAAAAAAAGAAATAGATCTTTAAAAAAATAAATTTTTTATAGCTATTAAATAATCATTAATTTAAATAAAACTCGATTATTGTGAAATTTTAGATTAGTCTCTAATAAAAAAAGACTGCTCACTTTTCTTAAAGTAAGCAGTCTTTTTTTAAGCTTTTACAACTGATCGCATACTCTTACGAATATAAGTGATCCCTGTATAGATAATTACAACAATGATAATGTATGTTAGAAGTTCTAAATCTAATCCTGTTACAAATTTTGCAGCGATAATCACTCCTAAAATACCACCGATTGTGATGGCTAAACTAACTTTACGGGCATAATCTCCCGTCTTCACAAAATTAATACTAGCAATCGGCATCAATCCTGCACAAGAACCCATCATTACTGGGAAAGCAACCAAAGGACTCAGCCCCAGCATGTAAACCATTGCCATACAAGGTGCATACAAACCAACACCTATCGTCATCAATGCACCTAGGAAGAAATTGATCACAACGCCGATAATCAACTTGATTCCTGTTAATGCCGTTGCAGTATTATCTGCACCTAAAATATCAATCCAGCCTTGTTGACGAGCAAACATTAATATCGCTGTAACAATTAATGCCCATCCCATCCAAAGTTGAACTTTTTTTTCCGGTAATCCCGTAACAAACTTCGAACCAATAAAAGCACCAATTGTTGCTGCCCCTACTAAAGAGAACAATGTTATTGGCGATACATCAACTACTTTTGTAAAGATAAATGCTTCAAGTAATACGGGGATTCCGTGCGACACATTTAATGTTCCTGGCAATAAGCGATCGGAACTCAACTGCTTTGTTGCATCTAATGCTAACGTGGTAGGTGCAAAACTTCCGATTCCTAATGTATCTAAGAAGTCTGTAACAAAACCAATAATTCCCGAAATAATCCAATTTCCATGACCTAAATTATTTCTATTTTTAAACAAATCACTACCCATATTGACCGTGTGTAAGACCATCAGTGCAACATAGATTCCTAGCAATATAGTTACCATATTTTTCCTCCTCTTATAGCTAGCCTAGAAGAAATCCATCTTTCAACGAATCTTTAGGATCCACTAAAAATGAATTATAACCAGTGACATATGCTGATCCAGTGACACGTGGAATAATTGCTTTGTATCCTCCAACTTCAGCTTCTGCAACAATTTCACCTTTAAATTTTGTACATAAAATACTTTCGTAAACAAAGGTATCGCCAACTTTCATTTCACCTTTGCCATAAAGTGTTGCCAATTTTGCACTCGTTCCCGTACCACACGGAGAACGATCCACTTGACCATCACCAAAAACGACCACATTTTGATATGTTGCATCTGGACTAGTCGCCGGCCCGTAAAATTCAACTAAATCCACAGTTTGAATATGTTCTAGCGTTGGGTGTTTGACCTCGATTTGTTCATTGATTGCTTCACGAATAATTATTCCTAAATCATTAAATTTAGATGCGTTTTCTGGTTTGATTTCTAACCCAACTGACGAAGCTGGCAAAATCGCAAAGAAACTTCCTCCGAAGGAAATATCTACCGTAAGTTCTCCGATATCGGGAACATTAACTTTTACATTTTCTTTATATAGAAAAGATTCCACATTTTCAAAAGAGACAGCTTCTGCAGAATAGTCTTCATCCAAATGAACCATTCCTCGAACGATTCCGGCTGGAGTATCTTGCACCACTTTTACTTCACGTTCACCTTCTGGAACTTCAACCCAACCTTGTTCTACGGCAGCCGTCATAGCAGCAATCGTATTATGGCCACACATATTTAAATAGCCACCTGAATCCATAAAAATAATGCCATAATCGGCTTCTTCATGAATAGGTTCTGTAATAAAAGCACCGAACATATCACGATGACCACGTGGTTCTAGCATCAACATCTTGCGTAAGTTATCTGCTTCATTTTCTAAATAGGCACGTTTTTCGGCCATCGTTTCGCCAGGAAATTTAGGAATTCCACCAATAATTAAACGTGCAGCTTCACCAGCTGTATGGGTATCAATTGCTGAAATCATTTTTGATACTTTCATGATTGCCCTCCTTATTGAGCATAATTATCTGAACATACCATTCATTTAAATTTCTTATTACATCTTACACATCAATTTAGATCACCTTGGTTCTTGATTGTCTTTTCTCATTTTCAACTTTATAGAAGCTAGTGCCTTGGCTGCGTCACGCTGATCAATCGTATTTGCACCTACGATTTCCGTTTCAATTCCTTTTTCGGATTTATTAAAATCCAACACGAGCTTTGTAAATTCATTTTCAACGACAAATTTCGCTTGTGTTCCAATGAACTTAAGGCCAATTACGCTTATATTTCGCCGGCCAATTTCTTCTAAAGTATTTGCAAAATCAACATCAGAGTTGCCCCAACCGTCTGTTGTAGCAATCACACCATTCGTGCGCATTCCTTCCAACCAGATAGCAGTTCGTTGACCAACTAAATATTTCATCGCATTACTTTGAGGGGTACCGACAATGATAACTCCTTGAAAATCAATATCAGGATCTTTTCCCAAAAGATCAATCAATGGATCTTGAAAATGATGTAAAGATGTTTCTTTTGTTGATGGACCTATTCCCATGATGCCACCACCTAGTTCTTATTTGTTAAACCATTGAACGAATAGCTCCATCTCGATATTCGTTTGCAGATAAAAAGACTGGCATATTATTCATATCTATAATTGAAGTTCCTCCCGCAAAGCCACTTGGCTCATTAGGATAAAGCAACGTATCATACATCGCTCCTTGACCAGCCACTTGTTTTACTAAAGCAACTTTTGGTTTTCCTGGATGGATGCTCTCTTCATAGACATGAACTTCACATGCATCTTTGTCGTCCAGCATCTTCAAATTCTCTCGGATTTCTTGGATATATTTGTCTACAATAGCAAACATTTTAAGACAAAGCCCACGATTAAAAGGAGTCCCCTTTTTAGCTAAAAGATCTACCAAAATGATAGTGTCCTCTGCTTTAGGCGTCCCTGCTCGATCCAATACTAAATGATCACGCAATACACCTTCAGAAGACCCAAATTCATGCATTTGTTCTCCTTCTTCGATTGCTCCAGTCATGACGACTGCAACGCCTGTTAGTGTATGCGTGATCCCAGTTCCCAACACACCCAACACTTTCGTAGAAATCGGAATGATATCCATGATCGTGTTGGTTTCAACTTCATGTTGATGTGGTGGAAGTAATCGAATCGTCAGCTTCTGAATAGCGGCGTCTTCACAGTCAAAGTCCTGCTTAATTTGCAATCGATCTGGCGATAACTTCCAATTATCGCCAAAAACGACCTCTTTCATATGAAAAACTTTGATCTTTAGAGTTTCGCCTTGCATTAATCACACCTGCTTTCATCAAAAATGGTAGTTAGGTAAGTAGCCTAAAAAAGCTGCTTATCTGAATCGACCGTTTGATTTAGACGTGGGCAATGTATTCATAAGGTAATGGAACAATCTTCCCTGGCGTTTCGATTTTAACTAATTCTTCTAGCGTATCTTTTAAAATACCTGTTTGCATTTCAATGTTATGTGGTTCTCCAGCATTCGCGCCCATTGGTACGCGTGGTGCTACAGCACGCGGTGTCCCATTTTGACGAACAACTGGTGGTAATGCTGCAATTAAAATAGTAGGAATCCCGGCTTCCTCAATAGCTCTCTGCACGATCACGGCAGTTCTATGACAAGTTCCTCAGCCAGCAGTCAATACAACTGCATCGACTTCTTCTTCCAATAATTTTTTTGCAATTTCAGGTCCTGTTACATCGTGGAAAGCATCTTGGTCTCCCCCACCGCCCATGAAGGCATAGTGTACAGGTGCTGATTCTTTAATAAACCCTTCTGCCGCCAATTCATGTAAGCGATCAATTGGAAACATTGAATTAATATCACGGTTTGCATCCGCATTATCATAACCACCATGAGAAACCATTAACTCATCTATGGTAGATGTATCTGGTACTTCACGGTAAGTCGTATCTCCCGCTAAGTTGAATCGTTTATCTGTTTTCAAATGAACACCTGCAGCAGTTGCTAATGCTACACGCATTTCTTTAAGCTCTTTTTTTACCGGGGTAAAGACAGATTTTGGTGTAATTGGTACGAAAATTTCTGACTGTAACCCTTCAAAGACTGTTAAGCCCATGTTTAATTCTCCTCTCTTATTTCTTCACGTTTTTTTCTAACTTCCATTCGACGGCGTTCATGCTCATAAATAGCTGTCTTATAATGTTCGTCGGGTTCTTCTGCTAAAACTTCTGGATAGGTCATTAAAAACCCAACTTCTTGGCCAATTTCTAAATTATATTCAGAAATGATCATTCGACGTGGTACTTTTAATTGCCCCAAACGACCTTTCAAGTCGATAGTCACACTAGCATCAAAAAGTTCTACGATGATGCCTTCGAACATTTGTTCCGTCGAAATGTATTTGAGTTTGTTTATTCCATCCATCTGATTCACCTTATTCTTCGATTTCGTAAATTTCTTGACGCTTTTTACTCTTAGGTAAGCTTTGTTCATTTGGAGCCAATTCAATTTTCTTACCTGTTGTTTTTTCGATGATTTCAATATTGTTCAATTTAACATTGGGATTCCATTTACGTTCAGCAGCTTTGATTGTTCCGCCACCCATCAATGTTTTCAACATTGCTAAATCACGAATCGCGTCTTCTTTACATAGTGTGTTGTTTGATAAGATCTCATTTTCGATCCCTTGTTTTGATTTATTATTATCAACCATGGCGATCATTTCTGGATTACCTACCACTAACGCACCTTGGATCGCTGAATAAGAATCACCTACAACTTTGATGCCTCGTTTACCGATTTCTTCGATATGCGATGCAAAGTCGATATGGTTATTACCAAACCCTTCTGTTGTAACGATTGCGCCATCAACATCCATGGCTTCAACCGTCATTCCTAAACGTTTCGAAACATAGTATTTCTCAGTATTTGCTTGCGGAGAACCTACAAACATAACACCTACTAAATCAATTTCTTCATCTTCCATCGCTTCACGTACTAATGGTTCTCTCCAATAGTGACGAGAAGTTTCTTTTGATGCTGGTCCAATACATGTCAATGCATGGATCCCACCATCTAATACCTCGGTTGGTGCCAGCATAATTGGTAAATTACCAAGGTCCACGTTTGGTTTTGCTCCTAATGTTCCAACCGGTTCAATTGGCATGATCAAATTATCATGCATTGCTCCTTGGCCCATAATTTCTTTGATAATTACCACACGTTTATTGCCGATGCGGCGTTTTTGTACGATTTCATCTTGTTCTACTACAAGTGATTCGTCTGCCTTCTTCACAGCTTCACGGATTTCTTGTGTAATGTAGTCAGATGCTTTATGAGCGGCTAATGGTCCGGGACGTTCCATATTCGCGCCTTCTTTGATCGTTACTTGTGTTTTAATAAAAATCTCGCCTTTTTCAGGTGCTCCAGGACGGCCCCACATGATATTACGATCTAATTCACCTTCGGATGATCCGAATTCTCCGATCTGTACACCTGTAGCATCTGTTCCTGTAAGAACCATGACAACACCATCTAAAACACGTGTAACTCCATGGCCAATATCCGCGCCATCAACTTTAGTTGCGATTGGTTGTACGTCCATGATTGTTTCACTATATTCGTTGTATCTATCTGGTGTGATGATTTCAAAAGTCATGCTTTCCACTAGCTCTTCTAATTCCGCTGCTTCTGCACACATGTCTTCCATCTTACGTAATGTAAGAGTTGTTCCTTCAATCTTTGTTTCATCGCCAAAAACCACGTTATCAATCTTCATATGATCACGACGAACAGAACGAATAACTTTCTCTTCTACTTTTGCTTCTGATTCAGCAGTTGCTGGGCTTTCTGCCGTTGTTGCTTCTTCCATCGGGGCTGTAGGTGGTACTGGCATTGTAGGTGCCACACCCATTTGTCCTGCTACAGACAATGGTAATTCTAAATCAATTCCACGTCCTTCTGCGATATGAATCTTGATTGTTTGGACATTTCCCATTGGCGCAACCGGTACGACTGGTGCCACTGTGGCAGGTGCTGCTTGTTCAACAACCGGCGGTGCTTGCTCTTTACTTGCTTCTTCAGTAGCTTCAGAAACACCATCAAGTAATTCTTTTGTTAATGGAACCAACGCATCCGTTGTTTCTTTTAATGTGGTACCAAGTACTTGTTCGATTTTTAAAGCGCCTTCAGGAATTTCTAATAATCCTGAATCCTCTAAATCGGGAAAGATCGCTGGATCTTCTAAATCATCTGGTGCGATTACTTTGCCTGCTTCTGCACGGCAACACAATACTGCAGGATCTTTGGCATGTTCTTTAGCAGTTTCTGCTGTAATAGACATTCGTTAATTCCTCCTAAATTTTCAGATTAATTTGTAGGTAATTTACGATATAGTCTGTGACCATCTGCCCGCAGTACATGATCTGTATGATGATAAACCGGAACTCCTAACCTAGGAGCTACACCCATTACGGTGTTCGTTCAATCGGAACAAGATCCAGTCATCACTACTTCTGCTCCTTGTTTTTTCAACGACAGAACAGTTTGAGCTTGACCTGGACAAATACCTGGCAGGGCACATCTATATCTTCCATTCACTTCTACCATCCGCTTGCATCTTTCAGCAGCGACAACTTCTGCGCCCATATTGTTAGCAATTTCTGTCATCCGTTCAGCAGAACCTCCGCATTCACAGATCAAAAGACCGACCTTCCGGCTTTCTTGAGGGAATGGCATAGCGACCAATACGCCACCACTTATTTTTGTGATTGGTGTGATTTCATCCCCACTTCTTCCGGTCATTGGTCCGCCGATTACAATTTCGCCATGAGGTTCAACATACCCTCCGACATTATTGATCAATGTTTTAACTGGTGTACCAATTGGAACATCAACAAAGACGGTTTCTTTTTGTTTTACACGTCCAGAAACAGTTACATCTTTATCGATAAATGGCTTACGATCTTCAATTGCTTCCACAATCCGTTTAATCGTTTCCACATTATCGATCACCGCTCCAACTTCAGTAGGAAGCTGACCCGGTTCCAAAACGATATCCATAACTTCCCGCACGATCATGCGCTCATCGCCTGCTGGATAAATATCTGGTAATTGATAAACCTCTAATGTTGGTTCACTATCAACCGCTTTCAGTAGCCGTGTGACTAATACTCGATGTTTGCCTTTTACAGCAATCACACCTTTTGGTGCTTTAGTCATTGCCATGCAATACTTCATTCCACGAATCAATTGATCGATGTGTTCGTTCATTTGTTTGACATTATGGATAAGTAAGGCTTCGCACTCTGCTCCATTAGCGATAAAAACGCCTTCAGGAATCTCACAAGCTAATTTCAAAAAGGTTGGAAAACCAGCACCGCCAGCACCAACGATCCCAGCGTTTTCCACCGCTTTAATCGGACTGTCTGTTTCAGTAATCGGTAAATACGTTGAAAAATTTTGCTCTTCATCGATCATCAAAGCAATATTATTTTCGTCTACATCAATTATTCTTCCAGCAAAGCTTGCATGGATATTGGCACCTAATCCATTCGGTTCGGCAATCAATTGTCCTCGCTGAACGTGATTACCTGCTTTTACAATTGCTTTACATGGAGCGCCAACATGTTGTTTTAATGGTATAAGAATTTGTGTCAATTTATTTCACCTCCTGACTTTTACATTTGTTCGAACTTGAGCAAACCAGCCACCCGTAGTTCAAGTAAATAATAGCACAATCATTTTGCTTCTGAAAGATGATAAATTATAAACTTGGTATTTTTTAATAAAAAAATTAGTTGCTCATTCTAAAAAAAATATAAATAAGTAAAATCCTACTTTATTTATTTTATATAAAAAAAGCTCAAAACGCTTATATACAGGTAAAAAAACCTTGTAAATATTACTCCAATTAATGTTTATTATAATTTAAGGTAATAAAAAAATTGGTTATCTACTAATACATATATTAATTTAAATAGTTATTTAAATGATAATTATTCTCATTTATAGAAACCGCTTTCTATTTAATTTTTCTATAAAACATCCTTATTAAAAACTTCACTTTAATGCAAAAAAATACACTGATCTCGATTGAGATCAGTGTATTTACCTTTTTTACTCAGCTGTTTCCAATTTATCAAGTGATTTACTGCCGAACCATAAAACAATCCCTAATATGATTACAACTGCTGCTAAAATTCCATAACCCATTTGGAATTTAGCTGGATCTGCTGTTTCTAATACCGCATAGATGACTGGATAAATCATTTGCGAGAAGAAAACGGCGATCGTCCAAACACCTAAAAGCAAGCCCATCAATTTTGCTGGTGCTAATTTAGCAATGAACGAATTTCCTAATGGAGAGAAAACCATTTCACCAACGGACATCAATAAACTCACTAATGCTAGCCATAAAATGCCTGTGTGTCCATTTCCGATTCTATCTGCAAGCACCATCACTACATAAGAGATACCTACTAAAATCATTCCTAAAGCGGTCTTTTTAAACATGCTCATGTCCCCTTTAGGACGTGTAGCTAATTTTGTCCATAAACGACCTAAAACTGGTCCCAATACGATACAAGTCAAGGCATTCATTGAATCAAAGTATGAAGTTGGAACTTTGAAGCTGCCGATCATCCAATTTGCTCGTTCAATAAATCCAGCACCATCACCATAGCCAAAATAGAAATATGCCGGCATATACGCTAAATACCAAACTGTCCAAAAAGCAACAGAAAACAAAGTGACCAAAATAATTGCAACGATTCGTTTTTTATCACCTGAAGTTAATTTTGTATCTGCTGCATCATTCGCTTTTTTACCAGCTGATTCAAATTGACGTTGATCCACTTTAAATGGTTTTTTTCCTGCTTCACCTAAAGAACGGCTATTAAAGATAAACCAAAGCGCATCAATTAGTAGCAGAATTCCACAAATCAAAAATACAAAGTTGAAACCAAAAGCCGGAATCAATAATACTAGAAAAGTCGTCCCAATAAATGAACCAACATTCACAAATGAATATTGAATCGAGAAGGCTTCATTTAATTCTTTCTCGTCACTAAACAGTAAAGCATTCACACCCGAAAGGTTCCCCTTAAATAATCCTGTACCAAGTGCAACTAAAATAATCATCAGCCAAACCATTCCCATTGAGCTGGCTTGCCAAGCTAACATATAGCCCAGACCCATCATGATCATTCCGGCTGACACACACAGGCGCGGACTTAACCAATAATCCGCGATATAGCCGCCAAAAGTCGGTGTAATATAAGTGGCTGCTACAAACCAAGCTGAAATTTGTACACCTTGTGCACTAGTCATTCCTAATCCACCTGAAGCAGCTGTTGTAGCGATCCAGATCGCTAACATATATTTTGCAGTATAAAAGGCACATCGCTCAAATGTAAATCCGAGTGCACAGACATAAAAACCAAACGGCTTTTTTGTTTTTACCGAAGTTGTCTCCACTATCTTCTTCCCTCTTTCATTAAAAAATTTTAGTCGTTGGCTGACAGCCAATTTTCCAGTAACAGCATGTATTTTTCACGCTCTTCCACAAATGGCATATGTCTGCTATTGGCAAACAATTCCCATTTCGCCCCTGGAATCGCATCATACATTGTTTTAGCTACTAAAGGTGTAGATAAATCATTTGTACCACTTGTAACAAGTGTTGGCACAGTGATTCCACTCAGCTTTTCCGTATAATCATACCCTTGCAGTGTGCCCTCTGGAGAATATTCATTAGGACCCCAAGCAGTAAGATAACTTTCTGTTCCGGCTACTTTTTTACGCCACAAAGGCTCTGGATCATTTTTGGTAAATACTGGGGCAGCATGACGAACCATATAACGATCGTTAGCGGCCAAATAAGCTGGATCACTATAATTATTCGTTTGTTCTGCTTTAGCGATCGCCGCTTGATCCTCTTCAGACATAAATTTGATCATTCGATGTTGCTCTTGTGCCCAAAGTTTAGCAGAAGAAAGAGTACTTGAAAGCACCATACTTTTTATTCCTTTGGGGGCATAATCACAAACATAAATAATTTCCAACATACCGCCCCATGATTGTCCGAGCAAATGAACTTCATCAAGTCCAAGATGCTCCCGCAAAGCGATCAATTCATTGACCCATGTCTCAGCTGTCCAAAGTTCCGGCTGTGATGGTACCGCCGATTTTCCACAACCTAATTGATCGTACATGATGAGTTGGCGTCCATCGCCTGCCAACTCATCAAGAACTTCAAAATAATTGTGGGTAGAACCTGGACCACCATGCATGAGAATCAAGGGTTTTTTATTACCCGTTTGTTCTCCAACGATTCGATAATAAGTTTTATGACCTAAATAAGGCATATATCCTTCTTCGATTTTCATACTTTTTGCCCTCCTAACCGACAACTTCTAAATCTTTAGGATAGTGGTTCAAGTTCTCATAGCCATCTTCTGTACAGATAATCAAATCTTCGATACGCACACCGACTTCGCCCGGAACGTAGATGCCCGGTTCAATCGAAAAGACCATTCCTGGTTCTGCTACGCTATGATTAGCCGCCGAAACATCCCCTGCTTCATGACAATCGATTCCAATAAAATGACCTAAACGGTGAGTGAAATATTCACCATAACCTTGCTCTGTGATGTAATCCCGAGCAGCTGCATCTAAATCAGAAAATTTTACTCCCGGTTTAACCATTTCAATGGCACGACGATTAGCTTCTAAAACAATCTCGTAGATTTCACGGGCTTTGTCGGATACTTCTTTATAAAAGACCGTCCGTGTCATATCAGAAGCATAGGAATTTTTGATACCTCCAATATCTAAAATGATTGAATCCCCTGGTTTCACTTTAGAGTCATCTGTTTCGTGATGTGGATCTGCAGCATTAGCTCCATAACCAACAATTGGGTCAAAAGAAAAACCACTGTTTCCTAAATCAGCATAGATTTCCGCTAATTTGTCACGCATCTCAAGCTCTGTCAATTCTTCTGGCAATAGATCCTTTAGGCGCCCCACAGCAATATCATTATCTCTCGAAGCTTCACGCATCAAATCAAGTTCGTCAGCATCTTTGACTGCTCGAACAGCATCTGTAACTTCTGAACCATTGCCCAATTGTGCATTCGGTGCAATTTCTAATAATCTCAATAAAAAGTGCGCAGGCCAGTTCTTATCGATCCCGATCTTTTGATCCGTATCTACATACTCTAATACTTTTTTGACTGCATCATCTGTATCATCGATAAATACTTTTTCAACGCCCAAATCTTCTTCAATCGGAAATAACTTGTTTACGATCAACGTATTTTTATTTTCTGGGGTAATTACTAATACAAGTAACCGTTCACCTGGATGGATCCAGCGTCCCGTTAAGTAAAAAATAGTCGTTGGATCTGAAACTAACAATTGGCCATACCCTTGGTCTTTCATTTTTTTGATGACTCTTTCAACGCGTTCTTCTTTCAAAATCTTTCACTCCTTCAATAATGATAGTGGTATATTGCTATTTAAAAACAGCTCACTTTTAAGTTACTGCTTTTAATTTATTTAAACGAATCCAGCTGATCTGTAACAGTTCATACTAAAAGAAATGTTGACTCGCTTTTTTAAAAATAATTTAAAAAATAACTATAAAGCCAAATATTTAGTTTAACCTTTACTGATTTTATGATCATGAAATAAAATGAATCCGTTTTAATCATTCTACTATACTTTTCTGAACAATTAAACAATTCTTAAAATTATTTCTAAGCACTAACAGTACCGTACTTTATCCTCTTATTTTAAATATTGTTTTGCAAAAAAAAGTATACTCATCTTTTTTGTATTAAAAATCCCTCTCTTTTTTTATCATTCAATAACAATAAATATAATAATAAAAAACTAGTATTGTTATATAACAACACTAGTTTTCTTCCACTATTTTGTTTTTTTGCATTTTATGATATGAATAAAAAAATTTAGGCGATAATTCATACCCAATTGTGATCCCTACTGCAATAGCGATCGCAATTTTTAACACTTGAACACCAATTTGCGCTGCTTCGATTGAATTGCCTATAAAAAAACTATACGTAAAATTGTAAATACCCATCCCAGGTACTAAACAAAAAATACCACAAATCAAAAAAATCGTGACCGGAGCTTTTAAGGCAAAGGATGCTTCTCTTGAAAGATAGATCAAGACCAAAGAAGCTATGAATGTTGCCATGACTGGGGCAACTAAAAAGTACATAATCAATAAATAAATAAACCAGCCACAGGCTCCGATCACACCACAATAAATATAATAACGTCGTGGGACCTCAAACAAAATGGCAAAGGAAATCGTTCCTAAAAAACCGGCTATGACTTGCAAGACTAAATTGACCAATCGCTTCTCCTCCTCTTTGATGAATCAATAATACCTTTATCTTTCAACACTTTAGTACAACATATCAAAGACTTGTAATACCAACCCCACACCAACTGAAACACACAGAGCTGTGATCAAAGCATTCACGATTTGTCCCCAACCAGAACTATAGTCGCCATCAAATAAATAGCGGATACCATTGACGATAGCAACTCCTGGTAACAAAGAAATGATCCCACCGGTAACCAAACTAGTCAATTGAAGAACTGGAAAAAAATGAACAAATAGACAAGCAAGAATGCTAACGAATCCACTACAAGCTATTGTCGAAATAATATCAGATAAGTTGAATTTCGGTAATAAGCTCATAGAAAATAGTGCTAACAATACACCTAAAAAAAGAGCTCCGATGGCATCCCAAAAACTACCTCCAAAGATAAAACAAAAGCTAGCACTACCAAAAGCATAAGCGAAAATTTTCAATGGTGTAGAAGCAAATGACTCTTGTTTAATTTGTTGCAACCAAAGATACGCGTCTTCCGGACTCAAACGTTTTTCTGTTAGTCGACGGGATAACGTATTGATTTGTTCGATTCTCCCCAAGTTAATTGGTGATATCGGAATATCCCTTACTCGTGCCTGAACAGTTTTATCTTCTAAGCGTGCGGTCATAAAAATACCATTGATCAACACAAAGCTGTCAAATTCTTTTAACTCTAATGCGGCAGCGATATGACGAATCGTTGTTTCGATTCGTTTGATCTCGGCCCCATTTTTTAATAATGTCTCGCCAATATCATAAACTAAATCAAAGCATTCCTGCTCCTTCATCCGCTTCCCTCCTCTGTAAAAAAACGACGACAGCTTATGCTGTCGTCGTTAATAGTATAGCTTAAGCGCGGCTTACAATTCAATCAAATCATGTGGGATACTGATCATATTTTCATAACCGCTCTCAGTGATCAAAACTTGATCCTCGATTCTCACGCCGCCCCATTCAGGAATATAGATACCTGGTTCGATCGTCATGACCATATTTGTCTCTAAAACATCCTCGTATTGTTCATCGATATAAGGCAACTCGTGAACAAACAAACCAATACTATGTCCGATGTTACGATAAGTATATTGAGGATATTCTGTCCCGGCTAATGGTTTCAATGATGCTTGATAGATATCTTTGACTGCAGCTCCATTTTTCATAACAGCCTCAGCTGCTTCCAAACTCTGCTTTTCTAACTCATAGACTTCTTTTTGTTTTTCTGAAGCTTTTCCTACGACTACTGTGCGAGTCATATCAGACATATACCCCTCATATTGACAACCAAAATCCATCAGAACAAAATCGCCATACTCGATCACCTTTTTTGATGGTATGCCATGTAACAAAGAAGTATTTGTACCAGAGATCAAAATATTTCCATAAGGTTGTGTATCTGCACCTTCTTGTACCATGTATAATGAAAGTTTTGCCGCCAATTCTTTCTCGGTTACCCCAACATGAATATCTGATAGTATGCGGTTAAAAGCACGACAAGATATTTCACAAGCATTACGCATATACTGGATTTCTTGAGGTGATTTGATGGCACGCATCCGATCAATCACACCACCCGCTTGGATAAATTCAGCAGATGATTTAGTTGTAAAATCAGCATACATGTCATACGTTAGATAGTCCGCTTCAAAAGCAACTGTTTTGATTTGTTTTTCGCTTGTTAAACGAGCAATAGTATCACCAACCGTTTTTCCTGGCAAACGCCAATTGATAATTTTATAGTCAGGTACTTCACGTGCCGCTTGCTCGGTATAACGTGGGTCTGTCAAAAAATATTTCTCGTTCGGAGTGATCAGGATAAACGAATCATCTCCTGTCCAGCCACTAGTAAAACGAACATTCACTCGCTTCGCAAGAAAAAAAGCATCCATTTTTTCTTTTTCTAAATAAGATTGAATCTTCTCTTCATTCAACATCTTTCCACATTGCCTCCTCTTAAAACACTTTTGTGTCTCTAGACTAGCAGTGGAATTAAATTTGGTCAAACGTTTTCAAAAAATATTATAGCAATAATCTTTACAACTTTAACTGCTTTTTATCCCTACTTTACTTTCAATGTTGGTGTTTCTTAGTTTTCTTTTCGATTGTTAGAACGTCACCTTCTGGTTGATACACAATTTTGATATACGCTGAAACTTGTGGTGCCCCCGCTTTGATTGCAATCAATTGACAATTTTTGATAATTTCCATTAATCCTTCATAATCACCTTCAATACTCGTTTCAAAAGCACCAACTTGATAGGTATATCCAGTTGATTGAATGTAAGCAATGACTTCATCGACCACCCGAATCAATTCCTCGCTACTTTCCGTTTTTGGTAATACTTGAATGGCTACGCTTGCTTCCATGAGCGTCCTCCTTTTAGATAGTCATTAAATAAAAAATGTGAGCCATTATCTATCCAGATAATCACTCACATTTGAAAAGGATTCAATCAATCATAACTAATTTATTATTCAATTCAATAAATCAGTTTTTATTCCTACGTCAGCATTATCTGAATCAGGTCAATGGGTCGAAGTCAAACTTCCTCTCAGCCAAAAAATAGCTCCCCACATTTGCTATTTAATTATTTCCATATTAGACCTCTACATTTTTTCCGTCAACTATTCTTGAAAAATAAAAAAGTACGAGAAAAATTTTCTCGTACTTTTTTATCGACGACGATGTCTGCTCATTCGAGTAGTTGGTTGCTCTTTAACCGAATCTGTTAATTCAAAATCGGTCACTCGCTTCGTTTCACCTTTAGATTGAATTTTTTTTCGATCTAGCAAATCTGATTTTGCAACAATAACTTGTGGCTGTGCTTCTGTTGTCTCAACTTTTTTACGCTCTGCTGATCTTCTTCGTTCAGCCATTTCTTTAGAATTAGATTCTTTGAGTTCTGTTTTAGTTGAACGTTTCGGTAATTGCGGAAGTTTAAAGGTTTGAATGGTTTGTGCTTCATGGAAAAACGGTACCCGTTGCACAAATAAATTGGCTAAGTAGCCTGCCAACCAAATCCATAAGAAAAGTTCCACTGGAAATACTAATAAAAACAAGCATGCAGTAGCAAAAGGCTGCTTTAAAATCACCGCACAAGTTGCTGCAGTAAAGACTGCTGCTACTACCCCTGGTGAGTAAGGCAATATATTTGCAAATGCTAGAGCAATAGCAATACTTGAAAAAATCATTGGAAAAATTGTTCCGCCTCGCCAATTACAAGCTAAACAGATCATAGTAATCACTACTTTTCCTAAACCGATCAAAAGTAAGATGAAAAAATTCATAGTCTCCGCTTGGCGAGTAAATGATAGTAACGTATGCTCCCCCGAAAAAAGAAAATAAGGAGAAATCACACCAAGAATACCTAATAAGATGCCGGCAAAAATTGCCAACGGTAGTGGATTACGTATCCGCTGATTCAATTGTTCACTCTTTTTTCGTAGAAATAAGAAAAATTTCCCAAAAAGAGCACCTAAAATAATCATTGGAACACATAACAGTACGCCTTGCCAAGTAAAATTAATTGCCATTCGACGAATCGCAAAAACTTGTTCTTGATCTGGAAATAAATTATAGGTTACTAGATAACCGATAAATCCTGTAAAGGTCGCAAAAATATATAATACATATTTCTTCAACTTGCTTTCCGTTACGACTCGCCAATCTTCTTTTTCAGCCGAACGACCAACTCCGAATAAGGGGGTCATAAAAATGACGCCTAACGATGTCCCGATTCCAAATTCTGTTAAATCAGCTCGCTGACTTTCAGAAGTTTTTCGTTTATCCGCTACATAAGTAATTAATCCACCGATCATTGCTACTAATGCTGCTTCCGGGCCTAAGCTAGCTCCAAAAAGTAATACAATAAAACCCCCTAAAAGGTTACGAACGATTTGTCCTTCATGATAATCAATCCGTTTTGTTTCCTGATATTCAGTCAGAGATTCTTGCAGTGTACGAGGATATCCTCCAAAGGCTCGAACAAAAAATCCAATAAGAATTCCACCAATTGGACAGATAATTAATGGATAGAGTCGCGGATTTCCAAGAGCTTGTGGCAATATTTGCCACAGCAACTGATGTCCCAATTCTGAAACACCCATAAATAAGGCTACAATCACTCCAATAGCTAATCCTAACAGACCGCTGTAGCCAAAAAACGCTAGTTTAAACTTATTCATAAAATTAACCTTTCTTCTTGTTAGACTCCGCTACATTATAACAAAGGTTGTGCGTCTTAGGAGGCTTTTTTTACGACTTTTTGTGTTTTATATTGTTTTTGCTTTTCTTTTTGCTTCATGATATTTTGTTGAAGTCTTGAAAGCGTTTGTTCTAATTCTCTCGTCATTTCATAATGATCGACTAGATACTGACGAGTCTTTTCTGTGAAGAAGCCGCGCATAAAGGTAAAAAAGAATGCTTCTGGATTTTTCACATTCTTATATCGATACATTTGTTCTAAGGCTTTAGCAACTGCATCTGAAATTCCGGCACTGAAATAGCTATTGTCTTCAAAAGTCAATACTTCTGATTCAGCAGGCAAACCAGCTTCGATTAATTGTTGATTACTAGAATATTTGGCTTTGAAGATGGTATCGATAAACCACCTCGACTTCTCATAACTATTATCACAAAAAGGCAATAAACGTTGAAAAACTTGCTGAGGTAATAAATGAGTATAACGAGCAGCTAACGCCTCGATCAAGACACTATCTTGAGAGGGTGCTGCAGAATTTGTAGTCACGCGAGTTACATTTGTTGTATTTGTTATATTTTTTGCTAATTGTTTTTGTGTACTTGTAAGCAAATTTTGCGCAGACGTAGACGCAGATTCTGCTACCCTATCCACAGGGGATAACTTTGGTTTTTCTGTCACAGGATTATCCACAGTTTTAATTGTCCGTGTTGTCATAAAATTTTTAAAAACTAGTGGAATAGTTGTTCCTTCAGATGGCGCTTGAGGATTAGCAACATAGATTCGATAATTTTTTAAGCCATGTCGCATTACTTGGATTAGGCCCAGCTCAGCCAAAGAACTTTTAAGATTTGTCACTTTTCTTTCCGAAACACGCAGCAAAGAAGCCGCCTCTTCGTTGGAAAAATAAATATAAGGATGCCCGTCCTCGTTTAACCAACTACCATCTTTTTGGGAATTATAAATACTACAAGACATACGCATGGTATATAAAGCATGAAGCATCATGGCTTCAATTGAAAGGGATTCATAGATAGGATTGTTAATAAGATTTAGATCAACGGGAATATAGTTACCGTTAGGCAAGTTTGTTGCCGTCATAATATTCGTCAATGTTGTGGACATCACAAAAAAACCTCCTTAGATTCTTTCATACTTGTGGATAACGAAAGTTTTTAAAAAGGTTTGAGTTCTATCACAGATATATTGAGAAAGCACCTTAAATATGCTATACTTAATAAAGGTTAGGCAAACACCAATTTTTCTAACCCTTTAGAATTATTTGTATGTGATATGCTAATTCGCCAAAATTAGCTCAAACCTTTGAGTTTAGAGATCGCCAAATCTTTAAACTCTTTTTTTTTCGTTTTTTTCTACACGTTTAGAATAATGGATTGGAAGCCTAATGTAAAGCGATTCCTATACATCTTTTTTTAGAGTAAACTTTTAAAATGTTTGTAAAACTTATTTTGGTTTACTTTAATACAAGCAAAAATAAGTTTAAGTTTACCTAAGTTAAACTAATAAAAGTTTTTAAAGTAAACTATAATATAGTAATAAGACGAGTTGTGGAAAACTTGAAGTTAAATAAAAACTACGGCACACAAGTTTTAGATAAGTTATCCACAAATAAAAGTGTAAATCGTTTTCTCTTATAAAAGTAAACCTTAAAATTGGATTAGGACAACATAAAGTATACCGATAAGAATGATAGAATCTAAAAAAAGTAAACCTTATTGCAGGAATAACCTGTTAATAAGGTTTACTTTTTTTACGATCATTTCTCATCGTTTTCTAATTCTTTGAATAATTTTTGATATTTAGGCTTTTCTTTATACTCCTGCATTGATGCTTCTTCTAATTGATCTAAAAAATTACGATCATCTTTTGACAATCCTTTTTCGATATAATAATCATAAAGAAAATCAATCATTTTATCTGGCGTATAACCATCAAATTTAGCATTGATCAGATTTTGCATACGAATTTTTGTCCGAGCAGAGATTTTTTGCATTTCTAAAGCTTTCAAACGTGGGTCATAATATTGACGTTTACGGCCTCGTTTCCCCGTTTCTGGTTCTTCTCGAACAGAAGTATTTTCACGTAAGTGCGGAGAACGTTCATTCAATCGATCTGTTTCTTCATGAACAGAAGCACGACGGAAATCATCCTCAAGACTAAGTGATCTGTTAGCTAAAAGATCTTTTGAAGTGGGTTTTTTGTCTTCTTTTTTGTCTTGATTTGAGTACTCAGACATTTTTTCAATGCCTTTATTCTTTTTTTTCGCAGTTAAAAGCGAATCCAGTTTCATTTTTTTCGCCATTTAACGTCTCCCCTACTCTTCACCGCTCAATATACGACGGTGTTCATCAATTTCATCTAAAATATTGACAAAAACTTCATGTGCACGTTTATCCCACTGTTCTACTTTGCCATTTTTATTAATATCATAGGTAATACCAGAGCCATCGTAACGTTTTAAACGACTTTGGTTCAACACAACAGTATCCAATAAATGAGCACCATAAATATCTTTTGCAGCAGTATAAATTTCTTGATCCACAGAATCACGTTTTTGCATCATAAATGGAACGATTCCTACTACCTCTAGATCAGTATCGTATTGTTCAATAAAGAAATTCATGTAATCAATGTAATTTTGAGCCCCTTTTAGAGATTTTACTTGTGTTTGTAAAATCACTATGACGTATTCTGCAACATACATTGCTGCATTTGAATAGGTACTAATCGTCGGTGGGACATCAATATAGATGACATCATAAATATCTTTCAACGGCTGAATCAATTTTTCCATATATCTAAATTGAGAAAGTTTATCACTAGGATACTTTTCAATCATATAATCAGGAAAATCAGAAAATGAAATATTTGCAGGAATCAAATCAAGGTCAGGCATAATGTTATAAATAGAAGAAGTTATGTCCCCTGTTCTAACAGCTTCCCAAATAGTCGCATCAAATTCATCGGGTAAATTTTCATTCCCAAAATTTTCAGCTGTGATAGATAGTACATCACTAGTATTTCCTTGAGGATCTAAATCAATTACTAACGTTTTACGTTTTTTTCTAAATGCACTTTCAAAAGATAACATTTGAACGGTGGTTGACTTACCTACCCCACCTTTAAAATTTCCGACTACATATGTTTCAGCTTGTTTTGGCATAAAAATTCTCCAATCATAATTACTCAAATAAAGTTTACTACAAAGAAAATAATAATGCAATAAAGTTTACTACAAAGAAAATAATAATGCAATAAAGTTTACTATAAAAAGCTCAAATAAAGTTTACCACTATGCCTTTAAATAAAGTGTACTTAAATAAATCAATAAAGTAAACTTTATTATTCGATATATAAAGTTTACTTTGAAATTATATATAAAAAGTTTACTTTTTATAAAAGGTAAACTTCATATAATGCATAGGTAAACTAAAAAAAATAAAAAGTTTACTATTGAAAAATTAAGGTAAACTTTTTACTCATAAAAAAGCTTATTTAAAAGTATTTTATTATATAAAAAGTAAACTAATTACTATTTAAGGTAAACAATATAGAAAATAAAAAAAAACTTTATCATTGAATTGAAATAAAACAGGTAAACTCTTTGAATATAAAGTAAACCACTATTTTTTTATAAAAAGTAAACTATATAATTAAGGTATACCGTTTACCTAAATGGATTTTTTTTGAAGTAAACTTTTAAAATAAAAATAAGGTAAACCCAATAATTGAAGAAGAACCTAAAAAATAGTTTACTTTTAAAATAAATAAAGTAAACTTATATATTGATAGTATAAAAAGTAAACTGTATTTTCAACTTAAAGGTAAACTTTGAAACCGGTTTATTTTGTGTGCTAGTATGGCTATAGATAGATAAGTTCATATTTTATAGTAAACTTCAAAAAAACGCATTAGGGTTAACCTTAATGCGTTTAAAGTAAACTTCATAATGATTCGATGATTTGAATTGCTTGATAAATATCATCAACAGTAATATTAGCATCAACCATATTAAAAGTTTCGGCAGATGAAGCAGCGTGTTTAATAACAGGAGCTAAGTGCTCTGTGGATAGATCGCAGACATTCAATTGTTGTAATTTTAAGGGTAAACCGGTTGCTTCATAAAAAGGTCTTAAGTTTTTGAGTTCATCGAGATCTTTGGTGTGGGCAAGTTGAACTAAAATGCCATAAGCAACTTTTTTCCCATGAAGTTGGTCATGTGTTTCTTCTAAATAAGATAGCCCATCGTGAATCGCGTGAGCTCCAGCAGAACGACCATGAGCAGCAGCAAATCCACCTGTTTCCCCGGCAAGCCCAATAATTGTATCAGCCACACGACTGAAAGTAGGGGTGATTTGCTTGTTTTTCAAATCATTTATGGCTGAAATAGAATCTGTTAAGAGCAAATCTTGAATCGCTTTTGCACTGGCAATCCCTAAACGTACATAGGCAGTTTTTTTATCTTCAGTGAGGGTTCGAGTGATACCTTCAATTTCATACCACTTAGCTAATGTATCGCCGATCCCGGCTATAAAATAGTCGACGGGTGTATTCAACAAAAATGACCAATCGACTAAGGTTAAGAAAGGAGCTCGTTTCATATAACCAATTGATTTAAAGGTTCGATCTGGATGATAGATCGCAACAATCGGTGTGAAGGGAGCACAATTAGAAATCAAAGTTGGAATGACTAATAATTCAGCATTTAATTCTTCAGCGGTCATCTTGGCCGTATCAATCAGACGGCCACCACCGATAGCGATAATTAAATCGGCAGCAATGATTTCTGAAGCGAGTGCTGAAGCATTCTCATAACTAGCGGTTCCATCGTAACGATAAACAGGAAATGGGAGTTCATTTTTGTAGTAACTTGTAAAAATATCAAAGGAGGTGTCTCCAGTAATAATAAAAATTTTTTCAAAATCAGTGAGATAGCTAGGCAAATTTCTTAAAATATTTTCATCGCTTACGTAACGGTTCGCGCCTGGTCGTACTTCAGTAGCAATATCCATTTGGTCAACTCCTTAAATGTGATTTAAAATAGTTTAGACCTTGTTTAAATTAAAGTCAAATGTGTTTTTGATAATAAAAAAGGTTGACATTTTTAATTTAGATGTGTAGTATACGATTTATCAATTTGCAAACAAAGAAACGTGATGAAGAGAAAAGTATAGATCTTAAAGCATTAAAGAGAATCCGGGTAGGTGAGAGCGGATATGTGGCATGGTTTAGAAAATGGTCTCTGAACGGGATTGTCGATAGGTAGACAATGACGGGGCAGCGCTCGTTAAAAACGCTCAAGTATAATTAGTACTTGTAAAGACGGTAGTCGTGAGGTTATCGTAAGCAAAGGTGGTAACGCGAGTAATCTCGTCCTTTTCTGACAGATTTAGTGTTGGAGAGGGGCGAGTTTTTTCTTTGTCTATCTGCACATTGATAGGTACTGATTTTTCATTCGAAAAATCGGTACTGTTTTACGGCCATTATAATTTTAGAATCAAAAATAAAAAGTTAAATTAGGAGGAATAAAATGAAACGATTGGGTAAAGGAATTTTATTAAGTGTTGTGGCATTGGGTGTGGGAGGATTATTAGCTGGATGTGGTAGTAAAAGTGAAGCCAAACATTTAGACGAAAAATCAGTGACGATTGGGGTCACTTCTGGACCACACCAACAAATTATGGAAGAAGTTGCTAAACAAGCCAAAAAAGATGGAATCGAAATTAAAATAAAAGCTTTTGATGATTACAATACACCGAACACGGCATTGAATGATGGCGACTTAGACGGAAACAGTTATCAAACGTTGTCTTTTCTAGAACAGCAAGTGGATGATAAAGAGTACAAACTCGAGTCGGCGTTTAAAACAGTCGCTTTTCCATTAGGGGTTTACTCTAAATCAATTGATAATTTAAGTAAACTTCAAAACGGAGATAAAATTGGGGTGCCAAATGATCCTACAAACGAATATCGTGCATTAAAGTTATTGGAAAAAGCGGGCGTATTGAAATTAAAAGCTGGTGTTGAAGTTAAAGCAACTAAAAATGATGTTGATGAAAATCCTAAAAATATTGAAATTGTTGAATTAGAAGCATCACAAATCCCATCGCAATTAAGTGAATTATCTGCAGCAGTAATCAATACAAACTTTGCATTTGGTGCTGGACTAACGATCAATGATGATGCAATCTATCATGAGCCTTTAGAAAATAACCCGAATTTCAATGTGTTTGCTGTCCGCACGGAAAATAAAGATGACAAGATCATCAAAGAAATCAAAAAATATTATCAATCAGATGAAACGAAAAAGTTTATTGAAGATACCTTCAAAGGTTCTGTTGTCCCAGCCTTTTAAGAAATCATCGTGAGCTGCCGGCTCTGTTACTTATTACTTGAGTAAGAGAGTTGGCAGTAAAAAATGTAATTGTAAAATAGAAGAGGTGAGCCGAATGATCGAATTGAAAAAAGTTTCAAAAGTGTATCAACAAAAAAAGCGGCGGATTGAAGCAGTGAAAGAGGTTGATTTAAAAATTGAAAAAGGAGAGATCTTCGGTGTTGTAGGATATTCAGGCGCAGGAAAATCGACATTGATTCGGATGATCAACTATTTAGAGCCACCTACTACGGGTGATATCTTAATCAATGGTCAAAATTTAAAAGAACTTAACAAAAAAGAATTATTGTTAACTAGAAGGAAAATCGGTATGATTTTTCAAGGTTATAACTTACTTTCAACAGCGACGGTTTATGAGAATATTGCCAAACCGTTAAAATTAGAAGGTGTTTCTAAAGAGGTAATCAAAGAGCGTGTGGCTAAATACTTAGCATTGGTTGGCTTAACAGATCGTAAAGATAATTATCCGGCGCAACTTTCTGGTGGTCAGCGTCAACGGGTCGCTATCGCTCGAGCTTTAGCGCATGAGCCGGAAATTTTGTTATCAGATGAAGCGACAAGTGCCTTGGATCCTGAAACAACGGAATCGATTTTGACATTGTTAACGAAAATCAATCAAGAATTGGGAATTACGATCTTCTTGATCACCCATGAAATCGAGGTCGTTCAGCGAATTTGTGACCGAGTGGCGGTGATGGAAGAGGGTCAGATTGTTGAAGCTGGGCCGGTAATTGATTTATTTACGCAGCCTAAAGAAGCAACGACCAAACGGTTTATTGGTGCAAATGATAGTTATGGTGTTCCGGAAGAGGTATTGTCAAATTACCGAAATACGGGACGCTTGGTGCAACTGCAATTTATTGGCGACGAAGCCACCGAACCGGTCTTATCAAAAGTCGCAAAAGAATTTCCATTAAGCCCAAATATTTTAAGTGGTACGATTGGCTACTTAAAAGAGCAGCGACATGGAAAATTATTAGTGCAATTTTCTGGCGGAAGCACAGAAGATTTTGTGACGGCAAAAGAATATATCAAATCACAAGGTATTATTATAGAAGAAATTTGATTGGTTGCTTTATAAAAAGGTTGAAGACATGAAAAGAGGAGGGCATAAAATGAATGCTTTTTGGAGTCAATGGGGCAGTGTCATCATTGAAGGCTTGGGTCAGACATTAGTGATGGTCTGTATCGCACTCACACTATCGATCGTGATTGGAATTCCGTTAGGTGTGTTACTAGTGATCACACGCCCAGGAGGATTAAATAGTAACTTTCCATTATATACGGTGTTAAATAGCGTCATTAATATCTTACGTTCGCTGCCGTTTATTATTTTACTATTTTTGATTTTGCCTCTGACGAAATTTATTATGGGGACGACGATCGGGGTCCAAGGAGTTTTATTGCCATTGATCATTTACACGGCACCTTATTTGGCCCGGCTAGTCGAAACCTCTTTATTAGAAGTAGACGGTGGTGTGATTGAAGCTTATCAAGCCATGGGGATCAATCATTTCCATATCATTCGTAGTGTTTTATTACGCGAGGCACGCGGCGGGATCATTCGTGGTTTGACGATTGCAATGATCGGATTGATCGGTGCAACAGCGATGGCTGGCTTGGTCGGCGCAGGTGGGTTAGGTAGCATTGCCTATCAATATGGCTTTTTAAGAAATGAACCGACGATCATGTATACTACGATTATCTTATTGATTATTTTGGTCCAAGTCGTTCAGTCATTAGGTAATGTGATTGCTAAAAGTTTAGATCGTAATTAACAAGCAAATGATGGTGTTGGAAGCATTTATTTCCAATTCATCATTTGCTTTTTGTTATACTTAAGGTAAATGAATTAAACTGATTATATCAATAAGTAAATGAGGTCGAAAAGATGAAAGCAAAAGATTTATTGACGGCGATCCAAGTGGATTCAGCCGGCGAATTAACACAATTGTCTTCTTATCAATTTGTTTTTATAAAAGAAGGGGAGCAAGAAACAAATCATTTGGCAGTCAAAAGGACGGCTGATAAAATTATATTACAAAAAAATTCCTCTGAGATTTTGCGTCTTAATGTATTCATTAATTTGTTGAACGAAGCCAAGGATGCAGAAATCTATTTCGAAGAGGAACTAGTCTTTGGTTATCGTTTGGTAGATCAAGGAATCGTTTTGGGCTAATTTTCGACTATCTAGTTATTATAACTAGATTGCATTATTTTATTAATCGTGATATATTGTCTTTAGAAATTAATATGAGGTGATAAGCGAATGGAAGCACAATTTAGTCGAAAGTATTTAATCACGAACGAAGTGTTGAATGCGGTCACACATGGTGTGGGTGCGCTGTTGAGCATTGCGGGTATTGTTCTGTTACTACAAAAAGCAGATAGTCCGTTGCATTATATTTCATTTGTCATTTATGGTGTGTCCTTGCTGATGCTTTTTCTAGCGTCAACGCTTTACCATAGTTTGATTTTCACCAAAGCCAATAAAGTGTTCCAAGTTTTCGATCATTGTTCGATTTATCTTTTAATCGCGGGAACCTATACGCCATATTGTTTGTTGTATATCCAAGGTGTGATCGGCATTGTTTTACTATCAGTTATCTGGCTATCGGCGATTGCCGGAATTATCTATAAATGTTTGACTTTAATGAAACAAACGTCAGTCTCTAAAGTTTCAACGATCCTTTATAATGTCATGGGTTGGGGTGTAGCGATCGCATTGCCTGTGCTTTACAAAAGTGTCGGCCTAAAAAGTTTACTTTTATTATTGTTCGGCGGAATTGCTTACTCCGTAGGTTCGATCTTTTATAGTATGAAAGATCGTCGCTTTATGCATGTAGTTTGGCATCTATTCGTGATGTTAGGCGCCTTGCTGATGTTTTTATCGATTTACCAATAAGAAAAAGCTGTCCCTTTTAAAAAGGACAGCTTTTTTTGTGAACAAATTTTATATAAGAGTTCTATACTCTGTATATGATTCCTCTTGTTTTAATTAGATTTTAGAATAAATCAATTGATAATCGAATCATATCTTTTAACACAAGACCATTTTCTATTATTTCAAAATCATAGTGTTTAAGAAAAAAATTTGTATCTATACAACTTACTCGAAAACCACATTTTTGATAAAGATATAGTTGCTTAAAACTAGTACTTCCAGTTCCCACAGTTATTGTTTTTATATTAAGGGACCTTGCTTTCTTAAGAATAGAATTTATCATATTTTGTGCTATTCCTTGACCTTGATATTTTGGTAATACAGCCACATTAACTATCTCAGCAGTGTGAGGCCTTGTGGGTAACAAAATAATTATTCCTACAGTTTCTTCTTTTATTTTACTTTCGAAGCAAATGCTTCTACACAAATAACTATTAATGTTATCTATCGAGGGATCAGCATCCAATAATAAATCATAATGAAGCTTCGAAGGCGCATAAAATCTGTTAATAACTAAATCCATAATTATTCTCCTTTACTAACAGCATACAATAAACCATTAATCTTACAGTATTTTAAACAATTATTGCAATTTCATACTAGTGATTCTCAGTCGAATCTAGATTATAAAAACGATGATGATAGATAATTAACATCCAAAATAGTTAATTAATCTCTATTTTCTCCAAATTACTTTAAATTCTTCACAAACAACTTTCATTTTTTCTATATCTATATTGTCGAGGTTATCCATCTTTAAACTTTTTTTCCAAAAGTCCAAATGTACTTTTTTCCAGTAGTCTAGAGATCTATCACCTTCGCCTTCTTTGTAAGCATGGTCTTCTGATACAGCATCAAAAGTTGTGACATATACTGTGGTATTTTGTAATATTGCTAAAGGTTTTTGTTCTCCATTCAACAGAATATCAAATACTCTAGGATTAACTTTAGGTAGAGGCTTTTTATGTTTTTCATATTGAATAAAGGCACTAGCAGTAGCAGTTTTTCTTCCAATTAAAACTAATTCAGCCAATTCGTCAGCCAGTTCTTTGGTATTCCCGAAACTCCATGCAGCACCAAAAGTAATATTCTTGAATATAGGTTTTTCTTGCTTAAAATCAATCCAAAATTTTTCTTGTTCTTCGTTCATTTAAGCACTTCCTTTTTTACCTATAGTATCTTAATAGCTAAACATCTTAATAAATTTTTTTGATTTTTACCATTGTCATAACCTATTGTCTCATAGAATTTATGTGCTTCTGCTCTTTTTATTTAGAATTTTAATCGAACAGCTTTATAGTTTCTATTTATTACTTCCTATTCTAAAGCATACATAAGCTTCTATCCACAACCTGTTCATTTTATTTAACTATTGATAAGGCTAAAACATCAAATAATGTAAAAGAATCATTTTTAAAATTATTATACTCTCAAAGATAAGCTTATCATAATTGTGATTTATGCAGATTACTCATTTTTTCAATAAAATCTTTTTTAGCCTTATTCTTGCGAATAAAAAAGACAAAGTACTAAATATTAGTACTTTGTCTACATTCTGAGCTGTTCCTTTTAAAAAGGACAGCTTTTTTTGCTTATAGATAATCGTCTTCGGAAAAACCGGTCTTTCGATAAGTACCTTCATCAGCAAAGTATTTATTGTAACGTTGCTTGAATTTTCGGAAGGTAAAGACGACGAGCAATTTGATCATTGAATAGATCGGGATACCAAAAATCACTCCGACTAGTCCAAGTAGATCCCCCATGACTAATAACACGACTAAAATCGTAATTGGATGAATCTTTAATTTATCGCCCATTACACGAGGGACGACTAGGTCGCCATGTAATAGCTGAACGACGAACCAGGCAATCACGAATTTGACGACCATAAAGGTTGAATCTTGAAAAGCAATGAATAGCCCTGGAAGAAAGGCCAGGAAAGAACCGATATAAGGAATAATACTTAATATCCCTGCTGCTAAAGCAATGACGGTCGCGTATTGCAGACCTAAGAGTAAGAAAACACCCCAATAAATCAGACCTAATAATAAAGATGCAATGACTTGACCTTTTAAAAAAGCGCCTAATTGTTGATTTGCGATTTTGATCAGCGCACTAGAATCTTTACGAAACCGCGGCGGAATCAATTCCATTACTGTGTTGTATAATTTTTGGGGACTTTGGATCAAAAAGAAAGCAATGATCGGCCCAGTAAATAAAGTGATCGCGGTACTAGAGACAGCAGAAAAAATCGTTCCTAGTCCTTTTGCGCCATCTTGCCAATTATTTCCTAAATAACTAAGCGCTTCGTTTGTTAACTTGTCAATCGAATTCAAAGCTTCATCTGAAGAAGCAGCAAACGGAGTCGCATCCAAAAAGCGGCGAACGGTTTGTTGGAAATCCTCTAAATACGTAGGAAATTGTTTGACCAAATCTTGAGCTTGGTCACGAATCACGGGAACTAAACGAGCACCACCGAAAAATAGAATCGCAAGAATCACGATATAGGTTAGCGTGATACTGATCGTCCGAGATAATCCCTTTTTGCTGATAAAATTTACAATCGGATTCAATAAATAATAAATCAGTAAGGCGAAAATCATTGGTGGTAAGATAGTGGTAATGATCACTACTAATGGTTTGAAAATAAAGGAAACAGTCGTTAATAAATAAATGGCTAGAGCACTTAAAATAATCAAACCGATCAGATAGTAAGATGTTTTACCACCAAAAAATGGAATGAGTTTTGAGGGTTTTTCTTTTTCCATCATGTAAACCTCCTTTATAAGCCAAGTATACAGAATGTACAATCGGCTGTATACTTTTGTGAATTTTTGAAAAAAAACTTGTAAAATGAGATAATCAATCAAAGACAAATAATAGAAAGAGTGATATTTTGACTGACACAAAAACTTGTCGCGAATCGCGCGTAATCCAGACCCACCGAATTTTTCCTTTTGACTTGAATCCGTTTGGTTTTTTATTCGGTGGAAAGCTGATGACATTGATCGATGATGCGGCTTCAATCTCTATTTCAAGACATTGCCGACGTGGTGCGGTGACAGCTTCGTTGGATAATTTAAATTTTTTAAAACCGTTGCATGCCAATCATTCTGTTTGCGTGAAGAGCTATGTTTCAGGGAGCCATAATAAATCAATGGAAGTCTTTGTCAAAGTAATCGGTGAAGACTTATCCACAGGCGAGCGCTATTTGGCCGCAACATGTTTCACAACTTTCGTCGCGGTACCTTCGCACATGAATGAAGAAACGGAATTCACTGTGCCGGCAGTTATTCCAGAGACTGCAGAGGAGAAAATGGTCTGCGATGGGTACCAGCAACGTCGAGACCATCGCTTAAAAGAGCGGGACGACTACAAAAAATTTGCGGCATTATTATCAACGGAACTTCCTTGGTCAGATGAAGGCACGGGTGATTAAT
Source organism: Enterococcus sp. 22-H-5-01 (assembly GCF_050310005.1). NCBI lineage: Bacteria > Bacillati > Bacillota > Bacilli > Lactobacillales > Enterococcaceae > Enterococcus > Enterococcus sp. 22-H-5-01. The sequence continues at coordinate 93,781 of NZ_CP189994.1, forward strand.
TGATTTTTTCGAGTACTTCGTCGATGGCGGAGTACTTTTTTAGTGAAACATTTTGCTGGATCGATATTTTGGGAAACGATTTGATTAGTGACAGGCTGATTCATTTAATTGGTTTAATCGCCAGCCCCCCAGTATACTTAAAAGGAATGGACAAATTATTGTTCGGTTAGTATTCAAATTAGGTAGTAGAAAGAGGGAATGTGGAAATGAAGAGTAGAGCAGCGGTGGCTTTTGAAGCCGGAAAACCTTTAGAAATCGTTGAGATCGACGTGGCGGATCCAAAACCAACGGAGGTCATGGTAAAAATATTGTATACCTCTGTTTGTCATACGGATGCTTTCACTTTATCGGGGGATGATCCTGAGGGTGTTTTTCCAGCGGTTCTTGGACATGAAGGGGCGGGCGTCGTCTATAAAGTTGGTGATGAGGTTACATCCGTCAAAGTTGGGGACCATGTGATTCCTTTATATACACCAGAATGCGGGAAATGCGAATTTTGTCTATCTGGTAAAACCAATCTATGTTCGGCTGTCCGTGAAACACAGGGCCAAGGATTGATGCCAGATGGAACGACGCGATTTTCTTATCAAGGAAAGCCAATCTACCATTATATGGGCACGAGTACCTTTAGTGAATATACTGTCGTCAATGAAATTAATTTGGTGAAAATTGATGAGCTGGCACCATTAGATAAAGTGGCTCTATTAGGGTGCGGCGTAACCACCGGCCTGGGAGCGGTTGAAAATACGGCTAAAGTAGAAGCTGGAGCGGTAACAGCAGTATTTGGATTAGGTGCGATCGGTCTAGCAGTGATCCAAGGATTGAAAAAAGCTCAAGCCAAACGGATCATTGCCATCGATACGAATCCTGATAAATGGGCATTGGCTAAAAAAATGGGCGCGACGGATTTTGTGAATCCGAAAGATTTTGAGCGTCCGATCCAAGAAGTCATCGTTGAAATGACGAATGGCGGTGTGGATTATAGCTTTGAATGTATCGGTAACGTCGATGTTATGCGCTCAGCGCTTGAGTGCTGCCATAAAGGTTGGGGCGAAAGTATTATTATTGGTGTGGCTGGCGCTGGTAAAGAAATTCATACGCGTCCCTTCCAATTGGTAACCGGCCGAGTATGGCGCGGTTCTGCATTTGGCGGTGTCAAAGGTCGAACTCAATTACCTGACATGGTGGAAGAATTTATGGCTGGTTCGATTGATCTGGATTCGTTTATTACGCATCATTTAGATTTTACTCAAATTAATGAATCGTTTGACTTATTGCATCGTGGAGAATCGATCCGAACGATGTTGACCTATGGAGACGCCTAATATGACAGTTGAAATAATAGAAAAACATCAATCTTTTGGTGGTCAGCAAATCAAATATCGTCATGATTCCGCAACTTTGAAGTGTGAGATGACGTTCAGTTTGTTTTTGCCGCCAGAAACCAAGACAGCTATGCCATTGATCTGGTGGCTCTCAGGACTGACTTGTACGGACGATAATTTTAGTCAAAAAGGTGCGTTTCAAGCTTACGCTGCCAAAAATCACGTCGCTTTTGTGATGCCGGATACTTCTCCAAGAGGCGTTGCTGATAGTGGCGATTGGGATTTAGGACAAGGGGCAAGTTTTTATCTAAATGCGACTCAAGAACCTTGGCAAGCAAATTATCAGATGTATGATTATTTGACCCAAGAACTTCCGGCGCTCGTTTATTCGTTGCTGCCTAATTTTTCTGGTAAAGAAAGTATTATGGGCCATTCGATGGGTGGCCATGGCGCATTGATGATTGGATTAAAAAATCCCCAACGTTTTTCTGCGATTTCCGCCTTTGCGCCGATTTCAAATCCAAGCCAAGTACCATGGGGACAAAAGGCTTTTACTGCGTATTTGGGAACGTCGGTAAACACATGGCGGGCATGGGATGCGACGGAGTTGCTGAAAGAAGTTGGGACTAAGCATGCACCGATGTTGATCACCCAAGGAACCGACGATAATTTTTATCAAGTTCAGTTGAATGAGCAAGCCTTTTTAGCGGCTGCAGATGCTAGTGATGAAGCAATCAGTTATCGTAAAGAAATTGGGTATGATCATAGTTATTATACGATTGCGACGTTTATCGAAGAACATATTGCGTTTCATGTTTCATATTTGAAATAAATAAAAAGTGTCTTTAACGAAGGAGTTAGAGACACTTTTTTTATTTAGTTATGAATGGCGCGGAATTTTTTCTGACCAAGTATAAAATTGCGATTTGTCCGAAAAGTCGGCTTTATATAGGCCGTTCAATCCGGCTGGCTGGCTGGATAAACCAAGTTGGATAAGCAAGTTTTCTTCTTCCGCTGAATAGTGTAGCCGACCTTTTAAAGAAAGCGTACGGATATAATTGACTAAGCGATTGAGTAATGCGGGTGGATTGTTAGAGGTATCTATTTTTAAGTATACTTGCAATAAAACATCTGTAATATCTAAAAGTTCGGGGGACGGATTTGTTCGTTTCGATAGAAGATTGTACAATTCATGAATAGTGTTTTTTATTTGAAGTGAATTTTCCAATTTTGACCGATCCTTTCAATAAAAAATAGCTACTAACCCATTTTATTAAAAAAAGTAGTAGAGTGAGTGCATCATCATATAAGGCCATCTTTATGCAAAATATTCCTGTTTTTTATTTTAATAAAAATGACTTTATATAATAATGTAATCTTTTATCAGCGATAACAAGATCTATCCGAAGAATATCAAAATAAATGAATGACGAAAAGCAGTTTCGTTATTAACAAATGCTATATTCGAATAAGATAAAGCTTATTAATGCAGGCGGATTACGAGATACTTTTTGAGAGCAATTCAAAGTAAGGAATAAAGATCATTCCCCAAAATTTTGATCTACTTTATGAAGAAGCTGGGTCTGGTAAAATAGTAACCTATTGGAAAAAAATCCAGTATCCGTATTGAAAACTATTTTTATTGCAACAGAATAAGTGGACGTAATCTGTGAGATATTCAGAACTATTGGGACTTTTAACGGTCATTATTAACTAAGAGAATTTAAGAGACTGGATTATTTTTTTTGAATATATTTAAGTAGTTTCTAGTCTTGATTTTAAAAATAACCGAAGTTCTTGCAAATATTTTGTTATTAATATAGCGTTTAGATCCAAAGTGTATTATTGTAATAGTATATTAAAAAAACAGCAGCCTTAATGGTTATAATTGGTATTTTTGGAATGTTACATTAACGATCTATTCGTTAATTTTAATAGATAGATGTGAGTGACAAGAAAGGATCTGGGAATGAAAATTTTTAAAAAAGTTATTCTAATTATATTAGGTATTATCGTGATCGTAGAAGGTTACCTTGTTTTTTCTTTTCTTCAAGGATACGATTCAACGAAGCAAGACCATTCTAAACAGGCCGTTTCTTTCAACGGGGAAGAAGCAAGCGATCAAAATGATTTGAATGTATTGATCATCGGAACTGACTCTCGACGAGAGGATGCGGGACGTTCGGATTCTTTGATGATCGCGCATTACGACCAAAAGAAAAAGCAGCCAAAACTTGTTTCATTGATGCGTGATAGTTATGTGGATATTCCTGGATATGGGATGGATAAGATAAATGCGGCGTATTCCTATGGCGGAGTAGAGTTGGTTCGAAAGACGTTAAAAGAAAATTTTGATATTCCGATAGAATATTATGTGATCATCAATTTTGATCACTTTAAAGAAGCTGTCGATAGTTTATTTCCTAAAGGAGTTACGATCGATGCGGAAAAAGATTTAGATTTAGACGGTGTTTTTATAAAAGCTGGAAAACAAAAAATGGATGGTAATACGTTGTTACAATACTCTCGTTTTAGAGAGGATGAGGAAAGTGATTTTGGTCGTATCAGACGACAGCAACAAGTACTATCTCCATTTCACAACAAGTGACTGACGTAACTTCGCTAAGTAGACTGCCTAAAACAATCGGTAAATTATTAGGCTATGTGGAAACCAATATTCCAGAAAAGACGATTCTAAGTGTTGGAAAAGATTTTGCCTTAGGCAGTAATAAAGAAATGGAGGCCCTATCGGTTCCCATCGAGAACTCTTGGCAATTCAATGATGATACCCCAAGTGGATCAGTATTAGAGATTGATACAGAAGTAAATGCTAAAGCCATCAATAAATTTCTAACGGAATAAGGAACAATAGAAGAAAACCTATCATTTATTTGATAGGTTTTTTAGTTAATAATCAAACAAATTTGTACCAATATACACAGAGTATTTATTCAACGAAAAAGTGAACATTAATATTGATGATACCGAATGAATAGTTATTTTAGCTATATTTGCTGACTAATTTAGACAATTTAAGTAATTTGTTTATATTTTGAAAAGATAAAAGTGCTTAGATTTGTAATTAAATATCGGTGGTTCTAAAATCAAAGTGTAAGGACAACTTAGTAAATAAGGGGGTATTTTTTATGAAGAATAAATTATTTCTATTAAGTATCGGGTTATTGACAATTAGTGGTTTAATTTTAGGGAAAAAAACAGGATTACTCAAAAATGATGATCATCTATACGATGAATATGATACCAGTAAATAAAGATTTGAAATGAGGGATAATTTGTTATGAGAAAAAATAAAGCTGTAATGATTGGGGCCGGCATTGCTAATATGGCTGCGGCCGTCTATTTAATTCAAGAAGGCGGTTGGAGCGGATCCCAAATAAAATTTTATTCATTAGATGATCATGGATCAAACGATGGAGCACCCACAGATACAGTGACCGATGAATATTGGAATGAAAACCATCCAATGGAAAATACTAAAGGCTACATCGCACGTGGCGGTAGAATGTTAAATTATCGTACGTATGTGGATTTAATGGATTTATTAAGCAGAATTCCATCTGCGACAGAGCCTCATATGACGGCGGAAGAAGATACTAGGGAATTTGATGCAAACCATCGGACCTATGACATCGCACGTCTACTTGAAGGTGGTAAAGGAATTATTAATGGTGGAAAATTAGGGTTTGATAATACGGATCGTAAATTATTGACCAAATTGATTTCAATGCCTGATTCCGAAGAAGAAAAATTAGATAATGTTACAATTGCTCAATACTTCAAGGATGATCCACACTTTTTTGAAACGAATTTTTGGTATATGTGGGAAACAACTTTTGCCTTTAGAACCAGAAGCTCTGCTCAAGAGTTCCGTCGCTATATGCATCAAATGATTTATGAATTCACCCAAATCGAACATTTAGTTGGTGTCAATCGTACGAGATACAACCAATTTGAAAGTATCATGTTGCCTTTGATCAATTATTTGAAAGATCAAGGCTGTGAAATCGTTCTAAATCGATTGGTAACTGATTTTGATTTTAAAGAAACTAAAATGCAAGATGAAATTACAGTAACAGGTATCAAGATGACGGATACTGTCACAAATGAAGATCATTATTTAACGATAGATGATGATACCGCCGTCATTTTTACAAATGGTTCAATTACTGATTCAGCTACGTTAGGGGATTACAACACACCGGCAGCTGAAAATATGGACTATGGGGCTGCGTCGAGTCTTTGGAAAAATATCAGTAAAAAATTCTATAACCTAGGAAATGCGGATAAATTCTTTGCTGACCGCGATGCAAGTGAATGGGTAAGTTTTACTCTGACGACTAAAGATCATTTACTATTAAATGAAATTGTCAGAATTACGACGCAAACGCCAGGTAATGCGCTAAACTCATTCATTTCAACCACACCAATTACACCGCTAGGCCATAAGGACGTCAATATGTCGATCGTAGTTCATCATCAACCACACTTTACAACACAAAAACCTAATGAAACCGTCATTTGGGGCTATTTCTTGTATCCAAGACGTCAAGGAGAGTTTGTTGAAAAAGAATACATTCAAATGACTGGTAAAGAAATGGCACAGGAATTAATAGGGCAATTGTCTAAAGTTGATCCTGGTCCGGTCAATATTGCTGAAAAAGAAGAAGCGATTCTAGAAAGTATCGTTAACAATATACCTGTATATATGCCGTATGCTTCGGCGCTATTTAATAATCGTGCAAAAATAGATAGACCTAAAGTAATCCCAGAACATTCGACTAATTTAGCCTTTACTGGTGAATTTGTAGAACAGCCTTATCAAATGATTTTCACTGAACAAAGCGCTGTTCGTTCTGGAGAAATCGCTGCGTTTCATTTTGCTGGAGTCCCAATGTCTAAATTAGTTAAAACGCCAAGATATGACAAAGATATTCCTACATTGCTAAAAGCAGCCAAAAAAATGTTTGATTGAACAAACGATGATTTTGTAATTACTATTAATTAATACAAGGAAGAAGGTTCTTATGATAGGATCCTCTTTCTTGTATTTTAAGGGAACAAAAAAAGCGAAATTGGATTAAATCGATGGTTAAATTAATGATGATCAATAATGAAGATAGGAATGATTTATAATGAAGACACGTACAAAAATCGGTATCGGGCTTAGTATTGCGGCTATTTCTGGAATATACGCTTCAGTGAGCTTATCAGAAGAAATTTTAAAAAAATTGAACCAAGAAAAAACACGCTATAAAACAAAAAAAATCGTGAAAGATAAATTTGCAGGTAACGAAGCCTTATTGACGCTAGTTGATAATTTATCTGATCGTGAACTTGAAACGATCAATCAAATTGCAAAAAAGATAAGTGAAACTAAAATTACTAAAAGATGATAAGCAAGTTTTATTCGAGCTAAGTTTGTTATTGAAGAGATATTATTGGTAACGTATTAAAAACTATTCGTTTTTAATACGTTACTTTTTTGTGTACAAAGTCATTATGTTTAAAAATAGTAATTATTTTGTTTATAAATGAATTATTTTGGTTTATAATGGTTCTGTTTGTAGCGATACGGTGAACAAGCAAAATTAAATTGTTTTGGAAAGGAAAATAATGATGTTTGAAGAAATAGGGTTGTTGAAAAATATTCGGATGGGTAACATTTCGGCTTCAATTGTTCAGTTTGATTTGATGACGCTTTTGAAATCGTTTAATTGTATTGCAGTAGAGCCCAAGCTAGTCAAAAAAATTTCCATGTTTCCAGATGGCAAATACCTGATCAAGGCTGAAGGAGAAATCAATAGTAATAAGCAGTTAGTGATATCCAATTTTTCAGTGATAAATTCTGATAATACTGCAAAGCTACTGTTAAATTAAATTTGGAGATATTAAAAATACAAATCACACAGCTTCCTATCGAAAGGTTACACAAATTGTCTAAAGGTTATGACATCAATTGTTATTTTCATGTAGCTCATAGACAGCTGCCAAATTTTCAAAGAATGAAAGTAAGGTGGTCTTAATTAGTGATACAAGAGCTTTATTGTCGATTACCTTACTATTTTGAGGTGAATCAATAACGTAAGATTTTTGGTCAATTTAACTTAAATAATAAAACTAAATCAGGTTTTTGTTGTCTTTTCATTAATGATATGATTATTACCTAAAGTATCATTTAGGAGGTTTTACCACTTGGGTAAATGGTTAGTTGATTTAATTAAAGACGCTGGACACACACATTCAGGACAAACATTTCAAGTAACTGAATTAGATTCTTGGCAAAATTGTCCAGAAGATAAATCAAAACAATTAGAACAACATTTTAAAGGCGTGGTAACAAACGGTGTTTTATCACGTTATGTCGAATGTATCGGTGTAACGCCGGAAGGACATGAGCTATACAAAAGAAATTAGAAAAGGACAGCCATCTATTGGCTGTCCTTTATTTTTTTGTTATATAAAAGCTGTTTGATAAAGGTATACCAATATGCTATTATTAATATATATAACTTTTAGAACAACTTTTGAATATATATACCTATTATTTTTTCTGAATAATTTTGATTGATGATTAGTGGGAGCTTTAGATGCAATTTATAATATCTTATGGTATGGGGGAGATATTCTTTAAAGCAAAGTGGATTGAAGAATAAGCTGAAAATAATAAATACTGAGGTTAATTTGTTTTGGATATAAATATTTTTTGATTCATTTGAAAAATTAATAATATTTTTTTGGAATTATTTAATTTCTAAATGTCAGATAATATATTTTCAAGAGTAATCTAGAGAATTTATTAGTAGTAATTTAGTTAAAAAAGATGGAGGTGCGTAGTAATGAAACGATTATATTTGAATATAGCTGAAATGAATGCGATTCTTATCTCTATGGCGTTTTTTGTGGATTACTTATTTATACCTGAAAGTGTTTATCATACTTATGTCTATTCTGTTGGGTTTCATATTTTTTTAGTAATAATTCCATTTATAGTGTTTCTTTTATGTATGCAATCTCAAAAAAAATTAGAACATGTTGTTGATTTATTCAACGCCTCGGGCATGTCTGATGCTTCATTAGCAAAAAAAACTAAAATTCATGAAGATAGAATTTCTGAGTTAAGAAGTACCGCAACTTTATTTACAGATAAGGAAGTTAAATTGATTAAATCAATACTTGCAGACTATAATAACAAAAAAATCGTTTAATTTAATATATAGAAGCTTTCCATCAAGGAAAGCTTTTTTGTTTTTTAAATAAAGTTTGAATATTCTTATAATGAAAATTGGCTGTTATTAGCTTCAAACTTCAAACTTTGAACAGCTAATTCGTATAGACAAAATAATTAAACTGATTTATGAGAGAATGAAAATTCGTGATCCGATGTGATGTATAAATCGTAGTTAATATATTGGATATATTTTAGTAAAGATTGATACGCATTCCTGCCAATATAAAAATATTTTTTATTCATTTTTACAACATAAAATTATAAATTTTTAGCCTATTAGTATTTTAGAGTTAAACATAGTTAGGGTAGAAAATGTTTTTTAAACTATAATAACTAGCGTATTTATTCATTTTAAAAATATATAATTATAATAAATGTTTATAACTTAAATAACAAAAAATGATTATTTATTATGTTTAAAATAACTAAAACATTGTAAAAATGTTGAATAAAAATGAACAAAATGTAATAATAATTTTGTAAATGATCAAAAAACAAAAGGAAGGTGTTTTTTTTTGAAGAAAAATTCGTTAGGTAAAAAAGTTGTAATTTGTTTAGTCACATGTAGTTTTTTCACACAGTTTTATTTTCCGCTGAGTACCTTTGCTGAAACAACGTCGAGTACTAGTTCTATTGTAGATGCTGATCTTACTGATCATATCGAAATACCTAATCGTACAATTCATTTAAATGTTGGTGATGTATTTGAACCTCAAAATTATGCGACAGCTTATAGAGGAGATCAAGAGATATCGTATGGTGAAAGTAATGGAGGGCAGTTTACTGCAATTGTCAATGAAGTAGATACAACAAAAGAAGGAACGTATAATGTGGTACATCGATTACACAACCCGTCAGGGAGTTCCGTAGATGAGTCAATGACGGTTATCGTTGACAGTTCAGATCGCATTGAAGTACCAAACCGTACGATACATTTAAATGTTGGCGATGTGTTTGAACCTCAAAATTATGCGACAGCTTATAGAGGAGATCAAGAGATACCGTATGGTGATACTAACAATGGTGGCGAGTTCATTGCGATTGTCAATGAAGTAGATACAACAAAAGAAGGAACGTATAATGTGGTATATCGATTACACAACCCGTCAGGGAGTTCCGTAGATGAGTCAATGACGGTTATCGTTGACAGTTCAGATCGCATTGAAGTACCAAACCGTACGATACATTTAAATGTTGGCGATGTGTTTGAACCTCAAAATTATGCGACAGCTTATAGAGGAGATCAAGAGATACCGTATGGTGATACTAACAATGGTGGCGAGTTCATTGCGATTGTCAATGAAGTAGATACAACAAAAGAAGGAACATATAATGTGGTATATCGATTACACAACCCGTACCAATAGTAGCAGGTAAAGTAATTGTAAATTACCAAGATGTTGATGGAAAAACTATCCATAATGCTATTACAAAGCAAGGAGAAATCGGAGAAAAATACTCAACCGAAAAATTAAATATTAAAGGCTATACATTTAAAGAGATTAAAGGAAATGCTACTGGCGTATTTACTGATGTAGATCAAGTTATTACGTATCTTTATGTAAAAGATACAGTAAAAGAAGAAAATAGTAAGGTAGATAAAGATACGAATGGAGGTCTAGATAAAAAAGCAACTAATCAATTGATAAATCGTCCTGGGGCATTGGGTAACCAATTAAATCAAAATATTATTAAAAATAATGAGAGAAATTCTAAGGCTCAAGTTACTTCAGATAATAAGGAATATCCTAAAACGGGTGAAAGCCAAAGTAATCTATTTACTATTTTAGGAGCAGTTGTACTGCTTGCTTTAAGTAGTTTATATTATTGGAAGAAGTCTAAAGATGCAGCAAATAGCTAATTTTTAATATATACTAAGTATCTGAGGTGTTTATAAAGAATCATTATTTTAATTCAGATAAAAAAGTATCCCTTAAAAGAAAAAGGGATACTTTTTTTATTTTAAATAAACTTGATCAGCAATATGCTTATGTGGATATATTTGAGTGATTTTACTTAGATAGAGTATATTTTTAAATAACTAGACATAAAAGAATAGAACGAGATAGGAAGTCTATAGATACTTATCTACTTTCGCGAAAGGGTTAAAATAACATTAAAGTAACTTTTTATGTTTTTATATAATTTTTAAAATAGACAAGTGTTGAAGATGATCAAATTATATGGTTTCCTTATAAAGAACTATTTTTATTTTATGAATAAGGGAGTGTCTTTTTTGAAAAAGGGGTTAGTTAGATTATTAATAATGGGTAGTATAATTGGTAGTATTTGTATAGGAAACATAGCATATGCAAAAACAATCGTTTATCCTAAGACAAATCATTCTGCCACTGAAATGTACCAAAAAGGAACAGACTTTCTTGGAGGCAATCCGGGTAGAAAAGGAAATTCTGGGAAATTTGGTAAATCTGGTAACCTTGGAGTTGCTGGGATAAAAGGAAATCCAGGAAAAAAAGGGAATGATGGAAAAGGCTGCTTTATTATTACTTATTAGATCAATAAAGAAGCTGTTCTCAACTACTGAATAAAAAAAGCCCTAATTCTCTAGAGAATTAGGGCTTTTTATCATCCGATTCTTGTTTCTTCGGCTACTTTGTGAGCTTCCACATCCATAATGGCTTGTTCGAACATGGCTCGAGTGATTTCATAAGGACTATGAACGATGTCATTGGTCGTCATTGCTTTGTCTAAAATAGCGGTCAAATCTGAAGTTGTATTTAGATTCATTTCAGCTAAGGAGACAGGCAAGTTATTTTCTTGCATGAATTGGTAGATGCGTTCAAAAAGTTCTTCTTGTTGATCGAGTTTCAGTAGGGCTAAGACGCCATAACTGACAGAAGCTCCGTGTAGGTATTCTTCCATTTTTTTCAAGACGGTCGTCCCATAATAGAAGGAATGTGCCATTGAAGAATTGTAATCATTGATCACCAAAACAGAAACCAATCCCGTCGTCACGATGATCTCAGAAACGACTTGCTCGATCGCATAGGATGCTTTTCCTTCAGCACTGTCTTTTAATGCTTGAGTTCCATAGTCCAACAAGCGGTCGGTACACATTTTTCCAATTTGAATCCCTAAGCCATCCGTATGGTTCAGTTGGTCGCCCCGAGCAGAAAAACTTGATTCGACTTGTTTTGAAAGAGCGTCACCGATACCAGCCCATAGGTATTTATCAGGAGCTGCAGCAATAATTGCGGTATCAATAAAGGCATGTGTCGGTGGTTTAGATGGAAAGAAGAGACCTTGCATTTCGCCTGTTTCAGTATACATAACACATACAGCAGTTACCGGTGAACAATTTGACCCGATCGTTGGAAAAGTAAAAACGGGTTTTCCAATTTTTTCGCCCACGACTTTAACCGTATCACAGACACGACCTCCGCCGACTGCAAATAATACATCAGCTGTTTGGACTGCTTGGGAATTGGCTAACGCATCAACATTCTCATATGTTGAGTTGCCGCCGTACCAAAGGGTATCCGTTAATTCAATATCTGTTGTGATGGCGGATGTAATTTTTTGTTCTGCTGCGGCTAAAGCTTTTTTTCCGCCGATCATAACGGCTTTTTTTCCGTAAGCTTGAACGATTTCAGTGATGTGATTATAGGCGTCTGTACCGATAGTATAGCTTGGTAAAAAAATTGTTTGACTCATATACTTTTCCTTCTTTCTTTGCGACTAGGTTAGCGAGAATCGGACCAGTGATTTGATGGATCACCATGCCCACGGCAGCGGGAGTGACAGCAGCAGGAATGGTAGCAAAATGAGCTGTGGCGAGTGAAATCGCTAAGCCGGTATTTTTCATTCCTAATTGGAACATGATCGATCGGGCTTGTTTGGCACTGACACCTAGCAGGCGGCTCAAGCCATATCCAGCACCATAACCGAACAAATTATGAATCAAGACTAGTAAGATCAAAATCAATCCTGACTGAACAATGACAGAACCATTTTTAGCAACGGTCCCTGCAACGATCAATAAGATACTGACGGAAGAAACTAAGACAAATGTTTGCAGCCACTGTTCAATATATTTAGCGATTAGTTTATGCACGATAACGCCTAAAACAATTGGAACTAAAACCATCTGCAAAACAGACAGCAGCATTTGTACAAATGAAATATGCGTGTATTTTCCTGCCAAGATAAAAGTTAAAAAAGGTGTTACGACAGTCGCCAATAAAGTAGAGATGGTGGTCATGGAGACTGTCAAAGCAACATCACCTTTTCCAATGAAAGTCATCACATTGCTGGCTGTCCCGCCAGAAACGGAGCCAAGTAATACAAAGCCGATAATCAAGCCAGATGACAGTCCAAATAGTTGAGCCAATCCGTAAGCGACCAATGGACTGATCGTGAATTGAAAAATCACACCGAGGATAAAGGCCTTGGGTTGGACTACGACCATTTTAAAAGCATCAAAATTTAGAGTCATCCCCATACAAAACATGATGATACTCAATAAATTTGTTGTTCGAGCGGGGATCCATAGAAACGGCTGAGGGAAAAAATAAGAAACGATCATCAATAAAATCATAATGTAAATCAGGTACTTGTTAACAAAAGCAGCAATCGCATTAACGGTTTTCATATGAGGTTTCTTCCTTCCAAATCCTGTTGGCCGCAAAGAAAGCAGTAGGCCAAAAGAATCGACTTTAGAGTGGTGGAACACGAAATCGTTCGTTTTATTAAACGGCGTTCAAAAGCTAATTGATCAAAAATAGGTATAAAAAAACATTCCATCAAAGAAGTAAGTTCTTCTTTTTGATGCAATGTGAATAGGGACTTTTTGATTGATCACTCAAAAAAGTCCCTAGCATAATAAAATAATGACGGCAGTTGATAGATTTTGAGTGCGTTTCATGGTCTTCACCTCCTTGTTCGGAATTTTCGGAATATTTAAATTAATTTCTTATCAGTCTACAGACGGACAAGGACTTTGTCAACATTTTATTCATAACTTTTGTCATTTTTTCTATAAAATGACAAAAAATCGCGAATGATGATAATGGTCTTTCTATATAATGTACGGCAAAAAGATCGGGAATAAATAAAAAGTAAAAAGATAGCCTTCTAAATTTGTAAGTCGTTGACTTTAGATAAAGAGAGGACTAAACTTCTTATATGGGGTATGGGGGTATATGCCATATCTTGAAAAGGAGGAAGACAATATGTCACATCAACCAGATCATCAAGTAGAGAATCTTGTAAAACGGATCAATCGCATTGAAGGGCAAATCGGCGGAATCAAAAAAATGATCGTCGAAGAAAAACCGTTCGATGAAGTCATCATACAATTAAATTCAGCGAAATCAGCTTTACAAAAAATTTCGCAGATATTATTAGAAGCGCACGCGGATCATACATTTATGAATGCAATCGAAAGTGGAAAAGCTGAATCGGAATTAGAAAGTTTACGTAAAGCGATCCATCAGTACAGCAAGCTGCTGTAAGAGAGGTGATCAGATGGAGTCATTGAAAGAAAATAAATTATTACAATTAGCGATTCCCGCAACTATCGAAAATTTATTACAGACAGCGGTCGGATTTGTAGATGCTTTGATGGTATCAAAAATCGGATTGATCGCAGTTACAGCGGTGGGAATCGCAAATACGATCTTAAATGTCTATTTAGCTCTATTTATTGCTTTAGGTGTAGGGGCTTCGGCCTTGATCGCACAGAAAATTGGCGGTAAAAGACAAGCGGAAGCGACAAGTATAGCCAATCAAGCAGTACTTTTAACAGTAGCGATCAGTCTAGTATTAGGAATGCTTTCGCTCTTTTTTGGAAATCCTTTACTAAAAGTGATGGGCGCCTCAGCTTCGGTCCTTCATGAAGCACTGAAATTTTTTATGGTTGTTGGCGGCGCGGCAGTCGTAATGGGTTTGATGACGATTTTTGGTAGTATTTTGCGGGCGACAGGTGATACCAAATCACCAATGAAAGTCAGTGTCGTCGTTAATTTAAGTAATATTGTTTTAGATTATATCTTGATTTTTGGATTGGGACCGATCCCGGCTTTGGGTATTTTAGGAACAGCGTTGGGAACAGTTATCGCTCGCTGTTTAGGATGTTTTTTACTCTATCGTAAAGTCCAATCCTCAAGCAGTCCCTTAGATTGGTCTCGTTTTTTTTCACTTAAAGGCTTTCGACCGTTGATCGAATTATCGATCCCTGCAACTTTGGAACGCTTGGTGATGCGCTTAGGTCAAGTCCTTTATTTTGGTTTGATCGTCAGTATCGGAGCCAAGACATTTGCGGCACATTCCATCGCAGGAAATATTGAAAGTTTTACTTATATGCCGGCTTATGGACTGGCAACTGCTGCAACGACTTTGGTCGGTCATGCGATTGGGGCGAACAATCCTTTATTAGCCAAAAAATATGGTTATAATGCCGCAAAATACGGTGTGATTTTCATGTCTTTTTTAGGAGTTGTTTTATTTTTTGGTTCCCCTTTTTTTGCCAGTTTATTTACCCACGATCACTCAGCTATTCAGCAAATCGTCACGGCTTTACGAATCGACGCTTTTGCACAACCTGGGCTTGCGATCAGTTTGATCACTGTTGGATCGCTCCAAGGAATGGGCGATACACGTTCCCCTTTGTACAGTACAGCTGTTGGAATGTGGGGCATTCGGGTCGTCGGTGTAATTGTTTTAGCGAAATATTTAAGTTTAGGAATCGCCGGTATTTGGTTATCGATCGCTTTGGATCTGTACTTGCGCTCGATTTTTTTAGTCTATAAATTCAATCGCAATCTTAAAATAATCAATGAAAAAGAACCCTTCGAGTCTTAAGACTCGGAGGGTTCTATGTGTACATCAGTCTCAAAAATTTGAAACTCTTCTTGTAATAGTTCCTCAATCTGATCTGCAATGTCATGACTTTCTTTGACGGTCAGCTGTGGATTCATCGTGACGGTGACATCCAAATAAATATTAGCCCCATAACTCCTACCTTTAATACTTTTGACTGCTCGGATCTCTGGCAGTTGTTCGATCGCACGCGTATAGCGAGTCAATTGGGTTTCATCAAACCCGTCTGAAAGTGAGAAGACACTGTCGCGAAAAATATCGATCGCGGTTTTTAAAATCAACAAGGCAACAACGATCGCAGCAGCACTATCCAACCAACCTAAATTGAACGAAGCGCCGAAGACAGCAACGGCGGTCCCGATACTTGTCCAAGCATCACTACGATTGTCTTTGGCAGCAGCTAGCAGACCGGAACTTTGGACTTCTTCGGATAAGCGCTTGTTAAAGAAATAAACAGCGTACATCACGATTGCTGAAAAAATTCCCACGATTGCTGCAGTCATATCTGGTGATTCCGTTTTATGCTGGATCACTGATTGTACCGAACTATATAAGACTTCCAGTCCCACTAACAACATGATGAACGAGGTCGCTAAACTGGCGACATTTTCGGCTTTCCAATGACCATAGCGATGTTCAGCATCTGCCGGTTTACGCGAAATCCTTAAGCCGATCAAAACAGCGATTGAAGCTAAGATATCCGTAAAGTTATTCAAACCGTCCGCGCGTAATGCTTCTGAATGCGCCAGATCAGCAACCGTCAGTTTTAAGATCGAGATCAAAATGTAAGCTACGATACTGATGATCGCACCTAATTCGGCTTTTTTTAATTGTTCATAGCGATTATTTACCATTAGTTTAAACACCCCAAAAATTAAAATGTTTTATCACTATACACTTTTTGATTGGGGAAAAACAAGGATTTTGACAAACTATAATTATTTTGGGACAGCTAAAATAAAGCCTAGGACGCCATAGTTTTTATCACCATAAAGACCAATCGATTTCTGTTGGCTCCGCTTCTAATTTTTCATAGCGTGCCAGAAAAGTAACTTTAGTATAGTGCCGACTAAAAGCGGTAATGGGATGTGTGAATTGAGATAACAGCGGACGTTTGACTAGTAAACGTGCAAAAGGGGTATTAGGTAATTCTAGATAAGCTAAAGGCGTATCGGCTTTTTTGACAAAACGGAATAAATCTCTGCGCAACAAAGCGAGTGCGTAACAAGCTTGGGCGGCGTGGAGTCGGACACTTCGCTGAAGCAATGGTAAAACAAGAGTCGAGCCATCACACAATTCGAGGTAACAACGATTGTCAGCTTGTTTCGTATTCGCGATTTTTAACGGATTGATCCAAATTGTTCGCCGCGTATCTTCGAGTGGCAGTAAAGTAAAAAATGGACAGAGCCACGGTGTTTTGTAGTGGGTGCCGCAGCCTAGAGCATTCAGGTAGCGATGACTATCTTTATACAGAGGAAAACGATGAGCATTTGAAAAATGATTCAAAACAGTCAAACCACTATCGTCACTATGATAGAGCTGCTTGTCCGTAAAAATCAGAACACCGCTATGTTCAGGTATTGGTAAGATCACATTGATTTCATCGACCATCAATGGATCGAAAGGTGTGTAGCTCGTTGAAGTGAAGCTGACCAAAGATCGGACCACTGTCTGTCATCTAAATACTCCGTTTGAACAAATGATTTCATGAATGTTTCCTCCTTCAAAATAGTAATTTCATCTTCACTATAATTCATGCGGTAAAAAACGACACGCCTTCTTTTTTATCAGCAAATTAATAAAAGCAGTCTTTTATCTTTGAGACTGTTTCGCTCTTTTTCCACTATCCATAAACGCTGTTTTTTCTTTAAAGATCTGAATAAAGCAAGTATGTGCTATTTGTAGAAAATGCGTGTAAGTCAAAAACATAAAACTCTTTTATTTATCTATAATTGTTATTTTTATTTTCTTTTAGGTCGTATTATGTTTTTTGAAAAGTCAATTGAATAAAGATTATTGTTTTTTTATTTTTCTTTTTTTATTGAACGGTGTTTGTGAAGTGAACAAAAAAAATTTGGTTTAAAGCTTAGAAATCAAAATTATTTACCGTTTTTTTTCGTATAGCAAATTTTTTGAACACGACATGTCGAAGATTCGTTAGTTAGAGTGAAGCAGGAGAAAGGAGTCGAGCTAATGAATAAGCATCCCTTTACGATTCGCCAATTGTTTCATTTGAAACCAAAAACACTAGAAAAACGAATCACTGTCTTTTATGCAGAAAAAAAAGATGCTGAAACACTGGTTCGATTGATCCTGATGCTCCAAGTCCGTGGAGCATTAGGGAATGAAGAGCTTGAAAATCCGTGTTGCGAGTTGGTTCGCAATCTTTATATAAAGAAAGAATACCGTCAAGTCGCTGCCTTCAAACGCTTTTATTTTCAGTTTGAAGGCTATTTTTCGCATGCAGAATGGCAGGAGATTCTGCAAGAATTGTTTCCATTTTTGCCAAAGTATACGGCTTGGAACCGACTGCACTTATTGCTCCGAATTTATTTAGCAACAAAATATCGGGGCACAGTCCCTTAGTAATGTCCAAAAAATCAGTTGAATGAGAATGATCAGTTTGAGTTCATTTGTTTTTTTATGGAATTATT
Source organism: Enterococcus sp. 22-H-5-01 (assembly GCF_050310005.1). Taxonomy (NCBI): domain Bacteria; kingdom Bacillati; phylum Bacillota; class Bacilli; order Lactobacillales; family Enterococcaceae; genus Enterococcus; species Enterococcus sp. 22-H-5-01. The sequence continues at coordinate 111,849 of NZ_CP189994.1, forward strand.
TTTAAAATTAAAAATAAATATTTTTTAGTTTATGATTTAAATGAAATTATTTATTGACAATGATTAGGTACCGAAGTATACTAAGAACAAGTTAAATATTAGGTACCTAAAAAATAGGTACCGAATTGAAAGAGTTCTACTTAATATTTACACAAAAGATTCCTGCTGATGGGTTTGATAAAAGCAGTAATTGAACCAATAGCAGCTAACGAATCAGATCAACTAAAAAATTTATTTCTCATCTGTTAAGGATAAGAAATTTCTAGGAATACGGAGGACGTTTGCGATGAAGATTGAACAGGCTGAATTATTTAGCAAAGAGCATACTGCCGCCCTAAAATTACGTAAACAACTTTTAGGCGGAAAAATAGATTGGGATCAAGAAAGAAATTTGACAGTTTTTGTAGCAATCGAACAAGGGGAAGTTGTAGGGACAGCCGCGGTGCAATTGTATCCTTTTGGCATTGCCCGCATCCGTCAAGTCGCGGTCTCACCAGAGTACCAAGGTAAAAAAATTGGCGATCAGTTGATGGAACAATGTGAAGAATTTGCTCAAGCACAAGGTCATGTCCGAATTGTTTTGACAGCGCGTAAGACTGCTCAAGCCTTTTATCAAAAAAGAAAGTACAAACCCATTTTTTGGACCTTTAAAAACATACGATCGATTTCGTTTGGATGATAAAAGAAATTGCGATCGCGCCAGTTCCAGCATTATTTCAACAATGACATGAATGAATTTAAAGGAGGAATCAGCATGAAAAAAATCTTTAATAAGCAAATCAAGCAACCGAGTACAGCTACAAAGAAACACACCATTTCTGAATTTGAAAAATTCCGAATCGAATTAGAAGCCAAATCACGATTATTCAAAACTACTTTAGGCATGGTAAATTATCGAGCATATAGCAATAACTAAAAAGATCGAACCCTGAAAACTAGGGCTCGATCTTTTTTTAATTGAAATCTAGTAATTGCTGCAATTTCTCAGGACCTACAACTTTAATCAGTAGAGGAATTCGTGGTCCGTGATCCTGGTTTAACGTTAATTGATAAATAGCGGTAAAAAGTACTTTTTGTTCCATCCGCTTCTCTTTTTTATCTGTTGCATCGGTCAAATCGTAAATGGCTTGCATCAACTCATTCTCATCTAATGTGCTACTAGTTGTTAAGAGATCTTTGAATTTCACGATTTGCGCTTTCACCGGTTCCGTCAACTGTTCATAAACGGCTTGGTTCGGTACTTGGTTGATCGAGACTAAACGAGCCGTCGCATCGTTTTCAATCCAATAACTAGCACGAGATAAGATATGATCGATCGCTTCTGTGTTGTAAGTTGCTTCTTTTAAAAGTAATTCTTTGGCAATAGCAGCATCATTGGCTGTCATTGATAAGATGCTGACAACGTGGTTGAAGCTTGGGTAATTCTGCGTTAAATCGACTCCAGTCAATTGTAGTAATTGCTGATTGTTTTCATCTAGTTCTGAGGTTTTTGCTTTTTGAACTAACCGCTCGAATTCGGAATAATTCCGTAAGACATCATCGTCTAACCCTAAATCAAATTGTGCCTTTGGCTGGTATTTAGCATATAGATATAAAACCAATTCGGGCGTATAGATCGATAATAAATCCGGTAAGGTCAAAATATTGCCCGTTGAGCTGGACATTTTCATTGTCTCACCCTTGATATTGACGAAATCATATGGTTGATATAGCGGGGCTTTCCAATCAAAAATTTCTTTGGCGATCGCTTTGGCTACATCGAAGCTTCCATTTTTTGACGAATGATCTTTGCCACCGGGTTCAAAAGCAACTTTTTCATAGCGCCAACGCATCGGCCAATCGACCTTCCAATGAAGCTTGATGTGCTGATGCTGTCCAATCGTTTGAGTACCCGCATGTCCGCATTTTTTACATTCATAGGACAACGTTTGAGTCGCTTCATCATAGTTAGTAATCGTCGTACTATCATGTCCGCATTGGTCACAATATAAAGAAACAGGGTAGTAGTTTTCCCGCTCGGCATCATTTGCAGGTTCCGTCCGAAAACGACTTAGAATATCATAGATTTCTTTTCGTTTAGTTAAGACTAGTGCAAGCTCTTCGTCATAAGCTCCGCCTTCGTAACGTTTCGTTTCAAAAATAAATGTTGGTCGAATATTTAATTTTGCTAAATCATCAATGAATAGCTGCTCAAAGTAATCCCCATAGGAAACGGCATTTGTATCTGTACCTGCTGGAGGAGCGACCTTTGTATACGGCAAGCCAATATTTTCTTCTGCCACCCCGTTGACATTTTTCGGAATCTTCCGCAGGCGATCATAATCATCCCAAGATAAAATATATCGAGGCGCTGCACCTAGATTCTTCAGTGCCTGTGTCACGAAATATGTTGTAGCGATCTCGCGAAAATTTCCAACGTGGACATACCCAGAAGGGCTGACACCTGATGCACAAGTAATTGGTGCTTGGTCATCCTTATGTTTTTCAATCAATTCATTTGCAATTTGAAAAGCCCAATGCATAAAAGTACCTCCTCCAATAAAGCTTAGTCAGCTCTAATTATTTATACTGTTATTGTATCATTCTAGCAAAATAAGTAGGAGCGAGAACCATTGGTAAAAAATTTGCTGTGTAAAAGGTACTATCAGGTGTATCGAACTTTTTTAATTATTTTGAATCTTCTTTCCAATCATCGTAGACAAAAATATTTTTGATGATTCGTAAAATGGGGCGGATCGTTAGAAAAATGGCACCAGTAAGATAGAAATACATCCCGATACGATCAGGGATCGGTGTCAAAGAAGCGACACTCCCGATAATGTAAAAGAAACCAGTCAATAGATCCACTGTTAATGACAGAATCGAGTAACGATTTTGAAAATACAATCGGAACCGTTTCCCCTGGATCTCGATATCTTCTTCCAGCACCGACTCAACTTCGTGGGACTTACGTTTTATTTTTGGCATGACAATCATCAAACCTTTCCAGAATTGTCGTAAACGTATATTGTACTAGCGATTCACTCAAAACAATAACTATCAGCCCATAAACGAAGAAATCTGGTGGAATGTAAGGGAAAGTTAAGGTTGGAGGCTTAGCTATTTCTTACTCGAACTAAAAAAATATCGGCAGATCACCGGTATTTTGTATGCTCAAGCGGTATGAAAATCTTTTCGATAATAGAAATAGAAGCCGACCCCAATCAAAAAGGCGATGAATTCAGTTACTGTAGACGCCCAGACAAGTCCGTGCAAACCAAAATTACTATTCATATACAGGATGATTGGAATGATCAATAAACTTTGGATGATTGAGATAATGATCGTAGGCAACCCTTTGCCGGTTCCTTGAAACATCCCCAAAATCAAGCCTGCAAAACCATTAAAAATCGTTGTCGCAAGCGATGCAGTCAAAATATATTCCCCAACTTGAACCAAACTTGAACTATCAGTGAATAAACCTAAAATCGGATAACGGAAAAGGTAAGTCAATGAGACAAACACAAAGACGATCAAGGTAATAAAAGCACAGGCTGTTTTGAAACTAGCGTTTAAGCGTTCTTTGTTTTTACTTGAATAGTTGTAAGCAAATAAAGGAATCACACCAAAGAAAATGCCCATGACTAAAAATTGTGGCACTTGTACTAAACGAGTGGCGATCCCAAAACCAGCTACTACATCGTCACCATAACGAACAGCGTAGATATTCAATAATAAGGTTGAAATAATCATAAATCCAGAATTCATCAATTCAGAAACCCCGATTTTCAAGACTTCGATTTGATCTTTTAATGATAAAAAGATATGACTAGCAAAACCTTTCAAGTGTTCGCTTTTGCTAGATAAATAATAAAGATAATACAACATAGAAGCTAAATTAGCAGCGCCGATCGCTAATGCCGCACCAATTACATGCAGATGTAAAAACAAAATCAATAACGGATCAAAAAGCAAATTCACGCCGACGTTGATGATCATGCCGTACATTGATTCCTTCGCCGCGCCTTCTGAACGTACGACTTGTTCCAAGGTAAAATTGATCGTAGTAGTAAAACCGGTGACTAAAAGAGTCACGACATATTGCCACGCATAACTGTGCATCGCAGCATCAACACCTAATAGTTTTAACAAAGGATTAATCGCAACGACACCGATCACCCCCAATAAAAGAGCAACGATTAAACTCATATAAAAACCATAACCGGCTACTTTTTTTGCCTTCGCGGTATTTTTCACTGCAATCAAACGGGTGATATAGGTACTTGCGCCGACTCCAAACATAGTTCCGATCGCCATCAATGCGATAAATACGGGCGTTCCGATCGTTATTGCTGAGATCATGTGGGTGTTGTGAAGCAAACCGATAAAGTAAGCATTCACGACATTGTAGATCGCACCAACCGATGTACCGATCATCATAGGGACCGATAAATTCAATACCGCCTTCTTCACAGGCGCTTCTTTCAATAAATATTCATTTGAATCGTCCATCATTTGTTCCATTTAAAAAACCTCTTTTCAAAATAAATCTAACACCGTTAGCTTGACTAACGGTGTTAGATTATCATGTCTTATTGAAAGATGCAAGAGAAAAAACTAACACTGTTAGTTTTTCTGGTATAATAACGAGGAGGAGCGTGAAGTTATTTTGAAAAATAAAATGAATGAAGCAGAAATCCTAGCAGCAGCCTGGGAATTATTAGATACTGAAGGACTCGATAATTTCAGCATGCGAAAGTTATCTCAGTTGTTGAATATTAAAGCACCATCTCTTTACTGGTACGTAAAAAGCAAAGAGCAAATTTTTGATAAACTCGCTTCACAAGTCATCAAAGAAGTATTGGAGGAGGTTAATACTGTAGATCAGTGGCAACAACAATTAGCGCTTTACGGTGAGATTCTTTTTCAAAAATTACGGAAATACCCTTATTCCGCGCACTTACTTTTACGGACTACGCCGAATAATCCCGAGCTATTGAAATTAAATAATGAATTATTAAAAGTTATTGACAGCCAACCATTGACAGACGGACAAAAATTCACTAGTATCAATGCCTTTATGAATTACATCATTTCTTTTGAGATCGATTATTTGGCTCAAAAAGAAAATCAAAAAAATATAACCCCCGAAAACGAAAAACAATCACTAGCCGAGTATCCATCTAATGAACCTATCTCACGGATCATGCAAAGCGATGTCCTAGACACACTCGGAAGTAAAGAAGCATTTGAATGGGGACTAACGATTTTTGTGACAGGATTAGGGGCGTTGATTGGAAAGTAAACAAAAATATAGGAACTATTTTTAAGGAACTCGCAAATTTTTATTTGCGAGGTTTTTTTTTTGAAAAATATTTATTAAAATTATTTTAATTATACGTGCTAATAAAAATACTACTAATATAATAAAATCCATTCTGTTTTTAATTAGTTAAAACGATTGAGTTTGTTACAATTGAGTTAATAATATAAAAACGAAAAAGGTGAGTGGGGATGTTAAAAAGTAAAAGTCATTTGAAAAAAGAAAAAAATGAAATAGAAATTGCAGACTTGGAATCCGGTGATGAATTAAGCAATGAGGAGTTAAGGAAAATTTTTAAATGTGCACCACAAGGCGGGATGAGAAGATCAAAAAAAGAAAATGCATTAGTACTTATTTCAGATGAGACTAAACTTTATAAAGATTCATGGAATGGTGAAATCCTACATTATACAGGTATGGGACAGGTTGGTGATCAAGATATAAATTTTAGTCAAAATAAAACGTTAAATCACTCAAAAGAGAACGGGATAAGAGTTTTTCTTTTTGAGGTGTTACAGCCAAAAATATATACTTATCGTGGACTTATTAAACTCATAGCAGAACCCTATCAGGAATTACAATTAGACAAAAATGGGGAAGAACGTGAAGTTTGGAAATTTCCAATTAAGCTATTAGATGATAGTAAAGGCGTAATTCCTACTATTTCAGAATTAAATGAGAATTATAAAGTACGCAAGAAAAATAGTATTAAGCATAATAATCAGGAAATAGAAATAAAAAATAGTAGGTATAAAGGTAAAGTTAGTTCTTATAGAGAAGTAATTAGTACAACTTATGAAAGAGATCCCGATATTATTGAATATGCTAAAAGAAGGGCAAATGGAATTTGTGAATTGTGTGGAATACAACTAGATTTTAAAGATAAGGAAGGACGCCCCTTTTTAGAAACTCACCACATTAAGTGGTTATCCATGGGAGGGGAGGATACGATAGAAAATACGGCTGCTCTTTGCCCCAACTGTCATAAACGAATGCATATAAAAAATGATAGCACAGATGTAGAAAAACTTTATGCTATAAAAAAATTTATTTAAAAGGCTTGTAAAAAAACATATGTATCCTCAGTTAAAAATTGTTTAGATAAATTAATTATCCTAGGATATAATAATATAAAATAGGTATTCACCGAGGTGTAGTATGACATTAGTAAATCCTATAATCTATGAAGTTGGTTATTCGAAAGAAGCACTTAACCATTTAGAAGAAACAATTCAGAATAAAGGAAAAAAAGAACAAAAAGTAATGCTGAACTATCCGACAGTCTACATTGTAAACGATAAAAAAGGTTCATCAAAATACTCAGTTTATGTTGGTGAAACTACCAATATTAAAAGACGAACTGTTGAACATTTAAATGAAATACGTGATGATTGGCAAGAAATATCTGAATCTAGTGAAGCAAGAATGTTTGTAATAGGTCACGAACATTTCAATAAATCATTAACTCTAGACATCGAAAATCGTTTAATGCAGTATCTATCGAGTGTAGAAGCGGTTGATAAATTAAATAATCGTAGGACCAATCCTCAAAATGATTACTATACTTCAGAAGAGTTAGGTAGTATTTTTTCAAAAATTTGGAAGAAATTACAACGAAAGAATAAAGATTTGTTTCCTCTTGAAAGAATAATTAGAGATTCAGCTATCTTTAAAGCGTCGCCTTTTCATAAGTTAACTCGAGAGCAAATGAATGCACGAGAAGATATTATCCTTAAAGTAACTGAAGCATTAAATCGAAATAAAGAAGGACAATTAATCATTATTGAAGGTGAAGCAGGTTCTGGTAAGACTGTTTTGATGAGTAGTTTGTTTTATGAATTAAGCCAACTTGCTTTAGATGAGTCTGAAAATGTAGTTCTCAAGAATACGAGTCAATACTTATTAGTAAATCACGATCAACAATTAAAAGTTTATAAACAAATTGCTTCAAAATTAGGAATTTTATCAAAAAAAAATCCAGATGTTGTTTCTAAACCAACGAGATTTATTAATAATCATTCAACGGATGAAAAGGTAGATATTATCATTGTTGACGAGGCGCATTTATTATGGACTCAAGGAAAACAGTCTTACCGAGGAAAAAACCAGCTCGAAGATCTTTTAAAGAGAGCAAGAGTTGTAGTAGCTGTGCTTGATCGTAACCAAATTCTTTCGCGGGAGCAGTATTGGGATGAACAGGATATGTTAGAAATGATTCATAAAGCTAACTTAGCAAATAACCACATTTATTTGAAAAATCAATTACGAATTAATGCTGATAAAGAAACTATAAATTGGATTCGAAACGTTATTGATAATGGGATAATTGCAAATATACCTATTGATTCTAAAAAATATGCAATTGAAATATTTGATCATCCTGATAAAATGTATCAAAAAATTCGTCAGAAAGCTCAGAATGAAGAATCCGGGATATCTCGTATTTTAGCTACATTTGACTGGGAATATGTGGATAAGAAAAGCCCCAAGAATGAAAAATACTGGAATGTAAAAATTGGTGATTGGCAGTTGCCATGGAATCTACAGCTTCCACAAAATGAAATAGAAAAACAAAAAAATGGTGCACGTGCTTGGGCTGAACAATCCCATACTATCGGAGAAGTAGGGTCAACATTTACAATTCAAGGATTTGACCTTAATTATGCAGGTGTAATTATAGGTCCGTCAGTAAAATATCGAGATGGTAAAATTATTTTTGATAAAACAAAAAGTAAAAATAAAAAGGCAATTCAAAAGCGTACAGGAAAAGATAATGAGAAATTAGATGTATCTGATTTTTTACTTAAAAATGAATTGAATGTTTTGATGACTCGAGGTGTTAATGGTTTATACATTTATGCAGTAGATGAGGAATTGCGTAAGATTTTGAAAAAGGCCCAAAATCAGCTAATTTAGATTAAAATAGTAAAATAAAAAACCCAGAGTATACGAGTTTAACTCGTATACTCTGGGTTTTTCTTATTCCGCGATCTCATATTTGAACACACCATTATTTTCATAGTTTTCGAGTTTTACTTCTGATAAGCGGCGTTCAAAGAAGCTTTTTTTCTGGCCGTCTTCGTCGTATTTATCAGGTAAGACAAGTGTTGGTTCGCTTGTAGGGATCGATTTTGATAATTGTTCTTTTAAATTATCAATGTGACGGTCGTAGACGTGGGCGTCATCGATCGTCCAGTGCATCGTGCCTAATGCTAGATCTAATTGATCAGCGATCAAACGGTGAAGCACGGCATATTGATACGTATTGAATGGTTGTCCCAATGCCATATCAGCTGAGCGTTGTTTGACATGTATATCTAACACGCCGTTATTGACTTTCCAATTGGTGGCCCAAACGCAAGGCTCTAACGTCATATCATCTAAATCATCGACATCCCACAGGCTGGTCATGATCCGACGTGAACCAGGATTGTTTTGTAATTGATGCAAGACGTATTCGACTTGATTGAGTTTTTCTTCATGGTCAGGAAGTTTACGGCATTTTTTAGCTAATTGATACCCATAGGCTTTACCGATCGTATTTTGATCATCGGCCCATTCGTTCCAGACTTTACATTTATGTTCTTGGAGCCAAGTCACATCGTTTGATAGTTCTTGCCAAATCCATTCCAACTCGACTAAAGGTGTTTTTTGGAAGACCCGTTTCGATTTTAAAATCGGGATGCCGTCTTCTGGTTTCAATTTAAAATTGACGCCTTGGATAAAACGCGTGGGAGCAGGGCTGCCGTCAGCGTATTTGGCCCGGACTAAAGCTGGATCTTGGTCCGTCCCATTTTCTATGATATCCATGACGATGTCACGATAAATTTTATCAAATCCAGTATATTCAGTCACAAGAAATCTCCTCTTTTTTGCTTTTTTTAGATTCTAACACATTCTGGGCTTGCTTGGATTAAAATATTCTCGTTTTGTTTCAATTTTTAAGCGGCAAACGGATCTGAAAAAACACGCCTTGTGGTTGCCAGTCGCGGACGGTAAGTTTGCCTTTGTGTTGCGTGATGACTTGTTTGGCGATCGCAAGACCTAGACCATAGCCGCCAGTTTCTTTTGAACGCGATTGATCTTCGCGATAAAAACGTTCAAAGATATGTTTTTTGTCTTCATCGCTGATCGATGCGCCGCTGTTTTTGACTTCGATCAGCCAATGATCGTTTGAGATTTCAGATTGCAAAATGATTTTATCTTTGGCATCGGTATATTTCAAGGCATTATCTAATAGGATCACCAACACTTGATGGACTCGTTTTTCATCAACGGTGACCGCTTCGTTGGCAAAGTTTTCTAAGACAAAACGTTTGTCTTGCATCGCAGCAATTTCTTGGAAAGGTTGGGCCAACTGTTGGATAAATGGTTGTGGATCAAGGGCCTCTTTTTGTAATAATAATTGATTGGAGTCACTCCTAGCCAAAGTCAGCAAGTCATTAGTCAATCCGCTGAGTCGACGGGTCTCATTCAAGGCTTGAGCGATTGGCTCGGATTCTTCCATGATCGTATTTTCGGGTCGGGTGAACAGCTGTTGCAAGCTGTTTTGGATGATCGCCAGTGGTGTCCGCAATTCATGGGAGGCATTTTCAACGAATTCTTGTTGCTTACGCCATGAGCTCATGATCGGTCTCATATTCATTTTGGAAATATAAAAACTTAATCCGATCGATAAGAGCCAAAAGACGATCATACAAAGGATCAATGTCGTTTCGAAGGTCTTCATCGAATCAGCGATTTGATTGGTATTGGCTAAAAATTGAACATAAGCGACCTCGCCGTCTTGCTCGTATTTAATCGTATACGAATGGAAGGCCAATTTTTGGCTTGCAGCCGTACTATTGTTCAAATCTAAGGACTGGATACTATTTAATTTGCTAGTATCTAATGAAAGATTGGCCAGCTCAGTGAAGCGGCCGCCTAACACTTCTTTGTTTAAGATTTTTCCCTCTTTCGACCATAAAATAATTTGTGTATTGAACCGATTATTACCATCAGGCCCGTCGCTCGTTTGTAAGTCATCAGGGGTTTGTTGTTGCGATAAGAAAGGATTTCCTTCTTGGTAGCGGGTGATTTCCATTTCGATCAATCGCTCATTTTTAGCCATCTGACTAAGTGAAAGATCCGTTTGGCGATAGGCCGAGCTTTGCAACAGTTGCAAAGTAATGAATCCTAAGAGTAGGAAGACCCCGGCAAAGGCTGCGACATTGATGAAGAAAAATTTCCAGCGTTGTTTTCTTGAGATTTCAGTATTCATAGCCTCAGTCCTTTTGTAAGATGTAACCGACATTGCGGAGAGTCTTGAAGCATTTGTCGATTTCTGTTGGTTTCAAATGTTTACGTAAATGGCTCATATAAACTTCGACTACCGTGATTGTTGTCTCCGAATCAAAGCCCCAGATACGGTCAAAAATTTGTTCTTTGGTTAAGATCACACCTTTATTTTGGATGAAATAAACCAGCAGGTCGAATTCTTTTCCTTGGATCGGTAAGACCTGATCATTGGCAAGTACTTCTTTAGTCGCTAAGTTACAAGTTAATTGCTTATAGGCTAATTGATTTTCAGCAAATAAGCCGAGGGAACGTTTCAGCAACGCTTTGACCCGCATGATCAATTCTTCACGGTAAAAAGGTTTGGTCAAATAATCGTCAGCGCCTTTTTGGAAGCCAGTCACTTTATCTTCGAGACTATCTTTAGCCGTCAAGATTAGCACCGGTGTATGGATATTTTTGGCCCGTAAGTCTGCTAAGACTTCGTAACCATTTTTTTCTGGCAGCATTAAATCTAATAAAATTAAATCATACATCCCGCTTTCTGCTTCAAATAAGCCTTCTTCTCCATCATACGCTTGGGTGATCTCACCCAGATCCGTTAAAATTTCTTTGATGTTATTTGATAAGGTTGCTTCGTCTTCTATTATAAGTAGCTTTATCATGGATAAGTCCTCCCAATCTAGTTTGCTCTTTCAGTGTACCATGCTTTCCTAAAACAACCTTAAAACTTTTTGTCATTGACTTAAGCTTCGGTTAAGGCAGGACGATTATCTTACAGGTAGTCACATGAGCGCTGTGCGATCGACGAATTTACGATCGGCTGAAAGTAAGGAATCGATCTGATAGCGAGCATGAAGCTTACATTCATTTCTAAAAAAAAGAAATGCAATCGATACGAGGGGGAACCATCATGAATTTTATCAAACGGGCAGTACAAAGCCTTTGGGCGAAGAAAGGCCGCAGCATCTTATTGATCGCCGTCTTTTCTGCAATTTTAATTTTTGTTTTAGCCGGACTAACGATCCGCAGCGGCGCAGAGCTGGCGACATCGAATGCAAAAAAAAGCGTAGGAGCGACCGTCACCTTATCGGCCAACCGAGAAGCGATGTTCAAAAACCAATCTACGTCAAGTTCAGGCGATGAGAGTTCCAAACCAGACCCCGGCAGTTTTGAACAAACACCAGTTAATCTAAGCGACGCGAAAAAAATCGCGAACTTAGCTAATGTGAAATCTTATTCGTTTGAAGCTAGCACTTCAGCAGATAAAAGTACCGGCATCACACCGATTTCCAGCAGTGATAGCAGTACTGACAGCAGTAGCTCAGATTCTGATGCGACTGATTCTTCCGGTGAACAAGCGGGAGGCCAAGGTGGCCCTGGTGGAATGATGACTAGTCAAGGCGACTTCCAAATCAAAGGTGTCTCACAAAGTAGTTCGTATACTGATTTTTCAGCTGGTACTGCGACTTTAGTTAGTGGGAAAGCCATTACGGCTTCTGATGAAGGCACAAATAATGTTTTGATCGAAAAAAGTTTAGCTGAAGCCAATGATTTAAGTGTCGGCGATACGTTCAAGATCAAAGATTCAGATGATAAAGATGTTGAAGTCACTATTAAAGGAATCTATAAAACCAGCGACTCTGGCGACAGTTTAGGTAATAGCTTTAATTTCTTGAATCCATCAAATACGATCTTCTCTTCTTATACTTTCGTAAGTACATTGAGTGGTTCGGATGGAACAACGATCGACTCAGCCGTTTTCAATTTGACGGATCCAAAAGACATGGACAGCTTCGTTAAAAAAGCGAAAAAATTGATCGACACCGATACATTCAGTTTAGAAACCAACGATCAAATGTACCAACAAATGTTGCAACCATTGAACAATGTTTCAAGCTTTGCTAAAAATATCGTGATCTTAGTCGCTGTAGCAGGTGTGATCATCTTGACATTGATCATTATGATGTCGATCCGTGAACGTAAATATGAAATCGGCGTCTTGCTTTCATTAGGTGAGTCACGAGTAAAAGTGATTTCGCAATTTTTCGTTGAAATTTTCGTCTGCATGTTGTTTGCTTTAGGGATTGCAGCAGCCAGTGGAAATATCGTCGGAAATGCTGTCGGAAATCAATTATTGAGTCAACAAACCACGTCGCAACAAACGACTTCACAAAATAATGGCGGAGATCAAAATAGCCCTGGTGGAAATGGCGGCCCGGGTCAAGGCGGTCAAGCACCAAGCGGCGGCGGACGCGGCAACTCAAGCAGCAATCCATTTTCTTCAACACAAGAAATCAAAGATTTGAATATCTCGGTGCAACCAGTTGAAATCTTGAGTTTAGCCGGTATCGGTCTAGGCATTAGTCTCTTCTCGATCGTTCTATCCTCTGCCGGAATCTTACGCTTGAATCCGAAGAAAATTTTGATTTCTTAATCAAGGAAGACACGACGCAAGCCAAAGCGAAAGATCGTACGGACTACGAAAACACTCTTTCGCTGAAGCAGCGTTTGCTGAGAAAACATTGAAGCGCTCAATCATTTAGGAGGAATTTATTATGACTTTAGCAACGAAAGATCTAGGCTACTGGTATGAAAACAGTGGACCATTATTTGAAAATGTTAATTTGACCTTTGAAAAAGGCAAAATGTACGCTATTTTAGGCACGAGTGGTTCTGGGAAGACGACGTTTCTATCACTGATCGCTGGTTTGGATACACCGAAAAGTGGAGAAATCTTATACGGCGATGCTTCTTTGAAAAAAATCGCCTTGCGAGAATATCGTCGTAAAGATGTTTCGATCGTCTTTCAAGCCTATAATCTATTGCCATATTTATCAGCTGTTGACAATGTCGTGACAGCAATGGAAATCGCACAAAGTCAACAAACCGACAAAAAAGCCTATGCGTTAGCTAATTTAGAAAAAGTCGGTATCACCAAAGAATTAGCCGAAAAGAAAGTTACGTTATTATCTGGTGGGCAACAACAACGGGTGGCGATCGTACGAGCGTTGTGTTGTGAACATGAATTGATTGTTGCAGATGAACCAACTGGGAATCTAGATGATACGACATCGCAAGAGATCGTCCGTCTTTTCCAAGAAATCGCGCATGAACAACAAAAATGTATCGTTTTAGTCACTCACGAACAAGATGTCGCCAAAGCCTGTGATGTCGTTTATGAATTGAAAGATAAAAAATTCAGTCAAGTATCATAAAATAAGGAGGGATTCGAGTGAATGTTGCTCAAATCAATATAAAAGTTAGTGAATTAATCAATGGAAAATATATCCTCGATCGCCGTGCACGCTCACTCGGCTCGCATACGGTCATTAAACTAGATCACAGACGCCGCAAAAGTTTTTCGGTTACACGTGATGTTCAAATAAATGACCAGCAGCAGCAACTCCAACAAGCTTGGTATTTTGGGGCTGTTTATGAGGCAAGGGCTCGCCGCAAAAAAGAGAATCAAAAGCCAAACGCTTCAACGATCAAAATCAATGCTGCCAGAGAAGCTGAACTAACGATCGAGTGGCAGGTATTTCCGACTAGCGCTTAAAAATACTACAAAAAAACTGATAGCTATCTTCTAGGACGAGAAGACAGTTATCAGTTTTTTTCTTTTATGGATTCGGATTGAAGACTGCCAAGACTTTTTCAGTGAATATGGGTAACTTTGATTGCATCCGTTCAATCAAAATCATTGAGACAGACGTGATTCCAATCGATAAAATCGCGAATAAAAAGGCTTCGAAACCAAAAATATACAAGCTTATACAAACAATGACAAAATCAGTCAATAACAAACCGATCGCTGTGCTCAATCCCCAATATTTTTTGAAGATCAGTGGTGGGATGGTCGTACCGCCGCTCGATGCTTTTGAATCATAAAGAATCGCGACCCCAACGGCGAAGATGATACTTCCCACGATCACAGATAACCAATGATTTTCGACTAGCATACCATTCGGAACGATCTGTAATGCTAGTGGGAACAAGAAACTACCGATCAACGTTTTGAAAAAGATCTCTTTGCCTAAAAAAATCGCCGCTAAAGCGAGCACAACGATATTTAAAGCGAGTACGACCCAAGAACGATCAATGCCTAGTGAATATTCGACTAACAGACCGATTCCGCTGACACCGCCCGCAGCTATATTGTGAGGACCTAAAAACAAATTGATACTACCAGCTAATATAATTACGGCTAATAGGATTTTAGAAAGTTGTTTCGTTTGCTTGTACATCTTAACGCCTCCTTAGTTGTCGCTTATCAAATCAAGCGCATTCCTTTAAGTCCACTTTATCATTCAATCGTCTTGATTTTGAGTCAACTTTTTCAGTCTTCTATGAAAAAATAGTTCTTCTTTTTCTTTTTAGACAATAAAAAAACTAGCAATGAAAAATTGCTAGCTCCAGCTATTATTTAGTCAATAGTTCATATAAAACTTGTGCGTTGTTTTTCTCTTCGTTCTTAGCACCATAAACTAACGTGACAGTCGGATGTTGAGAAACAAGTTTTTTTAATTCTTCTAAAGCTGTTTTTTGAGGTTCATTTTGTAGTTCAGCTAAGTAGTCTATTTTAAATTGCGCATATTTTTTTGGTTCGTGATTGAACCATTGACGTAACTCGGTACTTGGTGCAATATCTTTTAACCAACAATCAATTTTCTCAACCTCTTTAGATTTTCCTCGCGGCCAAATCCGATCAACCAACACACGATAACCATCCATTTCATTTGGTGCTAAATAAGCTCGTTTGATTTGTAACATCTGCTCACGTCCTTTTCACCATTATATTCCTCTCTAGAAAAATCTTAAATCAATAGTCATTGAAATCGGAATAACCCAATTCGCTATTTTTTCTGTTAAAATGATTTGTAGCTTTTTACTGGTTTTGATAATCGAGAATTATGTTAGGGAGGTTAAAATGGAATTTATCGGTATTTTATGTTTGATTCTATTTTGTACGACATTGGCGAGTCATTTTTCACGTCGTTTCGGCATACCGGCCGTGATTGGCCAATTATTGGTCGGTATTTTATTAGGGAATGCGGGTCTAAAGTGGGTCCATCCAGATATTCTTGTAAAAGATTTTTCTGAGATCGGTGTGATTTTGCTGATGTTTTTAGCGGGGATCGAAAGTGATTTGTCTTTATTGAAGAAATACTTCCGCCCTGGTATGTATGTGGCTATGTTGGGGATTCTTTTTTCCTGTGCTGTTGGGAACAGCCGGTGGGCGATTCTTTGGCATCGCATGGAATCATGCCTTCTTTCTAGGCTTGATCCTGGCGGCTACTTCGGTCAGTATTTCGGTCGAAGTATTGAAAGAATTGCAAGTGCTGAATACAAAAGAGGGTTCAACGATTTTAGGCGCTTCGGTAGTAGACGATATTTTGATCGTCTTGATCGTCAGTTTGAGTATGTCATTCTTGGGTGCATCTAGCAGTAACAGTGTTCCATTAAGTTTTATGCTCGTGGAACAAGTTTTATTCTTTGCCGGAATCTTCTTTTTGATTCGCTGGGGCGCACCATATTTAATGAAGCTCAGTAAAAAATTATTGGCAGAATCTTCAGTGATCATCGTCTCGATTATTTTGTGTTTAAGTATGTCCTATTTAGCAGATCTGATCGGCTTAAGTTCCGTTATCGGCGCTTTCTTTACAGGCGTTGCGATTGGACAAACAGAAGTAGGGGAAGAAGTTAAATATAATGTGGAAGCGTTGGGCTATGCCGTATTTATTCCGGTTTTTTTCGTCAGCATCGGATTAGAAGTATCCTTCAATGGCATTACTCAGCAATTGGGTTTGATCGTTGTCGTCACACTTATCGCAATTGGTTCAAAATTGTTCGGCGGATTTTTAGGTGGCAAAGCAGCCGGTTTTAATAATCCTAGCAGCTTGATGGTCGGTTCAGGAATGATTTCACGCGGTGAGATGGCCTTGATCATCGTACAATTAGGTTATCAAGCCCATTTAGTGACGAAAGAATATTATTCACCATTTATTCTGGTTATTTTATTCACTACATTATCGTCACCATTTTTACTAAAACATTTCACTAAAAAAATCTATAGATGAAAAAAAGCGTCCTCAAACAATTAATGTGAGGATGCTTTTTAAATTCAAAAAAATATCAGTATTACCGCACAACAGATCTAGTTGTGCGGTTTATTTTATTCAAATCACAAATGTTTACGTATCTTATTGAAAAAAGTATAGCTGAGCTAAATCTATAAGCAGCTTTCGAGTATTTTTAGAATTCTTCAATTCAGTAGTAAAGAGAATAAAACAATATAAAGGAGAATAAACATGAAAAAATTAGGTTCTTTGGTATTTGCAACAGGTCTTTTAGTCAGTCTGTCTTTAGGTGCGATCACTGTATTCGCTGAAGAGGGTGGTGAGTACGAGTCAAAAGGAGTGATTACTTTTAAACCAAGCGTTGAACCGATTGATCCAGTAGATCCGAACGATCCATCTTCCCCGATCAAACCCATCGATCCAATTAATCCAGAAACGGAGCCAACACCTGGTACGAAGGGTCCCTTATCCATTGATTATGCTTCAAACTTAGATTTTAGTACGCAAAAAATTACGTCTAAAGATGAAGTATACATGGCAAAAGCCCAAAAATATTTAACTAAAGACAAGCAAGAAAAAAACGGCCCTAACTTTGTTCAAGTAACTGATAATCGAGGAACAGAAGCCGGTTGGACACTACAGGTAAAACAAAATGGACAATTTAAAACAGCGGATAGTAAAGAGTTGACTGGAGCGGAAGTCGTATTTAAAAACGGGAATGTTGTGACCACATCTGCTTCAGCAAAACCGACCGGACAAATACAGATTACAACTGATACCGATGGCTCACTCCAGAATGTGATGGCAGCAAAAGTAGGGCAAGGGGCTGGGACTTTCTTGCATAATTGGGGAACAAATGCTGAAACAGCTGCTAAAAGTATTGAATTACATGTTCCTGGTGCAACGACAAAATATGCCAAAGAATACTCAACAACATTCACTTGGGTATTAACAGATGCGCCAGTAAACTAAATTATGGAACGTTGCAAACGGCTTTTTTTACTTTTAGCCTTTATGGGAAGCATAATAACAACTACCAGAGTCAGCGCTGCTGAATTTAATTTTTCAGTGACACCCAGAACAGCTGAAAACCAAATTGATAAAGAGAAAACGTATTTTGATTTGTTATTGCAGCCTGGTCAGGAAGAAACACTAACGGTTGATTTACGTAATGATACTGATAACGAAGTGATAGTAGAAGCACAGATTAATAGCGCGACTACGAATGGGAATGGGGTAGTTGAATATAGTCAAAATGAGATAACTCGAGATGCGACACTCAAATATGATCTAAAAGATCACGTGAAAGCGCCTGAAGAAATTATTTTGAGGCCCCAATCTGTAGCTGAATATAAAATGCAGATAAAGATGCCAAATAATATTTTTGATGGAATCATTGCAGGTGGAATTACCTTCAAAGAAAAACAAACGCCTGAAACTACGACTGCTAAAGATAGAAAGAACGCAGGCCTAGCGATCAAAAATGAATATTCTTATGTTGTTGCGTTATTGATGCGGCAAACTACCGAAAATGGTTCTCCGGATTTGAAATTAACGCATGCATACCCGGATCAACGAAATGCTCGAAACGTCATCAAAGGTACGCTGCAAAATCCAAATGCCACTTATTTAAATCAATTGGCGGTAAAAACAACGATCACTAAAAAAGCTGATTCTAAGATTCTTTATACCCATGAACAAACACAAATGCAAGTAGCCCCCAATACACATTTTGATATTTCTATCCCATTAAATGGAGAACGGCTACAAGCAGGTCAGTATACGATGAAAATGGAAGCGTATGGTGAAGAAATGGAGAATGGGGCGCACCAATTTCAAACAGATGATAGTCAAACAAAAGAAAATTATCGTTATCATTGGCGATTAGAAAAAGAGTTCAAAATCAAAGCTGCAGAAGCTAAAAAATTAAACGATTCTGATGTAACAGTCAAAAAAGATGATACGTGGATACTTATCCTAATCAGTATAATTTTGTTAGCCATGATAATTCTGTTTATTGTTTGGTGTAAGAAGAAGTTACTAGATAGAAAAAATGACTAACTCAATGAGAAAAAGCCTTTGTATTTCTTAAATGAAATACAAAGGCTTTTTATTAGAATGTAGCTTAATAAATTCCCGTCAACATCATAATCCCTGGAATCCAAGTGGTGAAGATTCCGCAAGCGATGGCAAAGTAATGGATCGATTTGCCGAAGTTTACTTTGATGACAGCATCTAAGAATCCGCATAACCATAAAACGCCCCAAGTCAACCAAATGACCGCAAATATTGGATCACCTTCTATTTGCCAAGATATCCATGCAAAGGGAATCGTATTGATCGCAACAAATAGTGCGTAAATACCATAGATTCGCATGTCTAAATCGAATAAATACAAAATTCCTACGAGCAGATAAGTAAACGCAAATAAAAATCCCGTCCCGGCTTCATAATAGCTTCCTTGGATCGTATATAAAACATTGATAATAAAAGATAACGAGCCAGTAAATAAATTGATCAGAGCTAGTGAGCGATGATCAATCTTTAATAAACTTCCCCATCCATTGATGATTAAGGTTATTCCTACAAAAAAATTCCAATTCCTAACATAGTAGCCTCCTGTTCTTAGCATTAGAATAACAAATAAATTTAATAAATGAAAGAGGGCTTCAAATTATGATAAAACACCTTATGCGGCCGTTTTTTAAGATTCTTAAAAAAAATACTTCTTTCGACCCATGACGAAAGGCTAAAAATTAAGCATAATAGAAATATAAAATAGAGTGATTGAGGAGAGGTCATTATGAATCAACGGGAACAAATTTTAGCCTCCATAAAAAAAGGAATTTTAACGCCGGAAGAAGGCTTAGACTTATTAGAGCATCTTGAGACAAAAGCATCTGCAACATCTGTTCCTGAGACGATGATCAAAATGGAGCAAGGTGACGATACAGTAGAAAAAAGTATCGAAGCGGTTTTTAATGAAGAGCCAAGCATGGAAGAAATACAAGTTGACAAAACAACCCCCAAAGAAAAGATTTTTCAACAATCCGATAGCGTAACGGATTTGATCGATGCTTGGGAAAAAGATCCACTGAAATCTGATACGTCCGATTCAGTAACGAGTACGATGGAAGAATTTGATCAAACATTAGAGCAAAAAAAGAGTGAACTAACTACGTTGCAAGAAGAATATCATGAATTGAATTTAGAAGCGGAGTTAGGGATCATTACTAAAGAAAATGAACGTCGTTATCAACAAATTCAACAACAAATCAAAGACTTGGAAACTGAAATCCAGGAAATCAAAAATAGTTATGCAACGTCGGAGGAAGATTTTTTTACTTCAACTGCTAAAACGTCGGAACAACCTAACTTTTTTGGAATACCAGATGACTTTGATGAACAAACGTATCGTCCTAGTGATCTTTTTGAAGAAACATCTCATCCTTATACGAATCGACTAGAACGTTTTGTAACTAAAGCGTCAGAGAAAGTCGAAAAGATGGCTGATAAATTAAACGGAGAGTCAATTTGGAAGAATAGCAATCAAAAATTTGGTTCAAAGAATGAGCGAGCTATTCAATTTAGCCGGCGTTTTTCATTTGATGACGTTCAGGCGACACACATCGATATCAAAGTTGCCAAAGGAAATATTCAGCTCAAAACATGGGCCAAAGAGGATGTTGAGGTGGAAGCAAAAATCAAATTATTGGGTGAGATGGATCAAGCAGATCCATTGGATGCCTTCCTAGAGCGAAGTCAAATCGACATCGAGGATCAGCAAATTTTATTTCATATTCCTAACAAGCGTGTAGAGGCTCAATTGATTTTTTATCTACCACAATGTCACTATGATGAAACAACGATTCGCGTACTCTCAGGTGATTTATCGATCGAAAATTTAACCAGTGAGCAATTATCGATCAAATCAACCTTAGGAGCTGTCAAGATTAAAGAATCAACCGTATCAAGACTAAATATTAAAGGAACTACCAATAAAATTGAACTCTTAGCAGATCAAATATCTGATGCAGAAATCGAAACAGTTGATGGGACGATTATTTCAAAATCGGATGTGAATCATTTAGCGGCATCATTAATCAATGGGGATATCAAATTGACGATAGGCAATGATTCATTAAAGACCCTCACTGCTCATACGATCAAAGGAGACGTCAAAGTTGCTTTACCAGAAATGATTGGTATTGAAGGAACAGCCAAAACTAGCACTGGAACGATCAACGAACGTTTTAATGATTGTGAAACAGTTTTTGAACGTAATGAACGCACGCAAAAGATTTTTCATTTTCGCAGAAGAATGGGGAAAACAGCTATCATCGATGTTTCATCCAAAACAGGTAGTATTTATTTAAAAGATTATGAAGGAAGGTAGCAGATAATGCATAAAAAATTGACTAAATCATCAACCAATAAAATTTTAACAGGAACATTAGCTGGTCTAGCAGAATATTTTGGAATCGATCCAACGATCATACGTGTTGTGTTTGTTATTGCCATCTTTATTTTTGAAGGCAGTCCGATTTTACTCTACATTCTATTTGCGATTCTGATGCCCAAAAATAAAGCTAAGGGAAAAGACTTCGATCGAGATTCGTTCCATCAATCAAAATCGTCTAGTAAAAAATCAATGGATTCAGAAGAAGATAAGTGGAGTGATTTTTAAGATGAGCTCAGGCTCGTTCGATTTCAAAAAATCGGACGAGTTTTTTTATAAATTATAAAAAAATCCATCTTTTTTGAGCAAATGATAATACTTCAAATTATTCGGAAAAACTGTTAGCATAATAGGATAAGTAGGCAGTTAATTTGAATGGGGTGTAGTGGATGAGAAGTGAGCTATTTGATTTGTTGGAAAAAAGAAATCGGGTGAGCTGTTCGCTGATCGAACTTTTTCAACTAGAAGATGATTGGTTAGAGGTAAAAGATATCAGTCTAAATTTAGATATCAGTGATCGCAGTACCCAGCGATATATTCATTACTTAGAAGAAGTGATCGATGAATATAACGAGAGTGAAGAAAAGCATATCCAAATGCATTACGAAAAATTCAAAGGGATCAAGTTTGAGTTTGAAGACTCTTCGATCGAACAATTAAAACTTTATATTATCAGCAATGATGAAAGCTTGAAATTATTGATTGATCTATGTTTATTGCGAACCGAGGTCATAAAGAAATATTCTGAAAAGAATTTTATCAGTGTCTATTCGATCAAAAATTCTTTGAAAAAAATCGCACCTTTATTGAACTCCTTTAAGATCGCAGTTGATCCAGGAAAATTAACATTTGTGGGCGAAGAAAAATATATTCGAATTTTTATTTATAGTATTTTATGGTCGCTATATAAAAATGACAGTTGGCCATTCCAATATATTGATGAACAGCGATTGTACACATCTATCGATAGTATCGAAAAGAGTCTGGAGCTTACTTTTACTGACATCCATAAAAAACAAATGACCTATTTTATGGCGATTTGTTTGATTCGTAATAGAAAGAAAATGTATATTGAAGATTTTAAAGAATGGGAAGAATACGTTAATGTTGAGTCGTTGCGTCATAACGAAGAGATCATTATCAAAGGTATGAACAATTATCAAATCTTCTCAAGCAGCGAGATTATTTTCATTTTAGTTGTGATGGAAACAAAACATCGGATGTACAAGTCAAATGATATCAAAGAACGTGTGTTGAAATATCATAAAAAACGTAACTCAGATGTTTATCAGCTGACTACTTTAATGGTAGAAAAATTTCAAAAAGACTTTTTCCCGATTCCAGAGGACAGTATCGATATCTTCTTTACTTATTGTTTCTGTAGTCATTTACAATGTCGAATTTTCCCAGGTATCAATTTTGACTTAGAAGGGTATGATATTTTTGGTCATTCGGATACTTCTCGTCATTTGATCGAAAAATTGCATCAATTCATTGGTGAAATGAAAGATGATTCCAATCGAGTAATGCTGGAGCAAGAAGAGTTTTTGATCAAAAAATACTTGCCGCTATTTTCTTACTATGAAAGCTCAACGATCTATGAACCACAAATCGAATTGGTAATTGACTCTGATTTACCATTTTTAGTCCGAGCGGGCGTGAAAAAACGTTTACTGGGTCAATTCGAAGAACGTTTCAATTTGAAAATGACTGAGACTGTCCCAGAGAATCAGGACAATTATCTTGTCATCACCAATATGCCTTCTTTAAATGAAGAAGCAAAAAATGTTTGTGTTGTTGAGTCTCCATTGCGGCATGGCGATTTTCAATTGATCGAAAAAAAATTAGCTGAAAAACTTGAACAATTGTATCTACAAAAATAAACGAACTAAAAACACATCCTTTCTATAGGATGTGTTTTTTTGTATTGAAAAATTACTATTTAAATAGAAGAAAGATTTGAATGATCAGAAAAAGGCCGACTCGATTGCTATTCTAGCATACTCTTTTTAGCAATTAAAAAAAATCGTCGGATTATCAGACAATACTTGTTATTTTAGTCGGTACCAAATGCCTTATTCTATATTCAACAAGGAAATAACAAAGTAAACGGGGGTCGATAGAAAAGCAACTGCTGGAGTGAAAGCAACAAGGGAATGAGAGAAATAAGGGGGAAAAGACAATGAGGGAAATGATCAATATGATCAAACAGATAATGAACGGGGGCATCTTATCTGCTTTTAAAGACAGTGAGGTTGCTCGACAATTAAAATATTGAAAAATTGAAAGAAGTGAAACATGATGCAAGCATTGCTAGAGTACTGGGGCGATATGTTCAAATGGAATTATACAGCAACGAGAAAACAATACTGGATTCCAACCCTCGTCTACAGCATCTTATACAACATTTTATTTTATAGCACTGGGATCGCTGTTACAGGATTTTCGTATATCGATTTTTCAAATACTAATTCGTTCGTAGCAGCTTTAGGAGTCGTCCTATTCATTGCACAATTCACATTAACAGCTAGGCGGTTGCATGATACAAATCGTTCTGCCGCTTGGATCTTACTGGGATTGATCCCAATTATCGGTTGGATTGGATTAATCTGTATACTATGCCAACCAACAAAAAACTATCAGAATCGGACATTTTCAACATACTTAAATCAATCAACACGTTAAACATAAAAAAGGAGGGTCATATCATGACCAATTATGAAGAAAAAGAAATCAAAGTAGTAGAAAACATCGGAAAAACATTAGAAAAATTAGATACAGAATTATCAAAACTAGACTCATTAGAAGAAGGATCAAAAAAACATCCCATCAAAAAATGGTTTGCTGAAAAGAAAGCACTTCATGAAATCAAACATATCTTGCATGAAGCAAACCGTTATGAAAAATATGATGAAAAAGAAATGGTTAAGTTTGAGTCATACATTGATTCATTAAATATTTAAAAAAAGGAAGTAGATGACACAATGAAGAAAAAATTGATGAAAACCGGTTTTGGTTTAGGAATTATGACTTTAGGAATCGTTATTTTAGGTAAAAAAACAGGATTACTTGAAAATGACGCTCACTTATACGACGAATATGATTCAACAAAATAGTTAATTGTACATGTAGAGGAGAATGAAACGATGCAAAAGAAAAAAGCAATTATGATCGGCGCGGGGATCGCAAATATGGCCGCAGCTGTTTATTTAATCCAAGAAGGCAAATGGAACGGTGGAGATATCACATTTTATTCACTTGATGCGCACGGATCAAATGATGGTGCACCTACAGATACAGTCACCGATGAATACTGGAATAAAAATCATCCCATGGAAAATACAAAGGGCTATATCGCTCGCGGTGGTCGGATGTTGAATTACCGAACGTATGTCGATTTAATGGATTTGTTGAGCCGAATCCCATCTGCTACTGAACCGAATATGACAGCAGAACAAGATACGCGTGATTTTGATTCGAAACACCGTACATTTGACAAAGCACGTCTGTTAGAAGGCGGAAAAGGAATTATTGATGGCGGTAAATTAGGATTTAACAATCTGGATCGTCAACTATTAACGGCTTTGATTGCAATGCCTGATTCAGAAGAAGAAAAATTGGATAACGTAACGATCGCAGAATATTTTAAAGATGATACTCATTTCTTTGAAACAAATTTCTGGTATATGTGGGAAACAACTTTTGCTTTTAGAATCAATAGCTCAGCGCAAGAGTTCCGTCGCTATATGCATCAAATGATTTATGAGTTTACTCAAATCGAACACTTAGTCGGTGTTAACCGTACACGATACAATCAATTTGAAAGTATCATGTTGCCATTGATCAATTATTTGAAAGAACAAGGCTGTAAAATTGTCTTGGACCGTTTAGTGACGGATTTTGATTTCAAACAAACGGAGATGCAAGATGAAATCACTGTTACAGGAATCAAAATGACCAATACGGTAGATGACACTGCAGAATATATCACCGTTGATGAAGATACAGCGGTTCTATTCACTAATGGTTCGATCACTGATTCGGCTACTTTAGGTGATTACGATACACCAGCAGCAGAAAATATGGATTATGGTGCGGCTTCAAGTTTATGGAAAAATATTGCGAATAAATTTTATAACGTCGGAAATCCAGATAAATTTTTTGCTGATCGTGATTCAAGTGAATGGGTCAGTTTTACACTGACAAGCAAAGACCACGTCCTGCTTAATGAAATCATTCGTATTACGACACAACAACCAGGAAATGCCTTGAATTCATTTATCTCAACAACACCAATCACGCCGTTGGGCCAAAAAGATGTCAATATGTCGATCGTTGTACATCACCAACCGCACTTCACATCACAAAAACCAAACGAAACGGTCATTTGGGGTTACTTCTTATACCCACGTCGTGAAGGGGAGTTCATTACTAAACCGTATATTGAAATGACTGGTAAAGAAATGGCTCAAGAATTGATCGGTCAATTAGCAAAAGTCGATCCAGGTCCTGTGAATATTCGTGAAAAAGAAGAAGTTATTTTGGATGGGATCGTAAACAATATTCCAGTGTATATGCCTTATGCCTCTGCATTGTTTAATAATCGAGCAAAAACGGATCGTCCAAAAGTAATTCCGGAACATTCAACGAATCTAGCCTTTACTGGAGAATTTGTTGAGCAACCTTATCAAATGATCTTTACCGAACAAAGTGCTGTTCGCTCTGGAGAAATTGCTGCGTTCCACTTTGCGGGTGTACCAATGTCTAAGCTGGTCAAAACACCAAGATACGATAAAGATATCAAGACGTTACTAAAAGCAGGGAAGAAAATGTTTGATTAATACAGTATTGAAATGAAGCGGGATGATACTTTCCGGTCATCCCACTTTGTTCTATTAATTAAAAACATACATAGTAGTACTTCACCAATGAAAGCAACTATTTTATGAAAGGTGTGAATCCAATGAAATTTGAAAAAAACAGTATTCAATATCGCGTGACCTTAGATACAGAAAATAATCAATTTGTTGTCTATGATTCAGCTAATGCAGAATTTTTTGCTCAAGGCGCAACAATCGAACAAGCCATTGCTGAATTGGAACAAATGGAAATGAACAGCTGATCAAAAATACCGTGACTGTCACAACAGAGAGGAGCATGAAAATGCGAATATGTTTAGTTAGTCTGATTTTATTTTTACTAAGTATTGCAGGTATCTGGTTCTACTCCGTGAAGCAGCCCAACGATAAAATCAGAAAAAGTTTGATGGCATCTGCTGCGATTCTTTTTATCGCTTTTGCCTTCTTTTTACCCGTTCAACAACTTCAGAGCAAACTAACAACGATCCCTGAGGATTATATCAAACAGGAACAACAGCAATACAAAGAACAAAAGAAACAACAACAAATCATGGTTGATTATCAAAAATAAAGAAGAGTGATGAGAATCATTTATTTTGTAGCGTGTCCTTAAGTGATGAGAAAACATGACGCATAGTCAGACAAAAGCCGACTTAAAACAGAACGGATCGCTTCTATAATAAAAGAGTAGTAAGAAACAGAAAAATAATCATAAATAGAAAGAGGAATTCAATATGAAAAAAGTAGCATTAGTCACATTTAAAGATTCAGCAGCAACTTACGAAGCTTTCTCACAAGTTAAAAAGATAGCAAAGAGCAACACACTAGAAATTAGACAAGCAGCCGTAATTGAAAAGAATGCTAAAGGAACCAATTTTACGATGCAAGACAGCGTAGATTATGAAAGTGGCGATCGTGTAGTCAAAACCAGCTTAATCGGAATGTTAGTCGGTATTTTAGCCGGTCCACTAGGTATCTTGTGTGGCTGGATCATCGGAGACATCGCAGGCTTGAGTACGAATTATCTAAAAAATAAGAAAACTGTCACAGTGTTCGATAAAATTGCTGGCGAATTGAAGGAAGAACAATTAGGTTTGTTACTTTATATTGATGAAACAGATCCAGCATTGCTAGATACGATGATCGTTGAAAAATTTGATGGTTCAATTGAACGCTTTGATTACACTGATGTAAAGGAAGACGTATCAACTGCTCAAAAACATCTAGAAAAATAATCGCGTTTTTGACGTAAACATAGAAAAGCAATGCGAAAAAATGAAGGCGCAGAAATAAAGTAATTTCTGCGCTTTTTACTTAAATAACTTTAATACATAAGAAGGTGCATGATGAAAAAAATGAATTTAGTCGTTGGGGGACTACTAACATTCTTGGTCGCAATTTTATTTATTCTTCAAATTTTTCGAACTGATTCACCTGAAAATAATGTTTTGGGAAACACGAATTCAGGGACTAAAGCAACCTATTTTTTAAATAGCAAAAAAAAGAATGCAGAACTTCCTCACGCGGTGTCAAATAAAGAGATAAATTTTTCGCCAGCAGATAATCAAGCTTGTAATGTAATCCAAAGCGAATGGAAAGACAATGAAAATGAAAGTGGCACACGCCCTAATAATCTAATGATCGAATTGATTGGAGAATCGAACACAACGATCACACCCATCGTTTTGAAAAATGAAGAGAATTGGATAAAACAAGGCGATAGCAGTGATGAATGGACATTTACTGATGTAAAAGCCTATACTCCTGCGGGTTATCAATTAAATTATGAGGTGATCCAAGAAGAACAACAGACAGTTTTAGTGTTAACACTTAATTATACGGGCGCTGATCCCAATACGTTAAAACTTGAAGGACGTCAAATTTGGCAAGACGGTGAGAACCAAGATGCCTTGCGTCCGCAGAGTATGAAAATTAGTTTATTAGCAAATGGAACAGAAATTGCTTCTGAAAGAACTGGCGAACAAGAAGGTTGGCATTACTCTTTTACGGATCTGCCCAAATTGGATGCAGCTGGTTCTGAAATCATTTATAGCTTATCGGAAGAGGATTTACCAGATTACACTACTACAAATGAAGCGAATATGCTGATCAGTACATATACTCCTAAAACAACTACTTTTATTTTGGAAAAAAAATGGGAGGATGGAGAAAATCGGGCAAATGTTCGTCCTGTAAACGTACAGATCCAATTATATGCTAATGATGAAAAAGTTGGTTCCCCGATTGTCTTAGATGATGCCAATCAATGGCAGTATACATGGGAAAATCTGGCCTTAAACCAAAAAGGCAGTGAAGTGAATTATACGGTCAAAGAAATCACAAATGTCCCACATTATACTAAAATGATTGAAGAAACCGATAAGAACACCGTTATCTTAACTAGTACATATGATTCCACAGTTAAAAATTAAATCGTAAGGGAGTTTAAAACAAACTTTTTGACACGAAAACGTTCTCAACGTAGACTACAACAAACGATTAAAATCTGTGCCTAAGTAAAATTAATAGATTGAAAAAATATATTTATAATTTTGATTTGGAGGAGATAAGAATGTCTGAACGTATTTCATTAGAGAAAGCAGCGATTGATTTTAGTGACGACAATGCGGAACATCCACGAATTTATGAATTACCACCTGAAAAAGGTCGAGCTTTGCTGGAAAAAGTCCAATCATCTGATGTAGAAAAAGCTGAGGTCGAATTTGCAGATCAATTATTGAATACTGGTTCTTGGGGTGAGGTCAATATACGCGTGATGCGCCCTAAAAATAGTACAGGCAAATTACCAGTTATTTTTTATATCCATGGTGCTGGTTGGGTGTTTGGGAGTGCAAAAACACATGATAAATTGATTCGAGAATTAGCAGTTAGAACAAATTCAATCATTATTTTTCCTGAATACAGTTTATCGCCAGAGGCAAAATACCCGACCGCAGTCGAGCAAAACTACGCGATTTTACAGCAGTTACCAGAATTGTCAGAAGCGCAATCATTTGATTTGAACCGTTTAACAGTAGCGGGTGATTCCGTTGGGGGCAATATGGCGACCATCATGACAATTTTAACGAAACAACGTGGGGGATTGCCGATTAAACAACAGCTCTTATATTATCCGGTAACAGATGCTAATTTTGATACAGAGTCTTACCGACAGTTTGAAGAAGATTACTATCTTACTAAAGAAGGCATGGAATGGTTTTGGAATCAATATACCACAAGCGAAGAGCAACGAGCAGAGATTACGGCCTCCCCTTTACGAGCATCCTTGGATCAATTAAAAGAGTTGCCATCTGCCTTGATTATTAATGCGGAATCAGATGTTTTAAGAGATGAAGGCGAAGCATATGCTCGGAAACTAAGAGCAGCAGGAGTGGAAGTTACGCAAGCTCGTTTTCAAGGGATAATCCATGATTTTGTGATGGTCAATGCTTTAGATCAAACAAACGCTACTCGTGGAGCAATGACGCTATCTAGTGAATGGCTAAAACAACAGAATAGTAAATAATATTTTCAAAAGACTCGATAAATGATCGGGTCTTTTTTTTTGTCTTTTTTATTAAACAGTAAGCTAAATAAATTCTAATAACGAAATCAGCGGATAGTTTTGTCCTTTTTTCCGCCAACAATTGGAATTTTTAGTGGTCTAATCGAAGGTAAACTAGGTTTAACTTAAGAAACGAAAGGAAAATAAAAAATGAAAAAACAACATACTATGTCTAAGTTTGCTTTTTTTGCAATGACAGCGTCGCTATTTATTACTGTATATGAATATCCTACATTTGCAGTTGTCGGAAAGTCTTTGATATTTTATCTGTTGCTATGTGGGTTGGGGTGGTTCCTTCCGGTCTCTCTTTGTTCAGCAGAACTAGCGACCATCGAAGGATATCAAGAAGGAGGAATCTATAGTTGGGTAGGCAAACCGTTAGGTGAGAAATATGGCTTTGCTGCATTGTTCTTCCAATGGTTCCAAGTCACAGTCGGTTTTGTCACGATGATTTATTTCATTGTTGGAACGCTTTCTTACGCATTAGAGATACCGGCAATGAATAATGATCCTGTATTTAAATTTTTATCTGTTGTGGGAATATTTTGGATCCTGACCTTTTTACAATTGAGAGGAACAGAAACAACTGCTAAGTTAGCTAAATATGGTTTCAGCATTGGGATCATTCTTCCAGTCTTAGTATTGTTTGGTTGTTCAATCAAGTACTTTATGAGCGGACATTCCATCTCACCACATTTCACACATTCATCGTTTTGGCCAACAAAAGCAACGATTGGTTCATTAACTTCTTTTGTTTTGGCCTACATGGGGGTTGAAGCCTCGGCGACTCATTTTTCTGATTTAGAAGATGGCAAGAAAAACTATCCCAAATTATTGATGCTTTTAGTAATTGTCGGCATCGTGATGAGTACAATCGGCGGGAGTGTTGTTTCAATGGTCTTAACCGGTAATATTTCTTCAAACGAAGGTGTGATGGATACCGCAACAAAATTGATCTCTCCAGGACATGTCAGTTTCTTTGTCAAAATGATTGGTTTTTTAACATCTTTTGGTATTTTAGCTCAAGTTAGTTCATGGATCGTCAGTCCAACTGAAGGCTTGCAATTTGCAGCTACTAAAAATTTATTACCCAAAAAATTAGCTGAAAAAAATGCGAACGATGTTCCAGTAAGAATTTTAATGATCCAAGGGGTCATCGTCACTGTTTGGGCCGCATTATTAACCTTTGGTTCTAGCGGTTCAGGTGGGAATGTTGGTTTTCAAACAGCAATTTCATTAACAGTATTGATTTACTTAAGTGCATATATTTTATTCTTTGTTTCATACTTTGTGATCTTACGTAAACATCAAACATTAGCACGGGAGTTTCAAATTCCTGGTGGAAATTTGGTCAAAGGGATTGTAGCGGGAATCGGATTATTGATTTCTATTGCAGCAGTCTGTACAGCCTTTATTGTACCTTCTACTGTTCCAAGTAGCGAAAGTCACCTTTACTTAATCAGTTTATTGGCAGGATTTATTGTGACCTTAGCAATTCCATTTGTCTTCTATCATTTTTATTCTCGTCCGAAAAAAAGGAGTGCAATAATTGAAAGTGGTGAACAAGCTTGAAAATGGTAAAAAATGAGTTCAAAAATCTTCTGAAAAATAAAATTCTCTTGATATCAGTCATAGCAATCACGTTTATTCCAATTATTTATACATCTGTTTTTGATAAATCCTTATGGAATCCTTATGGCGGAATCAAAAATTTACCGGTAGCTGTCGTCAATGAAGATGAGAATGTTGAGATGTTAGGACAAAAGGTAAATGTTGGCGAACAAGTAATTGATAATTTGAAAAAAAATAATGATTTAGATTGGCATTTTGTTAGTAAGAAACAAGCTGAAAAAGGGATGAAGGACATGGATTACTACACCATCGTTACTTTACCAAAAAATTTCTCGGCTTCAGCAGCAAGTGTAATGAATAATGAGCCTAAAAAAATGGAAATCACTTATACAACTAATGGCTCGTATAATTATATAGGAAAAGAAATTTCTGAAGTTGCTGCGAATGAATTGGAAATGAAAGTTCGCGATCAAGTAGTGAAAGCCTATGTCAGCGCCGTAGATGGTGAGGCAAGTAAAATGATTGGTTCACTAGAACAAGCAGCCGATGGTTCTAATCAGTTGTCTTCTGGAACCAATCAATTAGCAACGGGTATTGGTCAATACACAAACGGAGTCTCTGAAGCTGATAGTGGTTCAGCCAAACTTGCAGCCGGAACAGCAGAACTAGAAGCTGGAGTTGGTCCATTATCTAGTGGTGTCGCTCAATTAGATGCAGGTTCAGAAAAATTGAGTAGCGCATTAAACAGCATCGAAAAGGTCGTAGATACAAATAGAACTAAAATTTCCGAAGTCGATGGCGGGATGGTGACGCTATCAGATGCGGCTCAATCAATGGCTGCCTCGTTGCAAAATTTTGAAAATAATTTGAATCCTGAAGTTCGGACACAATTAAGTAGTCAAATCAAAACAGCACAAGCACAACTGAGTGAGCTAGTCACAAATTCTGAGGAATTGAATCAAGCTTCGGTTGATGCAGCGCAATTAGAAAAACAAAATCAAGAAATATCTGAAAAATTACAAACACTGACTGGTGAAATTGGATCAGTGAATAGTACAATCAATAGCCAAATCAATAGTTTGATCCAAGAAAATGAAGAATTATCAGAGGATTCAAAATCAGCATTGATTCAAAATATTAATCATGTTGTTGATAGCAATCTAGCAACAGCTGAACAGACAATCAATAACAAAGTAAAAGACGTCAATAATAATTTGACTACTTTATCTACACTCACTGCAACACTTGCTCAGCAAGCAAATGAAGTAAGTAATGTTACTAGCAGTATGGCAAAGAATACTAAAAATATCCAAAAAACTTTTAATGAAGTCGAAAAAGGCAGTCAGCAAATTGAGGCAGCGGTTGGAATGGTGCCAGCATCAATGGATGCCCAGACGGTGGTTGCCCAACTCAATCAATTGAGCGCTACACTCAGAACAGCATCAAATGATATTCCGACCGCGCTCTCAGCAGTACAACAATTAGCTTCCGGCAGCACACAATTAACCAACGGATTAGGAGAATTAGAAGCTAAAATTCCAACCTTAAGCAATGGCGTCAGTCAATTGAATTCTGGTTCGGTTCAACTAGAAAATGGATTGAACGAATTGAACGGTAAATCACCGGAATTAGTTGCGGGTGTTGCTAAATTAAAACAAGGTGCAGCAGAATTAGCCAGCGGGTTAGATTCTGGTGTCGATAAAGCTGAAAGCGTAAAAATCACGCATAAAACAATCAATCAATTCACTAACCCAACAAGTTTAAAAAATGATCGCTACTCTAAAGTTAACAATTATGGAGAAGCTTTAGCACCTTATATAATGTCACTAGCATTGTTTGTAGGTTGCATGCTATTCAACTTTATCTATCCCGTTAGAAAATCTTCAATGGATGGTCAATCAAGTAAATCTTGGTGGTTGAGTAAAGTAAGTTTAGGTTTTGTGGTATCAAGTTTAATGGCTTTGATCCAAGTCACAACAATGCTGTTATTAGGCCTACCTGCGTATAGCGTCGTAGCACTTTATGTTACAGCCTTAGTCACAGCATGGTGTTATATGTCGATCGTTATGTTCTTAGCGATGACTTTTGATAATCCGGGCCGATTTGTTGCAATGATTTTACTGGTATTGCAATTAGGCGGGGCTGCAGGAACGTTCCCAATTCAAACACAAGGCAAGTTTTTCCAAATCATCCATCCGTTCTTACCGATGTCGTATTCATTGTATGCTTTTAGAAATGCGATTGCTGGTGGGATCAGTAATGCATTAGTAACAAAAAGTTTTACTGTCATGATCGTATTAATCATTGTCTTCTTGACACTGTTACGTCTATCAATGGACTATTTGCAAAAACATCATTTAAGAGATGTCTCATTATTGAATGATAATCAAGAGTTATTGGCGTTAGAAGTAGATGATCAATCACGTTTATCATCACAAATCCAAGCAAATATTGAAAAAGAGAATGCGGAAAGCGAGGAAAAGAAACATGAATAATGCAAAACAGTTTTTTAAATCATATCGGTTTCTACAGCTTTTGACGGGGCTCACTTATTTGATCATGGCTGTCTTGGCAATGAGGTATACGGAAAAGACGATTATCCAATCGGTTCAGCTAGTCGGAATATTTTCACTGATAAAAGGATTCTTTGAACTGATGAATCGCAAAAAAATCGCATTGCGAACGCAACGTAATCAATATTCCGCGCTGATCATTGGATTTGTTGATATTTTGATTGGGATGATTCTTGTGATGAATACAACATTAGATGTCACTAGTTTGGCGATACTGTTTGGGGTTTGGTTCATCTGTGATTCTGTCATTTCCTTCTTCATGTTAGATTTAGCAAAAATGATCGCAATGCCGTACTATTACATTTCATTGATTGTTGATTTGGTCGGTTGTATGATCGGTTTGCTTTTACTAGTCGGTGGAGAATCGTTGATTATCAATATTCCATCATTGATTGGAAATTACTTCCTGCTATTTGGTTTTACCAAATTGATTGGCGGTGTCATCAATCGAGAGGATTTACATTCTGTTAAATAGAAAAAAAAGAAACCATTTTATTGGTTTCTTTTTTTCTTTAAATCAGTTATTTAAAATATATTTTTGGCGTTAAAAACGACAATATCTATTCTATTTACCTAGTGTTTTTCTAATAGAATAGTTCTTGTAAGGAAGAGATAAAACAAACTAAATAATACTTTTAGAACTGAGTTGTACAATGGACGATTTTCAATAATTGTACCAAGCCATTATTGTTTTATTTTTAAAACTTTCTATCAATAAAAAAACAGTTATTTAAAGAACTTATTACAGACTGAAAAATGACGAAAAAAACGACAACATCTGAACGTTTTGTCTAGTCAGTATCCACTAGAATAGTTCTTGTAAGGAAGAGAAAAGAGGAGAAATGACCAATGTGTACAAGTATTTTCATAGCAACTAAAGACAGCAAACATCTTTTAGCACGAACAATGGATTTTTCATATCCCTTAGGAGCTTCGCCATTATATATACCTAGAAATCATAGCTGGAGATCAGATAGTGATCATAAAAGCTGGGAAAATAGCTTAGGGTTTCTTGGTACCGGAGAACAATTAGAAGCGAACTACTTTGTCAGTGATGGAGTGAATGAAGCGGGAATTTCAGTCGCTGAACTTTATCTTCCAGGTGAGGTTGTTTATCAAAAAGATATCGATCCAGCAAAAATGAATTTTCGGCCACATGAATTTATTATGTGGATCCTTGGAAACGTTCGTTCTTTAGATGAGTTAAAAGAACAGTTAGAAACAATTAATTTAGTCAATCAACCCGTTCCTGAATTAGGCTTCATTACACCTTTGCATTGGATTATTACGGACGCAAATGGTCGATCCGTAGTGATTGAACCAACAGAAACGATGCTTCATTTCAAAGAAAATCCAGTGAACGTAATGACGAATACACCGACTTTGGAATGGCATATTCAAAATTTACGAAATTATCTAAACGTACAACCAATGCAATTTGCTCCAGTGGAATTCGGAGATTATGAAGCGCAAGCTTTCTCACAAGGTACGGGAACATCTGGACTTCCGGGAGGATATACACCACCTGAACGCTTCGTCCGTGCAGCTTTCTTCAAAGAAAAAATCGATGAGGCAGCTAATGAAGATGAAGGTGTAATGAACGCCGTAAACATTTTAGAAACGGTTAGTATTCCAAAAGGAATCGTTGTTAAACAAACGGGTGAAGAAGATTACTCTCAATTTATCAGTATCATGTGTAATGAAAGTCGGACGCTTTACTACCAAGATTATGCCAGTAACGGCATCACAAAAGTCTCAATGACCGAAGAATTATTAAATCAAACAGATGTAAAAATCTTTTCCGTAGATAGAACGCCTGTATATAAAAAAGCAAACTAAACCTTAGGAGGAAATTATTATGAATAACAATATTCCATTATTTGGATCTAAACAAGCAGAAGGCAATGTGATTTTAAAAAAATTGAACCAGGAGTCAGTTGAACCTGAATTAGCGTATCGCTTGATCAAAGACCAATTGATCGATGAAGGTGATGCACGACAAAATATGGCGACATTTTGCCAAACCTACATGGAACCAGAAGCAACGAAATTAATGTCAGAGACATTTGAAAAAAATGCAATCGATAAATCAGAGTATCCAAGTACAGCAGAAATCGAAGAGTCATGTGTCAATATCATTGCCGATTTATGGAATGCTCCAGACGAAGACAAAAAAATCGGAACGTCAACAGTTGGTTCTAGTGAAGCATGTATGTTAGGCGGAATGGCAATGAAATTCAGATGGCGAGAAGAAGCTCGTAAACGCGGGGTCGATGTCGTCAATCAAAAACCTAACTTAGTCATTTCATCTGGTTATCAAGTATGTTGGGAAAAATTCTGTGTCTACTGGGATATCGAAATGCGTACTGTTCCGATGGATGAACAACACATGAGTATCAATATCGATAAAGTAATGGATTATGTCGACGATTATACAATTGGAATCGTTGGGATTCTAGGAATTACTTACACTGGTAAATATGATGATATCAAGGCCTTAGATGCCAAAGTTGAAGCATATAATCAACAAACTGGCCGTGAGCTGGGAATCCATGTCGATGGTGCCAGTGGTGCTATGTTCGCACCGTTTGTTTTCCCAGAACTAGAATGGGATTTCCGTTTGAAAAATGTCGTTTCGATCAATACTTCAGGTCATAAATACGGATTGGTTTATCCAGGTATCGGATGGATTGTTTGGAAAGATCGCAAATATTTGCCAGAGGAATTAATTTTTAATGTTAGCTATCTTGGAGGCAGCATGCCAACAATGGCCATCAACTTCTCTCGCAGTGCTAGCCAAATATTAGGTCAATATTACAACTTTTACCGTTTTGGTTTTGATGGCTACAAAGAGATCCATTTACGGACTCAAAAAGTTGCTATGAAAGTCGCTCAAGCCGTTGAAGATACTGATTTATTCGAAATTTATAACAATGGTGCAAATATTCCAATCGTCTGCTATAAATTAAAAGAAAATCCAGATATTGCTTGGAATCTATATGATCTAGCTGATCGTTTGCAAATGAAAGGCTGGCAAGTTCCGGCGTACCCATTACCAGAAGATTTAGATGAAGTAGTGATTCAACGCTTCGTTTGTCGCGGCGACTTTGGAATGAATATGGCAGATGCTTTGATTCGTGATTTAAATGTCTCAATCACAGAATTAAATAAAGCCAATGTTTCAATGCATGCTAACGAAGGACCACATACTCAAGGATTTACTCACTAAGGAGGAATAAAGAAGATGAAAACTTTAGCTTTGATTACTTATAAAGAAAATGCAACAGCTTATGAAGCACTTTCTAAATTAAAGACGTTAAATAACTGCAACACAATGAAGGTCAAACAAGCTGCGGTGATTGAAAAGAACCAATCAAATTCTGAAGTGACAATTAAAGACAGCTTGGATTTCCAAAGTGGGAACCGAGTAGCTACTGGTGGTTTGATCGGAATGATCGTAGGGATTCTAGGTGGACCATTAGGTGTCTTATCTGGCTGGATCATTGGTGATTTAGCAGGTGTTGGGACAAACTATGTAAAAACTAAAAAAAACACAACGGTTTTTGATACGGTTAGTCAAAATTTAGCACCAGGTGCTTCAGGATTAATTATTTATATGGAAGAATCCGATGAAACATTGATTGATAGTGTTTTAGTAAATGAATTAGATGGCTGTATTGAACGTTTTGATTATCAAGATGTGAAAGAAGATATTGATCACGCAAATAAATATATGGAGGAGAATTAAGATAAAAGTAAACAAACAATTAGGATTAGCAGCAGCAACTTTAGGAATGGTCGTATTATTAGGTGCATGTGGAAAAACAGAAGATGCCGGAACAGTTGTAGGTGAATCAGGTTCAGAAACAATTTACACAGATAGCTCAGGTGATGATGTAGCTGTGGGTGATGAAACGTTAAAAAATGACGGCTATTTCAAACAAATCGTCACTGACGGAATCGATCCTAAGGTAAAAGATATCGTATCCTATGATACTCAATTCAGCAGTTCAGATTGGGATAAAATCAAATTTGATGTAGATCATGCCAAATTAGTAACGGTAAAAGATTTCAAAGATGAAGATGGCGATACGTATAAAACATTATTGTCATTGAAATATAAATTAGATATTGAAGATACAACTGATAAATACATCATGCCCGATCATGCTGAAGTAGAATTAAGCGATGGCAAGAAAGTTGATGCAAACTTCTTCATGGATATCTTTGATGATGAATTTTCAACGACTGACAAACATAAAGATGGCTTTATTCACTTCAAAATCAAAGACGAACAAAAATTGAAAGAAATCAAAGCAGTGGATGTGACATTTAGAGCTAAAACAGATTCAAATGATGAAACAACTCATACGTATAAAATTGATTTTCCTTTAGAAGCAGAAGAATAGAAAGTGATATTTGATAAAGCCGTTTTAAATAAGACTATTTAAAACGGCTTTTTATCAATATTTAATACATAGCAGGAAAATCTAGTTAATCTTAGAATTTTTTTTAAATAGAAGTAGCTGATATTGCAGCAGTGTGAGGGGATTTTTATCAAATTTGACTAACAAATTTAAAAAATAATGAAAAGAGCTGAGTAAAAAATGAAAAAAGTAAAAATGAGGGTTGTTTTACCACTACTATTTTTAATAGGAATGTTTGGTTGTTTATCATTTATGGTTAAGAGCTATGCAGCTGAGAATGATTCCATACAGACACGAGAGAATCGTGATTTTCCAATTATTCATGGGGTCCATAGTGATTGGTATTTAAAAAAAGGAACAGCGGTTGATTCGGCCGTTCATTTGAAAGACTTTTCTAACCTAGATGATCTAAAAAATTTAGAAGTAATTCAAGACAGAGATTCAAAAGAGTATTTTTGTTTAAGAAGATACATGTCTTATCCTAGCGGAGGGCCGGATTATTATTTAGACGGCAATCCCAAATGGGTCGATCCAAACGATTCAACAATTGCTCCAGGATCTTTTCCAGAAGTAGAAAAGAAAAATAAGGCTTCCATTGCTTGGTTGATTGAGAATTACTATGAATCTGTCAATGGTACAAAAGCAAGTAAGCTTTCAGTATTTGAAATAGAAAATATGGAAACAAAATATGCAGCTACGCAACTAGCTATCTGGACATTTACAAATCCAAGAACAATCAATAATACGACTTATGCGAGAACAATCAATAACAATGAAATCACTAAACAAATAATAGCTGAAGCAAAGAAAAATGCTATTGATAACGTAGTTGATTACGAAGAGCTTTATAAAAAAGTAGAGAATGCGGAAGTAAGTATTGGCGCAATCAAACAAGAAGGTATGTCTGGACAAGATTACCTTTACTCAGCGCCAATTGAAGGGAAAAATATTGATAATACATTAGCCCTTAGCTTGAATCAAGATAGTTTTGGTGTAACATTCGGTTGGATTCCCGCTAATGAAGCTAAAGAGTATGATATCACGAATGAAATCAGCTATACCGTTAAAAGTAATGGCTCAGATGCAAATCCATTAGGAACAATCGAGTTCAAAGTACCACAAAAATATATTGAAGATGAGAATAGCGGAACTTTGACGATGCATGGAAAAGCACAAGTCACTTCGCGACAAAGTTATATTTTGTATTATAAGAACTATTTAGGTTTTCAGCCGATTGGATATTATGGGAAAATCGAAAAAAATGTAGAGGACTACAAAAAATATGATTTGGATAATTTAACTGCTTTCAAAGCTGAAAAAGAGTGGCAGGATAATAACAATCAAGACGGCATCCGCCCCAACAATATTTATATTGAGTTGTATCAAAATGACGTTCCTTACAAAATTGATAACCCAAAAGTGTTAAATGAAGAAAACAACTGGACAACTATTTGGGGCGGGTTACCTGTTAAGGACCCGGAAGGAAAGACCTATAAATATACAGCTAAAGAATTATTTGATGGAGCCAATACTAGTGATAAAAGTGAAACATTGAATGGTTATGAGTCGGAAGCGACATATCCGGATGAAGATGATGGAACTCTTGTACTCTTTAAAAATACTCATATTCCTGAAACGACTAAGATTGCAGGTGAAAAAAAATGGGATGACCATGAGAACCAAGATGGCGTAAGACCAGATCATATTTTAGTTCACTTATTGGCTGATGGCGAAATCTTTCAATCCCAGGAAGTTAATAATTTAGATAATTGGTCTTATGAATTCATTGATTTACCTGTTTACCAAAATGGCAAAAAAGTAACATATACCATTATCGAAGAGAATGTTCCTGAATACACAACAACTATAGATGGAACAACGATCATCAATAAGCACACGCCTGCGATCACAGAAATTAAAGGCGTAAAAACATGGAACGATAAAGAGGATCAAGATGGAAAACGTCCAGATTCTATTACAGTTAATTTGTTAGCGAATGGTACACAAGTAGCGGATAAGAAAGTAACCGCAGCAGATAATTGGGAATATACTTTTTCTGATTTACCAAAATATCAAGATGGTAAAGAAATTAGTTATACGGTTACTGAAAATGAAGTGCCAGATTATTCAACAACAATCAGTGGAAGTAATCTTACAAATAGTTATACACCTGGTCAAACGAGTGTAACAGTGACCAAAGCTTGGGATGATGGAAATAATCAAGATGGCATCCGACCTAATGACATTCAAGTCCAATTATATGGAGACGGTCAAGCTGTTGGTGAATCAGTGACACTAAATGCCGCAAATCAATGGACACATACTTGGGAGGGTCTGGATCAAAAGAAAAGTGGTAAAGATATTACTTATACAGTGAAAGAACTAGCAGTACCTAAAGGCTATGAAAACAGTATTAATGACGATAATCAAGGGAACATTATTATTTCAAATCACTACACACCTGCGGTTACTGAAATTAAGGGAAATAAAGTTTGGGATGACAAGAGCAATCAAGATGGGAAACGTCCTAGTGAGATTACAGTCAATTTATTGGCAGATGGTGAACCAGTGACCGCTAAAAAAGTAACTGCGGCAGAAAACTGGGAATATACTTTTTCTGATTTACCAAAATATAAAGACGGGAAAGAAATTATCTACACTGTGACTGAAAATCATATCAAAGACTATTCGACAGAAATTAAGGGAAATGACATCATCAATCACTACACACCAGGTCAAACAAGTGTAACGGTGACTAAAAAGTGGGAAGATGCTGAAAACCAAGACGGCATTCGTCCGAAAGAAATTCATGTCCAGCTGTATGGTGATGAGCAAGCTATCGGTGAACCAATAACATTAAATAGTACTAATCAATGGACTCACACGTGGAGTGAATTAGATCTGATGAAAGAGGGGCAACCGATCGTTTATACTATTAAAGAAGTCGATTCTCCAAAAGACTATGAAAGTAGCATCAATGGTCAAGATCAAGGGAATATATTACTAACTAACCATCACACACCAGAATTAACGGAAATTAAAGGAAGTAAGAAATGGGATGATCAAGAAGACCAAGATGGAAAGCGTCCAAATGCAATCACTGTCAATTTGTTAGCAGATGGGCAACCAATTGCTAACAAAAAAGTCACTGCCGCGGAAAATTGGACATATACTTTTTCTGATTTACCAAAATATAAAGAAGGTAAAGAAATCAGTTATACCATTACTGAAGATAAAGTAGCGGATTATTCGACTGAGATTCAAGGAAATAATATCATCAATCATTATACACCAGGTAAAACCAGCATGACAGTAACAAAAGCATGGGATGATAATAATAATCAAGCCAACGTACGACCAAATAGTATTCAGGTTCAATTATATGGCGATGAACAAGCTATCGGTGAACCAGTACTATTAAGTGCCGATAATAATTGGTCAACTACATGGAATGATTTACATCTAAAGAAAGATAAAAAGGAAATTGTTTATACTGTTAAAGAAGTAGCTGTTCCTAAGAATTATACTGCGACTATCGATGATAAAAATCTAGGAAATATCGTTATTACGAACACTTATAATGCAGAAAAGAAAACTGTTCCAACAAGCAGTTCACCAACAAACAATTCTACGAATAGCATGTTAGAACGACTACTGCCTACTACAGGTGAACAACAAAGTAAAGGTTGGATTGTTTTAGGAATGATCATCCTAGTGATCATTGGACTTCTTTATTGGTTTAGAAAAACAAAAAATACTAGATAAATTTTGATATGTAAAAAGTAAAGGGACTAGGTATTTCTGTAGATGACAGAAATACCTAGTCTTTTTTACTCATCGTCTAAATATAGTCCCCAGAATAAGCAGATTGAGGAAGGACAGTAAAATCATAGTCGCTTAAATCATTTACATTTTTAGTAAAAGCATGCAACGATTCTGTCAACATAATATTGACTCTATCACCTATAGTAAGCAAACCAATCACGGGCTTTTGTAACATTGTTGCTATTCCAATCTCATAAGCTGTTCCAGGATCAGTGATACCATGCTCATAATCTAAAAGAGCAACCAAACAATCAGCAGTTTTTATATGATGCATATCTTTTAAATAAGTTTCTTTGGCCCATTGGGGAGTGAATTCTTCAAATTCACCTTCTTGATCAAGGCGAGGAGAGTGAAAAGTATCAACGGTTGGATTATTTTTTAGAGCAGTTTCTACTTTTTCGATTAATTCGATTTGTTCTGCGGAAAAGAATGGACCAGCTAAATAAATTTTCATTTAGGCCACCTCTTTCATTTCAGCTAATTGCGTACTGATTTGATCGATCAATGATTTATAATCAGCTGAAAC
Source organism: Enterococcus sp. 22-H-5-01 (assembly GCF_050310005.1). NCBI lineage: Bacteria > Bacillati > Bacillota > Bacilli > Lactobacillales > Enterococcaceae > Enterococcus > Enterococcus sp. 22-H-5-01. Next base: position 154,311 of record NZ_CP189994.1, read on the forward strand.
AAGTACATGTTTAACTGTTTCAGGATCAATAAATTCTTCATCCGCTGAATGAACCAAAAAATCCACTAAGGGTTTATAGAAGCCATCAATATCTAAAATTCCGATTGGTTTTTTAGGAATCAAACCAATGGAAATCGAACAAAGAACTTGAGATAGTTCTTCTAATGTTCCTAAGCCGCCGGGTAAAATCAAATAAGCATCTGATTTATTGATCAATAATTGTTTTCTCTCATCCATTGTCTCGGTATAAATGAACTCGGAAACTTCTTCTCGAGGCAATTCATCATCAAACAAGCCACGCGGATAAATCCCAGTTACATGACCATTTTTTGCAAGAACTTCCGGTACTTACAGCCCCCATTAAGCCGCTAAATGATCCGCCATAGACCAAACCAAGTCTTTTTTCAGCCATATATTCGCCAATTTCTGTTGCTAAATTAGTATATTTTTTCCCTTTTCCGTAGCGTGCACCACAAAAAACAGCTAATTTCATAAAATTACCACCTATCATTTTTCTTTGAGCATTTATCATAGCGTGAAAGAAAAAATAAAAAAAGTCTAGATATTGTATTTTTTTTGTGTTAATAATAATAGAGACACAATATATAGTATTTGTTTAGAGTTTAAAATTTCTAATTATAGAAAGATAAGTCTAATTAAATTTATATTTTTGAATACTTACATTTGTTTTCTGAAACAACAAATAAATTTAGTTAGAACGACAAAAATGAGAAAAAAAGAAATTTTTAATGGAATGGAAAACAAATTAATGGTATTTATGCGTATTTCGATTATGATAAGGATCGTCGCTAGTTACTTTTTGTTTGAAAAAAGGAGAACGCCTACTAATGAAAAATAAAAAAATGTTGTTGATCGCTATTCCTATGTTATTGATGGTAATTGGATTTGCTGGGAAAAATTATGCCGATAATATTATCAACTGGGGTGGAGAAGAAAACATCTCAACGATCAATAATAATTTAGATAAGTTGAATACGTCATTAACTAATAAAGAAAAACAGATCGCTGACCTGACTTCAAAATCGACGGACGCGCAAACACAATTGACTGCTACGCAAACAAGTATTACTACTTATCAGCAACAACTCACTGAATTAAAAACTGAAGGCACACAATTGAATAGTGATAAAGCTAATTTAGAATCACAACTAACTAGTAAAGATCAAGAAATTCAAGCTAAACAACAAGAAATCAATGATAAAATCAAAGAAATCGAACAAAAACGCAAGAAATCAATCAGAAAAATGAAGAATGGAACGCGAAATTACAAGAAGCTCAAAATAAAGCCAATACGCTTCAAGATACTGTAAATAATTTAACGAATCAAATCAACACGGTGAATAATGAAAAAACGTCATTACAAACACAATTGGATACAACAAAACAACAATTAGCAAATTCAGAAAAAGAAAATTCTGATTTGAGAGATTATATCGCTAAATTACAAAAAGCAAATGAAGACGTAAAGAATACTGCTGATAAATCACAACAAATCGTTGATCAACATCAATAGAAAAAAGCTGACCGAATTAAATTTCGGTCAGCTTTTTCGTTCTTATAAATCTAAAACTAAATCATACCAAATTTCTCCAGCGTGTTGAGACTTTGAAACTCCTTCGACATGATAGCCATTTTTTTCATAAAAGGGAATCAAGTCCTTTAAACAGGTCAATGTGATCCCGCTTCGCTTAACTTTACGAGAATGTTGGGCTAATTCATTCAACAAAGCACTAGCGATCCCAAACTTCTGATAATCTGGAGCAACAGCTAGGCTTAAAATTGTTTGATAACCATTAGTAGGAGGATTAGGTACGGTTTTTTCGAACAGTTCATCGTAAAGATAACGCTCCGGAATAACCGGCCCAACAACATATCCGATAGGTTGATCCTCTGCATTTACAGCTAGCAGAAAACTATCGCTGATCACTTGAATACGTTCAGCCATCGCTTCTTTTGAAGCGGCTTCTGTTGGAGAAAAGCCTAATCGTTCGATTTCCATAATATGTTCTAAATCTTGCATGCGTGGTTGTCTAAAAGAAAAATTCATCAATGTCACCTGATTCACTAAAAATTTCCACTTTGGATTTATTTACTATAGCACATAATCCAAAATAACTATCGCTTCAAAAGGTCGCAAGGTCATAGATTTCTTTAGTTTTTGTTCAGGATAATTAGTTAATATAATTTTATTTTCTGCATATAGCCATCTATTAGGCAGGGTGATTATTTGCTTTTTTTCACTTAAATTTATTAAAATTTTTGCTTCTTCCTGCGGCATAGTTCTTGTATATGCCCAAATTTTTGGATGATTCGGCAGTTCAAGCCTATAGTCTCCGTGAGTGAAAACAGGGAGTTCTTTTTTTAGTTTAATTAATTTTTTATAATAATTAAATGTAGAGGCCTGATTTTTTTGTTGAAATTCAACGTTAATTTGATCCATATTCGGGTTGATCTTCATCCAAGGTACATTCTTAGAGAACGCTCCTGAATCATTCCATTGCATCGGAGTCCTTGAATGGTCACGAGCCCAATTTGCTGTTAGGTTAAGTGATTCATTACTTGAGAAGCCTTTACTTAGCCAAGCTTGATAGGTTATTAATGAATCAGTAGCTTTAAGCTCATCAATAGTACTAAATGGGTAGTTGGTCATTCCAAGTTCTTGTCCTTGATAGATAAAGGGGGTACCCTTTAATAGCATATATGCCGTAGCGAGTGCCATAGCTGATTTACATGTTTCATTACCAAAAATAGAATTACTACGAGGATTATCATGATTTTCTATATAGAGAGCGTTCCAACCAGAATTCTGTAAGTCTGCTTGCCAACGGGATAATACCTTTTTTAAAGCCAAAATATCTCCTTTTTGCTTGCCTAACTTACCTGTATGCTTTAAATGTTCTAATTCAAATATCATGTCAATAAAGCCATCATCTTCATTTGTCCAAAAAGACGCATGTTTACTTTTGACACCACTAGCTTCTCCAACGGTCATGATATTATAATTGTTGAAATATTTCTTTAAGCTCCATCATGTAGTTTTCAATACCTGATACATTCATAAAAGGAGCCCAAGGATTTTCTTTTATTTTAAAATCCCATGGTTCTTTTTGAATATGACTAATTGCATCCAAACGAAAACCATCAATACCTAGGTCGAGCCACCATATAATGATCTGATATATCTCTGCTCGCATTTTTGGGTTCTTCCAATTTAAATCTGGCTGCTCTTTAGCAAAAACATGAAAATATGCTTGTCTTGTTTTAGGATCATAGGTCCAAGAAGAGCCTCCAAAAAAACTTTGCCAATTGTTAGGCATTTTTTCAGGAGTGGCATCTGCCCATAAATAAAAATCTCGATAAGGATTGTCAATCGATTTTCTTGATTCAATAAACCAAGGGTGTTGGTCACTTGTATGGTTGATAACTAAATCCATGATTATTTTTATATTGTACTCGTGCGCCACATGTAGTAACTCTTTCAAGTCATCCAATGTTCCAAACTCAGGATTTACCGATTTATAATCGGAAATATCATAGCCATTATCAATGTTTGGACTTTTATATATGGGGTTTATCCAGATAAAATCTATACCTAATTCTTTCAAATAAGGAATTTTACTTTGTATTCCTTTAATATCACCAATACCATCACCGTCACTATCCATAAAGCTTCGCGGATAAATTTGATATCCTACAGCATTTTTCCACCATTTTGTCATGAATTAGCCCCCAATTTCTACAACAAATGCATCCCAAGGAGCCAGTTCTATTGTATTTTTTCTATTAATATCTGTAGCTAGATTTGAGATGATGACTTCTCCTAAATGTACTTCTGGGTAAGTGAAGGAGTGCGGGATATTTGAAAAATTTGCAACGACTAACCATTGAATTTCATTGTAGTGTCTAATATAGCTAAAAACTTCATCCTCAGTTCCATCCAATAATTGATAACTCCCGAAAGTTAATATAGGCTGCTCTTTTCGTAGTTGAATCAACTTTTGATAAGTATAAAAAATTGATTCGGAATCTTTCAAAGCATTTGCTACATTAATTTTTTTATAATTTCGGTTTACCGCTATCCAAGGATCACCTGTACTAAAACCAGAATTTAGGGTGTTATCCCATTGCATCGGTGTTCTTGCGTTGTCACGTCCTTTAGTATTTATTTTGTCTATAAGAATTTCTTTGGGTAGCCCTTCTAATAATCGTTCATTATACATGTTGATGCTCTCAATATCATTTACTTCAGAAATATCAGAAACAGTATGGTTGGTCATGCCAATTTCTTCTCCTTGATATATATAGGGGGTTCCTTTCATACAATGAAGTAAGATTGCTAATAGCTTTGCTGATTTTGTATGATAAATATTATCATTTCCCCAGCGTGAAACAATCCGTGGAAGGTCATGATTGTTCCAAAATAGGGAATTCCATCCATCATCTTTTAAATCGATTTGCCATTTAGAAAAAACTTGTTTCAATTCTTTTACTTGAAGAGGACGAGATTCCCATTTTGTTTTACCATTAATTTCATCTAGCGCAATATGTTCAAATTGAAAAACCATGGATAATTCATTACGCTTAGGAGAAGAAAATAGTTTCGCAATTTCAGGAGTAGCTCCCCAAGTTTCTCCAACAGTCAGTAAATTTTTATCTCTAAATGTTCTATAATTCATCTCTTGTAAATAATTATGCAATTTAGGCCCGTTAGCTGTTATTTCATTTTCAGGTATTTTCCCAATTAAATCAATAACGTCCATGCGAAATCCGCCAATTCCTTTGTTTATCCAAAAATCCATCATATTGTAAATATGTTCACGGAGTTTCGGATTCTTCCAATTTAAATCAGGCTGATTTTCACTAAATAAATGAAGATAATACTGTTGGGTTTTAGTATCAAATTTCCAAGCTGATCCACCAAACAAACTAGCCAATTTATTTGGTGGGGTACCATTTATAGGATCATTCCAGATGTAAAAATCCCTGTAAGGGTTATCTTTTGATTTTCTAGCTTCAACAAACCATTTATGTTGGTCACTAGTATGATTCACTACTAAATCTAATATAATTCGAATTGAGCGTTTTGATGCCTCATCAATTAGGTTTTCCATATCAGCCATGGACCCGAATTCTGTCAAAATACTCTCATAATCTGAGATGTCGTAGCCATTGTCAATATTTGGGCTTTGGTATATGGGGCTTATCCATAAAGCACCAATTCCTAATTTTTCTAAGTAATCTAATCGCGAGATGATACCCTTTAAATCGCCAATACCATCTCCATCACTATCTTGGAAACTGCGAGGATAAATTTGGTAAACAACCACTTTTTGCCACCAATGTTCCATTAATTTCACACTCCAATACTAAAATATAATACAGAAATTTAGACTCTAATTATTGCAAAGCCTTCAGGACCAATTATCAAATTATTATCTTTAATGCTTGAAAGGTTTGATAATAACAGTTCACCGGACAATGGAGAGAATATATGATCGTGCCCTGTATTAAAAATACCAATCAATTTATCTTCCACTAATGATCGTTCAAACACCAAGGTACCAGACAAGGAATCAATTTCTGCCCAATTTAATACGCCGTCTGATATAATCATTTGGTTTTCATGACGCAATTTTATTAACTGTTTTGTGAATTCTAACATCTCTAAATCTTGTTTTTTTGGATCCCAAATCATACATTTTCTACAGTCTGGATCCATTCCGCCATCTATTCCAATCTCATCACCATAATAAAGACAAGGAACTCCTTGTTGTAAGTATAGAAAAGCGAAAATTTGTTTCATTAACTGTTTGTTTCCCTTAGTAAGAGTTAATAGTCGAGGTGTATCATGAGAGTCTATAGTATTTAGCATCACTTGATTGGTTTGTTTTCTATAAAGCATCAATTGAGAATTAAGATTGCTGACAAACCTATCCAAAGTAATCGTTTTATCGATAAAATAGGCTTTAATTGAATCTGTGAAGGGATAATTCATAACGGCAGTAAATTCATCGCCTTGTAGCCAACTTTGAGAACTATGCCAAACTTCTCCTAAAATATAAAAATCTTTTTTTAGCCCATGACAAACTTCAGCAAATTGTCTCCACAGATGATGATCCACCTCATTGGCAACGTCTAATCTCCAAGCATCTATATCAAATTCTTGAATCCAATACTTGGCAATACTGAGTATATAATTTTGGACTTCTGTATTTGCAGTATTCAATTTCGGCATATGGGGTGTGAAGGCAAAAGTATCATAATTCTTATTTTCTGAGTGTTCGAAATCATTTGTTATTTCATATTGGACAGGGAATGAATGAATATGGAACCAATCCTTAAATTGAGATTTTTCGCCATTTTGTATAACATCGAGCCATTGTTCTGAGCAATCGCCCAGATGATTAAATACAGCATCTAACATAATTTTTATGCCACGTTTATGGCATTCATCAATTAGGTTTTTTAAGATTTTTTTATCTCCAAAAGTAGGGTCGATAGTAAAGTAATCGGTGGTATCATATTTATGGTTAGATTTTGCACTAAAAATCGGACATAAGTAAATTCCGTTTATCCCTAAATCGACAAGATAATCTAAATTATTAAGAATACCCTGTAAATCACCTCCATAAAAGTCTTGTCTTCCAGGGTGATTTTTGCTATTCCATGGGAGAACATCTTTTGGATCATTAGTTGAATCACCATTCGAAAAGCGTTCAGGGAAAATTTGATACCATACCGTTTTTTTTACCCATTCGGGGGCTTTAAATCGATCTATTTCGTGTAAATAAGGCATTCGAAAATAGTTATTTTCCATAGAAAGATTGAAATCGTTTACTGGCAATGTCCCATGTTCGGTAAAAAAGACACTAGTATTATCATAACCAGTAATAATAAATGCATAGCTCAAGCGGCGATAAGGAACAGTTATGGCAATTTCCCAGTAATCATAAAGATCGGTGGTCAATATTTTTTTAATTGGTGTGGTTGTTTTATACCAGTCTTTTTCATTTAGTTGGTAAGGGTCTCCGTAGACCAGTGAAACACTAAAACAATCTGCTCGTGCTGTCCTTAATCGAAGATGTATTAAATTTTCTGTATACAGATAGGCGTATTCACTATCTGGACGATGATAAATTGCGGCAGTATTCATAGTAAAACCCTCTCTAATTAAATAATTGATTCTTCAGTTTCAATGTCAAAAAATGAAGCTTTGTTTAACTTGAAGGCTAATTTAATTTGTTCACCAGGTTGGTGGAAATCACGAGAATTAACCTTTGAAACAAATTCCGTATCATCAATTTTTGTATAAAGCATTGACTCATAACCCAATAATTCACTAACTACAACGGTTGAAGTCACAACTGAATTCTTATACGCCTCTAATGCAATTTGTTCTGCAGTTATATCTTCTGGACGTATCCCAAAAATTAATTTTTTCCCTTCGTAACCATTTTTTTCAAGCAAGTTTTTTTGACCTTCTGACAAGGGTAAATCAATTCCTTTGTTATTTTTTATATGCCCATTTTGGAAAATAACCTCAAAGAAATTCATTGCGGGGCTCCCCATGAAACCAGCAACAAATTTATTTTTTGGTTGGTTATAAAGTTCTTGTGGTGTTCCTATTTGCTGAATAATTCCGGCATCCATGATAACAATGCGATCAGCTAAAGTCATTGCTTCAGTTTGATCGTGTGTCACATAAATTGTTGTAGCCTCAAGATTTTGATGGATTTTAGCAATTTCGGCACGCATCTGCACACGGAGCTTTGCATCCAAATTTGATAGAGGTTCATCCATTAAAAATACTTTTGCATCCCGCACAATTGCTCTACCCATTGCGACCCTTTGTCGTTGTCCACCGGATAGGTCAGCAGGCTTTCGATCTAAAAATTCTGAAAGTCCTATTTTTTTTGCAGCATCTTCCACACGTTCTTTTATTTGATCTTTAGGATATTTTCTGAGTTTTAATCCAAAGGCCATATTTTCATATACAGTCATGTGTGGGTAAAGGGCATAATTTTGAAATACCATTGCGATATCGCGGTCTTTGGGAGGTGTATCGTTCATTCGTACGCCATCAATATCTAACTCGCCATCAGTTATTTCTTCCAAACCAGCGATCATTCGTAACGTCGTGGATTTTCCACAGCCAGAAGGTCCAACAAAGACGATGAATTCTTTATCCTTAATATCAAGATTGAAATCATCCACTGATAAATTTGGATTGTTTGGATATTTTTTACTTACATGCTTAAGGTTTAGCTCTACCATAATGTTTCCTCATTTCTATCAATTATTTTCGCCATAATTATTACACATTATGCAACCGTATGCAAAGATAATTTTTTTATTTTTTTAACTAATTATTTACATTATTGATATATAGAATGATTTAATCTTGGAAAAACAAAGAAAAAACCATTAATTTATACATAAAATGAATTTTTTTGATTAAAAATAAAAAAACCATTGCCTTTTTAAGCAAACGGTTGCATAATCATTTTTGTAAAGATAATTAAATTTTAGGAGGAGTTTAAAAATGAAGTGGAATTTAAGAAAATTTTTGGTTTTTGGAATAACTTTAAGTAGTGTGTTAGTTATGACGGCATGTGGTTCAGATTCAAAGAATGACAAACAATCAACTTCTTCAGATGGTTCAACAGAAGTAACTCTATGGGTAACAACTGATTCAAAAAAATTCTATACAAAAGTGTTAAAAGATTTTGAAAAAGATAATTCAAATATTAAAGTTAAAGTAGTGGAGACTGAAGATGCTAAAGCGCAAGAAAATGTAAAAAAAGATCCTTCTTCTGCGGCGGATGTATTTGCATTACCACACGATCAACTTGGGCAATTAGTAGATTCTGGTGTTATTCAAGAAATACCTAAGGAATACGCAGACAAAATAAAAGATGAGCAGTCAGAAACAGCATTAGAGGGAGCATCATATAAGGATAATGTGTATGCGTTCCCATATGGGATTGAATCTCAAGTTCTTTATTATAATAAAAAGCTTTTAAATGAAGATCAAGTTAAGACATATGAAGATATAACAAAAAATGCAACTTTTGGGGCAAACTTAAAAGTAGTAGATGCTTACAAAATTGCACCATTATTTATGTCTGTTGGGGATAAATTGTTCGGTGACAATGGGGAACAGGTAGATGGAACTAATTGGAATAATGCTGCCGGAGTTTCCGTCTTGCAATGGATTGCTGATCAAAAAGATAATACAGGTTTCGTTAATGTAGGAGATGATTATATTGCTCAATTTGAAAATAAAAAAATTGCTGCTTTTGAATCAGGTCCTTGGGATAAAGAAAAAGCAACTGAGGCTGTAGGTAAAGAAAACTTAGGGATTGCAGTATATCCTAAGATGAATATTGGGGGTAATGAAGTTCAACAAAAAGCATTTTTAGGCGTCAAGCTATATGCTGTAAACCAAGCTCCAGCAAATGGTGATGCGAAAAAAATTGCAGCCGATTATAAACTAGCCTCTTATCTTTCAAGTGAAGCAGTTCAGAAAGCCCAATTAGAAGACAAGTCTAGAAACATTGTTCCAACTAATATGAACGTTCAAAAAAGTGATTACTTAAAAAATGATGAGCTAGCAAATGCCGTAGTTACTATGAGCGAACCAGATTATTCTGTCGTAATGCCGAAAATACCAGAAATGACTAATTTCTGGACAGCTTCTGCGGCTGTTCTAAGTGATACTTATAATGGAAGCATCAAACCTGACCAATATCAAGAAAAATTAGATCAATTAGTTAAAGATATTTCTGGTAACAAGGAATAGTCAATTGAATTCGAGGGTAAACTTCTTTACTCTCGAATTTTTTTAATAAAAAATTATTTTGATAAAAGGGGGACTTTAAGTTGAAATCAGATAGTTTTTATGATGAAAATACCAACATGAAGGATGTCTTTCAGCAAGGCGATATAAAAACTAAATTGTCTTTTATTATTATGGGATTTAGCAACCTGATGAATAAGCAAATTGTAAAGGGAGTTTTATTTCTAGTAGCTGAAATCATTTTCATCATGACAGCAATTTATCAGCTTGTTCCAAGTATTGCGGGATTGATTACTTTGGGGACCAAAACACAAGGTATGCAGTGGGAAAATATAGATGGAGTAAGAATCAAGGTTTCAGTTGCGGGAGATAATTCCATGTTGATGTTGATCTATGGTTTGGCTTCCATCATCTTTTGCTGTGTTTTCATTTATGTTTATTGGTGTAGCTTAAAGAGTAATCGTAAATTATTTTTATTGAATAAAAATAATGAAAAAATCCCTTCATTTAAAGAAGATTTAACAACCTTAACAAATGGGCGTTTTCATATGACGCTGATGGTTATCCCATTAATTGGAGTATTATTATTTACGATTCTACCTCTGATTTATATGATTTGTATTGCATTTACAAATTATGATCACAATCATTTACCGCCAGGTCATTTGTTCGATTGGATTGGTTTAGCTAATTTTGGGAATATTCTCAATGGGCGTATGGCGGAAACATTTTTACCATTGTTAACATGGACGTTGATATGGGCAATAGCAGCTACAGCAACTACATTTTTCTTTGGTATCTTATTAGCAATGATTATTAACACTAGAGGACTAAAAGGAAAAAGAATTTTTAGAACTATTTTTGTAATTACTATGGCAGTTCCTCAATTTGTCTCGCTATTAATTATGAGAAACTTGTTAGCTGACTGGGGTCCGCTGAATACACTACTACAAAAGTCCGGCTTGATAACAAATGCTTTGCCGTTTTTAAGCGATGGTACATGGGCGAAATTTTCAATTATCTTTGTCAATATGTGGGTTGGTATCCCAGTAACGATGCTTATATCAACGGGTATAATAATGAATTTACCAGTAGAGCAAATTGAAGCAGCAGAAATCGACGGTGCTAATAAATTTCAGATCTTTCGAAGAATCACTTTTCCGCAGATTCTTTTAATTATGACACCTAATCTAATCCAACAATTCATCGGAAATATAAATAATTTTAATGTAATTTATTTGTTAACAGGTGGTGGACCAAATAATTCAAACTTATATCAAGCTGGTGATACGGACCTTTTAGTAACTTGGCTGTACAAGTTAACTGTTGTAGCTAGTGATTATAATTTGGCGAGTGTAATTGGTATTATTATCTTTGTGATGAGTGCTATTTTCAGTTTATTAGCATATACTCGCTCTAAATCTTACGAAGGGAGTATCTAGTAATGAAAAAACAGAATCATCGAACGCTAGCCTTTGTTTACATTATATTAATAGTACTTTCAATAATATGGTTGTTTCCAATTTTATGGGTAGTTTTAACCAGCTTTCGAGGTGAAGGAGCCATGTCAGTCAACTACATTATTCCTAAAACATATACCTTGAGAAATTATAAAATGTTGTTTGGAAACCATTCCTATCCGTTCCTTGCATGGTTCAAAAATACGTTTTTTGTCGCAATAGCAACATGCATTATTTCAACGTTTTTTACAGTAGCAGTAGCTTACTCAGTTTCGCGGATCAAGTTTAAATTTAGGAATAGATTTTTAAAGCTTGCTTTAGTTTTAAATATGTTTCCTGGGTTCATGAGTATGATCGCAGTGTATTACATTTTAAAGGCAATGAATTTAGATGGCACTCTAACCGCCTTAGTTATTGTTTATTCTAGTGGTGCGGCTTTGGGCTTTTATATTGCGAAGGGCTTCTTTGATACAATACCTTATTCATTAGATGAATCAGCAATGATCGACGGAGCAACAAAAAAAGATATTTTTCTTAAAATCACTTTACCATTGTCAAAACCTATTATTGTCTATACTGCACTGATGGCATTTATGGTTCCATGGATGGACTTTATCTTTGCACAAGTCATTTTAGGACAGCAAAAGCAAAAATTTACAGTAGCAATTGGTTTATTTACTATGATCCAACCAGATAAAATAAACCAATGGTTCATGCCGTTTACAGCAGGATGTGTACTTATCGCGGTTCCCATTACATTACTATTTATGTATATGCAAAAATATTATGTAGAAGGAATTACATCCGGTGGTGTTAAAGGGTAGTTTTAAAGCGCATAATAAATAAAAGATATTAAAAAGTGTTATCTGATCTAGCTTAATTAAAAGCGCGATGGATAACACTTTTTTATTTTGAGAAAGTGAAATCATTGTTCAGGAGAAAGCCGTTGCTCGATCCAAGTATTTTTCTTTTTTAAATCTTGAATATTTCCATTGAAATTTTTAGCATAAATCAGTGAAAAAAGAGTATCTAAAACGTATTCAAAAGCCACTTGTGACGAGAAGGTACTGACTTTTATAAAATCCATTTCAGCTTGAGTAAAAACAATCGCTTGGCGAGCTAAAGAAATTAAATTAGAACGAGCATTTCCAGTTAGCAAAACGGAAGGGACATTTTCGTTTAAAAAATGCTTTAAAATCCGTTCATATTGAGGAACGCGAGCTCGGTAAGTAATAAACAAGGCGCAATCTTTTTGTGTAAGATTGACGGCATTCCAATCTTCATCAGAATATTCATCTGCAACGATCAGAAATTTATTGATTTTAACTAATTTATTTTGGAAGCTCCGGCCTCGGATTTGTGAATCACCTTGGGCAAATAAAAAGATTCGTTCCGCCTTTGCAAGTAGATCAGCTGATGCTGCTAAAATATCATGGTCTAACTGTGCATACGTTTTTTTTACCGTATCGACTGCTAAGTCCGCCATTTTTTTGGCTATTTCTTGAGTTGAATCTTGTGGTAAGAAAGGAAAATTAGCATCGACCTGTTCTTCACGGTATAAATTACTGTGAGCAATTGCTGAAATCGCTACTCGAAAGTCACGGAAACCTTCATAGCCCATTTTTTTGGCTAAACGGATCACTGAAGAATGAGACGTATACGTTTTTTTAGCGAGTTCGTCCACATTGATCGCTGGGATCGTCGCTAAATGATTCAAAATATATTCTGCAATTCGTTTTTCTGTTGTCGTCAAGTCTGCTTGGATTTTCAATTTATCGATTAGTAACATAGGCACACCTTTCATCGTTCTTCTACTGTTATCATACCTTAAATTTTTCGATTCAAGAAGTTAAACAAAAGCAAAGCTCATTACTTTGGTATAAATGTTCAATAATTCGCTACGATTGATCAAATGATTGGAGAAAACAACCTGTTTGACTTAGATATCTTTTTTTCTGCAAGCCTTTTTGTATACTTAAGGCATCAAAAGAAAAGTGGGGGAATCAGCTATGCTAACTATCGCATATATCGGGAACGGCAAGAGTACCAATCGCTATCATTTGCCTTTTTCAACCAAATTGAAAGATAAAATCACTATCAAAACGATCTATTCACCAAGTGGAAAAATTACTTGGGATAAAATACCAAATGTCAATTACACGAAAGACATCAATGACATTTATGATGATCCCGAGATCCAGCTGGTTGTTGTTACGACACCAAGCCCGTTGCATTTTGAATTAGGAAAAGAAGCTTTAGAACATGGAAAGAATGTTTTGATTGAAAAGCCGTTTACTGAGACATCAGCAGAGGCTAAAGAATTATTTCGATTAGCTGAGGAGAAAGGACTCTTTGTTCAGTGCTATCAGAACCGCCGCTATGATTCTGACTTCTTGACTGTTCAGAAAGTTATTGAGAGCGGCGTGTTAGGTGATCTTTTAGAAGTAGAAATGCATTATGATTATTTTCGTCCAGAAATTCCAACAGGTGTGGAATCATTTTCGATCGGCACAAGCTATCTTTATGGTCATGCCTGCCATACATTAGATCAAGTCATCTCCTATTTTGGTGAACCAGATGATGTTCATTATGAAGTAAGACAGCTTTTAGGCGATGATCGAATGAATGATTATTTTGATTTGGATTTGTTTTATGGCCGGATGAAAGTCTCAGTCAAATCGAGTTATTTCCGTCTGAAAGAGCGTCCAAGCTTTATTGTTTATGGTAAAAAAGGTGTCTTTGTAAAAGAAACAAAGGATCGGCAAGAGGAACATTTAAAAATGTTTTATTTGCCTGACCATGAAGATTTTGGTGTCGATTTGCCTGAACATTATGGGACGTTGACCTTTATTGATGATGCAGGTGTTTATTATGAAGAAAAAGTTGTTTCGGAAATAGGCGATTATAGCCGAGTTTATGAAGATATCTATCAAACATTGGTCAACGGAAAACCTAAGTCTGTTAAAGATGAAGAAACTATTTTACAAATTGAAATGTTAGAAAAAGGCATTCAGCAGATCGTTCGATAACCTTTACAAGAAAAGAGGAAGACTCAATGAAATTAGCGATTTTAGGATCAGGAAAAATCGTTCATGATTTTTTACCGGTCGTTAAAGACATACCCGAACTCGAAGTCAAAGCTATTTTTGGTACCGTTCGTAGTATTGGAAAAATGGAAGCTTTACAAACGCAATTTGAGATTGATCAAGTGTATACAGACATTGAAGAATGTTTGGCGAGTGAAGCGTTTGATACGGTCTACGTCGCATTGCCCAATCATTTGCATTTTAGTTTTGCTAAAAAAGCGTTAGAAAATGGGAAACATGTTATTTGTGAAAAACCTTTTACGCTACAAAAAGCCGAGTTGTTAGAATTAGAAGCATTAGCGTCAGAAAAAAATTTAGTGTTGATCGAAGCAATCACGAATCAATATTTACCAAATTTTGAGGGCATCAAAACAGCATTAAATACGATCGGTGAACTAAAAATCATTGAATGTAATTATTCTCAGTATTCTTCACGTTATGATGATTTCAAAGCCGGGACAATTTTACCTGCTTTCAACCCTAAAATGGGTGGTGGAGCGTTGATGGATATTAATATCTACAATATTCATTTGGTCGTAGGATTATTAGGAAAACCATTAGACGTAAATTACTATGCGAATGTTGAAAGAGAAATCGATACTTCAGGCATGTTAGTACTAGATTACGGCAAGCAAAAAGTGGTGTGTATCGGTGCGAAGGACTCAACAGCTTCGATTCGCTCGACTATTCAAGGCACGCAAGGGTCGATTATCATAAATGGGCCGACTAATACATTGGACAGTTTCACGATTGAATCATTAAAAGGCGAAGTTCAAACAGTAAATGACAATCAACACGCCCATCGTATGTACGAAGAATTTGCGGTATTCGATCGAGTGATTCAAGAAAATGACCAAGAATTTGTAAAGCAACAATTAATGCATAGTAAAATCGTAATGGAAATAGTGGAAGCAGCATTGGAAGATGCTAAGATACATTTAGGCTAAAAAGATTCAGCATGAGAGGTCCTCATGCTGAATCTTTTTTAAGAATAAAATTTTACTTAGAAAATAATTAATGATCAGCGCAGTTCCATGGCTGGCGATTTTACTAGAAGTCACACCAAATTTTAGCCAATCGTATAGAATAAATAAAATAATAAGTTCAACGACTAAAGAACAAATACGTGAGCCAAAGAAAAGTGCGATTTCTTTTAGGGTAATCACTGAACTAGAATTGAAAACAAATAATTTGTTAACGATATAGGAGAGCAAGACTGTCACAAACCAAGAAATCAGATTGGCTGTTTGATACTCAAAACCTAATTTTAAAAATAGTAGATGATAAAACACAATATTGAAAATCATGGTGGCAATGCCCCACAGTAAAAATTTAATGGTTTGCCATTCTCTTTTTTTATTGATAAGGGATCACTCCTAGGATAAGTATTCTTAATTAATTATACCAAAAATAGCAAAAAAACTATGCTGAAGCTTTGGAAATAACATATTATTAAGTATAAAATAAAAAAGCACTCAATAATGTGAGCGCCTAATAGCTAAAAATAAATCATTTTTTTCTAAATTGCTGGATTAAGAAGATAAAAATAAAAAAGAAAAGTGCTTCCCAAAGTGTTGTGGTCCAGCTATAACGTGGAGTAATGGCAAAAAATAAATTGCCGATATTCGAGACGATCAAGTAAATGAGAGTAGCAAGCAACGCGTTAAGTAATCTACGTAACATAACGATTCCTCCTTCACTGAAAAGTATAAAGGAGAAAAGTTTTTCCGTCTATTGATAGTAGATCTTGTAATTAAAAATAGTTTAGATTTACTGGATACTGCAGATTATATTGGCGTCTTCCATAATTTTTTTGAAATAACCTAAATCTTCGGAATGCAATTGTGGAATATCATGCATTTTATACTCACGATCTAAAGAAGTATATTTCTTTTCACCAAACTGATGAAAGGGCAATAATTCGATCTTTGTGATACCTAACCGATTGAATAAGTCAGCAAAGGCTTGAGCATTAGCTGTCCCATCGTTATAGCCAGGAATGACAGGAACTCTCACGATCACTTCTTGTTGTTTATCAAGTGCGATTGTAAGATTTTTTAAAATAGGCTTTAAGGAAACGCCAGTGCCAAGTTTGTGGTGATTTTCATCATGATGCTTTACATCAAAAAAAAGCAAATCGACTTGATCAATGTAGCGACTAAAAACATCAGGTTTAGCAAAACCAGTCGTTTCACTAGCTGTATGGATTCCTTTCTCTTTTAGACGGCGTAAAAGTTCGGTAGCAAATTCAGCTTGGTATAATACTTCACCGCCAGATAGAGTTACACCGCCGTTTGACTCTTCATAAAAAGCTTCATCTTTCATTACTTCTGCAATGACTTCTTCAAGGGTTTGATATTTGCCAACGGTTGTGAGCTGATTCTTGTGACTATCTTTCATTTCTTCTGGTTTTCCAGATTGCGATTCAGGATTAGAGCACCAATAACATTTTAAGGGACAACCTTTAAAAAACACGACTGTCCGAATACCAGGACCATCATGAATACTAAATTTTTGAATATTAAAAATACAAGCTGTATCGATCATTCTTCTACCTCCTTTTATACATGCCAATTTTATCACAATATATTTTTAACGCAAATAATTTTTGTTTCGTACGTAATCAAAAATAATAGTTGATTGTTCCTTTACCGAAATTATGCTAATCTTTAACCATATGTCAAAACTTATTGGAGCAAAAAGTATGTCTAGAGAAGAAGAAATTCTTGCTATTGTTAGTGAAAAGAAAAAAATCGAAGTAAATGAGCTTTCTACGTTACTAGGAGTCTCAAAAGTAACGATCAGAAAAGATTTAGATAAATTGGAATCTCGCGGTCTTTTGCATCGTCAACATGGCTATGCGTTGTTAAATAATACGGATGACATTAATTACCGCTTAGCACAAAACTATGACTTGAAACGAAAAATTGCCTTGGAAGCAAGTAAAATAGTTAGCGATGGGGAAGTTGTGATGATCGAATCGGGTTCTACTTGTGCACTATTAGCAGAAGAACTAGCTTTCAATCGTAACGATATTACGATCATAACTAATTCTTGTTTTATTGCCTCGTATATTCGAAAAGCGGATTCAGTCAAAGTCATCTTACTTGGTGGCGAATATCAAAAAGCGTCTCAAGTAAATGTAGGTCCTTTAGTAAAAAAAGTGGTGGATGAATTCCATGTGGACAAATTGTTTGTCGGAATCGACGGGTTTGATCATCGCCGCGGATTTACTGGAAGTGATATCACAAGATGCGATACCACAAGAATGTTGGCCAGCGCTGCAAATCAAACAATTGTTTTAACGGATTCAAGTAAATTTACTCAAAACGGCGTTGTCTCTGAGTTCTCATTCAATGAGATCAGCAGAGTATTTACAGATAAAAAAATTGATCCGAGATCAAAAAGTTTTTAATTGCAGAAAGTATTGATATTCAAACCATTTGAGTTTTAAAGATACATCAAAGGAATGCACAGATGTGCATTCCTTTTTTTATTTTGAAATCAATTTAATGTACATTGACCGTGATGGAATACACATGTTAGTATTGTTACGAAAGAAGTTTAATTTAATTACGAATGAAGATGGAGGCGTAAAAATGATTACTCAAACAAAAGAAAAAATTATTCCTTATTTTGGACAATTAACAGATCGAATGGATCAATTTCGCGAAGCTGTGCTGACCAAGAGACCTTATATCGATGCAGAGCGAGCATTATTAGTGACAGAAGCTTACAAAGAACATCAGAATCAACCAAATACAGTTAAACGCGCACTGATGCTTAAAAATATTTTAGAAAAAATGTCGATCTATATTGAGGATGAGACATTAATCGTTGGAAATCAAGCGGCCTCAAACCGTGATGCACCGATTTTTCCGGAGTATACGATGGAATTCGTGTTGAATGAACTGGATCTGTTTGAAAAACGTGATGGAGATGTCTTTTATATTACGGAGAAAACGAAAGAAGACTTACGCGCGATTGCACCTTTTTGGGAAAATAATAATTTACGTGCAAAAGCTGGGGCTTTATTGCCGGATGAAGTAAGTGTCTTTATGGAAACCGGCTTTTTTGGAATGGAAGGTAAGATGAATTCGGGAGATGCTCATTTAGCTGTTGATTATGGGCAGATGCTAAAAGTTGGGCTCAAAGGATATCAACAGCGGACATTGGCCGAAAAAGCAGCGTTAGACTTGGCGCAGCCTGCGAGTATCGATAAATATTGTTTTTATAATTCGGTCTTACTCGTCATCGAAGCCGTAAAAATATATGCAGAACGCTACTCTCGTTTGGCAAAAGAAATGGCAGAGACAGCTAGTCCAAAACGAAAAGCCGAACTATTAGAAATCAGCCGTATATGTGGGAAAGTTCCCTATGAGCCAGCAGAAACTTTTCAAGAAGCTATTCAAGCAGTCTGGTTTATTCAATTGATTTTACAAATCGAATCAAATGGTCATTCGTTGTCTTATGGGCGTTTTGATCAATACATGTATCCTTATCTGAAAGCTGATTTAGCTAAAGAAACAATTACTGAAGCTCAGGCGGTAGAACTTTTAACAAATCTTTGGATCAAAACGTTGACGGTCAATAAAGTTCGTAGCCAAGCTCATACTTTTAGTAGTGCCGGCAGTCCGCTTTACCAGAATGTAACGATCGGCGGACAGACGAGAGATAAAAAAGACGCAGTCAATGAGTTATCTTATTTGGTTTTACGCAGTGTGGCACAGACAAAATTACCACAGCCCAACCTAACTGTTCGTTATCATTATGGTTTAGATAATCGATTTATGAACGAATGTATTGAAGTGATGAAACTAGGCTTTGGTATGCCGGCTTTCAATAATGATGAAATCATCATTCCTTCATTTATGAAAGTTGGAGTGAGCGAAGCAGATGCCTATGATTATAGTGCTATCGGTTGTGTAGAAACAGCAGTACCAGGAAAATGGGGTTATCGTTGTACAGGGATGAGTTATATGAACTTCCCTAAAATTTTGATGATTGCCATGAATGATGGAATCGATCCTGTTTCTGGGAAACGTTTTGTTAAAGGCTACGGTCATTTCAAAGAGATGACTTCTTATCAAGAATTGCAAGATGCATGGGATAAGACTGTCCGTGAGTTGACGCGAATGAGTGTGATCGTAGAAAATGCCATTGATCTAGGCTTGGAACGCGATGTACCAGATATTTTATGTTCTACATTGACTGAAGATTGTATTGGCCGCGGTAAAACTTTAAAAGAAGGCGGAGCTGTTTACGATTTTATTTCGGGTCTACAAGTGGGAATTGCTAATATGGCTGATTCGCTAGCTGCAATCAAACAGCTCGTTTTTGACGAAGTAAAAGTTGCTCCTGCCGAACTTTGGGAAGCCTTGATGACTGATTATGCTAGTGAACGTAGTCAAGAAATCCAACAAATGATTTTGGAAGAAGTACCTAAATATGGCAATGATGACGATCAAGTTGATCAATTGATCACGGAGGCATATGATAGTTATATCGATGAAATCGCAAAATATCCAAATACACGTTATGGTCGTGGGCCGATTGGCGGCATGCGCTATTCAGGAACCTCCTCTATTTCAGCCAACGTGGGACAAGGGCGAGCAACGATGGCTACACCAGATGGCAGAAAAGCATGGACACCATTAGCGGAAGGCTGTTCTCCATCTCATAATATGGATAAAAATGGTCCGACAGCAGTGTTGAAATCTGTTTCTAAATTGCGTACAGAAGATATTCTTGGCGGCGTGTTGTTAAATCAAAAAGTTAATCCTCAAACATTAGCTAAAGAAGAAGATAAACAAAAATTGATCATGCTTTTACGAGCTTTCTTTAATAAGCTTCATGGCTACCACATCCAATACAATGTAGTCTCAAGGGAAACATTGATCGATGCCCAAAAACATCCAAAAAACATCGAGACTTGATCGTTCGAGTGGCCGGCTACTCAGCTTTCTTCAATGTGTTATCGAAAGCGACGCAAGACGATATTATTGAACGGACGGAGCATATTATTTAATAGGTGAACGAGTAGAAACTTTCTGCTCGTTTTTTTATTTCATAAATCCTCTGTATATCGTCAAAAAAAGTGCATATTTTTTGATTTTATCGTTAAAATAGACTATCGTTTTAATATAGAGTATTAGAAAAAAGGCCATTAAATATTCATAAAAAGTAAAATTTAGCATGAGTAACAGTGTTCAATATTTTTAATCGATAACTATTAAACCTTAGGAGGATTTTAGTATGAGTAAACAAGATAACAAGGATACAAAAACACCGATTTCAGCCCATCCAGATCCAATCACACCAAATGAATCAAAAGGTGCAAAAGATTTAAAAAATGAAACCGCACCCGTTTCGGCTCATCCAGATCCGGTTGTTCCAAATGTAGAAAAAAAGGTAGAAGAAACACATCCGAAAGATCATTCAAATGATTCTAATAAAGATAACCGTTCTTCTGGGGATTCAAAAGGCAATTCATTAAGTAACCATGCGGCTGATTCTAGCGATGACGCTAAGAACACTTCAGCAAATGAAAAAAATGAAGGCTCGTTGAAATTTGAAGATAAAGCGATTCAACAAATTATTGCTCAAGCAATCAACGATATCGATGGTTTATTGGTGGTAGATGGCGGAGTATTTTCAAATACAGCTGAGAAACTTGTTAATATTGATAATGAGAGAGCCGGCATTAAGACCGAAGTTGGCGAAAAACAAGTAGCGGTTGATTTAAAAATTGTGGCTGAATATGGAAAAGATATTGAAGAAGTCTACAATAAAATAAAAGAATTGATTCAAAAAGAAGTCCACAATGCGACTCATTTAGATGTGATCGAAGTTAATGTCGATGTTACAGATGTTAAAACTGCAGAGCAATTTGAACAAGACAGTGAAACTGTTCAAGATAAAGTAACCGATACAGCACAAAAAGCAGGCTCAGCAATTTCTGAACAATCTGAGAAAGTGAAAGATTCGGTCAATACAGCTGTTGACCAAGCAAAAGAAGACAATCCTTCATAATTAAAGTATTTGAAAACCTCCTTAGCCAATATTAGCTAAGGAGGTTTTTTGTGGGAATAAATCGAATTTATAGGAAATCAGTATTCCTTTTTTTTAAAATAGAAATCAAATTGAGTAACACTCATTTTTTTAACAGTTGATCCTGTGGGCTTACGATTCACATTAAATGAATTATATGACCGTTATGAAATTCCGTTAATGATCGTAGAAAATGGCTTAGGAGCTGTTGACGTAGTAGAGAAAGATGGTTCAATCCATGATAATTATCGAATTGATTACTTGCGTCGCCATATTTTAGAAATGGAAAAGGCGATTGATGATGGAGTTGATTTAATTGGTTATACACCGTGGGGCTGTATCGATTTAATTTCAGGTGGAACTGGTGAAATGTCTAAACGCTATGGGTTTATTTATGTAGACAAAGATGATCAAGGTAATGGAACTTTTAATCGAAGTAAGAAGGATAGCTTTTACTGGTATCAAAAAGTAATCAAAACAAATGGGTCCGATTTAGGAGAAGAGTAAACAATAAAGGACGTCAATCGACGTCCTTTATTGTTTTATTTTTTGTCCCGTATCAATAGCACACTAGCTAAAGCACCAATCAATAAGAGGACTGCAATCATTAGATTTGCTTCTTTCATTCCTTGATTATAAGCTGAAAAAACCAATTCTTTGATTTGAGTAAAAATAGGTAGCTGGTTATAAGCTTTTGCTTGAGCATTTTCAAAAATTTGCTGACCCGCAAAAGGTCCTGCTTTGTGTAGAAGGCTAGTTAATTGATTCTTGATTTCACTTGGTAAAGTTGTGATAGCTGTTAAACTTTTATTCAAACTGTCGTTGTAACCATTCGTCACATTGATCCCCAACATAACAACACCAAAAGAGATCCCAACTTGACGGAAGACATTTAAAACACCAGAGGCCATCCCAACATGTGCTTCATCTACAGAACTCATCGCGGCATTAGAGATTGGCGGATTAACTAAAGCGTTGCTGATTCCTAAAAGAATAAATCCAGGAAGCAAATAACTCCATTTAAAAGGAACTTTGATTAAGTGATTAATGGCTAAAACACCGCTCAAACCAAGTAACAGAGCTAAAGCAATCAGCCAGCGATTACCGATCTTTCCAGAAATAATGCCGGTAATTGGGCCAAGTACTAGTGTAAAAATGCTGATCAGTAATAATTTCACACCTGTTTCAAACGCGGTATATCCCATGTAACTTTGCAATAAGATTGAAAGATAAGTAAAACCACCGTATAAACCAGCACCTAAAGTAAATGCCGCAATATTTGCTCCGACAAAAGAACGAGAAGCAAACATGCTTAGTTGAATCATCGGATCTTTAATTTTTCGTTCAATCAAAATAAACAAAATCAGTGAAAGTATAGCAATTCCTAATAAATTCAAAATTCGCCAATCTGTCCAAGAGTAATCAGTATGAGTTTCTTTTTGAATCAAAGCAAATACTGTACTGAATATCATCAGTGTACTAAAGAAAAGACCAGCAAAATCAATTTTCCCAAATTTTCTTTGTGAAGTATCTTTGATCGTGATCATGCCTAAAATCAAAGCAAGCAAACCTACAGGTAAGTTAATTAAAAAAATTGAACGCCAACCAAGTGTATCAACTAAAAGTCCGCCAATTAAAGGGCCAATCGAAACCGCTAACCCAACGGCACTGCTCCAAATCCCAAGAGCTAGACCACGTTGCTTTTCCGGAAAGGAAGAGGTGACAATCGACAATGACAGAGACATCATGGCTGCACCACCAATGCCTTGGAGTCCTCTAAAAAGATTGAGCATTAAATTATTCGTTGCTAATCCACTAGCTAATGAGCCTACCATAAATATCAGTAGTCCAATCAAAAAAATTTTCTTTCGTCCAAATAAATCACCTAATTTTGATAATGGTAAAAGCGCTACGGCATAGACAAGAGTATAGGCGTTCAATACCCATTGTAAGTTAGCAAAACTTTCGTTAAAACTTTTTTGAATCTCTGGCAACGCAACGTTGACGATCGTAATATCCAGCATTGCCATAAAAACGGCCAGACTGACTGTTCCTAACACCCACCATTTATTATTGTTGGTTTTCATTGTTTCTATTTCCTTCTTTCAAGTTTATTATCTAAATGTGCGCACTAATGCATATATAACTTTTAGTAGAAGCACTCTCTAAATTTGTTTCAGGAGTGCTTTCATATTATCTGAAGCTGATTCAAATTTACGTGCAATTTGCTCTTTGTCCACACGGTAAAAAACTTCTCGCCCTTCTTACGACGCTCGACTGCACCAAAGCGATTCATGTAGTCTAAATGTCTAGATATCCAGAACGATTTTGGGGAAAGTTTTCAGCAATTTCGCCAATAGATAGCTCACCGCTACTAGCTAGAAAAATCAATAATTCACTACGGACAGGATCACAAATAGTTCTAAAAAATTCAATATCAATGGTTTCTTGAATCAACTCGCGACATTTTTCGGGGTCATATTTAGCATTCATGTGGCACCTCCATGAATTCATTATATGCATGATGATGCATATGTCAACTAATATTTTTTATTTAATTATCTATCAGAAAAACAGTGAGCGCTTTCTTTGCTTTTAGAAAAGCTTATCTGCATAATAAGAGTAAATTGGAAAGAGGCGAATTAAAATGGCTACAATGGTATTTGTTAATTTTCCAGTAAGAGACTTAGATGCGGCGACTGAATTTTATGAAAAGTTGGGATTTAAGAAAAATGCAGATTTTTCGAACGAAACATCTAGTTCAATGGTTTGGGGTGATACGTTTTGGATTATGCTATTGAAACATGAATTTTATCAACTGTTTTTGAAAAATAAAAAAATCGCGGATACACAAAACGTTAGTGGTACGTTAACTGCTTTTTCAGTTGAAAATGCGGATATGGTTAGAAAAATCGCTGAAACAGCAAAAGCAAACGGTGGAGATTACTTCTCAGTTGATATGGGGATTCCTGGAGGATCAAATGTTTGGCCTAGAAGTATTGGATTTAGATGGTAATCAATTGGAACCAGTTTGGATGAAGGGTTTTTAAATATATACACTTAGTATTTATTAAATTACTCATTCTTTTTCTCTTAGTCTCATATATAAGTATAGTAATTAATTATGAAAAGCCGTAGACATTTCTGAATTTGAGAAGTGTTTACGGCTTTTTTACTTTTATTATTCAGCTTTAGGTAATTCGCGAAAGACTTTTACGTCCATATCCTTGCTTAATAATTTTTCTACACTAGCTAAAAATTGTGTGAAGTGCTCTGCTGAGTGATGTGTATCCAAAGCATTTTGATCCATATATTGTTCAACGAACATAAATTCCCCTGGTCTTTCAACTGATTGATACATATCATATCTCAAATTGCCGACTTCAGCTTGTGTACCTCGGATCAATTTTTCTGATAATTCTTTGTATTCCTCGATAGAATTTTCTTTGACAAAAACAGTAGCATTAATTGTAATCATTTTATACTCTCCCTTATAGTTGATTTTATTCCTCTGAGCCTAAACTTTCAAAAATCATGACGTCCATTGGACCATTTTGGATTTTCTTATATTTTGTTAAAAATTTTTGGAAGTGTTCAGAGTCACGATGAGCAATGATAGCTTCTTGGTCTTGGTACACTTCAATAAAAACAAAAGTATTCAAAGTGGTGCCTTTGTACAAATCAAATCGTAAATTGCCAGCTTCTTGTAATGTGTTCGCTGTTAAATCAGCCGCTAATTCTAAAAATGTATTTTCCTTACCTGGTTGAACATATACTGTAGCATTGATAGTTTTCATTTTATCACCTCTGGGTTATTATAGTTATATAATACAGCTATTTTTTCATTAATCTAGTAGGCACTTTCATGTGCCTAACGATTAATTTAGTTTAAAAGGGGTGAACAACATGAACAATACAAAAAAAACATATACAAATGGGGTTTTAATGACATTATCTGTCATTGGTATGAAATGGAAACCGTTGATTTTATGTCATTTAGTTGATGGATCGAAAAGAACAGCCGAGTTAAAAAGAGCGGTACAAGGCATCACATCAAAGGTGCTAACGGATCAATTGAGAGAATTAGAAAGAGATGGAATCATTATTCGAAAGGTATTTAATGAAGTCCCTCCACATGTTGAATATTCAATTTCTGAGTATGGCAAGTCGTTGGTTTCCATTCTTGGAGTAATGTCTCAATGGGGAGAGGAAAGAATCGCTTTTCTAAATCAAAATGGAGATAACGTCCAGTTAGATTATATGGATCATGAAAAATACGATATATAAAAACAGTAAATTTTATAACTAGTAAAATAAAAAACGTTTCATTAGGAGTCGAATTAAAATGCGTACTGAACGTGTACAAGCATTTAGTGATGGTATATTTGCAATACTGATTACTATTTTAGTATTAGAGTTTAAAGTCCCAAGTTATGTAGAAGGACGTTTATTTTCAGCAATTGTTCATTATTGGCCAGTGCTGTTTGCCTATATTCTAACTTATTTCTACATCGGAATACTATGGTTGTTCCATCATGATGTTTTTCAAATATTGATTAAAACGACCGTCAAGTTGAATGTCTTAAATTTGATTTTGATTTTCTTCATCACGTTGTTGAGCTTTTCGATGTCTCTTTTAGGAGAATCGATGCGGACACTTAATACAAATGATTTACAAGTATCATGCTATATTTATACTTTTTTAGCTCTGATGATTTCTTTGATCTTTCTATTGATTTATAATTACATATTTAAAAATCCAGAATTAATCGAACAAAAAATCAGTTTGGAGCATTTAAAGAAAAAGCAGAAATATCCTATATTAAGTATCTTTATTTATTGTTTAGCTTTTGTTTTCACATATTTTAATGTCTTTTTAGGTTTGCTATTCTTAGTTTTAGGAATTATAAATCACGGAATTGCGTATGCCCGAATTTCAAGCTTGACTAAAAACCATAGTTGAATAATCATTTTATCTGTACACTTCACTTGTTGATCAGCAAGTGAAGTTTTTTTAAAATAATTTTGCCAATGATCGTATATAGAGCACAAAACTTACTTTAAAGTACGTTGGTTAGCTGAAAGTGCCTAATTGTATCTTTTTATATTCCGACTATACTTGCCTTATCAAATAAAAGTGAGGGAAAAAAATGGACAACATTAAAAACAAAGTAGTAGTTATAACTGGTGCATCAAGTGGGATTGGAAAAGAAACAGCGACACTTTTAGCTGAAAAGGGCGCAAAGTTGGTTTTGGCAGCTAGACGTGAAGACTCATTAAAAGAAGTGGCTCAGGCGTTAGAAAGCAACTATTCAACTGAAGTGACGTATAAAAAAACAGACGTGACAAAACAAAAAGAGGTAGAAGAATTAATAGACTTTGCGATTTCCACGTTTGGTCAAATTGATGTTTTATTTAACAATGCCGGTTTGATGCCAGTTTCTATGTTGCGAGATGGCAAAGTAGATGAATGGGAAGCTATGATCGATATTAATATAAAGGGCGCATTATATGGAATCAAATATGCTTTGCCTATTATGGAAAAACAAAAAAGTGGGCATATTATCACAACTGATTCCGTAGCTGGGCATTTTACGGGTGAAGGTTCTTCTGTCTATTCAGCAACAAAATATGCTATGCGTGCTGTTATGGAAGGGTTACGTGTAGAGGAAGTCGGAAAAGGAATCAAATCAACGTTGATCTCACCAGGACATGCTCAAACAGAATTGGCAAATAAAATCAGTGATCCACAACTACGCGAAGCTGTATTAAAAAGTGAAGCTGAAACAGGATTATCTGCTAAAGATGTTGCACATGCAGTCGTCTATTCGATTGATACACCTGACAATGTCGGAATCAATGAAATTATTTTACGTTCGATTAATCAAAGAGATTACTAATCGAACTATGGAGGAGTGAATAATATGTTTAACGATTTAAAAAATAAGGTAGCAGTTGTTACAGGTAGTTCAAAAGGGATTGGTCAATCAATCGCTGAACGATTTGGACAAGAAAAAATGTCTATCGTTGTTAATTACTATTCAGATCGCTTAGGTGCTGAAAAAACAGTTGAATTGATCAAAGCCGCTGGTGGTCGAGCAGTAACTGTCCATGCAGATGTTAATACTGAATCAGGCGTCCAATCATTGCTAAAATCGGCTATTGATAACTTTGGCAAATTGGATATATGGGTGAACAATGCGGGAATTGAAAATAGAGTGGCCACTCATGAAATGACACTGGAAGAATGGCAAAAGGTTATTAATGTAAACCTAACAGGAGTATTTTTGGGATCAAAGACTGCGCTCGATTATTTTGTAAAAAATAATGTGCAAGGAAACATCATTAATATGTCTTCCGTTCATGAACAAATTCCTTGGCCAGGATTTTCTCATTACGCTGCATCTAAAGGTGGCGTTAAATTATTTAATGAAACAATCGCAATGGAATATGCAGACAAAGGTATCAGAGTCAATGCAATTGGTCCTGGAGCAATTAACACACCAATAAACGCTGAAAAATTTGCGGATAAAGAACAATTAAAGGATACATTAGAAATGGTTCCAATGAAACGGATTGGCGATCCTGAAGATGTAGCTGCAGCAGCGGCTTGGTTAGCATCAAATCAATCAAGTTATGTCACAGGGATCACATTATTTATTGATGGTGGTATGACCTTGTACCCATCATTTCAGTACGGTAAAGGGTAATAATAAACGAATAGATGAGGGAGAAAAATGAATATTCTGATAGGGCTGATACCCGCTCTAGCTTGGGGCATACTCCCATTAGTAGTCACTAAAATCGGTGGTAAACCAATCAATCAAATAATTGGCACAACATTTGGTACATTGATGATGGCGCTATTTGTATGGCTGATTATGCGTCCAGAAATAGGGTTGGGACCATTTTGGATCACTTTTCTATCTGGAGCATCTTGGGCCTTAGGACAATTTCTACAATACATGGCCTTCAAACGAGTGGGTGTTTCTAAAGCAATGCCCATATCTACTGGACTACAATTAGTAGGGACTTCCTTATTGGGTGTTCTAGCATTTGGTGAGTGGGGAGAAGGCTCGGAAAAATTAATCGGTTTTTCGGCGTTACTTCTAATTATCGTTGGAATCACGTTAACTACAATAAAAAGTGTAAAAATGAAAGCAGAAAATGCAGATCATTCTTCTGTTTTTATGACAATGAGTATATTTTTAGTATCAACTCTAGGTTACGTAGGTTATTCTGCATTTCCTAGAATTGCAAATGTTTCTGGTTGGCAAGGATTTTTCCCACAAGCTTTAGGAATGGCAAGTATGTCAGTGTTATTAGCAATGGGTACGATAGGCACGAAAGTATTTAAGGAAAAGACGACTTGGTTCAATTTGCTAAGTGGCGTTATTTTCTCAATAGCTGCATTGACGTATTTAATTTCCGCGCAAAAAAATGGTGTTACGACTGGATTCACTTTATCTCAAATGAACGTAGTCATAGCTACTTTAGGCGGAATCGTAATCTTAAAAGAACACAAAACGAAACAGGAATTAATATTTACATTTATTGGATTGGCGTTAGTTATAGTAGGTGGGGTAGTCATAGGAAATATGAGCAAATAAAGGAGAGATCCATATGAATAACTTATTTGACTTATCAGAAAAAGTAGCAATCGTAACAGGAGCATCTTCTGGATTAGGTGCAGATGCAGCTCTAGCATATGCAGAAAGTGGTGCGAATGTAGTATTGATAGCACGTCGCATTGAAAAATTAGAAGCGATCAAACAAAAAATTGAGCAACTTGGTCAAAAAGGTTTGGTATTACAAGCTGATGTTACGAATGAAGCAGATGTTAAAAATAGTATAGAAAAAGTCATAGCTTCATTTGGGAAAATTGATATCTTGTTGAATAATGCTGGTGTAGCTTATAGAGGAAGTGTGGAAAACACTACTACAGAAACTTGGGATCATGTAATGGAAGTAAATGTAAAAGGACCATTTTTAATGAGTAAGTATACTCTTCCATATATGAGAAAAGCTAATTATGGAAAAATTATCAATATTGCTTCAATTAATGCTGTTCTCGGAGATAAAAATCCAACGATGTGGCGGCACGTTTACAATACATCTAAAAGTGCTCTTCATGGTTTGACTATTGGAATGGCAGCTTCTTATGCGCAAGAAAATATTACTGTTAATACCATTGGACCAGGATTATTTAAAACAGAGATGACTAAAAATAGTTCTTTTAAAGATCAACAATTTTTAAAAGAATATGCAGCTAATACTCCTGCTTCTCGTACAGGAAGAGATGGGGAGTTAAATGGTAGTATATTGTTCTTTTCTTCGGATGCATCTAGTTATGTGACTGGCCAATTCATCGCCGTGGATGGTGGTTTGACTATTGTTTAACTATTTTTTATGTTCTACATAAGATAACTAAAAAATCCATTCAATTCAAAGAAAGAATAAAAGCCGATCCTAGGGGGTCGGCTTTTAACTATTTTAGCTTAAATGAGCGATAAATTGATAGATAAGATGTGCGCCGCCTAATAAAGTAACTTCATAGAATAGGTCTTTCACTATAGTAAATCCTTTGTTTTTAATTTTTTTTAGCATGCTCAACATCTCCTTAGTAATTTTTGTGATAAGAACATAATAAATATGAAAACTAAAATGAATCTTAAAATTTATTGAAGGTGTTTTTTGATTGTTTTTAGGATATATAGTTTATTTTTGCTTCTTTTTTGATATAATGTAAATAATTTATAATCAGGTAGTAATTATTTCGTTAAAATTTTATTGATAGAAATAGCTGAAAGCTGGGTCGTTATGGTAATTATTTATACAGATACGAGTAATTTGTCTAGTAAAAAAGCGGTCAATTGGTTGAAAGAAAATGACATTTTATTTACGGAAATAAAGTTAAATAAAATTCCGATTACAAAAAGAGAATTAAAAAACTTATTGTCTTTTAGTGAAAATGGGCTAGATGATCTACTTAGTGCTTCCGGCCATAAAGAAGGTTTTGATGATTTAACGTTAGAAGAAGCTCTAGACAAAGTGATTTTAAATCCGAGATTTTTAAAAAAACCGATTATTTGTGATGAGAGAACACTTCAAACAGGATTCAACGATGAAATGATTAGAGTATTTATTCCTAAAAATAAGCGAAAAAAATATATCATTGTTTAAAAAGGAGAAAAAAGATTGAAAAAATTTACTAAAATAGCTTCAGTTCTATTATTATCACTTCAAACAGGGACAGCGATCCCGCTTAGTGGATTAGCAAATGAAATACAATTAAGTAGCGATGCAGAACAAGTTAACCAGACCGAATCGACTGTTTCCTCTGAGACAGAATCAAGCAGTACTGAAAGCAGCCAAAACACCTCTCAAAGTTCAGAAAGTAGTACGTCGACTTCAAGCTCTTCTAGTACATCGAGTTCAGAAAGCAGTACAATCATAAGTAGTAGCGAGAGTTCAGCACACCCCTCAAGTAGTGCTAAACCTTCTGAGACTACTTCGACTAGTGAACAGACAACGCCAAGTAGTGAAGGATCAACTAGTAATAAAAATGAGTCTGTCAAAATTCCCGATGTTGTAATACAGTCAGAGCCTCCTCAAGAAGCACCTACACCAGAAACAACGGTTAATCAAGAAGCTACGAATGATTTGAACCAAATTGTGCCGTCAGCTACAGTAACAGAGGATGGATCGATTCATTTCGAAAAAGATGAATCTGTGGAAAGTTTTATTCGCAAAATTGGCGAATCAGCTCGTAAGATCGGACAAGAAAAAGACCTGTATGCTTCGGTCATGATTGCGCAAGCAATTTTAGAATCGGCATCTGGTCAGAGTAAATTAGCACAAGCTCCCAATTATAATTTGTTTGGTATCAAAGGAAGTCATAATGGTAAAACAGTTTCAATGACTACAAATGAAGATTCTGGAAATGGCAATCTATACAGCACACAAGCTGGATTTCGTGTCTATGAAGATTATGAAGATAGTCTCAATGATTATGCGACCTTGATAAAAGAAGGTATCTCTGGAAATACGGATTATTATTCAGGTGTTTGGAAAAGTAAAACTAAAAATTATCAAGAAGCAACAAAATTTTTGACAGGACGTTATGCAACGGATACCACCTATAATCAAAAATTGAATGGGTTGATTGAAACCTATGATCTAATTCAATATGATAAAGAAGTTCAGGGCGCACCTGTAAGTGCAACAGGATATCAAGTACCGTTGAATAACTACACGATTTCTAGTCCATTCGGTAATCGCGGAACAGAGTTCCATCGCGGTCTTGATCTGGCTGCGAATCAGGGAGAACCCATTCATGCAAGTAAATCAGGAACTGTAATCAAAGCAGAGTATCATAATTCATGGGGGAATTATGTGGTGATTCAGCATGATGATGGCATGACAACGTTATATGCCCATCAGCAACAGTACGTTGTAAAAGTTGGAGATCAAGTAAAGCAAGATCAAATCATAGGTTATGTTGGTAGTACAGGAAATAGTACGGGAGCACATTTACATTTAGAAATGTGTAAAGACAATAGTTTGTCGCAAGGGAAGTTGATCGACCCTGCAACTATTATTTTTAAATAGCAAAAAAAACAGTCCCTTTATGGACTGTTTTTTTTTTTGCACAAATTTTCTTATGCATAAAAGACTAAATTTTTATCATAAAATACCAAATTCATTTTATTAAATAAAAAAAATCCGAATATTAAATAACGTGTCGTATAAAACGACATTTTTTGAATTACACAGCTTTTATAAGGGGCGTAGAATCTAGAGTATAAATAAACGAAATAATTTGTTAGAAAAACAACAAGTAATTTTGTGTATCAGCCAAATTGGCTAAAAAATAACTATATTTATAAAAAAATGAAAGAAGGAATTAATTTTGTGTACAACAGTTTTAGTCGGAAAAAAGGCTTCTCGAACAGGATCAACAATGATTGCTAGAAATTGTGATACAGAAAAACCGATTCAACCAGTTAAATTTATTAGTGTAAAAGAAGATGAAGTGACAAGTGGAACCTTTCACTCTGTTCTAACAAATTTTTCTAAAGAATATCCCCAAAAAGCTCTGAGCTATCAAATGATTCCCTTTGTTGAGCAAGAAACTTTAGGCATTTTTGGAGAAGCAGGAATTAATGCTAAAAATGTCGCTATGAGCTCGACAGAAAGTATTTTTAGTAATCCTTCTGTATTAGCTATCGATCCTTTGACTACTGAAGGATTAGGTGAGGATTCTCTTTTATCTATGGTCTTACCATATATCGCTTCTGCTCGTGAAGGAGTGAAATACGTCGGAGCGATGATTGAAAAAGCTGGTTCACATGAAGGAAATGGAATTATTTTTAGCGATAAGGATGAAATTTGGTATATGGAAATTCCTTGTGGACATCATTGGGTAGCGCAAAGAATTCCTGACGAGCACTGTGCAGTAATTGCAAATCAGTCAATCATTCAGGAAGTTGATTTTTCAGATGATGAAAACTTTATGTATTCTCCTGGAATTCAAACATTTGTGGAACGTTATTCATTAAATCCAGATGAAACGACATTTAATTTTAGACATATTTTTGGAACTAGTAACTTACAAGATCGAAAATATAACACTGCTCGTGTATGGTATGGCCAAAAATATTTAGGGTATGAAAACGCCAGTCCTACGGCGGAGGACATGCCTTTCACCTTTAAACCAGCTCATAAAGTAACTGTTGATGAAGTGGGATATGTTTTGAGTTCTCACTTTGATGAAACTGAATATGATCCATTTAATAAAAATGATGAGCAAAAAGCTCATGCTTTCCGACCAATTTCAATGAATCGAACTGCCGAATCGCATATTTTAGAGATTAGAAATAATGTTCCAGCAGAGATTGCTGGCTTGCTCTGGTTGAATAGTGGGCCAACGGCGTTCAATTCATATGTACCATTTTATGCGAATAGTAATGACACTTCTTCTTTATACAATGAAACTAGTTTGACCTTTGAATTCAACCAAGCTTACTGGCGCTCACGATTATTAGCTGTGTTAGTCGAGCGAGATTATGATAAGTTGGCTTTTTCTAATTTTGGCTATTTAACAGATGCAAAAACTTTAGCACATCATTTGATTTTTGAAACAGATAATAATGCTAGCCATCGTACTGGAAAAGAATTACGAGACTATTTGACGACTTGCAATGAAGAAAATGCACTGAAAATGAATCAATTAGCATTGAAACATATTGGAGATTTAGTAAGCCAAGGCTTGGACCTATCTCAACTGACTTACGATATTACTAAAGATATTTAGAAGACAGAGAGGAGAATAATCCAATGGAACATAATCATGTATTATCACATGCACCATCAGCAAAAACTAAAACGACAGCAAATGAAACTGTCACAGGAAAAAAGGCTCTATCGAAAATCACACTTACGACCTTTATTGGTTTGACCTTTGCACTTGTTGCGGGTCCATATTATTCCACACTGACTGCTACTGGTTGGAATATGTTTCTCTATATGGGGATTGCGACGATTGGTTTTGCTTTACCGATTGCATTGATTTCTGGAGAGTTCGGAACAACATTTCCCGGTAGAGGCGGTCCAGAATTATGGGTGAAAAAAACTTTGGGACCTAAATGGGGATTTGTGACTTCCTGGCTGATTTGGATGGCAATGATTCCGTCGATGTTGATTGTTGGAACAGGCTTTGCACCAACCGTGGCCCTTTTAGTCGGCAGAAAAGATTTGATTGAAAATCCAACATACACGTTAATCGTTATCTTGGCATTGGTTTGGACAATGACGTTGCTAAATTTGAAATTTGATATGGCCAAAATCAATGGTAAATTCGGGATATGGCTCGGTTTCTATATTCCAGTAGTAATGCTATTTGCTTTAGGATTATATACTTTTGTGAAATTTGGTTTCAATCCGGACAGTATTTTAGGGAATTTTGAACCCGCGAAATTAGTACCGAAGTCATTGACTAGCGGATCTGGAATGTATTTCAGTGGGGTAATTTTTATCTTCTTAGGAATTGAGATGTCTTCAGTATTTATCACGCGTTTGAAAAAGCCGTCAAGCCAGTATGCAAAGGGCATTATTATTGCGTTGATTTTACTAGCTGTCCTTTCACTAATGAATGCTTTCTTTATTGCTAACACGATCCCTGAAGGAAAAATCCAATTGAACAACACAGTCCAACCATTACAAATTTTTGCGGATCGTCTAGGCTTGCCGTATATTTTAGTTCAACTATTTTGTTTGATGTCGATTATCAGTGTATTAACAAATATGTCCACTTGGTTTGTCAGTGCATCTAAGACAATGACTCAAAGTGCGCTAAACGGAGATTTTCCACCTAAATTAAAATTCTGGAAAACTAATAAATTTAATGCCTGTCCGTCATTGTTGATCGTACAAGCAATAGCCATCTCTTTGCTTTCAGTAGCATATGCTGTTATTCCTGGAATCAATAAAGTCTTTATTATGATCACAAATAGCGGAACAGTTTTATATTGTTTAGCTTACAGTTTGATGACGATCGGTTTTATCAGTATGCGTCGTCATAATAAAGATCAAGAGCATCCTTTCCGTGTAGGAAAGAAAGGCAATAAATTAGCATATATCGTTGCATTTGTTCTGTTAACGACCATTGTTTTTGCGTTAGCAATTACTTTTATGAATAATTCATTGCTGAACTTGGTTTTTGTCGTTATTTTTACCGGAATATTTTTTACGATTCCATTACTTATTTATAAAAATAAAAAAGATAGTTGGAAAAATATTCCTGAACAAATTGAAAAAACAAATTAGAAATGAGTTGAGCGTTTTATCGATAACAACATATAAAACGCTCAGACTTATTGAATGGAGGAACTACTATGGCTACCGCAAATAGTCAAATGACAAGCAACAAAGGAGATTCAGCTAAAAATAAATTGTCTTTTACGTCGATCTATTTTTTAGGGATCAATGCTATCGTCGGTTCGGGTGCATTCCTGTTACCGCAAGAAATATATAAACATATGGGTGTTATGAGTATTTTAGTTATTTTAAGTGCTGCAATAACAGTTAGCATGATCGCTTTATGTTATGCAGATTTATCGAGTCGTTTTTCAGGTTCAGGTGCCGCTTGGCTGTATTCATATAATGCATTTGGGAAATTTACTGGTTTTCAAATCGGGTTATTTTCCTGGTTTTTAGGTTGTCTGACACTAGCAGCAGAATCAGTGGCATTGCTTAGGACATTAAAAAATATCTTTCCGCAATTAGATAATGACATGATTAAAATCTTATTTCCATTAACCTTGATTTTAATTTTAGCAATCATCAATTTATTTGGAACATCGCTAGTTAAATTGATCAATGGCATCTCTTCTGCGTTCAAAATCTTTATTGTCTTATTTTTTATTATTTTAGGGGTCTTTTTTATTCATAAAGTAAACTTTACCCCTCTAGTACCAAGTACCGTAACAAATACAAAAAGTTTTATGGGACATTTTGGTTCAGCCTTTAGTGTTGTTTTCTATATGTTTAGTGGCTTTTCCTTTATTCCTGTAGCCGCTGCTCAAATGAAAAATCCAGAAAAAAATATTCCGAAAGCATTGATTTATGTCATGGCTAGCGTTACCGTTTTGTACACTCTAGTTCAGGCAATTGCTATCGGAATTTTAGGAACAACGATTGTAAAATATGATGTCCCAATTGCTGAAGCAATGAAAATCGGGATTGGACAATGGGCGTATGCTATCATCATTTTAGGGATGATCATTTCAATTTTTGGGGTAGCTTTTGCCGTGTCATTTAGTACACCTGCCTTAGCCGCTTCATTAGCAGAAGAACATCATTTGCTTCCGAGTTCGCTTGGGAAAAAGAATAAATACGGCGCACCATTTGTTGCAGTGATCATTACATCAGTTATCAGCGTACTAGCAACACAATGTAGTTATATTTTCTTAGTTTCTTGTATTGTGCTAGCATCATTTATACAGTATGTTCCGTCTATTTTAGCGGTGATAAAATTCAAAAAAACAAAACAATTCCCTAATAATGGATTTAGTCTAAAGGGGGGATACACGATCCCAATTTTAGCATTAGCCATCTCAATGTATTTATTAACGAACTTCAATATGAAAGTTCTTTTAGTTATGGGTATTGTATTTTTATTAGGGGTTGTTCTATACGAAACCAAAATCAAAGCAAAATCTAACGATAAACATGAAGTCGCTAAAGCGACTAAGTAATCAAATAGGAGGAAATTATTTTGGATAAATTACAAGAAGAAAAAATAGAAAAACTTGGAGCGTTTGAGATTGATGAATTATTAATACAAGCGGCAGAAAAAAACAAAAATTTTTTAAATGCTGGAAAAGGAAATCCCAATTGGATTAATACAAAGGCTCGATTGGCATTTTGTCAGTTAGTGGAATTTGGGGTTATTGAGTCTCAACGAACATACAATCAAACTGATATTGCAGGTGATATTACTACAGCAGGCATTTATGAGCGTTTTTCAGCCTTCTTAATAGCGCGTGATGATGAAACAGCTGAATTTTTATTGGCTTGTTTAGCGTATTTCAAAACGGAATTTTCAGTACCATTAGATGATCTAGTAGCGGAGTTGATCGATGGGGCGATCGGAAACAACTATCCCACACCGAATCGAGTATTGAAACATAGTGAAAAAATTCTAGCAACTTATTTAGAGGAAGTATTATTCAATGGTACAGAGCTAGCAAGCGAAACTGAAATTTTCCCTACTGAAGGTGGAACGGCCGCAATGGTCTATATTTTTCAGTCTTTGAAGGAAAATAAATTAATTCTTCCGGATGATAAAATCGCAATTAGCAGTCCGATTTTTACTCCGTATTTACAAATTCCAGAATTGCATGATTATCAAATGGTTGAAATTGACTTGCAGTCAAGCGAAGAAAATAATTGGGAAGTGCCAGTCGAAGAATTTGAGAAATTATTGGATCCTAAAATCAAAGCCTTTTTCTTAGTCAATCCTAGCAACCCAGGATCTAAAGCATTAGGTGAAAAAGAATTAGATAAAATCAAGCAGATTGTAGAAAAACGACCAGATTTGATGATTATCACAGATGAAGTCTATGGGTCATTCGTCGAAAATTTCCAATCTGTTTATACAGCGGTTCCTCATAATACATTGCTGGTTTATTCCTATTCAAAATTATTTGGTGCAACTGGTTGGCGTCTAGGGATGATCGCTTTAAATCAAGAAAATATTTTTGATCAGGCCATTCAAAATCTTTCGGAAAATGATCATCAAGAATTGACTGAGCGTTATAGTTTAGTCACGCTATACCCGGATAAAATGAAATTTATTGATCGAATCGTCGCAGATAGTCGTTCGATTGGGTTATACCATACGGCAGGTTTATCTACACCGCAACAAATGATGATGGTTTTATTCAGTTTGACACACTTAATTTGTTTGGAAAAACCCGATAGATATATCAATGAATCAAAAAATATTATTCAAGGTAGATACGAATTACTACATGATCAATTAAATTATCCAATGGATAACAGTGAGTTAAATTCAAAATATTATTCATTGATTGATATCTATCGTTTAGCAGATCAATTATATGGTCAAGAATTTTCAACATACTTAAAAAATCATTTTGAAGAAATTGATTTTTTAGTCAATTTGGCTGAAATAACTGGAGTAGTATTGATGGATGGTGTTGGATTTGGTACAAAAGCGGGAGAAATCAGAATCTCTAATGCTAATTTACCAACTAAAGACTATGGGATTATAGCAGAAAAAATCCTTGAACTATTAAAAGAATATCATTTACAGTTTTTAGCACTAACTAAATAGAAAATTTGGAGGAACTAATTATGACAACAAAAAGAGATGGATTAAAAGAAAATAGAATTGCCTTTGAGGATCAAAAAGAATTAGAAAAAGTTGAAGAAACGATTGATAAAAATAGAGCATCTGTAGAAGCAAGAAAAAAAGAAAAAGAGCAAAAACGAGCACATAATTAATCGATTATTTGGTTGTTTTACAAAAAAGAGACATGATAAAAATGACGAAAAGATAAAATCTTTTTGTCATTTTTTACGTTTAAAGGAGCAGGATACTAAAGGTCATTAATGTGATTTATTAATAATTTATATGCTCTTAAATAGGCATTATATGAGGTAATAGTAAGATTAAACTTTATTTTTTATTCAAAAATAGCAAAATAATTCAAAAGTTTAAGTGTTTTATTGAGGATTTCACAATCTAATATTTTTGAAAGCGTTTTTTGTTGTGCTACACTACTTTTGTAGTCATCATTTATTGTTTTATGAAGAAACCCATAAGGAGGGAGATTATGTTTTCTTTTATTGATCGCAACAAAGAAATTGAAAAATTAAAATCAAAAAAATTTGACCTGTTGATCATTGGTGGAGGAATCACTGGAGCCGGGGTTGCTTTACAAGCAGCGGCCTCAGGACTCTCTGTAGCACTGCTTGAGATGCAAGACTTCGCTGAAGGAACATCTTCAAGATCAACTAAATTAGTTCATGGAGGGCTTCGCTATCTTAAAACATTTGATGTTGAAGTTGTCGCCGACACAGTTGGTGAACGAGCGAAAATCCAAGGAATTGCGCCACATATTCCGAAAGCGGATCCGATGATTTTACCGATTTTTGACGAACCAGGATCAACTTTTAATTTATTTTCAATTAAAGTAGCAATGGATTTATATGATCACTTAGCGGGTATCACTGGCGGAAAATACGCTAACTACATGTTAAGCAAAGAAGAAATCTTAAAACGCGAACCTCAGTTGGAATCAAAAGGATTATTAGGCGGTGGCGTTTACTTAGATTACCGCAATAATGATGCTCGTTTAGTCATCGAAAATATCAAAAAAGCAGTAGAAGATGGGGCAGTGGCTGTTAGCCGCTTGAAAGTCGAAGAAATTTTCCATAATGACGACGGAAAAGTTGCAGGGGTCAAAGCAAAAAATTTATTGAATGATGAATCGATCACTATCAATAGCCAATTAATCATCAACACCGCTGGTCCGTGGTCCGACATCGTTAAACAACTAGACAAAGAAATTGATCATAAACCACATATGCGACCAACAAAGGGTGTCCATCTAGTTGTCGATGGTGAAAAATTAAAAGTGCCGCAACCAACATATTTTGATACTGGCGAACAAGATGGTCGAATGATTTTTGTCATTCCAAGAGAGAACAAAACATATTTTGGAACAACAGATACTGACTATCAAGGTGATTTTGATAATCCAAGAGTTGAACAGTCCGATGTGGATTATTTGTTGAAAATCGTTAATCGTCGTTACCCTGATGCAAAATTATCAGTGAATGATATTGAGGCTGCTTGGGCGGGCTTACGTCCGTTGATCAGTGAGGCCGGTGGCGACTACAATGGAACGACCAAAGAAAAGATCAGTGATGAGAATTTTGAAAAAATTATCAATGCAGCCGAAGACTACTCAAAAGGCAATCAATCACGAGCCGCTGTTGAGAAAACAATTACCGGTGCAGCAAAAGAAGAACCTAAAGATAATCCATCGGCCGTCTCTCGTGGCAGTGATTTAACGATTGCAGAGGATGGTTTATTGATTTTATCCGGTGGTAAGCTAACTGATTATCGTCTAATGGCTTCTGAAGCTATGAAGAAAATCATTGATTTATTAGATCAAAAAGTCGAATTGATCGATTCCGCAAAATATCCTATTTCTGGTGGCGACTTCGATGCTAAAAATGTGGATGAGGAATTAGAGAAATTTGCTAAAGCGGGAGAAGATCAAGGTCTCAGTAAAGAAGATGCTAAATACATCGCCGATTTATATGGCTCCAATGCTGAAAAAGTCTTTGCTTTGAAAGATGAAAAAGTTTTTGATGGATTGAGCCAAGGCGAATCAATGTCATTATTGTATGCTTTACAAGCTGAAATGGTCGTAACACCTGTCGATTACTTGTTGCGTCGTTCCAATTACATGCTATTCATCAGTCATCGATTGATGGAGATCAAAGATGCTGTTGTCGAAGCGATGGCAGAGTATTTTGATTGGGATCAAGCAACTAAAGAAACGTATCAATCAGATTTAGAGAATCAAATCCGCATCACGCAATTAGCGGATCTAAAAGAATAGGAGTGGGAATATGGAATCATATATCATGTCAATCGATCAAGGAACAACTTCTTCACGAGCTATTATTTTTGATAAAGAAGGAAAAGAAGTCAGCTCTTCGCAAAAAGAATTCAACCAATATTTTCCAAAACCTGGTTGGGTAGAACACAATGCTAATGAGATTTGGAACTCTGTTCAATCGGTTATTGCCGGCGCTTTGATTGAAGGTGGTATCCGTCCAACTCAAATCGAAGGAATCGGGATCACGAACCAACGTGAAACAACTGTTGTCTGGGAAAAAGATACTGGACATCCCATCTACAATGCCATCGTGTGGCAATCAAAACAAACGAGTGACATCGCTGATGAATTAAAAGAACAAGGTCATTCAGAAATGATCCAAAAGAAAACGGGTCTATTGATCGATTCTTACTTCTCAGCAACCAAAGTAAAATGGATTTTAGATAAAATCGATGGCGCACGGGAACGGGCTAAAAAAGGCGAACTATTGTTTGGAACAATCGATACTTGGTTAGTTTGGAAATTAACCGGTGGAAAAGTTCACGTGACTGATTATAGTAATGCAAGCCGAACAATGTTGTTCAATATTTATGATTTAGAATGGGATCAAGAAATTTTGGACTTATTAGATGTTCCCAAAGAAATGTTACCAGAAGTAAAATCAAATTCAGAAGTTTATGGTCACACCGAAGATTATCATTTTTATGGTAACCAAGTACCAATCGCTGGTATGGCCGGAGACCAACAAGCTGCGCTAGTTGGCCAATTAGCTTTTGAAAAAGGAACCGTTAAGAATACGTATGGTACAGGTGCCTTTATTGTTATGAATACTGGGGATAAACCAATTCTTTCTGAAAACGGATTATTGACGACGATTGGCTATGGCATCGATGGAAAAGTTACTTACGCACTTGAAGGAAGTATTTTCGTAGCTGGTTCTGCGATCCAATGGTTGCGTGACGGATTGAGACTATTCCAACAAGCACCCCAATCAGAAGACTATGCAAAACGTGTCGATAGCAGTGAAAATGTTTATGTCGTACCGGCATTTACTGGGTTAGGTGCACCGTACTGGGATCAACAAGCTCGAGGAGCAATCTTTGGTTTGACTAGAGGAACAACGAAAGAACATTTCATTCGTGCAACGCTGGAATCATTGGCATATCAAACAGCGGATGTAGTTAAAACAATGGTAAAAGATTCAAATACGGAAATTAAACTATTGAGAGTTGATGGTGGTGCTTCGAAAAACGATCTATTGATGCAATTCCAAGCCGATATTTTACAAACACCAGTTGAACGTGCGCCATATTTAGAAACAACTGCCTTAGGTGTTGCTTACTTAGCCGGATTAGCGGTGGGATTCTGGAAAGATATTGAAGAAATTAAAAAATTTGCTTCAGACGGACAACACTTCGAACCTGAAATGGATGAAGAAATGACAGATGATTTATATGA
Organism: Enterococcus sp. 22-H-5-01; assembly: GCF_050310005.1. NCBI lineage: Bacteria > Bacillati > Bacillota > Bacilli > Lactobacillales > Enterococcaceae > Enterococcus > Enterococcus sp. 22-H-5-01. The sequence continues at coordinate 196,348 of NZ_CP189994.1, forward strand.
AGGCTGGCAAGAAGCAGTTAAAGCAACAATGCAATATAAACATAAACCAATCGATAAAGACGATTCAAAAAAATAATCGATTATGAAGAGTTCTTTAATTTTAATCTATAAATTTCTTGTGATAAAATAAATTAGGGGTGAAAACTATGGATACGAGTATGACAACTCAAGTAATTGGAGAAATTATCGGTACGATGGTTTTAGTATTACTAGGTGATGGCGTTGTTGCCGGAGTAAGCTTGAGGAAAAGTAAAGCTGAGGGAGCAGGCTGGATCGCAATTACCCTAGGCTGGGGTGCAGCAGTAACAATTGGTGCATACGTCGCAGGTTATATGTCGTTTGCTCACTTGAATCCAGCAGTAACAATTGGGATGGCAATTGCCGGGAAAATCGGCTGGGATATGGTCGTACCATATATTTTAGGCCAAATGATCGGTGCGATTATTGGTGCGGTATTAGTGTTTATTCATTACTATCCACATTGGAAAGAAACAAAAGACCAAGCAGCTATTTTAGGCGTATTCTCAACTGGGCCAGCGATTCGTAGTCTAGGCGCCAATTTAATTAGTGAAATCATTGGAACCTTTATGCTCGTTTTTGCTCTATTGACATTCGGTATGAGTGACTTTGGTGATGGACTAAATCCGATTGCCGTAGGTATTTTGATTTTAGTTATTGGTTTGTCTTTAGGTGGAACAACAGGATATGCAATTAACCCTGCGCGAGACCTTGGACCACGAATTGCTCATGCATTTTTACCAATTCCTAACAAAGGTGATTCTGACTGGGGTTACTCATGGGTACCCGTTGTCGGCCCGATCATTGGCGGAATTTTAGCAGCATTATTATTTATGGCATTACCAATTTAATGATTAAAAGGGTGATAGTTTACTATCGCCCTTTAAGACTTTCTACAAGGGAGAAAATACGATGAAAAAAATTATTAATGATCCAAAAAATGTAGTTGAAGAAATGGTCAGTGGCCTTGTCAATGCTTATCCCCAATATGTGAAACAACTTCCGGAAACATTGGTAGTTGCTCGTAACGATGATTACGATCAAGTAGCATTAGTCAGCGGTGGTGGAAGTGGTCACGAACCTTCACATGCAGGCTTTGTCGGAGACGGTATGCTGAGTGCGGCGGTCTGTGGACAAGTATTTACCTCACCAACACCTGATCAAATCTATGAAGCAATCAAAGCAACTGACAAAGGAAAAGGGACATTACTGATTATTAAAAATTATTCTGGCGACGTAATGAACTTTGACATGGCCAAAGATATGGCTGATATGGATGATATCAAAGTTGAAACAGTCTTAGTAGATGATGATATCGCTGTTGAAGATAGTACTTACACTCAAGGCCGTCGAGGGGTTGCAGGAACTGTTTTAGTCCACAAAATTTTAGGAGGATTAGCTCGCGAAGGAAAATCAGTTACTGAGTTGGCTGAATACGGTAAGGATCTTGTTCAAGATATCAAAACAGTTGGGATTGCTTTATCAGGAGCGACTGTTCCAGAAGTAGGAAAACCAGGATTTACGTTAGCTGATGATGAAATGGAATTTGGTGTTGGAATTCACGGAGAACCAGGATATCGTCGTGAAAAAATCAAACCATCAAAAGAAATTGCTGAAGAAATCATTGGAAAATTGAAAGCTGAATTTAAGTGGCAAAAAGGTGATAAATTTGGTTTATTAGTCAATGGTATGGGTGGTACCCCACTGATGGAATTATTTATTTACTTTAATGATGCCAAAAAACTTTTGGAAGCAGATGGGATTGAATTGGCTTTTACAAAAGTAGGCGATTATATGACCTCGCTTGAAATGGCAGGAGCTTCGATCACTATGGTTAAATTAGATGACGAACGTACACGATTACTAAATGAATCGGTGCATACAATTGCTTGGTAAAACAAATTAAATTGGTTAAAGGGGAGAAGCTTATGTTCACACCAGAAAATTTACGTAAAACGCTAGAAATATTCAACGATAAAATTCAAGCTAAAAAAGATTATTTAAGTGAGTTAGATACACCGATTGGTGATGGAGATCATGGTAACAATATGGCAAGAGGAATGGATGCTGTAATGGCAGCTGACTTATCCGGTGACTTGCCAGCAATTTTTAAAGCAACAGCGATGGCTTTGATCAATAAGGTCGGTGGAGCTTCTGGTCCTTTGTATGGCACAGCAATGATGGAAATGATGAAAGCAAGCAAGGACTCGAACGATCCTGAGACATTACTTAAAGCAGCGATTGTTGGAATTGAAAAACGAGGAAATTCTCAACCTGGAGAAAAAACAATGTTGGATCTTTGGGTACCAGCAGTTGATAATTTAAATAATGGTACTTTAAACACAGCAACTTTAGAGGTTTTAGTTGAGCAAACGAAGAATATTAAAGCAACGAAAGGTCGTGCCTCTTACGTAGGTGAACGTTCAATCGGTCATATCGATCCAGGTGCGATGTCTTCAGCTTATTTCTTTGAATCATTGATAGAGGCGGGTGTTTTTAATGAGTAGAGGTGTCGTTTTAGTATCACATATAAAAGAAATTCCAGAAGGATTGAAACGTTTAATCGGTGAAGTTGCTAAGGATGTACCTGTAACAACAGCTGGTGGTTTAGAAGATGGCGGTATTGGAACGTCAATGGAACGTATTTCTAAAGCAATCGAAGAAAATTCAGCAGATGAGATCTTAGCTTTTTATGATTTAGGAAGCGCCAAAATGAATTTAGAGATGGCGATTGAGATGACAGACAAAAAAGTTACTTTATTTGATACAGCATTTGTTGAAAGTGCATATACAGCTTGCGCGTTATTAGCAGCAGATGCCGAAGAGTCAGAAATAGAAAAACAATTAGCTGAGCTCAAAATAAAATAATAGCGTTGAATAAAAGACACTTTAAAAATAGAGTATAAACCATTAATTGGTGAATTAGAAAATTAGGACAATAAAAAAACGGTTTGAGTATCATACTCAAACCGTTTTTTTTATTAGCTAAGTAAAGGTAAAATCAAATTAGCCCAGATCCAGCTACAAGGCATGATCAAAATCATTGCCGGTATCATATCGGCGGTTGGGAACATTTTTACTTTGATCATTCTGAAACCAGTTGCTAACATCAAAATACCACCAGCAGCTTTAAAATCTAAAATCATATCTGGTGTAGTTAGTGGGAAAATGAATTTTGCTAATAAGAACAAAATGTAAAAGATAATAAATTGTGGAATCGCAATAATTGAAACAACATAACCTAAATTTGTAGCAAAAATAAGAGCAGTGAAGAAATCCAAGATTGATTTAGCAATCAAAACAGAACTGTCACCAGTCATACCTGAGTCCAAGCTACCATAAATCCCAGTACCGCTAGCACAAAATAGTACGATTACAGTGACTAATGTAGCAACAAATTCATCGTGTGTCATCCCTAAATTTTCATTGGGAAAAATCTTTGAGATCGGACGTTGCATGACCATTGCTCCACGATTCAATAAATCTCCTAGATGGAAGAAAAGACCTAAAGCAGTTCCGATAACGACCGCAAAAATGACTGCGGGCATATACTTCATCGGTGCGACTGCGTATATCCCCATCGCCATCGAACAAGCCCCAAAAATCATATTGATTTCAGTTTTGAACTTTTCTGATAAATATTTTCCGAAAAATCCTCCAATAATTCCGCCTAATAACACGGATCCAGCATTGATAATAACTCCAGTTGGCATAAAATAAATCCCCTTTCTACAATTGCGATGTTATTGTAGCATCGATTTTTATTCGCACCAATTCCATTTTTGTGCTAGATTATTCTTAATTAGAATAGTTAGGAGCATCAGTATGGATATTCATAAATTGGAAGTTTTTATCGATCTCTCAGAAACCTTAAATTATACTGAAACAGCTGAGCGTCAGTTCACAAGTCAAGGAAATGTTTCGAAGCAAATAATTTCCTTAGAAAAAGAGTTGGATACTAAACTGTTTACCCGATCACACAAGAAAATAGAATTAACTGAAGCTGGAAGATTGGCTTTGACTTATGTTCAGACTATCGTCGATCAATACCATCAAATGAAAAATAAATTAGTTGATTTGAGAACAGGCTCAGAAACGATTTTGCATATCTCAACGATTCCGACTTTGATCAAGTATGAAGGATTTACTACGATCATGTCTTTCTTGAATAAGCATCCAGAAACAACTTTGCAATTACGAGAAGCAGAGACGGACGCACTAGTAGCAATGCTCGAGCATGGAGAAAATCGGTTAGTTTTTTCACGTTTTTTTGAGTGGAATCATCCGGATACGGAGGTACTAATAACAGAAGAGGACGAATTTGTGGCAGTATTTACTAAAGATCATCCGCTAGCAAAAAAATCCGAGCTTTCATTAAAGGAATTGGAACATGAACGCTTCTTACTATTAAGAGAGACGAGTCAATTAAAACAACCAGTGATTGATTTATGCCATCAAGCAGGTTTTGATCCGAGCATCGCAAATGTCAGCTCACGGATCGATTTATTGATCCAAATGGCGAAAGAAAATTTAGGGATTGCTATTTTAATGAGCAAAACGTTCAAATTAAATCCAGAAGATCATTTAGTCGCGTTGCCGATTACACCAAATGTCAAAAGCAAGTTAGCCTTTATCAAACGCAAAAATGATACCTCGATGATCGTAAATGAATTTTGGGATTATTTGAAAGAACAGCAATAGTATTCCAGTTTGGAATTTAATTTACCCAATTACGAATTGTTTTCTCCAACGATACGACTAAAATAGAGACTGTAATCAATCAAAGGAGGTTCAATTATGTCAAATCAACCATATGATTTACGTAAAGTAATTGAGGAATTAAAAGAATTACCTGGTCAATACCATGAAACAGATGTAGAAATTGATCCAGAAGCAGATTTATCTGGTGTATATCGTTATATCGGTGCCGGTGGTACTGTAAAACGTCCAACTCAAGAAGGTCCAGCAATGACTTTCAATAACGTAAAAGGATTCCCTGGAACTCGTGTCAATATCGGAACAATGGCTAGCCGTCGTCGTGTAGGCGAAATTTTACATCATGACTATAAGACATTAGGCCGCTACTTAAAAGATGCTGTTGAAAATCCAGTTATGCCTGAAAAAGTTTCTAAAGCAGACGCTCCTGCTCAAGAAGTAGTTCATTTAGCGACTGATGAAGGTTTTGATATTCGTAAAATTATTCCTGCTCCTAAAAACACTCCAGAAGATGCTGGTCCATATATCACTCTAGGTGTTGTTTTAGGATCAGATCCAGAAAAAACAATGAGTGACGTAACAATTCACCGTATGGTTTTAGAAGATGAAGATACAATTGGTATCTATATCATGCCTGGTGGACGTCACATCGGACATTTCCACAAACAATATGAAGCATTAAACAAACCAATGCCAATTACAATCAATATTGGTTTAGATCCTGCAATTGCGATCGGTACTACATTTGAACCACCAACCACACCACTTGGTTACAACGAATTGTGGGCTGCTGGTGCATTACGTAAAGAACCAGTTCAAATCGTGGACGGTGTTGCAGTAGATGAAGTCGGCATCGCTCGTGCTGAATTCATTATTGAAGCAGAACTTATGCCTCATCAAACAATGCAAGAAGACATCAACACAAATACTGGTAAAGCAATGCCTGAATTCCCTGGCTATACTGGTGATGCTAACCCAGCTGTGAATGTGATAAAAGTTAAAGCTGTGACACATCGTAAAAATCCAATTATGCAAACAACAATTGGACCTTCTGAAGAACACGTATCAATGGCGGGTATCCCAACAGAAGCCAGCATCTTATCATTAGTTGACAAAGCTATCCCAGGAAATGTATTGAATGTATATAACCCTCCAGCAGGTGGCGGTAAATTAATGTCAATCATGCAAATCAAGAAAAATGGGCCTTCCGATGAAGGAATCCAACGTCAAGCAGCTATCTTAGCTTTATCTGCATTCAAGGAATTGAAAACAGTTATTTTAGTTGATGAAGATGTTGATATTTTTGATATGAATGACGTAATGTGGACATTGAACACACGCTTCCAAGGAACAAAAGATATTATGGTACTTCCTGGTATGCGTAATCATCCATTAGATCCTTCTGAATTGCCTGAATACGATCCAGCAAACATTCGTTTCCGCGGAATGAGTTCTAAAACAATTCTAGATGGAACATATCCATATGACATGAAAGAACATTTTATTCGTGCACAATTTAAAGAAGTTCCTGATTGGGAAAAATATTTGAAGTAGGTGGAAAAATTGACCAATAAAAAACGGATCGTGATCGGAATCAGTGGAGCTTCTGGAACAGTTTATGCTATTGATTTATTAAAAAAATTAAAGACCATCCCAGAAGTTGAAACACATGTCATCGTTAGTCAGTGGGCCAAAGAAAACTTGAAGCTTGAAACGGATTTAACAATGAAAGATTTATCAGCGTTGATCGATGTTGAATATAGCAACAAAGACTTAGGTGCAGCGGTAGCTAGCGGATCATTTTTGACTGAAGGAATGATCATTGTGCCGGCCAGCATGAAAACAGTCGCTGGTATCTCGATTGGTTTTGGTGAAAGTTTGATTTCTCGTGCAGCAGATGTCACAATGAAAGAACAACGAAAATTAGTGATCGTCCCACGAGAAACACCGCTGAATGCGATCCACTTAGAAAATCTGACAAAATTGGCACGTCTAGGTGTGCAGATTATTCCGCCGATTCCAGCATTTTACAATCACCCAGAGACGATCGATGATTTGTTGCATCATCAAACAATGAAATTATTGGATGCTTTAGGGATTGAAAATGAAGGACGCAGGTGGAAGGATGGAAAGTAAACTCTTTTCGATCCAACAAGCAGGTTTTACGATCTCGATTGCACTTCAAATTATTGGTCAAGATGTTTTAGCTACGATCACTGGTGGAGATACGCCACACATCGGGACAGTTACGACCTATACTATGGAAGAAAAAAAAGTCACTCGCTTTCCGAGCCACGATGGACGCTTCCATAAAGATGATGTTTTAGCAGATATTTTTGTCAAAGCTGTAGCTAAAGCTGTTCCTCATTATTTAGTCGTAACGTCTGGAGTCCATGTTGATCATATTTCAAAAGCACAGATTGCGTCCTCTTTTCCAATGGTTGAATCATTGAGCCGAGAAATTGTTCAATGGTTAGAAACAGTCAATTGGGGCGAAGAAGCAGTTTATTATCAAAACGGTGAGAAACCGCAATAAATAAAGAAGCTGGGGCAAAAGTAAATTACTTTTGCCCCAGCTTCTTATTCTGAATAAACGATCGATTAGTTATTCTAATTGCTAAAAATAAATGATGAACGTTTTTTTTTTGAAGAAAGCACATACATTTTATATAAAGTAACTACACCATATGTTGTATGTATTTTCTCTATACCATTAAAAAAGCACAAAATCTAGTCTTTACTTTACAAAAATTTAGACGTACTATTATCAAGGATCTAACAGGTATTTTTAAATTTAATAAGAAAGGATAGATGAAACAATGTTACTGATAGCTGGAACAATCGGTGCTGGTAAAAGCAGCCTGACAGATATGTTGTCACAAGAAATGAACTCAAGGCCTTTTTATGAAAATGTCGATGACAATGAAGTCTTGCCGTTGTTTTACTCGAATCCAGAAAAATATACATTTCTGTTACAGATATTTTTTTTAAACAAGCGTTTTTTAGCAATGAAAGATGCACTGCAACAAGCCAATAATGTTTTAGATCGAACGATTTATGAGGATAGTTTGCTGTTTCATTTAAATGCTGATCTTGGAAGAGTCACTCAAGATGAAGTTATCCAGTATGATCATTTACTGGATACGATGTTAAAGGAATTAGACAAAGTAGCGCCTAAAAAGCGACCGGATCTATTGATCCATATCAATGTCTCATTCGAAGTGATGTTGGAACGAATTGAAAAACGTGGCCGTGATTATGAACAAGTCTCAACCAATCCAGAATTATATGAGTACTATCGATTAGTCAATCAACGTTATCAAGACTGGTATGACCATTTTGATTTATGTCCTAAAATTCAGATTGATGGCGATCGGTATGACTTTGTGGCAGATCCCAAAGCTGCTGAAATCGTTATTGCTGAGATCAAAGAAAAAATGGTCCAAATGAATCGATCTGAAAGTAAAGTCTCAAAGTACTATTCTTCAAATAATCTTGAAAAAGGCATTTTTTAATTTTTTTTAATCAATAAAGAACGACTGTTTTGTAGAAGGAGCCAATCATGTTAAACTATTTCAAATTTTTATTCCATCAATTAAAAGGATGGCCGCAACAAAATTATTACTTATTCTTTTTCAGTTTAGGTTGTCAAATCATGACACTTGTCAATCAACCGATCACATTTTTAACAGTCGTAACATTTATCGGAACTACTTTAGGCGTGCTATGTATTTTGTCCATTAACGCAGCTAAATCAGTTAATGGTGTTTTGGGTATCATTTCAGCCATTTGTTTTATTTATGTCGGCTTTTCAGCTAAAAACTATTTGAGTATCGGCGAACAAATTGCTTATATGATCACGCTAGATATTCCAGTGTTATTGAGTAAAGAATGGAATCATAATATGGCTGCCAAGATCCGTAAGTTTACCGGAAAAGTCTGGGTGATCGCGATTGTCAGCACGATCATTGTTTACTTTGTTTCAGGCACCTTGATCCAGCGCTTTACCGATGATCCAAGACCTTGGATCGATGCGATCGCGTTTTCAATTAGTTTGACGGCTGGAGTGATTAGTTTCTTACGTTACAATAATCAATACTATTGGTGGTTAGCTTCAGGTTTAGCTCAAATGGTATTATGGTATATTTCGTTTAGACATGGTTCAGCTAGTTTGGCGATGTTTGTAAATAGCTCTGTGTATTTGATCAACGATGTGTTGGCGTTCACCGTCTCTCCTTGGTACAATAAAAAGGAACGAGCACGTATGCAAGCGATGGAAGAAGAATATTATCATTTAAGTCATTGATTTTTCAATGGCTTTTTTTATTTAAAATCGACTTATTTTAACTCTGTGAAGGAGACCGCAAGCATTTTAGTAACGAAAATAAATGAAACATGTTACGTTTATTTTATCAAGTGATAAGTAGGAGGGAAAAGTATGTTTTTAGCAATCAATGAAATCCGACATTCCAAATTGCGTTACACATTAGTGATGGGTGTAATGTTTTTGATTGCGTATCTGGTGTTCTTTTTGACCGGTTTAGCATATGGGTTAGCGCAAGATAATCGAACCGCAGTTGATAAATGGAATGCAGATACGATTCTTTTAGCAGAGGAAGCAAATGATAATTTGAATATGTCGATGATTCCGTTAAAGACGTTTGATGAAGTGAAAGCAGATCAGAAAGCTTATCTGGCTCAAACAGCGGGTGTTATTAAAGGGGACAATGGAGAAAAAATCGATGTTAGCTTTTTTGGAATCGATAAAGATCAATTTTTAGCACCTAAAATTACTAGTGGTAAAATGTTTGGTTCGGATCAGGAAGCTGTTGCAGATCTTTCATTGAAAGAACAGTACAATTTGAAACTAGGAGAAATGGTTAAAATGGCTGGCAATGATAAAACCTTAAAAATTGTTGGCTTTACCGACAATGCCAAGTTTAATGTAGCACCGGTTTTATACACTACTTTAGGAGCCTATCAAGAAATTAGTTTTGAAACGAAAGGAACGAGTCAAAACACACGAATCAATGCAGTTGTAACAAAAGGAACGGTTGATTCAGTGCCAAAAGATTTAGAAAAAACAAGCATTAAAAACTTTATCAATGAATTACCGGGGTATAGTGCTCAAGTCTTGACTTTTGGCTTTATGATTGGCTTTTTAATCGTTATTGCAGCGATCGTAATCGGGATTTTTATCTATGTCTTAACGATGCAAAAATCAGAAATTTTTGGGGTGATGAAAGCACAAGGGATTTCGAGCCGCTATATTGCTATTTCAGTCATCGCTCAAACCTTTTTATTAGTAACTGTTGGTGTAGTGATTGGATTAGTAGCTACAGTAGGGACAGCATTGGTACTACCAGATGCAGTACCTTTCCAAGTTAATAGTTTATTCTTTATCGCCATCAGTTTACTGATGATCATAGTCGCATTGATCGGAGCCTTTTTCTCAGTTCGAACAATTGTTAAAATCGATCCTTTAAAGGCGATCGGGTAAGAATTCGGATCTACGATTATCAGTAATAAAAAATGAATAGGAGGATCAAGATGAGTGCAATTGAATTTAAACAAGTCAAAAAAGATTTTAAAGATGGCGATACAACGATCGAAGCACTAAAAGAAACCAATTTTTCGGTGGAAAAAGGAGAATTCGTAGCAATTATTGGTCCATCTGGATCTGGTAAAAGTACTTTTTTGACGATTGCAGGTGGTCTCCAAGCACCATCTTCAGGAGAAGTTCGGATCAACGATGAAGATTTTAGTGGAAAGAAAGAAAAAGAGCGAGCAAAACTACGCTTTAAAGAGATTGGGTTCATTCTTCAAGCATCAAATTTAGTACCTTTTCTGACAGTAAAAAAACAATTAAAATTGGTCGATAAAGTCAGCAAACAGGAAAATACTGAAAAAGCGGATGAACTTTTTAAACAATTGGAGATCGATCGATTAGAAAATAAATATCCTGAGGAACTTTCTGGGGGCGAACGTCAGCGTGTAGCGATTGCGCGAGCTTTATATCATGATCCAACGATCATTTTAGCTGATGAACCAACGGCTAGCTTGGATTCTGAAAAAGCGTATGAAGTGGTCAAAATTTTAGCAAAAGAAACCAAAGAAAAAAATAAAGCCACGATCATGGTAACGCACGATACTCGTTTAGTTAAATATTGCGACCGAGTCTTAGAAATGAGAGATGGACGATTGACAGAAAAAGAAATCAAGCATGAAGAACAAGCGGCAACTGTCGTATAATAAAGGTATCAAAGAGAATGAGGCGATGCCATGTATGAAGAAATCTTAGATGTTGCGGAAGAATTATTTATGAAGCAAGGCTATAATGATACGTCTACACGACAAATCGCAAATATTTTAGGAATCACCCAGCCAAATATCTATTATCATTTTAAAAATAAAGAGACTATTTATTATCAAGTGATGCAACGTTTATCACATGAAGTTCGCAAAAATTTGATTGGGATCGGGATTAGTGAGAATTCTTTTGAAGAAAAAATAGTAGCGATGGCTTTTTATCTACAAGCAAGGCATCCATTCAGTTTATTTATGATGATGCATGATATTCAGCACATTTTACAACCTGAAACATCAAAAAAATTATTTGTTTTATGGGAACATTCTTATAAACAACCATTTATTGATTTGTTTCAACAATCATCAAAATTGCGTTCGACAGTAGAAGCAGATTTTGCAGTCCGTCAACTATTTATTTTGATTTCTGCTTATCTGGATTCACCTATAGAAAATCGCAAAGAAAATCTCCAAGCAGCGATTCAATTATTTTTTTACGGAATTCTCAAATAAAAAATCCGCTACCTTTGTAGGTAGCGGATTTTATTATGCTAAGACAGATGCAATCATGTCTGGTAATTCTTTTTTCATTACTCGTTTAGTTGCTAAAGCATCCATGTAAGTGATGGTTTGATCTGCAGCGACAGTCGCTAATAATTGGCAATCTTTCTTAGGCGGATTGTAAAAGACTTCGATTGTTTGATCAGCATCTGACCATTCAGCAGAATAGTTAGCTTTAGATTTCAATGCTTGATTCAACGCTTCCGCTTGTTCAGCTGAAACGCCAGAAGCAGTTGGTTCTTTTACAACATCAGCTAAGATGTCTTGAGCTAATTCAGCTGCTTGATCTGTTTCTGTTGCAGAAACAGCAGTTGAATCTTTGAAACTTTCAGACCATAGATTGTATAGGCTGTTTGTTAGTTGATTTAGGATTTCTGTTTCAGGTTTTTGTAAATAGTTATCAACTAGATTTTTAAATGAATGATCATCTTCAGCACTTACGATTTGACGAGCTTGGCCTTCTGGAGTTGTTTCATCCAAATGAATGCGATAAGTTTCAACTTTATCAAAATAAATTTTAACATCGCTGTGGATGTGGTTCGCTAAAGTTTCTTCAACTTGTGCGAATGCTTTGCTGATTTGTTTGTTACGAGTTTTGATAGATTTCTTGATACTTTTTAAATTCACGAGAATAATTCAGTCGCTTTCTTTATAGAGTTTCTTTCCGTTTGTATTATAGCATATTTCCCGCAAAGTGCAGTAAAAATACGCAAAAAAGGCGGAGAGAAGCATCTCTTCGCCTTTTTTCTAACGTAAATCGTCTAAAAATTCTGTTTTTCCAGGATCAACTTCATCTTTTGTTTTGATAATTTTAGCTGGAGCACCGGCTACTACGGCACCGACAGGGACGTCTTTAGTCACGATTGCACCGGCTGCAACCACCGCATCTTTTCCAATATGAACACCTTCTAAAACAACGGCATTGGCACCGATCAAAACATTATCTTCCACGATAACTGGTGAAGCACTAGGTGGCTCTAAAACACCAGCTAACACAGAACCAGCACCGATATGCGCACGTTTTCCAACTGTTGCTCGAGCACCCAGAATCGCACCCATATCGATCATTGTTTCTTCACCGATCGAAGCACCGATGTTAATGACTGCGCCCATCATGATCACTGCTTTGTCACCAATCGAAACGCGGTCACGAATCATTGCGCCGGGTTCAATACGCGCATTGATATTTGTGATATCCAGCATTGGAATCGCAGAGTTACGACGGTCGTTTTCTAAATGAACAGCGTTGATTTTTGCTGCTTGTTCGTTTAATAATTCATTGACCGCTTGGCTTTCACCAATTAGGATCCAAGAATCACCTTGACCAAAAAATTGAATATTCTCTTTTTTAACATCGCTCAGATCACCTTGCACATAGGCTTTGACTGGCGTTGTTTTTTCAGCATCTTTAATATATTTTGCAATCTCATATGGATCTGTTAACGTCATAAAATTTCTCCTATCTTATAGCATAGCGAATTGCTATATTTATTTAAAAATGGCTATGGGTTTTATTTCTCGTTGATTAGTTTTTCCATATCGAATAAACCAATTGCTTTTTGGCTGACATATTTTGCCGCTTTGACAGCACCGCTAGCAAAAATATCACGGGATAATGCCAAATGATTTAATTCAATCACTTCATCTGGACCAGCATAAATCACGGTATGCTCTCCAGGAATCGTGCCGCCACGGACTGCGTGGATCCCTAATTCAGAAAGAGGATTTTCTAAGTCGTTGCCATGGCGCCCATAGATATAGGTTTTTGGTTCTTCCACTGCATCATTGACAGCATCCGCTAATAAAAGAGCCGTTCCACTGGGAGCATCTTTCTTTTGATTATGATGTTTTTCTACAATTTCGATATTGAATTCATCCTCTAATAACGGTGTGATTTCACGAATCGCTTTAGCTAAGAGATTGATTCCAATCGACATATTAGCTGAAAAGAAGACAGCTGTTTCTTTGCTGGCAGAAATTAATTGTGTCTTTACTTCATCAGTTAAACCAGTTGTTGCAATCACGACCGGTAATTTATGATCGACACAATACGTTAAAACGTCTGGGACTGCGCTGTAATGAGAAAAATCAATTACGACATCTGCGGATTCACGACAGTCAGCAAATGTTTGATAGGTAGGGAAGTTTGCTTCAAAAGCTTCACGATCAATCCCAGCAACAACTTGCATTTCGGTTTGTTGAGCAATTAACGTTTGCAATACTTTGCCCATTCGTCCGTTTGCACCGCTTAAAATCACGTTTAACATATTAGACCTCCAACCCGTAAGCTGACATTTCTTTTTTCAAGCGTTCCACTGTTTCAGCTTTGGCAGGCGAAAGCGGCAATCTAAAATGAACATCAAATTTTCCAAGTAAGCTGACAGCTGTTTTGACTGGAATTGGATTGACTTCACAGAAAAGTGCGTGAATCAATTGGATTTGCGCTAATTGAAGTTTTTTCGCTGTAATAAAATCGCCTGTTAAAGCTGCTGCCGTTAATTCATGTGTTTGTTTTGGTGCAATATTAGCAATCGTTGAAATGGTTCCACGACCACCCAAAGCCATGATCGGTAATACTTGATCATCATTACCAGAATAAATGGCAAAATCAGCAGGCATTAGCTGTGCGATTGCAGCAATTTGCGAGATATCACCACTAGCTTCTTTGATACCGACGATATTTGGAATTTCAGCCAATCGTTTGACCATTTGCGGGGTAATATTCATATTTGTCCGTGAAGCGACGGAATATAAAATAATCGGCACTTCGACACTATTAGCAATTGCTTGATAGTGTAAAAATAATCCTTCGTCAGAAGCTTTATTATAATAAGGGGTGACAACTAATAGTGCATCTGCACCAACGCGTTGTGCACCGGTGGATAATTTAATCGCATGGCGAGTATCGTTAACTCCGGTTCCTGCAATAACAGGAATACGACCTGCGACTTTTTTGACCACTGCTTCAATTACAGAAATGTGTTCATCATTGGAAAGAGTGGAGGCTTCACCAGTCGTTCCACAAGCAATGATTGCATCGGTTCCTTCGCTGATTTGCCATTCAACTAATTCATCCAATTTCTTATAATCCACCGCACCATCTGCTTTCATAGGGGTAACTAAAGCGACACCAGATCCTTCGAATATACTCAAGGAAATCAACTCCTTCATTCATAATTATTTTAAAAAACGCTAAAAAGGTTTTTAATATTAGAATTATAGCGCAATTGTTAATGAAAGCCAACGTAAATCTCATGATATTTTCAATAAAAGGCCATAATAAATGAGCGGATTACTCTTAAAGTTAATTTTCAGAAAATTTCAAAAAATGATTGACAATCTAATAAAGCAGTTTTATATTATGAGAAACATTTAATTGAGAAACATTTTATTTTTAATCTCAAAAATAAGGGGTCCCTATTATGAATCAAAAGCAACTAACAACTGTCGTCATTTTAATTATTAAGATCAGGACTTAGAACGAGTAGATTTTTTACATCGTTAGAGTCCTATTTGCTTTTGAAAATGGGATTCAGCAAGCATCCCATTTCCACAGTGGGATGCTTTTTTATGTTTTAAATTAAATGTAAGAAAAGGGGAATTCAAATGAGAACACTTGAAACATTGACAAAATTTATATCAAAAAACTTTACGGTATTGGTAATTATTATGGCTTTATTTTCATATTTTTCCCCATCTTTAGGACTATCAATTGCACCACACACATCGATTTTATTGATGGTTGTTCTTTTCGGAATGGGATTAAGTTTGAATGTAGGAGATTTTAAACGAATCGGGAAGCATCCTGTTCCGGTTATTTTAGGGACGGTAGCCCACTATATCATTATGCCGGGAATGGCATTTCTTTTAGTCCATCTTTTTCATTTGCAAGGAGCAGCGGCTGTAGGAGTAATATTAGTTGGGTCTTGTCCTTCAGGAACTTCTTCCAATGTGATGGCCTTTTTAGCGGGTGGTGATGTTGCCTTAGACGTTTCGATTGGATTATTATCGACTATTTTAGCACCGGTCATGATTCCATTATTAGTCTCAACCTTAGCCGGAAAATACGTCGAGGTCCCAGCTTTATCCATGTTCTTAAATACACTAAAAATCGTTTTGATCCCAGTGTTACTAGGTGTTTTAGTTCATACGCTATTTGGTAAAAAGGTCGAAAAAGTAAACCACGTAACACCTTTGATTTCTCAAGTAGCAATACTTGCGATTATCTGTGCAGTTTTCTCTGTAAATCATGCTCAGTTTACAAATAAAGCTAGTCTGTTAATTATCCCAGTGGTTATGCTGCATAATCTTTTTGGCTATTTGTTAGGCTTTGTATTTGCTAAGTCGACCCATTTAAACTTACGACAACAAAAAGCCATCACGTTTGAAGTTGGGATGCAAGACTCCGCCTTGGGTGCAACCTTAGCTATGAAATTTTTTATACCGCAAGCGGCGATTGCTTCTACTATTTTTTCAATCTGGCATAACATTTCAGGTTCAATCCTTTCTTCTTGGTGGAGAAATCATGATAAAAATAAATTAGTAAATAAAGCACCAGAAAGCTATTGATTTAATCATTTTTTCAGCTTATTAACAAATAAAGCAAGAAATTAATGACCGTAACTCGTTTCTGTACTATAATATGAGAAACTCTCAATTAGATTTTAATCTAAAGAGCACTATTCTCAGAATATATATAGGAAATGAGTGGAATACATGATCGATTCAGAAGTCAAAGAATTAGAAGGATTAGTTACGACGATGCGGCGTGAATTGCATCAAATCCCTGAACTTGGATTAAAAGAATATCAAACGGCCGCATATATACGTGAAAAACTGGTTTCATTTGGTATAACAGAAACATATGAAGTCTTGGGCACAGGAACGATTGCTGTATTACGTGGCAATAAACCTGGCAAGACGTTAGCTTTTAGAACCGATATCGATGCATTGCCGGTAGAAGAACAAACTGATTATGATTTTGCTTCAAAAACACCAGGAAAAATGCATGCATGCGGTCATGATGGTCATATGGCTACTGTATTAGGCTTTCTTGCGTATTTGCATCAGCATCCTGAAAAAATTCAGGGGACACTTGTTTTTGTTTTCCAACCAGCAGAAGAAGGGCCCGGGGGCGCTGAATTAATTATGAAGGAAGGTATTTTACAAAAACTAGGGGTTGAACAAATCGTGGGTCTCCATGTATTCCCAGATCTTCCTGCAGGAAAAATTTCTTGCCGTCCTGGAGCTATGATGGCGCGAAATGCCGAAGTAACGATCACGATCAAAGGTGTGAGCACTCATGGTGCACAGCCACAGCTAGGTGAAGATGCGATCGTGGCGGCTGGCGGTGTCATCACTGGTTTAAATAGTATTTTAGCAAGAAATATCAGTCCGCTGGATAATGTCGTTTTAACCTTTGGAACGATCCATGGTGGAGAGGCGATGAATATCGTTGCAAAAGAAGTGGTTCTTCACGGAACTATGCGAGCTTTTGATGATCGTGTTTATGATGAAGTCGTTCGTCGTGTGGAATTATTAGCGGGGGAAATTGCTAAAGGTTATGGCTGTGAGGCGATCGTAGATTTCAATCATATGTATCGCGTTGTTGATAATGATCCTGCAATGGTTCGGGTGTTAGAAAAAGTGGCGTCCGATTATTATGTTGAAACGCCGCCTTATTTAATTGCTGAAGATTTTTCTTGGTATCAGCAAGAAATTCCGGGAATGTTTTTCTTCCTAGGTATCCGTGATGAAGAGAAAGGCTATACGTACCCGTTGCATAGCGGAAAAATGAAATTTGATGAAGTGAATTTATTACTTGGCGTTCAAACGTATATCAATTTGATCGCTGGTTTAAATGAAGCGTAGGAGGCTAAACATGGAATTTGAAACAAACAACGGACATTTAATTTGGGCTGGCTGTGACACAGTAGCACTGGCAAAAGAATTTGGTACACCACTTTATGTATTTTCTCAAACACAGATTGAAGAAAAATGTCATGAGTTACAAAAGAATTTTGTTCAAAAATATAAGAATGCTCGTGTGGCATTCGCTAGTAAAGCTTTTTCAACATTAGCGATGTTAAAAATTGTTGAGCAGCAAGGTTTTTCTTTAGATGTTGTCTCTGATGGAGAATTGTATACGGCGATCAAAGCCGATTTTCCAGCAGAACGGATCGAAATGAATGGAAATAATAAATCGATCGAAGAATTAGAGTTGGCGATCGATTATGGTGTGGGTCGAATCATCGTGGATAGTTTACAAGAAGTTGGCTTGATCGCGGCAATCGCAAAAGAAAAACAAAAGACCGTCGATATTTTATTCCGGATTACACCAGAAGTGAATGTAACGACACATTCGTTCATCTCTACTGGTCAAAAAGATTCAAAATTTGGGATTCCCATCGATGAATCCATTTTATTTCCACAAATCGAACAAGCAATCAAGATACCAGAAGTTCATTTTTTAGGGTTTCATTTTCACGTAGGTAGTCAATTATTTGATCATCTAGCCCATCTAGCAGCGGTAGATATTGCCTTAGATTTGGTAAAACTGGTTCAAGAACGTTTTGATTATACGATCAAAGAATTGAACTTTGGCGGTGGTTTTGGTGTCAAATATACAGATGCAGATCAACCTAAACCCTTTAATTATTTTACAGATCCAATGATGGATAAAGTGTTGGCTTTTTGTGAGCAAGAAAATTATCCGCAACCAGCAATTGTGATCGAGCCAGGTCGTAGTATTGTGGCTGAAGCGGGAATCAGTCTGCATACAATCGGCGCGATCAAAGAATTACCTGGATTAAGAAAATATGTCAGTATTGATGGTGGGATGACGGATAATATTCGTCCAGGTCTTTATGAAGCAGAATACACAGGTGTTTTGGCTAATAAAATCGATCAAGCAAATGAAGAAATCGTTACTATATCGGGGAAAGCTTGTGAAAGCACAGATATTTTAGTGAAAGATATCGCCTTACCAGCTATAGAATCAGGAGATATCTTTGCTACTTTTTCTACGGGTGCTTACGGCTATTCAATGGCCAGTAATTATAATAAGCTAGTAATTCCGGCGGTTGTTTTAGCAAAAAACGGTAAAGCAGAAGTTATCGTGAAAAGGCAGACTTTAGATCAAATCATCCAAAATGAAGTGATTCCAGAATCTTTAAAATAAAAGTTAGTGAACGAGGTGGGAAAATGGAAATACCTTTTTATAAGATGCAAGGTGCAGGCAATGATTTTATCTTGATTGACAATCAGCCTTTCGGTTTTTCAAGTGAAGAATTGGCAAAATTTGCGTTACGTGTTTGTACACGCCGTGTTTCAGTCGGTGCTGATACATTGATCGTGATCGAAGCACCTCGTGGCGAAGGCGATTTTTATGCTCGTTTTTTCAATGCAGATGGATCAGAAGCTGAAATGTGCGGAAATGGCGCAAGATGTGTGGCTCGACTTGCCTATGAACAAGGGTTAGCTGAGGAATATATGCTGATTGAAACCATCGCCGGAACGGTTCCAGCGGAACGACTTGATCAGCGAACGTATCGAGTACAATTAAACTCACCGACGATTTTTGAAGCAGATAAAAAAATTGAGCTAGATGGTCAGGAAGTAACTGTTGATTATGTTGAATTAGGTGATCCTGGAATTCCACATTTAGTGGTTGCCTTGCCAAATCTAGCACGAACTGAGCTTGTGACTATCTTTGATTTTGCCCGTAAATTGAGAAATCATAGTGCTTTTGCCAAAGGAGCGAACGTCAATTTTTATGATATTTTAGCTGACCAAACAGTTATTGAACGGACTTACGAGCGTGGTGTTGAAGATTTCACTCTAGCTTGTGGGACAGGGACCGGTTCAACTGCCTACGCATTAACAAAAAAAGGATTGATCAATGAAAATCCAGTCAATGTCGAAGTGTTAGGTGGAAAATTGAAAGTGATGATCAAGGAAGCGGAGTTGTATCTGATCGGAGATACGAATCTAGTTGTTAAAGGAACTATTTTAGATGAAGATTTAACGATAAATTAAAACTAAAGAAACTGTAACGAGGGATTCTTCATTCGTTACAGTTTCTTTATGTTATTAGAAGTTAACGCACTTGATTATTTAGTTTTAGAGAAATATGATAAATAGATAGTCAGTACTAAAATAACAGAATAAGAGGTGCAGCATGGAAACACGGCTTTTAAGGTATTTTTGGACCGTTGCTCAAGAAGGCAATATCTCTAAAGCGGCTAGATTATTGAATATCACCCAGCCAACATTGAGCAGGCAAATCAAAGAATTGGAAGAAATGCTTGGAACCTCTGTGTTCAATCGCGAAAAAAATAAATTGAGTTTAACTGCTGATGGTCTATTCTTAAAAGAAAGAGCGGAAGAAATCCTCAGTTTAGATGAAAAATTAGAACAAGCGTTTTTTGATCGAAGAAATGAACAATTAAGCGGACATTTTTCAATCGGATGTGTCGAGGCAGATAATTCAGACACGGTAGCAATGATGATCGAAGAATTGATCAGCGACTATCCTCAAGTCAAATTTAACTTAGTCACTGGTACAAGCGATGACATCGTCGATCGATTAGAAAAAGGTATTTTAGATTTAGCCGTATTGTTAGAGCCAGTAATATTAAATGAAGTAGAACAGCTGAGACTTCCGAGAGAAGAAAAATGGGGAGTGGTTGTTTCCAACGAATTATTCATTGCACAAAATGATCAAATCACTTCTGAAGATATCAAAGGTATGCCGCTCTTATGTTCAAATCGTCAAGAAGTAAAAGAACTTTTATGCACTTGGTCAGGCATGACTTTAAATGAGCTGAATATTATTGGAAATTATAATTTGCTGTTCAATATATTACCTTTAGTCGAAAATCGAGTAGGAGCAGCTTTTGCTATTGAAGGGGCGCTGTATAATCGACAAGCAGAAAACCTCGTTTTTCTACCCTTGAATCCAGAAGTAAAAACACAATGTGCCTTAGTTTGGAAAAAAAGAGTTCAAACCCCGTTAGTTCAGGAACTGATCAAACGATTCAAACATGCTTTTCAGGTATAGAGGTATTGATAATAGGAATTAGACGAATAGTACGGAGCGCCTTACAATGGATTTAGTCATTGTAAGGCGCTTTTTTTAGGAGGAATCATGGAAACAGTTATTATTTTTTTCTCAAAATCAGGAGAGAATTTTATCCATGGGAAAAAACAAACGATTTTAGTTGGGAATACAAAATTTTTAGCACTCAAAATCAATGAACAATTGCAAGTTCCCATGTTTGAGTTAATTCCCCAGCGGGCTTACCCCAAAGAATATGATCGCTTACTCAAACAGTCAAAGCTAGAGAAGAAAGAGGCTCAAGCAGTCGAGTATCGACCGTTAGTTCTGGATTTAAAAAAAGTTCAAACAATTTTTTTAGGCTTTCCCAATTGGTGGGGGAGTTATCCTGAAATTATCAAAACTTTTATCCAAGCTAACGATTGGGAGGACAAAGTAATTTATCCATTTTGTACCCATGAGGGCAGTGCTATGGGCTCAAGTATTGAAGATTTAAAAAGAGATTGTTCGGGAGCGTTTGTCCATACAGGTTTACCGGTCTGCGGCTCCCGGGTCGAGAAAGCTGATTTAGCGATCAGTAATTGGTTGATAGAATATATTAATCAGTGATCTACGAAAGGATGAAAATAAATGGCAAAATATGAAGAAGTAAAAAATGGAATTATCTTTCCGAGTGGTGAAAAAAATGATGCTTATGCTAAATATTTTATTGGACAAAGTTATTTGAAAACATTGATTGCTGATCCAGAGATTAATGTAGGTGTAGGTAATGTGACGTTTGAACCAGGGTGTCGTAATAATTGGCATATCCATCCTGATGGGTATCAATTATTATTAGTCACTGGCGGTGAAGGCTGGTATCAAGAAGAAGGCAAAAAAGCGCAGTTTCTCCAAGTTGGCGATGTAATCGTGACCCACGATGGTGTAAAACATTGGCATGGGGCAGCAAAAAATAGTTGGTTTGAACATTTGGCAATTACAGCAGGAACTCCAGAATGGCTAGAACCTGTTAGCGATGAAGTGTACGATAAATTGGAAGAGGAGTAGATCAGCATGAAAAAACAAACAGCTGGAAGAGAACAATTAGGAGAATTTGCACCCCAATTCGCCGCTTTAAATGATGATGTTTTATTTGGTAAAGTTTGGGCTCGCGAAGAAAAATTATCTGCTCATGATCGAAGCATGATCACTTGTTCTGCACTCTTAGCTATGGGTGCACCACAACTTGAAGCCCATTTGAAAATTGCTAAACAAAATGGTGTCACAAAAGAAGAAGTGGTGGAGTTGATCACCCAGCTAGCTTTTTATGTTGGATGGCCGAAAGCATGGAGTGCTTTTTCACTAGCAAAAGAGCTATTTGAATAAATTTCTTTAATTTGAATTCTAAAAATACAGCATTTAAGATTTAGATCAAGAAGCTTTAATATCGAGAGGAGACGATCATGGAGTATACGAAATTAGGGAATACTGGATTGGATGTATCGCGGATCTGCTTAGGATCAATGGGCTTTGGTGATCCTAAAAACTGGATTCATAAGTGGGTCTTGGAAGAAGAGGACAGCCGCCCACTGATAAAAAAAGCACTCGAACTAGGGATCAATTTTTTTGATACTGCTAACGTTTATTCTCTCGGTCGAAGTGAAGAAATAGTAG
The DNA here is from genome assembly GCF_050310005.1 of Enterococcus sp. 22-H-5-01. Lineage (NCBI taxonomy): Bacteria > Bacillati > Bacillota > Bacilli > Lactobacillales > Enterococcaceae > Enterococcus > Enterococcus sp. 22-H-5-01. Next base: position 218,660 of record NZ_CP189994.1, read on the forward strand.
GAAAAGCTTTAAAAGATTATGCTAAAAGAGATGAAATTGTTTTGGCAACCAAGGTTCAGCAAAAAATGTTTGAGGGTCCTAATGGACAAGGTTTGTCTCGAAAAGCGATCATGGCTCAAATAGATCAAAGTTTAGCAAGACTTCAGACAGATTATGTTGATTTGTACATCATTCATCGCTGGGATTACAATACGCCAATCGAGGAAACCATGGAAGCACTTCATGATGTCGTAAAAAGTGGTAAAGCCCGTTACATCGGTTCTTCATCGATGTTTGCTTATCAGTTCCAACAAGCAAATACGATTGCTGAAAAAAATGGTTGGACAAAATTTGTCTCCATGCAAAATCATTTGAATCTTATCTATCGAGAAGAAGAGCGAGAAATGATCCCATATTGTCTTTCAGAAAAAATTGCCTTGACACCGTATAGTCCATTAGCTTCAGGAAGATTGATTAGAGATAAAACCGAAACAACAACGCGCAGTCAAACGGACTATATACAAAAAAATAAATATGATTTGACTGCTGACCAGGATCAACTCATCATTGATCGAGTGGCGGAAATGGCGAATAAATATGAGACAAATCGAGTGAATATTGCTTTAAGTTGGCTTTTACAAAAACAACCAGTTGCTGCACCAGTGGTCGGGGCAACAAAAATGAGACATATTGAAAATGCAGTTGAGGCTGTAGCTTTCGAGCTTAGTCCGACAGATATCGCTTATTTAGAAGAACCTTATCTTCCACATACGATTGTGGGGCATGGCTAGCGTAATAAAAATTAGTTAGGCGTAATGAGAGGAGAAAATTAAAATGATTTTACAAGAAAAATATCAATTAAATAGTGGTATCAACATTCCTAAGGTGGGATTCGGGACCTGGATGATCGATGACGAAGCGGTTGTTCAAGCAGTGCAAGACGCACTTGAAATCGGATACCGTCATATTGATACCGCACAAGCATATGAAAATGAGCGTGGGGTCGGTGAAGCCATACGGACTTCTGGAATTAAACGTTCTGAAATTTTTCTAACCAGTAAAGTAGCTGCGGAACATAAAACTTATGAAACAACTGCACATTCTATCGATGAATCATTAGAAAAACTAGGGTTAGACAGCATTGACTTAATGATCATCCATGCACCACAACCATGGGCGGAATTCAGAGAAGCAAATTACGATACTGGAAATGTTGAAGCATGGAAGGCGTTAGAAGATGCCCAAAAAGCTGGTAAAGTTAAAGCTATCGGACTGTCAAACTTTAATCAATATGACGTAAAAAACATCTTGGATCATGCTACGATAAAACCCGCGGTCAATCAAATCTTAGCTCATATTTCTAATGTGCCTTTTGATCTGATCGAATATTGTAAAGAAAAAGATATTCTAATAGAAGCTTATTCTCCAGTTGGACATGGTGAATTATTAAAAAATCCTGAATTAAAGAAAATGGCTGAAAAATATGACGTCAGTGTTCCACAATTAGCTATTCGTTACTGTATTGAATTAGGATTATTACCTTTGCCAAAATCAGCAAATAAAGAACATATCAAAGCAAATGGTGAATTAGATTTTCAATTAGAAAAAGCTGATATTGAGACGTTGAATGCGATCAAAGCGATTGATAATTATGGGGAATCAAGTAATTTTCCAGTTTATAATAAGAAATAAAAAAATAAACAGTTTAAAGACAAAAGACCTTAAACATTAGAAGCATGTTTAAGGTCTTTTGTCTTTAATAAATAGTCTGATTAATTTTCAATCACAATTCTCTGACACATAGTTAGATTGATAAGACGAGAATGTTCTGTCCCAGTGCGACCAACATGTATCCAATTTTTATCACCTGACATTTCATCGATTAAAGTATCAGCATGAAAATTATTTCCTCGTTCAAATCTAAAAACTACGTGTTTTTTATTATTCAAAGTTTCAACAATTTTTCCTTTTACGGTCATAAAAATCACCTATACCAATTATTTCAGTATCATTAACTGATAATAAAATTATACACTATTAAGAGTTGAATAAAAATAATAAATATAATCCTTAAATCATCAATATTATTGAAGATAAATGACTTTTAAATATTGGGAAATAAAAAAAGCTCTGGATTAAGCTATTTCAAAAAGCGTGCAAGAATAATTTCCCACTAAAAATGAACATGTTCAATTAAAAATAGGCATTAATGTTATTAAATAATTTGTGTGCGTAATTTATTCATGATATAATATATGCATAAACCAATTATATTATAAACGTTATTTTAACGAGGGGGGATTTGTTATATGTATTATAAAATAATTCTTGTTTTGCAATATACATTATGTTATCGTATTTTAAAATAAAAGCAAAACGCGATTAATTTTTTACCAAATTTATAAAAGGAGACCGATAAAATTTCTAGCCTACTAAGGACGGCAATCCGTTAGAGGGTCATGAAAATTTTATCGTCACATTGAACGTCACAATCACGTCAATGAGTAAACTCCCCTTAGTTACAGCATTTGCCGTAATGCATATATTTTAACACACAAACTTTAATAAATTAAGCTTTTTAGTATCTTTTGCTTAGATACTGCTTTAGAAATATTACTTTCTAAATGTGTTAAATTTATTTCGACAAAGGAATCTGTAACATAAAAGGCAGCTTACAAATACGATTTGTAAGCTGCCTTTTTTTTATTTTTTAAAAGTAATTATTACTAATAATATGAAGGTGATATTTTGGACATTGAAAAAGAGGATTTTGGACTTATTGAAGTTGAATACAAATTGGCAGAAGAGGATATTGAATTCAATTCATTTTTTTTTAATAAAGAAATAACAGTCGTTCAATTAGAAAAAATTTTTGACGAAGTGCTTAAAAATATGAAAGAAATAAACGGAGCTTGCACCGAGATTGAGTAACTACTCCCATTATTTAAGGATGATGCTTAATGGTAATAATTTATACTGAATCAAGTAATTTACGAAGTCGTAAAGCTGTTGAGTGGCTAAAGATGAATAATATCGATTATTTTGAAGTTCGAGTAAATAGACACCCATTCAATCTAAAAGATTTGAAAAATTTACTCAAATATACTGAGAATGGGTTAGATGATCTATTAAGTAGATCTGGTCAGAATGCTGAATTGAATGAGCTATCATTGGAAGAAGCTCTAACTATAATTATTAGAAATCCAAATTTTTTAAAAAAGCCTATTCTATTTGACGGAAAAACCGTACAGTCAGGATTCAATGATAGTGAAATAAGAGTGTTTATCCCTAGAAGTCAAAGAGAAAAGTATGTTGGTTTACTTTAATATAGAAAATTTATTTCGTCATAAAATTGAACCAATAAAAGTGGTCGACTTCTAATGATCACAGGAAAGAGGAGAAAATTATGGGAAGTGTGCCGTACTCAGCAGAACAATTTAAAACTATGCAATTTCAGAAAATGCATTTTGAAGAAATCAATCAAGAAGCAGCCTTTACTGTTGAATTCATTCAAAATGAATTGCAAATGGACTTATTTACAGCCGTGCAATTATTTAAAGATTTGAAAAAAAATGAAAGTATGGTCGATAATTATCCAGATTATACATTCCGTAAAAAATTTGTGAAAGATGCAAATAATAAAGAAATTAAATTCCATGATGTTATTAGGACTTCCTCTGGAGAAATATTGTTGGTTGAATTAGGAATTGATAAAACTGAGCATATAAAAGGTTTGGTAGCTACAAATAAATATAATGGACTTCATGACTGGTTAGAAAGATATCAAGACGATGAATTAATCATATTAGGGAATGTTGACTATTTGGCACCATAAGAAGTTAGTAATTCTAATCACTGCGTAATATCAGTTTATGGGTGAGGAGTGGAAATGATGGATGCTAAAGATCAGTTAGATATGTTAAAAAGATTATATGAATTCTATATGAGGCAAAATGATTATATATCAAGTTTGGCTGTTCAATACACATTAGAGACATATGCTCAAAAAGATTTCTTTGATGTACTTGTCTTGAAAGCATTTCTTAATGAAATAAATAGATAAATCTATTAATTAGAGTAACTTATAAATATATTTAGAAAGGATTGTCCAAAATGAAAACTAAGCGCGAAGCATTTAAGAAGGTTCAAGAAATGTATGGAATTGAAAGTAGTTTAGCTTTTTTTCAATATTTAGATGATCCTATAGAAGACAGTGAACATGAAAATTTAATAAAATTGATGACTCCTTTTTATAAAGGCGAAATAGAGGTAAAAAAAACGTCCGAAGAACAATTACTAGGAGAAACCACTATCAGCGATTTTAAATTTATAAAAATATATCTAGAAACACTACAAGGTCTTATGCCAATCTTTATAGATGTCGAAGGCAGTTTACAGACGCTAAATGATATACACGAAAAATTTAAAAATCAAGCAGAAATTATTTATGTTGTATGCTACAAGATTGAAAAGGGAATTATTTATCGATGTGGAAATTCTGAACCGGGTATATGGGATGAATATGCGATTACTAAAGGTTATCCTTGACTTTAGAATAGAAAGGGTAGTTTTGCTGATTAAATTTTAGAGGTGAAGACATGTACAATATATTTTTGAAAGATAGATTTTCAGAAGAGATAAATAAGGATTATCTAAAAGTTGGGACAAAAAATATTGATGGAATTATTGTTAACTCTAGTAAGATAGATGAAGAGGTAATCAACGAAGAGCTCCTTTGCATCGTTAGATCAGGGATAGGTGTGGATACTATTGATATCGAGAAATCTACAAATAATGGAACAGTTGTTATGAATACCCCTGGAATCAATAAATCTTCAGTTACAGAATTGATCATTTTAACAATGCTTTTGTCCCAGAGACCGATTCTTTCTGCAAATACTATGATTAATGAAGTCCATGCGACATTAGAAGAATATGATTCTTTACAATTAGCTTCAGAACAAAGACGAGGTCCATATATAGGTCATGAATTAAAAGGAAAAACTGTTGGAATTTTAGGATTAGGAAGTGTTGGAAGCGAACTTGCCAAGATTTGCCATAGTTTAAATATGAACGTACTGGCTTATGATAGAAATGAGAACCTAGAAAATAGCTATACTACTAGAGTAAAACTACGCCATATTTTTAAAGAATCTGATTTTGTAATTATAGTTATTCCATTAAATAATGATACCATCGGGCTTGTAGATGATTATTTACTGAGTCATGCGAAAAAAAATTGTATTTTGATTAATTTTGGACGTGCTGAGATTGTGGATAATAAAGCACTATTAAAATTTATAAGAAATAGAGAGATACAAACGTATATTACGGATTTTCCAGTTAATGAGTTGGTTGATGTTGATAACGTCTGGATGATCCCACACCTCGGAGGAAGTACTGTAGAAGCTAGAAAGGGCGGTGAAAAACAAGCATTAAAGCAAATGGAACAATTTCTATTATACGGTATCACGGAGAATGCCATTAATTTTCCTAATGTTACTGATCGCTTTTCTACCCCTTTTAGACTTACAGTTTTTTATACCCTTCAAAAGGAAGATTTAACGGTGATTTTATCCACTGCGATGGCTAAAAATTTGAAGTTTGACCGTATCATTAATAAGCAAAAAAATGGTTATGGCTACTTACTACTAGATGTGTTAAATACAGAACTTACCCAATTACTTTTGGTAAAAAAAGAACTAGAGACATTATGTTTTATCCAAAGGATCCGAATTATAAAATCTATAGAAATTTAAAACTAGATGATTTTTTTATTTGAGAAATACATTGCAAATTAGGGAGCGGTTTATATGAGCAGCATTCAAAAATTAACCAATAGTCAAATGTCTAAACATAATAATAAATTTTCTGATTTTCGCGCAATTATTGAATCAAATTTTTATGGCAATAATGTTCACCAGGTTAATTCAGTTGAGGAAGCATATAACTTGGCAGTTAAAACTTCGGGAACGATTATAACAGATATCCCTGTATTTAATTATGAGGCATTGGATTTACCAAAAAATTCAAAGGTTTTAGTTAACAATAATGGATCTGTGGTAGGGAGGACCTCTGCCGCACGAAAGATTATAGGACAACCAAATGTAGACAATAAAGAATTGGCCAAAATTTTAAGAGAAGCTATGTACTTAGGTGGATTGAAAAAATATTATTCTAGTGAAGTTATTGTTGGGCTAGACGAATCATTTATGCTAAAAGCGCATATTATGTTACCTAAAAACTTTGAATCTACTTTATATTCGTATATGTTAAACTTTCAATTTCTAAATAAAGATTTCCAAAATAGATACACTAATTCGAATAAATTTTCTGAGAATGAGCTTTATATTTATGGTGATCCTGAATGGACACATCCAGACTATCCATTTGGATTAGTCATTTTTGATCCTCAGCATAATGTAGCAGCAATATTGGGATTACGCTATTTTGGAGAATTTAAAAAAGCGACGTTGACGTTGGCTTGGGGAGTTGCTCATAGAAATGGATTTATCTCATGCCATGGTGGAATGAAACAATATCGATTTAAGGATTCTGCTTATACTATGGCAGCTTTTGGTCTTTCAGGTTCTGGAAAATCAACGATCACATTAGCAAATCACAATGATAAATATGATATGGTGGTCTTACACGATGATGCATTTGTTATATCAAAAGAAAATGGTATGACTACAGCCTTGGAACCATCCTATTTTGATAAGACACAGGATTACCCAATGGGAAGTGAGGCTATCAAATATTATTTGACCTGTCAAAATGTTGGGGTTACATTAGACGAATTTGGGAATAAGATTTTGGTTACTGAAGATATACGTAATGGGAATGGTAGAACAGTAAAATCTAGATTCTCAACTCCGAATAGAGTAGATCATTTAAAAGAAAAAATTGATGCAGTATATTGGATAATGAAAGATGAATCTTTGCCCCCTATGATTAAAATCAATGATCCTGTTTTAGCAGCGGTCTTTGGTGCAACTCTGGCTACTAAGCGATCTTCTGCAGAAAATATCGTAGTAGATGATGATGCGAATGACTTGGTAATTGAACCATTTGCAAATCCATTTAGAAGCTACCCTTTGAAAGAAGATTATTCAGATTTTATCAACTTATTCATAAGTCAAAAAACGGATTGCTACATTTTAAATACTGGCTATTTCAATGGAAAAAAAGTGACGCCTTTGGATACATTAACTAGTATTGAAAAAGTAGTTGAAGGTCAAGCTGCGTTTCGTCCATTCGGAACAATTGAATCAATCAGTTATTTGCCATTTGAAGGTCATTTGCCCGATTTTGATGATCCAATCTATGCGAATAAACTAAAACAAAGCATGAAAAATAGACTCGCATTCATTTTGAAAATGAATGTTGAAAATAATGGTTATAATGCATTACCTGTAGAAGCAGAACAAAAAATGAGAGAAATAATCTCAAAATTAAACTAGTAAATAATCGTTTTTTGTTATCTTAAATTGGAAAAGTAGTCTGATTTTTAATTCAGGCTACTTTTTTTTATTTGTAACTAGGCTAACATTCTAATATTTACAAGACCCTTCAAAATGGTATACTAACAACGTGCATTTAAATCAAGACAATGTCTTGGACTGGTTCGTAAACTTCCCAGGTAAAAAAACTAAGTATCTCTCATAGATTGGAGGTTGGAAATAATGCGAAAAGTAATTATTGATTGTGATCCTGGCATTGATGATATGTTAGCGCTCTTGTTAGCGATTCAATCGCCAGAGATTGAAGTAGTAGCAATTACTAATGTTTGCGGAAATGTTCCGGTTGAGCTGGGTTCAAAAAATGTAATCAAATGTTTAGAACGGCTGGATCGTTTGGATATCCCGATTTTTCAGGGGGCTGAACAGCCGCTCAAACGTGATTTTGTCAGTGCGCAGGACACTCATGGAATCGATGGTTTGGGCGAATCTGATATTTTGATTCACAGTGGCAAAGCTGTGGAACAGTTATCTGCCGCAAAATATTTAGCTCAAACGTTTAGTGAACCAACAGAAATTTCTGTTATTGCGCTAGGACCATTGACGAATATTGCGCAAGCATTGTTGTTGAATGAGTCGTTAGGAAAAAATATGGTGCGCTTTGTAACGATGGGCGGCGCATATAAAAGTCATGGAAACTGTTCACCAGTTGGCGAGTATAACTATTGGTGTGATCCAGATGCGGCAGCCGTAGTATTTGAAAAACTTGGCCAGTTGATCGAAATGGTAGGGCTCGACGTTACGAGAGAAATTGTTTTTACACCAACGATTCTTGAATATTGTTGTCAAATGAATCCTGAAGTGGGACAGTTTTTAGCAGCAATTACACGATTTTATTTTGATTTTCATTGGAAACAGGAACGTATTTTGGGCTGTGTCATCAATGACCCATTAGCCGTGGCCTACTTTATCGATGATTCTCTTTGTCAAGGGTTTGAAAGTTATACAGTTGTAGAGACCCAAGGAATCAGTTTAGGTCAGACATTAGTTGATCGTCATCAGTTTTGGCAAAAAGCACCAAATAGTAAAATTTTAACAGCTGTCGATTCTCGTCAGTTCTTCACGAAGTTTTTGACCGTTCTTTTAAATGCACAAAAAGAAACGATCGAATCAGATTTAGAAAAACTTCAGATGGGATGATGATAGATGAAACGCACTACGAATAATCCAAAAATAAATGTTAGAATCGTAACGATGATGGCCCTATGTATCGGGATCAATTTTTTAGGAGGATCGATCGCTTTGTTTTTACGATTATCGATTTATCTTGATAGTATCGGGACGATATTTGCAGGAGCGATCGGTGGCCCAATCGTGGGTCTTGTTACAGGACTTTTAAGTGGTTTATTAAGTGGGATCACGACAGATATTTTCTCTTTATATTATTCACCGGTACAAATTGTTACCGGTTTACTCGCAGGATTTTTATTAAAAGGAAAGTTGATCAAAAAAGGATCGTGGAAAATTCCCGGCTTAGCATTTTTACTTTCATTTCCGGGCACATTAGTATCCTCATTTATTACAGTTTATTTATTTGGCGGAATTACCTCGTCAGGTTCAAGCCTGATCGTTCAAGTATTAAACGGATTAGGCATGACTCAAACGATGAGTGTTATTTTAGTTCAGACTGGAACCGATTATTTGGATCGATTATTATCCGTGATGGTCGTAGTTGCAGTAGTAGCAATATTACCTAAACGAAATTTATTTTTAAGTAATTCATAAATTAGAAACTCTTAAACCATAGACAAATATCTATGGTTTAAGAGTTTTTAGTTTGACTAGCTATCCTTGCAATCTAACTTGCTGATATTTCTTAGGTGTTGTGTGATATTTTTTCTTAAAGGATTGAATGAACAGGCTTGTATCTAAGAATCCACAGGCTAAGGCTATTTCCGTAATATTTAGAGGGCTGTTTTCTAACAGTAAACTTGCTCGGTATAAACGATAATCGATTAAAAAACGATAAGGTGTTTGGCCAGTAAATTTTTTAAAGATCCTAGTTGATTCTGAAATACTGATGTTGGTACTATCTGCAATGTCCTGTGATTGAATTTGTTCGTGATAATTTTTATGAATATATTGAATCATAGTCAACGCTCGTTCGTATTTATGTCCTTTTTCAGTCATCTTTTTTAAGGTATCAACAGAAATGGTTTCAATAACACTTAACCATAGTTGACACAGTAGAATTGAAAGCTGATATTGCCAGGTCTGAGAATTTTGTTTGAAATAAAGTTGTTCGATTTCTTTTAAGATATTTCTTATGTCATGGTATTCCTGATTTTGTTGCTTAAAAATCCTAGCTGGAAAATGTGAAAAACCTAAATAGGGATCTACAAAATCTTTTTCCATCCGACTATTTGGAAAAAAAGCTAATAGTCCAGCTGGAAAATTGATGCTGATATAGCTGCTATTTTTTTCTAAGTCAGTCATTTGATGTAATACGTCGGTATTGATAAAAATCACATCGCCTTCAGTTAGAAGATAGTCTTCGCCATTAACTTTCGCTTGGATTTTTCCGTGTTTGACAATTGTAAATTGTAATTCTTCATGCCAATGGGTATCACCAAACCCCCTACCTGCTGGGCGAACGCCATCAGAAGTTATCGTATAGATTTCAAAAGGAAAAAGTAAATCGTTATAGGTATTTTTTTCGTGATAAGAATTCATAGAAACTCCTTTGGCGATTTTTTTACATAAAACAGCGTAAAATCGCCTATATTTGCTTTCGATATGTTGATATTATCGTATCACAGATAGGAGTGAAATGTTTTGAAAATAACTTTTGAAAAATATGAACGATTATATTTAGAAGAGATGACACAAACGTGGAATGAAATATTAGAAGATGGTGTCGCATTTCCAGGAGAAGTATTTTATTCTGCAGCCGATTTTGAAAAAATGTTAGTAGAGCAAAGTGCAGTGACATGTATGTTTTATAATGGAAAGTATGTAGGGTATTTTGTAATGCATCCGAATAATATCGGGCGATGCAGTCATATTGGAAATGCTAGTTATTGCATAGATAAATCAGCACGCGGTAAAGGTGGCTTTAGCGCATTAGTTGCTCAATCTATCAAACAAGCTGCTCATCTAGGTTTTAGTGGTCTTCAATTCAATGCAGTAGTCGCTAGTAATTTAGCAGCACTCCATACGTATATAAAGAATGATTTTTCTATTATTGGTACGGTTCCAGCTGGATTTCGTTTAAAAGACGGGACACTTTCTGATATGCATATCTTATATAGAGCGGTATGAAGAAGCAATCAACAAATTATTTACTAATTTTTCTAACCACTTTGATTGTTAGTTCGACTGAAGTAACCTTAAAATTGATTGGCCACGCTACCATAAGTGGTCTTCAATTGAATTTTTGGCGTTTTTTGATTGGAGGGCTATTTTTATTAAGCCTAACAAAACAAAAGAAAATTGCTTTGAAGAGCTTACCAAGAATACTCGCCTTAGCTTTTCTATTTATTGTATTAAGTATGACTTTTTACCAATTGGCAATCGAACAAAGCAATGCTTTTTTTGTAGCGGTGGTTTTCAGTCTGAATCCATTATTTGCACGAGTCGTTGATGCTCTTTCAGGAAATATTTCTTTTCGTTCGTTGCTTGTTATGCTACCGTCGCTTATTGGATTAAGCTTTATCGTGATTCCAGCAGTAACTAATAATTTTATCGGAATATTCTATGCTATAGCAGCTTCGATGTTATTTGGCATATATAGCTGGTTAAATATAAGGATAGGTACAACTAATTCCACTTTGACGAATACAGCTTATACATTTATTCTTGGGGCTTTTGAGCTCTATGGAATAGTAACAATTAGTCATAAATTGTCACCTTACTCAAAGATATTTGAGTATTTTAATTTGCGTATGCTGACAGGGGTTGATTGGGAAAATATTCCTTCATTGCTTTTTTTGAGTATCATCGTAACAGCCGGTGGTTTTTTTCTCTATTTTATTTGTCAACGCAGGTATCCGGAAGTTGCTCATCTTATATTCTTTTCTAAACCAGCGGTCAGTATGATTTTTAGTGTTTTATTATTAGGCGAAGAAGTGACGATGTATAGTATTTTGGGAATTTTTATTATCATAACAAGTAATTTGATAACTCTGAGAAGAAGTCTGAAGTCCTAAAAAGGCAATCCTTAAATTGGATTGCCTTTTTTAATGGAATAAAATACTGGTCACGAGGTGTGATTGTTTATTTTGATTTTTTCGATGGCAGTAGGACTGTCTAAATCGAGGATTGCTTGATAAAGTTCATTGTGCAGTAAAGTATTATCTGAATAAGATTCCAAATGTAAAATCTGAGTACTCAAATAGGTGCTTAAATCAGTTTGGATTTCTTGATACCATCGGGTTAAAAAAGGATTGTGCGACATTTCAATTATTTTATAGTGAAACTGTAGATCAGCAGTCACATAAGCAGAAAATTTCCCCTCTGCTAATAAAGTGTTTCGCTCATGGAGAATTTCCTTTAATTGCAACATATCTTCTATTTGATAGCCATTCTTAATGATGAGTTCAACAGCTGTGACCTCTAACATTTCTCTAACCGTTAATAGTTGAGTATTTGAGAACGCTAAAGTCGCAGTATTTTTGATGTATGTTCCTGATCCATGTCTCACATCAAGTACATTTGAAAAAGATAAAATTTTTACTGCTTCGCGTAAAGTCGAACGTCCAACTTTCAATGTTTTTGATAATTCAGTTTCATTAGGTAATTTATCACCGATAGTCAATTTGTTTTTTTCGACATAAATCATCATTTCGGAAATTGTTTTATTGACTAGACTTCTGTTAGCCGACATTTTTATTGGTCACCTTCCTATTAGGTAATAATATATTTAACACAAGTATAAACAGAATACCTATAATAATCGAGTAGACGAGATAGTTATCTGTAGCGTCGATTAATACACCAATCAGAATTGGAACAATACCGCCAATCATATAGCCGAATGCTTGAATCATACTTGTCCAAACACTGGCTTCTACTGGTGAATGGACAAATTTTAAAGGTAACAAAAGAGCGATGGGAAATAATCCACCGGTACTAAAAGCTAAGAGTAAAACCGCAAATAAAAAGATCTCTAAACGATCATAGCTACTTAATAGGAGCATTCCTCCAATCATTGAAAAGCAACAGATATAGATCCAGACCTTATTATTGTCAAATTTGTCCATGACAGCTGGAATGATGAAACTAAAAGCCATTTGCATGGCGGTAAAGGCTGTAAGTAAAATAACACTTTCTTGATTTGACATTTCTTTAAACTTGAAGAACTCGACCAGCCAAGTAATTAAACTATAAAATATTCCAGATTGAATACCGAAAAACAAAGCCATTTTCCAGGCAGTAGTATTTCTTAACGGTAAATGAATTTTCTGATCAACTTTAGTCGTTGAGCTGTCATTAGTAACTTTATTTTTCCAAAAGATCGCTGAAATCAAGGATAAGATCCCCCAAATGGCTAAAGATTTATTCCAGTTACCATCAAATAACGCTGCTAAAATTGAAGCAAAGCCGGATGCAAAGGTAGAACCTAATCCCATGGCTAATGAGTAAATGCCAATCAATAGACCTGAATTTTCAGGAAATTCTTGTTTGATGAATCCGGATAAAAGAGGGCCAATGATTGCTACACAAAAACCGATAATAAAGGCAGTAAATAGTAAATAAAAATAATTGGTAAATATACTGCGAGATAGAGTACCGAGTCCTAATAATAATAGTAAAAAAAAGATACTATTTTTTTTACCAAATCTTTGTTCAAAAAAAATAACGCAAAATGCAAAAATACCCATACAAATTACTGGGATACTGGTAAGTAAGCTAGCTTGGAAATTAGTGAGGGATAAGTCCTTTTTTATTACCGTGATGAGTGGTGAAACACTAGAAATCCCTAATCGTAAATTAAACGAAACCATAAAAATGAGTAAAATATAGTTGAAATTTTTTTTCATAAAATCTGCCTTCTTTTTTAGTGATATGATGAATTTTAAGTCATCATATCACTTTGGAGTAAGAAGTTCAATCGAACTAAAGGAATCTTTTTAATATCACAGATATAAAAAATAGTTGTATTATATTAATTAGTTCTTCTAGTAAATTGAGTAGGAAAATTTTTTTTATAAAATGATAAAAAGAATGGAGCTTCTTTTTGATTAGGATATTCGATACTTAGCTTGCTCATTCTTTGAATACTCTATATAGTATAAAAGTAAAAGAAACAACGCGTTTCAAAAAGAATATGTGATTGGAAGAGGATTTAATAAATGAAGAAATTTGTACTACTTTTATCTATTTTTTTAGGTTTATTTATGATATCAGGGTGTCAATCAAGTCAAACAAAAGAGCAACAATCGTCAACACAGGCAACAAGCCAGCAAGTGAAATCGAGTGCTGTAATTAAGCTGATTGCTGATGAAAAGACGATTACTTCCAAAACGATAGACTATCAAAATGGAGAGTCATTGTTAGCTGTTTTAAAACAAAATTTTGATATCAAAGAAAAAAATGGTTTTATTACATCGATTGATGGCCATAATCAGGACGAAAGCAACAATAAATATTGGACCTTTACGATTAACGGTAATATGAGTGAAAAAGGTGCGGCAGATACTAAATTAGAAAATAAGGACAAAGTAGTTTTTACTTTAGGTGTGTACAAATAGGAATTACTAACTTAAGTATTAAAGAAATACTTCTAAAAAAAGTCCCTCATTGAATGAGGTACTTTTTTTAGAAGAACTTTGAATTAAACTGTCCATTTTCTTCTTGTGGAATGATTTAAATAGGGTTGGGGAGTCGGATAAGATATCAATTCTATCGTTGAACCCCAAGGAGTTTTGCAGTAACAAAATTTATTTCCTTCACCGGCTTCTACTCCTCCAAGATCTGTAGGATCAGCATTTCTTTTTCCGCCAAACTTTTCAATTTGTTCGATTGCTTGTTCTATGTCATCAACAGCAAAGGCGACATGTTGCCAACCAAAATCTGAGGGATTGACGGGACCATGCTGATTTGGACCAGAAAATTCGAATAGTTCGATTTGTGGTCCATTTGGTAATCCAATCATTCTGATAGCTCTTTCGGCCATGTCATCGGGAATCCCTAAACGTTTTTTGGTGAAATCAGAATCTCGTATCGGTTCCGTTTTTTTATAGGCATCGTAGATAATTTCCGCATTCAAGGCATTAATAAAAAAATCGGTTGCTTCTTCTAAACTAGGAACAGTTAGTCCAATGTGATCGATACCATGGATATTATTTTTCATAATACATGCCTCCAAGCATTATTAGGTTATATTCAATATAAATGATAGTAAAAAAATAGCAAAACAATTGATTTGATTGCTTTTTGAAACTACTTAAATAGAAGCAAAATAGTTTATCCATTTCTGCATCACTATAGAAATCTGAGTTTTATGATCGATTAGAATCGATTCAATAAATGATTCGCATGACTTAAAGGTGAAAGGGGAGAGTGAATTGGTCCAAAATAAATTGATTGCTCATGTATTATTACTTACAGAAAAAGGCTATTTGGTTATTAGAAGAACGGAAATTAAACGAGGAGAAGAAAATGTTTATCCTGGTTATTGGGACATTCCAGGTGGAACTGTGAGGACGGAGAGATGCCGCAAAGTGCTGCAATCCGAGAAGTTTTTGAAGAAACCGGTCAACAAGTTGAAATTACTAAAATCATTCATGAAGATAGTCATTATGACAAAAAGAAAGATATTCTTTTTACACGTTTAGTTTATCTAGGGAAACTAATTGATTTGAAATCCATCCAGTTAGATCCCGAAGAGCACACGGAATACAACTTTATCTTTGAATTAAATAATGAAGAAAATTTTGTCGACTATCTGAAAGAAATTTTTGATGGTATGTAATACTCTTTTCTACAGAAAAAGACACATTGATATGTGTCTAAAAACGACTATTTGATTGCTACGATGCTATCGATTTCTACCTTGAACTTAGAATGGACCAAGCCGGCTACGATCACCAATGTCATTGCTGGCTTATACTCACCATAAAATTTACTTAATACATTTCTAAGTGGATCTAAATAATCAGCATTTGTTAAGTAGACATTCATTTTGACGATATTTTTAGCATTTGTGTGATTCTCTAAAATGATAGTATTAATTTTTTCTACAACAAGTTCAATTTGTTCGGTGATATCCTCCGGAATGTAGTCATCTTTTTGTGGTGTTTGACCAGAAATAATTAGTAAAGGTGAGTCTGTGACAATACTGTTAGAATAAATAGCCATAGAATTCCTCCTTTTAAAGAATCATAGCATAAAAAGCTAAAATGATAGCAGTTAAAAAATTTATTAAATAGAGCCTTTTTATTCATTAAACTATGGTTACTGCGATCGAATATAAAAATACAAGCGAACAAGCACTTGTATTTTTTAGGTTGGATTTTTATCAAAGTACTCTTCAATGCAATTTGCTATTTTATCAAAATCTTTAGTCATAAAAAGTCTCGCTGGTACCTTGATGATGGGGAGGTCATTTTCATTTTCGAAAGGAACAAACGGATCAGGAACAACTAAATAATCTACTTTGTCCTTGTCTCGGATATAATTTGTCGAAACAATGTAGTCATCTGAGAAGTATTCTTTTAAGTCTTCGTTGTTTTTGATCAGCGGTACTGATGAAATTGACCCATAATTGATACCAGAACTGACTGTTAATACAAAACATAAATTTTTCATGTTTTCCCTCCCTTATATAAACAATTTTAGAATAATGAAAGCGCTTTTCAAACGGTAATTGAGATATAAGAGCAGTTATTCTATCCAATACTTAGCGACAGACAAAATATGGAGTGATTCTTATTTCACCGCATGCTTTCTTATGTAATTAAGAAGGTCAACAATTGGGATAGATAGTTAAAATGAAAGAACTAATTTTCCATGATTAAAAAATGAAGAAATTGATTTTTCAAGCAGTATGGAAATAGTTTGGGAAAAGTATCAGCAGTTGATTACTGAATCAGAAGATAATTGACATAATATTAAAAGCATCGAGCGTACTTTTGAAAGTATGCTCGATGCTTTTTTACGTGTTGAAGCGATACCCGCTTCCCCACAAGGTTTCAATTGGTAATTCAGTTAATTTAGTCTTTCTCAACTTTTCTCGAATTCGTTTAATGTGGACAGTGACCGTTGCTACTTCTGTATCTAAGACATCAAAATCCCAAATTCGTTCAAATAATTCCTCTTTACTCCATACTCGATTCGGATGCTTCATCAAAAATAAGAGTAGTTGAAATTCTTTGTTAGTAAAAATAATTTCTTCTTCTAAAACATAAACCTTATGAGCATCGATATTGATTGAAATATTAGCTAGCTTAATCATTTTTGGCCGATCATTATTACCGCTCAATAATTGGTAACGATTCATATGAGCTTTTACTCGCGCAACAAGCTCGTTAGGACTAAAAGGTTTGATAATATAATCATCTGCGCCTAAACCAAGTCCCCAAATCTTATCGATGTCTTCTGTCTTTGCTGAAACAATAATCAAAGGTGTTTGTTTTTCTTCTCGGATCGCTTTACAAATCTCAAATCCATTCATGCTAGGAAGCATAATATCTAAAATAATCAAATCAAAGTCATGTTCTAAAGCTATTTTTAAGCCAATTTTACCATCGCACTCAATAGTAACATCCATATTATTGATTTCTAAATAATCCTTTTGAAGTTCTGCAATACTCGGATCATCTTCGATAATTAAAATAGTTGCTGTCATTAGTTGGCCTCCTTTGTTAAAGGCATTCGGATCGTTACGATCGTACCTTTACCTTGATCACTAGCGATGGAAATGTTTCCTTTATGATGCTCAATGATTTGTTTAGCAATACTTAATCCTAAACCACTACCTTTAATGGTTGGCGTACGAGACTTGTCTGTTCGATAGAATCGATCAAAAAGGTGAGGCAGTTCTTCTTCAGCTACCCCAATTCCGTTATCAGTAATTGTGAGAGTTAGATCACTAGAGGAATAGGTGATAGAGAATAAAATAATTAATCGTTCTTTTTCAGCATGAGAAAATTTTATACTATTTTGAATTAAATTAGTGATCACACGTTTCATTTGAATCTCATCCATAGTAACAACTAAATTTTTATCTGGGAAATCTATTATTACATCGAGGTCTTTCTCCCAACGATATTCTTCTAAAATTGGTTGAATAAATGAACTAAAATCTGTTGGTTTCATGTCATAAATCGAGTGATCCAAATCGAGTTTTGAATAAAAAAACAGCTCTTCAATCAACTCATTCAGAGCAACACTTTTTTCATAAATTACTTTTAAATAATGCTCCTTTTTCTCGTCAGTATTCGCTACCCCGTCTATAAGTCCCTCAACGTAACCTAAAATGGAAGTAACAGGAGTTTTTAAATCATGAGAAATATTAGCTATCAATTCTTTTCGACTATCTTCATCTATTTCTTTTTCCTGCTTAGCTACTTGTAAGTCTCGCCACATCTGCTCAAAACTGACTTGTAGTTGTTTTACTTCAGAAGACAGTTTTTGCTGATTTTCTGTAGTAAATGGGTTGGTAGTTAGCGTAGAATCACTAATTTTTTTTGATGCTTTTTCTAAAGCTTCTAATGGTTCGATAGTTGTTTTGGTTAATCGTTTATTGATATAAAAAGCGGCTAAAAAAGCTATCACGATAATCAAAATCACTACCCAAATAATCCATCGAGTAATGAATTCGAAGAGATTGCTTTCCCTTTTCAGAATAATGAAACTTCCTTTGCTCCCATCTAGATATTGAAAATCAGATTTAACATAATGATACAGCCGTCCGGCATTATCTAAAGTTCCTGTCGGCATAAAATTATTCATTTCATAATCAGGACTATGAACGATCAAAGATTTTTCCACTAAATCTTTTGAATAATAAGGAAAGGAAGCATTTTTACGGATAACCACTTCTAAGCCTTTTTCTTCAATTGAATGGATTGTTTCTGATAATTCATCACTCATGGGAAAAGCAAGTAGTTCAGGAGAACGATTGACTAATCGATCTAGTGCGATATAACTATCTTCTTCTATTTGAGTCAACGGTCGTTGTTTCGTCATCATTTTATAAGCTTGTGGAATACTAGGGATAGCTCCTGAGGTAATATAAAAAGCTAAAGAAAGAACCACCAGTACAGCACTCAGTGTAATAATAATGGCACTTATATAGGAAATAAAAAACCGTTGCTTGATCGTCATGACACAGGCTCCTTTACTAATAACATTTCATTTAGTGTATCGGAAGGAATCATGAAAGGCGAACGATTTACTTTAAACTGTGAAAGAGTTTATATTTTGTTCATATTTCAGACAGAAGCAGTTTAGGAAGTGATGCTATCCTAGATTTATCCAATAGAAAAGAGGGAACAGTTATGAAAAATAAATTATTGTTAGTATTGATGTTAACGACGCTTGGCGGAGTTGCATTAGCAGGTTGCAGTGAAACGACTTCTACTGAAAAAGCAGCTGATACCACAACAGCTGCAAGTGTAAAAAAGGAGAATTCTACTAAAGGGGACAGCCTAACGACTATTTTAACAAAAACAGATTGGCAAGGAACGCGCGTATATGACAAAGATAATAATGACTTAACAGCAGAAAATGCTAATTTTATAGGATTAGCAAAATACGATGGTACAACAGGTCAGTATGAATTTTTTGATAAAGAAAGTGGTAAGAGCAGAGGCGATGAAGGGACATTCTTTATAACAGCAGATGGGGCAAAACGCATTCTAATTTCGTCATCGCAAAATTACCAAGCCGTTGTAGATCTGACCGAAGTAACCAATGAAAAATTTACTTATAAAAGGATGGGTAAAGACCAAAATGGGAAAGAAGTTGAAGTCTTTGTTGAACATGTTCCGTATGAAGAAGAAAAATTATCCTTTACAAATGAACCCGAAAAATTAAAAACAAGTACAGGAGAAATTGTTACAAGTGAAGATGGAAATCAACTATTAGGTAAAACGTTATGGAATGGTACAAAAGTAATAGACGAAGACGGAAATGATCTCACAGCTGAAAATCAGATGTTTATTAGTTTAGCTAAGTTTGATGATGCAACAAACAAATATGAGTTTTTTGATAAAGATTCAGGTAAGAGTCGGGGTGATTTTGGTTACTTTAAGGTATTAGACCATAATAAAATTCGTGCTCATGTTTCTTTAGGCGAGAATAAATATGGTGCTGCACTCGAATTGACTGAGTTAAATGACAAACGATTTACCTATACTCGAATGGGAAAAGACCAGGCTGGTAAAGAAATCAAAGTTTTTGTTGAGCATGAGCCATATACTGGAAAATTATCGCCAGAATTCACCTTCTAAAAATGAAAGGAGAGATAAAGCATGCGGTTGAGCAAGCCAATCTCAAGTTTAGTCGTTGTAGGTACTTTGCTGCTTCTTAGTGCTTGTCAAACAACGCAAACTAAATATTCAAAAAGCACTGAGACAGTAATAACTTCAAGTGTTGAGAAAAAAATTAGTACAGAAACAACAACTAGTCAAACACAAACAACCGAAAGTGAGGAAATAATAATGAAGAAATATAATCCAGGATCATTATTAGCAGCAGTTAATCAAAAGGATACCGATTTAGTTGAAGAGATATTGAAGACGAATGATTATGATATCAATGAGAAGGACACCGAGGGCAATACTCCGTTAAATTTAGCAGTACATGCCAATGAAATAACGATTGCTAAATTATTGATTGATCATCAAGCAAATATTAATATCCAGAACACCATGAATGATAGCTCCTATCTTTATGCTGCGGCACAAGGAAAAACGGAAATATTAGCCTATATGCTAGAAAATGCTACACCTGATTTGACTATTCATAATCGCTATGGTGGAAATGGATTGATTCCTGCCGCAGAAAAAGGACATATTGAAAATGTGAAATTATTATTGGCTGCGAAACAAGAACCCATTAATTTTCAGAATAATTCTGGCTATACAGCCTTGATTGAGGCTGTCGCATTACGAGATGGATCAAAATTATATCAAGATATCATTAAGCTTCTTTTGGAAAATGGAGCGGATCAACATATTCGCGATAATTCAGGACGCACCGCATTAGATTACGCCAATCAAAATGGCTATGAGGAAATGAAAGAGATTTTGACCGAATATCAATAATTAATTAGCTTTAATTGATTTATGGTTGGTAATTTAACAATTTACTTTGATTTTTTTATACAAAAAAAGTATTGTTCATCGTTAATAAAATGAGGGACAATACTTTTTGTATAGTTTAATTAGTAAAGCAAAGTTTATTTTTTATAAAACATATCAAAGCGGCCAGTGTGTAGATCTTGAATGCTTTCACCACCGGGCAGTGGAGGCAAGCCTAATGAATCTTTACGACTAAAGGCTTCTTTTAATCCTGGTGTCCATTCAACATAATCGATTGTTGCGGGTGATATTTCATGATGGATCGTTTCACCTTTATTTTCGATAATTTTTTGTGCAAATTTAGGATCTACTAAGGTTCCTCTAGCGACAGCAATTAAATCAGCATAGTTTTCGACAGCATCTTGAGCATCAGCTTCACTAAATACTCCACCAACAATGATTAATTTTGTTTCATCATCTAGGACTTCTTTAAATAATTCTGCGTAAGATTTTTCACTATCACTTGGGCTTGAACCATATCCGCCCCACAATGAAAGATGGATATAATCTAATTCATGTTTTGAAACTTCTGAAATTAATTGTGCTGCTTCTTCAGCAGAATAACCAATTTCAGAACCATGAATTTCATCGGGACTGATCCGATAACCGATAATGAAATTTTTTTGTTTTTCCAATTCAACGATTCGTTTTACTTCTTCAACAACTGCTAAGGGGAAGGCCATTCTTTTTTCTAAATCACCGCCCCATTGATCTGTTCGATGATTTGATAGTTTAGAGAAAAATTGTTGGATCAAATAATGGTTAGCGCCATGAATTTCCACTCCGTCAAAACCTGCGGCGATCGCGCGTCTTGTTGCTCGCCCAAAATCAGCAATGATCGCTAAAATTTCTTCATGGGTTAATTCTCTTACTGGATAATCTAAAAAAGAAAAATCGATGTTACTTGGAGCGACAACATCTTCACCACTTACGGCTTGGCCAATGGCTGCGCGGCCAGCATGATGAATTTGTAAAATTGCTTTATTCCCATCTTTTTTTAAGGCTTTAGCTACGTTGCTTAATCCTTCAAGATGCTCGTCGGAATAAGCACCTAGTTGTTCTGGGTATCCTGGAGTATAGGCTGGGCCGCCATTTTTACTCACGTAATGAAACTCAGTAATCAACATTCCCGCAGCTTGTGAACGAGCTGAATAATAATTGATCGTGTCGTCAGAGGCAAAGCCTCCGCGTTTTCCTGAGTGGGTTTGCATCGGTGACATAACGATACGATTCGTTAAAGTAGCACCATGTCTTAAAGTAATTGAATCTGTTAAATGCTTCATTCGTTGAGTTCATCCTTTCGTAGTACATATCATTCATAGTTTGTATTTAAATATCGCGTTTTATCGATATGAAAAAATAAAAAATAGAGAAGTAAAGAATTGAATGAGGCATATCGAATAAGAAGATTTTTAATAAATCTTCTTATTTGAAATTACAGATCTTGCTCAACAAAAGAACGGAAGTTGGCTAAGGTGACCTCATTCCGACGATAATAAGTCCACTTCCCAATTCTAGTAGCAATCAATAAATTTGATTTTTGTAGAATCGAAAGGTAATGGGAAGTCGTTGATTGTGTTAAGCCAAGTTTCTTCTGAATCTCACCAACGCAAACACCGATTTCGACCATATCAACATCTGTATCATGAACAAAATAAGCAGTAGGGTTTTTTAACCAAAAAAGAATCTGTAAGCGATGCTCATTTGCTAAAGCTTTAAATATCTCAATATTTTCCATAAATTTATTATATCGTTAAAATTCGATATGTAAAGTAATTAATGCTAGGGATCAATTCAACTATAAAATAAAGAGCGAAGCATTTAATTTTACTTACTATTAGTTAGCGTTATACTAGAAGTAGTACATAGACTATTTTTTTAGAAAGAAGGAGTTATGATGGAAGCAACTACAGCAAATTTTAAAATCGATTCAAAAACTACAATTGGAAAAGTAGTCCTTAAAGTAGCAAATATTGAGAAAGTGACCGCATTTTATTCTGAAATCATTGGCTTGACTGTTCTAGGGGAAAATGGAAATACAGCCAGTTTAGGAGTAGCTGATCAGACATTGTTAGAACTGCAAAAAGTTGATAACCCTATGCCGTTAGCTAGAAAAACGGGTCTTTTTCATGTCGCATTTTTATTACCATCACGTAAAGATTTAGGAAATATTTTGTATCATTATTTAGAAACACAAGCACCACTACAAGGCGCTAGTGATCATGGTTATAGTGAAGCCCTTTATTTAACAGATCCTGAAGGTAACGGAATTGAAGTTTATCATGATAAACCAAGAAGTGAATGGGATATTCGTTCGAATGGCGATATTATAGGGATTACTATCGAGATGGATGCAGAAGGGGTACTTGCTACAGCTGATCGTAAGTCGGCATCATTTCCTGAGGGAACAACAGTGGGTCATGTCCATTTAAAAGTTTCGGATTTGTTAAAGACCGATGATTTTTATACTAATATCTTAGGTCTGACTCGCACTTCTGATTTTGGCGCTCAAGCTAAATTTTTTGCTGCCGGCGACTACCATCATCATATTGGTTCGAACATTTGGATGGGAAATAATATTCCCGCAATGGAAGAAAATGATTTAGGTTTGGCGTATTATACCTTTGTTGTTCCTAATCAAACAGCTTTTGACCAGTTAAAAGAACAATTGAAAGCAACCGCTACAAATTTTGATGCAGAAACCAATCAAAGTCTTTCTCTAAATGATCCCAATGGTATTTTGATTCGAATCGAAGTAAAATAATTATTTAACTAGATTTAGCATTAAACCTAAGTCAAAGTGTCGATGTTTTGATTTATTTTTCTTTATGTGGTTAATTTATTGAATACATTAACTATATGTGGAGGGATAAGCGATGAAGACTAGTAAAATTGGCTACTCTGAAGTTGTTGTCAGTAAATTAGGATTGGGTACCAATAAGGTTGGTGGGCATAATCTATTTGATAACTTAGACGAAAAAAATGGGTATGATCAAGTAAGAGCAGCACTTGATTCAGGAATTACTTTGTTGGATACAGCTTATGTATATGGATTAGGTCGCTCAGAAGAAATTATTGGGGAAGTCTTGAAGGAATACGATCGAAGCAAGGTTATTATTGCAACCAAAGCGGCACAAGACCCAGCTAATGATTTAAAAGTAACGAATGATCCGGCTTTTTTGATCAAAGCCGTAGATGAAGCGTTAGCGCGCCTTCAAACAGATTATATCGATATTTTTTATATTCATTTTCCAGATGAAAAAACAGATAAAGCAGAGGCTGTAGCCGCGCTAGATAAATTGAAAAAAGCTGGAAAGATTCGTGCAGTGGGCGTTTCTAATTTTAGTTTTGAGCAATTAAAAGAGACCAATCGTGATGGATTAGTAGATATCGTAGAAGAACATTATAATTTGATCCATCGTGAAGCTGAAAACCAGCTGTTTGAATATTTACGTGAGAATAATATTGCTTTCGTGCCGTATTTTCCTTTGGCGTCTGGCTTATTGACGGGAAAATATTCTGAAGCAGATTACGAAAAATTTGATAAATATTCTAAAGAGCAATTTACAGAGATCATTCAATGTTTAGTTATTGTAAAAGAGATTGCTGAAGCTTATGAAGCAACAGTCTTACAAATTATTTTAGCTTGGTATATGAAAAATCCTGATATTGCTACGGTGATTCCAGGTGCTCGAAATGCTGAGCAAGTGGAGGACTAGTCAAAGCAACAGAAATTTCTTTAAGTGAAACGGAATATGAAAAAATTGATGCTGTATTCGCCTCATTTAAGTAAATTGTAAAAAAGCGTACTTGTTAACCAAGCACGCTTTTTTTATGCAGATAATTTAGTTATAAAAATACTTTTTATCATGTATGATAGATAAAGCTGAAATAGTTGGAAATTTTATTCAGTTGAATAAGGTAAGAGAGGAGTCAATAAATGAAAAGATGGAAAAAAATTCTTTTAGGGATTTTAGTGGGTATTGTAGTAATTCTTTTAGGAAGTATCTTTTATTTGCGTACCCAGACATATTCTGCCAGTGAACAAGCACAAAGTTCTGCTGAACAAGCGAATGTAACGAATGATTGGTTGTACTTTCCGGCAAAAAATCAAAAAAATCCTGCTATTATTTTTTATCCAGGTGCATTAGTAGACCCAACAAGTTATAGTATTTGGGCAGAAGCGGTTGCTGAAGCGGGATATTCTGTGTATATCATGAAGATGCCGCTAGATTTAGCTGTATTGTCACCAAATAGTGCCAAAAAGGTATTAGCAAAAGATCTGAATCGATCATATATCATTGGAGGACACTCACTGGGCGGTGTAATGGCGAGTCGTTTTGCCGAGGAACACAGTAAAAATTTAAAAGGGGTTTTCTTTTTAGCTAGTTATCCTGATGAAAAAGGAAGTTTAGAAAAACTAGACATTCCAGTTCTTTCTATCACTAGCTCTAATGATCATGTCTTAAATCAAACGTCCTACCAAGAGGCAAAAAACTATTTACCTAAAGATACGGAGTATAAAAAAATTGCTGGCGGAAACCATGCTGGATTTGGTGATTATGGGAGGCAAAAAGGCGATGGAAAATCAGAAATCAATAATCAAAACCAGCAAGTAGCCGCTGATTTGATCGATTGGTTAGAAACAATCAAAGATTAAATAAAGAACCTTGATCCGTTGAAAGATCAAGGTTCTTTTGTAATTTCAAAAAATTCTCGAATAATCGGATCGGTATTTTTATGGTTAAAGGCAGCGATGATATTTTGATTGGAATCATCTGATTCTAAGTCAACGATTTTTATCGCATATTTTTCTTCTAATGTTCCGTCATCCATACCAGAATATAAAAATGCTAAACCTTCACCTAGTGAAACATTAGCTAAACCTTCATCTAAATTTTTAACATAAGTAGTGGCTTTGACATTGAAACCATGCTTGATAAATTGACTGACTACATAATCAACAATGATCGGAGAGTGTTGACGTTCTAATAAGATAAAGGTTTCTTGACTCATATCTGAAAAGGAAAGTTGCTTTTGGTCGCTTAACGGGTGATTAAGCGGCATAGCCACTTGCAAATAATTGTTTTGAAAAGTAGTTGTTTCATAAGCAGCCGTTTGTTGGAAATACGTGGCTAAATCAAAAACAAAATCATATTCCTCGGCAGCAAGGCCATCCACTAAATTCATGGGGTTATCTTGTTTTAACAAGAATTTTATATTAGGATGTCTTTCTTTAAATTGCGCCATTACTTGATACATTTTCTTTAAATTGAAATTAGAGAGATAGCCAATTTTTATCAATCGTGTGGGTTCGTTTGGCTCCAGCTGCTCATCAAACATATGGGTTAATTGATCTACTTGATTAAGGATATCGTTGGCTTTGATTAAAAATTGTTCTCCAGCAGCGGTCAATTCCAAAGAATGGGTACGGCGAATGAACAATTTGGTACCAACTTCTTTTTCCAATTCCTGAATTCGTCTACTTAACGTAGGTTGGGAGATATATATTTTTTGAGCGGCTTTCGTAAAACTACCTTCTGTCGCAACTTCTCTAAAATAAGTTAAGGTTGATAATTTCATACTGACTTCGTTCCAATAAATCATTGTGGTGGTATCAGTATAAAAGTATCAACCTTTATTTACAAGTTTTTAAAGTCTATTTTTCGTCAGCTAAGACTGGTAATTGAAGATAAGAAGCATATTCGCCACCAGTATGCAGTGTATGTGTGCCTTTATTGTCTGGTGTGCATCCTGGTGTTCCTGGCATAACAGAACCAAGTTCATCTTTTGTACTAATAACTACACGTAATGTTTCACCCGCTTGATAGTTTAATCCCATTGGACTCAATACAATATCCAATTCAACAATTTCGCCATCCTTAAGTTTGTTAACTTGATCAAAACTGTATGCGGGGATTTCATCCGTTGAAACTTGTTCATCTAATTTACGCATTGATGCACGTAAACGTCCCCAAGCACCTTTGTAGCGTAAGGCAGAAGCACCTTCTTGAGTGAAGTCTTGTAAAGCAGCTCCATGATTTGGAACAACGAATTCACTTAAAACATTCCCAAATTTATCTAATTTTTGAACCCAGACGAAAACGTCCATGTCATCATGGTCATTGACTTCCATGAATAATTTAGCTTTTGGATAGCCAACAAAGGTTGTTGCTTTATCAAAAGTTAGTTGGAATGAAGTCCGACCAGGTAGTGCTGCAGCACTATAAGTGACAGGTACATCTACTGTAGAAGCACTTTCTTGTAAGGTACGGAATTGGCCATTCATATAGTAGCGTTTGTTTTCACTAGCAGCCGGTGGGAAGCTTTCTGCTGGAAGATCCGTTTGGTTTCCACCTTGAAAATCAAGGACTGAATAACGAACAGATGGTGTTTCTAACCAATCGTTTTCTTTTTCAAGTAAATAATAATCAAAGAAGCGACGTAACTCTTCAATATTTTTTTCTTCATAATAGTATGGCCATTCTTGACGGTCGTGGATTCGTAGCCATTTTTCTTTTGAGCCAAGCGTACGCCATGAACGGAAAGTTCCCATTGTGTGAAGGGTATTCGAATAACTAGCAATTACAAATGCAGGAACGGTGATCTTGCTTGGATCAGCTTTTTTATCTTGCCAAAGCGCTGTGTCGGCTAGAGGATAAGCAGTCATTTCTTTTACCAAGTCTTCTCGTTTCGCACCAGTCGCGCTCACGTGATTGACTTGTAACCGTTCAATGAAATTTTTATCAGGGATACCACCGATATAGGCCAAATCACGATAGCCATCTGCTAAACCTTCAGTTGGATTAATACATGTTAAATGTGGTGGTTGTTCAGCCGCGATATACCATTGTGAGAACGCTAAATAAGAAGTTCCGGTCAAGGCTGTTTTACCATTTGACCATGCTTGGTCTGCTAACCATTCGATCAAATCATAACCATCTTCAGCTTCTTGTGAACCAAGCATTGTTGTATCGCCTTCGCTGTATGCGATGCCGCGCATATCTGGATTGCAGACAGCGTAACCATGTGCACACCAGTAATCAGGATCGGGCGCTTCAAATTTAGTTAAACCAGAGTTCCAGTGATTTCCCATACCAAGCATATTGAATAAATTTTTGTAGCGAGGAGCAGTTCCTGCACTTTTACCGTAGGGGCTCCAAGCAATCAATACAGGCACTTTTTCTTCTGTTACGGGTAAATAAATATCTGTATAGATTGTTATGCCATCTCTTAATTTTACTGGGACATCTTTTAACATTTTTATATCGCCAGATAGTGGTTTAAAGCCTTCAGCAATCACTGTGCCTTTTTTTAATAATACTTCTTTTGTTTCAAATGGACTTAAGACACCATGCTCGATGCCGTTATCAATATAATCAAATGCTGAACTAAAACACATATCTTTAGTAATTTTTGTAGTCATGATTGCTACCTCCATAAATAAATTCTTTAACAGCACTGAGTATAGAACCAAGAACAGTAGAAGTACAATCGCAATTTCGTATAGAACGACTTTTGAAATAAGTGATATACAAAAAATGAATAATACTTTAACAAATAAAAAAGGTGTAAATGGATAAATCCTATTTACACCTTTTTTATTCAATAATTAGTCCAAATATTCATTCACTTTTTGTACATATTCAAAATTGCTGAGTGCTTTTAAATGAGTATTTTTATTTTTTGCCCCTGTTGCATCTGAAATAATCGCTGTTTGAAAACCTAATCTTCTAGCTGCTTTTTCGGTTTTTAAGACACCATTATCGGTTGATATTCCAGTGATAACCAAAGAGTGAATATTATTTGCGTTTAATAAACTTTCTAAATTTGTTTTCTTAAAAGCACTTGGACTTTCTTTTGTTATTTGAAAAGCTTCCTTGGAAAATGAAAGGAGACTTTTTGTAAAGTTTTTCTTTAAACTCTTAGAGAAAAAAGGTGGAGCGACCGTTACGATAAAAACTGGTAAGCCTTTTTGTTGGAACGAATCAACTAGCTGTTGATTGTTTTTGATGATTTTGAGCAATTCGTTTTGAGATAATTCCTTATAAAAATGCTTAGCAATAAATTTTACTCCTGCTTGAATATCAATTACGATTAATGCAGTATCTTTATTAATCATCAATTCTCAGCTCCAATACTTCTGATAGTTCAATAACGGTTCCTAGTTTTGGATATAGCTTTTTAAAAAATAAATTGTGTATTTCAGTATCTCTGTCAGCAGTAGCATCTTCTACAATATAAAGTTTATACCCATATTGAAAAGCATCTAAGGCTGTTGCATACACTCCATTACTAGTTGATACTCCTGATAAAATAATCGTATCGATTCCTCTTCGACGTAATTGAAGATCTAGATCTGTCCCGAAAAAAGCACCCGGATTATGTTTAGTGATTTGAATGACATTTTTAGCGGACTCATCTTTTGCAATATTCATTGAAAATTCTGTATATATTTTAGGCATAGGCGTTTCTTCTGATCGTTCTATTCTTGAAGGATGTAAATAAGAAAAAGTTGTTCCATCAACATTTACGAGAACAATGAGGGAGTCTGTATTCTTAAATAAGTTAGCTAGTCTGTTTGATGCAGATAAAATTTCTTCATTTGTGTAGGGCGACATTTGGTGTGAATCCATGATACCTTTTTGGATATCTATTGCTACATATGCAGTTTTTGATAAATCTAATTTTTTCATTGAGACCATCCTAATTTTGAATTTTTAAATGTTTAAAATTTGTTCCATAATTGATCAAGTTAAAAATAATACAGATTACAGCAAAGAAAAAGACAATTCTGTAATCAAAGCTAGCGGCGATTGCTGATCCCGCTAAGGGTCCAATTACGGCTCCGATTGATTGCATTGTTTGGTTGTAACTAAAGATACGACCTGTAGCTTCAGTAGGTGTATTACGCGAAAGAATAATCTGTACACTTGGTGCCAAGGCAGCATCGCTTACACCGATAAAAAGCCGTAAAAGGATTACTTGCCAGATATTAGTCGTAAATCCTAATAATAAATAAATAACTAAGGAAACGCTGATTCCAATAAAAAGTATTTTATATTGTCCAATTTTATCACCTAGTCGTCCAAATAGTGGTGCGACAAATATCATAACCAATCCAGGTGCGGAAGCAACGACTCCACTAAAAATAGTAACCATTTGAGGGTTTTTTACGAGTTCTCTGACGTAAAGGCTAAGAATTGGACTAATTGATTTATCGGTTAATTGCAAAATCATGGTAGTGAGCAACATGCCAATTACGATACTTGGAGAGATGATCTTTTTAAACATATCCCGAGTAGGTAAAATATCGGCTCTTTTCTTTGGTGAAAATTTTTCTTTTACAAAGAAAACAGTGAGCAGAAAAACCAAAAACATGATACTACCTGTGATTGCAAAGGTAGCCCGATAACTAGTATGAGCAACGATCAAACCACCTAGTATTGGTCCAAGTAATGTCCCTGCAACTGTCCCGGTGGATAAAGTACCTAAAACTTGTCCAGATTTTTCTTTAGGAGTAATAATCGCCATCAATGCAATGGAATTACTAGTAAAACCTGAGAAAGCTCCTAACAACATGCGGAGTACGAGTAATTGCCAAGTAGAAGTAACGAAAGCCATTAGAAAAATAGTAATCGCCATTCCTAAACTAGCTCTTATCAACATTGGTTTTCGTCCTTTTTGATCAGCTAGTTTACCCCAAAAGGGTGAGACGATAGCAGTCATCAAATACGTACTAGCAAAGATGATACCGCTCTGAAAGCTCAATTCTTTATGAGTAAAATTTCCTAAAGAATCAATAAATAGCGATAGGAAAGGCGAAACAATACTTGCTCCAACTCCAGCCATAAAAGCTCCAAGCCATAATATTCTCAAGTTTCGTTGCCACAATTCACCGCCGAAAAGCCAATTTTTTAGTTTCGACACTATAAATCCTTCTTTCTAAATTAATAAACGTAAATATAAACTACGGATAGTAATTTGTCAATTATTGATTAGTAACTTATGGTTGTGTTATTCTGATTTTAGATAGTATAAGGAGACAAAATTAATGAAAGATACTGGAAATTCTTCTCAAAAGCGCGATTTATCTAAAGAAAAAATTATTAGTTTGTATATTCAACTAGCTCAAGAAATAGGTCTCAATAAGGTTAGTTTCCCTAGAATTGCTGAAAAATTAGAGGTTAAAACCCCATCATTATATAATCACTTTAAAAATTTGGATGATTTGAAAATTCAAACAGCGATTTATTTACATCAAGAGCTGAATGAATTATTAATGCAAGAATTAGTTGGTAAATCTAATGGGCAGGCACTTTTTCAATATGCTTTAACTTATCGTGCATTTTCTAAAGAGTTTTTTGCAGTTTATGAGTTATTAAATACAATTCCACTGATGCAAGATACAAAATTGAATGAAGTTGGTGCAAAAAACAATCAAATATTAACTAAGATTCTTACTAGTTTTGATCTCTCTGAAGAAAAAATGATTGTTAAAAGCAGGTCGTTTAGAAGCATGCTGCATGGATATATCACATTAAATCAACTCGGATATTTCCAAAATCCTCGCATGGATGATGATCAAAGTTTTAATCTGATGATTGAGGAATTTATTTCAGAAATCAGCAAAAGTAAAAAGGACTGAGCTATAGCTCAGTCCTTTTTTGTGAATAAAATCTAGAAAAATAATTTTAAAAAGAAATTTTGATATTATCTACATTTAAAAAAATTTGAATTGTTAAAATTCTTTTTAATCCACAAAAACTTATGGCCTGTTCTTGAACTCGATGGTAGTAAAAATAGAGTTATATTAAGTGAACGTATAAAAGGTTTGACAAACTAATCTAATTAGAATAGTATGTATTTGTAGATTGCTATTCTAATTAGATTAGTGAGATTTAAAATAAAAGGAGTGCTTAATATGCTATTTATTACAGGTGCTACAGGAGCAGTAGGTTCAAATGTTATCAGATTTTTAGAAGAGAAGAATGTTTCATTTAAAGCGTTAACACGAAGAACAGAAAAATTAAGCAAAAAACAATTTTCTAATATGCAAATTGTAACTGGAAATTTATCTGAATTAGATAATTGGGAAACTGAACTTAAAGGAACAGATATCTTATTTTTAGAACTTTTAAGTGATCCAAAACCAATTTTAGAAGCAGCAAAAAAATATGGCATTAAAAAAATTGTTTTTCTTTCATCTGCTTCGATTAACCATGCAGATGTTGAAACGAATAATAATGCTCAAAATCATCTAGCTGTTGAAAACCTTGTTAAAGCTATGAATTTTGACTATGTATTTATTCGCCCAGAATCTTTTATGCGTAATGCCGTATACTGGTCAAATTTATTTAAATATGCAAATGATGTAATAAAATGGCCTGCGTTAAAAGCAACATATGCTAATATCCATGAAAAAGATATTGCAGAAGTGGTAACGGATGTTTTAGTAAATTTTTCAAAATATACCGGTGAAATTTTGACTTTAACTGGGTCTAATATATTGAGCCAAGAAGAAATGCTCTCTGAAATAATTCGACAATCTAATCCTAAACTTAGATTACAAGAACAGAGTATCAATGAGTTTGAAAATTATATGGAAAAATTTATGGCTAGAGAGTATATTGATTTAAGAATTAATGACTGGAACTATTCCATGAATAATGATCTTACTCTAACTGACACAGTTTTGAAAGTTACGGGCAAAGAGCCATTAACTTTTAGAGAATGGGTTTCGGACAATCTTGATTTATTTAAATGATTTAGAGGTGTTTAAATGATACAATTATTGATTTTAGGTCTTCTTATACAAGTAAAGGAGGCAAGTCCATATGAGTTAATTACTATTATTTCCGAAAGAAGTTACGAATACTTAGTTCATGTTACGAATGGCTCACTTTACTATAATATTCAGCAGCTAGAAAAAAAAGGAGAGATTAAATTAGTACGAACAGAAATATCTGCTAATGCTCCTATGCGAAATATTTATTCAGTGACTGAATTAGGCGTTGAAAAGTTCAATGATTTAATGAAAAAATATTCTGCAAAAACGGATGATATTACTCTATCGATCTATATGACTACTTTGTTTTTAGATAGCTTTGATCATGAAGTTTTCCAAGAATCATTAAAAGCCCAAATAGAAAGTACTAAAAATAAAATAGAAGCAATCGATTATTCATTGAAAAAAAATAGCGAGGTAATTCCTGAAGGTTCCCGTTTAATGATGCTAAATGTAAAGAACCATCATTTGTTGAATCTTTCGTTTTTTGATGAATTAATAACGAAAATGAGAGACGAAACGTGAGATATCGCTAAAATACATCGTTAGAAATGTTCGCTTTCTCTCTAAAAAAACATTAATACTTCAAAACGGTTAACATAATTATCATTTCTTTGTAATCTAATATTTTTATAATATAAATATAGGGTTTCAAAGAAAGGGTTGTAATTATTATAATGAAAAATGAACAGCTAGAAGTTCCTAATTTGACTTCTAAACTAAGAAAAGATTTGGTGTTTTCTCCACAAGTTATACAAAATGCTAGTGGAATACAATTATTTGGTCAAACAATAAAGAGCATCATTTATACTACTGATGTTGCAGTAATTGCAAATTGTGATGCTGATGCAATTTTGGCAGTATATCCTTGGACTCCAAATACTAGAATTCTGCAGGCAATTAGCTGTGTAGCAAATGTACCTTTTTTAGCTGGGATAGGCGGAGGGCTTACCAAAGGATTGCGATCAGTTACGATTGGTAGATTTGCTGA
The DNA here is from genome assembly GCF_050310005.1 of Enterococcus sp. 22-H-5-01. NCBI lineage: Bacteria > Bacillati > Bacillota > Bacilli > Lactobacillales > Enterococcaceae > Enterococcus > Enterococcus sp. 22-H-5-01. The sequence goes on from NZ_CP189994.1 coordinate 252,188, forward strand.
GGAGATGGGGGCAAACGGTGTAGTTTTGAACGCTCCAACATCTCACAAAAGTATTATGGCTGTGAGTAAGGGAATAGATGTCCCGGTATTTTATACAGTGGTAAATAATGAGGCGAATCTAAAAAAGTTGATTCAACTTGGAGTAAATGCGTTTAATGTTGCTGGAGGTAAAGAAACAGCTAAATTAGTTTATTGGATTAGGGAGGAGTTAGAAAAAGAATATCCCAATTTTCCTATTATTGCCTCTGGTGGTCATACTGATGCATCTATTCAAGAGACTATAGATGCAGGAGCAAATGCAATTACTTTTTCGGCAAGTTCTTTAACAGATAAAATTTTCAAGAAAAAAATGGAACTTTATCGAAGCAAATAAATGGCAAGATTCCGGAAAAAGTATTTTTTAGAGTATTTTCGATCAATCATTCATATGATCTAAAATTTATTTTGGATAATTGACGGTATATTTATAGATATTAAATTGCAGGAAGCTAAATATAGTAAAAGTGCGAACAGTCAATGTTCGCACTTTTTTTAAGTCTTCAAATCAAGTCCATAGATCATTCATTGCATCGCGTTTTTGTTTACCGGCGATATGAGTGTAGACTGTTGTGGCAGATGTGCCGGATTGCCCCAATTGTTCAGCAACTTGGACTAAAGAATTTGTTTTGCTGTATAGTTGAGTAGCTACTGAGTGGCGTAATTTATGGGGAGATATTTTTATTTTGAAGCTTTCGGAATATTTACCGACCATTGCTTCAACGGCACCACTGGCGATACGTTTCGCTTTGCCGCGATAACGAGTTAGAAAGAGTGCCGTTTCTGTTTCAACGGGTTGATACAATTGTTCCCGCTGAGCAAGATACTTCGTTAAAAATTCCATAGCAATCGAAGAGATAACGACCATATCCCATTTACCGCCTTTACGGTAAACGCGTGCTTCGCCAGCAGCCAAATCTAAATCTTGAACATTCATATTGACTAATTCTGAAAGACGCATCCCGGTGCCTAAGAAGAGAGCGATGATTGCTAAATCGCGGAGTTGATTTTTTTTGAAAGCCGTGATCGCTTGTCTTGTCTCTAAAGTATCGATATAGCGATGCTCGATATAATCAAGAAAGTCGATAGCTTCTTCATCTAAAAATAATTTTTTTTCGATCGCAGCTCCGCGTTCAGCCATCGTTTTATTGTCCTTGACATTGGCAACTTTTGCCATCATATTGTTTTCAAGATAAGGTTTTCCGGTATTACGATCAACAGCATCATTTAAGTAATTGAAAAGGGAACGTAAAGCAGTGATCCCTCGTTGAACAGTCGCATTTTGTCTTAGGGGTAAAGACTGATCATTTTCTTCCAAACGTTTTTGTGTCGATTCTTTTAAAATTTTAGGTGCTTTCACTAAATGTGCCTTATAGAATTCTAAATCTTCCGGCCATAAATTAGCGAATTCAGCTAAAGTGACTGCTGAAAGTTTATCAGCAGAAGAGAAACCTTCTTGAATCAACCAGTTCAAAAAGCGACGGTATTCTTTTGCATATTCATAAAGAGTGATGGATGAATATTGATCTCCACCTTTTTTTCGAAAATAGTTTTGGATAAACCAAGGAAAGAATTGAATTTCTTCTTCCATTCGCCGATTGGCTTCTTGTTGATTCATTTATGCCAGCTCCTTTATAAATGAAAGTATAAAACAGCTCTTTTAAAATGTCAAACATTGGTTATTTTATATAAAATTAAAACTAAATATTAAGGCATTTGGTTTTATTAGTTAGTTATTTAACTAGAAAAAATTAGTTGTTCAGTTTTCGAAAGAACAACAATTAAAAGCGTAGTAAACTAAAAATATAAAAGGGGGCGTTTTAATTGATTGATTCTTTTGAACAGCAACAAGAATATTATCAAGCTTTAAAAGCAAAGAATCGAGCCTATGACGGAATCTTTTTTGCGGGTATCACGACAACTGGAATATTTTGTCATGCATCATGTACAGCTCGTAAGCCAAAGTTTGAGCATTGTGAATTCTATAAAACAGCTCAAGAAGCCTTATTAGCAGGGTATCGGCCATGTAAAATATGTCGGCCGCTTTCTTTTCCCAAAATGATTCCGGAAGAAGTTCAATTATTAGTTAATGCAGTAGAAGAACATCCTGAGAAACGATGGAAAGAAAAAGATTTTTCAGCAATCGGATTACATTCTGCTAGTGCGAGGAGAAAATTCAAAGAAATTTATCAGATGACTTTTGTCCAATATGCACGAGCAAGACGAATGGGGGCTGCTTTTAAAGAAATAAAAAAAGGGAGTAAAGTAATCGAGCAACAATTAAATACTGGTTATGAATCAGCCAGCGGGTTTAATGATGCATTTAGTAAAATTATGGGAAATCCGATTAAGAAAATGAATACAAAACCTCTGATGGCTTCATTTATTTCTACACCGATAGGCCGTATGTTGTGTTTAACAGATGAAGACTATCTGTACCTATTAGAATTTGAGGATCGTCGAGGTTTGGAGTTAGAGATTGAAAAACTACGGAATAAATATAATTTTCGGATTATATACGGTCAAACAGCGATCAGTCAAAAAGTTGAGCAGCAACTGAATGAATATTTTGCGGGAACACGTACAACATTTTCGATCCCATTATTTTATGATGGCTCTGAATTTCAACGAAAAGTGTGGAGTGAATTAGAATTGATTCCTTCGGGAAGTACAAGAAGCTATCAAGCATTGGCAATTCGTTTAGGAGATCGAAATAAGGTCAGAGCTGTAGGCAGAGCGAATGGCATGAATAAAATTGCCATTATTGTTCCTTGTCACAGAGTAATTGGACAGGATGGGAAGTTGACTGGTTATGCCGGTGGATTAGCCCGTAAACAATATTTACTTAATTTAGAGCAAATGAATAATCCTGAAAGATGATCTTATTTTGATCATCTTTTTTTATTGAACAATCATCTTTAGGCACAGAGAATTTCGAATTAAAAATCGCTAAAAATAAATTATTAATATCGCAAATGAATTATTTATAAAATAATAAAAAAGTAGCTAGGAATGGTACTGACTTGTTGATGCCTATTTATTTCCAAATTTATTGGTAAAATTTTTCGATTTCATACTTGATCATATTCATTCATTCTCAAAAAGTTTTTCAAAATGAGATAACTAGAAAATTGAGGATCGGTATTATTTTTTGGAAGACTTTCAATGGTGAATGTATCCGTTAATGTTCTTTATAAAAACATTATTCAAGAGGATTAATGAAACTTGGCATGAAACCCCTTACTATGGTGTGGTGCGACAATTTTTTTTAGGTAAAAGAGAAAAAAATCAATCTATGATTAGTTATTTATTGTTAGTGATAATCGAAAGACTATTTTATTAAATAGAAGATCAATTTATAACTTATAACCAATTTAATGCCTATTTTTATCAAATTTCAAATAAAAATATTGTGATTGTTGTGACAAATAGGCATATCAGTTTTAAAAAAATTTAAAGTACGTTAAGATAAATAAAGAAAGTGAGGAGAAGTAAATGACAGAACCTGATTTAAAGGATCCTAGAAAGTTATTTTATAATGATCGTTTTGAGAAACAAGATCAAGAAACTCCCGCTGTACAAACAGACATGACTCCACGCCCCGATTGTGGCGAAGAAAGTTATGTTGGGAGTAAAAAATTAGAAAACCGCAGAGTGTTAATTACTGGTGCAGATTCAGGAATTGGACGTGCTGCAGCAATTGCATTTGCTCGTGAAGGTGCAGATATCGCTTTTCAGTATTTCCCAGGTGAGGAAAAAGATGCAAAAGAAGTTGCTGAGTTAATAGAGGCAGCTGGCAGAAAAGCAGTATTACTTCCTTATGACTTAAGAGATGAATCTGCTCCAAAAGAGATCGTTGCAAAAGCGGTCGCTGAATTGAATGGATTAGATACATTGGTGCTTAACTCAGCACAGCAAATTTCTCAAGAATCAATTGAAACTTTACCGATTCAACAAGTAAGAGATACGTTTACAATAAATATTATTTCGATGTTTGCAATTGTTCAAGAAGCAATCGCCCACTTACCAGCAGGCAGTAGTATCATTACGACAACTTCAGTTCAGGCATTTAATCCTAGTGATCATCTGATGGATTATGCAGCAACTAAAGCATCGATTGCGAATTTCACAGTTAGTTTAGCAGCACAATTAGCGAAGAAAGGTATCCGTGTCAATGGAGTAGCACCAGGTCCAATTTGGACACCGCTTCAATTAGATCAGGGACAACCAAAAGATAAATTACCAGATTTTGGTCAAGAATCTTTACTAGAAAGAGCTGGCCAACCGGTTGAATTAGCTCCAGTGTATGTTTTCTTAGCATCAAATGATGCAAGCTATGTGACGTCTCAAATTTATGGTGTGACGGGTGGAGAATCGATCAATCTTTAAAACTTATCTGAGGTTTTAAAAAGAAATTATTATTATTTCTTTTGTTGAGTATTACTAAACTGATTCAACAGTATACAAACAACATTTTAATAACCATAGTACTTCGAATCAGTTGCAATATATTGAAGGAGGTGCGTCATGAATCGTGGATTAAAAGCAGTTGGGATTATTGTATCAGTGATATTGATATCGGTATTCTTGATGGTCCTTGCAATCAGTTCTCCATATTTGAATCTGCCCTTTGGAATGAAGCGTACAGAGTTTCTGCTAGGCTCGCTATCAAACTATTATTTCCGACAATATCTATTTTGGGTGGCGTTAGTACTTATTGCGATTTTGTTAATTTTCATTTTATTCCTTATCTTCTATCCAAAAGCCAAACAAACTTTTGTCCTTAAAGAAGACAAAGGACAACTGACGTTAGATAAAAAGGCAATTGAAGGTTTTGTTCGTTCAAAATTAAACGGTGAAGGTTTTGTCTCATCGCCAAGCGTTAAAGTGAGAGCGACAAAGAATAAAATCAAGGTAAAAGTGAAAGGCCAACTCACTCGGACTTCTTCGATTATTGGAAAAACAGGAGCCATAATGGAAGAAATCCAACGAGAATTACAAGACATTTTAGGTAACGAAGAAAAAGTTAAAGTAGATGTTACATTCGCTAAATATGATGATGAGCAAGATAAACATGTGTCTGATCACTCACGCGTAGAATAGGAGGGAGTTCCATGAAAAAAATATTTGAACAATATAAGCTCCCGATTATTTTTGGGGGATTAGGATTGATTTTAGCAATCTTGTTTGTTTCTATCGGTTTCTTTAAAACATTGTTGATTATCATATTAACTGGTTTAGGGATTGCTCTAGGTTTCTATCTTGAGCAAACAGGCTTATTAAATGAATTTTTCGATCAACAAAAAAATAAATAACTATCTTTTATGATTAAAAAAACTTAAATATTTTAACCAAGACGGAGGAATTTATAATGGCTAACAATTTTGAGAACAATAATTTAAATCCAACTCCAGGAGTTGCTGGACAAACACGAGCGCAGCATGCTGCCAATCCAAATTTAAATGATCCAACAAAAAATAATCATGTGGACAATATCAACGGTGAATTGACTTATGATGATAAAGTAATTCAAAAAATCGTTGGCAAGGCCGTAGAACAAATCGACGGATTATTAACGGTTGATGGTGGATTTTTCTCTAATATTGCAGAAAAATTAGTTAATGCCGACAATGTGACAGCAGGGATTGAAACAGAAGTTGGAAAAAAACAAGTTGCAGTGGATATGGATGTTGTCATTGAATATGGCCGCGATATCCCAGCTATTGATGATCAAATCAAGAAAGTGATCACAGAAGAAGTTGCTCATATGACACATCTTGAAGTAATTGAAGTAAATGTCAATGTTGTCGATATCAAATCACGTTCTGAATATGAAGATGACAGTGAAACAGTTCAGGACAAAGTCACAAGTGCTGCAAAAACAACGGGGCAATTCGCTTCAAAACAAACAGATAAGGCAAAAAATGCGGTAAACCGAGGCACGAATAAAGCGCAAGCAAAAATAGAAGAAAATCGTGAACCTCGTGTACAATAAAAAATTAAAATAGAGGAGGAATTATCATGGGTTTAATTTGGTCATTAATCGTAGGTGCTATTATTGGTGTAATTGCAGGAGCAATCACTGGAAGAGGAAACAGCATGGGCTGGATCGCTAATATCATTGCTGGTTTAGTGGGCTCAGCTCTAGGTCAAGCTTTATTAGGTACTTGGGGTCCATCACTAGCAGGTATGGCTTTAGTTCCTTCGATCATTGGGGCAGTCATTTTGGTCTTGATTGTTTCACTTATTTTAGGCAGATCAAAATCATAATCATTGATTTTGGTTTAACAATAACAAATAATTGCTAAATTAGTTATGTTGAAATGATTAAAATCAGTCAATACAGCCTTGCGTTAAATATTGAAAGTATGATACCCTCGTGTTCTTATAAGAAGATCACGGGGGTATTATTTATGTAAAATTAATAGTATATAGTTATTTATGATGATATACTATCTCTGAAATTCATTTTTTTATACAAATTAATTATACTCGTATAAAAAAACGACTTTAGTACATAAAGAAATACTAATTTTGAATAAACGACAGGAAGTGATAACTAGATGGTAACCAGTAAAGATGTTGCAAAAGCAGCAAATGTTTCTCATATGACTGTTTCAAGAGCTTTTCAAGCAAACAGTAGTATAAAAAAAGATACGAGAGAAAAAGTTTTAGCAGCTGCGAAAAAATTGAACTATATCCCTAATTATAATGCTAAAAGTTTAGTCATGAATCGAAACTTTTCAATCGGGCTTTTTTTTTAGTTCAATGGAGGGAACTTCAGAAGTTTTCCTAGGCGATTTAGTCAATCAGATTTATCAATTGCTGCCGCATAATTATTTATTATCTGTCAACAGCATAGATAAGATGAATATCAACGAAGAAAAAAATTCGCTTATTGAAGCAGTGATCGGTCGTTTTGATGGTGTCATCATAGCTACTCAATCCGAAAAGGATGACTTATTTATTGAATATCTCCATCAATTGAATCTTCCTATCGTAGTTATGAATCGATACATAGAAAACAAGGAAATTTATAATGTATCAACAGATGAATCTATGGGTATTCAGGAAATGGTTGATTATTTAGTTGATTGCGGTATTAAGACGGTTGGAACGATCAAAGGATTCTCTAGTTTTTCTTCTGCTAAAAAACGGTATCATAAATTAGTAGAAGCTTGTGATCAAGCCGGAATCAATATTGTTCATTCCGCTATTGAAGAAGGAAAGTATACGATTGCAAGTGGGTATGAAGCCATGAAAAAAATTCTTATGAAGAATGATAGACTACCGGAAGTAATCTTTTGTGGAAATGATGACATGGCGATCGGCGCTATCAAAGCTTGTAAAGAGTTACAGTATTCGATTCCCGAAGATCTTGCCATTATTGGTTTTGATGACACAAATTATGCAAAGTATATGAGTCCGGCATTGACTACGATTCATAAACCTTATCGAGAAATGGCTCAAAAATCAATGGAAATTTTATTAGATTTACTAGAAGAAAAACCTCCTCAAAAATACAAATATAATATCGATAGCGAATTAATAATTCGTGATTCCGTAAAATAAAGTTTATTAGCTTGAAAACTAGTGTAAATAAAAATATTTGCACTAGTTTTTATTTTTTGAAAAAAGTTATTGATTTCACAATAAAATGATGGTAAGCTCTTTTTAACAAATGTTCACGCTAACAAAATAAGGAAAAAATTCATAATAATATTTTTTATAAGTTCTTGTTAACGTTAACAAAGATAGATGTTAGGAGTAGTAGTATGAAAAAAATAAATGAACTAAACTTAGACAAAAAAAATTTACCGACAAAAGTTATTCAATTTGGCGAAGGGAACTTCTTACGTGCGTTTATTGATTGGCAAATTCAACAGATGAACAATCAGCAATTATTTAATGGTGGAATAACGATTGTTCAACCAATTGAAAAAGGAATGATCGATTATTTAGAGGCACAAGATAATTTATATACTGTAACATTAGAAGGATTGTTAGATGGAAAGAAAATTCAAAGTGATGAAGTGATTACATCAATCAATAACACGATTAATCCATATGCTAAATTTTCAGAATATTTAGAACTTGCTGAAGAAGATACGATTGAAGTTATTTTTTCAAATACAACCGAAGCAGGTATTACTTTTGATGAAACAGATAAAAAAGATGCTGCACCAGCAAAATCATATCCTGGAAAATTGACTCAGTTACTATATAGAAGATTCGAATTAGGTGAGGCTGGTTTTCATATCATCCCATGTGAATTGATTAACTATAATGGAAAGAAATTGAAAGAAATTATTTTAAAATATGCAGACTTATGGGAACTAGGCACAGGATTTAAAGAATGGATTGAAAAAGAAAACTACTTTTACGGCACATTAGTTGATCGAATCGTTCCAGGATTTCCTCATGAGAATAAAGAAGAAGTATTTGAGCGAATTGGTTACGAAGACAACATGTTAGTCAAAGCAGAAGCTTTCTTACTTTTTGTGATTGAAGGAAATAGTAAATTAGCAGAAGTTCTGCCATTTAAAGAAGCCGGATTGAATGTAATCATTACCGATGATATGCAGCCGTATCGTGAAAGAAAGGTCAGATTGTTAAACGGACCACACACGACAATGACCCCATTAGGTCTATTAGCTGGAATTGATACTGTGGGATCGGTTATGAATGATGAAGATTTTGGTCAATTTATTCAAGATGAAATGACTAAAGAAATCTCACCGATCATTGATCTACCAAAAGATGAACTGGCTTCTTACTGTGAAGCGATCAAAGAACGCTTCGAAAATCCATTTGTTCACCACGAATTGCAATCAATCGCTTTAAATAGTATTTCAAAATATAAAACCCGTTTATTACCGGGAGTTATCCAAAGCCTTAATGAAACGAATAAAGTACCTCGTCGGATGGTTGCAGCCTTGGCCGCATTGCTTGTCATCTACGGAAACTATGAAGAAATCACCGTTCAACCTGTTGACGGAGAAGAGACGATTGCTAAATTTAAAACATTGAAGGCATCAAATGATTATGTGCATGCAGTATTGAGCGATCAAGAACTTTGGGGAGAGGATTTAACTCAATACCCTGAATTAGAAACAGAAGTAAAAGATGACGTAGCGTTTATCTTAGCACAAGGTGCGCGCAAATTAGTACAAACCATCAATAAAAATTCATAATAGTAAGGAGAAAATACTATGTTTTTAGACCAAGATTTTTTATTAACTACGGATGTTGCAAAAAAACTTTTTAATGACTACGCAAAAGAAATGCCAATTATCGACTACCATTGTCACTTGAATCCAAAAGAAATTTATGAAGACAAAAACTTCAATAACATCACGGAAGCTTGGTTAACAGAAGGAAATAATTTCGGTGATCATTATAAGTGGCGATTAATGCGAGCTAATGGTGTACCAGAAGAATTGATCACCGGAAATGGTGATCCTTACGAAAAATTTCTAGCTTTTGCTGGCGTCTTAGAAAAAGCTTATGGTAATCCAATTTTTGAATGGTGTCATCTTGAGTTGAGACGTTTCTTCGATATTGAGACTGTTTTAACAACCGAAACAGCGCCAGAGATTTGGGAACAGGCCAATCAAAAATTAGCAGCGTCTGCTTTCTCAAGAAAAAGTTTGATTCGAAATATGAAGGTAAAAGCTTTATCGACGACCGATGATCCAATTGATGATTTACATTATCATGAACTGTTAAAAGCACAGGAAAAAGAAAATGGTTTTAAAGTCATCCCTGGTTTTAGACCCGACAAAGCATTGAACATCCATAAAAATGAGTTTTCTGATTATATGGATCGTCTAAGTGAAGTCAGCGGTGTTAAAATAGAACATTTTAAAGATGTCGTAAGTGCGTTAGAAAAACGAGTGGAATATTTTGAAAAATATGGCTGTACTATTTGTGATCATGCCTTAGACTCTGTAGATTATCAAGAAGCAACAATTGAAGAATTAGATGAAATCTTAGTTAAGGCGCTTCAAAAAGAGACATTGAATTCAAAAGAGGTCGCACAATATCGCTCAGCATTATTAGTAGCACTGATCAAAGTTTATGCGGACCACGAGTGGACCATGCAATATCATATGCATGCGCTTCGGAATTTAAATGCAACAACTTTCGATATGATGGGACCAGATACTGGTTATGATGCAATCAATGATGAAGCGGTGGCTGTTTCTTTAGGTAGATTATTAGAAGCTGGCTACAAAGAAGGTGAGCTACCAAAAACAATCATCTATTCGTTGAATCAAAATGATTGGATGCAGTTATTGACAGTTATGGCCTGTTTCCAGGGAGGAATGAAACAAAAAATCCAATTTGGAACTGCATGGTGGTTCAATGATACTCGAACAGGTATGCGCAACCAATTACAGATGCTGATGGAACAAAGTTTATTAGGTAATTTTATTGGAATGTTGACTGATTCCCGCAGTTTCTTAAGTTATCCTCGTCACGAATATTTCCGTCGCGTACTTTGTGAATTGCTTGGAGAAATGGTTGAACGAGGTCAAATTCCTAACGATGAAGAACGCTTAGGAAAAATGGTTCAAGATATCAGCTTCAATAATGCCGATGAATATTTTGGATTTTTAAAATAATTGTCTTTAACGAGACAGGTGGATATGCTAACTATTTGTCTCGTTTCAAATTTTAATTAGGTGAAAACGTTCGCTTTAAATCAAGGAGGAAAGAAGATGGAAACAAATGTAGGAAATAATACTAGAATCCCAAAATCGGGAGCTCCAGTAACGAAAGTAAGTAGTGGCAGATTATCTTGGAAAGAGAAAATTGCTTATGGTTTTGGTGATTTCGGAAATGGATTTATGTTTGACTTAGGACAAGCATATTTAACTAAATTTTTCACTGACGTAGCTATGATCGCACCTGGAATCGTAGGAACTATCTTTGCAGCTACTAAGATTTTTGATGCTTTTATGGATCCTTTAGCAGGTTCATTTATCGATGGTCGTAAAAAAATCAGTCATCGTGGAAAATTCCGTCCAGTTATGATGGTTTCTGCATGTGTTTTAGCCGTATTGACTGTAATAACTTTTACTATGCCGAACATCTCGATGAAAGGAAAAATCCTTTATGCGCTATTAACCTATATGGCTTGGGGTGTTGTCTATAGTTTTACCAATGTTCCTTATGGATCACTTGCTTCTGTTATGACTAGAAATGTTGAAGACCGGGCTGAATTAGCAACGACAAGACAAGCAGGTTCTTTAGGAGCGCAATTAGTAACTGGAGTCGCATTTATCCCGATCATGATGATGTTTACAAATCATGGCGGAAAGCCAAGTGCTCACGGTTATACGATTGCTGCATTAGTAATGGCTTTAGCCGGTATCTTAGGATTTGTTGTTTGTTATTTAGGAACACGGGAACATGTTAAAGTAAATCGTCAAGCGTCGGATACGAAACGAGAAGGCTTTAAAGAATATGCTAAAGTAATTTTCACAAATAAACCTTTAGGTGCAATGATCTTATTAACTTTATTTACTATTTCTGCTATGAATACAAACAATACAATGATGGTTTATTTCTGCCAATACAATTTAGGAAATTTAGCATTACAACCGATTGTTAACGGTATCATGATGGGCGCATCAGTAGTTGCGATTCTTTTGATCCCAACTTTGGTAAAACGTTTCGGTAAAAAACAAACAGCAATCGTTTCATTTATTATTGGGGCAGTCGCAAACGGTCTGAACTTCATTTTACCGACGAACATCGTCACATTTATTCTTTTAGTCACAATTGGTTATGTAGCATTGGCGATCCCAAATGGTATCACTTGGGCCTTTGTATCAGATGTTATCGACTATGGAGAATGGCATACAGGTATCAGAAAAGAAGGAATCACGTATGCTGCATTCAATTTTTCAAGAAAATTAGCCCAATCACTAGCGGCGATTATTTCAGCAGGAATTTTAGGATTAACTGGCTATATTGCCAATGAACATCAATCAGCTAGTACATTATTAGGAATAAAGAGCGCCATGACGCTATATCCAGCAATCGCATTAGTTATGGTTGCGATCATTATCTTCTTCTTATATGGATTATCAGATGACAAATATCGTCAAATCGCAGAAGACCTTTCTAACGGACGTTGGGAACATGGGATTATTGGTGAAAGTCAAAAAGAAGATTAATAACTTAACGATGTAAGAATACTCGATGAGTATTCTTACATATGTTAACGTGAACATTTATTTACATTTTGGAGGGATAAACGATGAACAGTGTGATGGAAAAAAAAGGTGCAATAAAAGATATCATGGAGTTGAATCCCTGTGACAATGTTGTTGTAGCACTTCATCCAATAAAAAAAGGCACAATTATTAGTGAAGGCGAATTATATTTAACAGTATTAAATGATATTCCGCAAGGACATAAAATTGCATTGAGCGATTTAAAGAAAGACGACGACGTTATTAAATATGGTGCGCCAATCGGTCATGTCACCACAGATGTAAAACCGGGAGAATGGCTACATACACATAATGTAAAAACAAATTTAAATGATGAATTGGAATATAGTTATGAGCCAGAATTACGAACGATTACATATCCCAAAGTAGCCAGAACATTCCAAGGCTATCGAAGAAAGAATGGAAAAGTTGGAATCAGAAATGATCTATTCATCGTTCCAACTGTTGGTTGTGTTAATGGCATTGCTGAGCGAATTGTTGAGCTGTTCAAGAACAATCACCCAACGATTGCTCCTTTCGACAATATTACTATTTTAAAACATCCGTATGGTTGTTCACAATTGGGAAACGATCACGAAAATACACGTAAGATTTTAGCAGATGCAGTCAAACATCCAAATGCAGGTGGGGTTTTAGTGTTTGGTTTAGGTTGTGAAAATAACACCGTTGATGGGTTTCGTGAATTGTTAGGAGAAGTGGACCCTGAGCGTGTGAAATTTTTAGTGGCTCAAAAAGTAGAAGATGAAATTCATACAGGTGCCAACTTATTAGAAGAGATTTATCAAGCAGCTAAAAATGATCACCGTGAAGAGATTCCTTTGTCTGAATTAAAAATAGGCTTGAAATGTGGAGGATCAGATGGCTTTTCAGGTATTACTGCGAATCCATTATTAGGTATGTTTTCTGATTTCTTGATCTCTCAAGGTGGTAGTACAGTACTAACAGAAGTTCCCGAAATGTTTGGGGCAGAACAACTATTGATGGCTCGAGCTGAAAATCAAGAAGTATTTGAAAATATTGTTGATTTGATCAATGACTTCAAGCATTACTTTACGAATTATGGCGAACCCATTTATGAGAATCCTTCTCCAGGAAATAAAGATGGCGGTATCACAACGTTAGAGGACAAATCACTTGGCTGTACACAAAAAGCGGGGACAGCTCCTGTAGTTGATGTCTTAAAATATGGAGAAAAGTTAAGAAAAACAGGGTTGAGTTTGTTGGAAGGTCCAGGAAATGATTTAGTTGCTGCGAGCAATTTGGCTTCAGCTGATTGTCAATTGGTCTTATTTACAACCGGAAGAGGGACGCCTTTTGGATCGTATGTCCCGACTATGAAAGTCGCAACCAATAATGAGATTTTTCATGCCAAACCTCATTGGATGGATTTTAATGCCGGAAGATTATTACAGGAAGAAAAGGAACACGTTCTAACGGATTTTATTGATAAGATAATAGCCGTTGCTAGCGGAGAAGAAACCCGAAATGAAGAAAATAATTTCAGAGAAATTGCCATTTTTAAAAATGGGGTCACATTATAAAATTTGTAGAATAAAGAATACTCTTGGTACTTCTTGTTAGGGAGAAAGGGATTAATTATGAAAAAAAATACTATTTTGAATAAATTAGAAGCCGCTGGTGTGATTGCGGTGGTACGCGGGAAAAATAAAACGGAAGCCATTAAAGCTACTGAGGCTCTCGTCGCTGGCGGGATGAAAGGGATCGAATTGACTTTTACGGTTCCAAGAGCAGAAGAAGTGATTGCGGAATTAGTCGAAATTTATGCTGATCATGAAGACGTCGTGATTGGTGCAGGAACTGTTTTAGATGCTATCACAGCAAGAATCGCTATCATGGCTGGGGCTGAATACATCGTTAGCCCGTCTTTTGATTTGGAAACTGCACAAATATGTAATTTGTATCAAATTCCATATTTACCTGGCTGTATGACAATTACTGAAATGAAAGAAGCCTTAAAAGCGGGAAGTGATATCATCAAGTTATTCCCAGGAACAGCATTTGGACCATCGATCGTCAAAGCCTTCAAGGCACCGTTGCCACATTTAAATATTATGCCAACTGGTGGGGTTTGTTTGGAAAATATGCAAGAATGGTTTGATGCAGGGGTAACGGCTGTTGGTGTCGGCGGGAATTTATTAGCTCCGGCGGAAACAGGAGATTTTGCCGCAGTGACACACGCTGCACGTCAATATATGGAAAAATTTGCAGAGATAAAGGGATGATTAGATGGCTAAAATAGTTACTTTAGGAGAAATCATGTTGCGTCTTTCGACAACTGTCGGGACGAGAGTGACACGTGCACATTCATTTATGGCTCACTACGGTGGAGGAGAAGCCAACGTCGCTATTTCACTAGCCAATTATGGCCATCAAGTATCATTCGCAAGTAAAGTACCAGCTAATCATCTAGGTACAGCTGCAATCGAACACTTAAAACGTTCAAGTGTCGATACGCAATTTATGTTAGCTGGCGGTGACCGCTTAGGAACGTATTATTTAGAGATGGGCAGCGGCGCTCGAGCGTCACAAGTGATTTACGATCGTAAAGGTTCAAGTTTTGCCGAGATGACCGAATTGGAATGGGAAATTGATCAATTACTTAAAGATGTCACCATCTTTCATATTTCGGGTATTACCCCGGCATTATCAGATAATTGGCGGTCGATGACACTAGAATTGATCAAAGCTGCTAAAAAAGCTGGCTGTATGATCAGTTTGGATATTAATTATCGCCAAAAATTATGGGGGGCTAATGGATGCACAGCTTTTTTAAAAGAAGTCTTGCCATTAGTCGATATCTGTTCTGCCGGAAAATTAGATGCTCAATATTTATTAGCAATTCCTGCCTTTACTGGCAGTGGTAATGAAATTATTTATTATAATGAACAAATCCAGCAATTATATCCCAATATAAAAGTTTTGTATTCCACGATTCGAACCGTCTACTCTGCTAGCCATAATGATTTAGTTGGCACTTTTTGGTCCAATGGCAAATACGTAGAATCGCGTGTCCACCAAATGGATCCGATCGTTGACCGTATCGGTGGCGGTGATGCATTTGCCGGAGGAATTCTCCATGGAATTCTAACCAATCAAGAGCCACAACAAATCGTTGAGTTTGCGACAGCTGCTTCGGCCCTGGAACATACCGTTTTTGGAGACGAGAATCAATTCTCCGAAAGTGAAATCATTGCCTATATGAATAGTAATTCTGGTGAGGTTCTGCGATAATCATCAGTACAAGTAATGATAGCTGACAAAAAAGGCCTCTGATATGCAAATATCAGAGGCTTTCATTTGGTTTAAAATCCTTCATGCTATTTTGGACTAAATAAAAAGTCTCTTAACTTGAAGAAGTGTATTTTGGAGAGAATCCTAGTTTCACAATTGTAGCGAAGAAAAGCAGATCTATTTGAAAGCTCCTCCTAAGTACATAAATAGTAAACCAATAATAACGATTACTATGCCCCAAAAGATTTGAGAAAACATACTTCTATCTCCAAAAAATGCTCTTAATAGAAAAAATTTTTTACCGAATAGAAAAATAAACATACCAATTAAAAATAATACGACACCTAAAAGTATCAAGATACTCATGTGATCACTCCTTTAAAATGATTGTACCATGTCCAATTTTAAAACAATATTTATCAAATCTTCCAATTTTATTTTTATAAAGAATGATTCTTGATTTGATCGTGCAAACGAGAACGTAAGATAAATGTAGTTTAGTTACTCTGCTCAAGTCTCAAAATTTAATTAGTTATTTTCCATAATGTACAGCGCCGAGAAAGCGATTACAATTAACGGGTAATTAAGTCAAATTTTTATAAAGGAGACATTCTATAGATGGAGTCAAAAAGTAAGCCCTCAAAGAAAGATACCTATTGGATGAGAGTTGTCGTGATGTTATGCATGGGATGGGTAACGATTTGGATTTATCGTTCGGCACTGCCCCCACTATTCAGTGAAATCCAAGGAACTGTCGGTAATCATAGTGATACTCAAATGGGAATGATTGCTAGCTTTTATTTTGCCGGTTCAACCTTTATGCAGATTCCTGCCGGCGTATTGGTGGATCGTTTTGGGAAAAAAATAATCTTAATACCAGGTTTTCTATTGTTTGGAATTGCTGCTTTAGTTATTTCTCAGACTCCTAGCTTACAAATAATCTACGCTGCCAGTGTATTTGCCGGTCTAGGCTGTGGGTGCTATTATGGTGCGGCGTATTCGATTACTTCAGAAAATATTCCCGAAGAAAAAAGAAGTGTTGCTACAGCATTTATTAATAATGGTGCTGCTGTAGGAATGGGCATGGGAATGATTCTATCCAGCTTATTAGTTAAAAAAATAGGTTTACCGTGGCAATCCATGATGTACCTATGTTTATTCTTAATTGCTGGGACGTTGTTAGTCTTTATTTTTGGATTGAGGTCATCCAAGCAAAAGTCGATCAAAATACTGGATTCAAATAGTTCCGTCCAAAATCCGACTATCGAACACAAAAAGATCAGCTTATTGTCACTTAGGATGCTCATGTGCTATTTAATCTATTTTGGAACGTGTTACGGTTATTATATGGTCGTTACTTGGTTGCCAGCATTTTTACAAGAAGAACGAGGCTTTCAAGGAATTGCTATCGGATTTTCTTCAGCCTTGGTTGCATTTGCAGCCATTCCTGGTGCGTTGATTTTCAGCCGAATCGCAGATAAACATCGTGAAAAAAAAGCTGCGCTTATTTTAGTCCTAGAGCTAGGAGCAGCTATGATGCTATTGATAACAGTTTTAGCTACTAACGCGACATTATTACTCATTTCACTGATATTATATGGCTTACTGGGAAAGTTAGCCGTTGAACCGATTCTGATTTCTTATATTAGTGAACAAGCAGATCCCAAAATTTTGGGTACGACATTGGGAATAGCTAATTTTTTTGGTTTGAGTGCCTCGATTTTTGCACCGACGGTCACTGGGATGATTTCGGATGTATCTGGTTCAAAAGAGGCCGGATTTTATGTATCGATTTTTATTATGATTTTTAGTGCACTTTTATTTTATTTCATCAGTAGTCATTATGCTAAAAAAGAAAAAGCAATCTTAGCTATAAAAATGAGTTCAGTAAAATAAATAAAAAAAATTGTTTCATTTCTACTAAAATAGTAAAAACGAAACAATTTTTTTGTGTTCATTTTATTTTCTCTTGCAACCAATCAATCAAATTTTGATAAATACGGTCAGCCAAAATATTTTCTGTTCGATCAAAATCATGTTCTTCCCGATTTAATTCAAAATACACACTGTCTGCAAGCGACGAATCAAAATCACGGGAAGCTTGGACTGGAATGTCGGGGTCCTTTGAGCAGTGAACAATAAATGTCGAAGGAAATTGTTTCAATGATTGATCAACAGTCGTCATCAAATTAGCCACGGGACCAAGATAAGTCAACCAGTTCCCATACTGTCGGGCTGAAAGATAAATAGGAAAACGATCAGTCAGTGCACTGGCTATTTGTGGGGTGTTTTTAATCAGTAATTGAGCATTTATAGGTGCAACTTTCGGTAGCCGATTATAAAAGCGATTTGGCATGCGGAATTCCGTCATGGAAAGATCATGATAACCATAAAAGCGAATCAATCCTATTTGCTGTTGGTATTGATACGTAGTCAACAATGTCGCTAAATAGCCGCCGGCCGAACGACCAAATAGGAAAAAATCCGCGTCTGAAAGAGCTAATTGTTCATGATAATTTGTCAGAAACCATTCTACCGCTTGATTTAAACACTCAATAATATCAATTAATGGGCTTTCTGGTGCTAATGGATAGTCGAGCGTGAGGATATTAAATCCTGAATTCAATAATTCTTCAAGATATTTTGGGACTAAATCATCTCGCTCACCAAAAATAAAACCACCACCATGGATATAGAGGATTGTTTGATCAGCTGAAGTGGGTTTCTTTTTGGGATAAAAGGAAAGATTGAGCGGTAAATCTTGATAAGTAGTATAAATAAATTTTTTAGGTGTCATTAGAATACTCCTTTTTTTACTTATTATAGAAAATTGAAAAAGAATAGGTTTGTAATAATTGAACAAAAAAACTATATAATTTGTTTTTATTAACCAATGAAGGCGCTGTATATCTTAGTTATACTAAATGTAACAAATAAAGGAGGACCACAAAATGACTTTGAAGAAACGCGTAGATGAAAATATACAAGCATTATCAAAAATAGGTAGTGATCCGTCAGGCGGTATGACGCGGTTGCTTTATACAGATTCATGGTTAGAAGCACAAAAATTTGTTGAAAAAAAATTGCAAACGATTGGATTAAAAACTAAATTCGATGCAGTCGGAAATTTATATGGTCACATTGATGGGACGAAGTATCCTGACGAGACGATTTTATCCGGTTCACACATCGATACTGTGGTGAATGGCGGCACCTTAGATGGCCAATTTGGCGTAGTAGCTGCTTATCTAGCCGTGCAGTATTTATTAGAAAACCATGGTAAACCGTTACGTTCATTAGAAACGATCTCTATGGCTGAAGAAGAAGGAAGCCGCTTCCCTTTTGCTTTTTGGGGCAGTAAAAATTTTGTCGGAGAAGCTTCAGATGATCAAGTAAAAGCTATTGAAGATTCTGAGGGAAATAAATTCGTTGATGAAATGCATCGCCAAGGTTTTGATTTCGAACCCAAAAATCACTCACATCGAAAAGACATCAAAGCTTTTGTTGAAATTCATATTGAACAAGGAACTGTTTTAGAAAATGAAAAATTACAAATCGGTGTGGTCAATAATATTGTTGGTCAAAAGCGTTATACCTTTGTATTAAAAGGACAAGCTAATCATGCTGGGACAACACCTATGGGGTATCGCCATGATGCAGTCTATGGATTTTCTAAAATTTGTTCGGGCGTGATCGATAAAGCGTTAGAAGAAGGTGATCCATTAGTCGTGACTTTTGGAAAAGTTGAACCAAAACCCAATACTGTCAATGTAGTGCCGGGGGAAGTTACCTTTACGATGGATTGTCGCCACACAGATGCAGAAGCGTTAGATCGTTTCTCAAAAGAAGCTGAAACGTATATGCACGAAGTGGCTGATAAATTAGGGCTAACACTCGAAACAGATTTATGGATGGATGAAAAACCAATTCCAATGGATCAAACAATCGTAGATGTAGTCGAAAAAGCAGCAAAAACAGAAAATAAAAAATATAAAGTCATGCATAGCGGTGCGGGACACGATTCCCAAATTATTGCACCGTATTATCCAACGGCTATGATTTTTGTTCCAAGTATTAATGGAATAAGTCATAACCCAGCGGAAGCAACAAATTTAGATGATCTTGTCAATGGTGTTGAAGTATTAGCACAAGCACTTTATCAATTGGCTTATCAAGAGTAACTAGTAGAGAAAGAGGAGAAAAGAATGGGGTATAAAAATAAAAATACAGGCTACATTGAAGGCCTATTATCATCGCGAGCTATCATTAAAAAAGATAATTATGCTGTTTTACTACACGATGGTTTAGTCAATAATGTTATCCCTGGTTTTGAAAATTGCGATTGCTCGATCTTGGGATCACCCAAATTAGGCGCAAGTTTTGTTGATTACATCATGACGTTCCATGAAAATGGAAAAAATGACCGTGGATTTGGCGGAGAAGGAATTGAAACATTGGTTTATGTAATCGATGGTATTTTGACCGTTAAGGATAGTCATGAAAGCCATACCGTTACTTCTGGTGGCTATGTGTATTTGCCGGCAGGAGAAAAAATGTATTTAGCGAATGGACAAACTGAAGATACAGAATTTTTCCTATACAAAAAACGTTATCAACCTTTAGAAGGCTATCAAGCACATAAAGTAGTTGGAAATAATTCAGATATCGAACCCATCCATTATGAAGGTATGGAAGATGTCTTGCTTTGGGATTTCTTACCAAAAGATTTAGGCTTTGATATGAATTTTCATATCTTATCATTTGAGCCAGGTGCAAGTCATGGGTATATCGAGACTCACTATCAAGAGCATGGCGCATATTTACTTTCAGGAAAAGGGCATGTACAACTTAGATAATGAATGGCTGCCAGTCGAAAAAGGGGACTATATCTTTATGAGCTCCTATGTTCATCAAGCAGCTTATGCCGTTGGGCGTAAAGAACCATTGAAATATGTTTATTCAAAAGATTGTAATCGTGACCCTGAAATCTAAAAAAAGGGAGTCGTTTAATTATGGAAGAAACAGTCACAGTACAACCAAAAAAATTACATGAATTGATTCAAGCCAAATTGATTAAAGCTGGCTTAAAAGCTGACCAAGCAGATACTGTTGCGGAACATTTAGTCTTTGCTGATGCAAGCGGTATTCATTCTCATGGAGCTGTTCGTGTCGATTATTACGCAGAACGAATCGCTAAAGGCGGAATCACGCTTGATCCGGATATTACATTTGAAAAAACGGGTCCTAGTACCGGAATCGTCCATGGCGATAATGGTGTGGGACATTACGTTGCATTGCAAGGGTTAGAATATGCGATCCATCAAGCAGAAGAATCTGGAGCCGCTGTTGTAGGGATCAAACGTTTGAGTCATTGTGGAGCGTTATCTTATTATGTCAAACGAGCCGCTGAAAAAAACTTAATCGCAATTTCAATGTGTCAATCCGATCCAATGGTCGTTCCTTTTGGCGGATCAGAAAATTATTTTGGAACGAATCCAATTGCCTTTGCTGCTCCTCGAGAACAAGGTGCACCGGTTGTTTTTGATATGGCGACGACTGTTCAGGCGTGGGGGAAAATTCTAGATGCTCGTTCAAAAGATCAATCGATTCCAAATAACTGGGCTGTCGATGCTGATGGCAAACCAACGACGAATCCTCATGATGTTCAAGGTCTGCTCCCAATGGCTGGACCTAAAGGTTTTGGCTTAATGATGATGGTCGATGTACTTTCAGGTATGTTATTAGGCTTGCCTTTTGGAAAACATGTGTCATCTATGTATGCCGATCTAACCGAAAAGAGAAACTTGGGTCAATTATTTATTTTGATTGATCCGCAGCGGTTCACCGATTTAGTGAGTTTTAAACATAGTATCGAAACAATGATCGGAGAACTCCACGCAACGAAGTCAGCGGAAGGTTTTAACCAAGTTTATTATCCTGGCGAAATAAATCAAATTAATTATGATCGCTATATGAAAGAAGGGATCCCGATCGCTAAAGCTGTTTTTGACTATTTAAAAAGTGAAACGGTTCATTTTGATCAATATGGCGGTACAGGAAGTTTTGCAACTAAATCATAGAGAGTAGGGAATCATGTGTTACACACGATCATCCAAAAAAATAGTTATCAAGATTCGATAGTTTTAATGCTATTAACGAATCAATTAAATACGATTCAGGGTGTAAAAAAAGCCTCCGTTATGATGGGAACTCCCGCAAATAAAGATATTTTTAAAACGGGTGGATTGGATACACCGGAATTAGCCGCTGCTTCTTCAAATGATATGGCGATTGTTTTAGATATCGCAGATAATGATGAAACATTAATCCAAAATGTACTAACCACAGTTGATGAATTTTTGAAAGAACAAAGCGCCGGCAATAATGATCAAGGGACAGAAACGGTCAAAACCTGGGATAAGGCATTGGCTATTGGAAAGGATGCTCAGGTTGCTGTCTTTTCGATCCCAGGTAGTTATGCTGCTCCTGAAATTGAACATGCATTAAATGAAGGAAAACATGTTTTTTGCTTTAGCGATAACATTGCTTTAGAAGATGAAGTTCGTTTGAAAAAAATAGCTCATGAAAAAGGTCTGCTTTTAATGGGTCCAGATTGTGGGACGGGGATTATTAATGGCATCCCGGTTGCATTTACCAACGCAATTAGAAAAGGCAAAATCGGTGTGGTTGGTGCTTCTGGAACGGGTATCCAAGAAGTAACGACCTTGATCCATAAATTAGGAGGTGGCGTAACGAATGCTATCGGAACAGGCGGACGTGATTTAAAAGCTGAAGTCGCCGGAATCACGTTAAAAGATAGTATTGCCACACTAGAAAATGACCCAGATACAAAAGTGATCGTTGTGATTTCTAAACCGCCAGCACCTAAGGTTAGAGATGAAGTGCTAGACCTATTAAGAGGCTTATCAAAACCAGCAGTAACGATTTTTCTAGGTGAAGAGCCGACTGATCACGAAAAAAATCTGTACCGCGCATATACATTAGAAGAAGCTGCAGAGATCGCTGTTCAATTATTGAACGGTCAATCAGTTGAATTAAAAGAAGAAGTACCCAAAAATCCTGGACTTACTTTTTCAACTGGCCAGACTGGGATCAAAGGTTTTTATTCTGGTGGGACGCTAGCTTATGAGGCGGCCATGCTAGTTAGAAATGGCTTAGATTTAACCACAAATCAAAAAGCAACAGCTGGCTTTATTTTAAAAACAGGTCCCTATGAAATTATTGATCTAGGGGATGATATCTATACTCAAGGAAAACCACATCCGATGATTGATCCGACGATCCGTAAAGAAATGTTGGCCAAAGTAGCTGACGATCCATCCACAGCAGTCGTTTTGTTAGATATCGTTTTAGGCTATGGTTCACATCAAAATATGGCGAAAGAATTGGCTCCTACAATCAAAGAGATAAAAAATAAAGCCCAACAACACCAACGAGAACTAGCAGTTATCGCAACTATCGTTGGAACAGAAGAAGATCCTCAAAATATTGAAGAACAAAAACAAATTCTAACAGAAGCAGGTGTTTTCTTGTGTAATAGCAATGCTCAAGCAGTGAAGTTGGCTTTAGTTATGTTAGGTCACCCACTTCAGATGAAAGCTAGAGATATTTTGCCTGAAAAAACGAGCGAACATACGCCGCTTACACCGAGTAAAGATATGACCGCTATGTTAACTAATTCGGCCTTTATCAATATTGGTATTCGCAGTTTTTCCGAAGCAATCACTAGTCACGATGGCAAAGTCATTCAATTTGATTGGCAGCCGGTTGCGGGTGGAAATGTTACCTTGCAAAAAGCCTTACAGTTCTTAAATAAAATAAAATTATCTTAGGAGGAGAAAAAGTGTATCAAACAATTGATGAAGCCAATGAGGCTGTAGCAGCAAAAATCGTTGCAGGATCTCCTTTTTTACTAGATGTAGTTCCAGCAAAATCAGTGATTAAAGAATTGAATAACGGAAAAGTTTTATTACACGCCGGACCACCGATCCGCTATGACCAAATGATTGATCCTATTCAAGGTGCTTGTGTAGGTGCCGCTTTATTTGAAGGCTGGGGCGATACAGAAGAAGAAGTTCGCCAACAGTTAGAAGCTGGAGAAGTTACACTGATTCCTTGTCATCATGTGGACGCCGTTGGACCAATGGGCGGTATCACATCTGCCAATATGGCTGTTTTAGTTGTTGAAAATAAAACAGATGGAAATCGCGCTTTCTGTACAATGAATGAAGGAATTGGAGCTGTTTTAAGATTTGGGGCGTATTCCCAAGAGGTTATCGATCGGTTGCACTGGATGAAAAATACTTTAGGTCCAGTCTTAAGTGCCGCTTTACAATCAATGGAGAATGGCTTGAATGTTAATGTATTAGTTGCGAAAGCGATTGCTATGGGAGATGAATTTCACCAACGCAATATCGCTGCCTCGTTAGCTTTCCTAAAAGAAATGGCGCCTGTGATTGTGGCATTAGAAGGATTTGAGGACCAAAAACAAGAAGTCATTCAATTCTTAGCAGATACCGATCAATTTTTCTTGAATATCATGATGGCATCAGCTAAAGCCATATTAGATGGCGCACGAACGATCGAGGAAGGAACGATCGTCACCGCTATGTGTCGTAATGGACATGAATTTGGTATTCGCATCGCCGGTATGGGAGATGAATGGTTTACTGGTCCTGTAAATACACCTGCAGGCTTATATTTTTCTGGTTTTAGTGAAGCGGATGCTTCACCTGATATGGGTGATAGTGCAATTACCGAGACCTTTGGTGTTGGCGGGATGGCAATGATTGCAGCTCCAGCTGTCACACGTTTTGTCGGCTCCGGTGGTTTTTATGATGCATTAAATACGAGTAATGAAATGACCGAGATTTGTATTGATCATAATCCAAATTTTTCTGTACCAACATGGGATTTCAAAGGAACTTGTCTGGGAATCGATGCGCGAAAAGTGGTAGAAACGGGGATTTTACCGGTTATCAATACGGGAATCGCTAATAAAAAAGCTGGATTAGGACAAATCGGTGCGGGAACTGTTCATCCGCCAATGGATTGTTTTGAAAAAGCCGTATTGGCTTATGCTAAGAAATTAGGTTTTGAAGCGTAAAAAAGTCCGACGCATCATTGAGGAGTGTACAAAATGAGGATAGATGCAATGTATTTAGATCGTGATATTTATGATTATTCATTTGCTAAAAGCCGTTGGTATATCCATAGCATCTTTAAAAATAGTTTCAATCTTCAAGCTGAAACTAAAAAAAAGTTAGTAGTTGTTTCCATTGAACAAAAAAATGTAGTACCTAACGGAATCTATGTTGATCAGCACAGCTTCAAACGATTGACTTCTGAAATAAAGATCAATGACTTAGTTTGGATGGATAGACATTCATTACGTTTTGGATTCAACATATTAGAATTAACTGGTCAGCAATATCAAACGAGACTGATCGAAACAACAAAATTGCTGGATTCAAATTCAGTCTCTTTACTGCTGACTAGTTTGGAAAAAGTTGAAAAAAAGACGGGATATCATGAATCATTATCCTCTGTATCAGTTAGCGGTGATCCTTTTTTGATCGCGATCGATCACTTATGCTCAAGCCAACTCATTAAACAACGACAAGCACTCCAATTTTTAATTGGCCGTGGTCCGGGGCTGACTCCTTCAGGTGACGATATGATCGTGGGTCATCTAGCAGCACGATTTATCAATAAGAACCGAGACCAAGTAATGGAATCTTATTTAGGTACTAAATTGATGACCGTCAATGATTTAACAACCGATGTTAGTTTACATTATCTTTTATGCAGCTTAGACCAACGCTTTAACCGCAGTATTATAGCGTTAATAAGTGCATTAATCAATGATGAACCGTCTAATGTTCAAAATAACATACAAGAAATTTTAAACACGGGACATACTTCTGGTGCTGATTTTTTAGCCGGATTTACTAGATCTATCAAAAATTTTACTCATGAAAAAGTAAGGATTTAAAATGAAAACAATAGTTAGGGTTTGTAACTGTTAAGGAGGAAAAAGATGGCTAATCGAGTGGTAGTTGCTCTTGGAGGTAATGCAATTTTAAAACCAGGGCAAGAAGAAACGGTTGAAGCACAGTTAGAAAATATCAAAACCAGTGCAAAAATGATCGCAAAAATAGAAAAATTAGATTATCAGATTGTTGTTACTCATGGAAACGGCCCACAAGTGGGAAACATTTTGCGCCAAAATGAAGAAGCAAAAGAGATTGTTCCACCGTTTCCAATGGACGTATGTAATGCAGAATCACAAGGATTTATCGGCTATTTAATGGAACAAACAATCAAAAATAAGATTGAAGAAGAAGGGCTGACTAGTGGTGTAGTCACGATGCTGACACAAGTGGAAGTTTCTGCCGAAGATGAAGCCTTTGAAAAACCTAGTAAACCAATTGGTGTCTTTTACTCTAAAGAAGAAGCAGATGAAATGGTGAGAAAAAGAAAATGGTCCATGATGGAAGATGCTGGTCGTGGGTACCGTCGAGTCGTTCCTTCACCAAGACCATTGACTATCCATGGCGTTAATTCGATCGTTAATTTATTAAATCAAAACACAATCGTAGTTGCCGGCGGCGGTGGCGGGATTCCTGTAACCCGTGATGATCAAGGATATTTAAAAGGTATTGAAGCAGTGATCGATAAAGATCGGACAGGTAAAAAGCTATCTGAACAAGTTGATGCGGATGTTTTCATGATGTTGACAGATGTCAGCAATGTCTATATTAATTACGGCAAAGCAAACCAAGAAA
Organism: Enterococcus sp. 22-H-5-01; assembly: GCF_050310005.1. NCBI lineage: Bacteria > Bacillati > Bacillota > Bacilli > Lactobacillales > Enterococcaceae > Enterococcus > Enterococcus sp. 22-H-5-01. The sequence continues at coordinate 278,532 of NZ_CP189994.1, forward strand.
AATTAGAAACGATCACACCCAAAAAAGCACAGGAATATTTCGATGCTGGTCACTTTGCTGAAGGAAGCATGGGACCAAAGATCGAAGCTGCAATCAATTTTGCTGAGCAAGGAAAAACGGCAATTATTTGTTCGTTAGAAGAAGCAGATAAAGCATTAGCAGGAACTGCAGGAACAAGGATCGTAGGCTAAGCCTGCGATCCCCTCTAATATTAAAAACGGTTACAAATTAGCGTCCTCAGATAATTCTAAAGCCAATCGCAAGTCTAAACTCACACTTGGGTCATGAACATTTCGTCCTAATAGTGTATTACACTGATCAATCCGATATTTAATCGTATTTCGATGGACAAATAAAGCTTTTGATGTACGAGCAATTTCACACTGATAATCCAAAAAATATTTCAGCGTCTTGCGAAGCTCGATCAATGAAGGCTCTTTGGGATAGGCTAAATCTTTCAATGTCGTTTCACAGAAATAAGTAATGTTCGAATCGTCCATTTTTTCGAACAAACTACGGAGCCCTTTTTGATGATACTGATAAATTTGAGGCACATTTGTCAATAACTGCATCTCTTCAAAAGCTGTCTTGGCTTCGATAAATGACTTAGCTAGATCATCGATCGAATCATAAATATTTCCAAGGCCAAACTGTAAATTAATCGTCACACGTTCAGCAAAATCTGCAGCTACATTTGTCAAAATCGGTTCCAAATTATCTTGTTTATGCTGAATCAGAATCGCGTAATGATCGGTATCCTTGACCTTAAACAATACAACATCTTTTATATGGTGGGCTAACTTATCACTTAACCAGTTGAAGCCTAATTGACTGACTTCTTCATCGTATTTGATTCGAGGATTCGTTTTATTCGTTTGTTCGCAAGCAGCATAAATGATCCGGTAATGCCGAGCTTTGACTAAGCCATAAATAGTTCCAGAGTCGATCCAATCACGAGGAACTTGATTTGGCGTCTGTTGGATTTCGATCATCCGAGTCAAAAAATCTGTTTTCAAAACATCGTAAGATTCTTGAATTTTTTGATTCTTATATAACATGAACGAAAGAACTAGCGCGGCTTGTTCCAAAGCAAAGTTCGAGATCGGGTAAGGAATTTTTTCTGGATTCAAAATTATCAAATAGTGAGGAAAGTAATGATTCGCTTCGATTGAAAAATACGAAACAAGAAAGGCTTTTTGATCTAAGTCTTTGATCAAAACAGAATCTTCTTTTTTAGTTGTAAACAAAGGGTCAGTCAATGCCAACTGATCGACATAGTATTCCGCAGGTTTTGTTGTTTTTGAAAAGTGCTTCGAAGCTGTAAATACTCGTTTATAGGGGTCCATTAAAATAACTGGTGTATTGATCAACCGACCAAAATCAGCAATAAAGCGAGCAATACTGACATCATTGACCAACATATTTGAAAAACGTTGCTGAATATCGAGCGCATAATTCAATTGTTCCGTCTTTTTATCCCATAAGAAATTCAACATTTGATGCAGCAGACTTCCTAAAGGGATAGATAAGGGAACTTGTACGATTGGGAAATCAACTTTATTTGCATAGGCGATCACTTCAGGGGAAATCGAATCAATAAAACGCCCAACTTTGATCCCCAGTCCGGCTGCCTTTTTTTCTTGCAGCGAATCGATCAAGGCAAATAGATCCGTTTGATGCTCTTGGTAGATCATAGCCGTTGTTAATAGGAATGTTTTTTCAGGAATATATAATGAAATATCAGGTGTCTCTGTAATTTCGATACTATCAACTTCTAAATTGGCTGTCGTTTTATCTGTTAGTAAAACTAAATCTGAAAAACGCGGCAATTCTAATAAATCAACTAATGTTTTCATAAACACCTCCTGAATCAAGTATAGAAGAGACTAAGAAAAGATACAAGAAATGTCTAGCTATAGATAATAGTTTTTCGAATATTTTATGCAAATAATACAAATTGAACCAGAAAAAATGATTAAAAGGAGAATGCTTATGTTTTCAGAATTAACTATACCAAATCGTACGATCATGACTCCAGGTCCAGTAGAAGCACACCCAAATGTTTTGCGGGCCATGAGTTCAAGAATCTTAGGGCAATTCGATCCGGCTTTTTTAACCATCATGGATGAAGTAAAAGAAATGATTAAAGTCCCATTTGGAACAAAAAATGAACAAGCTTTTGCTATCGACGGGACTTCTCGTTCGGGCTTAGAGGCTGCCTTGATTGGTCTGATTGAACCGGGAGACAAAGTATTGATTCCTGTATATGGTCGATTCGCTTATTTACTAGGTGAAATCAGTGAGCGTGCTCAAGCTGAGGTTAAATATTTAGAAAAAGATTGGTCAGCCCCGTTTGAACAGAGCGAAATCATTCAAGCCATTGAGGAGTTTCAACCTAAAATTGTTGCTATGGTTCATGGTGAGACAGCAAATGGTCAGATGCAAGGGTTAGATAAGATCGGTGCCGCCTGCAGAGAAAAGGATATCTTCTTCGTGGTAGACATGGTGGCTACATATGGCGGTGTTCCTATTTACGTCGATGATTGGAAGGTTGATATTGCGATCGCAGGGACACAAAAATGTGTCAGTGTGCCTTCAGGGATGTCGTTAGTGACCTACAATGAACGGGTTGAAAAAATATTGACGAGCCGATACCAAAAAGAATTAGGTTTAAGTAAAGATGTTCGTAACCAAAATCATATCAGTAGTAATTATTTGGATTTGAGTCAATTGCAGCGTTATTGGAATTCTGAACGAATCAACCATCATACCGAAGCTACAACAATGATTTATGCGTTACATGAAGGGTTGCGCACTATGATCAATGAAGGAATCGAAAATGTTTGGGCTAGACATGAATTGAATGACCGAGCGATCATTGCTGGAATCAAAGCTATGGGCTTAGACTTTTATGGTGATATGGATACAAAAATGCCGACAGTAACACCTATTCTAATTCCTGAAGACGCACAAGACGGTGAAGACATTCGAAAAATGCTATTGAATGTTTTTGGAATTGAAATCGCCTCTTCATTTGGTGATTTAAAAGGAAAAGTGTGGCGGATTGGCAACATGGGGTATAGCAGTCGAAGAGAAAATGTACTCCAAGTGTTGGGTGCTTTGGAAGCAGCTTTGATCTATTATGGTGCAAAAATTAATAAAGGGGAAGCTGTAAAAGCTGCCTTAGAGCTGTATTCAGTCTAAAATTATGGGCCAAATGAAAAAGTGTCTCTAAAGAAATATAAATTATTTATTACATGGAGGAAAAACGATGGAAATGAATAAACATCGAACCGGTATGGAGTATTGGCAAAAAATTATTATCTTACTATGCTCAGGCTGGGTTTCAATTTGGATCTATCGCTCAGCATTGTCACCGGTCTATCAACAGATCAATGCATCATTAGGGGGGAATGTTTCAGATACAGCGTTAGGATCGATTGCCAGTTTTTACTTTTTAGGGTATGTGATCATGCAAATTCCTGCTGGTTTTTTAGTCGATATGATTGGTAAGAAAAAAGTTTTGATCCCCGGATTTATCTTTTTTGCTATTGCAGCATTGATCATTTCGCAAGCTTCAACGATTACAATGATTTATGTAGGGAGCTTTATCGCCGGTGTTGGCTGTGGATCATTTTATGGTTCAGCCTATTCACTGACTTCACAAAATATTCCAGCAGAAAAGAAAAGTTTTTCTACAGCGATTGTAAACAGCGGTTCCGCAATTGGTTCGGGGTTAGGAATGATTTTATCTAGTTACTTAGTCGTTCAATTAGGATTACCTTGGCAGATCATGATGTATATCTCAATGGTTATGACTGTGATTATGCTCTTTGCATTTAGTTTGATCATTCGAAACAATAAAGATGATGTTGCCTTTAATAATCAGCCGGACGAGTCTATTGAAGAGAAAGCTGAAGAATCAATTTCGCTCAAGACCTTATTCTCACCATCGATGCTGTTTACTTATGTTCTTTATTTTGCTACTTGTTATGCTTATTATATTACTGTCACTTGGTTACCCAATTATTTAGGAACTGAGCGTGGATTTGAAGGGGCGGCGATCGGATTTTCTTCTTCACTTGTTGCATTCGCTTCGATTCCTGGAGCCTTGTTCTTTAGTCGCTTGGCCGATAAATACATGCATCGAAAAGTTAGTTTTATTGTCATTTTAGAATTACTGGCAGCAGCCATGCTATTTATTACAGTTCAATCATCAACTTCTACTTATTTAATGATTGCGTTGATCATGTATGGATTTCTTGGCAAATTAGCGGTAGAACCAATCATTATTTCTTGGTTAGGCGAAAATGCACCACAAGTAGGGATTGGTACAACATTAGGTGTTTTCAATTTCTTTGGGATGATGTCTTCAGTAATTGCGCCTGCATTGACAGGTTCAATCTCTGATGCCACTGGTTCAAAAGTAATGGGTTTTTATATTGCAGTTGTCTTACTAGTGATCGGTTCGATCTTATTCTTAATTTCAAATATAAATAAAGCCAAAAGAAAAGCTTAGACCAAACCTGTAGGATGCTAAGTACCTTTTTAGTATTTTGTGTACCACACTGAATATTAAAAAGGTATTTTCTTTAATGATAGAAGGAGGATTTACATGTCAAATTCGAAAATCGAAGAACGACTATTCAAAGTAGAAAAAGTAGCAACATTCGATCCAAATGAAGGAAAGAAAACTTTCTTATATGAAACAGAAAAAACTGCGGGAGCGTTATGGTGTTTGGAACCCGGTCAATCAGTGTTCAATCATTCGCATACAACTTCAGATGATTTTTGGATTTGTATTCAAGGAACAGGAACTTTTTTTCCGGGGTTTGGTGAAGAAGTCGTAATTGAAAAAGGTGACATGATTATTTCAAGACCAGGTGAACATCATGGAATGAAAAATACCGGCTCAGAACAATTTATCTTTGTAGGTGTAGCAGGACCAAATCCCATGGATGTCATTACACACCCTTAAGCTGGCAAGCCCAGCTTTTTTATTACTATTTTTTCAAAGTCGCGAGAGGAGCATTTTAAGCTCATTTAAAATTTTTAAGCGTATAACGGTAGCTAAATCGTTTCAAAATTATTGAGCCATCGGATTAAATAATCTAAAAAAGCGCCAAATTTTATTTTTTATTGGCTCAGTTTTATTATTTAATTTTATTATGAATAGTTCAATTTAAATTTCTAAAATATTGATAAATCAACATTTCTAAAGATAATAGATAAAAGGAGGGGGTAGATAAATAACATTTTAAATACAATTAATTCTTTTTTATAAAAGCGAACACATAAGACTTTTAAAAGATTTTTTTAATTTGCAAAAGAATTTAGCACTATTTTTTTAAACTAAAAGAAGACAAAAACGAAAATGAATGAATTTTATGGTTAAAAATCTGCATAACAGCAATCTTAAAAAAGACTATTAAAAGTTCTTTTGCAAATTAAGAGAAATTTTAGTTGACTAGTTTATAAAAAATATTAAGATAAAAAAACGTTATTTCAGATTTTTTTATTCAAATAAAGATTTCAAGTAACGCACATATTTTGCATCCGAATAATTAAGACAATTCATTTATCTTTTGAAGATGGATAAAAATAGAACGTCAATTTAAATCTAGTATTCATTCGAATTTATAAAGTTAAGAATAATTTTTTTTTTTTTTTTACGCTAAAATAGCAAAATAAAAGTAACGGTTAAAATCTAAGAATTTTAGATAAATCTTGAGAGAGGTTTAGATTCTTTGTTATGGTTTGAGAAAAACTAACATTATTCTTAAACCATAAAAATTGATTCCTCTATCGATAGTATGGTTTTCCGAACGTTTTTCGATCTAAATATAGCAAATTAATTATAGCTACACGTTAATATTTATATTATTGAGTCTAAAAAATTTTTTGGATTGCTGTTTAATCAATTGATTTTTAATATTCATTCAACAATTGATATTTTAGAAATTAACTAATCAACTAGATGCAAAACGTGACAGAAATTGAACAGAATCTAAAATCTGGATATATTCATTTTGCAGTCTTTCAATCCAACTGAAATCATACAGCCTCTAATAATCATAAAAAAGTAAGATCAAATTTAAACTGACCTTACTTAACGACTAATTTATAATTGAATTTTCCCTACTAATTTTAGTAATTTGCTCATTCCTGGAACAATTGTTTCTCGATTTTTTTTGATACCTTCGATCATTTTTTTTACTACTTCTGCAATGGGCATTTCTGGAATCCGATCAACGGAGGCATTATCTTCCTCAGTTCCACTAAACATTGGTTTTGAAGTTCTAGGAGGAGCCAATTCAAACACCTTAACAGAAGTCTTTTTTAATTGTTTGCGAAGTGATTGGGTGTAAGAATGTAGGCCCAATTTTGAAGCACTATAAATCGGTGCTTTATCGAATGCGAAGTAAGCAATACCGCTAGTTACATTTAAAACAGCCGCCTCTTTTTGTTTTAATAAATGCGGTAAAAAGACCTGTGTCATTAAAATGGGGCCTGCTAAATTAGTGGTAACTTCATCTGCTATCCCTTCTGCTTTGGCCGTTTGGAATTTAATGGCATTCATCATACCCGCATTGTTGATTAAAATATTCAATGCTGGAAAATCGCGGATAATTTGCACATACAACTGCTGAATCGATTCAATATCGGTTACTTCAACTGAGTAAGTGTATAATTGGGGATACTTTGCTTTTGCTTGGTTCATTTTTTCTTCATTACGTCCCGTCACAATGACAGTATTTCCTAGAGCTAATAATTGCTTAGCCATTTCAAGTCCAATTCCTGATGATCCTCCTGTAATTAAAATCGTATCATTTACCAAATCCATAGCGCTCTACCTTTCTACTCAAAGTTATTTTGTCCAATCAATCGTGCCGAATTGAATGGAATCGGCCTCTAAAATTTCAGCTATCCTTATTTTTTTTAATGCTGCAGCATAGGCATTACTTGCTTGTTCAAATCCATCAGCAAAATATTGTTCACTTTTTCTTGCATGATCTTTTCTAGAGAAAATCGTTTCAGCGACATTATTAGGAGCATAAGTTATCAATGTTTCGCTCTCGATCGCCGCAACAATATCCAACAAAGTAATGTCTTCAATCTTTTTCTTTAATTCAAATCCTCCATCTTTACTAGCCGACGAAATAATGAGTTCTTTTACAACTAGTCGCCGCAGTACTTTTTTCAAGGAGGAATCTGATACATTTAATATTTCACTTAAGCGACTACTCTTTAAAGGCTGATGTTCTTTTTGTGTTGCTAATAATAAAATCACATATAATGCTTCTTCTACATGTTTACTTAAACGCATTCTAGCTCCTCCAAACATTTTCTTCTAAGTAAATCCGTGGAATAATAAAATCTTTGGATATTATATTACTACGGGAAATAAATTGCAATAATTAACACTTGAACAACTAGTAGTAAAAAATTTTCTCAATAGACGGAATAAAAAAGCAACAACACCAATAGTCATGGGTTGCTGCTTTTCGTCTTAAAATATAGTTTAATCAACAATTGATCAATGCTGATTCTTTATTTAAAAAATACGGGCGATAATAAGCTGTCGCATTACTCATTGGTAAAATTTCTTCAGACAAATGAATACCAAGCGTTTCAATCATATAATCTCTTCTTAATTGCATTCTATTCCACATTTCAGGGTATTCTGCTTGGATTCTCAGACGTAGATTTTGATCCGCTAAGACAATTCCACCTTCACAACTAGCTCCTGAAAAGCCAGGGACAGAAGGAATAATATCTATTTGGAAAAGCATTCCACTCTGAATAACTTCAGCCGATTCTGGATAAACAGGTGAAGCTAACCATTCTTCATCTGCGCATAAGTGGCCTGGATTTAAATGCCAGCCATACATTTCTTTTGGTAGGATCGCTTCAATTTTGTCGTAAATTTCTCCACCAGTGACACCAATTTTAATGGTTTCTAGCCAAGTAGAGACAGCTTTAAAATAAGGTTTAGCTACACGAACTAGATAAGCTCTTTCTTCTTCTGGTAATTCATCGGTCATTTTCACAGCATAACCGCCTCGGCTTTGTAATCCGCCTTTATAACCGACAGTCATCGAAATACGATCACCTAATTGAATCTTTTTGGTGGTAGGATATAGATTAGCTTTTTCAAAGCGTTCACCCGTTGCCATAATTGTTACGACACTGGGAGTCTGTCCCGCAGCATTTAAATAGCCGCCTACTTCCATTTCGCTTTTTCCAAGTTCTAATTGATCCATAGCTGATAAAATCCCATTTCCAGCCAACATAGCTCCAAATTCATAATGAGCGATTTCATTTTCATTATTTGTAATTCGAGCACCATTTAATCCAATCATTAAATCAGTAGCATTTTTAAATTGGGCAATCGGAGCTGCTGCCATTAAGCCTTCGACCAAGAAATAAGGAAGATCGTAGAGAACGGAATTATCATCAGTTGGACTAGTAAATTTTTTCCACCCGATCAATCCAATCGTTTTAGCATGATCAATTTGAGCTTGATTAAGAATTTGTTCGACGCTCAGCACGGTAGCCATTGGCTGATTTGGTAGTGAAAGATGCGGCATATGGATGGCTTCGGCTTCAATTCTAGCTAAAGCTGCTTTATTAAGATTCTCGTTCCCTAAAATTAAAAAAGCCTTTCCATTTGCATGTAATACTAATAGTGCTTCTTCAAAGCGTGGAACAAAGCCGGTTAAATATTCAAAATTTCCGCTATGTTCCAAATCAGCGTAGATCACAACAGCATCTAATTGTTCTTGTTCCATTTTTTTTAGTAACTTATCTTTGCGAAGATCAATTGTTTCATCCGTTAGCTGGACAGGTTTTAGTCCTTTATCGAGTTGAGGTGCAGTTATTTTATCAAATTTGATCACTAGTCGTAACTCCTTTATTTTTTTCTATCATAGCACAGTCATAAGTAATAAAATAGATATTTAGACCGAAGTTCTTTTTTATTTCTGTAGCTAATAATTCGCTTTATTAGCAAAAATTAGATAAAATTATTACTATAAAGATTATTTTTTAAGGAGTTTTCAAATGAAGACACTAATAAACTCATCTACCTATCGACGGCTTCAATTTGTCGAATTGTTAGATCAGATGCCCTCTTGGTACGATACTAAAGAAATTGCTCAAAAAATAGGGTGTTCTGTGAAAACATTGTTATCAGATATCACTTTTATTAATGAATTTTGGGGTCGATATGTTTATATTGAATATTCAAAATTTCAGGGTGTACGTTTAAATAATATTACCTCCAATAAATTGAGCAATATCTACAATTTGGTTTATTCTGAGTCAGTAGAATTTCAATTTGTCGAAAAAATGCTTTCAGAAGCAAATCAAGATGCGGATTATTGGATCAACGAATTATTCATTAGCGAAGCTTCGTTCTATCGAATGGTCAATACCTTGGAAGATTTTTTAAAACGGCGTGGATTAACTTTAGAAAGAGCACCTTTTAGAATAACTGGTCCTGATGAACGGTGGGTTCGCTTCTTTTATCAACAATATTTTTCTGAAGCGTATGGGGTGAAAAAGTGGCCGTTCACTATTAGCCATGAAGAAACTATTTGTTTCATTATGCGTGCTTCGACTGAATTTGATGTAGCTTTAGATGATCGTGAAATTCAAGAAGCCGCTTTTCTATTTGTCGTCTCCTTAAAACGAATGCATCAAGGTTTTTATTTGCCTCAAGAAGTTTATGATGAAGAAGACGATACCATCGATAAAGTATTGAATTATAGCACTCCCCTTGCTGAAAATTTAGTACGTAATACCGATTATAACTTATCAAATAAATGGTATCGTGAAATAAGCCGTACAGTCTTTCATGAATTTTATAATTGGGACAATCCCCAACAGATGATTCGAATTCAAGAGAAAATTGAGACTTTTTTAGACACTCTTTCTGATACAGTACAATTTCCTATCATCCAAGAAGATAGACAAAAAATTATTCAAACTATGATGACCTGGTATGTCGAATATAATTTTTACCCTTATCGTCTAGATATGTTGTATGACAAACATCAGAAATTTGCACGCGAAATCCAGACCGTCTATCCTATATTTTCAACTTTAGTAAAAATATATTTAGCGGATATTGAAAAAAAAGCCCCTGAGTTATGGACGGATATTCGATTAACCAATGTTTATTATCTCTTGATGAAAGAATGGCGGCACCTTTCTACACAGTTAGAAAATTTGAGACGTAAAGTCTCTATTATCGTTGTAAGTGACCTAGGGCAACGTCACGCAGAGATGACTCAAGAATTTTTGCTGGCAAATTATCCTAATCGAATTGTTGTTTCGATTTATAAAGAGGCTGTTTTATTTACCGGTCCAGAAGATTTCAAGCAATTTGATCAATATGATATCGTACTAAGTAATAATCCAATCAAAGGATATGATAAGAAAAATGTGTTGATCGTAAATAATTTTTTCTCGGCTTCTGACCGAGAAAATTTAGTGAACTTCATTGTAGCGATTCAAAAATGCGCCTCACAAAATCACTTGAAGAGCTTAGGAAATATCAAATTAAAAACAGCCAAAGAAATTTATTTTTCACAACCTTTTATACAATAAAAAACCACGTCGTGTCAGCATTTCGTTAACACGACGTGGTTTTATTTACTGGCAAAGATGATTAAGTTGTAATCGTCGTTGATACAAGTTTGTAAGGTAATTCGTTATCCTCCGCTTGTACTAGTGATTTGATCCCAATAATTCACGCCATCCGTTCCAGTTGCTGAATCGTTAACTGTAACAATTTGATTCACTGTGTAATTCGTTACAGTATTGTTTTCGTCTGATACGGCAATAGTGGCCCCTGTTGAGACTGAAAATAGAACATTGAATATCCCTGGATTATGACCAATGAAATGTGTATTCGATCCGTCTTCACCGGATTGGACAGAAGCTCCTCCCCAAGTAGCTACTTGATTATGATCTGCATCAATAATAGCTTGTCCATTTCCTTGTCCAGCGTTCGTATAAGAAATAAATTGCCCATTTATATTTAACTGGTTTGCTTGGATAGATTGTTGAGTTGGGGTTGTTTCTTCGGATGTAGTCTCTGAAGCGGTCTGTTCGTCAACTAATGTTGTTTCTTCAGTATAATAGGTTTCTTCTTGAGTTGGTTCTTCAAAAGTTTGTTCGGCAATATTTGTATTATCAGCAGGAATATCTGCTTCATCTAGGGATTCCTCAACAGATTCTTCTATGTTGTTTGCTTCTTCAGATGCCTCAGTACTTGATGTAGAAGCATTTTCTTTTTCTTCAGTATCGCTAACATTCGATTCAGTAGACGCTTCACTAGAATTTGCGATGGATGAATTTGTTGTTTCGCTAGTTACTAACTGTTCGCTTGTATCTGAATGTTTAGATTGATCAAATGGATTCGTAGCAGCATACACGGCACTAGTAGTAAAAAACAAAGCAGCAATAAGAATAAATTTTATATGGGTGTTCATGTTGTTTTCCTCCTAGTTTGTTGTTGTTTTATCTGTCTTAACCATACCGTATATGCAGGAGGTTATGTTGTAAATCATTTCTTAAATAACAAATATTATTATATTAACATAGTTGTTAAGTACTGATATCAAGCATTTAATCCTTACTTTCATAACTTTCTATTACAGAGATAAAAGTGGTCGAGCAAAATTTTCAGTTTTAACAATTTTACTTTATTCAATTGTTATATAAATTTAGTTATTAAATAATTTTTTTTGAGAAATGTAAAATAAAATGTTTTGTCATTTTTTTCTATCATATAGCAAAATAAGACAATCTTTTTATTTACTTTTTGCCTTTCCTAATGTAAAATTATTAAGAATTTAATACGGGAATGAATGTCTCCCTTAGATTTTTCTTAAACCGCTAATCAAGCTGATGACTTCTACAATCTTTTTTGTTGTAGGGATCATTGGCTTTTTTTTTATTTTTTAGGAGGGTTCTAATTGTTATGAAAGTAAATAAAATAGACAACGCAGATCGTCGAAGAAGGGATTTAAAAGCTCTGATTATCTTTTATTGTTTAATAACATTAACAAGTATCATCACAGGAATTGTTTCACATTATTTATTAGCTGGGCTTCATTTTGTAACAAACTATCGGGAGCAACATAATTACTTATTGTATTTTCTGCCCCTGATAAGTATGCTAACGGCCTTTACCTATCAAAAATTTGGTAATGGATCTCAAAAAGGAAATAATTTGATCATTGAAAGTACTGAAAAAGTAACAAAAGTACCTGGTAGAATGGCAATCTTTACTTTTATTTTTACCTTACTCTCTCACTTATTCGGAGCTTCTGTAGGTCGTGAAGGAAGTGCTGTTCAAATCGGCGGCGTCTTTGCAAACAAAGCCGCTGATGCTTTTCATTTAGCAAAGAATTACCGAAAATCATTGATTCATGCAGGAATCAGTGCAGGCTTTTCTTCTATTTTCGGCACACCATTAGCAGGAGCCTTTTTCGGAATGGAAATGGCATATGTCGGTAATTTAGAACGTGCTGCACTTATCCCCTGCTTTTACGCTTCCTATTTGGCTAATTACGTTTCGCTTGCAATGGGAACTGTTCATGAGCAACATTTAATAGGAGCGATTCCTCACTTAGATATTAAGTTGATTTTAGTCGTGTTACTCGCTTCGATCTTTTTTGGTCTTTTTGGACATTTATTTGCTTTACTTACTCATACGTTGAAACATCTTTATAGTCAAATATTCAAAAACTATTTAGTGCGCGCTTTTTTATCAGCTTCAATCGCCGTATTGGTTATCTGGCTATTACATAATCAGTTATTCGTAGGTTTAAGTTTACCTTTACTAGATGATTCATTTGCGGGAAAAACGACTTTCTATGAACCAATTGAGAAATTGATCGTCACCGCACTTAGTTTAGGTTCTGGTTTACAAGGTGGTGAAGTAACGCCCCTTTTCACGATCGGTGCTTCACTAGGTAGTAGCTTTGGAAATTTATTTGGAATTTCACCGGCCTTTTTAGCAGCATTAGGGATGATCTCCGTATTTGGCTGTGCAGCAAATGCTCCACTTACGACAATCATGTTAGGTATTGACCTTTTTGGTTCAAATGCGCTACCTTATTTTGTTCTGGCAGCTTTTATCAGTTATTATGTCTCAGGACATCAAGGAATTTATACTTCACAAACAATTGTTCGCTCAAAGAGTATTTTCTTTAAAAACCAAGAAGGCTATTGTATCGGGACACTTAAAGACGTCGTGAAAAATAGAAAATAGATCATAAAAGTCCTAGTCATAAAAGAAATGATTAGGACTTTTATCTGTCCTTTAAGGGCGATAAATATTGTTTATAAATATTTTATATGCAATATTTTTAGTCCGTTATTTCAAAGACAAAAAAAGCGCTCTAGTTTCCTAGAACGCTCTGTTATTACACGATTCCATTATCGATTTGTTTTACTTTTTGATAATGCTTATTACTATTATTCAATTCCGTTGGTGTTCCTTGCATAGTCAGTTCCCCATCCTCAATGAAAATAACTTGATCCATGGCTTCTATTCCTTGTAGATGATGTGTGATCCAAATAATTGTTTTATCCTTCAATTCATTAAAAAAAGTATTGATTAACTGCTGCTCAGTTACAGGATCTAATCCAACAGTAGGTTCATCCAGTAAGATGATCGGTACTTCTTGTAATAAAATTCGGGCAAGTGCCAATCGCTGTCTTTCACCGCCAGAAAAACGTAATCCCGCTTCATCAACCATTGTTTCTAGCTTGTTGGGCAAGTTCTCAACCAATTTTCTTAATCCGACTCGTTCAAGAACCGACCATAACTCAGTATCTGTTGCTGATTCTCGGCCAATCCGGATATTATTCGCAATCGTTGTATGGAATAAATAAGGTGTCTGATGAATAACACCTAGATACTGACTAATCGCATCACCAAACTGATCTGTCTCAATATTATTTAAAGCAATTTTTCCTTTAGTCGCCTTCAAATCACCACGAATTAAATTGGCTAAAGTACTTTTACCTGAACCACTCCGGCCTAAAATCGCTATTTTAGCTCCCGGAACTAATTGCAAATCAATTCCTGCTAAAACTTCTTTGGGACTATTCGGATAGCGATAATGAACATCCTCCACTACTAAAGTTATCGGTTGATTGATCTTTGGAATCTCAGTAATTATTTGATTGATTTCGGGTAAAGCATTTAAATTTTCAATTGAATCCTTATAAATATTGGTTTCTTGTGCTGCAGCTGGTAATGGCGCAAAAGCATCGATTAGTGGAAAAACCGATAAAACAAACGCGGCGATCCAATTAGCAGCTCCTCCATGATTTCCAGGGAAGGTTTTGCTTGTCCATAACAATAAAGCTAATGTAATAATCCCGAACATCAGTTGTAAAATAAAATTACGTTTTCGCTGAAATTTCTGAATCTTCCGAGTTACTTCCCATAGTTCTGCTTCAGAAGTTTCATGATGATTCACGTAATCCTGTCCTCTTTGACTAAAAATCCAATCGGAGACACCTAGAACATTATCCGTCAAATCACTATATAAATTATTTTTCATTTGTTTTTGCTGTTCCTGACGAGCACCATTAATGATCACTGACCATAACGGCAGTAAAAATACCACGATGCCTAATAGCAACAACATTGCTAGTGCAAAAAACGGAGAAAAGTACCCTAATCCAATAATCAGGAAGGCATACAATATCCAGGCAATAATTGTTGGAAATATCGTTCTTAAATACAAATTTTGGATGTGATTGATATCTTCAGATAGTAGTCCTAAGATATCTCCTGTTCGATGGTTTTGCTTGAAGAAAATCGCATCTTGTTCCAATGAATCATAGAGCTTCACTCTTAAATTCGAGGTCATCTTTAACACCCAGTTATGACTTACTAAGCGTTCAATGTAACGAAATACAGGTCGACCGATCCCAAAAGCACGCGTTAAAACAATTGGAATATAGATCAATAAAATATTCTCTGGCAAGGAAGCTGCTCGGCTGATCAAATAGCCGGAGTTGAACATCAATGCTCCTGCGCAGAAGAACGTAATAAAACCTAGGATCAAAGCAAGAATCAAAGATTTTTTATATTGTTTGAAGAACGGTTTTACCCATTCATCTGTTTTTAAAACTTGAAATAAACCGATTCGATTCATGCTTTTTCACCTCGCAAGGCCTGAGTCAATTTAACAAAAGCGCCATTTTTTTGTTTTAATTCTTCGATCGTTCCTTTTTCGACTAACTTGCCTTCATCCATCACAAGAATATAATCCATTTCAACTAACCAATGAAGTCGATGTGTTGCAAAAAAGACTAAATGCGTTTCCATTAATGGCAGCATCCGCTCTTTTATCTCTACTTCGGTTTCGATGTCTAAATGCGCTGTCGGTTCATCAAATAATAATATTTTTCGTTCTTGGTTTAAAAAGGCACGGGCTAATGCAATCCGCTGGGCTTGCCCACCACTCAATGGGCGTTCTCCCTCACCGAGTTTGGTATCTAACCCGTCTGGAAGTTCTGCGAGTAATTCAGTTAATCCAGTAACCTCAATCGCTTGTAAAATTTCTTCGTCAGTAGCATTCGGATGATAAAAGGCAATATTTTCTCGCATAGAGCGTTGGAAAACATAAGGATTTTGTGGAATATATATTAATTGTTCTTGCCAATTCGGTTGGTCAAAAGCCTTTATCTCAATATCGTCAAAAGTAATTTGACTTTTATTCGGTCGTAAAAAGCCGCTCAGTAAGTTAATCAGTGTCGATTTTCCTGATCCACTCATCCCGATGATTCCAATTTTTTGATAGCCCTTAACTGAAAAGTCTACTTCAGCCCCTAACTTATCCTTGTAGTTATATTGCAATGCTACGGCCAATCGACTGTCTTTGTCCCATCTAGGCAGTGACAGCTTTTCATCTTGGTTCTCGGGTATATCTAAAATTTTGTTTACATCATCCATAGCATTTTTTCCATCAAGTGTTGCGTGATAATCGCTGGAAAAGTCTCTGATCGGTAAAAAATACTCTGGCGCCAAAATTAATACTGTTAGCGCTGGAAAAAGAAAAATTTCTTCGTTGATCAAACGTAAACCTAATAAGACCGCTACGACTGCTACTGATAGTGTCGTAAAAAAGTCTAAAGCAAATGTCGATAATATTGCCACTTTTAATGTACTCATAGTTGCTTCACGGAAACGTTCGCTAGTCGAAAAAATACTACGACTATATTGTTTGCTGATACCGAAAAATTTTAATGTATCGATTCCTCTCAATGAGTCAATAAAATGATTGGATAACAATTGAAAAACTTTGTATTGTTTATCCGCCTTACTTTGAGCAGCATAACCCAGAATAATCATAAAGATAATGATCAACGGGAAAACAACTAATAAGACAATTCCAGACTGCCAGTCTAAGAGAAATATCATTACTAATAAAATCCAAGGAATGATCATCATATTTAGCATTTTAGGCAATATCAAATGAAGATATTCTTCAACTTGATTGATACCATCTAATGCTGTTGTTACAACACTTCCAGTGCCTTGTTTTTGGACAACTTGAGGGCCTAAACGAAAAATTTTCGTCAATAATTGACTCCTTAACCCGCGTGCTTGTTCATAAGCATAATATTCTAAAACTTGTTCTCTTAAATAGGTCATCAAATGACGCAATACATAAGAAACAAAAAAAAGACCTAGCCAAATAAATTGGTTACGTATGACTTCCCCACTCCATAAATTCGTGATTGACCGTGCTAATCCATAAGCTTGGCCAATGATAAAGATTGCTTGCAAGATCGATGATCCTGCAAGCAATCCAAGAATTTTTTTGATACCAGGAAGTTGTAATAACTTCTTATCGATCATTGTTGAACCCCCACCGCATGCGGATGTTT
This sequence comes from Enterococcus sp. 22-H-5-01, assembly GCF_050310005.1. Taxonomy (NCBI): domain Bacteria; kingdom Bacillati; phylum Bacillota; class Bacilli; order Lactobacillales; family Enterococcaceae; genus Enterococcus; species Enterococcus sp. 22-H-5-01. The sequence goes on from NZ_CP189994.1 coordinate 295,461, forward strand.
GATCCGTTTACGGAAAATGTAATATGTCCATGCTGTGTAAGCGAGCACGAATGGTAAAATCGTCAACGAAATATAAGACATAATTCGTAACGTATACGGACTAGATGAAGCATGTTGAATCAATAAATCATTTCCTGGAATTGAACTAATCAAAACGCGTGGGAATAGTCCGCTGAACAATAATGCAACTAGAGCAAGCATAGTAAAGCCGCTAGCTAGAAATGCCAATAATTCTTTCTCTCTAAAGACAGAGATATTGGCGATGACCGTCAATAATACAATGACGACTAACAAAGCAAGAGTCACCGTAAAATGATTTTGGAAAAAAGTCTGTTTTGAAATACATCAAAACTGCAAAGGCAATCAAGCCTACATACAAAACACCATATAAAACTTGCGCATAATTTTTCGCACGAGCCCGTATTGGGCCTTCTGTTCGTAACGAAATATAATTCAAACCGTGTAAATAACATAATAAGGTCAAAGCCACACCACCAACAACAGAGAACAAGTTGATATAATCAGTAAATGTAGCCATCATATTATGGTTAGCATCCATCGGCATTCCTTGAATCATACTGATAAATAAAATACCAAAGAAAAATGGCACAATAAAACTGCCAATCGTCAATGTCCAATTCCAAATATTCTTATATTTTTTGGGCATGTGACTTCTAAATTCAAAAGAAACACCTCGAATGATCAAGCCAAATAAAATCGCAAATAATATTAGATAGTAGCCGCTAAATAATGAGGCGTACCAGTAAGGAAATGACGCGAACATAGCGCCTCCGGCAGTGATCAGCCAAACTTCATTTCCGTCCCATACCGGCCCAATCGTCTCAACAACTTGATCTTTTTCATGTTCATCATGAGCAAGTGTTTGCACTGACATCCCAACACCGAAGTCAAAACCTTCTAAAAAGAAGAAACCTGCAAATAAAATACCAATCAATAAAAACCAAAAAAATTGTAAACTACTCATTCGTAAACGCCCCCTTATCAAAAGGATCAATTGAAGAATCTTGATCAGGATCAATCGTACCTTCTATTTCAGGTCCCTTATTCAATTCACGCTTCACTAAATAAATCATTGTGATCGCTAAGCCCGAAAATAGTAAAAAGTAAACGATATTGGAAATCAATAAAGAGGTCGCTGATACATTTGGCGATACGCTGTCTTTAATGGTAAACAATCCATAAACAGTCCATGGATAACGGCCTAATTCCGTGACTAACCAACCCGCAGTATTAGCTAAAAATGGTGCAAACGTACATAATCCCAGGATCCACAACATCCATTTTTTTTCGTATAAAATCGGATTTTTCTTTCTTGTTAAAAATAATCCTGCTACAGCCACAAAAAGCATCAACATACCAAAACCAGCCATGATCCGGAAACTCCAAAATAGCGTATTTACCGGCGGATAATAATTTTTAAACCCGTGTTCTTCGATCAATTCTTGATTGACCGTGTTCATCCCCTTGATCGATCCAGAGGGTTTTCCGTAAGATAAAATACTCAAGACATATGGTACTTTGATTCCGAATACTTGTGAATGTTCTTTTTCATTTGCCCAAGCAATCAATGTCCATGCAGCCGGATCACCGGTATCTTCATATGTTCCTTCCATTGCCGCAAATTTCATTGGCTGCTCTTCAATCAAGGCTTTCATCTGCAAATCACCGGCGGTCAGTACTGCTAATGAACCTAACAAAGTGATCACTAATCCGACTCGCATTGATTTTTTAAAGAACGCCCGCATCAATGGATCTTTTCTTTTAATTAATTGGAACGCTGCTAAACCAGCAGCAATCATCCCGCCCATCGTAATCGCTGCTGCAATTACGTGAGAAAATTCATACCAAACTTGATGATTGGTCAATAATGCACTAAAATCGGTCATTTCTGCTCGACCATTACGAAGGGCATAGCCAACCGGATGCTGCATAAAACTATTTGCAGTCAAAATCCAGAAAGCTGATAAGATTGAAGCGATAGTCACTAACCACATAAAAATGACATGGGTGAGTGGTTTGACCCGATCCCACGTAAAAATCCAGAGTCCTAAGAAAGTCGACTCCATAAAAAATGCTAACAGTGCTTCTACTGCTAAAGGCGCACCAAAAATATCCCCGACAAAACGAGAATAATCAGACCAGTTCATTCCAAATTGAAATTCTTGAATGATCCCGGTCACGACCCCTACCGCAAAGCTTAGTAAAAAGATATTTCCCCAAAACTTCGCCAATTGACGATATTTCTCATTCTTCGTTTTAACATATAAAGTTTCCATAATGGCAACAACTAATCCCATCCCGATTGAGAATGGTACGAAGAAAAAGTGAAATACGGTCGTCATCGCAAATTGAAAACGAGCCAACGTCACTATATCCATATTGATTCCTCCCCTACTATTGTGAATAAAAAAACGATAATAAAGCCCTTACTATCTAACTATAAGCTTAATAAAAAGAATTGCCAAATTTTCAGCTTAAACTGCATTTTTATGAATGTATACGAGAAAATTCACCCTAGAGAAAGTATCAAAAATAGGTGATTTTGGGAAATTAAATTTTTGTTTTTTTAATTAATTTAATGACTATTAGTTGAACTATGATAGTTTTTCACATAGAAAAAAATAAAAAATTCGTTTTACTACTTTTTTATTACTACATAAAAAAAGACCACCTTAAATGGTGGTCTACAGGGGTTCAGAACCGAAATAAACTTCTAAATGTCGGGGCAGCACCTCAATGTCCAGCGGTAACTCTGGCCCCTCATCGCCATCAACACTTGGATGTAATTCGGCGTCTTCTTTGATGGTTAAACGTCCTTTGGTAAATGGTTTATAACCAATATTTTCCGTCGATTGATCGACTCCTTTAACAATATCAGGAACACTTTTTAAGGTGTCGGTGATTGTTTGATCTTTCAGATAAAGTAAATACAACTTACCATCATTTGCTTTTGCGTCTGGAACAATGTTTTGGAATCCACCCACCGTTCGAGTCAACACAATGACTACCGCACTACTCTCAATCTCACTTTCTTCTCCATCAATTTTCAATTCAAAGTGATACGTTTTATTATTCAGCACCTGTTTAACGCCAGAGATAAAGTAAGCCAATTTGCCAAATTTAGTCTTCTCTTCCACCTCGACATCACTGATTGCCTCAGGTATTCCACCTACGGCAATGATATTCATAAAATAATCATCATTGATTTTACCGATATCCAAATCGATTGTTCGCTCTACATCAAAATCCGAAATAGCTTTTTGTGGATGCATCGAAATATTTAGTGAACGTCCTAAATCATTGACTGTTCCTAATGGAAAAAATCCAAATTTGGGGCGATACTCTTGTTCAGCTAATCCGCTGATGGCTTCATTGACTGTTCCATCTCCTCCCATAGCAAAAACGCTGTCGACTTTTTCTTCAGCCGCTTGTTTTGCAAATTTGGTCGCATCGTTAGCTTTCTCTGTTCGTTTGACTTCTACCTCATCAAAAAAAAGACTTAATTTACGTTCAGCTTGGCTTTCATATTCTAGTGCTTCTTCATTTCCGGAGCTTGGGTTGACGATCAATACTGCTTTTTTCATTCGTACTCATCCTCTCGAATATCTGGCTAGCTTATTTTTATATTTGTAGTATAACAGTTTTTTTAGTTATCGTTCTTCAAGACGACTCAACAAAAAAAGACAGAAACATCAGCGTTTCTGCCTTTCTACTTCTATTATGTTTAAATGAAAAATTTAGTCGTTCAAATTGTACCGTAATTTCATATGCTCAGAACCAGAAATCACCATATCGCCAAATAATTTTGTTTGGCGAGTTAACGATTCAGTCGCTAGTTTTTCATTCGCTGCTTCTAAGAATTTTTGAACATCTTTTTGATCTGCCACTGCTTTATCTGTTTCATTTTGAATGCGGTGATAAGCAGACATCGCTTCTAATTCAAACGTATTGCGGAAGTCAACATAGAAGTTGTAATCCGTATCTCCTAGCAAAGCAGTTGCACAACTTAACCAGTACATATTATTCAAATCGAAAGTTCCTGTCGCATCTTTATAGCAAGCAGGTGTGTCATTCACATTAGCATAAAACGGAACGACTGTATTAAAGGTGTTCGCACCATAGGCTAACCAATGTACCCCAGCGATCTCATCTGCAACACCATTACGAATTTGTAGAATATGAACATTATGATTACGATTGATACCGATTGGACGGATCAATGTTTTTTCAGTTTCAGTACCGTCACCATAAGGATCAAATTTAGTATTTTCAAAATGTGAACTCAAAACAAATTTCATATCTTCGATTGATATTTTTCGATTTGCATGACAAATGAATGGTAAATCTTGGTCCATCATGTCATGTTCTGCATCTGGTGTAAAGTATTTTTGACCGTACCATGCACGTGGATTATTGTAGACAGTATCCTTAATTGATGCACTGCCGAAGATATGGCGTAGATTATACCCTTCAAAATCAGGATTTAAATGATTTTCTTCGATTAGATCTTTTAAATCAGCTGAGCACAATGTATCTGCAGAATCAAAATCAAACGTATCGATATTCATGCGATTTGGTGCAACGACATACGCGTCATCTGGAATACGAACTGCTGCCCAATGATGACCGCCGATTGTTTCTAACCACCAAACTTCTTCTTTATCAGAAAAAGCAATTCCATTTGGTTCGTAGGTACCAAATTCTTTTAGTAACGCGCCTAAACGTTCCACCCCTTCACGTGCACTATGAATGTAAGGTAAGACTAAGGTTACGATGTCCTCTTCTCCAATACCTCCATCTACATATGGATCGATTCCTTGGATTCTAGGATTTGTTGTGATCGTTTCTGTTGCTGACATTGCAACATTTTCACTATTAATTCCTGCTGCTGGCCAAATACCATTGGTCAAAATAGAGTTTGGCATTGACGTATAGCGTAATGGGTTATCTGGCAATTCGATTTTTACTCCGCTGATAACCGCTTGATAATTTTTTGGTTGCTCTTCTGGTTGAACTACCACGAAGCGTTGTGGGTCTAAAGCTTCATGCCCATCATCGTTCCTTGAAATAATAGTTGAGCCATCGATCGATGCTTTCTTTCCGACTAGTACCGTAGTACAAGATCCTTTTACTCGTTTTGTCATACTTGAAACACTCTCCCTTTTCATGGTAGCTCAAGTATAACGCTAAAAAAAATAAATACCAAACGAAAGCCTAAAACAGGTTTTTTTAAACAAAAAAATCAATCTTTTTTATTTAAACTGACTATCAAATGATTTTTGCTAACAGTTTTTTGGTTTCTGCAATGCCATCTTCATAAAGCGATTGGACGATTTTCGAGCCGATCACTACACCATCGCAAACTTGTTCAAAATTTTCAACATGTTCTTTCGTCGAAATACCAAAACCTGCAAGTACAGGAATATCACTGAACGCTTTGACGTTTGCCAAATGTTTTGTTAAATCCGTCCGATAATTTTGATCTGTCCCGGTTATTCCATTGACAGTAACAGCATAAACGAAACCTTCAGCTTCTGAAACCAATGTCTGAATTCGTTCACTAGAACTAGTCAATGAGATTAACGGCAGTAGTGCGATGTCCGCTAAATCTTCTAAAATCAGTGCTCGATGCTCATAGGGTAGATCCGGGATGATCAAACCTTTCACATCCGTTTTTTGTAGATCAGTTACTAAGTTTTTAATTCCATAATGAAAAAAAGAATTACTGTAGCCCATCAGTATTAACGGAACAGAAAAGTTATTTTCTGTTAATACCGCAATAATTTTTTTCAAGGTTACTTGATGTTCAAAAGCTCGGATTCCCGCTGCTTGAATCATTGGTCCATCTGCTACTGGATCAGAAAAAGGAACGCCGAGTTCAATCGCTGAAGCACCGGCTTCAATCAACATTTCGATTTCTTGTGGTAATTGGGCTAGCCCTTGAGCTCCAGCCATGATATATGGCACAAATAATTTTTCGTTCACTGCTTTGTCTTTTAGAATTCTCGTCAATGCTTTCATTTTTCCGCCTCCAATTCTTTGACTTGCTGGACGTCTTTATCTCCTCGACCAGATAGATTCATCACGATGATTTGATCTTTTTCCATTGTTGGAGCAACTTTCATCACTTGAGCTAGAGCATGTGAACTTTCTAAAGCCGGAATGATCCCTTCTAAACGTGAAAGATAATGAAAGGCTTCTAGTGCTTCTTGATCTGTGATCGCCGCATACTCTGCTCGACCAATTTCATGTAAAAATGAATGTTCTGGACCAATACCGGGATAATCCAAGCCAGCTGAAATCGAAAAAGCTTCTTGAACTTGTCCGTCGTTGTCTTGTAATAAATGCATTTTTGCACCATGCAATATCCCTACGCTGCCCTTATTGATCGAAGCCGCATGTTCATTAGTCTCCAATCCAAGTCCAGCTGCTTCAACCCCCATTAAACGAACTGTTTCATCCTCAATAAATGGATAAAATATCCCCATCGCATTACTGCCTCCGCCAACACAAGCAATCACGAGATCCGGCAAACGCCGTTCTGCGGATAAAATTTGTTTACGGGTCTCGATCCCGATCACACTTTGATAATCACGAACAATTTCTGGAAAAGGATGTGGTCCTAAAACTGATCCCATCACGTAATGCGTATCTTCGACGGTTGCTACCCAATAACGCAGCGCCTCATTGACAGCATCCTTTAAAGTTTTACTGCCTGAAGTTACGCTTTCAACTCTTGCGCCTAGCAATTCCATTCTAAAAACATTCAAGGCTTGACGTTTAACATCGATTTCTCCCATAAAAATAGTGCATTCCATTCCAAAAAGTGCAGCAGCTGTTGCTGTCGCCACGCCATGTTGTCCCGCACCTGTTTCAGCTACAACTTTTCGTTTGCCCATTTTTTTAGCCAACAGTACTTGACCTAAAGCATTATTGATTTTATGCGCACCCGTGTGATTCAAGTCTTCCCTTTTTAAATAAATTTTTGCACCCCCTAATTCTTTAGTCAATCGTTCAGCGTAGTATAACGGATTTTCTCGCCCCACATATTGTTTTAAATAATAAGCAAGTTCTTTTTGGAATGCTTTATCTGTCTTTGATGCTTCGTAAGTCGTTTCTAATTCTTGGATGGCATACATTAATGTTTCTGGGATAAATTTCCCGCCATATTCACCATAAAATCCTGCTTGATTGGGTTCATGATACATTTTTATTTCCTCCTAATAATTTTCTTTATCTGCTTGATTGACCGCTCGACAAAAAGCAAAAATTTTACTTAAATCCTTCTCACCGTCTGTTTCGACTCCGCTAGAGACATCGACTACTTGCGGATCGAAACGATGGATCGCGCTTGCTACATTGGTTTCATTCAAACCACCAGCGATCCATAATTTTTCTTTTGGCAATGATTGGACGTCGACTAAATCCCAGTCAAAGGTTTTCCCTGTTCCGCCCATATATCTTTCGGGATGGGCGTCCAGCAGTAAATAGGGGTACTTGTTAGTATTAAATGATTGATCTTTCGCTACATTGATCGCTTTAATGATTGGACGAGAACAACGATCTAATCGATTTTCTCCATGAATTTGAACAAGATCCAATCCAGCAACCGCAATCCTGCTTTCGACTGTTGCTGAATTAGGAGAAACAAAGACACCTACCTTTTTTATCTCCTTGGGTAAGTCTGTTGTTAATAAACGGACTTTTTCAGGTGAAATTTTTCTAGTACTCTCCGCAAAAACAAAACCTAAATATTCAGCACCTGCAATGACTGCTGCTTCGATACTCGCTCGATTCGTTAAACCACAAATTTTTATTTTGGTCATTGCAATCCCTTCAATTCCTTTATTTTTTTCATTGGATCATCTGTCGTCATCAGCGTCTCGCCGATTAATACTCCTTGATAATAAGGTAAGATTTTTTCAATATCTTGACGATTTTTAAATCCTGATTCACTTATAAAAATCGTTTCACCGATTGCCTGCTTTAATTCGACACTCGTTTCGATGGAAACTTGAAAAGTCTTTAAGTTACGATTATTTACTCCAATTATTTTTGCACCTAGTAATTGCGCACATTGTAATTCAGCAATATCGTGGACCTCGACTAGCACTTCTAAACCTTGTTCTGTCGCAAATCGATATAACTCTTTTAAACGCTCTTGCGACAGTGCTGCAACAATCAATAATATGATGCTCGCTCCCGCTTGTTTCGCTCTAAGGATTTGTCGTTCATCAATAATAAAGTCTTTACATAAAATAGGTAGATCAACCGCTGTAGCAACAGCTGCCAGATCATTAATGTGACCTTTAAAAAAGACCGGATCAGTCAAAACTGAAATAGCACTGACCCCCGCTTGTTCATATTGCCTAGCTTGAGCTAAAATATCTACGTATTCGTTGATTGCTCCTTTTGAGGGAGATGCCCGTTTGATTTCCCCAATGATATGAACCATTGATGAATCACTTTTAACCTGGTCATAAAAGGAAGGACGGACTTTTATAATCGTTTTCTCTACTGGATCAAGTGATTCGATTTCGTATTTTTTTTCTGCTAATATTTTAGTTAAAAAATCCATTAAGCAACCTCCTGTTGTTTTTTGATTAGTTGTTGTAGGCAATCATAAGCTGCTCCGGAAAGAATCGATTCTTCTGCTTCAGCGATCCCTTCAACTAAAGAGTTGACTCTACCACTGGCATAAAAGCCTAATCCCGCATTTACCAAAACAGTTTCATAATAAGCCGAAGGAGTTCCCTTTAGGACCGATAATAAAATTTCTTTATTTTTTTCTGCTGAACCACCAATGATGCCTTGAAGCGGAACCTTTTTAAAACCCACTTCTTCTGGTTCAAAAGAAAACTCTTGTACCGCTCCAGCTTCATACAAAGCACATTGTGTCCGGCCTGCTAAATTAGCTTCATCCATTCCGCCGTGACCATGCACGACAATCGCTCGTTTTCTACCTAATTTACCTAAAGTTTTGACCGATTCGATCAGTGTGTCACCGGCATACGTCCCCATTAGTTGATACTCTAGCGGGTAAGGATTTATGATCGGCCCTAATAAATTAAAAATCGTTGGTGTCGCTAATTCTTTTCGGATATGCATCACTTCTTTCATGGCCGGATGCAATGTCGGAGCAAAGAGAAAGGCTATTCCTGTTTCTTTAATCAAGTAGGCAATTTTTTCAGGTGTTAAATTTAGGGAGATCCCTAAAGCTTCTAAAACATCTGCACTTCCCGCTTTACTAGAAATACTACGATTTCCATGTTTAGCCATCGGTACACCGCCGCCTGCTAAGACAAAGGCAGCAGTCGTACTAATATTAAAACTTTGAGAATGATCGCCACCAGTCCCACAATTATCCATGACTCCGACAGGGGCTTTTTGCATTACTGTTCCGCGTCCCTGCATCGCATGGGCTAGACCAGTAAGTTCATCTGCACTTACCCCCTTCACTTTCAAGCCAATTAGTAAGGCACTGATTTGGCTATCCGTTAGCTGATGATTAAAAATAGCACTGCCTACTTTCTCCATTTCCTCCATTTTTAAATGATTTCCACGGTATAGTTTTTCAAATATTTCTTGCATTTAAATCCCTGCTTCCTGTAAAAAATTTTGGATATATTGTTTTCCATTTTCTGTACCGATCGATTCAGGATGGAATTGTAGACCAAAGACTGGGTAACGTTTATGACGGAAAGCCATAATACACTCGTTTACTCTGGCTGTGACTTGTAAATCTTTAGGTAATGTTTGATCATCGACGATTAACGAATGGTAGCGCATGACTAAGCGACCGTCTCCACCTGCTAATGTCGACTGTTTTCCATGCATAATCGCTGGGGCACTGATGACTCTTCCGCCAAACACTTCTCCAATCGCTTGGTGACCTAAGCAAATACCTAAAATCGGTTTTTTACGATAAAATTTTTTGATCAGTAATTCCATCAGACCGGCTTCTGCTGGTCTGCCCGGTCCTGGAGATAAAATAATGGCTGCAGCTTGAGCTGCGACTGCGAAGAGTGTCGGATCATCGTTGCGTAAAATTTGGATTTCTCCCGGCAGTAATTGCACTAAATTGTAGGTAAAAGAATCATAATTATCGACTAATAAAATCATTTCCCCACCTCCATCAATGTTTTTGCTTTTTGTAATGTTTCAAAATATTCACTCGTTGGATTTGAATCATAGACGATCCCAGCACCTGCTTGGACATAGGCCTTTTTATTTTTGACAACCATTGTCCGAATCGCGATTGCAAAATCAGCCGTGTCATCTTGACTTAAAAAGCCGACCGCACCCGCATAAATTGAGCGTTTTACCGGCTCCCATTGATAAATTCGGGTCATCGCACGGATTTTTGGTGCACCACTGACTGTTCCCGCAGGCAGCTTGGCCTTCAATGCATCGATTGAACGCAATCCCGGTTGCAAAGTTCCTGTAACAACCGAGACAAGATGCATCACATAACGGTACCGTTCAATCGTTAAATAGGTTGGAATCGTTATCGAGCCTCTAACGGCTACTTTTCCTAGATCATTTCTTCCTAAATCAACTAACATCCGATGTTCCGCTACCTCTTTAGGATCATTTTGTAGTTCAGCAGCTAATGTTTCATCTTCTAAAAGATCTTGTCCACGTTTCCTCGTTCCAGCAATCGGATTCGTAGTAACTTTGCGACCTTCAACGGTCACTAGACTTTCTGGTGAGCTTCCGATTATCGTCGCTGTTGGAAATACTAAATGATATAAATACGAAGAAGGATTACTTTCCTTTAATTTTCGATAATAACTAAAAGAGTCCATTGTAAAATCGGCTGTTAAACGTTGCGAAGGAACAACTTGAAATAAATCACCTGCAATAATTTTTTCTTTTGCCTTTCGAACGATTTGCTCAAAATCAATTTGAGAAAAGTTACTTGAAAATGTTAATTGACCTAATTCGATGTCTGGGATCACTTGCTTCTTTTCTAATTTTTGTTCAAGCTCCTTTATTTTTATTCGTAAATCCGACGCTGTTTGATCACTATAACTATCTGTTGCTACTAAAGTGATCGATTGGTTTTCTAAAATAATAAATAAGTTGTATAAATAAAATTCTAAGTCTGGTAATTCCAATTCATCATAAGGAATATCACCGATATCTTCATAACAAGCAGCTACATCATAACCGACATCCCCAATTGCTCCCCCAATGAAAGGAAGCTCTTCATCCTCGTCACGCTCATTGATCAAAACTTGTTTCTCAAGTTCTTTTAACGGGTCTTTAGTTGGAAATTTTTTATCATCGACATGAAACATTCCGTCCTTGAAATAAAGATGCTTGACCGGATCAATCGCGATTAGTGTATACGCTCGATCAGACGACTTACGTTCCAAAAGACACGTCCCACTTTCTTTTACGCGATAATAGATATCACTAACTGACAACTTATTTTGAGGTATTTTTTTGATTATTCGCATTGAATTACTCCTTCATTAATTATTACTATTTCTAAATTTTGTCATCTGAACTTTTCGTCAGAAAATAAAAAAAGCCCTCAAACCAAAAAATATTGGTCTGAGGGCGCAATTAGCACGGTACCACCTCATCTTTATTATTGAACAACTCAATAATACTCTCATCGTCTATCAACGATTTGACTCTATAACGGGAGTTCCCGTCATTCCCTACTATGATTCAAGAATGCTCGAATAAGTCCATTCGCTAGGGATAAAATACTTCTTCTCATCAAACGAAGCTTTCTGTCATTTTTACGATCCTAGTTACTTCTCTTATTTAAGATTTTTTATAATGCTTTTAAATACAAAAAAGCCCCCAAGCCGAAACGAATCGACTTGAGGGCGGAAAATCCACGGTGCCACCTCAATGATGGATACCTAAATAAGGTATCTCTCTATCAGCCGTCCATCAACGACCTTACTCTATAACGGGAGTTCCCGGAAGTTCCTACTTTTTGATTCAAAACTTCTGTCCAAAAGCCCATTCGCATAAAAATACTTACTGATTCGCAGTCCCATCAGCTCTCTGAAAAGTCTTTTTTTATGTTACTCTTCTTTTGTTCGACACTTATTTTTTTAGAATATTACGCTTTATAATAAGTTTTGTCAATTCTTTTTCAAAAAAAATATTTTTAAGCTTGTTTGCTACCCGAAACAAATCGAACTTGTTAAACTATAAATACTTGGAGGTGCTCCCTATGACCAAGAAACTAAAGTTCAAAAAAAATTGGTTTTTTACTAGCCTAAAAATATTTCATAGAAAATCAAATAATACTGCCAAGCATTTTCCGAAATTGTTTGAAGCAGCAGAAAGATCACCCTACACTATACCGGGACTCTCAAAAGTTCTGTCCTTAGATAAAAATCAGCAATTAGACTTTTGCACTGCGATGACTCCCCAAGGATTGACTTTTACTGAAGAATATCTATTGATTTCAGCTTATTGCCACGAGCACATGCATCACTCGGTCATTTATGTTCTAGACCGCTTCAGCGGAATAAAAATCAAGACAGTGATTTTACCGGATTTTCCTCATGCGGGCGGTTTAGCGTACGACCCAATCCATCGTAAACTATGGATCAGCAATACGCATCGTAACTATGCAGCGATTGCTGCGATACCATTGGTAGATTTGATACAACATAAAACGAAATTAGCACCGATCGGATATCAACAAAAAATCGTTTTAAAAGATCTGCCTCGTGCTTCATTTCTGTCATATGATAAAGGCTATCTTTATGTCGGTTTATTTTCACTAAAAGATAAGGGACAGTTCGCCTGCTACCCGATAGATACAAAGGGTAATTTAAGGCAAACAACCACTAAAAATTTTGTCGAGTCACCTTACAAAAATTTAACGCTTTTGCAAAAAATCCAAGGGTTAGCCGTCTATCAACAATATGTTATTTTCTCTCAGTCTTGGGGCCCGCAAGCAGGAAAACTCTTTATTTTTGATATTCACTTAACCAAAGACTTTTCAAACCTTAAAGAGGCCATTAAAATTATTTCAACTCCGCCCTACTTAGAACAAATTTGGGTAGAGGGTCATCATTTATATGCCTTATTTGAAAGTGGTGCAACCAATTATCGCACAAAAACGCCTTTTATTATGGATGAAGTGCTGCAAATTGATTTGAAAAAATTACTTAAACCCTGATCTACACTACTTATCAAAGTATTTAGACAACGATTTTAAATATAAATTGTTATGTATGTTTTTAATTCTTTATTGTATAATGAACTCTGTTAAAAATTTTTATAACGTTTTTTAAAGGAGTTCTACTAGTGAATAGAAAATTAAAAAAAAGAATCAATAAAGGCTTGAGTTATCTTATGGGACTATTTGTTTTAATTGCAAGTTATCAAGCAATCATTAAATATCCTACCCATGGACTTAGTCTATTAAATCTAACCAGCAACCACAATGCCTATTCTCCTACTGTCTTATTATCAACACTCACCGCTGGGGCAAAAAGTGTAATGTATTTTATAAATTCCACCACAAGTATGCTAAAACGAAAAAAACAGCGGAATCATCTGCTTTTGGTTTTAGCGGCTGCTGCATTTATCTATTTCTTGCCCGTGATTAAAGCCTTTATCCAACAGTTCATTTAGACAGACCCCCTTAAGTCTCTACAATAAGAGCATAAAAAAAAGCTTGGTCAGAAGTTAAAATACTTTTGTCCAAGCTTTTTTATCTACATCGAAGAGCGTTTAGAAAAAAATTTTGGATGGAAAAAAATATAGCTCGCTACTAAAGATGTGATCGGCAAAATAATGATCGCCGCTAGACAAGTTAGCACACTGATCAATAGTTCTCCGGCTAATGCTTGGGAATTGATCCATTCAATCAATGTATATTCTAAGTCTTGCATCCAGATAATCAAACCCAAACTCGAACCTAAAAAAGCAAATAGTAATGTATTCACTGTCGTACTAACAATTTCTTGAACAACAGTTAAACTAGAATTTAAAAATTCTTTCCATACCAAAGGTTTTGTACGTTGATAAATTTCATATGTTGAACTGCTGACAGCTATGCTGCTATCAATGACCGCTCCCGAGAAACTCATTAAAATAATGGCGAAATTCAACTTTGAGAATGGAACTGAAACAGTAAAATCCATCATTTGTAATTCATCCAATTCTTCAACAGGAAATCCGTGTGTTTTGAGTACTTGAATCAACGGAATTGTAACGGCTGAAAAGAAGCAGAGAAAGCCGACCACACAAATAAATGCAGCGAGTGTTTTTTGATTGATGTCATTGATATAAAATAATGTCACGATCGTAATTCCTAAAAAAATGAAACACACGGTTCCATAAACAGAATACCCTCGACTAATTAGACAAAGCAAAAGGATAAACAAGCCTAAATTCATAAATGTTCCAGTAATCATATAGAGTGAACTTTTTTTAAATACGATCATTGTCATCAGCAAAAGTAAAAAGGTGAGCGCTAGCAGTACTGTCAAATTCTATTCGCTCCTTTCGATCTTTCTCCCAAAACAAATAAAAGTAACGCGGCTGGTACCGCTAAAACAATCGCGAAACCACCGCACAATATTCGTAAAAATTCTAGCGATAGATACATATCTAAGACACTCGCGAATTTCCAAGCATTTGCAATAAAAAAAATAATCGTTGGAATACTTCCGCTAAGATACGCGAACATCAGAACATTGATTATCGAAGGTACTGTATCTTGAGCTATTTTTCCTCCAGAGATCACTAATTCTTCTAAGAAAACTTTCGGATCTTTTTGTCGGATCTCATCTAAAGCAGCTAGCAATGTAACCACAATATCCATGCTTGCTCCAATCGCTCCGATCAATAATCCAGCCAGAAATACCGAACGATAAGGCCGGGTAATAAATTGTAGTTCTTCATATCGTAATCCTCGATCTTTTAGAAGGTTCATGGTTAACAGACAAATAAAGAAAGCGCAAAAAACACTGATTAAAGTAGCTAGTATTTTTCGAGCATCGATTTGTCTAAAACCATAGGTAGTAACCATGGCGATCAAAACGGCTAAACAAGTATAGACACTCATTAAGAGAACTAAAGAAAACCGAGGGTAATTGCCATTGATCCATAAAATAAGGAGCACTAAACCGCTATTGATTATTAATCCAACCAATGAAAAAAGACCTTTTTTCCCACTAATAAGAATAATCGTCCAGATAAAAATTCCGACTAAAATAAAAATATAGCCATCTCTTTTTAATGAAATAATACGCCAATATCCTTCTGATTTCTGTACAATTAGTTGGTTTCCTGGCTTATAAAGTGGGGCAACACTTTCATTTTCAAAAAAAGGTGTTTCAATTTTGATACTCTCTTTATTTACTAACGTTCCTACTACTGTTTGGGTATTTAATGCTTCATTTTTTTCTACACTTTCCACTCGAAGCACTGGTTCTGAATAAAAAAAGCCACTATAAAACTGAATTAAGAGGCCCGCCAAAATAATAGCGACGAATAATACGATTGAATAAATACTTTTTTTGATTTGTCTTACCTCCCTATCATTACTGCAAAAGATAAAAAATCTATTCCTAAAAAAGCGCTAGGAATAGATTTTTTATTTTAATGCGCTAACATCTCTTGCGCAATTTCATGTCCAGAGTCGTCTAAAGGATAATAGGTTGGCCAATTATCGACTTCATCTAATAATTTTTCTTGGCTTTCTCCACCAAAATAAATGTGGAAATGAGAAGATTTAGCCGGTGCGATGCCATGATCGCTAAACTGGACATATTTGTATTCATCCGCATCGGGATCATTCGTTACAAACGTAAAACGAACACCTCGATTGCCTTTTTTGTAAGTCAGTACTTCATAACCAGAATATTCATAAGTAAATTTGTGTGATTTTCCATCAACAATAAATTCAATTTGATCGTCTTTGATCTTAATTTCATCGACGTCAGTTTTGTAGCCTATATCATAATACTCTTTGTACTCTTGGGCTGTTTTATCTTTCTGGAGCTTTGCCTTATAATCAAAAACTTGATCCAGCGTACCATTTTGTAACAGAGGATAAACCGATTGCCATTCTCCCGCATAATCTGAAAGCTTGCGATCCTTCACTTGCGAGTCCTTGAAATAACCATTATAGATTGTTTCATCGGTATGTGTTTCCTCTTCAGCCTGGATGTCTTTTCCAGCAGTATCAGTTGTTTTTTTCAATGCAGAAAGATTTTCCTTCATTACTGACAAATAGTCTTTCCCGCTATCCATTTCTTTTTGAGTCAAGCTTTCTAAAGGATTCAGTACTTCTAGTTCGACTTTCGTTTCACTAGCGAGCGTTTGTGCGGTTTTGCCAGTATTATTATTTTCAAAATAAATATATTGAATGCCATTATCTTCTACGTAATGTTTCAGCTCAGCAATTCGTGATGAAGTTGGCTCTTGATCCGGATTGATACCTGAAATACCAATTTGATTTAGGCCATAATCCAAAGCTAAATAACTAAATGCCGTATGTTGCGTGACAAAATTTTTCTGTTTAGCATTCTGAAAAGCTTCTGTATACTCTTTATCTAAAGCAGTTAATTTTTCAATATATTCATTACTGTTTGCTTCGAATTGCTCTTTATTATCAGGATACAATTTTATTAATTGATTTTTAATTGCTGTTACTTCTTGAATCGCACGGTATGGTGAAACCCATGTGTGAGGATCCAGTTCATGATGATGATCCTCATCTCCATGATGGTCATGATCATCCTCTCCTCCTGGAAGTAAAAGCATCTCCTTAGTTCCCTCTATGACCTCAGGCCCATTTTTCGACCAAGTTTTTTTAGCACTTGGTACCCATGTCTCCATGTTTTCATTGTGATATACAAAAACATCGGCTTCGGTGATTTTCGCCATATCTTTTGCTGAAGGCTCATAATCATGCGCTTCTGTTCCGGCTGGAATCAATAAACTAACATCCGCTGCTTCCCCAGCTACTTGCTTTGTAAATTCATAAACTGGATAAAAAGTCGTCACGATATTTATTTCGTCGCTTTCTTCCCCACGTACTGATTCATTATTTCCACAACCAGCTATTCCAAATACTCCCAATGCTGCCAGCATTAACAATCCTATTTTCTTTTTCATTCTCATCCTCTTTCGTTGTCTATTTCTTGAAATCTAATTATCTTACATCCAAAAACGATCCTTCATCATTTAAAATAAAAAAAATATTTTTTTGTAAAAAAAGAAAGCGTAATTAGTACGATTTACATTTAACACTGTAACATCTGTCAAAAGAACCGTCAACAAAAAATAACATGAAATTATATTCATATGAGTTTGTATAATAAAAATAGTATTAGTTTAAAAAGAAAAAAGACCTCAAGAAATATAATTTCTTGAAGTCTTAGATTTTTTTTAATCTTTATATTTTGATTCTGTATTGTTTAACCAGGCATAACCCAATCCCATGACAAGGCCGCCACCAATGAAATTACCAACCAAAGCGAAACTTAAATTATGAATGACATTGCTCAAGGTCATTTCTGCTAAAGTACCATGTGAAGCAAAATAGACAAGTGAGAACGCTGGGAAATTTGCAATAACGTGTTCAAATCCTAGAAAGGCAAAAATAAAAATAACAAATACAATTGCGATTACTTTTCCAGCATCATCCTTCATTCGTAAACTGATCAACACCGCTGTATTTACAACGATATTTGCAAACATTCCTTCAATAATAATTTGCCAAGTCGACTTTGTAAGTTTAGCAGCTACGCCGGCAAACATATAATTATCTGCTTCTAAATGGCCAAATGGACTTGTTAATGAAAGTAAATATCCACAAAGGACGCCACCAATTAAGTTAAATAAAATACAGGTAAACAATAGTTTAAATGCGAAAGATACCGCCATTTTTTTCTTATACACACCAATCGTAGTATATAACATATTGGAAGTTCCTAACTCGGCATTCATAAATAAAATCATGACTAAAGACCAACTAAACATAAATGCATAGGCCATTTTTTCCAATCCAGGTATCGCTTCTTGCATCCGAATTGCAATATAAAAGGCAATTGCTGTTCCTAATGACAAAAATAAACACGCTAGCATCGATCGTACAGCATAACGCGGTAAACTTGTATTAAATAAATCAATTTTTTTGCTAATCGAATATTCTAATTGTGACATCAAACTTGAATCTGATGTGACCATTTTCTCTTTCTTAGCAACTGGTTGTTCCTCAATTTCCATAAACAAATCCGATTTCATATAGTTCCTTCCTTCTTGGAAAAATTCCACAATGTAAAAATATCATACCTGATTCAATGTGTCTTTACAACTAAATAAACAGGAAATAGACAAATATTGCTAAAAAATGCACAAAACGCTAGTTTATATTAAATTTCAAAAAGAAAAAGCTATCGCAAAAAGCAATAGCTTTAAAAAAATCATTCATTTAGTGGTGGTATTACTGCTAATAATCCGTTACTCAATGCGACATAAATTGAGGCCGTCTTTGGTAAAGGTGAGTCAGAATTACTGATTTTTGGAGTTGCTGTTGCCGCTAATGCAATTAGGCTATCTCCTCTAAATAAGTTAACAAAATGTTTTGCTGACATGATCTGTGGAATTCGATAACTGGTAATAACACTTGCAATCAATTTTGCCTGTATCCGATCATAAGAATCGAAGGACGTCTTCATTGACTTGATCACAGGACCTTTTGTAGCTTTCAGCGTTGTGGCACTGCTATTTTTTGCTTGATCAAATTCTGTTAAATCATAAGCTTTAATGATAGCATTCAATTTCTCAGCATATTGTTTGTCAGTAGCATAACGACCTTGAAGATGTTTTGTTGCTTCTTCATATGAACTTGTCTGGTTCTTCCAAGCAGCTTTGTAGAAATCAGAATTACCAGAGATCCCGTTCTTAATTAATTTTGCGTAATCTTCTAACGATTCTTTATAAGAAGGATATTTTCTAAATTCAGCTGAAATTTGATAATTTGCGCCTGCTTCATCTTGTTCTAAAGTTTGGAAAGTTACACCTTGGCCTTTATATTTACCTTTGATACCAAATAAATTGTAATTCGGTTCACTAGCTAAAGAACTATTGCCAGAGCCGCTTTCTAAAATAGCTTGCGCAATCATTACAGAAGAATAAACATTATTCTTTTGTCCAATCTCACGAGCTGTTTCACCAATTTTTTTGATAAACTGATCGGTGCTTTGATTTTTATTAAAAATAAACGGTGTATCCGTACTATATTCCCCGAATGCATTTGATAGCGAGCTAGAAGCTGTTGCTTGAGACAGGCCAGCCACATTGACACGTACTGCAAAGGTCGGTGTAAAATCACTGATATTTCCAATTTTCACCACATCGCCTGGTTGGGGCGCATGGATATATTGACCATTTCCAATATAAATAGCAACGTGTGTTGTCACGCTCGTTGGTGCTCCCCAGAAAAGCAGATCCCCCGGTTGAGCTTCACTAACAGGGATTTGAGTTCCTGCGTATTGTTGATCGCCGGTCCATCCGCCAATATTATGTCCTGTTGCATTCGCATAAACAAAATAAGCTAAGCCAGAACAATCAAAAGCATTGGGACCTTTAGCTCCCCAAACATACGGTTTTCCTAAATGACGATAGGCTTCTTGAACAATGGCTGTTTGAACATCGTTACTAAATGTTGGAACATTCTGGTTAGAAGGAACACGTACGTCTGAAGCTGTCGAATCTTTTGCTGGTTGACGCGCAGCAGATGGGCCTTGTACTTCAGTTGAATTATTGGCATTTTGATTATTAGTGCTTGCATTACTATTTGTTGAAGAATTATTGCTGCTTCCAGTAGTTGAATTACCTGTACTACTATTTGAGCTGTTGTTAGTACCCGAAGAACTATTATTATTACCGGTACTACTATTACTTGAGTTGCTACTTTCAGAACTACTATTTGAGCTGTTACTATTAGAAGTATCCGTACTTTCACCGTTTGATGAATTATCCGTAGCATCTTTTGACGCTTCAATGACAATTGAGACATCCGAAGCAGGCATACTAAAATCACCATTTACAGCCGCAGTGATATCTGAATTTTCAGCTAACACTTTGTTATCAGACTGACTAACAAATTTAACACTTTTTAAGTGAACAGCTTTGTCTGTTGAAGGTGTCACAATATAATGAATGGCACTTCCTTCACTTGATCCCTTAGCAGCATCATATTGAATAGCGATAGTATTACCATATTCATCAACGTAGTTATTTTCAATTGCTTTATCATTTACTTTAAATTGGTAGGTTGGAGCGGGTGTTTCTGAACTTACAGTCGTTTCATCAGCAACTTGCGAATCCACCGTATTCGCTGTAGCGACAGTATTACTTCCAACCGTGCTTGTTTCCTCCGCTAAAACTTGTTGTGAGGATAATAGTGTTGGTCCAAACAAAGTACCAATCGCCATTAAACTTACAATTTTATTGTACTTCACCATTTATACCTCATTTCTTCTTTTTGGATACAAGGATCTAACAATTAAATTTCTTAATTCTATAATATAATATCATTATTTTATAGCACTGTCTAAATTGAACAGCAGACTTCACAGTTTCTTCATAGTTTCATTTTACGTTGATCTAACAATTATCATTTATATTAACTAGCAAAATAAAGAAATTCAAAATTTATCAAAGATAAAAATGCTTAGTTATCTTTCATTTGATTTTACTTTTTAACAAAAAGAATTTCATTCGTCTCAATTAAATAAATGATACATTTATTTTGAGTATATTATTTTTTTAGTAATTATTATAAATTACGCAAAAAAAAATTCAAATCATCAATCCTAAACCGATGATTTGAATTGCTATTATCGTTCAACCACTATTTTTTGCATTAAAGTTGAAATCGTCCGTTCATGGAAATGTGTCATACGGACACTTTCACCATCTTCCGTCCGCCAAATTTTATTTTCGTAAAAACCAACGGTATCTCTTTGCCCATCCATCAATTCTTTTGCATAACCTAACACTAAACGAATCGCTTCACGTGTGTCCTCATCACTTTTAAAATATCCTGGATAACTACGTAAATACTCTTCAAGATCACTATTTTTAGAAACTTTCCAATCCTCGATAAAATCTTCTAAAGCAGTAACAACATTTGTTGTCTGGATGTTCCATAACGTTATATTTATTTGACTATTCATCTTAGCACCTCCGTTTTGAATACCTTTACATTGTTATTATATAGTGCTTTCATTTTAAATGTCTGAGATATCAAAAAAAGTTTTATTAAAAACTAAACAGCAAAATAATAAAGTAAACCTTTTATAAATAAAGTAAACTTTATTTATAAAAATCATTTTTAATCGTTTTAACTTTTTCTCTTTTCATTTTTCCGTTATACTGTTACTACTTTATTGATTAGGATGATTTTTATGCTGAATTTTTTAACTAACAAAATTATTGCTCGTTCTAAAGGAAATAAACGGACGAGTGTCGGAATCTTAGCAGGGATTTTAGGGTTAATTTCAAACCTATTATTATTCTTGGCTAAGTTTTTTATTGGTTCTTTATCCGGTAGTGTATCAATCATGGCAGATGCTATGAATAATCTCTCTGATACCGCCTCTTCAGTAATCACTTTAGCTGGATTTAAAATTGCTGGAAAGCCTGCGGATGAAGGACATCCTTATGGGCATGAACGTTTTGAATACATCAGTGGTTTTGTGATTTCTATCTTAGTTACTTATGTTGGTTTCCGTTTCTTAGATAGTTCATTTTTAAAGATTTTGCATCCTAGTAGTATTTCTTTGTCTCCTATCGTGTACATCGTACTAGGATTATCAATTTTGATGAAATTTTGGCAAGCTCACATGTACCGTTCATTAGGTAAAGATATTCAATCAGACACATTAAAAGCAACCGCACAAGATAGTATCAATGATGTCTATACAACAATTGCCGTTTTATTATCCGCCATCATTGAATGGTTTAGCGGCTGGCGGATCGATGGTTATATCGGATTTTTAATTGCTCTTTATATTATTTACTCAGGTATCAAAATGATCATGAGTTTTATCAATGATTTAATGGGTGGCAGAGCGCCAGAAACAGAGATTTTAGCCATCCGCAAACATTTAGATAATTATCCCGATATAATTGGCTACCATGATTTACTTATTCATAGTTATGGGCCGAACAGTATTTTTGCTTCAGTTCATATTGAAGTCGATGAAACTTGGAGTTTGACCCATGCACACCGAGTAATTGATGCCATTGAGTATGACATCAAAGAAAATTTAGGTTTTGATTTGGTTTGTCACTTAGATCCTTATCCTCTAAACGATCCTGATTTTAAACGCATCGCACCAAAATTAAAAATGATTTTAAAAACCATTCATCCCCAATTGCGGTTCCATGATTTGAGGGTAGATAAGTCTACTACTCCGGAAACTATTTATTTTGATTTGGTTGTTCCAAGCGATCTAAAAAAAATAAGCAATCCCGAATTACATGATCGAATCAGTGAAAGTTTTATTGTATTGATTGAACCAGCAAAATTAACGATCACCTTTGATCGTACTTATTTACTATAAATTTCCTTGCCTGTACCCTTATTTGGTACAGGTTTTTTAGTATTCAATCAAAAATACTGCCGTTTTCTTCTATTATAATATTATTTATAAAAAAATAAGTCATCTCTCTTCTAAAAACGAAGAGAGATGACTTATTCTAAAATGCACGATAGACATATTGATTTTTAGGTGCAGATACTGTCTGAGCATTCGTTACTTCTACTGATGGTATTTGGCGATCAAATGGTTCAAAGAAATCTAAAGTGATCGTTCCTTCCACATGCAGCCATTCATTGTTCTTGACCGTCATATTAGCGGGTAACTTGGTCATCAATCCAAAGACACCCGAATCAGCAACACAATGAATGATTCCAAAACGGAAAAGGAAATCATATTTTTGATTGTCTTTAGAGGTTTCATAAACAAAACCATTGAAAGATATTTTTTTCCCGACAAAGGAGTTCGGATAATTATAGATCAACTCCATCACTTCTAAATAATTTTCATCAGTAATTTCTAGTTTTTGATCGGTTTCATACTTCTTCATTAGTTTTGTCATTTGTTCATTATAATCACTCTTATTGTAATAGATACTCGTATCCGGTTTTAAATACTGAGTATTCATTTCTGGATCACCAACGGATTCTTTACTAATAGGAAAACTGAATCCCTTCGCTTCTACGATTGTTGTATCCAAAGTAATTGTAGGAAATAACAAACCAACCACTAAAGGAACGACCAGTAAAACATAAGCGATCGCACGTTGGTAGGGTTTCTTCAATCCATATTCATGACCATCGTGAGGATCATGGTGTTTATGTTTATCGCCATCAGCCCAAATTTTTAATTGAACGAGGGCTAATAAAATCGATAAACCCATAGTCAAAAAAACCAAATAACGATAATGTACATTGATGTATTGATCTAATCTCCCTGAGACTTGAAGATACATCATTAATTCAAAATAGCCAGATAAAATTAAAAAGCGTATCATATGTCTCCTCCTATACTACAAGTGCAAAAATCGTCACGACCACACTGATCAGAGCGATTAATTGGACAATAAATTTCCCGTGGAAATTGTGTTTCATCATCATCAAATTTTTGATATCGACCATCGGTCCAAAAACTAAAAAGGCTACGATCGCATTGATTCCAAATAAACTTAACAAAGAAGAGCCTACAAACGCATCTGCTTCAGAGCAAAGCGACATTGTAAATGCTAAGACCAGCATAACTAAAATTCCGATAATTTTTGATGAAGTTAATTGCAACATGAATTGGGTCGGCAAGAAGACTTGCATCCCACTGGCAATCAAAGCGCCAATAATTAAGTAACGACCGGTATCAAAAAATTCATCAATTCCGTGAACTAAAACTGACCAGATTTTATTCCAAACAGTTAGCGGGTGTTCCGGGTGATTTTCTTCCTCGTGATGAACGTGACTATGTTCGCCATGAGGATGATCAGCGCCTTCTTCATTTTTTAAAATCGGTGAACGATTGAAATAGGCGATCCAGGAGCCTATAACTAATGCAACTAGTAAGCTTCCCAAAGCTCTTAATAGCGCAAATTTTGTACTATTTCCAAATGCAATATAAGTAGAAAACAAAACAATCGGATTAATGATTGGCGCAGTAACCATAAAAGCAAATGCTGTATGCTCAGGAACGCCCTTTTTCATAAATTGCGTCACGATAGGAACAATTCCACATTCGCAGGATGGAAAGAAAAAGCCTAAAAAAGAACCTACTAAAATAGCTAAAAATTTATTTTTAGGGATAATTTTTTGAACACGCTCTGGTGTTAAAAACACCTGTAATGCTCCCGAAATGATACAACCTAATAATACGAAAGGGATTGCCTCAATGACAATCGATAAAAAAATGGTACTCATCTGTAAAACTGAATGGGGTAAAAAATCAAACATATAATTCCTCCATATTTCTCACTGTTTACAGATATACTCTTTTTTTTAGTAAGAAACAAGAAAAGAATGATTCACAAAGTTATTTTTTAGTCTTTTTTATATTTTAGGCTCTTTTCTATTAAAAAAAGCCCACTCTAAGGAGTGGGCTTTATACTAACTTTTTTATTTCACAGCATCTTTCAACTGTTTACCAGCTTTAAATGCTGGTGATTTGCTTGCAGCAATAGTAATTTCTTCCCCTGTTTGAGGGTTACGACCTTTACGTGCAGCACGTTCGCGTACTTCAAAGTTACCAAAACCGATAACTTGAACTTTTTCTCCAGCTTGTAGTGATGTTTGGATACCGTCAAACAATGCATCTACTGCAGATGTTGCGTCTTTTTTTGTTAAACCAGTTTTTTCTGCTACTTGTTCAACTAAGCTTTGTTTATTAATCATATTGTATTGCCTCCACTATCTTTATAATGTATTCCAAGGCTAATTTTATTCGTTCTTTCCCAGAAAGGCAACACTTAACCTCTTTTTTAATCGAATTTCTCTCAACTTTATTTTTTTATTTATCCAAATAAAAAAAATAAAAAAATCTCTAAAAGTTTTTTTCTATTAATTGGCATTTCCCTTATTAAATTAATACATTTAATTATAATAAAGCTTATTGATACTTAGTTAAATAACGAAAATAACTGAAAATTAAGCACTTACAGGTTGTTTTAACAAGCTTTGAACATTATATTAAATAAAAAAATATTCAAGGAGTTTAATATGAATCTTAGAAGCTTAATGAAAAAAGAAACAACAAGACGATTACGATTGGTCGAGGAATTATATTACGCCAAGGATCGTCTTACTTCCGAACAACTTATGGACTTATTACAATGCTCATTACCTGCATTGATTAGTGACATTCGTTTTTTAAATGAGGAACCTTTGCCTTTAACCATCACAAAAATCAAAGGATTAAATTCAATCGATTTTGATGTCCATGCAACTATTGATGTAATGTACGCTTATATTTTGAAAACAAGTTTAGAATTTCAAGTAATTGAAAGTTTATTTTTTGAGAAGAATCGCGGAATCCAACTAGCTGCTGATCGTTTGAACTGTAGCTTTTCTAACATGCAGCGTTACTTGAAATCCATAAAAAATAAATTAGCCTATTGGGACATCAACGTCTATCATCGTCCTCTTCGTGTAGCTGGTGATGAAGTAACGATTCGACATTTCTATTACCTTTTCTTTAAAGAATCTCGGATGTCTTTTAATGAATATGATTTTTCTGAAGAACTTATTTCAAGTATTGACCAAATGGTTCAACAGTTATTAGAAATGAATCAAATCAGTAACAATATAAATATCCATTCGCAATTGATGCACAGCTTTCTAATTGGATTGCAGCGCATTAAACAAGGACATCATATAGCCAAGCTTTCTTCAGATAGTGGCTTGATCATCCCTTCACTAGATCAATTGGAACGACTAGCCAAGTTAATTAAACGTGAAACGAATTTAGATTTCAATAAAGCACAATTAACAGAATGCTTATGGCCGTTGTTTACACATCAATTGATTTTGAATGCTCGACAACAATCATTGGCAAATCAAATGGACGAAGACTTATCGGATTTTTACGAAGCTCATAATCTATTGTTAGAACAACTAAATCTTAAATTAAGTCACCAAATCGTAAGAACTGAGATAGTCGAAGCATTACGCTTGCTAGGAAATGAGTTATTCTGCTATTATCCCGAAAGACATTCGATCGAAATACTCCAACAAACGAGTAAAAACTCATTGGTTTTGCTTGATAAAAAGTATAATCGTGAAATTCGAAAACTAAAAAAATTAGTTGCTGATTTCTTAGTTGATCAATACGACGCTGCCTTTATTGATATGTATGTTAGTCGCTTGATTACAACTATCGATGGTTTATTACAACGACTAATTGATGCAGAAAAACCTATCAAAATTTTGTTACTTTCAGATACTTCTTCTACTCATGAACGGTTTTGGCAATCGATTTTTCCCGCTTTCATCAAGGGATCGGTCTGTTATGAATACTTCGAAAATAGTTTTATTTCGCAAAACGAATTGACAAGTTTAACCAAACATTATGATTTGGTCATTACCAATATCACGATGGATCATTTATACTTCGCCTGCCCTTTGATTGCGATCAATACGTATCCTACAAGCAAAGACTATGATCGAATCCAACATTTTATTAATCAATACGAACCTCTTACATCACGAAAGGAACAGAGCAATGAACTTACGCCATCTACTTAAACGCGACAGCCAACGACAATTACAATTGATAGAAACACTCTATTACTCTCCGAATCCACGGTCTAGTGAAGAGCTTTCTAAAATCACAAAATGTACGACACCAGCGCTCTTAAATGATATTCGTTCAATCAATACCCAAAGTGACTATTATCAAATTATTCGCGAAAATAGTTTGTACCGCTTAGAGTTAGCAGATAACGCGACGATCGATGTCCTTTTTTCTACTTTGATCAACCAATCAATGGCCTTTAAAATCTTAGAGGCCATCTTTTTTGAGGATTGCTCCACCTTGCAAGAATTGTCACGAAAATTATTTTGTAGTTTGACGACTGTTCAGTCTGCGATGAAAGACTTGCAAGAAGCTCTAGGACAATGGAAAATGACCGTAGAACGCCGCCCATTTCGTTTAACTGGAAATGAGATCGCCATTCGACACTTGTTCTTTTTGTATTTTTCAGAGAAAAAATTCGTTCGTGAGCAGACTCGTTATAGTACTGAATTTTATCAATTTGGTGATGCTATCGTTCGCTCAATGATTACTGAAAATGAGCTTCCTGTTTCAATAGCTCAATATAATCGATTGAATCTCAATTTTTTTATTAGTTTGATTCGAATCTCTAAGGGACATCGAATTACTTCTCGTAATTTGACGTCTAAAAGTATTGAGGCACCAAATCAACATGCGATCAATAATTTTAGTCCTTATTTAAGAAGATAATTACGATTGATTTATTCTGAAGATATCATGAAAGATAGTTTTTGGCTGTTATATGCAGATCTTTTTTTATTAAGTGAAAAACAAAAGCAAAAGTCATTAAGTACTAACTTTTCATTAGCTTATCACTACGAGACCCACTATGAATTTGCTGAAACACTCAGTAAACGATTGATCGAACCCTTGAGTGAGCAACAGAAAGATGAATTAGCCACGATTTTAATTAATCAACATCTTTTCCATGCAAAAACGAAAGAATTTATCAGCGTTGTACAAGATCGTAAACGCGACTGTCTTCAATTAATGGAAGCTTTCCACGCTCATTGTGTTTATCAATTACGACAATTGGTTGTTGACTTTACTGAGCAATATCAATTATTCAATACACCTGAATTTATTGATAATTACATTTACCAAATCATCGCTACGATCCCTCGTTGTATGGACGGTATGAAACAAAGTGAAAAACCGATAGATATTACGATTATTTCGACCGATTCAAAAATGCAAGAGGCTTTATTGACAGAGTTTATCAAATTTTCGATCCGTGGAAATTATCGACTGCAACAAATTGGAATAGATGAAATACAGGGCGATAATCTACTACCCGTATTTAATCGGAGTGATATCGTAGTCAGTACCTCCACCTTCGACGTGCCAAATTGTCAAACCCCTATCATCGCAGTTGAACTTTGTCCCAGCATCCAATCATTGAATAAAATCCAAAATTTAATCGATCAATTGCAAAGAGAACGTAGTCAAAAATTTATAGAAACAAATAAAAACACAGTAGAATAATTATTCTACTGTGTTTTTTCATTTTTTAATCGGGATAATTCTTTTTCCATAGAATTTTTTTCTGCTGTCAAACTATCGATCATACGCTGATATTTTTCTTTCCCATTTTTTTTACGAATCAAGTTCAATTCAACAAATGAAAATAGGATAACTATTAACGCTAAGAGAATCACAACAATTGAAATAGCATTCAGATTCACTCGTAGTAATGTATACAACAATACGATGATAGCAATGACCGTTTCGATGATACTCAATTTTGCTCGACGTCCACCGCCAAAAATGATTCGATTTAAGGTTGATCCGTTAAGCAATCCTTCATAGCGTATCAATCGAGCTTCAAGAAAACTAATTTGTTCTTTTAATAAGTCAATCCGTTGTTCCGGCATAATTATTTCGCTCCTTATACTCTGGCTCTATTATCTCTACTAAATGCCTTTTAAGCAAATATTTTCTGGTCTATCTAATCGATATTTTCCTTTTTGTTAAACAAATAGAAAATATCGACCAAAATTCTTAATAATTAAACTCTCTCTAGCACATGATACTAATTAATTATAAGCTTTTTTATCATGGCCTATTATCAAAATAGTTAATAATACTAGGCAAATTCTTATTTGAAATATTCACAAAAACCTGTACAATTATAGTGTAAGCGAATTCGTTTTCGCGCGAAAACTGTCAAAAAGGAGTGTGTCAAATGATTATTGGAATTCCAAAAGAAATCAAAAACAACGAAAATCGAGTAGCCCTTCCCCCTTCTGGTGTCTTTGATCTAACAAATCGTGGTCACAAAGTCTTAGTGGAAAAAGACGCTGGTAAAGGTTCTGCCATTTCAGATGATGAATACATCGAAGCAGGTGCAACGATTATTGAGAACGCAGCGGATGTTTGGGCTGCTGAAATGGTGATGAAAGTAAAAGAACCATTACAAGAAGAATATAAATACTTCCGCAAAGGACTACTCCTATTTACTTATTTACACTTAGCGGCAAATAAACCACTAACCGAAGCATTGATTGAAAGTGGCGTAAATGCGATTGCTTATGAAAATGTTCAACCAGCAGACAACACACTTCCTTTACTAGCTCCAATGAGTGAAATTGCTGGTCGCATGGCTGCACAAATCGGTGCCAACTATTTAGAACGTATCAATGGTGGCAAGGGTATTTTATTATCCGGTGTTCCGGGTGTGCGTCGAGGGAATGTAGTAGTGATCGGCGGCGGTGTCGTTGGTTTGAACGCTGCAAAAATCGCTGTCGGATTAGGTGCAAATGTAACGATTTTAGATGTTAGTGTTGCTCGATTGAAAGAATTAGATATCATTTTTGGTAACAGTGTCCAAACCATGATGTCTAACAGTTTCAATATTCAAGAATGTTTGAAAACTGCCGATTTAGTCATTGGCGCTGTTTTGATTCCTGGCCATAAAGCACCTACTTTAGTAACTAAAGAAATGGTGGCTGCAATGCCTGATCACTCTGTAGTTGTCGATGTCGCTATCGATCAAGGAGGAATTTTCGAAACAGAAGATCACGTAACGACCCATGATGATCCTACGTACGTTAAAGAAGGAATCGTCCATTATGCTGTAGCTAATATGCCGGGTGCAGTTCCGCAAACAGCAACCCATGCTTTGAGTAACAGCACAATGACCTATGCCAATATCCTAGCTAATAATCCATTAGAAAAAGTATTAGCTGATAATTTAGCTATCCGTCGCGGTGTGAATACTTTCAATGGAAGCTTAACCTTAGAAGCAGTGGCAAAAGATTTATCAATGGATTATACTCCGATCAACGATTTATTAGCGCCAGCAAATTCATAGGAATAAAAAACCTGTCAGCTCTTACTGACAGGTTTTTTTGGTATAATGAAGGATATTATATTTTAATAACAATTTTTACTACAAGACTGGAGGATCTTATTTATGTTTTCTGACTTTCTATATGAACGTCCGGATCTAGCACAATACAAAAAGGAATTTGAATCCGCAACGCAAACATTTTCAACAGCCAAAAATTATACCAATGCGAAACACGCCATGAAAAAATTAAATGCGATGCGCAGTGAAATGACTAAAAATATGAAGTTGGCGTATATTCGCCATTCTATCAATACAAAGGATGATTTTTACAATCAAGAAAATGAATTTTGGGATCATCATGAACCACTAGTTGATCAACTACATAATACCTTTTATCAAAGTCTGCTCGCTTCTCCTTTTAAAACGGACTTACTGAATGACTATCCAGAAACACTTTTTCTTTTTGCAGAAGATCAACTCGCTTTATTAAACGAATCAGTCATTGAATTGAAACAAAAAGAAAATGAAGTCGTTAGCCGCTATACTCAATTGATTGCTTCTGCAGAATTATTGTTCGATGGAAAAAAATGTACCCTTTCTGAATTAGCAGCATATTTCAGTCAACCTGATCGTGAACTACGTAAAACGGCGCAAGAATCCTACATTCAATTTTTTAGTAAGCATGAATCAGAATTCGATCAAATTTTTGACCAACTCGTTCATTTAAGAGATCAGCAGGCAAAAAAATTAGGTTTTGCAAATTATGTGGAATATGGCGATCGTTTGATGAATCGTTGGAGTTATAATCGTGAACAGCTTCAGAATTTTCGTAGATTTATCATTGAAAATGTTGTACCGATCAATCAAAAACTATATAAAAGACAACAAGAACGTCTGGATATAGCATCATTGGAGTATTATGATTTACCCCTTGTCTATCCCAAAGGAAATCCTCAACCTCATGGTAACGCTGAAACATTGGTTCACGAAGCAAAAAAAATGTATCATGAATTATCTACAGAAACCGGCGAATTTTTTGATCAAATGATTGCAGAACAATTAATGGACTTGATTAGTCGGCCTGGAAAACAAAGTGGTGGCTACTGTGAATACATTGATGAAGTCAGAATGCCTTTTATTTTTGCAAATTTTAACGGTACTTCTGATGATGTCGATGTCCTGACCCACGAAACTGGTCATGCCTTCCAAAGCTATCTGTCACGCTGGATTGAAGAACCTGAATTAGTTTTTCCAACTTCAGATACTGCTGAGATCCATTCAATGAGCATGGAGTTTTTAACCTGGCCTTGGATGTCTAACTTTTTTGGAGAAGAAAGTAAAAAGTATCAATTTGCTCACTTAAGCAGTGCCCTAGAATTTCTGCCCTATGGAGCATTAGTTGATCATTTTCAAGAAAAAGTCTATTCACATCCTGAATGGACACCAACAGAGCGAAAAAATTGCTGGCGCGAATTAGAAAAATTGTATTGTCCTGAACGTGATTATCAAACATCTGAAGCGTTGGCGCGTGGAATTTATTGGTACCGTCAAGGTCATATTTTTGAAGTTCCTTTTTATTATATTGATTATACGTTAGCTCAAGTTTGTGCATTACAATTTTGGCAACGAGCGATCGTCGAACGAGATCCTACGACTTGGACGGATTACCTCGCTATTTGTCGCATCGGCGGCAGTAAAACATTTTTAGAAACAATTAAAACCGGCCACCTCGCTTCCCCTTTCGATCAAAATAAAATGAAGTCTTTACTTACTGTTGCCGATGATTATTTATCAATGATCAATGAATCTGACTTATGTTAATTGTGAATAATAAAAGCCTCTTCTAATTTAAGAGGCTTTTATTATTTTATTTATCAACCACTAAATATAAATAGAACTATATAGATTATCCGTTTTTTCTAATAATTTGCTGACAGGATTGTATCTCAGCGGAATAACGGGTAAAATATGGAGGACACTTTTGTAGAAAGCTGGTTTATATGACTGAAAAAAATTTACATGAGGCGGAGTCGCAAAATAGTTCTTCACGAGTGGCCCGTTATCACACTGAGAAGGCTCCAATCGTTAAAAAGGAACCTGATGAAGAAGTAGCCGTTGCGACTACTGCACCAAAGAAACAAGCCACGGCTCAAGAAAAAATGGTACAAAGCACTGCCTGGCTGACTGTCGGAAATATTTTTTCCCGTCTTTTAGGAGCTGTTTATGTCATCCCTTGGTATATGTGGATGCAACCTCACGGGGAAGCTGCCAATTATTTATATACCAAAGGCTACAACGTTTATGCCTTGTTCTTGATGATTTCCACGGCCGGAATTCCAGCCGCCGTTGCCAAACAAACGGCTCGATACAATTCCATGAATGAGTATGGATTAAGTAAAAAATTACTTTTTTATACATTACGCTTGATGACCATTGGTGGTATTATCTGTGCAGGTATTATGTACTTGGGAGCCCCTTTCTTAGCTCAAGGAAATGCGGATTTGATTCCGGTTATGCGCTCACTAAGCGTAGTTTTATTGATTTTCCCAGCAATGAGCGTAATCCGAGGTTTCTTCCAAGGAAATAACAATATGAAGCCCTATGCTATTTCACAAATCGTTGAGCAGATCGCTCGAGTTTGCTATATGCTAGCGACAGCTTATATCATTATGCAAGTCAATCAAGGCAGCTATAAAACAGCTGTTGTCCAATCAACGTTTGCTGCATTTATCGGTGTAGCCTTCGCAATGGCCGTTTTACTGGTTTCATTATTAAAAGAACGAGCTACATTCAGAGAAATGATCAAAGAGAGTAGCAATAAGGTTAGTTTTTCTGGACGTCAATTAGTCTTACAAATGATTGCCCAAGCTATTCCATTCATCATTGTCGGTAGTGGAATCAGTATTTTTAAATTGATCGATCAATATTCGTTTGAATCGATCATGGGAATGGTCACAAATTATTCTGCTGCTAAAAATGCAGAACTATTTGCTTTAATTTCTGCCAACCCAGATAAATTGACTATGGTCGTGATCGCATTAGGAACAGCGATGGCAACTGCTGGACTTCCATTGATCACAGAACGCTTTACTAAAAAGGATCATGTTGGATTGGCAAAACTAGTAACGAATAATATTCAGTTACTATTCTTTGTCATGATGCCTGCGACTATTGGGATGATCGTTCTTTCATACCCATTGAATACATTGTTCTATCGCCCTAATCTGCAAGGCGCTCACCTATTGGCTGCTTCTTGTATCGTTGGAATCATGATGGGGTTGTTTATGGTTTGTTCAACAATGCTTCAAGGACTGGATGGAAACATGCAAGCTGTTTGGTTCTTAGGAGTGGGTATTTTAGTCAAAGTTTTGACTCAGTTCCCATTGATCTATATGTTCCGCTCATACGGTCCTTTGATTGCTACCTTTGTCGGCTTGTTCGTTGCAAATATGTTTTTATTGGATCGGATTCATGTACTGACCGGATTTGCCTTTCGAGATACTCTTAATGCTATTGTTAAAATCGCCGGCATGTCAATTGCAATGGGGATCATAGCATTTGTTGTGAAATTTATTTGTGAGGCCGTTCTAAGCTCTGATTCTAAAGTTCAATCGATGATTATTATCTTAATCGTTGCGGCTCTAGGAGGATTGAGTTATATCGTCCTAGCTTTAAAAACACGTATGGCTGATAATTTACTAGGACCAAGAGTAGATGGTATTCGCCGTCGTTTACACATTAAATAGTTTTTTATGACACGTATGATATTACGTGTCTTTTTTATAAAAAAAAACAACTCAAATACGTTTATTTGGGTTGTTTTTGAACTATTCAAATAGTTAGAATGCTTATATATTTTTTAAAATTTAAGTCATCTCAATAGCCACGTGAAGATCAAAGCATTACTCTCTAAAAACAATAGGCTTCTGGATTAAAACTTATTGATTTTCTTTCAATAGATTCCGCCAAGTAATCATTGTCTTATTGACATGATTCAAAACTTCCAACTCCGTTTTTTTAGGATCCGCAGCCTCTGATTGATAAAATTTTTCGAGCTTTTCGTAATTATTTTGTAACTGAGTCAAAATTTTTTGATTTTCTATTTCTTCCAACAATAGGCTGTCTGCTTCAGCTTTCAATTGTTGAACAACAAATGGCGTCGTCTCTTGAAAATAAACGTAACCATATTTATTCAAATTGTTCTTATAAGATTGCATTGTTTGAATCGAAACTTCTATTACTGCAGCGATGTCTTTCGTTTTATCTGGCACGGTAATCGTTTCCGTCGTTTCAGCTACTGGCTGCTTTTTCTTGTTGCTCTGGCGCCATAAAATAAATATAAATAGGCCAATAACGATAATTGCTAGTAAAATTTTGGGGATGTTACTACTTCCCATTCACGTTCACTTCCTCTAAATGATGTTCCTATTATACCGAAAAAAAAGTGCGTTGGGATAAAAATCCCAACGCTATTTATTTATTTTTCTATTTTTTCTTCAACTTTGGCTAATGCTTGGGTCAAATCAGCTAATAAATCGGCTGTATCTTCAATGCCTACAGATAATCTTAATAACCCATCAGTCACTCCTTGCTTCTCTCGCTCTTCTTTCGGCACACAAGCGTGACTCATCGTCACAGGATAAGACAAGATTGATTCAACCCCACCTAAGCTAACAGCAGCGATCGGTATTTTTAAAGCTTCTGCAAAAGCGAAAACCGCTTCTTGATCCGCTAATTCAAAGGATAAAACAGCTCCACCAGATGAGGCTTGCTGTTTTTGGATCTCATATCCAGGATGACTTTTTAAGCCGGGATAATTGACCTTTTTTACTGCCGGATGCTGATCTAACATCTGACTAATTTTTTCTGCACTGCGAACACTTTGTTCCATCCGTAGCCCCATCGTTTTGAGTCCACGCATCGTTAACCAGCAATCTTCAACACCTAAAATACCGCCCAATACTTTTTGTTGTAAAAAGATTTGTTCATGCCACACCGGATCATTTGTAATGACTAATCCAGCGACGACATCGCTATGCCCATTGATAAACTTTGTAGCGCTATGGATCACGATATCCACTCCTAAGTCTAAAGGGTTTTGAAATTGTGGTGTCATAAATGTATTATCAATCATCGTGACTAATCCATGTGCTTTAGCAATCGAGACAACGCCAGCAATATTAGTTACCGAAAGCAATGGGTTAGATGGTGTTTCAAGATAAAGTCCTTTAGTATTTGGTCGGATCGCCTCTTCCCAAGCAGTTAAATCTGTTTCATCTACAAAAGTTATCTCAATTCCAAAGCGTTGCATGACCTCATTGACTAATTGAAAAGTCCCACCATAGATGCTTTTACACATCACTAAATGATCGCCTTGATCAAAGCTCAATAAAACTGCTGAAATAGCACTCATTCCAGAAGCGAAAGCTACAGCGTAATTCCCATTCTCCATTGCCGCAACTGCCTCTTCTAGAGCTGCACGCGTTGGATTTCCGAAACGAGAATACGTATACGGTTGTCCCTCTTTGATTGACGTTTGTTTAAATGTCGAGCATTGATAAATCGGAATCGATGATGCCCCAGTCGTTTCATCAAAGGCACGATAGCCGTGTATTAATTTAGTATTATTTTCCATCAGAAATCCCCCTTTTATCTACAATTTAAGCTTATCATTTTTAAAAGCGTTTTCATCGTTTTTAGAAGAATTCCCATAGAAAATTTAGCTAACTTTTAGTAAAAGCTAGCTAATTCTAATGGATCACAAAATAAAAGATTCCACCTAAAACCAGTAAGAGCGTAAAATTGATGACACTGAATAAAACTAAGAATTTTTTTGTTTCATTCGAATAGTATTCGCGAAATAAATTATAGCCGATTAAGTTTGCTAAGGAAGCAATCAAGGTTCCTAATCCGCCGATATTCACACCTAAAATCACAGCTTGTTGATTTGTCGTAAATGGTGCAATCAAAAATGCTGCAGGTACATTAGAAATGACTTGGCTTAATCCTAAGCTGGCTAAATAAACACTGTGCCCATTCAATGACTGTAAAAAGTTTTTGATAGCAGCCATTTGGCCAATATTTCCCACGATAATAAAAAAGAAAACAAAAGTCAGTAATAGACCATAGTCGACACGAGCAAATAATTCTCGACGATAAAATAGAATGATTAATGCGACTAACGCCACCGCCCATAAATATGCAAAAATATTTAAAACAACTAGAATCATCACAAGCATCAAACCGGCTAACAAAAAGCCTTCTTTTTTATCTACTACTTGTTCTTCAAAAGTCATTTCCGATAAAGGATCTTTTTCTACAAAAAAAGTCAGCAATCCAATCAATACACTACTTAATACTAAGACTGCTCCCATCCATGACAAAAATTGACCTAATTCAACATGATAGAAGTCATATAAGTATAAATTTTGAGGGTTTCCAAAAGGAAAAAAACTACTTCCTAAATTTGCTGCTACAATGATCAATACCGCGCCCAAAAAACGCCCTTTAAACTGTGGGAGTATTTGTAATATTTCCAAATAGATCGGTAATAACGTCAAAATCGCTACGTCATTTGTCAAAAACATTGAACCAATCAAAGCTAAAATGATCATTAGTTGAACTAATTGGCGACTATCTTTTGAATAATGCATCAACTTTTGAGCAACAAAGCGTAAAAAACCGATTTCTTCAAATCCCTGAATCAATAACATCAAACCAAATAAAGTCAAGATAACTTTGAAATCAATATCTCCAATCGAAAAGCGACCAATAAGACAGCTGATAATTGCTAATAGAAATGAGAAACTCAATAATTTATTGTTTTTAAAATAATTTAGAACTTTTTTCATATATTCTCACCTCCATCTTTAGAATACCTTAGCAAACAAAAATTTTACAAAAAAAAGACTCTTAAAACAAGAGTCTTTTAAAAGTTATTTTGTTTCTAAATCATGTAAAAACAATCCACTTAACAGTTTCGGTTCAAACCAGGTAGACTTTGGCGGCATGATCTGTTTTGCATCAGCCACTGTTAACAAATCCTTCATTTGAGTCGGATACATTGAAAAGGCCAATTGATAGGCACCAGAGTCGACCAACTCTTCTAATTCCGCTGTCCCACGAATTCCACCGACAAAATCAATTCGCTGATCTGTTCGAATATCCTTGATGTCAAAAATATATTCTAATATATATTTTTGTAACAAAGCGACATCTAATTTTCCAACTGGGTCTTGAGGTATTTTCCCAGGTTTAATGCTTAAGGTATACCAAGCTTGACCATCGTATAGTTGGCAATCCCCCGCTTGAGTTGGTTTCTTGTGCTGTGTTTTTGTTATCGTATAATTTTCAGCCATACGGGGAAAGAAATCTTCAGGTACATCAACGTTGAGCACTCGATTGTACTCCCAGATCGCTAATTGGTCTTCTGGAAAAATGATCGATAAGAATTTTTCCGTTTCACTATTTTGTTCCCCGTTTTTTCTTTTTTCTAGACCGACTTTCACTGCTGATTCTGTTCTATGATGCCCATCAGCAATATACAGAGCATCAACTTTCGTAAATAAATCACTAATTGTTTGAATCGTTAATGGGTCATCAATCATCCACACACGATGAGTCACTTCATGAAAACTAGTAAAATCATAAATGGGTCTATGCGTAGATTTCCATTCTGCTACTAATACTTGAATGTCATTCTGTGGTCGATAGCTTAAAAAAATCGGACTTGTATTAGCATCACACGTTCGGATATGATTCATTCGATCGATTTCTTTTTCATGACGAGTAAATTCATGTTTTTTTATTTTTTCATCTAGATAATCTTGGATAGACGTACAAGTCACGATCCCTGTTTGGCTACGTCCATCCATTACTAATTCATATAAGTAAAAAGCAGCAGCTGCTTCTTTTACTAACCAACCTTTAGCTAAAAAATCGGTCAAATTTTTAGCTGCTGTTTGATAGACCTCTTGATCGTAAACAGAAATGGATTCTGAGACATCAATCTCTGCTTTATCAATATGGAAATAGCTGTAAGGATTGCCTTGAGCCAATTCTTGAGCTTCCTGTGAGTTCACGACATCGTAAGGCAAAGCGGCTACTTTATAAGCCAATTTTCTATCCGGTCGAATAGCTTTGAACGGCGATACTTGAACCATTAAAATTCCCCTTCCTGATGTTTGATAACCCGCACACGGATAATGCCAGCAATTTGATTTAATTTTTCAGTAATAGCAGAAATTTTCTCAGGATCTTTTTCAGAAATATCGACTAAAGTATAAGCATAGTCATCTTTTCCGCGATTGACCATATTATCAATATTAACTTCTAAAGCAGCAATCTCAGAAGCAATTACTCCTAACATATTCGGAACATTTTGATTGATTACTGTAATCCGGTATGGCGAATCAAAGGCCATCTCAACCGTAGGAAAGTTGACTGAACGCTTGATGATGCCTGTTTCTAAAAATCGTTTCAAGCCACGTGCGGCCATTTTGGCACAATTCACCTCTGCCTCTGCTGTAGATGCACCTAGATGCGGCAATACAGTAATTTTTTCGTTATGCAATAATTTCTCTTCTGCAAAATCAGTCGTAAATCCAGCAAGTTGATTTTTATTGATTGCTTTCAAAACGGCATCCGTATCAACGATTTCGCCACGCGCAAAATTAAGTAGTTGAGCGGTCGGCTTCATCTGCGATAATTCTTTTTCACTAATCAAGTGATGTGTTTGATCATTCAGTGGTACATGGATCGTAATAAAATCGCAATTAGTTAAAACCTCTTTTAAATCCTGAGCCCGTCGCACTCTTCTAGAAATGCTCCATGCAGTATCAACGGAAACATAGGGATCATATCCAGTTACTTCCATTCCTAATCGATACGCATCATTGGCGATCATTGCTCCAATAGCACCTAAACCAACTACTCCTAATTTTTTGCCTTCTAGTTCCGTTCCAGCGAACTGAGCTTTTTTAGCCTCTGCTTGTTCGTCCACATCAGAACCACTAAGCTGCTGAATCCAACCGATTCCTTTTACCATTGGTCGAACAGCTAATAATAAACTAGCGATCACTAACTCCTTGACTGCATTTGCATTCGCTCCTGGTGTATTAAAAACAACGATACCATTTTCAGTGCATTTTTTTACTGGTATATTGTTTGTGCCCGCGCCTGCTCGGGCAACAGCTAATACAGATGCAGGAAAATCATACTCATGGAGTTTTTGACTTCTTAAAATGATTCCATCTGGATCATTCTTCTTATTGATTTGATAATTTTCTTGATCAAATCGTTCTAATCCTTCAGGGGCAATCGCATTGAATGTTTTTATTTGAAACATTTACTTCCCTCCATGTTCACTTTCAAATTTTTCCATCAAGGTTACTAATGCTTTGACACCCTCAAGCGGAAAAGCATTATACAAACTCGCTCGCATTCCGCCGACAGAGCGATGCCCCTTTAGGTTTTGAAACCCTTCAGCTACAGCTGATTGATTGAAAGCTTTATCTAATTCCGCAGTTCCTGTAATAAACGGAATATTCGTCAAAGAACGACTATCCTGTCGAACCGGACTTTCAAAAAGAGCTGATTTTTCGATAGCATCATATAACACTGCTGCTTTTTCTTTGTTCTGCTTAAGAATACTATCAATACCACCTTGTTCCTTCAACCATTCAAAAACTAACTGAGCGATATAAATACTATAGGTCGGCGGTGTATTATACATCGAATTATTTTTGACTTGTAAAGTATAGTCGAGCATTGGGGAAAAAATGGCCTCTTGATTTAATAAGTCTTCACGAATAATCACAACCGTCAATCCTGCCGGACCAATATTTTTCTGGGCTCCTGCATAAATCAAACCAAAATCAGTTACTTGATAATCATTAGCTAAAATATTTGACGACATATCAGCTACAATAGGAACTTTTCCAAAATTTGGGATAGTCGTATAGGCTGTTCCTTCAATCGTATTGTTGGTTGTGATATGAACATATGCAGCTTCTTGATCTACTGTTTGCGGCAACTCGGGAATATAACTGTAATTTTTATCTTGACTTGAGGCAATAATTTCAACATCAACTTTCGGGATTGCTTTTGCTGCAGCGATCGCCTTTTTAGACCATGAGCCTGAATCTACATACAAAGCTTTTTTACCTTGAGCTAAGTTCAACGGCACCATACTAAACTGCAGACTAGCCCCTCCCTGAAGAAATAATACTTTATAATTATTAGGAATCTCCATTAAATCTCTTAATAAAGATTCTGTCGAACAAATAATTTCATCAAATAAGGAGGACCGATGACTCAGCTCCATAACCGATATGCCGCTACCTCTGTAATTTAGCAATTCGGATTGTGCAATTTCCAATACTTTTTGGGGTAAGACTGCTGGGCCAGCTGAGAAATTATAAATTGTCATATACTATCGCTCCTTCTTAAGATGTGATTTCAATTATAACAGATGTCTTTAAATGATAAAAGCTTAATCCAAAACTAATTAATCAGCAATTTAATCAATTTGATACAACTCCACTTATTTATTTGATGAAAA
This sequence comes from Enterococcus sp. 22-H-5-01, assembly GCF_050310005.1. Taxonomy (NCBI): domain Bacteria; kingdom Bacillati; phylum Bacillota; class Bacilli; order Lactobacillales; family Enterococcaceae; genus Enterococcus; species Enterococcus sp. 22-H-5-01. The sequence continues at coordinate 336,136 of NZ_CP189994.1, forward strand.
TAGCGATGTAAATCTTTAATTGATTATTTACTTAAAAAGACAACTATTTATTTGACAACTAAAATAGAATGGATTACTCTTCTTATAGTTTAAATTACAACTATTTATTTTAAGAAAGAAGCGGATACCATGTCTTTAACTGCTCAACAAACACTCGATACAAAGAAAGAATTTCAGGAAAATTTTGAACGTACTGGTTTAACTTTAGAACAAATAGCCGAAGATTTGCATACTTCACCTGCCATCATTGCGGATACGTTAGTATTAAACGTTTCTCGAATTGAAGATCCTTGGGTTTTAAAAAATTATTTAAAGTCCGTGCTTGATAAAAAAGGTATTGCTAGCGTTCCTTTTAGCGCACTAGTAGGAGATTATCATCGTCATTGGTTTTTAAATAGCCGCCGAATTGAAAAAAGAAAGATTGGATAAAAAAATCCTCAGCAATTTCTGCTGAGGATTTTTTGTTATTCTGCTTTTGAACGTCGAATATAATTTTGGTAAAGAATAATACCCACAATTGTAAATCCAAGTGGACCAGCAATCATCCATAATGTATCGTGTGCACCTGCACCTTCAATGATTGGTTGGAAAATCGTAAAGACATTCGCACCTAAAACAAGTAAGAAGACGACAACACTAATCACAATTGTTAATCCATAAGATTTATATACTTCAAATGGACGATCCAAACCTGGTTTTTTCTTAAATTTAGGGAATGCATAAATTAAGAAAAGGTATGGTAATGTCATTGAGACATTCGCCATCAATGTCAAGATCTTATAAAACGCTGATGGATCAGGCGTTCCAAATGATGCAATTAAGATGATTGCCACAACGATTAAACATTGTACCCACATCGCATAACTTGGCATACCATTTTCATTCAATTCTGTAAATTTCTTAGGCCATAATTTTTTAGGCGTTCCCATAATCAACGTTTTTAATGGTGAATAAGTCAATGTGAAGAACGCACCGCTATAGGCTAAGAACATTCCTAAACCAGTGTAGCGCGCAAACCAATTACCCATGCTGATAGCAGCAGAATGGCTCAGGCCGATAGCATTACCGAATTCTACTCCCAAGTTATTCATCATAACATATGAGATATTTCCTAAGTTTGTTGTATCACCTGATAAAACATCTTGCCAGTTTGTACTTACACCCCAAAGGAAGATTCCTAGAGCGTATCCTACAGAAATAATCAAAGCAGAGAGAACAACTGCTTTAGGGAATGTTTTTTCTGGATTTCTTGTTTTATCCACCATCCCACCGACAGCTTCTAAACCACCATAAGCAAAGATAGCAAATACAGCAAAACCTAATAAACCAATCGGACTTTGGTAACTAGGATTTGGAGAATGTAGGATGTGATCAAATGGTTGAGCTAAATGTCCACCCTTAGCAACCAAGATAATTCCTGAAATCACGATCAATACTACATTTAAACTTGTTACAGCAAGTCCACCTAGACTAGTAATTTTAACGATTCCTTTGACCCCTTTGATAGAGACTAAAGTAACGATTACCATCCAGACACAGGCTAAGATCCCAACCATTTGCGTTGAGTTTAAACCAAACATGTGTAATTTTTGTGTTTGGTCACTCCCAGCAAAGGCTGTTGTAAAAGGAATCCAAACTTTAGATGATGTAGACACCATCCAGACAACGTAAGAAGCAAACCACATAAATGTTCCGATAAATGCAAAACGTGGTCCTACGCTGACTTCTAACCATTTATACATTCCGCTATTTTCACCTTTGATTGTTGAACCAAATTCAGCCATCATCAAGGCAAATGGAATGAAAAATAGAATTGCAGCTACGACATAAAAGACGATTGAGCCATACCCCATCAAGTAAAAGGCTACCGGTCCGTTGGCAAACCCGAATACTGAGGTAAAGATCATCATGACCAGAGCGCCAAGCGTCATGCCTTTTTCTGCTTTGGACATTGAAACCACTCCTATTCAATTAATTTAGGGGTTGTTTTTTTTTAATTTATTCGATCTATATAACTAGTTATTAATTAGACAATAATAACTCAAACAAAGTAAAACCCCGACTATAACTTTACAATGAAAAAATACACTTTGCAAGTTATCAATATTTTATAAATATTCTGAAAAATCTCTTCTTAATAGAGTTAGCCCTATCTGTATATTTAAAAGAAAAGATTAAAAAATAACGCTTACAACAAAAATAAAAACGTGTCTGTATTTCTCTTTAAAATAATCTATGTTAGAAATAATTTAAAAAAGCTGTTATATCACACGTTATTATTCATCTTTTCAAAAAATTTTTTTATCTCAGCAATCATAATTGATGATAAAAATTAAAAAAAGACAGTCTTATTGACTATCTTTCAAAATTATTATCACTAAAGTTGTGTTTATTTTTTTACTAATGTTTTTATTTAATTTTAGACTGTCTAAAAATTTGTTTTTTTTTATCAAAATACCATTTTTCTACCACTCAATTTAAATTCTATAAAATTTAAATCTTAATTGAGTAATCATAATTGTTCGTCAAAGTTACGTACGCATTGACTTGTAGCTATTACCTATTCCTGATTACTGGATAAATTTTTTCCAAAAATTATTATGATTGATCCAAATCCAAGCACCTGACATAATCAAAAGCCATAGTAATACAAGCACGTTTATAATTGACGCATTGAAATTTGAACTAATAGCAAAAGCATATAATGAGATGAGGATCACTCCAAGAATAATGACTGCCATCATCCATAAGACTAATCCAAAATTTCCTCCTCCTCGAGTAAATAGTTGATTCACATTGGTCCAAGTAACATTTAGCAACCGATAATCCCGAGTAAAAAAGTGTAAGGAAAGCAAGTATGTCCCAAAAATCACCCCAACCAAGAAAGACAAAAGCAAGCTTAATGGTAAATGAACGATACTTGCGATGATCAAACCGATAATCCCTGAAATTACTAGCTGTAGTTTACAACCGATCCAAAATTTTTGTTTCAGATAGCGATGCATTGATAATGGTAACGATTGAATAAATGAAAAATTTTCACGATCCAGCGATATAAAGTTACTGACAAATGATGTCTGATTCATCATTACACTAGAAAAAACGATCCCTGTTAAAAATAAAACACCAAAATATTTATTTGAAAGTCCCTGTAAATTTATAACATTTGTTGATATGATCGTAGCCATCATCACGATTGGCATGATTAAAGAAGATGTCAAGACTTGCATGATCAGGGATGGATTTTTTATCAATTGAAAATTGTAATTGCTTAACTGCCTTTTTAAAGATTGATTGCTTTTGTGTTTTCTTTTGGTAGCAAAGTCCTGGGCTCCCTCATCACTGAATTGCTCATAGAGACTGGGGATCACAAATCCTTTTAGGATTGCAAATAAGATGACTGTTACGAATAAAATACTTAAAAGCATCAACAATCCTTCAATCGAAAATAACTGATGCAGGACTTGATAAAAAGGTAAGAACAAACTGATTGGTGCCCGGTCTGTCCGAACACTTTCATAGCTACCTGAATTTTGCGTGAAATTGATTGCTAAAATCCCGCCGATAGATATCAGCATTGAAAAACCTAACATCAAACTAGTAAATAATTTTTTATGCCGGCGAAATAATTTAGTTTTCGTTAACCCAAAAACAATCAAGCTACATAGGCTAAACAATAAAAAGAAAAAAACCAAAAATAGGACGATTGCGAAAAGAATAGCTAAGACAATAGGTATTCCACTCTTAAAAGCTGTTAAAAAGAATAAAACTAACAGTGGCAATAAAAATGGGATGATCGTCATTCCTACTGCTAAAAATTTAGCAATGAACACTTGGCTTTGTTTAATTGGCAAAGATAAATAGTCCATCAAGTCTTTACTCTCAAAAAAAACATTGAAGATAGCCGATAAGGATTGCGAAAAACCAATCAAAGAAAACAAGGCCATATAATAAGTGAAGTAGCCCGGTAATTTTCCAAAATCAATCATTACCATTGTTAATCCATAAATGATGACAAAAATAATTCCAGACATCAAATATTGTCTCAAGATGCTATGAATAACCTTCTTACCTACATGGCCTTTTTTACGAACTTGATTAGTGGTAGATGGATTCACGTACAGCATGTTTACAGCAATCAATTTTTTGATGAGTTCACGATTCATTATCTTGCCCCACTTCCAACTCCGCTATTAGGTCTTCATCTGACTGTCGTCCAGTCATTTTTAAATAAATACTTTCTAAAGACGCTCCAGGATGCGCATTGAGTAAATCAACTACAGATCCGTTATAAAGCAATTCTCCTTGTTTCAAGATAGCTAAATCATCACACAATTGCTGAGCGCTGTCTAATACATGGGTTGAAAAAATAACCGTTTTCCCTTTTTCAGCATGCTGACGGATCATCTTTTTCAAGTCAAAGGCAGCTTGCGGATCTAGTCCTTGCAGTGGTTCATCTAGGATCCAAATATCCGGGTCAGGTAACAGTGCTCCGATAATAATCGTTTTTTGCCGCATTCCGTGAGAAAAACTTTCGATTGTTTCATCTTCATGACCAACCAAGGAAAACAATTCGATCAATTCTTGACGCCTATCATCACTGGCTTGAAGTTCATATGCTGCAGAAATTAAATCCCAATATTCATTGGCGGTTAATTGTAAGAAAATATCTGGTGAATCAGGAACATACGCGATTTTTTGTTTGATTGCTAAGCGATTCTCTTTTAGATTTTTACCATCAAAGAAGATTTCACCTTGAGACGGTTCTAAGATGCTCACTAAACTTTTGATAGTCGTTGATTTTCCAGCTCCATTGTGTCCCAAAAAACCGAAAATCTTACCTGCTTCAATCGTTAAATTCAAATTATTTAATGCCTTTTTATTTCCGTACGTCTTCGTTACTCCAACTAATTCAATCATGTTTACTCACTCCTTTTTTCTACTATACGAGAAAAAGCAACGCCTGACAATCACTTACTGATTAAGAACCTAACACTTAGATTAAACTAGCTTTTCTAAAACTTTTTTTAGTTATCTTTATTATTTTTCAGGTATTCTGAGAAATTTTCTCAGCAAAACACCTATAATTTGTAAACATTTTACTAATTTTAACGTATTCTTGACGTTATTTTTATTGATTAGTATAAGCTTAAACTAATACTACTGAATACATTCTTATTTAACGGAGGCACTTATTTATGTACAAATTTACTGGACTAACAACAGAGGAAGTGGAAAAAAGGCACAGCGCTGGTCAACACAATGAACAAAATTTAAATCCAGGAAAAACGATTGGAACAATCATCCGAGAAAATACGTTTACCTTGTTTAATCTGCTCAATTTTTTATTGGCGGCCTGTTTATTTGCAGTGAAAGCATATAGCAATATGTTTTTCATTGTCATCATTATTATGAACATTACGATTGGTATCGTCCAAGAGATTCGAGCAAAAAAAATGGTGGAACGTTTAACTTTATTAGCTCAGAGTGATATCACTGTCATACGAGATGGCAAGAAACAAAAAATTGCTCCTAATCAATTAGTCTTAGGTGACTATGTTCAGTTGAAATCTGGTGAACAAATCCCTAGTGACATGAAAGTATTGGATGGCAAAGCCGAAGTGAATGAGTCGTTACTGACTGGAGAATCAGATACAATCCTAAAAAAAATAGGGGATCCGCTTTTATCTGGCAGTTTTTTAACTAGCGGTCAGGTATTGGCAGAAGTTAAACATGTCGGTGCGGATAATTACGCAGCTAAAATAATCAATGAAACCAAGTCTGCTAAACCATTAAAATCAGAATTGATTGGTTCGATTCGTAAGATATCAAAGTTCACTAGTTTTATCATCTTGCCAATCGGAATTTTACTATTTATAGAAGCTTTCTTTCTAAAGCATAGTGCGACAAATACAGCCGTCGTAGCTTCTGTTGCCGCTTTATTAGGTATGCTGCCAAAAGGTTTGGTTCTGTTAATTAGTATTGCCTTGACAACCGGTGTTTTAAAATTAGCTAAAAAGCAAGTATTAGTCCAAAACATGTATGCAATCGAAAATTTAGCCCATATGAATGTTCTGTGTTTAGACAAAACAGGGACTTTAACAGAAGGCAAGATGCAAGTAGAAGGACTGCATTATTTAAACGATACTTATAAAAAATCGCTACCTGATTTAATGAAAAATTATCTTTCAGCAACCGATGATAGTAATCCAACTGCACAAGCTCTTAAACAATTCTTTGGCGAAGGCCAAACGAAAGCAGCTGAACAGATACTCCCCTTCTCATCAGAAAGAAAATATGGGGCTGTGACATTTGAAGATCATCAGACTTTGTACTTAGGATCGCCTGAAAATCTCTTAGCGGCAAATCAAATTCCTGAGATCATCCAACAGTATCAAGCATCAGGGCTACGAATTCTTTTGATCGCACTGAGTACAACTGCCATTCAAGATGTCCCACTTGATTTAATGCCTATCGCCTTTATTACTTTAAGCGATCCAATTCGCGACAATGCTAGAGAAACATTGGATTTTCTTGAAACGCAAGCAGTTGATTTAAAAATCATTTCGGGTGACAATCCTAAAACTGTAGCGGCGATTGCCGAAAAAGCTGGTTTTAAAAATTATCAAACGGCGATTGATCTTTCCGATTATTCAGATGAAAGTGATATCCGCCAGTTGGCTCATAGCCATTCAATTTTTGGTCGAGTGACACCGCAGCAAAAAAAATTATTGATCCATGAATTAAAACAGCAAAATCAAACTGTCGGTATGACTGGTGACGGTGTTAATGACATTCTAGCCCTACGAGAAGCTGATATTTCAATTGCGATGGCTGAAGGTGATGATGCAACTCGTCAAATTGCAGATATCGTTTTGTTAGACTCAGATTTTGGCAAACTGCCTGCAATCATTTTTGAAGGTCGACGGGTAGTTAATAATATCACTCGTTCTTCAGGCGTATTTTTTATTAAGACGATTTATTCTTTACTTGTTTCTCTATTTTGTATTTTGTCCGTCTCAACGTTTCCATTTATCCCACTGCAAATTACATTGATTGATTTAGCAATCGAAGGTTATCCCGCCTTTTTCTTATCTTTTGAAAAAGACAATCAAAAAATCATGGGACGCTTTTTACCTACCGCGATCAAACGCGCTTTACCAAGCGGATTGCTCGTTATGGCTAATATTCTACTTGTATGGCTGTTAGAAAAACTCTTTCTACCCTCCGCCGATGCTCGTACCTTGATGTATTATCTTTTGATTGGGATTAGTTGTTTTGCGGTCATGAAATCTTGTCAGCCATTCAATCAGTTACGTCTTTTTCTTACCATAACTACAACTATCGGAAGTTATATAGCAATCATCTTATTCCATCAATTGCTATCTGTAGGGACGCTTTCACCACTGACATTTGAACTATTTATTATTTTTATGCTGGGTAATCTACTCTTTTGGAAGCCACTGGCTAAACAAGTACAAAAGTTGAAATTGGCCTTTTTACAAATTTAAAATACTAAAAAACGTGAAACAAATCAGTGCAGGATTTGTTTCACGTTTTTCATCGTTGCTTAAAGTAATAATTTATCTTAATCGTACTATATTTTTACCCCATTGCTTGCATAAGGTAGAAAGGTAAATTGTAATCTAAGGTTGGAAAAGCGTACAACATTTTATCCAAGTCCATTAAAGACAATTTATTTTGGATGATGGTGGTTAAACTATTAATTACTTCCGGCGCTTCATTACTATAATTTGCAGCTCCAACTAGATTTTTTGATTGATCAAAAATCAATTTCATTGCAGACTCTTTTTCATTCATGGCTTTGTAGTCCCAAGTATTGGCCAAATCAATTGTTTTGATCGTATATTTTTCAGGGTTTTCTGTAGCCTCACTTGTTGTTACACCTACTTGAGCAATTCTTGGAAGCGTAAAAGCAGCGGTCGCAATCAAAGGATAGTCGATTTCTGCTTGTGTTTGACCAGTAAATAAACGGGTTAAATATCTGGCTTCAAAAGCGGCTGTTGGTGTTAATTTAGGCACTTCTTTTTTGACAACATCTCCGCTAGCATAAATATTTTTTTGTGTAGTTTGAAGATAACCGTCGACAATGATTCCTTGGCGGTCATAGGTTACGCCCGCTTTATCTAAGCCGACATGTTCAACATTCGGAATACGACCAGTCGCATCGATCACATAGTCAGCGGTGATTTGTTTGCCTCCGTCCGTTGTAACGATCAACTGATCCGCTCCATTTTTTTCAACTTTTGTTACTGCTTGGTTAAAGTGGAAGGACACACCCTCATTACTCATTTTCTTAACTAATTTATCCGCAAATTCTGAGTCAAAACCACTCAATGCCCGCGAACCAAATTCAATGATCTGCACGTTTGCTCCAGATGAAACTGCAATTGATGCTAATTCCATCGATACATATCCAGCTCCCACAAAGACCATTTCCTTTGGCAATTTTTCCAAATCAAAAAAGTCAGTACTGCTTTTTAGTAATTCTTTACCTTCAATATTTAAACGAGCTGGTCTTTGTCCAGTAGCAATCACAAATTTTTCTGCGGTATACTTTTCATTTTTTACTTCGATCGTTGTTGGATCTGTGAATTCTGCATGACCAAAAATAAAGGTCACGCCTACTCGTTCTAAAAGTCCTTGAACTTGATCAGCTAATGGGTCAATGATTGTATGTTTATGCTGCATTAATTTTTCCCAATTGATTGATGCATCCAAAGGATTCAAACTTACTTCTTCATATTGTTTCATAATTTCTAGTGCTTTGACCGGACCATCTAATACCGCTTTTGCATCGCAACCAAAATTCGTACAAACACCAGCTACTTTATTTTCTTCGATGACGCCTACTTTTTTTCCAGCCATTGCTAATGGTAATGCTGCGTTCCAAGCAGCTTGTCCACTACCGATAAATAAAACATCAAAATTTTTCATTGTATAACCTTCTTTTTTAATTTTAAGTCGCACACGATATATTAGCTAAAAAATTCTTTGAACTATACTACTGTACACTTCAAAGAGGATTGCTCTCAATTTTTAATGAATCTGAACTATTCGTTTATCAATTCTTTAAGCCCATGATTGATCTTCAAAACAGTATTTAACGCATTTTGATAAGACAACATATCTGAATCTAATTGATTTCCGATACATGTTTCAATCGCTTGAAGAACAGCATCCTTATTTTCATTGGCTTTCTCTGTCAAACAAATTTCTAATTGACGTTTATCAGACGTTGGTCGGTTTCTAACAACCCATCCATGATCCTCTAGCCGCTTTAATAAAGGTGTTAACGTATTACTTTTAAGCGACAACTCTTCTGACAAATCCTTTAGACTTTGACGATCATTTTCCCAAAGCGATAATAAAACGATGTATTGAGGATAGGTCAATTCAAATGGTTTTAATGCTTGCTGATAAAATTTATTAAATAAACGATTTGAATCATAAATCGCAAAACAAAGCTGATTAGTCAAATTCAATTCATTTCGAGAAACATTTTTAGTCATATAAAAGCTCCTTAATATATCGCGTGCGATTTATTATATCTTAATTCTTTTCTAGATTCTTGTAAAGTAAAAAATATTATTGTCAAAATTTACTTTTTTCTGCTATGATCCAGTTATAAAAAATAAGAAAGCCGGAATATCAGTGATTCAAACTTTAGATTTATCAAAAACAGCCTTTATCTCTATTGACTTACAAGAAGGAATTTTAAATTCTGGTACGCTTCTCCCTCATTCAAATACCGAGGTGCTTGAAGCAAATAATCAAATTGCCAAAGCTCTTAAAAATACTGATGCCTTGATTACATTAGTCAATGTCGACGTATCTACCTTCCATTATCTACATCCCCATCACTCAGCTGCTAAGCGAACGGAATTACCGGAAGGCTATGCAGAATTATCGATGGGTATCGCATCTGATCCAACCGCTAATAATGTTATTGAAGTAACAAAATACAATCCTGGAGCTTTTTTTGGTACAGATTTAGATTTACAACTTCGCCGTCGAGGAATTGATACTTTGATCCTTACAGGTGTCGCAACTGCGAATGGTGTTTATACCACGGCATTAGATGCTTATCAACACGGTTACCACTTATTAGTCATTGAAGATGCTTGTGCTGACCGTGATGAACAATTGCACACTATCTTTTTTGAAAAATTATTCCCTAAAATCAGCCATCCATTGAAAACAGCTGAAATAATGAAATTGATTCAACAAGCAAAATAATATTTATTTTCAAATTAAAGCTCATCCAAAAATTTTTAATAAATTTTGGATGAGCTTTTTTATTTTTGATTGATTTTAGCCTAAAGCTAATTTATTGATATTAATCAACAAAATGCTAAATTAAGTAAGATAAACGCTGGTATATCAATATTTAAAAGCAGAAAAAAGATTATTAATAACTAAATAAATTGCAATTATATGGTCTTTTATATAAATGATATTTATCGTTGCTATGGGTTTTGACTATAAACTTTACTCCCTCGTATACTGCGTATGCAATCAAAACTTTAGGAGGATTTATTTTATGATTACTGGTTTAAATTTATTAAACAACCCATTTCTAAATAAAGGGACAGCATTTACAAAAGAAGAACGTGCGAAATACGGCATCACAGGTATGCTACCTAGTACCGTTCAAACATTAGAACAACAATCTGTTCAAGCATATGGTCAATACTTAAGCAAGCAAACGGATTTAGAAAAACGTATCTTTTTAATGAACTTATTTAACACAAACAGAACGCTATTTTATAAATTGATGGGCCAACATCTGGTTGAATTCATGCCAATCGTTTATGATCCAGTTGTTGCTGATTCAATCGAACAATACAATGAATTATTTGTTGAACCTCAAGACGCTGCCTTCCTTTCAATCGATGATCCTGAAAGTATCAAAGACAGCTTGAAAAATGCAGCTGATGGACGTGATATCCGTTTGATCGTCGTAACAGATGCTGAAGGAATTTTAGGTATGGGCGACTGGGGTGTTAATGGTGTCGATATCGCAATCGGTAAATTAATGGTTTATACAGCTGCAGCTGGAATCAATCCTGCACAAGTATTACCTATTTCAATCGATTCTGGTACCAACAACGAAGAATTATTGAATAACCCACTTTACTTAGGTAACCGTCATGCCCGTGTCGAAGGCGAAACATATTATGAATTCATTGATCAATTTGTTGAAGCTACAACAGATCTTTTCCCTGAATTATTGTTACACTGGGAAGACTTTGGCCGTGGAAATGCTGCAAACATCTTAGAAAAATACCAAGACAAAATCACAACCTTCAATGATGACATCCAAGGAACTGGGATCGTTGTACTTGCTGGTGTTTTAGGTGGTTTGAACATCTCCGGCGAAGCATTGAAAGATCAAACAATCTTGACCTTTGGTGCTGGTACTGCTGGTGTTGGTATTGCTAATATTTTATTAAAAGAAATGGTTCGCCAAGGAACAACTGAGGAAGAAGCGCGTAAACACTTCTATCAAGTAGATAAACAAGGTTTATTATTTGAAGATACTGAAGGCTTGACTCCAGGACAAATTCCATTTGCTAGAAAACGTGCTGAATTTGCGAACAATGCGGAACTTACAAGCTTAGAAGCCGTTGTAAAAACAATTCATCCAACAATCATGATCGGTACTTCTACCCAACCAGGTGCTTTCAGTGAAGCGATCATTAAAGAAATGGCTGCACATACGCCTCGTCCAATCATTATGCCTTTATCAAATCCAACAAAATTAGCTGAAGCAACAGCTCAAGATTTGATCGAATGGACTGACGGAAAAGCATTGATTGGAACAGGGATTCCTGCAGATGACGTTGAGTATAACGGGGTTACTTACCAAATCGGTCAAGCTAATAATGCTTTAATGTACCCAGGTTTAGGCTTAGGTCTGATTGCTTCAACTTCAACACGTGTAAATGATGAAATCATTTCTCAAGCCAGTCGCGCTTTAGGTGGTATCGTTGATGTAACTAAACCAGGAGCATCTATCTTACCTCCAGTTGCAAAAATCACTGAATTTTCTCAAGTAATTGCTGAAACAGTGGTTAAATCAGTCGTTGAACAAAAATTGAATCGCGAAGAAATTTCAGATATCAAAGCTGCAGTTGAAGCTGCTAAATGGGTTCCTGAATACTAAGCGTAATTCCTTTAACCATATGATATAAATACTAACTCTCAAAATGAGGGGGTAGAGTTCCTCTGCTCCCTCATTTTCATGGGGATAAACACAAAGTTATTCAAGAAAGGATCTTTTGAAATGTCACAAAAAGATACATCAACTACGCCGGTCGTTGAAAAAAAGAAAAATTGGTTCTGGTCTACTAAGATTACTGGTGTTAGTCTTCCACTTTATTTAATCATAGTTGCTGTATTGATCGTAGCGATGGCTTTAGGTAAATTGCCAACGAACATGATCGGACCAATCGCAATTCTTGTTATTTTCGGTAATTTATTCCATTTTATTGGGAACAAAATTCCAATCGTTAAAAGTTATTTAGGTGGTGGCTCCGTTTTTGCGATTTTTGCTTCTGCAGCTATTGCCACTTTCGGAATCCTTCCACATTCAGTTGTTGAATCAACAACGAACTTTGTTAGCAACATGGGATTCTTAGATTTTTATATTGCTGCACTTATCACTGGTAGTATTCTTGGAATGGACCGTAAACTTTTGATGAAAGCTTCTGTTCGTTTTATCCCAGTCGCATTGATCTCAATGGTTGTTTCATTCTTTGCTGTCGGTCTTGTTGGTATGCTGATCGGTAATGGCTTTGCTAATTCTGTTTTGTATATCTCATTGCCTGCCATGGCTGGTGGTGTTGGTGCGGGTGCCGTTCCATTATCATCAATTTATGCTCATGTTTTAGGAACAGATGCTTCTTCTATTATTTCTCGTTTGATCCCTGCAACGGCTATGACCAACGTCTTGGCGATTATCGGGGCTGCCTTAGTTGCACGCGCAGGTCAATCCTTCCCAAAAATCAATGGGAATGGTAAATTAATGGAAAAGGGTGATCTTGGCGATGGAAAACCACAGGAAGTAAAACCTGATATCGCTCAACTAGGTGTTGGTTTGATGGTTGCGTTGACTTTCTTTATCTTAGGTCAAATCTGTAACTTCTTTTTACCTAAAATCCTTGCGTATGCCTTCATGATTATCATCGTGGTCATTTGTAAAATCACGGATGTATTACCTAAATATTACGAAGATGCAGCAATCATGTTCAATAATCTGATTGTTAAAAACTTAACAGCTGCTATCCTTGCTGGTATCGGTATTGCGTTATTGAACTTAAATGTTTTAGCCTCCGCTTTGACATGGCAATTTGTTGTTTTATGTTTAACAATGGAAAACCACGGGAAGTAAAACCTGATATCGCTCAACTAGGTGTTGGTTTGATGGTTGCGTTGACTTTCTTTATCTTAGGTCAAATCTGTAACTTCTTTTTACCTAAAATCCATGCGTATGCCTTCATGATTATCATCGTGGTCATTTGTAAAATCACGGATGTATTACCTAAATATTACGAAGATGCAGCAATCATGTTCAATAATCTGATTGTTAAAAACTTAACAGCTGCTGTCCTTGCTGGTATCGGTATTGCGTTATTGAACTTAAATGTTTTAGCCTCCGCTTTGACATGGCAATTTGTTGTTTTATGTTTAACAAGTGTTGTTGTAATTTCTGTCGTTTCGGCCTTTGTTGGTCGTTTATTCGGATTGTACCCAATCGAATCAACAATCGCAGCAGGTCTATGTAACAATTCTATGGGTGGTACTGGTAACGTTGCTGTCCTATCTGCTTCAAACCGGATGGAATTGATTGCTTTTGCTCAAATGGGTAACCGTTTAGGTGGCGCAATCGTTCTGATCATTTCAGGCTTCTTGATGCAGCTCTTCTCATAACAAAAAATCCGCAGTAGTTAAGACCACTGCGGATTTTTACTTGTTAAAATTAATTATTTCAAACTATCTCCGTGTTGCTCTCCAGTAAAATTTGTTCTTTAATAATCAAATCCTTTTAAAATTCCTACCTCTTCAAATCCGGCTGATTGCCCTTTTACTTTAAAGACTAGTTCATTATCCTTAAACAATGTTAATGAAATTTCGGTACTGGCATTTTCTCGAATGATTCGACTCATCGCACCTGATGAAGGAGCTTTGAGCGCATGCCCCACTTCCGTTGTTACCTCTAAGTTCAAACGTAAATTTTTCTGGATTAATTCAATGATCAAATGCCCATTTTTTCGAACAATAGGCGCTGCTTTCACACCATCATACGTTGAAAAACGATATTCTCTTTCACCGTGTTGAACCACGCAAATTACGCCTAAAAAGGAAAAGCTTACAAATGGAATATCGGCAGCAGAAAAAAATAAGCGCACAGTTGGTTCCACGAACTGATTGCATTGGGTCCATAAGTACGCTGAAGGAAAGGAACTGCCCCAATCTTTTTCAATGTATCCAGTCCCATTTCTAAAGTTTATTGATTGCTTATTCCAAAATAACGTGCCGTTAAGATTATGACCCATACTAAGGATACCATGATAACATTCCATAAAGGATAGATAGGAAAAGGGACCCATAATACTAGGTGCATAACGATTTTTTTTGATTTGATTGAGCTTACCGTACACTAATGTCCCCTGCACCGATAATTCTTTGCTTTTCAGAGCTAGCGTTATTCCTTTTTCACTAAATTGATTTGGACCAATCTTAATCAGTCTTTTGGACTCTGAAACGTGAAAATCATTGATTGAGAATGGAAAGTAATGTGAACCCTGCTGGCTGATTACTTGAATAAAGACTTCTTTAGTCCCTTCCTCATTGATTGAGATACCTGGGATAAATGCGTAGACTTGGTTTCCTATCTGGTGTTTAAAGTACCAACCCTCAAAAAAGGAATGTGTTGCCTTATCTGCATGGAAGAAACGATCGGTAGTAATCATCTTTTCGCCTCACTTTTTATTTTAAGTGTAGCATGAACCTCAGAATTCTTAGTTTGAAAAGGATTTTAGACAAATGATAATAAAAAAAACTGACAGTCACATTGACCGTCAGTCTTTAAATGATTATTCAACAATTTTTTTATTTTCACGCATAAAGATTGCCGCTCCAATAGCACCAATCAAAACGATAGCTCCAGCTACGTAACAGATTTGAACCATTCCTTCATTGAAAGCATGCATGACAACTTTTTGTAATTCCGCTGCGAAAGGTGCTTTACTAATCGCCTCAGAAAAAGCAATTTCATGACCAGAAAATGGACCAGCATCAATCAAAGCATTTGTTAATTTATCTGGCAAATTCATACTTGAAGCATGATCGTTTATGACATCAGCATACCGGTTCGCTTCAACTAAACCTAAAATGACTACCCCAAAGCTGGTACCAAATTGACGGAAGACATTCAATAATCCTGAAGCCATCCCCATTTCTTGAGGCGCAACGCCTTCTAAACCAGCAGAATTCAATACAGGATTCACGATCCCATTTGCAATTCCGATCATCACAAGTGTTGGCCATAATTGAGCATAGCCCATCGTTGGAGATAATTGATTGATCAAGAATAAGAAACCAGCACCACTAATTAAAAGACCTGCAACGATCATCCATTTTCTTGAAAATTTATTTCCCAAAATACCAACGATTGGTCCTAAAATAAGTGACCAAACAGAAAGCGCAAGTTGACGAATTCCTGTATCAAAGGCCGACCAGCCAATATAGTTTTGCATCAATACTGTTAGATACGTATTAAAAGCGTAAATCCCAGATCCAAGAGCAAACGCTACAATAACTGATCCGACAAAGTTGATATTTTTAAACATTTTTAGATTCATCATTGGGTTTTTGACTTTTGATTCAGTAAAGATAAAGATGATCAACAAAATAACTGCTAAAAGCAACCAGCCGCCAACTTTAGCACTTGTCCAAGCCCAATCGATATTCATTTCTTTTTGGATCAAGCCATAAACCGCACTAAATAATGTGGCTGCAGATAAGATCATACCAAGAAAATCAATTTTTTGATCTCTACCATAACTAGGTGTTTCATTAACAAATCGGATGGTCATTAAAACGGCAATGATTCCGATTGGTAAGTTGATGAAGAAAATAGATTCCCAACCAAAAGCGTCAACTAATAATCCACCAACCAATGGACCTGAAGCAGAAGACAAACCTATAACTGAACCTAAGATACCTAGAGCTAAGCCCCGTTGTTTCCCATCAAAATTGGATGCGACCAATGCCATTGATAGGGACATCATTCCAGCACCCCCGACAGCTTGAACCCCACGACCAATATTTAAAATAAGTAATGACGGTGCAAAACCATTTACTACAGAAGCAATAACGAACAAAATCAAACTAGCTAAGAAGATTTTTTTCCGCCCGTACATATCCCCCATTTTTGAAACAATCAATAAAGTCACTGCAAAAACTAATGTATACGCATTTAACACCCATTGTAATTGAGTAAAAGGCTCATTGAAGGCCTTTTGCATTGTTGGTAACGCCACATTGACTACTGTAACATCTAAAAGTCCCATAAAGACACCTAAAGACATGGCAACTAATGCGAACCATTTGCTTGAAGATTTTTCCATAACTTTTCAACACTCCTACTATTATAAAATCCATCGTTTGTAAAAAAGACTATTTTCGATTTTCTATTTGTTTTTTGATCCAAGAAAGTTTTGTATTGGCTAATTGAATATCTAATTCATATGAATCAATAATTACTCGAAAACGTTCGGCGACTTCTGGATAGCGTTTATGCTTTTCTACCATATCCTTTTGAGCTTCTTGATAGAAAACTAAGTCTTTTTCGATAAACTCTTGAAATTCTTCTAGAATTTTTATCTGTTCTGAAACTTCAACACTGTCTAAGGATCGTAATTTAAAATGGATCATATCATTGCGTTTTGCATCGGACGGAATTTTTGCTTTCATTAAACAAGTAAAGCGTTCAATCCCTTTTTCAGTGATATGCCATAATTTTGTTTTTCGTCCCTCTTCATGAATCGTTGAAGTAATCATTCCATCCATTTCTAATTTTTCTAGCGATGGATACAATACCCCACTCGACACTTTACGCATCGGCTGCAACGCAGAGCCTACGATTTTTTGAAGTTTATAGCCAGTTTTATCACCAGTGATCAACGAACCTAACAATAATAAATCGTACATTATATCCTCCTTCCACAAAATTCAAATATATCTTTTAGATATATCGACTTGCTTATTATAGATCTTTTAGACTTATTGTCAAGAAAAAACTTTCATTTTATTTCAGCATTTATTTACAATTGACTTTCAACAATTATGTATCTTTCAATAGAGCTTCTTTTCTTATTTATTCTTGTCAAACATAAAAAAGCACCAACAGGCTTATGACCGGTTGGTGCTTTCTAATAATTGGCTTAAATCAAAGCCCGTATTAATTTTTGAATAGATCGAACAAACAACAAATAATTGTTTATTCGCAAAAGTCACTTTTTGAAATCTTCTTGAAGATGCAGGGATGTGATGATGTCCATGAACGACACCCAAAACTGGATAATCTTGGAACACTTTTTCAAGTTCATCATTATCGCAAGCATATTGTTTACTATATGCACTACTTTGAGGTGATAGCATGCTTAATTCATTGAATAAGGGTGCATGCGATAAGATCACGATCGGTGTTTCATAATCATCTTTCAGCAATCGTTTTAGGGTCTGTAAAATAAATTTCTGCTGAGCTTGTTTCCGTTCTATCAAGACAACTGGAATTGTCAAGCCTACGTAACGAATACCCTGATACGTATAAACCTCATTATTAAGGATACGCATTTTAGGAAATCGTTTTTGTAATTCAGTCTGAACAACAGAATAAAACTTATGATCTCCTAACGGTAATGAATGCCATTGTTCATCTGAATCAAGCATTAATTCTTGGAACCATCGTTCTTTAAAATAGGGCCGCCACTTGTCCCAATCTTCCAACTGTTTATCATGTTCTTGTGGTAAACTATCGGCTAATTCATGGCCCCCAATCACATAAAGTCCTTCAATCTCACTATTACTGACATGAGATTCTGAGATATCACCAATCAATAGATTGAAATTATGATTTACTATCGGTAAATCACCCTCTTTTGCGTGGATATCAGAGATGACATTGATCAGGTTCTTATTTTCATTCGAGTGTACATTTTTAAAATGATTCGCAATAGTATCTGGACGAACACTGTGGGCTATATAATTTTCACGTAAGTGAGACAATTCAGCACCATATTCAGAACGTAATAATGGCTTCGTATTAATTGAATTTTCTTGATTAGAAACAACTAACACTGATTCGATACGCTGTTTAACTGGTTGCGGTAATAAAGCTAAGCCAGGAGTTATATCCGTCTCATAATGTAATCCCAATGGTACGTCTACTGCATTTTGTATCAATTGAATCTGTTGACCATCAATCATTAGTGGTAAAGACTGTGTCACTTGAACAACAAAGGCTAGATACTCAGAGATATATCCGGCTATTCCAGTTTTAACATTTTCACTAAATAAAAATTTTCCAGCTAAATTCGCTGATAATGGCCCTGTTTCATCATGTTGTATGAGTCTTCCAAGGATTTGGATCTCCAACAAAGGATTTTGAAAAATAGCTTGATACGCCTGTTTAACTTCCTTCGAATCCTCTGCCACTTTTTGCTGCGTCGTTTGAAACAGGCTCAGCATTAAATATTTTTCTAGATTTTCTTTATGTGATTCAATGTATGTTCTGACCTCTGTCGGATGCAATAAATATTGAATCGCTGCACGTTGAATATAATTTCGTGCAGTATCATAAGGGATCGCTGAATAGACTAGATCGCCTCGCGAAGAAATGGCCATCGTTTGATCACGAACATTATAGGTAAGTTGAAAATATTCATTACATAAAATAGTTTTATTGATTGGTCGACGTTTATTTTCTGGATACAACTCAATTCGCTGATCAAGAATCTGTAGTAACTGGTTCTCTTTATGAGGTTCTTGGAATGTACCAACTTTCAACTCATTTTTTTTTGATTTCATTTATTCCTCTTAGATTATGGGAACGATTAATTGCCCATTTCATTTTATTATCGCCTTTAGTATAACAATAAATCAAAAATTTCGAAAATGAAAAAATACCCGAAAAATTCGTCTGCACGAGTTTCGGGTATCAATAGTTTTAATTTACGCGAACACCAAAATCTGGTGTATAGTATTGAGTCGAACCATAAGTAACCGTTTGACCTGGTTGAGGAGCATGAATATACTGATCGCCACCGGCTGAGATCGCCACATGATACGTCGCACCTTGATCGCCCCAGAATAATAAATCTCCAGCTTGCGCATCGCTCACAGCGATTTGTGTTCCAGATGATTCTTGAGCGACTGTCCAAGAACCGATATTTTCTCCAGTTACTTGTTTATAGACATATTGTGTCAAACCAGAGCAGTCAAAACCACTTGGATCTTTTCCACCCCAAACATATTGTGTACCAATATATTTTTCAGCTTCGTTTACAATTTGTTGACCTTGAGATGTTTGCTGTGTTTGATCAGCTGCTTGATTTTGATTGGCAGTTTGATCTGTTGTCGCTGTTTGATCAGCTGCTTGATTTTGATTGGCAGTTTGATCTGTTGTCGCTGTTTGATCAGCTGCTTGATTTTGATTGGCAGTTTGATCTGTTGTCGCTGTTTGATCAGCTGCTTGATTTTGATTGGCAGTTTGATCTGTTGTCGCTGTTTGATCAGCTGCTTGATTTTGATTGGCAGTTTGATCTGTTGTCGCTGTTTGATCAGCTGCTTGATTTTGATTGGCAGTTTGATCTGTTGTCGCTGTTTGATCAGCTGCTTGATTTTGATTGGCAGTTTGATCAGTTGTCGCTGTCTGATCAGCTACTTGATTTTGATTGGCAGTTTGATCAGTTGTTGCTGTTTGGTCAACTATCTGATTTTGATTAGCAATTTGATCTGTCGTTTGATTTTGAGATACTGTTTGATCTTGCTTAGTTGCAGGTTGTTCTTCTTGTTGCACTGGTGTCGTTTCAGCTACAGGTGATACTTCTACTGCTGTTTCGGCAGAAGGTGTATCTAATTGAGTTACAGCATCATCCGTAGTTGGCAGTGTTGTAGAAAGTAATGTGTTGTCATCTGTGGCATTTGTAACATCTGATGTATCTGTTACGACTGGCGGATTCACAACTTGGTCATTAGTTACTTGGGCTGCTTCGCCATTTCCAACGACCACTGTTTGACCTGCATAAATATTATTATCCGTGATACTGTTCCAATCGGTAAACTCTTTCACACCAATTCCAAATTGATCCGTGATAGAATTAACTGTGTCACCTGATTGAACCGTGTATTGTTGCGGTGCGGAAGTCGTTACTTGTGCTGTTTGTGCAACAGGAGCTGTAACAGGTTCCGTTGCATCATACGTTGTTAAATTATTTTCTTGAATTGTTGAAACTAATTTTTGGACATAACTTTGATCTTTATTGAAACGGCCTTCTAACGCTTGCGCTGCACTTTGATAATCCTGTGCATTGCTTCGCCATGTTCCGCTAAAATAATTTTCTTTTCCGTCTTGAGAAGTCGTTTTTAAAATTTCAATATAATCTTGGACAGCTTCTTTGAACGAACCATATTTTTTCAGCTCTTTCTTTTGAGTAAGTCCAGATTCTGAATCAGTCTTGTCAAGAACCGCTGATTGGCCTTGATATTGTCCTTCTAAACCAAAAAGATTATTGTAAGGTGCTTGAGCAAATTCATTTTGTCCCCAATTACTTTCAATGATTGCTTGAGCAATGATTACTGAAGCATATAAGTCATGCTTATCAGCTAAAGGTTGGATTTCTTTTGAAATTTTTTCAATAAATGCTTTTTTATCTGCATTGGACGTCGTTGCGGTCGTTTGATCTTCAACTGCTTTTACTTGGTGTGTCTTTAATAAAGGTGCTACAACGGAAACCGTTACTAACGCTGTACCTAAAACAGCAGAACCTTTTTTTAGGTAGCGATAGTTATTGGACTTCTGCCGTTTTTGCTGGCGCAACTCGCGTCGTGTTAAAACTTTACTAGCCATTAATCATCTCTCCGTTCTCTCAATAATTCTTAAATTTTTTTTAATCCAACTAATTATAACACACACTAAATAGAACGACTTAATTTATAGCCCCGTTTTTTTTATTTTTCGTATTATTTTTTTGTACGAACGATAAAAATAAGTTTAATGATCTTTATATATAGTCTCATGAGAATTAAAAATAAACAAAAGTCTTTTTAAAGCACTGCAAAATATTAACTATTTCTAGCTGGAGGTTTCTTATGCTGAAAGAAAAAATACGTTCATTGCCTCAAACCCCTGGTGTTTACAAAATGAAAAATAGTAAGGGTGAAATTATTTATATTGGCAAAGCTAAAAATCTAAAACAACGTGTTAGTTCTTATTTTATAAAAAATTCGCAACATTCAAAAAAAGTCCTCGATATGGTCCGTTCGATTGATGATTTTGAGGTTGAATTGGTTGACACGGAATTTGATGCACTACTATTAGAATGCCTGCTGATTCATCAATTCCGCCCGCGATACAACCGAATGATGAACTATTATGAAAGCTACGGATATTTTCAATTTATCGAATCCTCGCCATATTTAAATGTTGTAAGTGACTGGTCTGAAAAAGGTTTAGTATTAGGGCCTTTTTACAAAGAGAGTAAAATCAAAGAAATAAAAGAGATTATCAATAGCATATACCGTTTGGATGGTCCATTAAAATATGCCGCTGGTATCGTGGCAAATTACCAGAATATATCTCCAGAAGAGGAATTTGATTTACGAATAAAAGAAATTAAGGCTACCTTGATAGGTGATTCTACTGCCTTGCTAACACGCATTGAAGAACGGGTCCAAGCGGCAAATCAAAGAGAAGATTATGAAGCATCCGCACAGTGGTGGCAAAAATATTTGACCGTTCAACGCTTTTTACGTCGAAATAAGCAAACCCTTCAGATTATGCAGAATAAAAGATTTGTCGGCATCCTTCCTGAACAAGGTAAATTTTATTGCTATCTATATGCTAAAGGAGAAATATTGAATCGAATCGTTTATAAGCGACGTCCTTCGATGCAACAAGCAAAAAAAAGATTAGATAAGAGAATTCCTTTAAAGGATTGGCAACAACTCGACTCAAAAAGATACTTAGAAAAAGCAGATGTTGACTTATTTCCAATCTTTTTTAATTATTTGAATCGCCATGGTGATTTATCAGCTTTTGACCCTCTAGAATAATCATTCTAGTTTGTATTCGATTTCATTAATTGATACAATAATGTAATAGCATCATACGATGGAGGATACCTATGCAAATTGAAAAAATTACAAAACCAGAGCAGCTCGTCGTCTCAACATCTACCCATATAGCACATGAATTTCTACCTACTTTTATTGGTACTTCTTTTGTAGAATTATTAGAATATATCCAAAAGAATGGTGCTGAGTTAGTCGGGACACCGTTTATTTCGTATTTAAATCTTGATGAATCTGGACTACCGAAAGATGAATTATTAGAAATTGAAATTGGATTTCCCATCAACAAAGAATTGCCTTCAACTGAAAAATTCCAGAGTTACTTGCTTCCAAGCTATCAAGCAGTACGAACGCTTTATATCGGTGATTATGATGATCTGACGGATTCATATAAAGAATTGATTGAAGCCATCAAGCAAGAAAATGGCATTTTTACTTACC
This sequence comes from Enterococcus sp. 22-H-5-01, assembly GCF_050310005.1. Taxonomy (NCBI): domain Bacteria; kingdom Bacillati; phylum Bacillota; class Bacilli; order Lactobacillales; family Enterococcaceae; genus Enterococcus; species Enterococcus sp. 22-H-5-01. The sequence goes on from NZ_CP189994.1 coordinate 358,960, forward strand.
GTAGTTATGAATACTATTTAACAGATGCTTCTGTGCCCCTAGCTGATCAAGAAACAATGATCGAGTTGGCCTTTCGTAAAAAACGCAAAGATTTATTTAATGATTAATCCTACTAAACCAAAAAAGTATCCTCAATAGCGAGGATGCTTTTTTCTGGATTAGAAGGTCTCACCCCATGCATGAAAATCAATCTTAGAATCATCAAATTCCATAATCGTTAGACTTGAGTTATCTACGATGCCTCCTTCACGAATTTCGGCTAGGGTCATCCCTTTTAATGTATTTAATAATGCCATCAATAAAATTCCATGGCTTACAACTAAAACATTTCCATTTGGGTATTGATGAGTGATCTCTTTGATTACTTGTCTACTCCGTTCGATTAATTCAGCATAAGACTCTCCATGAAATTTTTTTGAATCGAATAAATCTGGGCGTGTTCGATAATGATTTATATCTTCCGGATATTTACCAGTGATCTCAGTAATTTTTTTACCATCCCAATCACCTAGCCGCATTTCTCTTAAGCCTTCAATAATGGTTAGTTCGGGGGCCTTCTTCTGATCAGCTAAAATCATCTTCGCCGTTGTCTGCGCCCTCATTTGCGGCGAGGATATAGCTGCATCAAAAGCAACATCTTTCAAATGTTGTGCGATTCTCCTTGTTGCCTCGATTCCTTCGGGAACCAATGGAGAATCCACTGTTCCACCGTTAAAGCGTCCTTCAGCATTGATTTCTGTTTTTCCATGTCTAATAAAATAAAAAAGTGTCACACTCTCACCTCTTTCAATGACTAGTATACACTAACATCTTATAGTTCTTCTCTCATTTTTAACTTTTTAACTGCTTTTAAATCAGTGACTTTGTAATCGGATTCATTTATAATGAAATTAAGAAAAAACAATATTATATGCTCTTATCTATTTGATACCCTATTATTTTTTGTAAAAAATAATTTATTATTGGAGGTTACTTGATGGAAAAAGAAAAACGAGCACAAACAAGTACCGATTTAGCTTTAGCTACCTCGGGTATTTTTAGTCTCATCCTTTTTAGCATATTGATGATTGCCCGTGTGATTGAACATCATGAAATCATGGATCTTTTTAGTTTACTCACAGGCGCTGGCGCAGCTTTTTGCTACGGTAAATTTATTTGGATAAAACAAACGAGCTGGTTAGTCTCCGCCGTCGGTCTACTGGTCTTATGTATTTTCTTTTTTATCAAATACTTATTCTGAAAACTGTCAAATAATTTGACGGTTTTTTTATTTGTTTGCCTTTGTTATCATAGATTAAATTACTTATTTTTTTGGAGGTTCCTATGTCTGATTTTGAAGTTCTAGTTGATTATTTAACCACCACATCCCCAACTCCAAGCTTTTATTCCGATACATTGGTCATCGCCGGGAATAGTTTAATATCTTTAATCGTTTCAGCAGCCAAATTTTGTGAAGACCATAAAGAGATCAAACAAGTTGTTTTTGTTGGTGGTAGCGGCCATGGGACTGCTCCTTTGATCGCCAATGCCGAAAAACACATTCCAAATTTAGTTCAGCCAGACTGGCCGATATTATCTGAAGCTGAAATCATGCAAAAGATTTTCTCTAATTATTGTTCTCGAGAGGTCCTCCAATTATTAGAAACACACTCTAGCAATACTGGTGAAAATGCTCGTTTCTCCCGTGATTTATTTGAAACTGCTCGTCCCGAAAATTTTTGGCTAGTCCAAGATCCTCTCGTTCAAAAACGAACACATTTAACCTTTAGCAAAGAATGGGAACTACCATTGAATGCTATCCAATCATTGATTTTTGAAAAGCCTGTATTGCTTGCTTTTGATGGGCGACCTTCCTTTAAAAATGCTGAAATGGATAGTTGGTGGCAAACAGATTACTTTCTTTCATTAACTTTAGGCGAAATTCGCAGACTGCAAGACAACGAACAAGGCTATGGACCAATGGGCACCAACTATATCCCGCATGTAGAACTGCCGGATGAAGTTCTCTTGAGTTATCAGCGTTGCCAAAAATATTTGACCGGCAGCAATCGCAGATAAAAAAAGAAGCTCTCCCTAGAGAACTTCTTTGCTTATTCGATCACAGTACCTAAAAAGCTAGTTACTTTATCAAAAACGTTACTGAAAAAATTTGCTAAATTTTGCCAAATACCACCAAAATCAGGGTTAGCTACAAAATTTTGTACCTGTGTAAGCATCTGATCTTTGTAGATATAAATAATAAATAGCAAAAACAAAACACCGGCGATCCGCCACAGAATAGAACCTACTTTTACAACAAAGAAAATCAGTAATGCTATAAATGCAATCGCTAATAATTGCTCCATTTGTTTCACTCCTTTATTTATGTTTTTGAATTAATTTTACTTTTTATAACTTCTTGATCATTATGCAATAAAATCGTTTGTTTTTCATGGGTCGGAAGTCGGATATCTGTTTAAAAAAGACTAAATTGATTTCTAAGAATTTAGTAAGCGCTACAAAACCTTTTAGACGAGGCTTTCTAATCTAATATAAAAGAAAACGCTTCTTATTTCTTTGGATTTTTACAGAATTTTTCTCATAAACTTTAAGCGTATTTACGCTGTAATAAAAACAATTCTCGTTACTATGATTATAATAAAGTATAAAAGGAGTCATGTTTGTGTCGACAATTACAGAGCAAGCCCTAGAAGAATTAAGTCCTTTCGAACTAAGTCTTTTTTTAGAACAAAAAATTCATGAAAATAAAAATGTCACCAATCTTTTAAATGCTGGTCGGGGAAATCCTAACTGGACAGCACCCACTCCCCGAGAAGCTTTTTTTCTCTTGGGACAATTTGCTACACAGGAAACATTATACGGTACAGGCGAATTAACTGCCGGAATGATTCAATCTGATGCGACTCGCGGACAACGTTTCGTTGATTTTCTACAAAATCATCCCAGCAAAGGTGCTGACTTTTTAAAAAAAATCTGGTTTTCAGATAATAATTTTTTAGGAATGCCTAAAGAACTTTGGCTAACGGACATCTTAGATCATATTATTGGTGACAATTATCCTAATCCTGTACGTTGTCTCACTGCCTGTGAGGCACCTATCAAAGCTTATCTAAACCAAGAACTTTTTTCAAATAGCACAATCCCTTTTGATGTTTTTGCTGTAGAAGGCGGAACTGCTGGTATTTGTTATATCTTTGACACACTGCTGAACAATTTTTTATTGAATCGCGGCGATAAAATTGCTTTAATGCTGCCTACATTTGCTCCCTATCTTGAAATTCCTGAGCTACCGAAATATGCTTTTGAAATCGTCAAAGTCCAAGCGAAGCAAACAATGGTTGATGGAAAAATGACCTATCAATACCCTGATGAAGAAATCAATAAATTACGCGATTCCGATATCAAGGCTGTTTTTGTAGTCAACCCTAGCAATCCAACAGCGAATGCTCTAGCACAACCAACAATTGACCTGCTGAAAGATATCGTTTCAACTGATAATCCAGAATTGATGATTCTAACAGATGATGTGTATGGCACTTTTGTTCCAGTTTTTACTTCTCTTTTTTCTGAATTACCTTACAATACTGCGTGTATCTATTCTTATTCAAAATACTTTGGTGCTACTGGTTGGCGTGTAGGAACGATTGCTGTTGCCAAGCATAATTTATTTGATGAATTGATCGCTAACTTACCTAAAGAAAATATTGAACAACTAAATGAACGTTACGCTTCTTTGACCGCTGATCCAACTACGATCACGTTTATTGATCGAATTGTTGCTGACAGTCGTGATGTTGCTTTAAATCACGCTTCCGGCTTATCTGCTCCTCAACAAGTTATGATGGTGATGTTTAGTCTCTATAGTCTTTTAGATGAAGGGCAAGCCTACAAAGCAGAAGTGATGGATATTTGCCGTCAACGTGAAAAATTATTATTCCATACGTTAGGCTTACAAGAACCTTTAGAAGATTTGGATACCGCTTATTATTGTGAAATCAATTATGAAGATTGGAGTCGTAAACGTTACGGGAATGCTTTTGCCGACTATCTAAAAAATAAATGGACTGTCACAAAAGTCTTGACTTCATTAGCTGAAAAAGAACAATTGATGCTGCTAAAAGCCAATGCTTTCGGTAGTAGTGAATGGGCTGTTCGTGTATCTTTAGCGAACTTAGCCACAAATCAATACCCCGAAGTAGGAAAACGGATAATCCGTTTAACAGACAGCATCCGTGATCAATGGATGAAAACAAAATAAAAAAATCTCCTTTCTATAATTAATAGAAAGGAGATTTTTTTATTTATTGATACGACGATAATTTTCGTCAAAATATTTTCCTGTGCGAATATCTTCGGGCATTCCTTCGTATGGGGCTTCACTGATAGCATCTTCATTGTCTACCCCAGCTTCACCCATATAAGTGATTTTAGCAAATTCAGGAACAACAAGTTTTGGATAAGTTTCATATTTTTCTCTAGCAGCTAACATTTCATCAATGTGTTCATTTTGGAATGTTACCGTAATTTCAGGATGTTCTTCCACCCATTTAGGAAAGAAAATAGTTCCATGTAATTTTTGTTCATTTGGAAGGAAATCTAAAGCAACATCTGTACCAGTAGGTTCAGTCCAAGTAATTTTGTATACCCCTTCTGTTAACATATCCATTTGAACTTCTTGATCTTTGACCCAACGTCCGGCAACCATTCCGCCATGAATTCGATAGTCGACTGTATGATCATTTTTTGCATACCATTCATATTCCCAACCATTATCATACGTATAAATAAAATGAGTTCCAACAAAATCTGCTAAAGTTTTAAATTCTTTCATGATGATTCCTCCAATAAATCAAATTAATATATACATGTAATTAATTACATGTTTTTGATTACGTGATTATGTTAGAATGATTTTTAACGAATGTCAAGGGACGTGTTTAAAATCGCTCAAAAAAATATTTTACAATACATTATTTTAGGAATGATCCAAAATGGTACCAATACGGGCTATGAGATAAAAAATGCTTTTCAAACTGAAATTGGTGAATTTTGGCAAGCCAAACACAGTCAGATCTATCCAGAACTTTCTAAGTTGACTCAAAAAAACTTAATTGATTTTCAAACAGAAGTTGTTGGAACTAAATTAGAAAAGAAAGTCTATTCCCTAACTAACGATGGAAAAAGGGTCTTAAATGAATGGTTAAAAGAACCTTTAATTGATCTTCCCGTAAATAAAGATGAATTCGTGTTGAAGCTCTATTTTATTAAGAGTATGGATGATAAACGGTTGCCAGAAATGATCCAACAACAGATAGAATTACATTCAAAAAAGTTAGAGCACTTAAAACAAAGAAAACAAATCGTGTTTTCGGAAGAAGAAATCCAAGAAAATTATGGCCATTATTTGATTTTGATGCACGCTATCCATCGTGAAGAAGAATATTTAAACTGGTTAGAATGTTTGAAAAGGGATTAATCTTTCTATTTTTATAGAAAAGTAAAGGCATAGAAACAATTTCTATGCTTTTTGTATTGTTTAAAATTGGCGGGTTTAAAATATAGCCAATTGGCAGTTTAAAAATAGTGAATTAACAGTTATGCTAATTAAAAATCAAATCTTCGAGGTGAATAAAATGAAAAAAGTTGTGACAATTGCTGGATCAGATGCGACTGGCGGCGGTGGTTTAGAAGCCGATTTAAAAACATTCCAAGAATATGGAACATTTGGCCTTACAGCCATTACTTCCATTGTAAATTTAGATCCTACGACCGGAAATCACCATTTAAGAGTCTTACCGCTTGAATGGTTGCAAGAGCAATTGGCTTCTGTCTTTGCTGGAAGTGTTGATGCGATCAAAACCGGGTTATTGCCGTCGCAAGAAATTATTGAACTCGTTGCCAGTCACCTCCCTTTTTCTACACCGTTGATCGTTGACCCCGTGATTGGTGGAAAAGGTACCCAAGATTTTATTGGGAATCAGCAAGTTCAAGCATTACAAAAATTATTATTGCCAAAAGCATTAGTGACTACCCCAAACTTGCGTGAAGCTGGGATCCTATCAGAACTTGGGGAATTATCTTCGGAACAACAAATGCGTAAAGCAGCCCAAAAAATAGCTTTACTGGGACCAAAACACGTTGTGATTAAGGGCGGTGCTCGGTTAAATCAAACTGAAACACTTGATCTTCATTATGATGGCTCAACTTTTCAAACCTATCCACATCAAATAATCGATACTCCGTATAATCATGGCGCGGGTTGTACTTTTGCGGCAGCAATCACGGCTGGGATCGCTAAAGATGTCTCAATTGATCAATCGATTCAGCGTGCGATCGATTTTGTTCAAGCTGCTATCAAATTAGGTGAGCAAATCAATCCATATGTGGGACATGTCTGGCACGGCGCTTACACACATGGAGAAAATAGAATGGAGTTTTCAAATGACAAATGATAATAAAATCCAAAATCTTGTATTAATCGCTCTGTTCGCGGCATTAACTTTTATTGGGACAATGATTAAGATTCCTTTACCCACTGGTGCTTTCATCCACTTTGGAAATGCTGTCGTCTTACTAGCTGTTTTACTGATTGGTTATTGGCAAGGATCGCTTGCTGGAGGAATTGGCTTTTTCATTTTTGATATTTTAAATGGCTATGCTACTGAAGCCCCTTATTTTTTACTTGAAAGTTTTGTAGTAGGTGCTGCTGCCTTTTTGGGCTTCGCCATTTTCAAAAGAAAACCAACAAAGATTTATCAAATTGTGATTATCGGTATTTTTGCAGGTATTGCGAAATTTATTATGTCGGTCATTAAAGCAACCGTGATGGGGCTTATTGCTGGTGCCCAATTAACACCTGCTTTCTTTGCAGCAATCGCAACAATGCCGGCAACCGTAATCAACATTTTTTCAACTATTTTAATAGTAAGTTTAGTCTTTTTCCCCTTAAGACATGCAATGGGAAGAATTTTTCACAATCAACCTATTTAATGGTATACTAAGTATCCTTGGCAGGGGCAAAAAAAGTAAGCAGCTAAGTTATCATGACTTAGCTGCTTACTTTTTTATTGATCCAAATTTTAATTTAATCTTTATATTTTTGTTTTATTATTATTTTTTAATGTGATATACTTTTTATGTAAAAGATTATTACCTTTGAAAGGAGAAAGTTTATGACGTTTTTTGATCAAAAAATGAATTACCGGGTAACATTTGATTTAGCTGATAATATCTTTATCGTTTATTCAACGGATACCGGACATCAAGGAAGCGGAATTACGATTGAACAAGCAATTGATGATTTAAAAAAATCTGCTTAAGGAGTGTTTCCTGCAATGATTGATAGTTATAGTTAAAAGCCTCTGCTGAAAATAAAGCGGAGGCTTTTTTATTTTGATTATCTTACATAACTGTTCGTTTTATTTATGTCTAATCCATGTTTTAAATTTTTGATCTCAGTTAAACTTAAAAAAACACTAGGAGGTTCACTTCATGATGAAAAAACTATTAGTTCCTTTTTTCGCACTAAGTTATTTGTTAGCTAAAGCCACTCTTGTCCTAACTATTTATCCAATTGACTGGTTCCATCAACTTTTTAGCTAAGGAGGACTTTATGTTCGATTTATTACATCAACTTTTTAGAGTACTTTCTGACACATTTTTGGGATTATTTGATTTTATTCTTGGATTAATTACTTACCTATTTTCTGCTCAGTTATGATTTTACTTGACTAACCTCCTTTTTTATTAGATGATGAGGTTTTGAGTAAGAAAGTAGGAGAAACATGAGTATCTTAGACTTAAACGGAATCACCCAACAATTTGGTGATAAAATTTTATATGAAGAACTAGAATTACATTTAAATAAAGGCGAGCACCTTGGTCTAATCGGACAAAATGGTGCCGGAAAAAGTACGTTAATCAAAATTATTACGGGAGAACAATTACCCGATGAAGGTACAATTGCTTGGCAAAAAAATATCCACGTAGGTTATTTAGATCAATACGTAGAAGTCGACCCCACTCTTTCAATCAAGGACTTTTTAAAAACTGCCTATGCCGCTGACTTTGCTAAAGAAGCAAAAATTGGTGATCTATATATGGAATATAGTGAATCGATGGATGATAAATTATTAGAGCGTGCTGGTCGCTTACAAACAGAATTGGACCAAGGAGACTTTTATCAAATCGATACATTGATTGCTGAAATGAGTAGTGGTCTTGGCCTAGATGTTTTAGGTATGGATACAGCCTTGGAAGATTTAAGCGGCGGTCAACGTTCTAAATTGATTTTAGCAAAATTATTACTTGAGAAACCTGATGTTTTAATTCTTGATGAACCAACAAACCATTTAGATGATGAGCACGTAGCTTGGTTAAGTCAGTTTCTACAAGAATTCACTGGAACCTTTATTGTGATCTCTCATGACCGTGATTTTCTAAATCAAATCACTACTCATATTGCAGATATCGAATTTGGAAAGTTAACCAAATATACAGGTAATTTAACCAAAGCTTTGAAACAAAAAGAACAATTCCAAGAAACATATATGAAACAATATGCTGCTCAAAAACGCCAGATCGAAAAAACAGAGGCTTATATCCGCAAATATAAAGCGGGCTCTCGTTCAACGATGGCTAAAAGTCGTCAAAAACAATTGGATAAGGTCGAACGTCTAACACCCCCTTCTTCAAATGCAGTTGCTCAGTTTGATTTCCCTTATACACCAATTGTGACAACGCTAGCCTTAGAAACGACCGATTTAGAAATTGGTTACCAAAAACCTTTACTATCTCCTATCAATATCACATTGAGATATGGTGAAAAAGTCGCGATTCGCGGATTTAACGGGATTGGTAAATCTACATTATTAAAAACGCTTATCGGAATGATTCCTAAACTAGCTGGTGAATTTCATTTTCCAGCAAATACTACGGTTAATTATTTTGAACAAGACTTACAATGGGAAAATCCCTTTCAAACGCCTTTACAATATTTAAGCGATCATTTTCCTAAAGAACCGGTCAAAGAATTACGTAAACATTTAGCTAAAGCGGGTTTACCAAATCAATTGGCACAAGAACCTTTAAGCACTCTTAGCGGTGGTGAACAAACTAAGGTAAAACTTTGTCAAATGACCATGCAAAAAGGAAATTTATTGATTTTGGATGAACCAACAAACCATATCGATCAAAGTACAAAAGACAGTTTGCGTGAAAGCTTAGCGAACTTTGCTGGTACCGTAATCGTTGTATCCCATGAAGAGGGTTTCTATCAAGATTGGACCGACCGCGTTATTGAAATCAGTCAATAAAAAAACTTCCCAAGTTTGGGAAGTTTTTTTATTTATCATTTAGCCATTGAAGTTCATTCTTTTCCGTTTTACTCAAACCAAAAGCTTCATAATTCGTCAGAATTCTTTCCATCAAATCCGGAATTTGACTGCCTTTTCTGACTAAAACATCGATTCCGGCAGGTGTTACTAATGATTTTTCAAATCGAATTACCATTACATCCCCTTTGATCGTCACCACCTGCCAACGGCTGCTTAAAATTTTTAAAGGTCCGATTCCACGCCAAACAAATTGATTATCAGAAACACGATCAGTCCCTTTGATTTTTTTTGTTTTATTTTTTGACTCATATTCCACCAGATCTAGTAATTCAATCGAATTTTTATCAAGTTGCTTATAAGTAATCCGCGGATTTTTCCGTTTTTCAGATAACCACATCGGAAATGTTGTGCCTTTGATTTCCCAGGTACCATCTAATTGTTTGTGCCAAGTTCTCATCGACTCACCTCGTCCTTTTATATCAGTGTAATGCAAAGAATTTATTCCTGAAAGAATTTTGCATTTTAAAAATTTTAGGCATACCGAATTTTTTTCTTTCATTTTCCTATCATTGGGTGTATGATGGCATCGTAGAAAAGAAATAGAAAGGTGGGAATCACTTGAGTACAAAAAAACGTCCCATTCTCGAACATACAAATGGACTTTCATTAGAAGAAGTCAACGGAACCATCAAAGTACCAAAAGGTAAAAGTTTTTGGCGAACACTTTTAGCCTATTCAGGACCAGGAGCGCTAGTTGCTGTTGGTTACATGGATCCTGGTAACTGGTCTACTTCAATCACTGGGGGGCAAAACTTCCAGTATCTATTAATGTCAGTTATCTTGCTTTCAAGTTTAGTTGCAATGCTTTTGCAGTACATGGCCGCAAAACTAGGAATCGTTACTCAGATGGACCTAGCACAAGCGATCAGAGCTCGGACAAGTAAAGGGTTAGGCATCGTACTTTGGATTTTGACGGAGCTTGCTATTATGGCGACAGATATTGCGGAAGTAATCGGCGCAGCAATTGCACTGTATCTACTTTTTAATATTCCATTAGTCATCGCCGTCTTTATCACTGTCTTAGATGTTTTCTTATTATTATTATTAACAAAAATCGGTTTTCGAAAAATTGAAGCGATTGTCGTTTGTTTAATTTTTGTTATTCTCTTTGTTTTTATCTATCAAGTTGCATTATCAAATCCTGATTGGAGTGAAGTGATCAAAGGCTTCGTCCCAACGAGCGAAACATTTGCTGATTCTCCTGCTATCGGAGGGCAAACACCCTTGACTGGTGCACTCGGTATCATCGGCGCGACTGTGATGCCTCATAATTTATATCTTCATTCAGCCGTTTCTCAAACTAGAGAAGTCGATCATAATGATGAAGAAGATGTGGCAAATGCTGTCCGCTTCACCACTTGGGATTCAAATATCCAATTGTCTTTGGCCTTTTTAGTCAATGCCTTATTATTGGTTATGGGGGTTGCAGTCTTCAAAACGGGAACCGTGAAAGATCCGTCATTCTTTGGCCTGTATGAAGCCTTATCAAATCCTGCAACTATGAGTAATGGTATTTTGATGAATGTTGCAAAAACGGGAGCTTTATCGACACTTTTTGCAGTCGCTCTTCTAGCTTCTGGTCAAAATTCTACGATTACTGGGACATTAACAGGACAGGTAATCATGGAAGGCTTTATTCATATGCGGATGCCTATTTGGCTCCGTCGATTAGTCACTCGATTGATTTCAGTCGTTCCAGTTCTCATTTGTATCTTACTTACTCGTGGTAATACAGTGATCGAAGAACATGAGGCTTTAAATAATTTAATGAACAATTCACAAGTGTTTTTAGCTTTCGCCCTTCCCTTCTCTATGCTGCCGCTGTTAATGATGACCAACAGCAAAGTAGAAATGGGTGAACGTTTTAGAAATAACCGCATTGTTCAATTGCTTGGATGGATTTCAGTGATTGGTTTGACGTATTTGAATCTAATTGGTTTGCCTAGCCAAATCGAGGGGTTCTTCGGAGATCATCCCTCTGCTTTAGAAATCGATACTGCTGACACGATTGCTTATGTATTAATTGCTGGTGTTCTCGCCTTATTAGCTTGGACAATCGTCGATCTTTATCGAGGCAATAAACGCGTGGCACTCAAAACAAAAAAATTAGAGGAAGACCTGTCCGAATAGTAAAAAGCAGAAATCGATTTGATTTCTGCTTTTCCTATTTTATAAGATAAATAAGTCTTCCTCCATTTTATATTACAAAAATTAACAGGAGTTTTTCCTTAATCAGAGCATTTATCAGTTAAAAATGCTAAAATCAATTTACAGACTTAAAGGAAGTGATTTTTTGGAAGAATATCGCGGTTTATTGGAAAAGACCATTTTATTACAGGAAAAACCTATAATGATGTCTTTATTGATTATGAGCGATGGAGAAAGTAAAACAGAGGTCTTGATCAAAGATCGTTACCTGTCTAGCTATGTTTTTCGACTCCCTGAAAACAAATATATGATCCACATTATGGGACGAAGAAACAAACGGAATCAATTAGTCGCTAAACATTTTGAGATTATGAATCCAGACGAATACATCAAAATTATTGGCGCACCTGAATAATAAATGAATAGGAGCAGTACCCTTGTTAAAAAAATCTAAACTAGTTGCTGTACTTGTTATTGCAGTAGCTAGTTTCGCTGCGTGTTCAGCGAAACACACGAACGAGTCAACGCAAAACGCCTCATCTACAACAAAACAAACCCAAACAATTTCCGCCCAACAAGATCTGGCAAATCTGAATTATGATGGCACCCAAACAATTGAAATCAATCAAAATAAACCAACTTTTTCTCAATCAGACCTTTCCACCGCTAATGGGCCTTGGGACAAATACAATGATTTAGATGATTTGAATCGCGCTACTGGCGCAGAAGCACTTTTAAATAAAAAGTTAATGCCTACAGGAAAACGCGGTGAAATTTCGAGCGTTACACCTACAGGTTGGCATAGTAAAAAAGTAAATGGTCAATATTTATTCAATCGATCGCATTTGATTGGCTATCAGCTGACCGGTGAAAATGCCAACTGGAAAAATTTGATCACAGGTACCCGTCAATTGAATAGTCCCGAAATGTTGCGATTTGAAATGGATGTCAAATATTATTTAGAAAAAAGCACTAAAAATTATGTTCGCTATTCGGTCACACCTATTTTTCGCGGAGATGAACTTTTAGCTCGCGGTGTGCATATGATGGCTCAATCGATCGATAGTGATGAGATTCAATTTAATATTTATATTTTCAATGTGGAAGATGGCGTGACGCTGAATTATGCTGATGGCACCAGTACGATCACAAAAAACACTCAGCAAGTAGGCTCGCAGACAACCACGACTAGCCTTGCAACAAGTTCTACAACTGCCGCTAATACTTCAACTGATGAGCAAGAATATGTCGATAGTAATGGCAATGGATTGATCAAGGGTTCCAATAGTGGTGTCTATCACCTCCCAGGTAGTAAATATTACGACAAAACAACCAATCCAAAAGAAATGTTCAAAACAGTTGCTGAAGCAAAAAAAGCTGGCTATCGCGCAGCAAAATAATCATAAACTCCTTGAATTTACTTCAAGGAGTTTTTTTATCGGCCTAAAGTCCTATTTTTTCTTTATACTATGTAATGTATAGTATGAGGTATAAAGAGGTGTTGTTATTGGATAGTCAATTAAAAAAAGGAATGATTGAATATTGTGTTTTAGCCTCATTGATCGATGCTGATTCTTATGGATATCAGATTATCAAAGAGATTCCCACTCAAATCGAACTAACAGAATCGACACTATATCCCATCTTAAAACGTTTGGAAAATAATAAGAAAGTGACTACGTATTCTAAAATTCATAACGGTCGGTTGCGAAAATATTATCATCTAACAGAATGTGGATTGAGTAGTATCGAAAATTTTTTAGCAGAGTGGCATGAGGTTGAAGCTGTTCATCAGTATATTAAAAGGAGTGTAAAAAAATGAATCGAATTGAATTTATTAAAGAGTTGAGCAATTATTTAGCTTATGAAGTACGGCCAAGCGAGGTCCATCGTTTGATTGACTATTATGATGAAATGATTTTGGACTTAATGGAAGATGGCTATTCTGAACAAGCTGCAGTAGCAAAATTGGGTGATCCTCAAAAATTAGCACTTGAAGCAGCCGGCGTTCCTCAAGAAATGAAAGTTCCTAAAAGGCTTCATTGGTTATGGATCATCCTCTTAATTTTAGGTTTTCCTTTATGGGGCAGTATTGCATTGACTATTTTTTTATTATTGCTTAGTGTCGATATTCTTATTTGGTGTCTACCTTTTACTGGTGCTTGCTTAGCAGCCGGGACAATCATCGGCGGCGCTATCGCAGCCTTTGCCAGTCCTTTTGTTTTACTTGACTCATTATTCATGGGCGTTACCCAGTTGGGAATGGGCATGCTGCTCTTTGGATTTGGCTTGTTATGTATGTGGCTCACATACAAATTCAGTGCTGTATTTATCGAAATGCATCAAAAATTGATGAACATTATTCGCCGAAATATTTTTCAACGAAAGGTCGTGGAAGTATGAAGACAAAACATTTAATCCCTAAAGTTGCCATGTATTTAATTGGAGCTGGGTTACTTTTTACGTTACTAGGATATGCATTGTCTGGCTTTTCAGCAGATCGCTACTTTGATTATCACCAAACACACTGATATGACGTTATTCATATCGAACGATAAGAAAAAATACGCAACCTTATACTCACAGGCTGCGTATTTTTTATACTACTTTTTTATAAAAATTGCTTCTAAGACACTGTACATGATTCCTGCAAAAACAAAAATTATCCAACTGTAGCTCCATGATCCCGTTAGAAGCGACCAACCAAAATAGATTAAAGTGACCATCGGCCAATATATTCGAGCAAGCAAGTGTTTGCTCGATGCAGCCGAACCATATTTTTCATACATAGCTTTTGGTCCCGGTTCATCCTCGTCCGCAATAAAGTACTTTGCATCGATAAATTTATCAAAACTCGTATAATTGACACTGCCGTATACAATCAAAAATACACCACTTGCTATAAAGAAGAACATTACCGGAATACCATATTCAGCATACGTAAATAGTTGAAAAAATAAAATTGGTGCGATACTTAGTACACACAAACATATTCCGAAAACTAAGCTGATTTGAAAACTTTTTTGATACTCATTTTTCATTTTTGTTGCTGCTCGCCCTAAACTCGATGGAACGTATCGATCATTCAAAACGGCACCATTTTTGGATAGTTGCATACCATTGTAGATGATAAAACCAATACTGATTGCTAAAATTACAAAGAATAATAACAAGCCTAACATTTCTGCCCCGCTAATACTAAAACCAATCAATGCTCCCACTGCTAATAGGCATCCGCTGATTCCTAAACCTAATCCTAACGTATCTTTTCTACGATGAGTTAAATACGTCACCATTTCTGATTCCTCAATCTCATTTTCAAGTTCAGCCTCATCGGCGAGAGTTTCATCGACTTGTAACATTTCGCGCAATTCATCAACTGAGCCAAATTCACTGATTACTTGACCGATAGCTTCATGTTCACTCTTACCCTCTTCGATCAAAGCTAAATAGTGATCTTCCATGATTGTTAAAATTTCTTGTTTTGCTCGTTGAACTTCTGGCGTATTAGGAAATTCCAGAAACAGCGTAGCTAAATAATTTTTAATTGTTTCCATAGTTACCCTTCTTTCATAAATCGATTGACTACTTTTTTAGTTTGCTGCCATTCATTCTTCTTTTCGGTCAAAAAATCGAGTCCTTTATCGGTGATATGATAATACGTTCTTTTTTTCCCATGAGTAACTTCTCCAGGATAGGATTGTATATAACCATTTTTTTCTAACCGATTAAACGCCGAATAAAGCGTAGTTTCTTTAATGACATAGATTTCTTCGCTGATATCGCGAATTTTTTGAGAGACCGCATAACCATATGAGTCGCCCTCTTTTAATACTGACAAAATGATTACATCATTGTAACCGCGAATCCCATCGCTTGAAATCATTCTGTCACCTCCTAAAATTACTTCATCTGTCGTTGTAATCATTGTACGATAATTACTACGACAGGTAAAGTAAAAAAAGTATTTATTTGAAATGTATGAACGACTATGGCAAAATTTAATAAAAGAAAGAAGTGAGCCAATTGAAAAAAATTGCTATTATTGGCGGCGGAATTATCGGAATGACGCTAGCCAATTATTTAGATACCGATAAATACCAAGTCACCTTGTTTGATGAACCGACTGGGCAAGCGACAAGAGCTAGTGCGGGAATCATCTCCCCTTGGCTTTCCAAAAGAAGAAATCAAAAATGGTACCATCTTGCAAAGGATGGGGCGGCTTTTTTCCCAAAATTAATTCAAGATTTCCACCTGAATCAAACAATTTACCAAAAATGCGGTACACTGATTATTCGGCCCGCAGAAAAGTTGGATGCTTTAATTGAATTAGCAGAACAACGTAAATTATCCGCTCCGGAATTAGGTCAAATCGAACGGTTGTCAGGAGAACAAACCCAGCATGCGCTACCTTTATTAAAGGCCGTTCCATCGGTCAAGATTAGTGGCGGCGGTCGTTTAGACGGTAAAGCTTATTTGATCCATTTAAAACATTTAGCTGAAAAAAAAGGGATTAACCTAATTACTAAACGTGTAATATTAACTGAACAATTAGAAAAATTTGACCAAGTTATTTTGACGGCTGGTCCTCAATTAAAAAATTTATTAGCTCCGCTAGGTTATCAAGTAGATCTTCGGCCACAAAAAGGCCAACTTTTAGTGTTTGATACTTCAGTTAAAATGAGTAGCGAATATCCTGTAGCAATGTTAGATGGCGAGGCCGATTTGATCCCCTTCATGAATGGTAAAATTTTATTAGGCGCTACCCATGAAAATAATGCCGCTTGGGACTTAGAACCAACCAAAGAAGCTTTTACACAACTAACACAAAGCGCAAAAAAATTTTTAATAGATCCAGATTATTTATTTAATCAACCTTTTCATTATCGTGTAGGCACACGTGCTTATACATCGGACTTTGCACCTTTTTTTGGCCAATTGAATGACCAATTAATCGTCGCTAGCGGATTAGGTTCTTCCGGCTTGACCACTGGGCCATATATCGGTTACCTATTAGCACAATACTTGAACACCGGTCAAAAAAACTGGGCAATGTACCAAAAAGAATTGTCTACCTATATTAAAAAAGAAGCGTTGGATTAATCATCCAACGCTTCTTAAGTTGCTCGGCGAACAATCATTTGTTGTTCTAATTGTTGATTTAATTGATCTAAAGATGCAATTGTAAACTCATAAGCATTCATTCGTTTCCGATATGTCGAAGCTGTTTCACCAGTCAACTTTTTAAAACTACGACTAAAAACAACCAGACTCTTAAAGCCAACCTTTTCAGCAATTAACTCGATGGATTCATTAGTCATGGATAATAAATAAGCCGCCCGATTGATTTGCACTGCTAAAATATATTGTTTGATCGGCATACCGACATGCTCATGGAAAATACGTGAAAGATGACTACGATCAACTGCTAGTTCTTTTGCCACATCCCCAACGATCAAAGATTGTTCATAATTCTTTTCGATATATTTGATTGCCTCAATTGCAATGGGTGAGTATTTTTGTCGCTCTGCCTTTTGCGGACTGCCACCATCTGCCAACAACTCCGCTAAAAAACGATAAACTAAAGCTGTTAAGTTTAATTCATCGGTTCGGGTTTCTTGATTGTACGAAAGACATTCTAAAATAAGAGCTAAATAGCGTTCACTTTTGTTTGAAGTTAACGTATATTGATTTTCTTTAAAAGGAGACTGTTCCATGATTTGATCTACTTCCGGCCCACCAAATGACAGCCAGCAATAGATCCAAGGGTCTGAGCCATCTGCTAAATAAAACGTTGATTCTCCTGGTCGAATCAAAAATAAATCTCCTTTTTTCAAAGTAAATTTTTTATCTTTGACGTGATAGACTCCCTTACCTGCTAAAACGATGTGCAAAATATAATTTGATCGAACAGAAGGCCCAAACGCATGGAACGGAAATGTCTTTGAGACACCGCAAAAATCAAAATGCAACTTACTATCAAAATGCTGGATATTATTTTTTAAAAAGATTGCTTGTTCCATCTTATCCTCCTAAATTTTTAGCCGTTATTCTTTATTTCTATTATATCATTTTAAAATATATACCTTTATGCAACAAAAAGTTAAATAGGTGCCACATCCAGTCATTTCCAAGTAAGCCTTTTCTTGTTAAAATTGTTTTATCCTTAATCCTTAGAATTAGCGATCAGTTGTTCCTTGTCAGCTGCCCTTTTAATCGTTAAAATCATTATGAGTGGATTATTTAACATAAGAGAGAGGTTTTTTTGATGCATATTACAGAAAAAGAATTTGGACAAGGGTACCGTTTGATCACGCTGGAAAATGAAGCCTGTTTCCATCTGTCAGCAACTGACTTAGGTGCTCGAATCGTACGTTTAGGAAAAGAGCGTGAATTAGTATTAGGCTTTGATTCTGCCGAAGAATATTTGACAAAAGATCCATACATTGGCGCTACGGTTGGTCGTGTTGCGGGAAGAATTGAAAACGGTCACTTTTCATTAGGGAAAATGAATTACCAAGTAGCAACAGATCCATTAAACGGTCACTGCTTACATGGTGGCAAACCTGGATTTGAATCAAAAAAATGGACTTATCAAATCGAAGAGACTGCCGATACCGCTTCAATTATTTTTTCTACTGTTAGTCCTGATGGCGAACACGGTTTTCCCGGTAATTTAACAGTCGAAGTTCGCTATACTTTGACCGAAGAAAATGTTTGGGAGCTGACTACCCGAGCGATTAGCGATCAACCAACTTTATTTAATCCGACAAATCATGTGTATTTTAATTTGACTGGTGATATAACTCAACCAATCGATCACCACCAGTTATGGTTAAATAGTAGCCACTATGCACCATTACGTTCCGACAGTATCCCGACTGGAGAAAAAGTAGCCGTGACAAATACAGCTTTTGATTTCCAAGTTGCTAAAACGTTGGATACAGTATTTTCAAGTAACTTTGACCAAAAAGAATTATTCAATGGTATCGACCATCCATTCTTCTTGGACAATTCAAGTTTACAAGAACGTGCAGCTAGATTAACTAGTCCTGACGGTTTAATCACGTTAGAAGTGTTTACAGATGCATCAAGTATCGTTATTTTCACAGCTAATTTTGGTGAAGATACACCGGAAATGCATGGAAAAACTTTAGCTGATCATGGCGGTATCACTTTTGAAACGCAAACAGCTCCAGGAGCAGAGCAATTTCCAGCTTTCGGTTCTATCAGCTTAACAGCTGATCAACCTTATGAAACTACTACACGCTTCAAAATAATTATGAAAGAAGTCGATTAAGATGGACATCGCCCCTACTTTGAAAGAAAAATTTTTAGATCTTTACGCAGTTAACGAAAGTAATCATTATTTTTCTCCTGGTCGGATCAATCTGATCGGTGAACATACCGATTATAATGGTGGACACGTTTTTCCCGCTTCTATCACCTATGGGACCTATGGATTGGCCGCCCCACGAAAAGATAAAACAGTCTCGGTCTACTCCAACAATTTTGAAGAACTCGGAGTGATCCGTTTTGAAATCGATCAACTAACTTATGATAAAAAAGACAACTGGGCGAATTATGTCAAAGGGATGATTTTAAAAGTCCAACAAGCAGGTTATTCAATCGATCATGGCTTTGATTTATTGATCGAAGGCAACATTCCAAATGGTGCTGGACTATCTAGCAGTGCTTCATTAGAACTTTTAGTCGGAGTGGTGCTTGAAGATTTATTTGATTTGACCATTGATCGTTTAACTCTCGTTCAGCTTGGACAAAAAGTAGAAAATGAATTTATCGGGGTAAATTCCGGTATTATGGATCAATTTGCAGTTGGTTTTGGTGAACAAGACCATGCGATTTTATTAGATACGAATACATTAGATTATGAAATGGTCCCCGTTGAATTAAATGACTATGCCATTGTCATTATGAATACAAATAAACGCCGTGAATTATCCGACTCAAAATACAATGAACGTCGGAGTCAATGCGAAGAGGCATTGGAACGATTGCAACAAACATTAGCGATCCCCTCTTTAGGCGCTTTAGATACAGAGACTTTTGAAAAAAATTGTTACCTGATCGGTGACGAAACACTCATTCGCCGAGCACGCCACGCTGTCACTGAAAACCAACGGACCTTATTAGCAAAAACAGAATTAGTCCAAGGGAATTTGAGCACATTTGGAAAACTATTGAATGCTTCTCATCATTCACTTCGTTTTGATTACGAAGTAACTGGAATAGAGTTGGATACTCTAGTAGAAACGGCACAAAAACAACCAAATGTTTTAGGCGCTCGAATGACGGGTGCTGGTTTTGGCGGCTGTGCCATCGCCTTAGTTAATGAAGAAGCGATTCCCGCTTTCAAAAAAAATGTTCATGATATTTACACACAAGCGATTGGTTACGCTCCCGCTTTTTATGTAGCCCATATTGGTCCAGGTACTACAAAAATTAATTAAAAATAAGACAGTACTTTATGTGTAAAGTACTGTCTTATTTTATTAGATTATTTATTTTTCAATTTTTTTATTGAATTGAGTTTGATTCCTACAACGCCAATCACAACTATAATCCCTAAAATGCTGATTGCTAATTGTCCTTTTTTTGAATCATTTGTTTGGGGTAGATTTTTACTATTTGAACTATTGGTAGTCCTTCCTTCAGTAGTTACTGGCACAACCGTACTCGTCTCAGAACTCACTGGAACTTTAGAAGATTCTGTTGGTTCCGTCGGTTCCGTTGGCTCTGTCGGTTCCGTTGGCTCTATTGGTTCCGTTGGTTCTGTTGGTTCCGTTGGTTCTGTTGGTTCCGTTGGTTCTGTTGGTTCTGTTGGTTCTGTTGGTTCTGTTGGTTCTGTTGGTTCTGTTGGTTCTGTTGGTTCTGCTTTGTTTACTTCAAGCGCATCGACACCAGCTAAAACAGTTTTAACGTCGGACGGTTTATAACTTCCTAATCGTTGATGTTTAGTGTGTCCTTCCTGCGTATCATAATAAGTAGCTGCATTGTTAACGGCATTGATATGAGCATCTAATTCTAAAATAAATTTTGATTTGTCTGGTAATTTATCAAAACTTTCCTTCGTGATTTCGATATCGATTTCACTATGGTCTTTGTTAAAATTCAAGGTTACACCTGATCGATTCGTAATATTTGTACGTTTACCATCCACTTCAACAAATAATTCAGGATCATTGTATTCTGTTGTAAATTCATCTGTATTTCTTTTCACATTATTATCGATAGGAGTAATAGTAATTTTTGATTTTGAGGAATAACCGTCTAGAGCATCTGCTTTAGAATTAATTTGAGTATCAATGTTCATCGTTAACTTTTCTAATTTTTGACTTGTGGTTAAATCATCTAAATGACTTTTCGCTTCCGTTACTAAGCTTTCTAAAGCAGGATTCAATGCCCATATTTCTGCACCTGTTTTAACAAAGTCGTTATTAGGGTTCGTAAAGTGCCAAATCGCTAACTGCGTAGATGTATATGCTGTATCGTAGGCTTTCGTGTTTGAAACTACTGGATTTTCTTCTTTAAACTTTTTCAAAAGCCACGAGAATGACATATTGTACTCACATTCACCAGAAGAAACGTAGGTCAATCCTGGGTATGTCTCAACATCCATATCCAAACAAAAAAGTGTATTCTCTGAATCATCGGAGGTAAATTTACGAATAACTGGTGGTGTCTCCGTATTTTTGGGATAATTTAATGTTGTCTTGTTCCCTTCAGTTAAATCAATCCCCGTACTTTTTAAAACAAAACTATTTTCTTCTGCTTTAACCAAAGTAGCAAAACCAATAAAAGTTAAGCAGGCCAATAAAATACATGTCACTTTCTTTAACATAACGTCTCCAATAAAGATCAGGTTTCAAACTAATCATTCTAAATTTATTTAACAAGGAAATAACTATATAAAATAAATTAATCGATAACGAAAGTTATGTAAATTAATAACGTAAATAACCAAAATACCTTAATGTTTTTTTATAAAATAGGTCTATTCCGATTACAAAAATTATATTCTGCATTTAAAACAACGATTTATCACCACGCTATAAAAAGATATTTTCAAATCAAACCTCTATAGTCAAAAAATTCTGAATCTTTATGTTAGAATAAATAAACGTCATTATTTTAAGGAGGGTAAGAATGAAAAAAGATTCAGGACTGTTTTATGGACTTAGTGCTTATATTATTTGGGGAATTTTACCACTTTATTGGAAATTAGTTGGAAATGTGGGTTCGATCGATATTTTATTTTATCGAATCATTTGGTCACTTCTATTTATGCTGATCTGTCTCACTATTTCAAAAAAACTTCCTTCATTCATCAACGAAGTAAAAATTCTTTTAAAAAATAGAAAACAAGTTTTAGCTATTATTATTGCCGCGATCTTTATTTCACTTAATTGGGGAATTTACATTTATACTGTGTCGATTGGTGAAGTTCAACAGGCTAGTTTAGGTTATTACATCAATCCGTTGTTAAATGTTTTAGCTGGTACACTCTATTTGAAAGAGCCGCTTTCAAAACAAGCAACTTTGGCTAGTTTATTCGCCTTAGCGGGGGTTGTGTTATTGACGATTCAAACAGGCGTCTTCCCATTCAATTCTATTTTTTTAGCTGCTAGTTTTTGTATTTATGGCTTAGCAAAAAAACAACTAGACCTTAGTGCTGCCACAAGTATCACTTTGGAGACTTTGATTATTGCTCCGATTGCGTTGATTTACTTATTTTTTATTTCTGATCCAGGATTCATGAATTATCCATTAACTACCAATCTTTTATTGATTGGTGCCGGAATCGTTACTGCGATTCCTTTATTATTATTTGCCAATGCGGTAAAAAAATTATCATACATTACGGTTGGTTTTTTACAATACATCAATCCAACGATTATGCTGCTGATGGCGATTTTTCTGTTTCATGAACCTTATGCTCTTCCGCAATTTATTGCTTTTTCATTTATCTGGTTAGGTATTTTAATCTTTATTATCGGTAACTTGATTGAGGCACGTAAAAAGAGGATTCGTTTATAAGCGAATCCTCTTTTTCATTTTAACTATTTAAAAATATTTCGATATTTTGAATCACTTTTTGGGCTAACCGAACTTTAGCCTTCGACGTCAACCCCGCATTCGTTTTTCCCGCAAAAACATTTTTCATTCCGATCACTTCTTCACCTAGTCCAGCTTCAGTATCACTAAATGCAAAATTTCCTGGCTGTTCTAGCCACTGTTTTAGTGCAGGTAGTTCATGGGATGGTGCGATCGAAACATTCATCAATATTTTCCCATTGCCAAATAATTCGAATGCTTTTTCATCTAATAAAACAACATTTTTATTCAAGCAAGTAATTAAAATATCCACTTCTTGCAACAACTGATCCAATGGATAATAAGTCATCGCCAAGTCTTCTTCAAGTAATGGTTTACGAGTGCGGCTGTAATAGTTAACATCCATACCAAAGAACTTCATTGTTTTAGCCAATAAACTGCCCACTGTTCCCATTCCGACGATTCCAACTTTAACATCGGTCAATTCCATGGGTTCTTCTTTCCACATCGCAGGACCACGTCCTTGAAGCAGACGAACCAATTCACTGATCGCATATTCTTTAACACCCTCATCGCCATAGTCACGCACTCCAGTAACAACGATTCCATTTTTTTTCGCATAACGAATGTCGACATTGGCATTTTCAGGTGAATATAGACTCGCGCACAATCCAATATAACGAATGTTGGGACACGCCGCTAATGCTTCTTGATCGATAAAGCTAGTAAAACTTAGCATCACACAATCCGCATCACCGATTCGTTCAATGACTGTTTTAGTATCCGCAGGAATGTCTTCATAAAAAATTGCTTCTTCCGCTAACTCTTTTAATTTTTCATCCCATTCTGGCAACAACTTTGTCGGTTCAATCGCGACCATTTTTTTAAATTTATTCATGTCAGCCTCCCGTAATCTATTCTATCTCTATGATAAAGCTTTCTGGCTATCAGGTAAATAGTAATCCTTTCACACTTTCCGCGATTGTTTAAAAACAAAAAAGTATTTGATCTTCCTGTTAAAGACCGAATACTTTTTAGCTTTAAAATTGGACTTTGGCTAAACGATCAAATGCTTCTTTTAAGACCGCTTTTGGTTGTGTAGCTGCTAAACGAATATACTCATCGCCGACCGTTTCACCAAAAGCTTTGCCGGGAACAAATAGTACTCCTGTTTCTGCTAATATTTTTTCAACAAAAGCCACTGAACCTAAACCACTTTTACTAATATTAATAAATGCATACATACTGCCCGCGACTGAATTTAGCGATAAATAATCAATTTCATTAACTCGTTCTTCAATATAAGCTAAACGATCTTTAAAAATCACGACTGTTGGCGGTACGAATTCTTCATAATGATTCAACGCATAGATTCCTGCACGTTGAGAAGCAGTTGGAGCTGAATAAGTGATGCTTTCATTGATGACTCCAGCAATTTGATTGATGTAAGCAGGAGCAATCATATAGCCTAGACGCCATCCGGTCATAGCAAATCCTTTTGATAACCCGCTGATCGTGATAGTATTTTCCGGCGCCAAGCGTGCCATTGGAACAAAAGTTTCTTTGAAAGCAAAATCCTCATAAATCTCATCTGAAATAATGAAAAGTTCATGTTCAATCGCAACTTGGGCGATCTCCTTCAATGTTTCTGCTGAAAAAACCGCTCCCGTTGGATTGTTCGGCGAGTTGATCAAAATAGCTTTCGTTTTATCTGTGATTGCAGCTTTTAAATCAGCCACATCAATTTGAAAATCATTTTTTTCATAGGTCGGAACAAAAACTGGTGTCCCACCAGAGAGAACTACTTGCTCTTTGTAGGGTGAAAAATATGGTTCGTGTAAAATAACTTCATCACCGGGATCTAAGATCGCTTGCAAAGCTAAATAAATCGCATGCAACGCCCCGACTGTCGCCCGAACTTGATCCAATTGGAACGTTAGATCGTATTTTTTTTGATAATAATCGATGATCGTCGACAATAACTCTTTACTGCCGGCAGGGGCAGTATATTTAGTCGCTCCTTGTTTTACCTCCTGATATACAGCATCAATGATTTTTTGATTCGTGATGATGTCCGGATCTCCGATCGATAAATCAATAATATCCTCTTGCTCTTTTGCTAAAATTGCAATATTCATCAGTAAATTTTCAGCCGGTTGTTGAAAACGTTGGGCTATTTTGTTCTTGTCCATCCTATATCCTCCTGCTAATTTTGGCTACAAAACTTTATTTAAGAAATCCTGCGTCCGACTATTTTGCGGATGATCAAATATTTCTTCTGGTGTCCCCTCTTCTTGGATCACTCCATCTGCCATAAAGATCACTCGGTCGGCCACTTCTCTAGCAAAGCCCATTTCATGTGTGACCACGACCATCGTCATTCCTTCTTTGGCTAAGTCTTGCATAACTGTTAAGACCTCTCCGACCATTTCCGGATCTAAAGCAGAGGTCGGCTCATCGAACAACATCACATCCGGATTCATCGCTAATGCTCGCGCGATTGCTACCCGTTGCTGTTGCCCACCCGATAGATTCGATGGATAACTTTCTGCTTTTTCTTTTAATCCCACTTGATCTAGCAACGCTAATG
Organism: Enterococcus sp. 22-H-5-01; assembly: GCF_050310005.1. Lineage (NCBI taxonomy): Bacteria > Bacillati > Bacillota > Bacilli > Lactobacillales > Enterococcaceae > Enterococcus > Enterococcus sp. 22-H-5-01. The sequence continues at coordinate 384,169 of NZ_CP189994.1, forward strand.
CTTTTTGTTTTGCAGCTGCTGGATCTTCTTTTTTTATTTTGACAGGTGTGATCGTTAGATTTTCTAATACACTCATATGCGGGAACAAATTAAAACTTTGGAAAACCATTCCCATTTTTTGACGAATCTTATCGATGTTGCTATCCGGAGCGGTGATCTTCTGGTCTTCAAAAAAGATTTCGCCTGAAGTTGGTTCCTCTAGTAGATTCAAGCAACGTAAAATCGTACTTTTCCCACTGCCAGAGGGTCCGATGATAACGACGACCTCCCCATCTTTGACATTTAGATCAATCGCTTTTAACACTTCATTTTCACCAAAATTTTTAGATAATTGTTTTACATTAATCATTCAATCCCATTCTCCTTTCAACTAAACCTAATAGACGGGAAATACAGAAAGTCATCGCAAAGTAAATCAACGATACTAGAACGTATGGCAAGAATGGTTTGAAACTTGCTCCCTGCACGACACCTGTTTGGAAGATCAGTTCGGATACACCAATGACTGAAACAACCGATGATTCTTTGATGATCGTCACAAATTCATTGCCTAATGCCGGCAAAATATTCTTGATGGCTTGCGGGAAGATAATGAAACGCATCGCTTCTTTTTGATTCATTCCTAATGAACGAGCTGCTTCCATCTGTCCTTTATTGACAGCATTGATACCTGCACGAACAATTTCCGCCACATAAGCCGCACTATTCAACGAAACAGCGATACAGCCAGCTAATAATTTCGAAAGATCTAGTCCTACAACCCCTGTTCCAAAATACACGATAAAGATTTGGACTAATAACGGTGTTCCACGTACGTATTCAATATAAATAACTGCTAAAGCTTTCAATAATTTATTTTTGCTTAGTTTCATCAATGCTAATAAACTACCAAAGATCAAACCGAATAAAACACCGACAAAAGCTAATAGAATCGTATATTTGGCCCCACTTAAATAGTAAGGACCATATTTTTGCAAGAATGATTGGTCTTCTTGGAACATCAATTCATTCGCTTTCTTTTTATAACCGGTTAATAGATCTTTATCATTGATCGTTTTGATCGATGCATTAACATGTTGTTTCAGCTCAGGAGTATTTTTTGACATAGCGATAGCAGTGACTTTTTCTCCTTGTTCAAAGCCAACCGAAGCAATTGCCAGGTCCTTACTTTGTTGGGCATAGGCTTCTGCCACTGGCTGTTCCAATACCACCGCATTGACTTTTTTATTCAGCAAATTATTGATCAAATCTGGAACCTTTTGTAATGAGGTCAAGTCGGCACCCGTCATTTCATTTTTGACCAGCGCTTCTTGTGTTGTCTGTTTTTGTGCCCCTACAGAAACTCCTTCGAAATCATCAGTGGTTTTGTATTTATTTTTGTCATCTTTGCGCACTAACACTTTTTGTTGAACTACAAAATAAGGATCTGAAAAATCAACTTCTTTTAGTCGTTCTTCAGTAATCGACATCCCAGAAATAATTAAATCGATTTTCCCCGTTTTCAATGCTCCTAATAAGGCATCGAAACCTAATTCTTCGATCTTTAATTTTACGCCCATGTCTTTAGCGATTTTTTCTGCAATCGAAATATCAAATCCAACAATTTTATCCTGGCCATTCACATCGGCATGGAATTCATATGGTGCATAATCAGCTGAAAGACCTACAACCAATTCTCCACTTTGTTGGATACGTTCATAGATTGCATCTTTTTCTGCTCCATGAGCTTTTATCGGTAAACAATTTAGTAGTAATACTACTAGTCCTAGCAGTAGCCAAACCTTCTTTTTCATTTATTCCGCTCCTTTTAATTGAATAATAATATAAATATATGAATAATTAAAGAATAAATATTCAAAAACAACTTGCACTTATACTACCACACCTATTATAATAAAAAAAGATTTAAATAAAAAAATGATGAAAGAAGTTTTGAGATGACAAAACAACTGATTTTCGTGGTGCTCCACAAGAATATGAGCTTAAAACAAAGGCTTGGGAAAGTTTACCTTCGCACCTTGAACGCCGAAAAATAAAAAATGTGTTGATAATTCACGGAAAAGATTCTTGGGAAGCGGTTAAACCTCATTTCCCTAAATTAGCTATCTCACAAAATTTTCATTATTATGGCGGCCAATGTACAGATAAAGCAGCGGAATTTTTTGCGTCTTTATGCATAAATGAAAAATTTGATGGTATCATTGCTGTCGGCGGAGGGAAAGTCGCTGATTTAGCAAAATTTACAGCCTATAAAGCACACTTGCCGATCATTATCTTGCCGACATTAGCTGCAACTTGTGCTGCATATACACCGTTAAGTGTCATTTATGACGAAACGGATGTCATGGTACGGTACGATATTTTTCCAAAAGCAACCGATTTAGTTTTGATTGATCCTGAAATTCTTCTTCATTCACCAAAAGAATTGATGGTAGCTGGTATCGGTGATACCTTAGCCAAATGGTATGAAGCCTCTGCCATCATCTCACAACTAGACATATTGCCGATCGAAGTACAAGTTACAGAGTTCGCTGCTAAGAAATGTCGTGATATTTTATTACAAGAAAGCACCTATGCACTTGAGGCCATGGAAAACAAAAAAATCAATCAATCATTTATCGATGTAGTCGAAACAAACATTTTGTTAGCCGGAATGGTTGGGGGATTTGGCGATGAATATGGCCGAACGGCTGGTGCGCATTCAATCCATGATGCGATGACGGTTCTACCCGATAGTCATAAACAACTTCACGGAAATAAAGTAGCCTATGGCATCTTGGTCCAACTAATGATCGAAAGAAAACTACAAGAAATAGAAGCCTTGTTACCTTTTTATCATCAATTACATTTACCAACCAGCTTGAAAGACTTACAATTACAGTTAACAGAGAGTGACTATCAAGCTATCGCTGAGCGTGCCTGTGCTCCAGAAGAAACGATTCATTTAATGAAAGAACCCATCACACCCGCATTGATCATTGATAAAATGAAAGAGTTAGAAAAATTCACTACAAACTAAAAAAGATCTTTTCTTTCGTAATTGAAAGAAAAGATCTTTTTATTATTGGATGATCAATAAATTGCTTGCTGATTTGTTAGCTAGATGTTTGATCAATGAATCAAAGGTTAAGCGTGTATAAAGAGACTCCTCTTGCCCTAAAATGACCAAATCGATCTCTTTTTCATTCGCATAATTAAGGACAGCTTTTTTTAATCCATAAGACACATATGAAATAATCAAGTTATCCGGATTACTCAATTTAATACTCGAAACAAATTCTTTTATTTCTGCCTGATTTTCTTCATCTAAATCTTCCATCAATTGTACATCTGGTACGGTCAATTCTCCCATATAACTATCTTCTAAAGAAAATTCTTCACTTTCTTCTAAAGCAATATTTTCTTTTAAAGTTGTATTATAAATCAAAACATGTAATTCGCTTTTTTCTTTTTCAGCCAGTTCGACCGCTTTTCTAAAAGCATTTTCTGGTTTACCATCGCTTCCGACTAAAACTAACATCTTATTACTCATAGTATCCCTCATTTCAATTTTTTTCTTTATGATTTGATTATATACCAGTTTATAAGATAAAGATCGGAACAGCCTTTTTCACCCATAATAGTTTTGTCACTATCAACAGTTTGTCTATATTTATACCTTTATTTTTATAAAATATTTTATAGCAGATATAGAATGGATAGATTCATAACGAAGAACCATTCCATAATTGGCAAAACTAAAATGAAAGTGAATTTTAATAGAATAGTGATTTAATTAGCATAATTTCTCTGTGGAATTTTTTACATAATAATCGGAACAAAATCTTAAACTAGCATGATATAATATTATTTGCATAAATAATTTTATAAAGAAAGTAGGAACAATAATACGTGAAAAGAATAATGAGCAGGCATGCGAATTACAGTGAAAATTCTCCTGAGAAATTTTTTCTTTTTTCTGTCATGCTATTTGGAATTATTTCAATGTTTTTAACTCTCCCCCTGACTAATGGGGATGAAGGATACCATTTGAGTCGAAGCTATACTATTTTTTCTAAAGATATGCCTAAATCAATGCAACCTGACGCACTAAGACAGTTTGAAATGATAAATACTTCTCAAGATCCTCTACACAATGGATTTGATTTGAACGATTTTTTTAAAACTAGACTTTCTGATGTTGAAAATGATTCTTTCAAAATTAATATCCAAAAAGAAAACAATATTACTGCAAAAATCGATTTAGGTCACTTACCTTCTGCTATTGGTGTCTTAATTGGTAGATATATTTATCCAAGTTATGGTATCATGTTACTCTTTGCTAGATTTACTAATTTAATCTTTTTTGCTACTTGCTTGTTTTTCATCATAAAATTTAGTAATGGCGGAAAATGGTCACTAGTAATGATGTTTTCTGTTCCCTTTTTACAAAAAATAGCTAGCCCGAGTTATGATGTTTTTGCTTATGTCTCATTGGCCGTATTTGGTGTTAATGTGTTAAAGCTAGCAAAATTCAATCGTTTTAAAGAACTATCTACACGGGATATTTTATTCAGCTTGGTTACAATAATTATGATTTTATTTTCTAAAAGTAATTATGTCTTTGCATTACCTTTATTACTTTTTTTACCTATGATTACTAATCCTCTTAAACAGTTATATATTGATCAAAATAGGAGAGTAAAATTATTTTTTTGGCTATTAATGTCAATCTTATTCGTAATGTTTATTGTTTTAATGAATTCTAAATTCGGACTTATTAACTTTACTAAACAATTTTTTAACTCTTACATTAACGTTGCTACAATGGGTCGAAGGGGCGAATCTTTGTTCAATGTTGTTTCTACGATCTTACCAGATTTCCTAAATATATTTTGGATATTATGTCTCTTTTTTGTAATGTTAACTGAAAAAAGCTACAAGTGGGACAATATATTTATCATAGGAAATGTATCAGTCTTTTTGTTAAATTGGGTTGGTATATTTGCAGCCTTTTATCTTAGCTTAGGACGCCCCACCCACCCCCTAGATGAATTAAGTGGTAGATATCTCCATCCTTTTATTATATGTTTTTTACCCTTAGCTCAGTTAGTTAATTATAAGTATAAGCTAACTACTTCTGAAAAAGCAGTTAAATGGATCGCTATTATTAGCACACTGAGTATAATGTTTTTCTACTTGCTAATATGCTACTACCGAGGATATATTATTCATGTAACTCCTACTTGGAAAACTTAGGATAAAAAACAAAAAGTAATCTACTTAATGGTAGTAAGCTTTTTGTTTTTTTAATTGGCAGTATTTTTTCAAAGCTTTAACACCGATGATTTACAGCCTTTATTCAATTTAAAACAGGCATATCTTTTCTATTATTTAGTTTGTAAATTTTTTCAAAACTCTTATCTGACCAATACTCATCGGCTGTTATGCCACCATAGGAATAATAAATTTTCATATATTTTTACTTTCTATTCAAAAGTCGAGAGGCACGCCTTTACAAAATTCTGGATTAAATACTTATCTAAGAAATCATAAACAAAAAATGAAAATAGATAAGCCTTTGAGTTTACATATTTTTAGACACACTCATATATCAAAATTAGCAGAATCAGATGTTCCATTATATGTTATTCAAGATCGTGTCGGGCATGAGCATAGTGATATTACTGAAAAGATTTATACGCACGTTACGAAGAATTCAAAACAACGATTAAAAGAGAATTTAGAAAAATTGTAGCACCTTGCCCCTTTTTTGCCCCTTTTCAAAAATATTTAGCAATTTTTCCTCTCGATATCTTTTCTTTTGATAACAAGATAAAAAAAAGAGCCCTTATCATATAAGGACTCAAACGTTTTAAAAAACAAATAATAGCAAAATCATTTCTTAAATTAAAAAATCTTTCCGGTTCTTACGGCATAAATAGTTAAAGAAATTAGAATGAACAACGCCAACATTTCCAATAGAAAGTCAGTAGATTTTACCTCATTTTTCGAAGTGTTCTTTTCTTGTTTCATCGTGCTATTCGAGCCCTCCTAACTTTTACACTGTAAGGATAACAAACGATTGGTATAGCAAGTTAATATTTTTTTATTAATTTGATTAGAATTTAATTATTCTGATCTAATTTAAAACATTAGAGTTTCATCTTATGCTAATGCTATTTGTTGTTAAATATGCTTGAATAGAAACAGCGTTTTTTTTGCTATTTTTTACTGTTAAATTTCTTATAACAGTACATATGAATGAGGGGGAACCTATGGAACAACAGCAAAAAGATACTCACCATACAAAAGAGATGAGTCTCTTAGGCTTAAGCATGATCGTTATCGGGTCAATGCTTGGGGGCGGTGTCTTCAATTTACCAAGTAGTATCTCGCAATCAGCTGGTGTGATCGCCTCACTAATTGCTTGGTTCATTACTGGTACGGGCGTTTTCTTTATCGCCAGGGTATTTCAAACATTATCAAAAGAAGAACCAGATATTATTGGCGGAATTTATTATTATGCCAAAGATGGATTTGGCGATTATGTCGGTTTTAATTCAGCTTGGGGTTACTGGTTAAGCAATATTATCGGAAATGTTTCGTTTGTCATTTTATTTTTAGATGCATTGAGTAAATTTATACCGCAAATCGGTGGTTCCGGTGGACGAATTGGTCTATTTCTCGGAACATTCATGATTTGGGGCGTCATCTTTTTAGTTGCTCGTGGTATTCGGACAGCTAGTCTTTTAAATACAATCGCAACAGGTGCTAAAGTTATCCCTATTTTAATGGCTATTTTTCTTTTATTCATTCATTTCAGGTATCATATCTTTTCATTGGATGTCTTTGCAAAAAACATCGAAACAAATGGGCAACATCTAGGAAGTATTCCAACCCAAATTCGCCATGCCATGTTGCAGACTATGTGGGTATTCGTAGGAATCGAAGGTGCAGTCGTGTTATCTGGTCGCGCTAAACGGGCTCGTGATGTTGGACGAGCTACATTGATTGGTTATACACTCACTTTAGCTATTTATGTTTTAATTGTTATGCTAAGTTTTGGTTCATTACCACAAGAACAATTAGCGAACTTATCTAGCCCTTCTTTAGGGGGTGTGCTACAAGCATCCACTGGACAATGGGCCGCAAACATGATCAATATTGGTGTCATCATTTCTGTATTAGGTGCTTGGATCTCATGGACGATCTTAGCTGCTGAGATTTCTTTCGATGCTGCTCAAGACAAAATGTTTCCAGCCTTTCTTGGCAAAGCAAATAAACAAAATGCTCCTGTGAACGCATTGATCGTAAATGGTGCTATCATGCAAATCGTCTTTTTAATTTCACGTTGGGCGATGGATGCATTTGAAGCTGTCACAAATACAGCAACAACTATGGTCTTAGTACCTTACGTTTTATCGGCAGCTTTTTTGTGGCAAGTAGCTCGTACTAAACAACATAAAGGACAACAACTTTTAGCGTTCGGCGGAATCCTCTATAGTATCTATATGCTGTATTCATCAGGTGCATTGAATCTTTTATACTGTATCGGGATCTATGCATTAAGCTTTGTCTTTTGGTTATGGAATAGTCATACATACCACCGACCAATTTTCAATACTAAAAGAGATAAGGTATTGTTCATCGTTATTACTGGTTTAGGTATTCTAAGCTTAATTGTTTTTCTTTTCCAATTGAATTAATTAAAAAGACCACCAGCACCTATCATGCTAGTGGTCTTTTCTATAATTGATTGTATGGGATAAAAACTGGCCGTTCCCCTTGAGGTTCGATCAAAAATTTTTGCAGCCACAGTACATCATGCCATTGATCAAATTTATAACCAATTTTAGGAAATCTAGCCACTTGCTGATAGCCTAATTGCTCATGGAAGTGAATACTTCCATCATTTCCACCGGTAATGCAGGCAGTTAGAATCGCGACATTTTGTTTGTCCAGTGCTTGTTCTAATGCTTGATACAATCGTTTGCCTGCACCATGGCCCCGTTTATTTTGATTTACATAAACACTGACTTCCACAGCCCAATCGTAAGCAGCACGGTCTTTATAGGCATGTGCGTAAGCGTAGCCTAAAATCCCACCATTTTCTTCTGCTACAAAATAAGGATACTTTTCTTGAATCTCAAGGATTCGCTGAGAAAATTCTTTTTCACTAGGCACTTCGTAATCAAAAGTAATCGTTGTTTCTTTGACATACGGTGCATAAATTTTGACTAGTTCCTGCGCGTCCGCAGTTGTTGCTTCCCGAATAGTTATCATCTAACCCCTCCTCATTTTTTATCATCCTACCACTTTAATTGACTGAAAAAAAGGTTATTTTTCTACTAAGCCAAAAGTCATACCAATAATCAAAATGACTAAAACAATCAGCGTAATGATGACATACAAATAATCTTTCTCTTTTGCAAAAGCAACTATCGAGACAACCACTCGCAATACCGGGGTCAAAATCAAACAAAATAGTCCTAACATAATAAATGCTTCACCATTCAATTTGAGTACACCTTGGAAAATCAACCATAAATCAGTTGGTACTTGATCATTGGCGGGTTGGAAATAAAGCAATAACATTCCTATCAAGATGATTACTGCCGACACAATCACCCCGATACGTAAAATGTAGCCGATCGATCGCTCTATTTTTAACATTTCTTCTTTATTTTCCATTAAATCATCACCCCAAATCCACGAAGAACCATTTGAATTCCCATAAATAATAAAATTGGAATAAAAATCATTCGTATCACTTTCGGTTTCATGCGTTGCATGATTCTAGAACCGATCGTCGCTCCAGCTAAGACACCTAAAGCCAATGGAGCTGCAATTTGAGGTAAAATAGCTCCACTAAAAAAATAAACGGTTGCTGACGCTGCTGCCGTTACACCCATCATCAAATTACTGGTCGCACTTGAGGGCTTCAGCGGCATTTTCATGATCGTATCCATTGCAGTCACTTTGAATACCCCACTACCGATACCTAATAATCCGGAAGCGATTCCTGCTCCAAACATCATCGCAAAACCGCCTGGAACTTTTTCGACTTGATAATCGATTTGTTCATCCAAAACCTGATCATAATATGAACCATTCAATTTCAATTTTTCGGCTAAAGAATCTACGGAAGCTTTGACACTCTTTTTTTCCATTTTCCCGCGTAATTTTTGAATCATGTTCACCACGGAAAATAAGAGAAACCCGCCGAATAAAACAAATAGAAAACCAGTTGGAACAATTCCTGACAGCAAAGCCCCAACGATTGCTCCAATTGTCGTCGCAATCTCTAAAAACATCGCTACACGCAGATTCAACATATCATCTTTTAAATAAGCGATAGTTGCTCCTGAACTAGTGGCAATAACACAAACAATACTAGCTGCAATGGCATATTTAATATCTAATCCCATCACCAAAGTTAGAAAAGGTGTTAAAATAATTCCTCCGCCGATTCCTAAAATCGAGCCCAATATCCCAGCAAAAACACCGGTCACAAGTAATAATACTATCTGACTAAGCATAACTTCCCGCCTTTCTGTAGCTATTATAACGCAAATAACTAAAGAATCAGTTAGTAATTACCTAAGTAGACCTTCATAGATTGAAATTACAAATTTAATTGTACATGTAACAAATCTTTTACACGATCTAATTCATCTTGGGGAATCATTTGGTAAGAAATCCCTTCTTCTCCTGTATAGCCATCACCCGTAAAACCTTCACCTTGAAGTTGTTCGCTATCAATTTGTTTAAGTGACGAACGATAACTCTTCAATATTTGCTGCATTTGATCAAATGTTAAATCTGTTTTTCCATTTTCACCGATGCTATCTAAGATTTTCTGGTAATTGAAGAGACTTTTCGGAGATAAGATCTTATCTACCAATAATTCAATGACTTCTCTTTGACGGCCTTGCCTACCATAATCTCCCATTGGATCTTCATACCGCATTCTAGAGTATTGAAGAGCTTCCCAACCATTCAAGTGCTGTTTTCCTTTAGGATAATTGATTCCTTCCGCAGAAAAAGCAAAATCGTTATCTACCGTCACCCCACCTACGGCATCGACTAATGTTTCCAAACCATCCATGTTCACAGAAACATAATGATGCAGTGGTATATCTAGCATATTCTCTACTGAATCCATGATCATTTCTGGTCCGCCGATCGAATGGGCATGATTTATTTTATCTTCATAATCAGCTCCAACGATTTCAGTATATGAATCTCTAGGAATACTCGTCAATGTCGTCTTTTTCGTTTCATTGTTTAATGTTGCAACCATAATCGTATTTGCACGATAATCAGTTTGGCGTTTAGAATCATTGGCGATCCCAAGAATCAAAATACTCATAGGTTCTGAAGCTTCGGGAGATTTAGTTTTCCCCGACCTTTCAATCGGAGCATACATAGAATCAGCCACTTTTTGCGAGCTATGATGCAGTTTTAAAGCAAATACACTAATTCCTGAAACTAAAGTCAGTAATACGACTAAGCCGCCTAAGAGTAATTTTTGCCAAGTTGAAAATAGCGAAGTCCGACTTCTCCTTGAATTACTCGGAAAAGAAAGCAAATAGCGATAAAACAAAGCAGCCGTTCCTAAAGTAACTCCTACAGCTAGAAATAATCCTGCTAAAACATCACTAACATAATGGACTCCTAAATAAATTCTTCCTCCGATAATCAACAATGCAAATAAACCTAATCCCAGTTTCTGTTCTTTTGACACTCGCTTTTCTAAGAAAATAGATACAACTAAAAACGAGCAAATTAACGTTGTAACCAAAAGAGAATGACCGCTAGGAAAACTATAAGAATCCCGTGTAATATATTGAAGTTCCTCAGGCCTAGTACGTTGAATGATATGTTTTAAGACATAGCCTACTCCACTTACGAAAAATAGATTTAGAAAGCCCCATATAATCAATCTATTTTGTTTTATTTTTAACAAATATAGTGAATATAAACTAAATAATACTAAAATTGGTCCGATTGTTGCTATTTTTGCAATCCAGCCTACTATAGTAGTAACAACAGATATATTAGGGATGCGATGATCAATAAAAAAATGATCCACCCCTTGCAACCAATGTGCATCTAACGTAACCGCAATACTAAGACCTAGTAACGCTACCAGTGCGATACTACTAGTTAAAAAAAATTTCTTTCGCATAATTAACCTCTATTCTCTATTAATTTTCTTTGAATCCCATCATGATCCCTAAACCGATTCCTAAAACAATCAACGATGTCCCACCTTGGCTCAAAATCGGCAGCGGAATCCCTGTTAATGGTAAAATTCCGATCGCTGCTCCAATATTTTCAAAAATTTGGAACAACAAGCCAAAAACAAAAGAAACGGCCACGTATAAATTGGCTTTATTATTGGTCCGCATAGCAGTAGAAAGTATTTGGTAAAATAAATAAAAGTAAAGAAACACAACAAACGTTGCACCTATAAAACCAAAATTCTCTCCTACTACAGTGAAAATCATGTCGGATTCGCGTACGGGCACATACACAGCGGTTTGCTCTGATCCCTTTCCAATCAATCCACCAGATCCAATTGCATATAAACTTTGAACTTGCTGATAGGCGATGGAATCTTTGTATTGAAAAGGATCGACCCAAGCTCGTACCCGATCTAATTGATAGGTCTTAAAGTGCAGCGCATAAAGTAATTTGTTTCCCCATTTACTAAAAACTAAAAATAGTAACGTACCACCTGCACTAGCACCTAAACCAGTAATTACCGCTAAAATTTTCCAATGCATCCCAGATATAACAAATAACGCACCTAAAATAGCAATAAAGACTAAGCTAGTCCCAAAATCACGTTGAACGAACATTAAAATAAAGGTTGGTAAACTGTACAATAAAATTTTACCTAAATACCGCAAATCACTTTTCAAGGTCCGTTCCGCACAATTCATCTCATAAGTCACCGTTAAACGAACCATAAAAAGTACAAAACTTAATTTCATCAGTTCCGATGGTTGAAATGAAAAACCACCAAATCGTAACCAGCGTTTTGTTCCCGTAACTAAGTACATGGCTGGATCATAAAACCAATACAATAAAGCCATGATACCTAAAGAAATGACATAGAATACCGGTGCATATTTTAAAAAAGTGGCAGTTTTAAAACGACTAACAATTCCCATCGCCAATAAAGAAAGAAAACAAAAAATAATTTGTTTGATCATGACATTTTTTACGTTTGCACCATCTAGACTCGCCGCCATCGTTTGAACAATGACACTGATCAAATAAAAAACTAGGATCGGTAAAAACAATGAATAATTAAATGATTCGTAATTCAGGCGTTTTTTCATTGGCACGATCCTCCGAAGAAAATTTTAAGCAGACACCCAACGCTATCGATAATAAAAGATAACTTGTTCCACCATAACTGATAAAGGGTAAAGGAATCCCCGTCATCGGGATCAACCCTAAAATGCTCGCAATATTGATACTTGTTTGAATCAATAGAAGGGTTCCAACACCAAAATAAATCAAACTAACTTGCTGTTGTGTTTCTTTTGATGCTAATACGAATAAACGCAATATAATCAAAAAGAGCATTGCTAAAACGATTAGACCAACGATCAAACCTAATTCTTCAACTAAAATAGAATAGACAAAATCTGTCTCTGCTACAGGTAAGTAGCCTTTTTTGGTAATGCTGTTGCCGATCCCTCTACCAAAAAATCCGCCATTATATAATGCGTAATAAGAATTACTCATTTGAAAACCTTTACCATACGGATCTAAAAATGGGTTTCCCACTAAACGAATCCGATCATACGTGTGGGCGAAGATTCCCGGAAGTAATTGATGACTGCCTAAGAAAAGAATCAACCCTCCCGCAGCTACTGCACCTAAAACGAGCGCTAAAAAAATCAGAATTGTTAATTGATAAGGAAATTGAGCTGTTGATATAATCACTAACGCAATAAGCCAAATCATGATAGCTCCAGTAACTTTAGGTTGGAACAAGACTAGTAAACTGCTGATGAAAACGATACTGCAGGGAGCAACTAGCTCTCTAGTTGTTCGTTCTTTACGAAAGAAATACGCCAAATAAAAGATCAATGCGACGTTGGTCACATCTGATGGTTGAAATTGAATCCCCATAATCGATACCCATCGTTGTGCTCCATTGATGCTCACCCCGTGGACTTTGACTAAAACCAAACTGACTAATCCGATCACCAATAAAATTTTGGCAAACTTTCCCTGTAGCATCACCGTACTTTTTACTCGATAAATCAGTAACACGATTATCCAGCTTTGTCCCATAAAAATTGCTTGCTTCATAAATAATGAAAATTGATTTTCACCGGCCGCTATCAAGCGATACGAACTTGCGCTGTAGACCATTAAAAGACCAATTACGCTTGTACCTAAATAAGGCAGTACTAGAAGCCAATCGATCTTTTTCTTTTTCGTCATCTTTATTTCCCCCTCTTCGTCTAAGTCGATGTTATAGACGAGAGCAGCACCACAAATAACTAAAAAAGACACCAAACGTTAGCAAAAAGAACTAACAAGTTTGGTGTCTCATACAATCTCATCGTCTGAGTTTTAGCACTAAACAACGTAAAGAATTACTCTTAGCTATTTTATGAAAAGCCTTAATCCGACAATTCCTGTTTTACACATTGGCGTCTTTCGACGTTTCTGCGCAATAGCTTATGTTTGTTTAGGAGCCTCACCTAACAAGTTCACTTATATTTACTTTCACAAAGAATACTACTTTTTCTGAAGATAAATATCAAAAGGTTTTAAAGAATATAACCATTTCTTTAGATTTATTTATAAAATAACCGTACATTTATTTTAAAATCACGTTTGTATCCTAAAAAATATATACACTTTACGCAAACGCCCTAACCAATGTCTTGAATTACTAAAGCCGGAAATAATTAGGCATTTGTAATAAATACACCGGCTCTTATTCTTAAGAGCCGGTGTATTTATTCTGTTATTTCTAGTCCTAAGCCTGCAGCAATTATTAATGCTTGATAAGCCGTAACTTTCAGTCCACTAAGCTGTTCCATTGAAAAAGCGATTTTGCTAAATTGATTCTGTGTAAAATTCAAGCCCTTTAAATTGGTTCGCATCCAATTGCTATTGTCAAATTGATTATTCACAAGAAATAAATGCTTCCATGTTACTTCATAAAACTCACTATCCGTTAATTGGCAATTTTCGAAAGCCACATTTTTCAGATTTGTATTGCTAAATGATCCGAAATTGATCACACAATCTTTAAATTGACAATCTCGTAAATAACTCTCAGCGAAATTACACCCTGTTAACTTACAATTTTCAAAGTTCACTTGATGGAAGCTCCCACCAATCCAATCAAGATTTGAAAAATCACAATTTTTAAATACTGTATTGCTAGCTTCAAAACGGATCAATTTTGTCCGCTGCAAGGTAACTTTTTCTAAAAACGAGCGACGTATAATCACGTTTTCAAATTCCAAATAACTATAATCATCATCGGCAACCTGAACTTCATCGATCAAGGCCTCATCTTCTAAATAAAAATGATTTGAAAAAGAACGTGGTAGGCTCGGAGGAGCTGGATAATTGCGTGTCATAAATTTACTCCTTATTTATGTTGATATGCTTCTTAGTGTGCCACAAAAAAGCTGTTTTCTCTAGTTGAATCAAAATTTTCTGATACAAAAGAAGTTAACAAGAGCTTTTTACTTTGAAGCATGATAAAATTATCTTCGAACGAGGTGAATTATGAATAATAAATTAAAAGAATGGCTTCCTATAGTCCTAATTATCTTATTGGTTTTTCTAGCTAGAATGTTTGTTTTTTCTCCTGTCAAAGTAGATGGACACTCAATGGATCCATCATTACATGATGGACAACGTTTGATTACATCTAAAATATCTTCGCTCCAACGACAAGATATCATCACTACCAAAGAACCTGATGATGAAAGTGTCTATGTAGTAAAACGAATCATCGGACTACCTGGCGATCGTGTAATTATGAAAGATGACGTGCTGACTGTCAATGGAAAAAAATACGATGAATCCTATCTTGATGATTACAAGCAAAAATTCAAAAAAGATAAATTAGCAAGCGAATATTCGTACAGTACAGGTTTCCAAGAACAAGCTGCCAATGCGACCAGCTTCACCAATGATTTTGATGTCACAGTTCCCGACAATAAATATTTTGTTTTAGGAGACAATCGTCTAATCTCAAAGGATAGCCGAATTTTCGGCTTTGTAGATCAATCTTTGATTCAAGGAAAAGTTGTTTTACGTTTTTGGCCATTAAATGAATTTAAAATCTTTTAAATAAAAGCCCTGACATACTGTGTCAGGGCTTTTTACTTTTTCATTCATTGATCTCCTTCGTTTTTTGCGAAAGAATTTTTTGAGGTAGAATAATTTCTGCATGATGAATTTGTTCAATTGTCAGTTGAAGTATCCCTCGCGTTTCTTCATTTAAAAAAATCAAGTTATCTCTTTGACCAGCCAGCTTTCCAACCAACTCATCTTGAAACTGCCCTTCATTATCTAACGCGGATAGCTGTAGTGCGACTCGCTGATTTTTTAAATAGGCCTGTTGAAGCAGTCCACCAATTTCTTCCATGCTCATTTGCACTTTTTCTTTGTTGATATGATTTCGCTTCTGACTATCTTTGGTTAATTCTGCAGTATGATCAGATAGATAAAAGCCTACCCATTTCAGCATACCGCGATCTTGGTAAACCCGTTTAGCTTCAAGAAAAAGTTTTTCTGCACTTTCATCATCGTAAATCATCGTTACTCAAGTCCTTCCATTCCACCTGCATGTCCACCAACCAGACCAGCTCGTTTGATAGCTGTTGCTCCTTCAATCATCGAATGTGCTCGGACAATCGATGCAAATTCATAACGGCTTCTAATTTGAGCAATTACCTCATCGATTTGATCTTCTTTGATTGTTTTTTGTGGTTCTTCGAAAAGATTTAGTTGTAAACTTCCTGCAGATGATAGGCTAGCAACTGTAATAGCTATTCTACGGACTTCCGAATGATCCCAATACTTTTCGAACAACCCAATCGCTGCTGCGGTTAACTCTTTTGATTGTTGTGTCGCGGATATTTTCTGCTGGTGTTGAAATCCCTCACACTTACCATTTCCATAGTAAGCGTAACTGATACCTAAATGCAGCGTAGCACCTAATAAATTTTTTTTACGTAATCTTTGAGAAACCTGCTCACAAATCTCTGCAATAACTATTACGATGTCTAATTTACGGGCATAATTTTTTGGTAAAATCTGAGAATTACCGATCGATTTCTCTTTATTAGGATATAGATCTTTTTGTGACAAGACGGAACGGTCAATCCCCCACGCATGCATGTAATGTTGCATTCCCATGACCCCAAAATGATTTTTCAACTCAAATGGGTCACTATGTGCCAAATCACCCATCGTGTAAAAACCCATTAACTGGTAACGTCTTTCCATTCGTCGGCCGATTCCGCAAAAGTCGCCTAATCTAATTGGCCAAATTTTTTTAGGAACATCTTGATAATGCCATTCAGCAAAGCGCGTAGAATCATTTTTAGCTTCAATATCCATCGCAATTTTAGCTAACAATGGATTATCTCCAATTCCTAAAGTAGTATAAATCCCTAATTGTTCCATAATTTGGCGCTGAATCTGCTTAGCTACTTCTGTTGGACTCTCACCAAATAGTCTCCAACTATGGGTTAAATCACCGAACTGCTCATCGATGCTATAAGTATGAATATCTTCATCCGCCATATAGTGACGAAAAATTTCTTGAATTCGCATATGGTAATCAATATAAAGTGTCATCCTTGGAGGTACAACGATCAAATCAGGATGATTAGGAATCTCAAAACCGCGACTCACATTACTAATGCCTAATAATTCTTTTGCTTTAGGACTTGCGGCTAAAACGAGGCCTGAATTCTCACGATCGCCGCTCATCACGACTAAAAGTGCCTCTAAAGGATGGACATCATGCTCGACACACTCCACGCTAGCATAAAAACTTTTTGAATCCATACAAAATACATCTCTAACTGGTTCATCTACGTAAAGATTCATATTAAGCCTCCTTTAAAAAACAAACGTATGTTCGTTTTTAGTTTAAATTTTTTTTTAAGTATTTGTCAATTATTCATCTACTGCTTTCCAAACTAAATTTCATGAATCTTCTTCTTCAAAAGATGCTAAAATGAATTAACTTTATTTAACAGAAGGGAGATATTCCATGCAGCCTGTCTTAAAAAACCAGGATTATTCTTTTCGTAAATTGTCATTTGCAAATTTTCATGATCTGATATTTAAACAGGTCAATTTTTTGGGTGCCGATTTGACCGGAGCAAATTTTGATAATTGTTTATGTATCGATTGTGATTTTTCTCAAAGTATTTTGCGAAATGCTTCATTGGTAGGTACAGATTTTCAAGCTTCTAGTCTAAATGAAGCTGATATTTCCGGTACTAATTTGTTTCATGCAAAGTTAGAAAACGCTGATTTGACGGCTATTATTTCTGATGCAACAACTAAGTTTTTTGCCCTTCACTGCCCTGTTAAAGGCGCGTTTTTGGGTTATAAAAAATGCTACGGCCATCGTATTGTACAACTATTGATCCCTAGTGAAGCTCGAAGAAGTTCCGCAACAACTACTTGCTGTCGTTGTGATAAAGCTAAAGTCCTATCAATCAAAGATATGCACACTTATAAAAATTATAACGAGGCGGTTTCTTATGTAGACGATCATTTTATTTATCGTGTCGGCGAATGGGTCGAAGCTGAAAATTTTAATCCAAATCGCTGGGTGGACTCGACCGGTGGGATTCATTTTTGGCTGACACAATATGAGGCTGAGAATTATCTCTAGATAGAAAATCAATCGTTTCCCGTTAAGATAATTCTTTCTATTACTTCGGTGACCTGATAAAATGATAGGGAATGATGAGAAGGAGTCACAAATACACATGGATGAAAAAAATTTAAATCTTGAACTAACACAAAAATATATGCGTTTGAATAGCTTATTCATGCAATTTTTTAGGGAAAATACTCGTGGACCTTTTAAATTTGAAAATAGAAATCGCGGACAGGGACAAATACTAAGTATTATTCGCGAACATGGGAAAATTTCGCAAAAAGACTTAGTCAATCAATTGGATATGCGTCCTCAATCTGCTTCTGAAATGATTCGTAAACTAGAAAAAAAAGAATATATCACTCGTGAGAAATCTCAAAAAGATAAACGTGTAATGGAAATCTTTTTAACTGCTCGAGGAAAAATAGCCGCTCAGCAATCTGACGATTTTCAACCGGTTATTTTAGAAGCATTGACCGCTGAAGAAAAAGAACAATTTGATCATATCATGACCAAATTAATCAATGAAATCGAACCTCAAATCAAACATCGTCCGCGCGATCGTTGGGGCAATCTTGATCATTCAGTCTTTTAAAAAACAATAAAAAGACGGGAGCTAAAGATGACTTAGCTCCCGTCTTTTTCCTGTTTTAATTTTTCTTGCGGTTTTTGATTTTAGTGGTGATATAGCCGATCGCTAGTACCGATATTATTTTGAATCCTAATGATTTTGTGGCACTAGTATCTTTTGAGTGGTTCGTTTTGCCATGATGTTTTTTCGTTTGTGCTGATTTTTTCTCTAAAAGATGAATCATATTGTTCTCCCCTTCCCATTGCTTTATTTAAAAAGTTATCATTTTAACTTGATTTTTTATTTGATAAAATTTTCGAAGATAATTCTTCTTCATATTCTGCTGAAAAAGCTGTCATCCGTTCATATTTATCATAGTATTTCTTCAATGACGATGTGTAATCTTCATTCCAAGGCTTATCATGTCCAGAATAGTGAATAATTTTAGGACTTCTACGAGTTTCAAAATATTCTTTCTCACCCTCTGGATCGGGATGATACACTTCTCGTTTCATAATATAACTTTGAGCATTCCATTTTGGATGCAACTGCAGCCAATGATCATGGAGTATCGCATTTAGGGCATCCTGGTCATGGAATTTTAATTTTTCAGGGTGATCATGGATGAAATCCATTACTCGTTCAGTAACATTTTCTGCTACCCATTTTTTTACATTGATCAACATAAAACCTGAATTGAAATATTTTGCTGAATCACAAGCAATACCCATTTTTTCTAATCGATGATGAAAGCCTGCATCTTCAACAGCAGCAAGCGTATAATCTGTCAAATCTAATTTCCATAACGCAGAGATATCTGTTAACGCAATCATATCGCAATCTAAGTATAACAACTTATCAATCTTTTGATCTCTAAATAATTCGGGAATCGCAATTCGATAATAAGCAGTTTCTGGAATCCGATCACTCTCAACAGCATTTTTAAAATACTTTTTATCAATAGTTAAAAATTTAACTGTTGCATTATATGGAGAAATCGTTTCTCGCATCAATCGCTTATGTTTGATCGTGATTTTGTCATCGATCACATAAAATTCATAGGCCGAAGTCGTTCGATTGGCATTTTCAAGAATCGAAACAAATAGGGCCGAGACATGAGGAGCAAATGCATCATTACAACTGGAAACGACGGTAATTTTTTCTTTCATCATTTTACATTCACCCTTTCATTAAAAATACTTTCATTCAAACGTTTCATATATAAATCTTGATACGGATGATTTTTAAGCGTGTTCCATGGCTTGTCATGCCCTGTGAAATGGACGATAGCAGGATCTTCACGTCCTTCTTTATACAATTGTTTATATTCTTCAGTAGGTGCCGGATGCTTATCAAAGATCAATGATGATTGCATATTCCATCTTGGATGGAACGAATACCAATCTTCATACAGCACTGCATTCAAGGCATCTTGATCATGAAAAATAATTTTATCAGCATTATTTTTCAAATAATCAATCGTTTTTTCAGTGATTTTTTGTTGATTCCAACGTTTCACATCGATAGCCATTACGCCGGAATTAAAATAATAATCTTCAGAAGTAACACCCAACCGTTGCAATGCTTTGGTCTGTCCAGGATCAATAACTGCCCCAATCGTTTTTCCTTCTAAACTCGATTGATACAAAGTACTGATATCATCTAACACTAATGTATCTGCATCGATATACAATAATTTTCGATAATTTTCTTCTGCTAACAGTTTAGGCATTGATATTCTAAAGTAAGCAGTCGTTGTAATATGGTCGCTAACTAAAAAATCTTTGTATAATTCCTCATCTACTTTTACAAATTGAATCGTTGCAGAATCGGAAAAATTATTGGCGGTTTGAATCAGTTTTTCTTTACTTGATTTTGATAGATTGTCATCAATAATCAGAAAACGAACCGGTGTTTTACGCGCAGTCTTTTCGAGCAATGTGGCAATCATCACACTTAGAAAAGGAGCATATGCTTCATCAGATGCTGTAACTACCGGAATTTCTTCGGTCTTTGTAAACATGATACTTCACTCCTACCCCAAATTTTTTTAAAATAATAAAAAATATTTATAAACGTTTACAAACATTAGAATAATCTCATTTATTAGTTTTAGCAAAATATACGCTTTACAAACGATATAAATTATGCAAAATAATAGCAAAAACAACCGCTAGATAACACTTTTCAAATTTATTAATTTTTTATTAAGATAAATAAAAATTTGAGAATTAACTTGACCTTAAAATAGATTTATATTAAATTTGAGCGTTTGATTGTTCATTTTTTGTCGTTTAAGCTAGTCTAAAGTAAGAAGCTATTAAATAGAAAGACATAAAAGGACGGATGAGTATGCAATTGATAGCGGTGGATCTTGATGGCACACTATTAGATTCAGACGGAAAAGTCACAACTGAAAATCGGCAAGCACTAAAAAAATTTAACCAGCAAGGTGGAATTATCACTTTAGCTACTGGACGTTCGATTCAATCGGCAAGAGAAGTTTTCGCTGAATTGAAATTAAATGGTTATACCTTGGCATCCAATGGTGCCTATGTGGCGCGGATCGAAGATGGGGAAATTGCTGAAGTATTAAAAAATTATACGATTCCAGCGGACACAGTGAAAAAAGCTCTTTCTTTTGCAATGGAGGAAGGTGTTACGGTTGTAGCAAGCCGGGCAACACAAGATGATCGAATTAATTTTGCTCAGGACCACAATGATGTCGATAGTCCTTATTATGCACAATTCAATTTGCAAGAATCTCGGGTCGAAGACCTTTGGGAGAAAATCAGAAATGGCGATATTAGTTATTTCAAATTAGCTTTTACTGATGATAATACTAGTAAATTAGTAAAATTAAGAGCCAAACTGGAAAAAAAACAGATCAACAGTTCTTATTCTGATAAATATTGGTTAGAAGTAATGGCTGAAGGCATCAATAAAGGAGCGGCTTTAAATTTTTTGACTAAATATCTCGCCATTGATTTAAATGAAGTATTAGCAATTGGGGATCAAGAAAATGATTTAGAAATGCTAGAAATCAGTGGAACGAGTATCGGTATGGCCAATGCAGCTCCGGCAGTCAAACAGCTAGCCGATCGTTTAACCACCTCAAACAATGATTCTGGTGTCGCAACTGTTTTAAATGAATATCTAAACTAGAAAAAGCCGCTCAAGCAATGGGCGGCTTTTTCTTTCTATATAAATACATCTATTCCCCAAATTCAATTACTTGGCGGTCATGGAGCGCTTGGCAACTACGGCTATTCTTGCCATGAAGCGAAATGAAGCGCTCGATTTGCTCGCTTGAAACTTCTAATACAGTTTGTAAAACATACCACTCGATTCCTTCCGTCAAAGGCGGTGTTGTTAAAGAGCCAATATAATGATAGTAACTTTTATTTTCAGGAATCAAAGTTTCAACTGAAAAAGACCCTTCCCCTTTTTCCTCTTCATATTGCTTTAAAACATGATCGAAATCAGAGTTATGTTTTCCTGCGCGATACACTACACCAATCACACCGGTTTGACCATTAGGTGCTTGGAATAAAAAATGACCTTCTAACGGGAAATGCTCGCCGTCGATCCTATGCTCCCCATCGGCATGAAAATGGACTTGTACAAAATCAAATACACGATGATTAAGACAAGCTTGTCCTGACCCTAATAATTGAAGATTTTGACCATTATTAAAAAACGTGGCTGGCATTGATGAAAGATTTAGCTGGATTCCAGTACGAGTACTCTCCATTTGTGTTTGATTTGTTTGGATATCGATAGGTGATTGTAGTTTCCCACCTTGAACATCCCAATCGTGTTGATGACAATAATCAATTAAAAATTTAGTTTTTACTTCTGCTTTCATAGAACCCCTCAATCACGTAAAATTTTTACAATGATATCATTTTCTATAAATCTTTTCCATCCATTTGCATATATCTTGAAAAACAACTTCTTTCTGCTTTTCATTCAACAGCTCATGTCGTGCATTTTCATAAAGTTTGACAGTAACATTCTCAACGCCTGCTTTACGGTACGATGAAGCAGCTTTCATCACACCTTTCCCATATTCTCCCACAGGATCCTCTTTTCCTGATAAAAATAATAATGGCAATCCAGTCGGAATCGTCGTTAGTAAGCGGCTATCTTGAGACCTAATAATTAATGAAAACAGTTCTCGGTATCCGCTTAGTGTAAATAAAAAACCACAATCTTTATCAGCTAAATAAGCATTTACCTCTGTTGGGAGTGTTACAAGCCAATCTTTATCTGTTCTTTTGTTTTGAATTTTTCGATTCATCGATCCAAAAGCTAAAACATCTATTAATTTACTTGGATGCTTTTCACCTTGAATTTTACTTAAAACAGCAGCCGTATTTTTTCCTAAAGCGGTTAACCACGTTGGTTGCTGCCCGGTGCCTACAAGAATGGCCCCATCAATTTCTTGTCCATACGTATATAGATAGTTTCGTAAAACAAAGGACCCCATACTGTGTCCTAAAATAAAATACGGAAGCCCAGGATACTGTTCTTTCCCCCACTGAGTAATTCGAAACATATCCTTCACTAGGCCATGTTCGACAGTTGAATCATGAAAATAGCCTAAAGTACCACTTTCCGCTGTTTTACCGTGACCTAAATGATCATGTCCAATCACAACGATCCTATGTTCAGTCAAAAAATTCGGCAAAATTTTGATACCTCAATAAATGTTCAGCCATTCCATGTGCGACTTGTAGAACAGCTCTAGGTTCTTGGCAAGCCCAATGATAGCCTTGCACTACTATCTTTTTTTCAGCAGATACTACTTGAAATGATTCATACATAAATATACCGTTCTTTCTATACAATTATTATTAGCTGGATTTGCTCTATCCATCTTAAGATGGAGGTAATTCCTCATTAGAAATGATACACTATTTATATCATTGGAGGGATAAAAATGTCTTGTTTAGGAAATATCATCTGGTTGATTTTTGGCGGTTTACTTGGAGGATTGAGTTGGTGTGTCGCAGGTATTTTTTGGTGTATCACCATTATCGGTATTCCAATCGGCATGCAGTGTTTCAAATTAGCTAGTTTAAGCTTTGCTCCTTTTGGTAAAGACGTTATTTACCAATCGACCAGAATGAATCTGATTATCAATATTATTTGGCTAATTATTTCAGGTATCCCGTTAGCGATTGGGCACCTAATCAGCGCTGCTTTGTTATGTATCACAATCATCGGTATTCCTTTTGCAGCTCAGTCATTAAAACTTGCACGCTTAGCTTTAATGCCTTTTGGCGCAAAGATTGTTCCAATTCGTTAAACTAATAAAAAAAAGAAGACGGATGTCTTCTTTTTTTAACCAAAAATCAGATAAGCAAGCCCTGCAAGGATCAACACCAAATTCAATGTCACTTGAATATTTACCATTAAGGGAGAGATTGATTTCTTTTTACGTCGTGCAAGATTCAGAAAAATATTGTATCCTCCCACTAGAATAATAAAAATCACTAATATTAATAAATACAAAAAGACACTTCCTTTTTAAATATAGTGTACTTTTTTATATTTTTTGCTGCAATGAAACTCATGTAATTTTAATTTATTTGTTGATAAAAATTACGCAGTTCTTCTTTCCGCCTTTCACTCAATTCTCTTTTAGGGATATCTTGAATCGCTCCTTCTAAAGCATACAGTAAATGGAGACAAGAACCCTTGTCTACCAAGTGGTATACCTCCATAAATGCATTTTCTGCCCCCAGTTCGATCAACGCCTCTGGTGTACGTATCCCTACCTGCACTAATTTTGCTTCATTCACCACTCCGATATTTCTCATTTCAGCTATTCTCATTGTAGACTCCTTTTATTTTAATTATACCTTAAATTAAAAAGCCAAACATATCATTTCTAAAAAAAAATATATTTCAAAATGAAAAATTTTAACGAGATATATCAAATCTCAGTTTAATTCCCTTTTTAGTTCAAACAGAATTATTTTATTCCATTTTAGTATATTGTTTGTTATAAAAAACTTAAGCTATTGACATTATTTTCTTTTAAAATTCAATTAATAATTGTATTTTCTCGCTATTTATTCTATTATTGTAAAAAATGAGGATGTTTTTTATCATAATCCCACTTATGAAAGGAGGAGACTGTCGTGTTGGGGATGGACAGAAATACTTTGTTAAAAATTCAAATTATTGATATTCTTGATAGTTTTCAAACGCCAATTTCCTTAAAAGAATTGCAAGAAAAAATCGGTTACGCAAGTATTGGTACAATTCGATTAAATTGTAAAGAACTGCAAGTTATCATTGATGAACTTTATACCGCTAAAAGTTACTCTTTAGAATTATTGATGAACAATGGACGAGGAATTCAATTGATTCGTTCTTCTTCGAATTTGCAGACATTGAAAATCTACTTATACCAAAAAGATTTAGGTTTTGAAATTATCCGTGAGATTTTGGCAAAACGTTCAATTTCAACAATTCAATTTTGTTTAGATAATAATATCAGTGAATCTAAACTGCGTCGTAAAATTAAACAAATCAATTGTGAAATTACTGATTATCGTGTACATATCTCATGCTCTGCCACTATTAGTCTCAAAGCTCGTGAAGTTGATGTTCGTCGTTTCTATTATGTCTTTCTGCGAGGCTTTTATCGTCAATTTGATCAGATTACCTGGTTTAATACCGATAATTATTTGCAATTAGCTTTACAGACTGAAGAATATTTAAAGTTATCAAACAATCTAACTAATTTAGAAATGATCAGTTTTTGGATTTTTATCACTTACCAGGCAATTGATAAGAAAAGTTCTTTATTGTTAAACGATAAAGAAGCAGACTTGATGAGTCGCTTTAAGTTTCCACCAAAACCTGATTTTTTAAAAAATTGGGAAATAGAGGATTGGCAATACTTTTTATCCGCGATTTATTGCTCACAATTAAGTAATTTTGAATTAAAGACTAAAGATCCCGCGGAAGAAGACTTTTTTTACTATGCTTCTGCTCACTGGGTCAGCTTGTTTTCAAAACATTTTCGTCCGTTAACTGCAATCGAGCAAAAATATGTTTTTGAAAAAATCAAACAACAATATGCTTCGTTCTTCTTTTTCAAATTAAATGATACGATGTTAGACCAACTATGTAATAGTATTGCTCTTGAAAATATGTACGCTGAATTTCCTTATTATTTCAATCGGTTCCAAGCTTTTTGGGAAGAATTCACTCAAACAGTTCCAGAATATAACCAAAGACAATTGTATGTCTATTCCGTTTTAACCAGTGTCACGCTCTTTTCGCTAGAAAATTGTTTACCACAAGTTAGCGTGTACGTTCATACAGAATTTTGTGAATTATTTAATATTTATATTCAGCAGAAAATTGATTTACATTTTAGGAATCACTATCAGTTGACGTTTACTCAGCATCCTAAAGATGCTCAGTTAGTCATTGGTACGACACCTACTTGTCGGTTGTTTTTGTTAGATGAACAAGAATCGATCGTCATTCGTTCAAATATTTCAGAAACAGATTATTATGATATTGATCAAAAGTTACAAGCAATCGTTCAGAAAAGTTTACTTCCTTTGCCAGAAAAAGTTGGTTAGTATTGCTTATTTGATAAATAACAGTTATTGTTTTTATCATTACAAGATTATGAGGAGGTTTTTATGGTTTACGTTAGTAAAATTTCTATCACCCGCCCCGATGAGTATGGTTCTGAATTAGAAAAAATGACTTACGATGCTTTAACGACTCTGGATATCCCTTTTTATCAAGTAGCTACTGGAGAAGCATTGACGATGGAAGATTGTATTGATATCGATAAACGCCTAGGTATCGAAGTTGTTAAAACTATTTTCCTCTGCAATCAAAAAAAGACCCAGTTCTATCTGTATGTTACTCCAGCTGATTTTAAATTTGTGACGAAAGACTTTGGAAAAAAATTAGCGATTCCTCGAGTTTCTTTTGCTTCAGCCGAGCTTTTAAAGGAACGATTAGGCGTCATTCCAGGTGCCGCTACGATTTTCGGTCTGCTCCAGCATGAGATTCAGCTCGTATTTGATCGTAGGATTGCAGAACGTGACTGGTATGGCTGCAGCTCTGGTTCAGTGACTAATTACATGAAATTAGCCACAAAGGATCTATTGGACAAGTTTTTACCCTATACAGGACATAAAATCCGCATCATCGATTAAAAAGTGGTAGGAGACCCCTCTCCTACCACTTTTTTGGACGTTGTATTTTTGAAACTACTCAAAAACGGATTTCTATTTGAACATTTTGCTCCTTATTATCCTTTATTCTTTGATACACTCAAAATATACTGTTTTTTCTTCAGACCTTTTACTGTTTCTTAAAGTGCTTATTTCGTTCTGCTTCTATGTTTTCCTTTGGATTTCTTTTTACTTTGGATATTATCAACCTTTCTTTTCGTATCTTCAAATACTTTTTAATTCGTTTTTATCACTAAAAGTATTTGTTTGGCAGCGCTGTTCCTGTTGTAATAAATATAATTTTTTTCATGATAAATATCTACAAAAGCCCACATTTTAAAAAAAATATTGTTATTATGATTAATAAAAAAGCAGGCAACTTTCCATCCAGTTGCCTGCTTTTAGATCACTCATCACTATTTTCTGCTAGTTCTTGCTTATTAATCGACAATATTTTTTGTTGCAAACGATCGTATACTACGATAAATTCAGCTATTCCTTTTTCAGAGGTCGGAACACGAAAATAATAATCTGACTGCCCATCAGTCGGTGTGTTGGTGTGATAAAATCCTGATAAATAGGCGTGTGTCAAATCACCTCTTGTATCTCTAAATAAATCAAAGAATCCGCTTGGATCTGTAACATTCATACTCTTCTCCAATGCTTTAAATTCTGTTTGATCACTATTCATACCATCTTTTTTCATTTGGCGATAAAGTTGAACATCGGTTCCTCGTTGAACCAATTCTGTCCAGGCTGTTTCAAAATCAGCTGATTTATCTAAGTAAGTATCATCCTTAGTGATCACCGATTTTACCTCGCTATTTTCTTCAATTGTTAATTGATACAACTCTTTTGTATTAAACTGCAAACTGACCATATAATCATGCCGTGTGCCATTAGAGTCCGTAAAACTCCAAAGCTGTCTTTGTGACGTATAAGTTTTATCATTGATTAATCTTTGACCATATCCTACTAAACTAACACTGACAAATCCATTTTCTTCAGAACTGACCATAGGATAGATTTTACGATAAAAATCAAACAAATTTTTACTGCTTTTGGCAGGTCCATAAACTTTTTCAATAGCCGCAGCCATCGATTGCGAACTAGAAAAATTTGAGCTATCCGAAAAAGCAGTATTCAATGCTTCTATTTTGTCTGTTTGTTCTTCTAATAATGTTTGATCATTAACATCTTTGAGTGCTAAAGAGTTTAATTTAGGGATTTCTTCTTGTTTCTCTTCTTTATCATCACTAGCAAAAACACCGAAAGGAATTGTAAACTGTGGAAAATTCCCGCTCAAGACGATAGCAAACATCCCAACAAATAAGGCTGCCAATATCCCCCAAAAAATCAGCCATTTTTTCTTTGTCTCCATAATTCACCTCATTCTTTTTATATTGTGGATACAAATAGAAACGTCGTCAAGTCTTTCTACTAAATATCTTATCATTTTTACAAAAATATCTAAAATTTTTCTTGGAATAATTGGTTTATGATAGTTATTATGACTCTTTTCCATTAAAATAAAAGAAATGATTGAATAAGGGTAGGCACAACATGGCAAATAAAAAAGAACCAAACAAAAAAAAATCCGCAAATAAAAAGAAACCCACACACAAAAATACTACTCAAAAAAAAATAGCGAAATCTACTAAAATTTCAATTAGTATTATTGTAGTCCTTCTTTTAATGCTCATTGCTGGATCTGTCTTCTTCTTTCAACGATATGGGAAAGAAGTGACCGCAGCAATTGATGCTGGTGAAGCAAATGCAGCGAAGATCCAAGAGAGTGATTTTAAACAACATTATCCAACAACTATTTTAGATAAAAATGGAAATGTCATCAAAGAATTAAAAACACAAGAACGTGATTACCTGACCTACGACAAAATGGATCCGTTAGTCTCCGAAGCCTTGATCTCGATTGAAGACAAACGTTTTTATGAACATCACGGTGTCGATACACAAGGTCTATTGACGATAGCGCTGAATGCCGCCACTGGTCGTGGTATTCGTGGGGCTTCAACGATCACGCAGCAGCTCGTCAAAAATATTTATTTAACGCCGGAAGTCTCTATTTCGCGAAAAATTGAAGAAATGGTCATGGCTCAAGCATTGGAAAAAAGATTTACTAAACATCAAATCTTAGAATATTATTTAAACAATGTCTATTTTGGTCATGGGGCTTACGGAATCAATGCCGCTGCGAAAGTTTATTTCGGTAAATCCATCAATGACACTAGTTTGTTAGAAAAAGCCACGTTAGTCGGTATTACTAACAATCCTGGGATCTTTGATCCTGTTTCCAACAAAGAGAATGCATTGAAACGTGGAAAAGTAATCCTGAAACAAATGAACCAGCAAGGATATATTACTAAAGATCAATACAACAAAGCTATCGCTGATGATTTTACCGCTAAGATCCACAGTAATGCGTTAAACAATCAATTGGATAATAATGAAGTAGCGCTAGCAGTAGATTCCACGGCTAAAATTTTGATGGAGCAACAAGATTTTCGTTTTCAATATCAATTTGACTCTAAAGAAGAGGAAGATCAATATAACAAAGAATACAAAACAGCCTATGATAAGGTTTATCAACGAATCCTTTCCGGCGGCTATCAAATCAGTACTAATATCGATACCGATTTACACAATCAATTACAAGATATCGTAAGCAATGTCATGAATACTTGGCAAGATAAAGATGACTCTAGCGGGCTTTACACAAAGCAAGCTGCGATGACAGTTATTGATAATCAAACGGGCGATGTCGTTGCAAGTATCGGTGGGCGTGGTGAAGAAGGCAATCACTATAATCGAGCGTTCCTATCTTATCGACAACCTGGATCAGCTATCAAACCACTTGTCTCTTATGCCCCGGCCTATGAACGTGGCTTATTAGAAACAAGTACCGTTTCAGATGATCGACCAAATAATACTTATCCAAATAATGTTTACAATAGTTCTAAAGGCAATTTAACACTAAGAAATGCTTTAGCAATTTCTTCAAACGTTGTTGCTTATAAGTTAGCTAGTGAAAATCGAGATGAATCTAAAGAAGCGATTTACCGTCCTTTATCTCAGATGCAGTTTACAGGTCTGGACGTCCAGGATGACAATCCGATTATTGCTGTCGGCGGGATGACCTACGGTGCCACTACCCAAGAAATGGCTAGCGGAATCGCTACATTAGTAAATCAAGGAAACTATCGAACGCCTTTGAATGTACAAACGATCAAACGCAAAGATACTGGCAAAGAAGTTTTCTCGCAAAATGATTTAACGCAACAAAAAGTTTATAGTGATGACGCGGCCTACCTAACGATCGACACGATGAAAGCTGTCCATCAAGATGCCAATGGTACAGCTGCTGGATTGACACTGGCACATAACCAGTATTGGGCCGTAAAAACCGGAACGACCGATGAAGCCAAAGATCTGTGGACAGTTGGTGCTACCCCTTATTATACGGTGGCTGTTTGGGCTGGTGATGACACACCGCAAGCACAAGATAATTCCAGTGTCGGACAAGCAACAAAAGAAATTTTCAAACAAACGATGGATCTTTTGAACAATGGCAAAGACGATGTCGACTTCCAGATGCCCTCGTCCGTTCAGCAATCGGGTGGACAACTGGTTACTCGTTCAAGTCAAACCAAGCAAGTCTTAGCAACCCGAAAAAATGCTTTGCAAGCTGCGACAACTAATTTGGATACTTTAGCAAAACAAAAAGCGAATGAAATCACGGCTGCCAAATTAGATACTCCAATGGTATCCGATGCGACAACTTTTAGTAATCAATTGATCGCTGATCGAATCGATACTTTAAGTGATTTTGAAATCATCGTCACAGATACACAAGATAATTGGCAAACATTTGATCAATATGCCCAACAAGTTTATGCCTTGGTTCAACAAGTTGAACCTTCTGGTGGTACGTTATCAAATCAATACACCAATGTTTATCAAAATAAACAGACCGAATATGCTCGTGCAAAATCTTCTCTAAATTCAGTTGTCTCTACTGTAGATGATCAGATAGATGATACTAAAAATCAAACTAAAGATTTAGACAAGCAAATCAGCGAGTTGAAAAAGCAAATTGAAGACGAAAAAGACGATTAGTTTAACTAATCGTCTTTTTTATTTATTGTTGGATAGTTGTTCCGCTGTTACCCGTAATAGCTGCCGAAGCTTGTTCTAATGAAGCAATCACGGCTTGGCGACCTACTTTTGATTGTGCAAAATCAATCGCTGCTTCCACTTTAGGCAGCATACTACCTGGCGCAAATTGTTTTTCTTCAATATAATTCTGCATTTCTGCGACAGTTGTTTTTACTAGTGCTTTTTGATCTGCTTTTCCAAAGTTCACAAAGACATGATCCACTGCAGTTAAAATGATAAATATATCCGCATCGATTAAGGCTGCCATTTTTGCTGCTGCAAAATCCTTATCGATCACTGCATCGATACCTTTATAACGCGTACCTTCATAGATGACTGGAATGCCTCCACCGCCGCAAGCAATCACGACTTGACCAGCATCAACCAATGTTTTTAAGCTGATTTTTTCATAAATGTCGACTGGTTTAGGTGAAGGAACTACTCGACGCCAACCACGTCCCGCATCTTCAACGTACACCTCTTGGGTTTCTTTCATCAATTGTTTCGCTTCTGACTCGCTAAAATAACCACCGATTGGTTTCGTAGGATTTTCAAATGCAGGATCTTTTGGGTCTACGACCACCTGTGTCAGCATTGATACAACTGGAATATCTTCTAGACCACGAGCAACCAATTCTTCATCGATTGCTTGTTGTAAGTGATAACCGATGTACCCCTGACTCATCGCAGTACATTCAGGAAATGGCATCGTATCTTCTGGCGCTTGACTTGTTTCTTCAAAAGCTAAACGAATTTTCCCAACTTGCGGTCCATTCCCATGAGCAATGACTACGTGATGACCCGCAGTAATTAGATCAGCAATCGATTTTGCGGCAAGTTCCGCCTTAGTTAATTGTTCATTGGCAGAATTTCCTAAAGCATTTCCGCCCAATGCGATAACGATTTTTGACATGTGCTTCTCCTACCTTTTTGGTTGTTGTTGCGTGATACAGTGGATATTTCCCCCACCGTAAACGATCTCAACTGTATTTACTCCAACGACTTCCTTATCGGGAAAAATCATTTCTAATTGTTCCAAAGCTAACGCATCATTTTTATCGCCGTATTGCGGAACGATCACACCATTATTTGTGATCAAAAAATTCATGTAAGAAGCGATACAAATGTCCCCATCTTCACGCGGCATCGTTCCTTCAACGTAATCGATTTTAAATTCCCCTTTGATCGTAACATTTTCTACTGGGCAGCAAATTTTATGGACTTTTAATTGCCGTCCTTTTGCATCCGTCATCTGGCTCAAACGTTTATACGCATCTTGAGCCGCTTCATAGAATGGACTAGCTTGATCTTCTGTATAAATACACGCCACTTCTCCTGGGCGGACAAAACATGCTACATCGTCCACATGCCCATTTGTTTCTTCAGGATCGATTCCATCGTCTAACCACAATACTTTTTCACAATTCAAATGCTCACATAATTTTTGTTCGATTTCTGCTTTAGACAGTTGAGGATTTCGACCTTCACTTAACAGACACATTTCGGTTGTCAATACCGTGCCTTCTCCATCTACGTGGAATGAGCCACCTTCTAAAACAAAATCGGCAGTCCGATAAGAATCGACTTGTTCAATTTCACAAATTTTTTGAGCAATCAAATCATCTTGATCCCATGGAAAATAAAGACCATCTACTAAACCGCCCCATGCATTGAAACCCCAATCATTTGCTCGCAGCTCTCCTTGATCATTGATGACAAAACTTGGCCCGCAGTCTCGGATCCAGGCATCATTATTGGACATTTCAAAAACAGTAATCGTTTCAGGTAGTTGACGTCGACAATTTTGGAATTGCTGCTGAGAAACGACTACGTTCATTGGAGTGAACTGACTGATTGCTTTTGCTACTTCAGTAAAGGCTGCTTGCGCTGGTTTTCCGCCATCGCGCCAATTATCGGGACGTTCCGGCCAGATCATCCAAACCTTTTCTTGTGGTTCATATTCTCCCGGCATTCTATACCCGTCTTGTTTCGGTGTTGTCTGTTCGATTCTCTTTGCCATGATAAAGAACTCCTTCTTTTTTAATATTTTTTACTTTAATGATCACTTCACCAAAAAGTGTGAAAACGACCGCTCCAATCGTAATCGGTAATTGCTGGCTCAGTGTTTCAGCATCAAATTGTAACGGTACTGCAGTAAAAATGAGTGAAATAATAATCATG
The DNA here is from genome assembly GCF_050310005.1 of Enterococcus sp. 22-H-5-01. Classification (NCBI taxonomy): domain Bacteria; kingdom Bacillati; phylum Bacillota; class Bacilli; order Lactobacillales; family Enterococcaceae; genus Enterococcus; species Enterococcus sp. 22-H-5-01. Next base: position 417,206 of record NZ_CP189994.1, read on the forward strand.
ATCATTGGCAATGCGACTAAGATTTTTAACACATTTTTGCTACCGCCAACTCTAAAAGGTCGTGGTGTTTCTGGATCGATTTGACGTAATTTGTAAAAAGCTGGAAAGACCGGAACATACGACATCAAGAACATCACTAAATTTAAAGAGAAGAATGCCCAGAATAAATCTTGATTCGGTAAAATCGGAGCAATAATCACAACGATCGAGGCAACTACGCCATTCATGATCGCAGCTCCGATCGGCATTTCATTTTTTTTGCTTCGTTTAGCAAATACTTTTGGCATATCTCCATTTTCAGCTGCATAACAAGCTGTATTGTTGACCCCTAGTGACCAAGAGATCATATTCCCAAATAGGGTCAGCAAGAATAAGAAAGCCATTGCGATGATAAACCAGCCGCCAGTTGAACCCGTCAACAATTTGAAGCTGTCCATCAATCCGCTCCCGGTACTGATTTGATCGGTTGGAATGGCCACACCAATCCCAAAAGCTGAAAAGATATAGATGGCAGCAATTACTAAGCCTCCCGCAATAATCGATTGCGGTATTTGTTTTTTAGGATTTTCCATGTCATCTGCAAAAGTACAAATAACCTCAAAGCCTAACAGGTTAAAAATAATAACTGAAATAAAAGATAAGCTATTTAAATCAAAACTTGGCAACATCGATTTAAGCGTAAACTCGTTTGCCACACCTTTTGTCAGTGCAGTATATACACCTAAGCCACCAATCAAAATGGCCAATAACATTTTGATCACTGCTGCACCATTAAGAATCCAAACACTATCACTGACTGGATAAAAACTAATCCAAACAATGACCCAAGTAAATGCTAATTCAATCAAAATAGCGGTAACTGTCGAAAACTCCACACCTGTGATCGTCGTCAGCAAACCTGGACACATGACTGCTAGTGATGCTAGCCATAATGGGTAATTGATCCAATAATACCAAGACACATGTGAACCCCAACGATGACCAAAAGCTTTGGTTACCCAATCATAAATGCCGCCATCACCAATATAAGTGGTACCTAATTCTGAAGAGATCAATCCATAAGGCAAAAGAAATGCAATCAATAAAAAGATCCACCAAAAAAATTGTGAATTTCCGATTGCTGCTACAGGAGCGGCTGCTTCAGCCACAAATACTACACAGATAACGGATAATATCGCACTCATCAAACTAAACTTTTTCTTATTTTCACCCATTGTTTTCTTCCTTTCCGGTAGAAACAGGGATTGAGAAACAGCCTCAATCCCCGAATGGAAATAATCAGCTCAAAAATGATTGCCTACAAATTATTTTCCTACCTGCCTCTGTCTTTAGAGTGCTCTTCCTAAAAAATCTTCTAACTCCGCTTTAGCATTGGCTTGTTTTTGTTCGTTGATTGGATTTTTTTCAGCATAATCATTCATTAAATAAACCAATAATCCTCGAATCGATGTTAAGCGGTTCTCTGCTTCATCAAAACAAATAGAATTTGGACCATCCATCACTTCGTCAGTCACTTCTTCCCCTCGTGTAGCAGGTAAACAGTGCATGAATTTAGCCTGTCCCCCAGCACGTTGCATCAATTCATCATTGACTTGATACTTAGGGTAGAACGTTTTCATTCGTTCTTCTTCCGATAATTCTGCTTCATAAAGACCGTACCAAACATCTGTATAGACAAAATCAGAGTGTTCGATTACATCGATTTGATCAGATACTACATATGAACCTCCAGATTCCTTGCAGATTTCATCTAATTTCGCCCGATGATCGTCATTCAATTGAAATCCTTCTGGACCAAATTGGACAAAATCCATGCCCATTTTTGTGGCTACTAACCCTAGAGAGAAACACACTTGTGTCGCATCACCAATAAAGGAAACTTTACAATCCTCTATTTTCTTTCCTTCCGGTAAGTGTTCAATCATCGTACATAAATCGCCTAATTCTTGCGTAGGGTGATTATAATCAGACATTCCATTGATTACTGGAATCGTCGCATGAGCTGCTAAGTCATTTACACTATGGTGTCTCTCAACACGTGCCATCAAAATATCTACTAAACGAGATAATACTTGACTCGTATCTTCAATCGTTTCATGTCCGCCCAATTGGATCTGACCAAGCGCTAAATATTCCGCATGTCCTCCTAGTTGAGTCATTGCTGTTTCAAATGAAACACGTGTCCGAGTGGATGACTGTTGGAAGATCATTCCTAAGGACTTATTTTTTAATAGTGGTGGATAAAAACCATTTTTGATAGCCACTTTAATTTTCAATGATAGATCAACGATGTATTTTATTTCCTCCTTTGTATAATTTTCAGTGGTGATAAAATCGCGTTTAGTCATATTGACGCCTCCTAAATAATTTGTTTTGCTTTACATCCTGACTTTAAACAAAAAACAGGAAGTTTACGATAAGCCAAAGGTTGTAAACGCTAACAAAAATATTTGGCTCCGGTTTTTTATTGGTTTATATTTGGATATAAACCTTTTATTTATCAAGGGTTTAAAAAAGTTTAGTTGAAAGTTTAGCGGATTTTGAACTTGAGCAAGGATAAAAGATGTTATACTTACTTCAAAAGCAGATGAACTAAAATAAGAATTGAGAGGAGTTTCGTAATGGTTGCTATTTTTTTATACAACATTCTTTTGATCGTTCTTTACTCTATCACATTGGCCTTTGCAATCAATGCTTATCTAAAAGAAAGAAAGAAAGTCTTTTTATTCATTAGTCTCTACCTCGCCTTTTTTACCTTTGATAACGTTATCATTTATATGACTGAATTCATCAACTACTTTGCTCACAGTTATGATCAAGCCTTTATGAGTGCTCCTGCAATCAAAACCATCATTTTTATGGGCAATGCCTTTCTAGCTATCTCAATTCTTGCAGAAATACGAAAAGAAAAACTAACTATCTTCCATTATGTCCTCTTGGTGTTCTTAGCCATTTGGATGATCTCGATTCCGATGCTTCCTAACTCAGCTATAAAAGTTTGGCTGTACTATCTACCAAATCAACTTTTCCTTTTATTTCTTGCTTTTTATTGTTGGCAAGGAACAAAGAAAAAACTCGCTCCCTATACTTCAGGGCTCTTAAAAAAATTAGCTGGAATTAATCTGCTCTTTTCACTTTTGATCATTCTTGAAGATAACTTTGTGATTTTTAATATTGACCAATATAGCTCTCTAACAACTAAAATATACAATCGCAGTATTTCAGAAGATATTTTTTCAATCGTTATCTGCATTGTATTACTTCAATTTTTCCTTAAAGAACGAAGCCCTCAAACGTCTACGATAAATGATCACTCTGTAATGATTCGTCAGTTTTGCCAAGATCATCAATTTACTCAAAGAGAATCAGAAATTTTCACGTTGCTCCTGCTTCATCATTCCAATCAAGAAATCGCAGATGAACTTTTTTTGTCTCTAGGTACCGTTAAGACTCATGTCCATAATATTTTTATCAAGTTAAACATTAAAAAGCGTACCCAAATCACGATATTGTTCGAAAGTTATCAGCAACATTACCATGAAAAGCTAGCCTAAAAAGGAGTGCTTCCACTTGGAAGCACTCCTTTACCGTTTAATCATCATCCTCAGATGAACTTGAAGAGCTACTTGAGCTCGAACTGCTAGAGGAACTTGAAGAACTTGAACTGCTTGAAGAACTTGAATCCTCTGACGAAGATGATTCTTTTTCTTTTTTGCTATCATCAAGCGATGCCTTTAATCGTTGATATGACTCATAGGTTTTTTGTTTCTCTGCTAAAGTCTTTTTTAATGCTGTTAGTTCTTTATTTCGTTCAGCCAATTCTTTGGCTTGACGTTCTTGGTATTCTTTTTCAGCAGTCGCCATTTCTGATTCACTTTGTTGGATTTCATTCGCAAAACTATCATTTTGATTGGTCAAATTATTTTTGACTGGATCTAACTTAGCTAATAGATTTTCTTTATAGTCACCATCTGGTAAAATCGCGATTGTTTTTACGCCTGCCAAATATTCAGATAAAGATACATCATCCTTGGTGACTAAACTGGTCACTTCTGAATCAGCTTTCGAATAATCAGCTGACTGAGTTGACGCGATACGTAGAATCATACTGATATCTTCGCCCCACGCTGTTCCTTTATTCGAACTTTTGCTCAATTGTGTTTTTAATTGATCGATTGAACTTTCATTAGGCTTTTTTAGAATGGGATGGGCGGAAAGATCCAATCCATTCAAGACTTCCGTCTCAAAAAGATCGTTCATATCTGTTTGGATCGTAAAATCTGCCTTTGCTTGCTCAATGTCTTTAATGGTTTCACTATTACTTTTTTGATTTTTTACATCTTGCATTAAGTCATCAAAATCACTGGCTGTAATATCCGCTTTAAAATAGCCCGTAGATTGATCCTCATATAAATTTGCTAAACGCTCATTTAAAACTTTCTGATTCTCATTTTCTGTAGTTGCTACTTTGTCCTGAAAAATACGGTAACTAGCAAGTCCTACCGCTCCAAAAACAATGATTCCCAGGATGACCCAACCGACTATTTTCTTACTCAAATCGGTTCCTCCTCATATAATTTGTCAATATTATAACATTTTAATTGATACAGACGATCTTTTATAGGATAATCTTCGATAACTCTTTCTATATTTTTGTTATTTTAAAATAATTGGAAAATTCTCACCTTTTTATCATATTGTATCAAATTTCCTTTACTGTTTTAAATTTTCTGATAAAATTTTACTAATCTTAAAAAAAGGACTGATTTTATTGGAAAGTCATGAGGAATTAGAAAGAGGATTAAAGAACCGTCATGTGCAACTAATATCGATTGGAGGAGCAATCGGAACCGGACTATTTCTTGGCTCTGGTAAAACCATCCAACTTACAGGTCCTTCGATTCTTTTATCATATGCCATTACTGGTGGTATTATCTTCTTGATCATGCGCGCTCTTGGTGAATTAATGTTATCAAACTTAAATTACCATTCATTTTTAGATTTTATTGCCGATTACCTTGGCAAAAAAGCGGCCTTCGTCACAGGTTGGACCTACTGGTTTTGTTGGATTGCGATTGCGATGGCCGATTTAACCGCTACTGGTATGTATGTTAGGTATTGGCTCCCAAATATTCCACAATGGTTACCTGAAATTATTGCTTTAGCAATTTTATTAGGACTCAATCTTGTTGCGGTAGGACTGTTTGGTGAAATGGAATTCTGGTTCGCATTAGTAAAAGTCATCGCGATCATTGCCTTGATTATCGTGGGGGCAGTCATGATCGTTATGCATTTTCAAACCAGTGCCGGACCTGTGCAAATAAGTAATTTATGGAGTCACGGCGGGTTCTTTCCTAAAGGAGCTCACGGTTTTGCCCTCTCCTTCCAAATGGCAACTTTTGCTTTTTGTGGTGTGGAATTAGTTGGGCTGATTGGTGGGGAAACTTCTGATCCAAAAACCGTTTTACCAAAAGCCATCGATAATATTCCGATTCGGATTATTTTATTTTATCTTGGTTCATTGTTTGTTATCATGTCGATCTACCCTTGGACGAGTTTATCCGCTGATCGCAGCCCCTTTGTTCAAGTTTTTTCAGAAATCGGAATCGTAGCAGCAGCTTCAATCGTCAATTTAGTGGTATTAAGCTCTGCGATGTCTGCATGTAATAGTGCGATTTACAGTACCAGCCGAATGGCTCGTTCATTAGCACAAGAAGGCAGTGCACCTAAAAGTTTTGCGAAATTGACCCGTCACCGTGTGCCAGGTAATGCCTTAGTATTCTCAACATTGGTCATTTTTATTGCTGTTCTTTTGAACTTTTTCGTTCCTAGTCAAATTTTTACATTGATTAGTTCGATCGCTACGATCTGTTTTATTTTTATTTGGGGAATGATCACATGGACTCACATGCGCTATCGTAAAACGAATCCCGAACTTGTTGCTAAAAGCTCATTTAAATTGCATCTTTATCCTTATGCAAACTATTTGATTTTTGCTTTTCTTGCCTTCGTCTTGTTCGTTTTAGCACTAGCGCCTGACACAAGAGAAGCATTGATCTTTTCTCCACTATGGTTCATCTTACTTTTAGTGATTTACCAGTTTAAATTCAAAAATAAAAAACCAGAATCAAATGAAGTTTTGACGAATTCTGACATTAAACATTAAAAGTCGTTATTTTTTAAATATTCTAAGTTAAATAAATAAATCACAAAAAAGCAACATTCCAAATAATTTGGAATGTTGCTTTTTAATTGATTTTCGCGATGAAACGCTCCATGCGTGTCATTGCTTCTTTTAATTCGTCTAACGAGTAAGCATAAGATAACCGAATAAATCCTTCGCCGCTGTCACCAAAGGCTGAACCTGGAACAACCGCCAAATTTTCTTCTTCTAACAATCTTAAGGCAAACGCTTCACTACTCAACCCAAAATGACTGACCTGTGGAAATAGATAAAAAGCTCCTTTGGCTTTATAACAGGGCAAACCCATTTTTTCTAAGCGATGATGTAGATAATTACGTCGTTCTTCATAGGACAGACGCATCTCTTCCACTGTTTCTTGCCAATTATTTTTCAATCCTGCTAACGCAGCATATTGACTAGCTGTTGGAGCAGCCATGATCGTGTATTGATGCAATTTTAATAATTGTTCCATAAATAATTCTGGTCCTGCAACAAAGCCTAAACGCCATCCTGTCATAGCAAAACCTTTTGAAAATCCGTTGATTACAATAGTTCGTTCTCGCATACCAGGTAATTCTGCAATACTGACAAACGGTTCATCATAGACCAATTCGGCGTAGATTTCATCTGTTAGCACTAATAGATCATATTTTTTTACGACATCAGCAATTTTAATCAACGCTTCTCGATCCATCGTTCCACCTGTTGGATTATTAGGATAAGATAAAATCAAAATTTTACTTTTATCCGTTATGACCCGCTCCAGCTTTTCAGCTGTCAGTTGGAATTGATCCTCAGCCAATACATCAACGGTGACTGGTGTGCCACCAACAATTTTAGTGATTGGCTGATAACAAACAAAACTAGGCTGAGGAATAATCACCTCATCCCCTTTTTCAACAAAAATTCGTAAAGCCATATCGATGGCTTCGCTGCCGCCGACTGTCACAATGATCTCAGATGCTGGATCGTATTTTACTTTATTGCGAAACTGCAAATATTCACTGATTTTCTCTCTTAATTCCATTAGACCAGCATTTGCGGTGTAAAAAGTACGCCCTTCTTGAAGTGAACGCACGCCTTCTTGGACCATATGTGAAGGGGTATCAAAATCAGGCTCCCCGACACCTAACGAAATCGCGTCTGGTCGTTCTGAGACGATATCAAAAAATTTGCGAATTCCTGATGGTTGAATCTCACGTATATTACGGTTTAAAAAATCTCTCATGGGCTCACCTGGATTCGGTGATCTGTCGTATCTTGAGAAAGATCGATGCCCCATTCTTTGTATTTATCTAATAAGAAATGTGTCCGCGTCCCTGAGACATCAGGAATCGAAGCCAAATTAACAGAGATAAATTTCGAAATTTCTTTAATGTTACGTCCTTGAAGCTGCAAAATAAAATCAAAACCGCCACTGATAAAATAGAGTGATTTTACTTCTGGAAATTTACGTACTTGATCAGCTAATTCACGATAGCCTTCTTCCCCTCTAGGAATAGTGCGCACTTCTACGATTGCTTCGATCAAATCATCTTCGACTTTATCCCAGTCGATCAGCGCTCGATAACCGCAGATGACTTTTTCTTGTTCCAATCGTTTGATTTCATTGGCTACAATGATCGTTTCTTCACCTAGCATGATGGCATATTCTTCAATGCTTAACCGGCAATCCGTTTCAATCAGCTTTAAAAGCTGTTTTTGCTTTTTTTTCTCCATCGAACTATTCCCTTCATGTTCACTATTTAAATAACTTTCTAATTTATCATTTATTATTCCTAAAAAAAAAGAAACTGTCAAATTTTTTTGAAATAAATTACGCTTAAAAAATTTCTATTTTAAGAATTCAAAATAAAATTCCGTGATTTTTATAACACAAGCAAGCCGTTTCATAGTACAATAAGTAAGATAAGTATCAAGAAAAAGTAGAGGGACTGGAGGTTTTTGGATGGAACGAGTCATAGAAATATTTGTTGAAAAACAACGTCAGCGTTTAGCTGATGGAAAAATTAGACAGGAAGAATATGAAGCCTTTTTAGACGGGATCAATGATGCCCTTTCATTTTTGAGTTTGCATTATGTGAATAGCTCTGAAACAGTTGAGAAAACAGATCGCAAACCAGCGAGTTTCAATGAAATCGAAGAGAAATATAAAAAATTCCGCGAGGTGGCCATGTATAAAAATAGTTTTTTACGTGTTTCCGATATCATTAAATATTCCGGCCAAACGACTGACTTGCTACAAAAAATCACCCATTCTGTTCGAGAGGAATTATAAAAAAGAAGCGACTAATCGCTTCTTTTTTATATTGCGTTTAGCCTTTTAATAATAACTCATTATAAAAGGCTTGACCGATTTCTTTTAATTCACTTTTGTTAAATGATTTTGCGATCCATGTAGGCATCGGTACTTCTACGGTTCCATAGATTTCGATCATCACTTGAATGAACGAGGACGTATTCAATTGATCAATCGCTTTTCGCAACCGTTTAGCTGGTTCAAGTAAACGGCTTTCAATATGCTGTGTCCGATAAATTTTATAGATTTTTCGGCCCTCTTCGGCCGCTAAAGAAAACAAGGGCTGCTCTTCTGCAATGGCTTGCAGTGTTTCTTGTTTGTAGCGATCGTAACGTTGCTGCCATTCTAACAGTTCACGATAGACCGTTTCGATTTTTTGTTCGCGTACCGTCGCCAGGGCACTATAAAAATCGATCGGTAATTTTTCGACTCGTCGCTCACGTTTGATCCATGTGGCTAATGTCGATTGTGGGATACCTGCTACTTTTCCAAATTGTTCCACTGTAATTCCTAAATCACGTCGAATATACATTTTAATCGGGTGTTCAATCATTGTTAAAGACATTTCTCCACCTAGCTCTCCTGCGATATTTATACTTCATTATATCCATCTATTAGCAAAAGACCAAGTATAAAGAGCATTTCTCTGCTTATACTTGGTCTTTTTTATTTTTTATTTTGTTGATTCATTCGTCGTTCAGTCATAGCCTTTTGCATTTCTAACCGTTGTTTTTGCTTCTCCAAACGAGCGATGTCGCGCTCTGCACGATGTTTGTCTGAATCTTGCAATTCGAGCAAATGTTTTTTACGCTCATTGATTTCTTGACCAATGTTTCCTTCCCATTCAGCCATCACTTGTTTCCAACGATCTGGATCTTGGTCATTCCCTTGTTTCATTGAATCTCTCAATAAAGAAGAATAACGTCGAACCGAATTTCCCCATAGTTGATCGCGGTCTTGGAAGTAATCTGCTTGTTGCTCTTCATCTAACGTAGCGACCAAATTATCTTCTTCCCGATCAACGATGTTCTGTAAGAAAGCTAAGATCGGTAAAATCAAATAAATCACTAATGCTGGTTTGACAAAGAAATTCCCGAAAACTAACAAAAGAATCCGAAAACTGATCGCAACTAAATCTTGTCGATTCAATTCATGAAAACGCTGATTCCGTTGTTCGTTGTCCGTTAACGCTTGACCAGTTAAAGCAACAATCAAACGACGCATGACAAATGTGACGATCAAAGTTAATACACCATAAATCAATAAAGTTTGTTTAGTGGTATCTTCAATCAATAATCTAGTTGCTGAAGGAACCAATGACAAGAAAAATAGGAGTAGTAGATAAATAACTAAGTCTTTATTTTTAACTTGCTCGATTTTATTAAAAGCATAGCCCGTTTGAAACCAAAGATTTGCCACAAAACAAAAACTAATGAAATAAATACCAACTGCTCGGAACAAAGAATTCATGTCAACCATCCCATTGGCTGCAGTTTGAATCGGTAATTCTAAAACAATGATTGTGAGGATAATCGCGATAATGGCATCGCCAAATACTACAACACGTTCTTTCATTTTTTCGTCTCCTTCCTAACATCATATACTATACCAGAAAAAAAGAATAATGATAAGGAGCCCTTATTAGATTTCGATTCCACTTAGATCTTTCTTTTTATTAGAAAAGCGTGTTAAAAGAATAACTGATCCAATCACCAAAAGAAATCCGAAAGTTTGGGTAATCCCAAACCGGCTATGAAATAGGAGCACACTCAATATCGTTGCCAAAACAGGTTCTACCACCGTCAAAATCCCTGCCAACGAAGCCTCAATGAAACGTAAGCTTGATAATTGGAATAAAAACGGCAAGGCGGTCCCAAAGATAATGATACTAGCAATCAAAAGCATCGATAATCCATCAACATGAAAATCGATTTGCCAAAAGGGCTGGATGAGCTGGAATAAGATCCCGCCAATCAACATCCCTAATCCACAGATTCGGATCTCGCCATATTTTACCAATAATTTTCGTGGTTGAACGGTATAAAAAGCTAGCGTGACCGCTGAAGCCATCCCCATCGAAAAACCCATTGGAGAAATATTTAATGTCTGTATATTTCCTTCAGCCATGATAAAAAAGACCCCCACAAAAGTCATCAGCATCAAAAAAATTTCAATCAAATTGATTCGTTTTTCTTTATTCAAAACTAAATAAATGAAAATAAAAATAGGGCCGGTAAATTGTAAAATCGTCGCAATTGCCGCTCCACTATATTGGATGGCTTTAAAATACGTATACTGAACACCTAACATTCCTATCAATGAAAAAAGCAGTAGACTGATTCCATCTTTTAAATGAATGGTTTGCTTCTTTGATGAACGCTGAAAAAAACTGAAAACAATCAATACTATTCCCGCCATCAATAAACGCACACTAGCTAGCCATTCTGGACTTACAAAATATTGTTCAAATAAAATTTGGCTCATAATCCCTGATAAAGCCCATAAGGCTCCCGCCGAACAAGCCAATAATACACCCTTTATTTTCATTTAAAACTCCCTTTCGATATTTTTCTTATTATAACATTCTCGATTTAATGTGCTAGGCTTTTTCAAAAAATTCTGACAACTTAGACCAATTAAAAACCTGCCACATTTTTATGTGGCAGGTTGATTTCTATTCTTTATTAATTGGCAATTCTAATCTTGATTCGGCTAAATCCAACGTATATTCAATTGCTTGATTGCCTCTGACCGTCATTCCAAAATCAGTTCCATAAACTGCCAGTCCAATTTGATGGCCTGCGGGAAGATGATACAGCGTTGGCTGCAGCACGACTTCGATTTCGACAAATTCATCGGCTTTTAAATCATCGACTTTCCATGGATTGCTGCGATTTTGGAGATTGATGTGTCCACGGCTAATTAATTTATACTCATCTGCGGTGCCCAATTTAAATTCAGCTAAGTTATCTTCCCGCCATTTTCTCCCTAGCGGCAAGCCATGTAATGCTAAGACATCCGGTACCGTTTTTAACCTTTTAGCTTTACCAAAATCGATCAGTTCAAAGCTCAACATTCCTAAATCAGCCGTAGAAGCTACTTTTACTTTGACAGTTGGTCGGCCATTCAAAAATACTTCCGCAGGTAATTTTTCCGTTTTAGCTAAATAACGATGCCCCTCCATTGCTCCAGATTCTTTTAATTCTTTTTCCCAAAGCGCAATGTCTTTCGTATATTTTTCATATTGCTCAACTGGCAATTGATCATTGAATGTCACGCTACCAGAACTTCTTTCTGCATCCAATTGCGCCTTGCCGAAATAATAGGTTTGTTTCTGCTCAGATCCCCAATTTTCTAATGTAGACCAGCTCGTTGTTTCCGTATTTTTTTGATAAAGAATGTCTGGTAAAATGTCTTTAGCACCGTTTTCTAATCCGTAAAGTTTATGACTCAACCATAGATTCATCATATCTTGGAAATCTAGCGACGGCATATTGTTGATATAAATATGCTGTCCTTGATGAAGGATTATTTTTTTGGCGACCGGAACTTCTTGCAATGCATCCCATAAATCAGCGACTTGGCGTGGTTTGACATTCCAATCGTTCAATCCATGAACCATTATGACATCGCACTTGATATCTTTGATAGTCGGTAAATAATTTCGTTCATCCCAAAAAGTATTATAATTACCGGTTTGACGGTCTTGTAATTTCGCCATTTTATCTAGATAATCTAAAAAGAACTCTTTGCTGTGTAAATAATCACCCGCATTTCGCATTTTGCTGAAGGTTTCAATGGCTAGTACATCGGCATCCTCTCCCGGGAATCCTCCCGGAGCGATCACCAAACCATTATCACGATAATATTGATACCAATCAGAAATAGCTGCTTCAGAGATGATTGTCTCTAGTCCAGCGACTTGACGTGTTGCACAAGCGGTTGCTAGCGTGCCTAAATAAGATTTACCAGTCATCGCTACTTTACCGTTGCTCCACCAAGCGGTGATCTCAATATTATCTGTTCGATTGGTAAACGCACGACGATTACCTGCCAACCATTCAATATACGCCACCATTGCCGTTGTTTGTTCTGTTGAACCACAGGTTTGGATACCATCTGAATCTCGCGTGCCGATTCCAGCACCATAAACGACGGCAAATCCACGCGCTAAAAAGAAATCATTCAAACTATAATTACTTTCTCGACTAAATGTTTCCGTTGCGTGCGTAGCTTGACCTTTAACCTCACGCTCAGCAGGAAGTTCTACTGCTTGTGGCTGGTATTTGATTTCTTCATAGGTTGTATTATTAGGTTCTTTTCTTTCTAAAGGGACATTCACATCATACGTTCGTTCCTCACCGGCAGGACCATTGACACCTTGACTATAAGGACTAGCTGTAAATAATGTTGGTACCTGTAATTCCTCTTCTGTTTCAATCGGCCGCAAGATCTCTAGTTTTAATAAATCACGCTTGCCATCTTGATCCGTATCCAAAGGTGCTTCTACATAGACAACTTCTCGGATCAAACGACTAGTATCAAAAACAGCTTGCGCTTTTCCGTTAAAGAAGAGCGGCTTTTCGATTACTTTATTATCATAATATCCCTCAGAAGCCAGCTTATCTAAATAATTCAAGCCGTTTTTTGTATGGGACGTTAATAATAAATACCAAGCTTCAATAATCGTATCCGTCTGCGTAAAATCCCCTGCAAATAAAGGAACTCCGAGTTTCTTTGCGTCCGCTAAAACTTTTTCTGGCACAAAATCGATTGTGGGTTCAAATTCCAACAGCTGTAACGCCATCGTATAAAAAATTTCATTCGTTAAAGGTGCGGTTGTTTGATAAAAGGCTGCCGCATCCATTGTTTCGGAAACCAAAAAATTGCCTAACTTATTAATAAAACTACTTTGATCACGAACGTTTAAAAAACTTTTTTGTAAGAAGTCAAACCAAAGTGTTTTACTATCATAAAAATCTTTGTCAGCTAAAAAACCAATTTGATTAAGTTCTTGCTTTGCTTCGTTTAAAGCTACTCGTTTGATACCATATTGATTGATTTTCATCTCTTCACTCCTTTATTTAAAACTAGCTTATTTTTACCTATTCTATAAATCAAGTATAACAAACAAGACGTTTAAATTCGCTTAAAAAAAGAAATCGTTTCCGATGAACGCATAAAATAAAAAGACCTTCCAGCAAAATTTGCTAGAAGGTCTTTTGTTTATACTAGTTCGATGTATTTCTCATTCTTCTCTAAATGATTTAGATAAATCAATAAACGATCGTACAATTGATTATTGGCTTCCTCAATGGCTGCACCAAGGTTTTCACCAATTTCTCTCACTGTTCGTTGGCCATCGATTTGTTGGAGAATGAAACTACCATATTTATCAAGTTCCATTTCAGAAGTTTCTGGGATCTTATAATGAATCTTACGTAAGAATCTTTGGACCCAAGCATTTTGTTCAGTGATCACAAATACAATGCCATCACGAACTTCATAATGCAAATCTTCTTTTTGACGATAAACTCGGTCTAATAATCGATCTGTTTCAGGATTCACAGCATTAGGCTGTTGATTAGTCATTGTGTTTCACTTTCTTCACGCTTAACAACGGAACGATGATCGCCACAACTAAAATCGCAAGTAGTAAGAAGGCTGCACCATTAGATCCTAAGAATCCAGTTGGTGTTCCTGGAGTTACTACACCAGTGATTTGTAAAATGATTCCGATCAAACCGATGATTGATCCACCAGCGATTAAACCAGATGATAAGCTGACACCTAAAGTAACACGTTCTTCAGCAACTTCTTCTGTTTCTTTTTTGTTTAGTTCATCGATCAAACGACGGATCAACGCACCAACTAAAATGATTGAAGTTGTTGAGATTGGTAAGTAGAAACCAATTGCAAATGTCATGATCGGCACTTTCATGAAGTGTAACACGATACCCATTGCAATACCTGCAATAACCATGTGCCACGGAAGTGAACCAGTCATAATACCTGAAGTTAATGTTGCCATTAAGTTCGCTTGTGGTAAACCGAATGGAGGGTTAGAACCAGTGATCGCTAATTGTGGAGCTAAGATAACCATCATACCTGTAACGATAACCACACCTACGATGTTAGAAATCATGAAGTAACGACGGCCTTCTGAGAAGTTTCCGCCCATTACGAAAGTAACTTTTTGTGATTGAGAGTAACCACCAGCTACAGAGATTGCTAATACGATAAATGTACCAAATAATAGTAATTGTTGTGTGTTTTCAGTTGTTGTCCAACCCATCATAACAAATACTAATGTTAAGATAACCATTGAAGCAATCGTCATACCAGATACTGGTAAGTTTGAAGTTCCGATCGTACCAGTCAAACGACCAGCAACGATAACGAATAAGAAACTCAAGATGATTGAGATGATGCCGCCAACTAATGCCATTGCTACGCTACCTGTAATAACAAATCCCATTACGATACCTATAACAGCACCAATGATTAATGGCAACATTCCGCCGCCTTCTTGTTCAGAACCGTCTTTGCGACCTTTTAATGTTGCAGAGATTGATGAAATGATTGTTGGGATCAATTTGATCGCACCGATCAATCCACCAGAGATCATCATACCAGCTCCGATGTATTTAACATAAGAACCAGAGATCACTGCAAAATCAGAAGCATTCAATAATTGAGAAGCATTATCCCAAACATGTGCGCCTCCATCAGCCATTCCCATGAAGTAGCCTAATAAAGGAGCAATCGCGAAGTTAGCTAAGATCGCACCAGCAAACATCAAAACAGAAACATCCATACCAACGATAAAACCGATACCTGCTAATAATGGGTTTACTTCTGTTTCAAATTTCCATTTGTAGAAACTTTCATTGACATAGCTGATCACGTTGTTCATTACACCGAAAACAGAACCAGTCAATGCAGTTAAGATACCACCGATACCAAAACCGATACCCATATATTTCAATGAGTCGCCGCCAGTATCAGAAGCAACTAGTGTTTCTGAAATAGCCATTGCTTCAGGATAAACTAATTTTCCGTGTTCACTGACTAACATGTAATCTTGAACAAGTGAGAATACACCAACACCAAGTAATACAGCACCGATACCAAGACCGACACCTTGGATGAAATTCACTTTACCACCAACTAAGATAACCGCTGGTAATACGAAAATCATACCTGACGCAACTGATTCCCCACCACTAGACATTAATTGTAATAAGTTCTTACCTAAAATTGTTTTTGGTTTTACAAACAAAGCAACCAAACCTGAACCAATAATTGCACCTGGGATACCTGCTGCTACAGTCAAACCAGCTTTCATACCTGAGTATGCAGTTGATGCAGCGAATAATGCTGCAAGTAAAATACCTAAAATCATGATAATTGGTGAACCAGATTTTTTAGGCTTTTCGGCAACGTACGGGACATAGTCCTTTCCGTCAATTCCGCCAAAAGCGTCTTTCGAGAGTTTTTTCATTATTGAAATTCCTTCCTTACTATCTTTTCCCCTAATGAGACGAGGAATCCCGTAAAGACAGGGTTCCGAATCCTCTCATTACCGACTATTATTTAACTAAGCGATAAATTGCGTCAGCATAGATAGCTGTTGCTTTGAACAAGCTATCAATAGGCATAAATTCATTTGGTTGATGCATTACGTTTTCTTCACCTGGGAACATCGCACCATATGCAACACCACGTTCTAGGATTCGACCGTAAGTTCCACCACCGATTGATTCTTCGTGGCCTTCAAGACCTGTATGTTCTTCGTACACATCCAATAATGTTTTCACTAATGGATCAGTCGCTGGAACATAGTGAGGAGTTTTCACGTCACCGATGATCGCGATTGAAACACCTGCATCTTTAAGAACTTCTTCCATATTAGCTAAAATATCATCTTTAGTGATACCTTCTGGATGACGGACATTTAAGGTAACTTTCTTGTCGCCTTCAGCAATATAATCAAACAAGTTTGCTGATGAAGTTGTTTCACCCATTACATCGTGTTTTGTGTAAGCATTCAATTTCTTACCGTTGTAATCTAAGTGCATGTATTCAGCAACTGTTTGGATATAGTTTGCGCCATTTCCATCCAATTTGTAATCTACTAAGAATGTAGCTAAGAATGTAGCAGAGTTCACGCCAAATTTTGGTTCTTGTGCATGAGCAGCTTTACCAATAGTTGTCAAAGTTACTTCGCCATTTGATTCGGCAAATTCACCTTTAACATCTGTCTTTTCAACAAAAGCTTCAAAAGCAGCTTTTAAATCAGCAACTTTTGCTTCAGCGTTTACTTTAAGTACAGCTGTCGCGTCACCAGGGACCATATTCGTACGTAACCCTGACTTGAAGCTTACTAAATCAAAGTCACCTGACTCAGCGTTGTCTCTATTTGCAAATGTTACTTCGTAAGATAAGATTCCTTTTTCACCATTGATGATTGGGAATTGTGCATCTGGAGAAAAACCAACTTTTGGCATTTCTTCAACTTCCATATAACGGTGGATTCCTACCCATTCGCTTTCTTCGTCAGTACCGAAGATAAAGCGGATTTTCTTAGAAATCGGTAATTCTAAATCTTTGATGATGCGCATTGCATAGTAAGCAGCGATTGAAGGTCCTTTGTCATCGGCAGAACCACGTGCAAATAATTTTCCGTCCTTGATTACTGGTTCAAATGGACCTGTATCCCAGTTATCATCCACAGGAACTACGTCCACGTGTCCTAATAATCCAAACATTTCTTCGCCGTCACCATATTCGATGTGTCCAGCAACGTTTTCGATATTCTTAGTAACAAACCCATCACGTTCGCCAAATTCTAATACTTTACGTAATGCGGCAGCCGGTCCAGGTCCTAGAGGTTCTTCTTTAGTTCCATGCTCAATATCGCGAATACTATTGATACGGATCAAATCACCTAAGTCTTTTAATAAGTCGTCTTTACGTGCGTCTACTTCTTTTTGCCAATCGATTGTCATTATTTAATCCCTGCTTTCTCTTTTTTTAAACAAGCTATATAACTTGTTAGTTTCATTAGAAAGTACATGTCTAAAATGTGATACTCAGATTCTGACAGCTTAGAATAACTCATTAATTCAACTGAACAACAATTTGTGAGAAAAATTTATTGTGTCAGACAATTCATAAAAAATCATTTTCTGAATAATGAAAATGTTATTCTATCATTCCTAATTCTGCAGTGTGTTTCACCTCCCAAGTTAGCATTATACCGTATTTTATCTAATAAGTCATTGTGAAAAATCTATCATTTTAAAAAAAATGAACAGTTTTTTATCAGAAATAAGGTTTTTTCATAAAAATTTATTCTATTTTAGCTGAATAATTATTGAGTTCGACATTCATGACATGACTGATTTAACGCCTGATAAAAGTATATCTAAGTATGTATACGTTTACAACTTACAATTTATTCATTTAATTGCGGTCTTTCTCATTTTAATGCCATATGTGATTAATCTCTTTTTTTCATATTTTTTGTACAATAGTAAAAAAAGAGTGTCTATATCAAGACACTCTCTTTCTGATTTACTATTTTAATCTAACCAAAAATTAATTTTTGTTTTTTTATAGGCTAGCAACTTTCGCTTGTGCTAAGGTCATTTTAGCTTGCGGAATTCTAAATGGCGAACATGAAATATAATCGATCGCTAAGTTTTTCAAAAAAGCAATTGATTTCGAATGTGCTGCCGCTTCCCCGCAGATCCCGATTTTTAATTGGGGATTCACTTGCCGTCCACGTTCAATTGCTAGTTTCATCAATGCTCCTACTCCCGCTTCATCTAATACTTGGAATGGATCATCTTTTAGAATCGCAGCATCTAAGTATTAATTGATGATCCGCGGAGAATCATCCCGTGATAAACCTAGCGTCATTTGCGTTAAATCATTGGTACCAAAACTAAAGAAATCAGCATACTTGGCGATCTCGTCCGCAACAAAACAGGCCCTAGGCATCTCGATCATTGTCCCGATTTGATAATTCAGTGGCTGTTCCTTATTAGTTAAACTCTCGACGATAGCCGCTTCAATTGCTTTACGCACATGTGCAAATTCTCGCGCATCGATCGTAAAAGGAATCATGATCTCTGGCTGGATCATATAGCCGGTTTCATCCATGACTTCGTGAGCTGCTTCAACGATCGCCTCAGCTTGCATTTGATAGATTTCTGGATAAGCTACACCTAAACGTAATCCACGAAATCCCAACATAGGATTTACTTCAGCTAAATTTTCGGTTTTTCGTTTGACTTCGTTGAATGTTTTTCCTAATTCCGTTGCGACTTCTCGACATTCATCACTAGTCTTAGGTAAAAATTCATGTAATGGCGGATCCAACAAACGAATCGTTGTCGGTTTTCCCAGCGATGCTTGATAAATAAATTTGAAATCTTGTTTTTGAACAATTTTTAGTTCCTTCAACACATCTAATCGTTCTGCTAAGTTATCCGCCAAAATCAAACGTCGAAATTGCAATAAACGATTTTTTTCAAAAAACATATGCTCTGTTCGTGCTAAACCAATTCCTACAGCTCCTAAAGTTAATCCCATCTCAATGTCTTTTGGCGTTTCAGCATTGGCTCTTACTTGGATCTTAGAATACCGATCCCAAATGGCTTGCAATTCATCTAATGCCACCGTCTGGGCGACTTCTTCCATGGGTATTTCACCAAAATAAATTTTTCCACTCGAGCCGTCGACCGAAAGAATCGTCCCCTCTTCAATCGCTTCCTCGCCAACTGTGGCGCGACTTTCTTCCAATACAGACAAACGTTCACATCCTACAACGGAGCAGATTCCCATCCCACGTGCTACTACAGCCGCATGAGAAGTCATCCCACCACGGCTGGTGATGACTGCTTCACTAACGGCAATTCCTTCGATATCTTCAGGGGAAGTTTCCTCACGTACCAAGATCACTCGTTCACCTCGGGCTTTTGCCTCTGTAGCTGCTTCGGCGGAAAAATAAGCCGCTCCTGTAGCAGCACCGGGGCTAGCTGCCAATCCCGATAAAAAGGCTACTCGTTTTTGTAATGCCTGCTCTTCAAAATTTGGGTGGAGGGCAGCAGCCAAATCTTTTGCTTCGATCCGTTGAATCAATTCTTTTTCATTAATGATTTGTTCTTTGTATAAGTCTAGTAAAATCGCTAATGCCGCTTTTGATGTCCGTTTGCCGTTTCTTGTTTGTAAAATAAACAATTGTTCACGCTCAATCGTAAATTCAACATCTTGCATATCTTGATAATGATGCTCCAACTGCTCACAAATAGTTGTCAATTGCTGGAATTGTTCCGGCAACTCTTCAGCCAACACTTGGATTGGTTTAGGTGTACGAATGCCTGCAACGACATCTTCACCTTGAGCATTGATCAAATATTCGCCGAATAATCCGCGATCACCAAGTGAAGGATTCCGCGAAAAGACCACTCCAGTTCCAGAAGTCTCACCAAAATTGCCAAAAACCATTTCCTGAATATTAACAGCTGTCCCTAGATCATCACTAATTTCATGCAATCGGCGGTATGTTTTAGCGCGTGAATTGTTCCAGCTACTAAAAACAGCTTCGATTGCTAAATACAACTGCTCAATTGGATCTTGAGGAAAATCACGCTTCAATTTTTTTTGGTAAAGCATTTTGTATTCGCTTACAATTCGTTGCCAATGCTTTGCAGTCAATTCATGATCATAAACGAGTCCATTCGCTTGTTTTAAAGCCGTAATATATTTTTCAAAATCAGCTGTCTCCATACCCATCACAACATTCCCAAACATTTGTAAAAGTCGACGATAACAATCATAGGCAAAACGCGGATTTTGGCTATTTATAGCTAAAGCTTCAACAGTCTGATCATTCAGACCTAAATTCAAAACCGTATCCATCATACCTGGCATCGAAAATTTTGAACCACTACGAACAGATACAAGCAATGGATTCTGAGAGTCATTAAAAGATTTGCCAGTTTGATGTGCCAATTTTTTTATGGCTGTCATTACTTGCTTTTTCATTTCATCAGTTAAACGATTGCCGTGGTTTAAATAGTAGAGGCATGCTTCAGTTGTCACAGTAAAACCAGTTGGAACAGGCAAACCTAATTTAGTCATTTCTGCTAAATTTGCCCCTTTCCCTCCTAACAAATCTTTTTGCTCTTTTGATCCTTCTGAAAATAAATAAACCCATTGATTCATGCCATTCTCCTTTTAAATAGTTTATTTGTTCTAAAGACAGCATAATACGAGTCTTATTAATTGTCAATAAGATGATTATATATTTTATTAAACCACTTATAAAATGCATATATCTTATTATCATCTGGTAAACAAAAAAATTCGACTAAGTTTTTCTTAGTCGAATCTTTTTAAACTAATTTCATTAAAATCAAGATTAACGTAATCAACGCTGGCAGTGCTTGAATCAAATAGATTGATTTGGTTACTGTCTTGCCGCCATATAATCCGACGATCACAACGAATACATTCAACAACAGCAAGACACTGAAGCGGGTGGTCCCTTGAAATATAAAAACACTCGCTATCATTACCAAACCCAAACTGCCATTATAGATTCCCATATTTTTTAATGCGATCTGTGCATTTGGCAATTTTACAAATTCCAATGACATCCCAAATGTTTGCGCCTGTTTTTCATTCGACGCAAACATTTCTAACCCCATGATAATTACGTGTAAGATCCCAATAATCGTTGAAAGAACCAAAATAATACTTCCCATACAAACGTCCCCTTTATTTTACTTCCTTCACTATAACGATTTTGAGGCATTTTTCCCATTAATAGGACTTGTTTTTAACATTCTTCAATGACAAAACCATGTTTTGCCAACTGATAGGTTGATGATTCATGGTAATTTTGTCCAAATAAACGACGACCTTTAATTGCTGTTTCAAAAACCTCGCCTTCATTGAACAATGCAACAATTGTTTTTTCTTTATATGTTCTGGTCAAGGAAACAGTTTTTTTATCGTCATCATAGTGCCAAGTAGTTGATCCATAACTAAAGACTTCTGAGAATTGCTTTCTAAGTGCGATCAGCTGTTTCATAAAAGTATGCAGCTCTTGATTTTGGTCTTCTCCCCATAACATGCAGCGGCGGCAATCCGGATCTGCTCCTCCCTTCATTCCAACCTCTGTCCCATAGTAAATACACGGTGTTCCTTTTTGAATAAACATGAAAGTCAAGACGGCTTTCATCAATGCTTGATTGCCTTGACACAAAGTTAAGATTCTTGGTGTATCATGGGAATCCAAAAGGTTGAACGTCACTTCGTTAGTTTGATCGCGGTAAAGCAGTTGTTGACGGTTCATACCAAAAATCATTTGCGAAAGTGAAATCGACTGCTCGACAAAAAAAGCTTTGATTGCATCTGTAAATGCATAATTCATTACTGCATGGAACTCGTCTCCTTGAAGCCAGTTTTGTGAAGTGTGCCAAATTTCACCGAGAATATATAAGTCTGGCTTTTGTTCCAATACAGCTTGATGAAATTCTTTCCAGAAATGGTGATCGACTTCATTAGCCACATCTAAACGCCACCCATCAATATCAAATTCACGAATCCAATAAGTAGCAATCTCTAATAAATATTTTTGAACGTCAGGATTAGCTGTATTGAGTTTTGGCATATTCGGATTAAAATTAAATGCATCGTACGTCAAATTCTTGGCATTTTCTGAATTTGGGATCGCCGTATAGCGTGGCGGGAACGATTCGATATGGAACCAATCCGCATAAGCAGATTCTTTTCCATGTAGAATAACGTCTTGCCATTGGTGAGAACTTGCACCCAAATGATTGAAAACAGCATCCAGCATAATGCGAATCCCACGTTCATGCGCTTTTTCAACCAATTCACGAAACAATTGCTTATCACCAAAGTGTGGATCAATTTCATAGTAATCGACTGTATCATATTTATGATTGGAAGGAGAAGTAAAAATCGGACATAAATACAACCCATTGATTCCTAAGTCTTCTAGATAGTCTAGTTGATTGATTACCCCTTGTAGATCACCACCATAAAAACTTTCTCTGGTCGGCTTTTCACTACCCCAAGCAATTGTATCCTCAGGATCATTCGATGGATCACCATTACAAAACCGTTCTGGAAAAATTTGATACCAGACCGTTTTAGCTACCCATGAAGGAACCTTAAAACGATCGATTTCATGAAAATACGGCATTCTAAAGTAAAGATTATCACGTGCTATTCGTTGTTCATCAAAAGCAAAAATCCCTTGGTCCGTATAGAAAATATGCGTGCCTGAAAAGTCAGTAATCAAAAAAGCATACGCCAGACGATGATGCTGCGCGGTCACTTCGATTTCCCAGTAATCATGGGTATCCGTCGTATAGGCTTTTTGCATTACTTGCGGATGTTGATACCATTTTTCTTCGGCAAATAAATAGAAATCACCACTTAACAGCTCTACTTTTTTTATCTCATCGCGGGCTGTTTGCAATCGGATGCGCATCGAATCCTGTGTGTAAAGAAAAGCAAATTCACTTTCGGGACGATGATAAATTCCAGCATAATTCATCTCACCACCTCCGTTTCTAATTTTATTGTATCAATTCCATAATTATAGCTCCACTAATACAGATTATTAGGCTTTTAACTCATATTTTTAGTGAAAATATGCTACTATAATAATAGAAGAAAAAATTTTCTTCACCTCGTTTATCGAGGATCACTCCAGGGCGTAGCATGTTTGGGGAAGCGGCTACGTCCATATTTTTTTGACAAAGCCTACGACTTCTGTTTTAATAAATCTAACATAGAACGAAACGAGGGATCATGCCATTGAAAAACTAAGCGAAGATTGGAAGACGCAAACTAATCAGAGATTGACCATGTCAATGGATTGGTGTGCAGATTTTCAGGATTGGCTTAGGATTTCAAAGGTAGGTCTCTTTTTTGTACGCTTTTTTCACATCGATTGATCACCCTCCTCGCCTCTTCCTGAAAATCATAAGTAGCTGTTTAAAAAAGCAGATTATTTATAGAATGGAGGAAGACCTATATGACAACGATCCAAATTAAAAATTTAACTTTCGGCTTTGATAAACAAGTCGATTATTTATTCAATCATACAAACCTAACCATCGATAGCTCTTGGAAATTAGGTTTAGTTGGCCGCAACGGTCGCGGGAAAACAACTTTTTTAAATTTATTACTAAACAATTATCCTTATCAAGGAGAAATTATTTTTCCGCTCCAAACAATTTATTTTCCATCAGCCATAAAAGAACCCGCACAAATCACCTACTACTCCCTATTAGAAATCATGGATTTTGAACAATGGGAATTAGAACGCGAAATGACTTTGCTTCAACTAGATCCACAATTATTGTGGCGCTCTTTTCAATCACTTTCTGGCGGTGAGCAAACAAAAATCTTATTAGCCTTGCTTTTCACTCAAACGGGCTATTTTCCTTTAATCGATGAACCAACAAATCATTTAGATATTTTAGGTCGGAAACATGTGGCAAATTATTTAAAGCATAAAGAGGGATACATCGTCGTCAGCCATGATCGGCATTTTTTAAACGAAATTACCGATCATACTTTAGCGATTGAAAAAAGTCAGCTGATACTTTATCAAGGGAATTTTGCTACGTACGAGGAGCAAAAAAAATTACGTGATGAATTTGAGCTGGCACAAAATAAAAAAATCAAAAAAGAAGTCGGACGATTGAAACAAACTGCGGCGGAAAAAGCTGAATGGTCGTATTCTAGGGAAACTGATAAATACGGCAAACCTTCTGAAAAAGGCAGCGGAAAAATCTTTGATACGGGAGCGATTGGGGCTCATGCTGCTCGAACCATGAAACGTTCAAAAACGATCGTTCACCGAATGGATGAGCAAATCATAGAAAAAGAAGGTTTATTAAAAGATTTAGAAGATGTTGATCAGTTAACGATGAATTACCAGCCTAGTCGACACACACAACTTTTAACAATCGAAAATCTACAACTTTCTTATGATGGACAAATAAATTTATTTGCTCCCTTATCTTTTTCAGTAGCTCGCGGGACTATTACTGGATTGATTGGTCCAAATGGTAGTGGAAAATCTAGTATTTTGCATCATATCTTAGGCGATTTTACCGGTACTAGTCACGGCAAAGTTACTTCTCCAGCTGTCCGTATCAGTTATGTTCGGCAAAATTACGAAGACAATCAAGGGTCGCTAAAAGATTTCTCTGAAGCAAATCATTTGGATTATTCGATGTTCTTAAATAATTTACGTAAGCTTGGAATGGAGCGGAACGTCTTCCAAAATCGCATCGAAGAAATGAGTATGGGACAACGGAAGAAAGTAGAATTAGCAAAATCACTTGCTCAAGAAGCTGAATTATATATTTGGGATGAACCTTTAAATTATCTGGATGTGTTTAATCAAAAACAATTAGAAGTGCTATTAAAAGAGTTTCAACCAACACTCTTGATCGTGGAACATGACGCAGTATTTTTAAATGCTATCAACGCTCAACAAATTGAATTAAAAAAAGAAACATAATAAGAGACTGTACATTTGTACAGTCTCTTATTATGTTTTTCTATTTTTAAGTTTATTCAATCAACGAATGAACCCAAGAAGCTTTGATTTCCCAGATACCACCTTGAATATCCTCAAAAGGGAGTTCTTTGGTTCTTTTTATCCATTCATCATATTGGAAAAGCTTTTCCCAACTAGTTAAAAGTTCTCTTTTTAAAACAGGGTAAAATGATGTATTAAAAACGTCGCCTTCATAAGCTATGTTAAATTTTTTTAGTTTATCTTTATACTGTTTTATTTCTATTTCGCTGCCTAAAAATTGGAGATTTAGCACCTTGTTCCAATCAGACATCCTAAAAAAAATAACATTATCGATTGGTACCGATAATTCCATCAGCACTGCATCTTCATGATTGTCCAAATACTTAATGTCCGTAAAAGTCCAAATTGCTGATTCAGCATCTTCAGGTGGTGGAACGAGACTTCTTGCGTGATGATGATACCAAGAATAGGCTTGGGAAAAGACCGGCGCCACTTCACCATATTTATCCTGTATGAATTTACTTTTAACCACATATCTTTTAGTTTCTTTCAATCTTTCGATTACAATTGTATTTTGTGAAGTATACAGTCTTACCGAATTATTTTGGTAATCCATTCTTTTCGAATTTCCCATATCGTTCCTACCTTCTCTTCACCTAAAATACTTGAGTCATCAAATAAACGTTCATGACTCTTTTTGATTTTCTGTTTGATATTTGGGTAAAATGGTGTCATGTATGCGGTACAATCATCGATTCCATAAGTTTTTAACAATTGATCATGTTCTTTTTGATCGGCTAAATTTTTAGGAATATATAAATGATTAACGATATTTCCCCACTTCAACAAATCAACCATGAGCAGATGGCTCTTTTCAATTACAATTTCTAATCTTATATTTCCTTCACTATTGTGGATTGCTTCTTCTGGAGACAATGAGACCCAAATAGGGTAACGCACGTCTTTGGGCGGGGGAATAATTTTTGACGCAGCTTTGAAATACCATCCATAAGCTTCTAAATAAAGGTCGCTATACTCTTCCATCTTCTGTTGAATGTACTCTTTTTTTACTATATAACGATTATTTTCTTCTATATCTCGTAAAATAGCTGCATGCTGCTTTGTCCATACGGTTACCTTCTCACTCATATTTCCTCCTCCAACCTACAAATTAAAGAAAAAAATGTATCAACACAAGCTAAATAGACCGTTTTTGCTAGTAAAACAACCTTCATCTCATTATTGATAGCACATGAAATTCTCTGACTACTATTAGCAATTCATTCATGCGTAACGTGTTTAATTTGATTCTCCCCTTGATGAAAGGTCAGTGCCTATAGTGATCAATACAATGATTTTTACCATTTTGTCCAACTGTTCATTCATTGTTCACAACAGGTATTTCTTTTATTTTCTTTTTATCCCTAGCTTCACTTATTAATGCTTTAAGTAAACATCCAGCACTCAACAACATGATGACTGTCAATGGCAATGCCGCTACGATCGAACAGGTTTGTAAGGCATCCAATCCTCCCGTCATTAATAACACCAACGCTAATAATGCTTGAATGATTCCCCATAAAATCTTTTTATCATTTCCTGGGTTCAAATCGCCTTCTGAAGAAAACATGGATAGCACAAAAATACCAGAGTTGGCTGAGGTAATAAAAAATGTACATAAAAGACAGATTGCAATAATAGAAAATAGCATACCTAACGGATACTCTGCAAACACCACAAACAACGCTGTTTCTGTCACTTGCTTAGCTTGATCAATAATTTCACTATCCAAATTCAATCCCAAACTTCCAAAAATCGAAAACCAGATAAAGGAAACCATTGAAGGAGCAATGATAACCCCTAAAACAAACTCTTTGATCGTTCTACCTTTAGAAATTCTAGCAATGAAGGTCCCAACAAAAGGTCCCCAAGCAATCCACCACGACCAATAAAAAATGGTCCATGAACCTAACCAAGAATTATCACCGAATGGATTGATGGAAAAACTTTCTGATACAAAATTATTAATATATCCACCAAAAGAATTCGTAAAAATATTCAAGGACATAATTTTAGGTCCCACGATAAATGCTCCAACTAAGATAGCAATAGCTAAATATAGATTAATATCCGATAGAATTTTGATCCCTTTATCGATCCCACTTACAGCGGTCCAAGTATACACAATCGTCAACCCTACAATGATCACTATTTGGACTAGTCTAGTAGTCGGAATATCAAATAGATAGTTTAGCCCAGAATTTATTTGTAAGGTACCTTGTCCTAGGGACGTAGCAATTCCCGCGACTGTAGCAAACACCGCACAAATATCAATCAGTTTTCCAATAGGACCTTTAACCCCTTCTTCACCTAATAACGGTAAAAAAATACTACTAATCAGACCCGGAGTATTTTTCCTAAATTGAAAATAACCCAATGCCAAGCCTATAATGGAATAGGCTGCCCAAGGATGAAAGCCCCAATGTAAAAATGATTTTTGCATCGCTAAATCAGCGGCTTGCTCCGTTCCACCAAATGTAGAAAAATGATTTAGTGGTTCTGCAACTCCCCAAAAAACCAAGCCTATCCCCATTCCTGCTCCAAAGAGCATCGCAAACCAAGATTTATTGCTAAACTCGGGTACGGAATCATCTGGACCTAATTTGATATTCCCAAAACGACTAAAGGCGATCATTAACGAAAATATGACAAAAACAAACATAGCAATCAAATAAAACCACCCAAATGTATCTACCAAAAATGCTTTTGTGGCATTCATAGCTAAAGCAAAAGGCTTCGGAATGGTTAATCCAATTACTACAATGGCAACGGTAATCAAAAGAGAAACGTAAAAGACTGGATTTTTTTCATAGTGAATCTCCTTTTTTAAGTTCTCTAATTAAACGAGCCGTTTGAAACGGCTCGTTAGATATTGATTAAATTTTCACTTCAAAAAGACTTGGCTCATCGATTTCTGTTGTTAATGCATCTAGTGCCACTCCAACCCGATGATAGCGCAAGCGATGTTGCTCCTCTTTTGGTGTTGCCGGATCTCCTAATGGATAAGGAATTGAAATTGTTGGAACGATTCTGGTTTACTCCAACTGTTCGCGCAACTGGAATCAGATTGGCCATTTGAACAATTGTAATGCCAGCTTTTTCAATTTCTCTGGTCATCGTTGCACCGCAACGAGTACAGGTTCCTCAGGTGGAAGTTAGGATAACTGCTTGAATACCATCATCGATCAATTCTTTTGCAATTTCTTGACCCATACGTGTTGCTTCTGCTTGAGTCGTTCCAGTACCGACAGTTGCATAAAAATATGGATACACTCCGCCGATCTTTCCTTCAGCTGCATATTCCTTCAAAACATCCAATGGAAGTACTACGTTCGGATCATCATTTGCTGCTGCAGGATCGAAACCAGCATGTATCGTCATGAATTCACCTTTTGCCAACTTATCCATAGCCTCAACATTGTATTTCCCCCATTTTGTTGCTGAAGCAGATTGAATCCGATCCGGATTGCCTACTGGTACAATCCCTCCTGAGGTGACCAAGGCCACTTTCATTTTAGCCAGCTTTTCTGCAGGAATAGCCGATGCAATCGGTGCTCTTTCAGATTTAGGAATAATCAATTCAGACTGATACTCTGCACCATTTACTTTTTTCAACAACATATCGATCACTCGATCGGTCGCAGGGACTTTAGGTTCCAACCAAACTTGATCTCTTACACCGCGACCAAAATATCCTTCTTCCGAAGCTGAACTCAATGTTTCTCCACGCAACAATCGCAAAGCAAAAGCAGTCATTCTTTTTACATCTTTTCTCATGGCAGCTGCACTTGCTCCGCCTCTAAAAATGTACATTTCTTTACGGAACATTTCGACACCGGGATTTTCCTCATTCATAGAAGTGATAGCTGGTACTCCAAATTTTTTTTGCACGGCGGAACAGATATGTCCACACGCTGACCCGTAACGTCCAGCACGAAAAGCTGGTCCCGCAAAAAAGATATCAAATTCTTTATCTGCTAAAAATTCTAAAATTCGTTTGACCGCTTCTTCAGTATTTGATCCCATAAAATTGTCGCCACAAATAATCGTATGGGTGATCTCAATCTCCTCTTTCAACGCATTGGCATATGCAATCCCCGGACCAACCAACCCTTCCCAAATCTCAGGTTCGTGGTCTGCAAATTCTTCTCCACCAATTTGACCAAAAAATTGGTTAATATATAAAATCGCTTTCATTTTATCCTCCTTAAAATTCAACCATTGTTTTAGTCGACCATCCTACTACCTGATCGCCGCAAAACATAGCATTATTTTCCATAATGATCGAGCTATCCTCTTTAACTGAGGCCCCTAACAGCTCATCATTTGACCAACCACCAGAAAGTCCATCTCGCGCTAAGGATTCTAATTCGCCTAAAACGGTCTTGGTCTTCATCGGTGGTAATTCAATCAAACTTGAGACATTTCCTGTAGATACAATGGCATCACACTTGTCATCCATTGATACTAACGGTTGACTCGCTCCATCACGTCCTGTACATTCATTAGTCAAACCAACTGTTTTAACACCCGCATCTTCCAATGCAACATAACACGCAGTGAAGTCAGCATCCGGATTCCCATATCCTTCTTCGGCTACTACAGCACTATCGGCGCCTAAATTTTTAGCCATTTGAGCTACAAAAAGAGCCGCTCTTTCCTTTTGTTCCAAGGCTACATTTAAATTTGACATGATGATACCTAAAAAATTGATCGACTTTCCATGTTCTTGGTACAGACGTTTGATCATTGGAAAATTTTGAAAATCATACGTAGACCACTTTGAAGAACACGGCATAAATGAACCCGAGATCATTGCACCGTCCAATATTTCATTAGGATGCATCAAAGTTGGGAGCATCAAATTACAATCCCATCCATAATTCAAATCATTATATCCAATCTCTTCCATTTGAGATTGTGGCTGTAATACAAATACGACACTTGGTAATTCATTGGTAGCTGGATCGCGTTTAGTAATCGGAGATAGCTCAAAAGTTTCTACCTCATCAGATTTCAATCCTTTTGTACAGGCTCCGATATATTCGGCTAAACGCATTCCTGCCCATCTTAAAACTTTATTTTTCTTCTGCTGTTCATGATATTCAAATTCTTCATCTGTGTGAGCTACTAAAACTACATTTTTCAGTTGTGAATAATAAGTATATTTCACTCCTTCACCACTCATATCGATCAATCCATCTTGAAATCCACCATAATGTTTACCAACAACTAGAACGCTCATATCTTTTAAAGCATGAGTTACACCGTTCCCTGCTTGCATTAATTTTCCAGTGACAC
Source organism: Enterococcus sp. 22-H-5-01 (assembly GCF_050310005.1). Lineage (NCBI taxonomy): Bacteria > Bacillati > Bacillota > Bacilli > Lactobacillales > Enterococcaceae > Enterococcus > Enterococcus sp. 22-H-5-01. Next base: position 447,659 of record NZ_CP189994.1, read on the forward strand.
CTGGGAAAACTGGACCACCGCCTACTCGATAGCGCGGCTCAATTGCTTCTTTAACTGGTACTAAACGGACTTCATCTCCCGGATTCACAATATAAAGCTCGGCCTCCGTTATGTGTTCATCTTCAAATACTACATCCAAAGCTTCTTTTTTATTGATAGTTAAAATACCATCGCTATAATTAGTTTCTTCGCCAAATTTGATTTCTTCGACATAAAAATTTGCGATATCTAATTTCATTTTGTACTCCTTTCATCGTCTAAGATTTCTGTTGTAAAATGTCATTTGTAACACTTTTCGTACTGCTTAAAAAAATTGAATCCCAATCAGATTTATTCAAAGTCATAAAAAGTTATACGAAAACTATTGACTTGTTTGGCTTCTGACTTCGGTCATTTCATTGGCGATATCCTCAATATCCAGTACCATCTCCATCATGCCAACATGTTCTTCGTACAACTTAGGATCGATTTCATTTTTCATTTCTAATTCACAGATATGGTATACCTTTAGTCCCAACTGGACTCCCGCTAATGGACCGGCAAATGTGGGGTCTCCTACCGTTACAGTTTCTGCCGCTAATCCCGCAGCTTCACCTTCAGATGCGCCAAGAATAACCACAATATTCTCTGCACCGAATTCTTCTGTAAGTTCTTTGACCCTTTTCTGATTTTCCAGATCCATTGCACCCGCAGCCGTTCAGACGAAGCATTCTGTAGATGAGAATACGACATCTGCACCAAGTGGTTTCACACACTCTTCAACTGCTTGACCAGGCACACCGTCTCTGTCGCCAAGAATAATTATTTTTTTGTCTTTCAGCAACATTTTGTTTCCTCCTTACTTTTTATTATTTAATCGGTTTATCCGATAAATACATGAATAATTATTTTTCTAGTTTCTTTATACAGACTAGTCGGCAGTACTTAATAGACAAGTCTTAATTTTGCAAAATATTATCCTTTTCAAATAATTAATAACGTTTTGTGATTAATTGAACATAAATTCAAACACTAACTTTCCGCTTTGTCGAATGGTGACAAAAAGCTATATATAAAACTAATTCTAGCAATCACTTTTTTTATGACAATTATTTTCAAGTGTATTTTTTTAATAATTTCATTCATTTTTTTATGCTTTTCAATATAAACAGTAACTATTGGTCATTTTATTTATTTTGAATGTTATCCAACAAAAATACTGATTATTTTTTTCTATTGTTTTTGAGTTAATATTTGAGAATTGCTGTTTACATATTTCGTATCTCTTTAAAATTTTCATTTTTTTACTGTTCTATACTGAAAAATAATTAAAAATTAAGAAGTTAAACACAATCTCATTTGTAGAAATTGTTTTCTTTTATTCATTTGTTTGTTCCTGAATTGAGTTCTGACCTTTCTTCTTTTTAATTATTAAGTAAAAAGACTGTTTTTTAAAATATGCGAATAGGTATAATTTTATCTAGCCGCATCAACAATAGATAAAATCTGAATGATTATACTGAGTCATTGGTTTATTTCTTATCATTTTTTCCCTTTACACAAAAAATCCAAAACAGATGGTTCATCATCTGTTTTGGATTCATATCGTTTTCCCGTTTTACGATATATCTTCCATTCTCCGTGAGAGTAGGAATAGTTTCTCTTTTCACTGTTTTTTTCCTTCATCGAAGGCTAGTGACAATTGTCTCGAAGCATAGGAAATTGTCGCACTGTCTTTTACATAAATCGAAACTTGATTATCTCTTTGAACTGATGGGTCATCTTTAATCATTGACTTGCCAAGATTGATCAGGTCTTCTGCACAAACAATATACTGGTCTACCCAGTCAATTCCTAATGGAGTACTTTGATGACCAGCAAATAATTTAAACGTATCGGTCATCGATGATCTTATTTTATGAAGGCTTGCTTTATAAGTTTTCATAGAAGTTGCTTCTGGAAAGTGCATCAAAACTCCTAATTCACACACCATATCGCCAGTAAAAATGAAAGACCGCGCTTCTTCAAAAAACGAGACACATCCTTGCGTATGCCCTGGATTTTCAATCACTTTTACATACCTATTCCCAAGATCAATGGTCATACCGTCGACAAGCGGGATCAAATGTACATCTTGGTTTAGCGTATAATTGTGCACTTCTGCATAGCGCTTCGCTTCAAGCGGATCATATTGTTTGATGCTTTCATACTGCGCTTGAAAAAAATTCTTTCGGTATGTTCCAGATGAATGTAAACGATACAATGCAAAATCTGCCGGATGCAACATCACCTCATCAAATTGTTGATCATTGCCTATATGATCGATATGTCCATGGGTGTGTAAAACAATCAGCGGTTTGTCCGTGTATCGTTCAGTAAATTCTCTGAGTTCTTCAGGTTCAAGCCCAGTATCGATGATTGCCGCTTTATCTTTCCCCTCGAGAAGATAGGTATGGATAGACGCTTGTCCTTCACCACGGGTAATCAACCATGTGTGCTTATCAATTTCTTGTGCGTGCATGTTTACGCCTCCGTATAGTGTTTCATCAAGTGACTTTCAGCATATTCATAAGAAACGCGTTGGATTGCTTTCTTATCACACCATTTATCGAGTAGACCTGACATCAACAAATCATATTCATTTGCCCGATACGCCCCAACCATGCCTATACCCGATCGATCATTGGAAAAGGACAAGGTTTCTCTACTATGGATCATTGGGTGCATCAATGTAAATCGATAGTCATCCGTTAAGCTCTCCAACCAATTTTTCCAGAGATTATATCCTTCAGTGACTGTATGATAACTATGGGGACCCAAATTTTGTTTCAAAGTATACCAATCCAGATGGTTAATAAGCCCTTTTTTTTGGGTCCACTCTTTTAACGCGGGGATTAATACCGGATAGAATAATTCTGGCATCATATGGGTGTCAAAATAACTGATATGAAGACCCAGTCTTGTTAATTGATCCAGCTGGGCAGAAAATTCTATCAGAACTTCGTCAGGATCAATTTCTCGATTTTGACTATCAAATTCTGATGGGAAGGTCCCGTCCTTTGTGATTAATGAAGGAATATGCTTAGTATCTGTCATCGGAAACCACTTTAAGTACGTCCATTCAGACGTTAACGTACCATGCATACCGATTGAAACATCTCTTGCTGACATACTTTTTAAGAGCTCAGCACCAGCTTCCATCATTGGACCGACAGCCATACAGGAGATATTCTTAATGTAGTTCCCCTTTTTTATTGCTTGATAAATCGCCTGATTAGAGGCATTACTTGAGCCAAAATCATCTGCTCTCGTAATTAACGTTGAAATCATTCTACTCACTACCTATTCAAAAGTTTCTTGTTCTTTCTCTTTAAACCCAATGACCCACACAAGTACAAATGTAACAACAAATGCGATTGTACAACCGATAACCGCATGAACAAAGTTTGTTGAATCCTCATGGATAAACCCAGCTAAGATAAAAATATTTGATCCGGTCAACGCATAAAACTTCACGTGCATGAATCCCATATAAACTGCGCCGCAAAACGCCCCGATCGCTTCTGCAATAAACGGTCTCACATAGGGAATCATAATACCATAAAGTGTGGGCTCCGCAATCCCACCTATCACTTGCAAGACAAAGCTAGAAAATCCTAAACTTCTGTTTTCAAGTTGTTTTGATTTCAATGCAAACGCAAGAGCGGCCGCTGCAATAGCAATCACAACTGGTGCCACAGCTACAAAGACAACTTCATCATATCCGGTAGATGCCATAGTGACTAAGACAGCCATATTGATTGCATGATGCATACCAGTAACAATCAAAAGAGCAAAAACTGCCGCAATCAAGCCAATACCGAGAGGCCCAAATACTTGGTGTGTCCAAAGTAGGAAAGCACTAATATAATTGCCAAAGATACTGCCGATTGGTCCTAGCACAACGAACGCCAAAGGAATCATCACTAAAACGGTCAATACAGGGACAAAAATCATTTTAAAGCTATTCGGAATATAGGTATCGAAAAACTTTTCAACATATGACATAATCCATACAATCAAAATGATTGGTATAACAGTACTAGAGTAGTTCACTGGCGTCACAGGCAATCTGAAAATAGTTAATGCTGTACCATTTGCAACACTATCCATGAAGGATGGCGCAATGAGTACACTCCCCATCAACATCCCGATGATTGGATTTGTACTGAATTTCTTCGCGCTAGTATATCCTAGAAATACCGGTAAAAAATAAAAACCAGCATCTCCCACAAAATTTAACACTTGATATGTGCCACTTTCCATTGAAAGGAGACCAATCATAGCTGGTCCTAAAATCATTAGTATCATTTTGATCATCCCAGCACAGATAATGGCTGGTAATGCAGGCGTGATACTTCCCACCATAGCGTCAAGTATGCGACTACCAATTGTTTTAAGGGTGATTTTTTTCTTCACTGCCCCTTCAGTAGAATTATCATCCCTCTCATTTTTCACATCATTCTCAATATTAAACTGATCAAACACAGTACCAACCTCAGGTCCAATGATAACTTGGTATTGATCTCCTGACTTCTGAAATCCTATAGTACCGGGAATACGCTTGATTTTATCCAAATCTACTTTTGATTCATCTTTCAAAACAAAACGTAATCGTGTGACACAATGAAATGCAGTTGAAATATTCTCTTTTCCGCCTATTGCTTCCAGTGTATGATTTGCAATCTCTTTGGCTTGTTTTTCTTGCATTGCTTTTTCCTCCCTTGGACAACCTTCTTTTTATCATGGAATTTGCGCTAGCTAAGAAACCCCTTACATACATTTTATATTTGTTTAAACAAATATTCAATAGTAAATTAGCCAAATGTTGAAATAATTTGTTCAAACAGATTATTTCTATATGGTATAATAGATAAAGCAAGGAGGTATTTTGAATGGCTGCAAATAAATTTTTCGACATATATACGCAACTCAAAGACGAAGTGAGAGAAGGTATTTATAATGATACCATGTTACTGCCGACTGAATTAGAATTAGTTGAACGCTTTAAGACAAGTCGTAACACAATTCGTCGAGCAATCGCTGAACTGAACAATGAAGGACTGGTCCACAGTGTAAAAGGGCGTGGCGTTGTTGTGTTAGAGACATCGAAAGTAGATAAAGTTTTTTTCCGAACGGGAAACTTTCACGGATTAAAAGAACTATCAAGCTATAATGAAATCAGCACTTCCTCAAAACTGATTGATTTTACCGAATTGACGGTTTCTGAGGCGCTTGCTGAATTGATTTCTTTCCATGCAGGCGAGCGAATCTATAAGATCGAACGTCTTCGGGTCATCAATGGGAAAAAGATGATGTATGATACGAGCTATTTCAAAAAAAGTATTCTTGGCCCAATCGATAAAAAGGTTGCAACCGGATCTATTTATGCGTACATTGATACCCACGCTGATTTTAAAATTGCTGCTTCTAAATCAATAATGAAAGTGGTCTCAGCAAATGCGCATGACTTTACCAATTTAGATTTAGGTGAGAATAACTGTGTAGGTGAAATTGAAAACATCACTTATACTGATAATGGTCGTTTGTTTGAGCATACATTTATACGCTACATTCCAAATGAGTATGTGATGGTTTCTTTTGCGCAGCATTAGTCAAACACTTGTGATGAAAATCATGCCAAGAGCAAAAAAAGCGAAGAACTCGTCGTCAAGTACCTGTATAGATAGAAATACCCCTCAAGACTGAATCAGCTTGAGGGGTGTTTCTATATTGTCTCCCATTTATTTTTCATTTAAGAAGATTAATATTTTTTCCATGGATGCTTTGGTGCAAGCCCGACTATAGTCTACCATAAACCCATGAACAGCATCTTTGCGTGTCTTATCAAAAAATACCTCAGTCGTGGATACATTCTTTTCTTGCAATTTTTCTGCGAATTTTAACGTCTGAGAAGCATGCAACCCATCGATTGCGCCTGAAAGCAGAATGCTTCTTGGAAAGTCTTTCGTTACATAATAGATGGGGGATGCTCTTTTCATTCGCTGATAGTCCTTTTGATCATCCAATGTACCCAAAAATGATTCATAGCTCACTTTTATGAAAGGAAAATCTGCGTATTTCGCACTCAAAAAATCATATGCACCATAGAACAGAATCATTCCAGAAATGTGTGTACTCTCTAAAGGTGGTTCAACGTCATAAATGTCAGCAGCCACTGGATTCGTACACACATTGGCCACTGTAGAAACTAAATGGGCCCCACCAGAATCTCCCGATAAAAAGATTCGATCAGGGTCTCCCCCATACGTTTCAATATTTTGCGCAATCCACCTAAACGCATCACATACGATTCTTTCTTGTGTTGGATGTGGGGCTTTAGGTGCTAAGGTATAATTGACCCCTACACTAACATATCCTTTGGAAGCAATATACGCACAATACCCACTATTGTCATCTTTATCACCTAGCGTCCACCCACCGCCATGTACATGCACGACAACCGGATATTTCCCCAAAATATCAGGAGTATAAATATCTAACACTTGCTTTTTATCATTGCTTTCAGAGTAGTTTACCCCGTGTATTTTTTTTATTTCTCCCTCAATAAAAAACGTTTTGTTGAATTTCTTTCGGTTGATTGTCGATAATTGATACAACCCCTTTGTTGCTAGAATGCTTAGCTTCATCCTTTGTTCACCTTTCTTTTAGTAAATGTATTATTTGTTCTGCCATAAACGAACCAATTAATTTTCCGCCAGATATAGAAAAATGCAAATGGTCGCCTGAATCAAATTGAGGGGCAAGTTTTCGACTATCTGAGACATCCTTGGTAAATCGATCCAAATCAATCCTATTTTTTTGCTCTCTGATCCAATCATTCACCTGGTTTCTAATGGTCTCTTTCTCTGAAGACCAAGCCTCTTTCTCCCCTGATAATGCATCCTTGAACGGTGTTAACGTGACAAATATTGGCAGGATACCTGAAACCGTTGCTTCATTTTTGATACGCTGCAAAGCAGTGATCATTTGTACAGCCGTGGGCATTTCAGCTTGATTGTCTGTCCCCACTTGATAGAGATCATTGTCACCAATCAAAACTACGGCCGCATCAGGATGGTACTTGACCAAATGACTAAAACGCTCCACAGCAGACTGCCCAAAGCTATCCTTCCATTCAGATTGGGAAGTCCCTGGCAGTAATAATCTATTCCCAGATATCCCTTCATTGATGGCTGATACCCCCTCAAGATTTTCATACAAACTGATTGTTGCAGCATCCGCATAATAGCCTTGATTGGTCAAAGAATCTCCAAAAAACCCAATTGTTACACCATGCTTCTCTGTTTGAAGGGCAACAGAGGTGATTCCATACACAAAGTTCGTACTAAAGTCATCAATATTTGTTTGAAATATTTGATCAGAAAAGCTATGTGCAGAAGTAGCTAAGTTGTTTGCCTCATTCATCACTTCTAACGCTATATAGATGTTGGCCTTTGCTGGTACATTGATTTCTGCAACATCAGACCAACCAGATTGACCAGCAGGAATCGCAAAGGCCTGTTCCTTATTCAGTGTGAGGAATATTGCGTTCGCCATCTGAGGGTCAGTGGAGACTTTTGCCCACTTCATTTTCATGCTTTCTTTGTCATAACGATTAGAAAACTCAACACGAACACCATCTCCTGAAAGATTTTGCTTGATACGAAGGGTTTCTGTTCGATTATTTGGTGCAAAGGATAGATTATGATAATTAGAAAATACTTGATGCCAGATGAGTTGATACATGTTTATCACTCCTTCTTTTTTATATACGAAAAGGATGGAAGGTCATCGCCACCCTTAAGATTTGATTAACGTGTTAAAAAATGTCAGAATTGGTTGAATATGTTCTTTTTCCAAAAATTCTGGTCCACCACCAGCATGACCGGTTTCAGGCATCAAATCAAGTACAACCTGCTTACCACTTGTAACTTCTCTCAATTTATTTGCAAAATTGATCGATTGCTCCACAGGTACAG
>NZ_CP189995.1:0-92262 GCF_050310005.1 Enterococcus sp. 22-H-5-01
ATACTTAGAGTATGGAATGTATTCAATAGATAAACATTTGGGTGGTAATCCTTTGTCTGAAGAACTTTGCAATGCGATTACAGATGTGAAAACTGAAAATAAATCAACTAAAGTTATTGTCATAGCACATTGGGGTGTTGATTTTATGTCAGTGAATAATACTCAAAAAATATGGGCTAATAAATTAACTCAAGCAGGAGCCGATTTGATTGTAGGCCATGGTCCACACTGTCTACAACCTGTCGATATAATAAATGAGAAAGATGTTTTATACAGTTTAGGAAATTTTGTATTTAATAGTAACGGTGAATATGATACCCATCCATATGCATTGCCTTATGGAGGTATTTTAAATATAAAATTAGATAATCAATCAGCAAGACTCCATTTAAATTTTATAATGACAGATAATAATAGAACAAAATTTCAACCGAAAAAAATTAACAAAGAAGATTTTAACCATATATTGACTAACTTTGGCATTGATAATTTAAACGCTCTAGGATGGAAAATCAACTATAGAAATTTGAGCATTTCAAAAAAAATATGGTAGTAAGGAAGAATATTATGGACAAGGAAATCTGGGCTGTTGTTTGTGGGGCGATTCGAGACGAGCTAGAGTTCAAATTAATAGTCAATGAGTTGACGATAATGCGGAAAGAAAATTATATTTCAGGTATTGTTATTAGTACATGGGAAGATGAACTTATTCACTTCCCGGGCCTAAAAAAAAATCTGTTAGAAAATGATATAAAAATTATTGAGCAAAAGCCATTAGAAAATATTGTGTCGATTGCTAATACAACATCGTTGAATTACTTTAGACAAGCCTATCAATTTCAAGCAGCATTAGATATTTTACCGGATAATTGCTTTGTACTAAAAGCTAGAACGGACAGGGCGTTAAAACATTTACGTTTAATAAAACCCTATCTATTGAAAGATAGTCAATTGATATCGAAATCTAAAGAAGCAAAATTAGTAAGTGGTGAGGAAGTACCGATTTTTCACTATCCAATGACTGTAATTAATGTGAGAACAAATCGACTATTTAATTTTAGTGATTTTGTTTTCTTTGGGTATATAGATGATATGAGAAAAATAATAAACTTTGATATCTCAGAACTATTTTTAGGAAGAGATTTAGTAGCAAATACACAGTGGTTCATTTATCCATTTTTAAAAGAATTTCCGGTAATAAAAGATTACTTCAAATTGATAAATTTTCGGCCTCTCATTAGTGGAATGAAGGATACGATTGAGAAGTTCGATGATAGAAATAGGTTAGATGTGTTTCCCCACTTTTTTTACAGAGTATATGTTACCTATCTACGAATAATAAAAAAATATTTCCGAATAGTTTCAATGGAGAATACGCTCGATTTTAATAAACAAGAACAAGAGGTCTACCATTTTACCGATTTATTTATAGAGAACAAACCATTAGGAGTGGCTTATACAGCTATAGGAACGGTCTTACTGAGTGATTCAGTAATTGAGAATTTTTTGAATATAAACAAAATAGGAATTGAAAGATTAGATATCTCTTATAAAAAGATACTCGAAACTCCAAAATGTTCTTATTCAGTAACACAACAAGAACTGAATGAATTAAAACTTTTTAGAGCTGACAATAACTGGTTTACTTTTAAAAATTGGTTGAGAATGAATGCTTGTAAAAATAAATTAGAAAAACAATCTTCAGAATACAGTAAGAATATTTTAGACTATTATTTTTCAGAATTAACCGAATCTGAGAATATGAACTTGTTAAATGATTTGAAACAAGCTGATTCTGTGGATAGATACTTATTTAATTATTGGATAAAACACGATGAAATAGGATCAGATGCGGCTATTCAAATGGTTTTTCCATTAGCTAGAACTAGAAATCAGGAAGCAATATTAATTTTAACAAGGATCTCTCGTATGGGGAAACTATCTAATAGCGTTGATTGGACGAATCTGAAATATCTTGTAGATGTTACATACGATGTACAACGGCAAAGAGGAGCTATTAATATAAAAACTTGTTTATTGAAATTAAATCATATTCTAGAAGAATATGATAATAATAATTTCCTGACTATTTATGAAAATAGTTTTTTTAGAGAAATTTTATTCCGTTACTTGGAGTCAAATGAATTCAAAGCTATTTTTGACAATAATCTGTCCAAAGAGCAATTGAGCGACTACTTGTATACACTATCCAGTCACTATAAAGATAAAGGACGGTCTACAAGAGCACTCAGGCTACTTGAGTTAGCGACAGAAATTGAGTTCTCCAAACAAGCTTTTGAGAGATTGCAACAATATTATCATGAGAATAAATTGAAAAATAATGAGCAGTTAATTTTTAGAACGTTAACTCTTTTTGTATAGAAAGGCTATATATCGTGTTGTTGGAAAATATGAAAAGTAAATTTTAAAGGTAGGAGTGTTTTAAATTGAGAAAATCAATATCTAATAACTTATTCAAGCAAATATACTATGAAGGAATTCATTCATTTTGGTATTTTCCAACACTGTTTTTGATTTCATTTATTACTGGATTGATAGGGTTGAGCAATCTCTTTTCCAGAGTTCTATTTGATTCTGTTAGTCAGTTAAATCCAGCTACTTTATTTTTTGTTTATGAGGGATCCATTCTACTGACGATCCCTTTTTTAATGTATCTTTTTCGTCGAGTGTTTATTAAGAAAAGAACGAGACGCTATGAACAAAAACTAATGATAATGATAGCCCACTATAATTTAACGATTCCAGCAATCGATACGTTACAAACTGAAATAGGTCTAGTTCTCAAAAATCAAACAGAAAAAAGAAAGCTAAATGCGCTACTGGTAAAATTAGCCATCATTCCAGTAGTCTTTATTTTCCTTCAAAAATACGTGGTGTTATCAATTGCTTTTTGGATTACACCCCTAATAGTTATTGCTCTTTTGTTCCTTTTAAATTATTTTACATCCTATGAATGGTTGAATAATTTAAGAGGGATAACTTCTAAGCAGGCGCATCAACTAACCTTTGTAGAATCAGAATTAGCATATATGAAAGTACTAATAAATCATTCCTGTTTGGTAGAAGATGTATTTATAAGTGAACGCGAACAGGCTAATCCCGATAAAAGTCTAGAAAACATCGATCAACTCAGTATGAAAGATAGGATAGTCCAACACTTTTTCAACTTTGTAGATTCTAAAGAAGACGAGTCTTTTGATGAAGAGATTAGATTGAAGCAGGAGGAACTAAAAGAAGAACGTAAAAATCGGTTTCTCGAAGAAGCGACTATTGTAGTCGAGGAGAATGTTGAAGACAGTTTTATAGATTCAACAGAAGAAGAGAAGAACTTTTCAGCATCAGATGTAGAATCAGAGAATACAAATGAGGCTGAATATACTACAGAAGAGACGGCTTTCCCAGAGGATCTTTTTAATGAAAATGAGATCGAAACAGTCGACCCAGAGGAGTTATCCGAAATCATAAATGAAATGAAATTTGAAAAAATAGATGGTTAAAAAAGAATAATCATTTTAAATAATAGAAAAAAGACCCCATTGGTTGGTAGGGTCTTTTTTGATTATTTCTAACAGGAATACTTTTATGTACCTTGGAGGATTTGAACCTACGACCGGACGGTTATGAGCCGTCTGCTCTAACCAACTGAGCTAAAAGTACAAATACTGATTGTGAATTTTATTACTAAATGTTAGTATAATTTTAAGAGCGACAGAATTTACTCAATCTACACTTCCCCAAGGTACCTGAGTTCTGTCGCTCTTTTGAAAGAGTAATGAGTCATTAACATTACATAAATTATAGCAATTATATTGTGTTCTATCAAACAATATCCTGTTTTATTCATATATTTGAATGAAAATGACATTTAGCAATAAAAAAATAGACTGATGGGATTATCCGCCTTCCATCAGTCTATTTCTGTAGAGTTTTTGAGTATCATCGATTTTCATAGCACACTTTCAGCAATGATCCCCGATACGGAGAAAGAGAGATTTGAACTCTCGCGCCATTTCACTGACCTACACCCTTTCCAGGGGTGCCTCTTCAGCCACTTGAGTATTTCCCCATCACTAACTAGTCAATCTCCAACCAGTTAGCGGTTTGTTAAAAGGAGTTAGTTAATGAACTAACAACTTTATTATAAACCATTAAGTTTTTGAGTCAAACTGGTCAAAAATCAAGGTTAAGTGACTGGATATTTCACGAAATCAGTTTCAAATTAAAAAATGTATTCAATAATTTGATCGATTTTAGCCATATCTTGTAAAGGAATACTTTCTATCTTCTTTATTTCTATCTCTTCAAAATCAAGAGTTTCTAGTCTAGAAATCAGTATTTGCCCAGTAGTATCCAACTCATTAGGTAATGTATAGCGCGTCGGTAATTTTTTAAGAGTAGAAGAAATTGGACAAATAACTGCTAAATTTGTTTTGCGATTAAAATCATATCTAGAGACAACCAATCCTTGATAATTTTTTTGATATTTATTTTCTGAAGATGTATCGAAACATATCTGAACAAGGTCTCCTTTTTTAGGAATGTATTTCTTTTTTTCAATTGTCAAAATTTGTCACTCCTTTAGACACTAATTCTTCCCAGGGTTCTTTTTCATAATACTCAGCATCTTTTTCGTTAGTGAATGGATCGTCGATTTTGGGAACTAACATAATAGTTCCATCATCAGAATATACTACAATATATTCTTGATTTTCTTTAGGTTTTATTCCGTTACTAGAAGGTAATGTAACAACTACAGAACTTCCCTGTAATCGAGATTTTGTCATAAGCATAATATCACTCCTTATATTAAGTTTACTATGAAATAGTATATCACGTAAAGGTTATAGAATTCTATAAAAGTGTACAGAAAATGTTCCCTTTCTGTACACTTTCTCTTTTAAGGTCATTTATTAAGAAAAAGGACTATTCAATGTTCATAAACCCATAAATTATTCTATGTTCATTTAATACATTTGTTTCAAGTTATGGTACAATGTTTTTCGAACGGAGTGATTTTTTGGAAAATAGGATACGCCCGGGTGTCTACTGGATTGCAAAATTTAGATCTACAAGAAGATAGTCTACATAAATTTTGATGTGAAAAATATTTACAGATCATATGAGTGGAGCAAAAAGTACTCGACCTGGATTAGAAATGTCGATTGACTTTGTTCGGTCAGGAGGCACGTTAGTTGTTTGGCGCTTGGATCGTTTAGGAAGGAATATGGAAGATCTTATTTCTATTGTAAATAGATTGAACGAAAGAAGGGTTAGCTTTCACAGCTTTCAAGAAAATATTACGATGGATAAATCCAGTTCCAATGGACAGCTAATGTTTCATTTATTTGCAGCCTTTGCAGAATTTGAGCGCAATTTAATATTGGAACGGTCTGTAGCTGGCCGAGCAGCGGCAAGAGCCAGGGGGGCGATTCGGTGGACGACCAGAAAAATTAACTTCTCAGGATTTAGAGTTATTAAAAACATTAGTTGATAATGGGACACCCATCAAAACAATTGCGGAACGATGGAATGTATCTCGGACGACCATTTATCGGTATTTAAATAAATTAGATAGTCAAGATAATACTAAGGAATAGGCCTATTTTTATAGTTATGTACCAGTGATTGGTTCTGTTGCAAAGTTTTATCTAAACAACTATTTAGTATAAAATAGCTGAAAATAAAACACGAATAAAATACCCATGTCCCATTTTAAAGGTAAACAATTTGAAAAGGATATTATCATGGTAGCCGTAGGCTACTGTTTAAGATACAACTTAAGTTATCGTGATGTTTCAAAAATCCTTAACGAACGTGGGATTAATGGTTGTCACACGACTGTTTATCGATGGGCACAAGAATATAGTCAAGTTATTTATTGCATATGGAAGAAAAGAAATAAATCTGTTGATGATTCCTGGAGAATGGATGAAACTTATATTAAGGTAAAAGGAAAGTGGCATTATTTGTATCGAGTCATTGATTCTTCGGGTATAACATTAGATATTTGGCTACGAAAAAAACGTGATAAATAAGCAGCTTATGCTTTCTTTAAACGATTAATCAGTCAATTTGGAGAACCTAGAGTTCTTGTCACTGATAAAGCTCCTTCACTAAGTAGTGCGTTTAATCGACTCCATTCTGAAGGATTGTTTTCCAAGACTGAACACCGAACAAATAAATACCTGAATAATATCATTGAACAGGATCATCGACCTATCAAGAAAAGATACAAATTGTATCAGTCGATAAGAACTGCCTCCTCGACAATTAAAGGAATTGAGACCATACACGCTTTATATAAAATTAGCCAAAGAGACAAAGGTCTCTTTGGCTTTTCAGTGATTCATGAGATGAATATATTGATGGGTATCTACGAATAAAATAAGAAATTAATTGAAACTCTATTTTAATTTTTTTAACTTTGCAACAGAACCTTAATGAGTATCTAAGTATAAAATTAGAAGTTAAATAAAATTCTATTCTATTTTTGTCTCTACGAAAAGTTATCTGAGATTTGATACTAACACTAATATAAACAAGAGAAATTTATTGGATAGCGCATTAACTGGCGCTATCACAGAAGTGAGATATAAAAAACCACCAACTCATTTAATAAGTTAGTGGTTGAAAGTTTAATCATTATTGTTAGCAATATAATCCATATTCATAATATCAGATGTCTGAGTAGAGTGGGGTTGCTGTATTTGTACTTCAGATGAATCTATTATAGTCATTTTATCTTGTAACAATGCAAATGGCGCAAATGCACAGAAAAGAGAAAAGGCTACTAGCGACGCCAAAACTGATATTTTATAATACTTGTCGTTTTTTTTATTAAAATAAATAATACCCGCGATACCAATCAAAAATACAGTTAATGAAATTAAATACATGTATTACACCACTTTCTTATAGATACCTATGTGACAGACAATAAAAGTAAGAACCAAATGGAGCAGCTTAAGAAATGTTTGATAACATTTAGCATTTTGTGCACCTCCGTTTTCTTATCTAAAGTAATAATACAATATGAACGTTATAAAATTGTAACTAAAATTGTCGTCAGAAACGACAATTCATAAAACATAAAAATTACGCTAGCAGACGAAATAGCAAAAAAATTAAGCATCTACTGTGTCTAACAGTAAATGCTCTCAATATGAAAAGTAACGGTTCTGTTGCAAAGTTAAAAAAATTAAAATAGAGTTTCAATTAATTTCTTATTTTATGCGTAGATACCCATCAATATATTTATCTCATGAATCGCTAAAAAAAATCACAAAGTGATACCCTTCGAATAATTTAATTTTTCCGAATTTCTATTAATCAGGCTATTGATAGCCTGATTATTTTATTGGTCTTACTAATTATTACCTTTAGTTGGAAATGATATTGAATTTTTGGTATTCTGTGAGAACCCTTTTTTAATAGATTTTTTTTGTGAAATGTTTTAATAAAAATGGAGAAGTCAATGTAGTGAGCAAAATTACTAGTATAAAAGCAGAATAGTATTCTTTACTAACCAAGTGAGCCTGAGCACCCAATTGAACAATAATTAATGCCATTTCGCCGCGAGAAATCATTTCTGAACCCGCCATCAAGCTGCTATGATTATTAAACCTTGCTAATTTGTTGCCCCAAAATTCCTCCTAGTAATTTTGAAAGGATCGCTAAAAAAGTTAAAATTATAAATAATTGTTTTCCTAGTCCTGTAAATGTCACTTCTAAACCAATACTAACAAAGAATACGGGAATAAATACTGCATAACCGATAGCCTCAACATTGGATTGCACTTCTTTATATACCTTTGTTTGCCCAATAGCGACGTCTGTAAAAAGCGCTCCGATCACTGAGCTTAAACCAATAAAGTCTGCTATGTAGGACATACTCAAACATAAAATTAATGAAACAATAATTATTGAAGATTCTGCTAATAGTTTACTACTAAGACGCATAAGATAGGGGGGTTCCCCAACGTATCAATAAAAAGATTCCTATAAAAAATAATACCTGTTTTACTAGCATGATACCTAATGATTGTTTGCTACCATTCGAGGTTCCCAAAAATGACATACTTAAGCTAACGATCAGAACGACTAAAATGTCATCAACGACAGATGTACCTAAAATTGTTGACCTCTCTTTTGTGTTAATAACATTGAGCTCTTTTTAGTACCTCTACGGAAATACTGACAGATGTTGCAGCTAAAATCAGTCCCAAATAAAAGGATTCATTTAATGGAATGCCGAATAGATTCCCCCAAAAAGTTCCTGAGATAACTGGGAGTAGAATATCCTGTTCTGTTGCAAAGTTTTATCTAAACGACTATTTAGTCGTAAAATAGCTGAAAATAAAACACGAGGAGAATACCCATGTCCCATTTTAAAGGTAAACAATTTGAAAAGTATATTATCATGGTAGCCGTAGGCTACTATTTAAGATACAACTTAAGTTATCGTGATGTTTCAAAAATCCTTAACGAACGTGGGATTAATGGTTGTCACACGACTGTTTATCGATGGGCACAAGAATATAGTAAAGTTATTTATTGCATATGGAAGAAAAGAAATAAATCTGTTGATGATTCCTGGAGAATGGATGAAACTTATATTAAGGTAAAAGAAAAGTGGCACTATTTGTATCGAGCCATTGATTCTTCGGGTATAACATTAGATATTTGGCTACGAAAAAAACGTGATCAACACAAGCAACTTATGCTTTCTTTAAACGATTAATCAGTCAATTTGGAGAACCTAGAGTTCTTGTCACTGATAAAGCTCCTTCACTAAGTAGTGCGTTTAATCGACTCCATTCTGAAAGATTGCTTTCTAGGACTGAACACCGAACAAATAAATACCTGAATAATATCATTGAACAGGATCATCGACCTATCAAGAAAAGACACAAATTATATCAGTCCATAAGGACTGCCTCCTCGACAATTAAAGGAATTGAGACCATACACGCTTTATATAAAATTAGCCAAAGAGACCTTTGTCTCTTTGGCTTTTCAGTGATTTATGAGATGAATATATTGATGGGTATCTAAGCATAAAATAAGAAATTAATTGAAACTCTTTTTTAATTTTTTTAACTTTGCAACAGAATCGTTATTCTCCTCATGTTTTAGTTTCTGTTATTTTACGCTAAATAAGCGTTTAGATAAAACTTTGCAACAGAATCTTTTAGAGATAGCTAGGCTCTCATTTGCCCAACTTGTCTTTAAATTGACCTAGTTCTGCTAGTAATTGGTCTGCGGTTTGCTGAGTATCTTCATCCAAGGTTCCTTGTTTTGCTGATTTCAACCCACCTAATACTTCTTGACCAACCATATCTAATAAAGTTGAACCAGTTTCGGCTTTGTCAGATAAATCGGCTACTACTTCTTTAGGTGATACTTTTTCGGCACTTAAGATTGCCATATCTTCAACCTTTTTGACTACAAAAATTTTGGGAGTCGTTCTTGCCAAGAGTTCTTTTGTCATTTCAACCTTAGAAATTCTTGTATTATTGTAGTCCGTATAATAATATGTCTTACTTTCATTACACATCATACCTGTATATTGAGAGTAATCTTCATGATCGTCGCTCGTGACTACGATACCTTTAGGAATCTGTACAGTTGATAAGATTTTCATTGAATTTGCCACAGCTTCTGTTTCGATTTTTGCTTGGTCGATGTGTTCTTTAAAAAATGCAGCTCGTACAAAACGTTCTGGTGGCGTATATCCGCCCGGCAAGCCCATTGTTCCTGTTCCTTGTGAAAATGGATTTGCGGTATAGTTTCCAAATTGTTGCGGCTCATATTGTTTTGATCGTACGTTCAAGTAGTTCCGTAAATTTTCGATATGCCATTCTAAAAGCGGCGTATTCGTCATTACGCCCACTGGGTTTTCCTTCAAATGTAAAACTTTTTGGGTTGGTTCAATCACCATGCAATTCCCTGTTGTGTCTGTAATGATCCAATGCAAAGGAGTGATCGTATCGATCAATGGTGCTGCAACATCCATTAGATTTACTTTTGATAATTTCTTTTTCAAATCTGCGATTGATTTGAACTCACCTAGTGCCCAAGTAATAAATTCATGGGGAGCTAAGTTGATTTTATTTTCATCAGCTTGTTTTTGATAAACGGCTTTTTGCGGCAAATATAATTCTGCAATCGCCAATCCATGTTCGTTTACCCCATCTGCTACAAAATAAGAAGTTCCCAGTGACCGACCAGCACCTAAAAAACCATAGTTTGATTCATGGCTAACATTATCAGCTGATGACTTCCAAGAATACGCTCTTGGTAAATAAACGACATCAAAATCTAGTGGGAAAGAATAATCCATTGTTCTCGCTAATACGTGTTTTCGATCTTTTGTTTCTGTAAAAATACTTGTACACATGTTATACATCTTCTTTCTTTTGGGTTTATGTTACTAAATTATTTTTAATTAATATAGATATCTTTCTATTCTTCTACTTCTAAAGGAAAATCAATTTTATACGTATCGCCATCTTCATCTTTGAAATCTTTTACCGTTACTAATTTAGCATGATCCACATCAAATTTGATTTTATCCCAATCTGAACTGCTGAATTGAGTATCATAGGATACGATATCTTTTACCTTAGGATCGATTCCGTCAGTGACGATTTGTTTGAAATAGCCGTCATTTTTTAACGTTTCATCCCCCACAGCTACATTATCACCTGAGCTATCTGTGTAAATTGTTTCTGAACCTGATTCACCTACAACTGTTCCGGCATCTTCTGTTTTTCCACATGCACCTAATAATACGACCATTCCTAAAGTTGCTGCTGCTAATCCTAATTGTTTGTTTACTTTTATCTTAATTCTCCTCCATATATTTATTTGCGTGATCAATATCTTCTTTCACATCTTGATAATCAAAACGTTCAATACAGCCATCTAATTCATTTACTAAAACACTATCAATCAATGTTTCATCGGATTCTTCCATATAAATAATTAATCCTGAAGCACCTGGTGCTAAATTTTGACTAACCGTATCAAAAACCGTTGTGTTTTTTTTAGTTTTTACATAGTTTGTCCCAACACCTGCTAAATCACCAATGATCCAGCCAGATAAGACACCTAATGGTCCACCTAGAATCCCTACGATCATTCCGATCAAACCACCAGTAGCTACTCGGTTCCCACTTTGGAAATCCAAGCTGTCTTTAATTGTCACTTCAGAATTTGATTGGTTCTTTTCAATCACCGCAGCTTGTTTGACCTTCATTGTGTTGCAGTTATTTAACGTCTTTAATTTAGAAAGTGCTTCATAAGCTGTTGCATTTTCTTTATAAGTAATCAAAGCTAAAGTTTTCATCTTCTTTATTCCTCCTTAGTGAGTAAATCCTTGAGTATGTGGTCCTTCGTTAGCATGCATTGAAACATTGGCTTTATTTAATTCTGTGATTGAGGCATTTAAATCACGAATCAAAGCATCTGCCATATTCATTCCAAAGTCGCCGCGACAAACGAAGCGTTGAATCACTACTTCATCTAAATCTTCTGGTAATGGGTACGCCGGAACTTGCCAGCCTTTCATTTGCAAACGATCAGCTAGATCATATAGATTCCAAGCAATATCTGGATTTTCTTTTAATTTATAGCAGACGATTGGAATATTTGCACCATTGTTATAAATTTCGAATAAATCAGTATCTTCAACGGCTTGAGCGACTTTCATAGCAACTTTTTGAGTCCGTAAATGGATCTCTTTGTAGCCATCAAAACCAAAACGGTAAAAGTTGTAATATTGACCTAATATTTGGCTAGCACTGCGAGAGAAGTTGATGGCCATTGTTGGCATGCTGCCTCCAAGATAGCTAACATTAAAAATTAATTCCTCTGGCAAATATTTGCGATCTTTCCAAACAATCCATCCGATACCTGGATAAACCAATCCGTATTTATGACCTGAAGTATTGATCGAAACGACATTTTTCAAACGGAAATCCCATTCTAGTTCTGGGAAAACAAACGGTGCGAACATAGCACCACTGGCACCATCGACATGGATTCCCAGCTCACGGCCAGTTTGTTGATTATATGCTTCAACTTTGGCATCTAAGGCCTTGATATCATCATATTTACCAGTGTAAGTAATTCCTAGAATCCCAACGATTCCAATTGTATAATCGTCGACATAATCCATTACTTTATCGATATTGATACTCATGTGTTGTTCATCCATCGGAACAGTACGCATTTCGATATCCCAGTAGACACAGAATTTTTCCCAACATACTTGATAACCAGATGAAATGACTAAGTTAGGTTTTTGATTGACGACATCGACCCCGCGTTTACGAGCTTCTTCTCGCCATCTGAATTTCATTGCCATTCCGCCTAACATACATGCTTCACTAGAACCAACTGTTGACGTTCCGATTTTTTTGTCTTCGTCTGGAGCATTCCATAAATCGGCAATGATATTGACACATGACTCTTCGATTTCTGCTGTACTTGGATACTCTGATTTATCGATTGCATTTTTTTCAAATGTCTCTGACATTAATTTCGTTGCTTCTGGTTCCATGTAGGTTTGGCAAAATGTCGCCATATTTTGTCGTGCATCACCTTCATCGATCAATTGGTCTTTGATCAAGCGATACGCTAATTCAGGTTCAACTGACTCCTGATTCAATTTTTTTAAAATCACATTGCCTTCTGCTTGTTTAGATCCAAATAATGGAATATTGTTATTCATAATAATTTCCTCCTAAGGTTTAGTTTGCTTTTTTATATACAGGCGTTCTATCTACGGAAAAGATTTTACACCTGTTTGATTAAGATCAATTCCATGTTAACTAATCTAAATCTTTATCTTATAATATTTATTATAAATTGTTTCTATTAAAATGATTATTATAGATTGTCGTATTCTACGCCATTCTTATTTATCACTTTTTGGTGTTACTTTTAACAGAATGTAAATCCTCTCGATTGATGACACCGCCAATCAATTTGGTAAAACCAAATAGCAGGAAGTAATTTCCAATCAATGATGGAATATTGATAATCAACGATTCTCCACCGACTAGTAAAAGCAAACCGATCATACAACCGACCAAATCAACAATCAATGAAATGTAATAGTACGGCATTGCGATCATTTTTGCTAAATCTAACATGAAGAAGGAAATGACAGAATCACAGATGAACCAAACCCCAAACAGTATCGCCAAACTAGTGACATCTAATGTTGTATTCATCACAAGAATCATCCCAATCAAAATATCAACAAATCCAATGATCAGCGCGGAATATTGATTACGTTGCGTTCGCAATGCGATTTTTTTGCGATTCATCAGTTCAAAGAATCCTTTTATCAGTGAAAATATTCCGACTAGCTGAACCGATTGGATAATCGTCTTTTCCGTATACCTCATTGCCAAGACAGCCATGATCAAATAAGTGAGCCCCGTCAAAAGCTGTAGAAACCGATATGATTTAAAAAACTGTTTTGCATTATTCATGTTTCTTTTCCTCGCTTTCCGCATTCTCTTTTTCAATATTTGCTTGGATTTGTGATGATAAACGTGATTGATCATCTACTTCTAACGCCAATAACTCTTGATTATCATTCAATAATGAGACATCTCTTAAATGATGTTTTTGCAAATAGTCCATTGATAGACGTAACAGTGTCAAGAAGACAATGATTAATACGATCATGACAGTAAAACTTTTTGTTACTAATGCATTACTGATCCCACCAGCAATCGCATTTCTAAAAGCATACAATGAATACGACATCGGTAAGAACGGATGGATGATTTGGAAAAACTTGCCTTGTGTTTGAATTGGGAACGTTCCTGCAGCCCCGCCTAATTGCAATACCAGTAAAATCATTGCAACAAATCGGCCCGGATTATCAAAAGTCATCGCTAAGAACATAACGATCGACATATAACACCATGCTGTGACTAAGGCTGTAACATAAAGTGCTACGACGCTATACGCAGGTAGGCCTAATAACAGCATTGTTGTGACTTGGATCAAAGCCATTAAACTTGATACCACAAAACCTAAACTTACTTTACTCAACCACCAAGATTTACTTGATTGACCATCCATTGAAGATTTTCTAACGGGATAGATAAAGTTGAATAGCATGCAACCTACAAACAATGCTAGTGACATTATATAAGGTGCTAAAGCTTCTCCATAATTGTTAACTTTAGAGTAGCGATCATTTTTTAAACTTGTTGGGTTAGTGAATTGATTGATTGTTTTATGCGTGATTTTTACGCTTTCAGCTTTATCGACACCAGAATCTAACCCGCTGGCTAATTCTGCTGCACCTTGTTTTAATTTAGCAACACCCGCAACTAATTCCGGTGATTTACCGTTCAATTCGTTCAATCCATTTTCTAGTTGAACCGAACCAGAATTCAATTGACTGACGCCATTGCTTAAGGTTGGAATTTTAGCTTCTAATTCTCCTAATCCGTTGGTTAATTGTGTGCTGCCGGAAGCTAATTGTTGTACTGCTGAGAGCGCGGTCGGAATATCATTTGATGCTGTTCTGAGTGTAGCGCTCAATTGATTGAGTTGGGCAACCACCGTCTGGGCATCCATTGATGCTGGCACCATTCCAACCGCTGCCTCAATTTGCTGACTGCCTTTTTCGACTTCATTAAAAGTTTTTTGGATATTTTTAGTATTCTTTGCCATACTGCTAGTAACATTACTTACTTCATTTGCTTGCTGAGCAAGTGTTGCAGTGAGTGTAGATAAAGTAGTCAAATTATTATTGACGTCTTTTACTTTGTTATTGATTGTCTGTTCAGCTGTTGCTAGATTGCTATCAACAACATGATTAATATTTTGAATCAATGCTGATTTTGAATCCTCTGATAATTCTTCATTTTCTTGGATCAAACTATTGATTTGGCTATTGATTGTACTATTCACTGATCCAATTTCACCAGTCAGTGTTTGTAATTTTTCAGATATTTCTTGATTTTGTTTTTCTAATTGCGCTGCATCAACCGAAGCTTGATTCAATTCCTCAGAATTTGTGACTAGCTCACTCAGTTGTGCTTGTGCTGTTTTGATTTGACTACTTAATTGTGTCCGAACTTCAGGATTCAAATTATTTTCAAAATTTTGCAACGAGGCAGCCATTGATTGAGCCGCATCTGATAGCGTCACCATCCCGCCATCGACTTCGGAAATTTTAGTTCTATTTGTATCTACGACCTTTTCGATGCTGTTTAATGCGCTACTCAATTTTTCTGAACCTGCATCTAATTGAGCGACACCACTAGATAATGGACCAACTCCAGCTTCTAGTTCTGCTGTTCCGGCTGCAAGTTTGGCTGAACCACTATCAGCTTCAGAGACTCCGTTTGTGTATTGACCAATACCCGTTGCTAATTGATTGGTTCCAGAAGACAACTGATTAGAACCATCGGCTGCTTGTTCTAGTGAACCAATCATTTTACTTGCCTCACCATCTACGGCGCTGACATAGGCTTTCACTACTTGATCGCGAACTTTCATTTCCAATTCATTCGCAGCAACTTCAGAAATTTCTTTTCCTATATAATTATACGAGCCATTAGTTGTATAAGTGATTTCCATTTTTTTAGGCTCATTATTCATTACACTTGCTGCTGAAGCCGAGAAATTTTTTGGTAAAGTAACGATGGTGTAGTAATCCATGTCCTTCATCCCTTTTTCAGCTTGTTTCTTACTAACAAAATGCCAATCTAAATCATTATTTTTTTTCAAATTATCAATTACTTGTTCGCCAACATTTACCTTTTGTCCTAACATCTCAACATTCTCATCTTCATTGACGACAGCTACCGGTAAATTTTTGATTCCGCCATAAGGATTCCATAAGGATTTATCAAAAACAGATGTATAAATAATTGGAATAAACGTGATTGCTATGACTGATATCAAGAGAATTTTATTTTTCAGAAGATTTTTGAACTCATTTTTTACCATTTTCAAGCTTGTTCACCACTTTCAATTATTGCACTCCTTTTTTTCGGACGAGAATAAAAATGATAGAAGACAAATGGAATTGCTAAGGTCACAATAAATCCTGCCAATAAACTGATTAAGTAAAGGTGACTTTCGCTACTTGGAACAGTAGAAGGTACAATAAAGGCTGTACAGACTGCTGCAATAGAAATCAATAATCCGATTCCCGCTACAATCCCTTTGACCAAATTTCCACCAGGAATTTGAAACTCCCGTGCTAATGTTTGATGTTTACGTAAGATCACAAAGTATGAAACAAAGAATAAAATATATGCACTTAAGTAAATCAATACTGTTAATGAAATTGCTGTTTGAAAACCAACATTCCCACCTGAACCGCTAGAACCAAAGGTTAATAATGCGGCCCAAACAGTGACGATGACCCCTTGGATCATTAAAATTCTTACTGGAACATCGTTCGCATTTTTTTCAGCTAATTTTTTGGGTAATAAATTTTTAGTAGCTGCAAATTGCAAGCCTTCAGTTGGACTGACGATCCATGAACTAACTTGAGCTAAAATACCAAAAGATGTTAAAAAACCAATCATTTTGACAAAGAAACTGACATGTCCTGGAGAGATCAATTTTGTTGCGGTATCCATCACACCTTCGTTTGAAGAAATATTACCGGTTAAGACCATTGAAACAACACTCCCGCCGATTGTACTCATCACGATGCCGACAATTACTAAAAGCATCAATAATTTGGGATAGTTTTTCTTGCCATCTTCTAAATCAGAAAAATGAGTCGCCGAGGCTTCAACCCCCATGTAGGCCAAAACAAAAGAAGTTAATGAACCAATCGTTGCTTTTGTTGGCCAAAACGATGAATGTGTGAAATGTGGTGAGATGGAATGTCCGCTCATAAAGTACTTGATTGAACAACCAAACAATACTAAGACTGGAAGAATGATCCCAATGCTGAAACCATATTTAGCTAACTTAGCAGTTGTTTCTGTTCCTCTCAATTGTAAAAAGGTCAGGATCCAAAATATTCCCACAACAGATAAAAATTTAAATACAGGATCATTATTCATTGCCGGTATCTCTAATGCGTAAGAAAGCGTTCCAACAATGAAATAAATCATCGTGACAAAACCGACTGTGACTTGGAACCATTGGAAGAACAATGCAGCAAAGCCATATTTCTCACCTAACGGTTTGCCTACCCAACTATAGATTCCTCCTTCTTGATATCCTTCGATGGTCGCTAGTTCTGCTGAACAAAGAGAGACCGGAAGGAACCACCCCAACCCACATAGCAACAGATAAAATATCAAAGACTTTCCGACAACTGCAAATGTAGGATATTCATATACAGTAATAAATAGCGACGCTGTCATTGCAAAAAAAGCAAACTTAGACATAGTATGTTGTTTTTTCATTTTTTATTTTCCTTTCGTTTCTTAAGTTAAACCTAGTTTACCTTCGATTAGACCACTAAAAATTCCAATTGTTGGCGGAAAAAAGGACATAATTATTAATCTCATATTTTTATTAATACATTTGAATAATGAGAATGGTTAACCATCCCCTAAAAAAGTTTTCTTTTCACTTATATTGTATCTTTTGATTATATATGTTTTTATTTTTTTTTAATTTGCTAATTTTATTATATTTTATTAATATCAAATGATACATATTAGGTTTAAGTCAATGATGTTAGCGAATTTGAGTTAATATCGTAGAACCATTTTCTTTTCACAGAGAAGCAGATTGGTCTAATTTTTTCAGCTTTAAATGCATATCAAATTCGCCTTTTATTTATCGAAAAGTTTGTGAAAACTACTCCCTTTAGAAATTATTCATTATCTTTACATCAAAATTATACTATTTGTTTAATTATGTTCTAAAAAAGGGGATGAGAGTTAATGAGATATTTTTTGTCTATTAGCCATTTTCAAAATTTAAAGCTTTAGCACTTCAAAATTAGTGAGCAAAATTTGTTTCAACGTCTGTTTCATATTCTTCTGTTCTCCGACTAGACAATACGAAACGAGTGAACAAAATTTAATTAAACTGCTACTTTACGCTTTTTTGAGGGCATAAGGGAAACTGCTAGCACGGTTCGCCCTAAGCTGTATCACCGTTTTCCAGTGTTCGCATATTTTCTCGATGTTATACGCGGTATAACGTCTGTTTTGGGTCTTATTATACGGAATGCACCTCAATCATTCTGAAAAAATACTTATTATTCAGAAATCATTTCCAAAACTGTCGCAACTTTCTGTTTAACAATTGAGGATCTATTCGGAAATTTTCAATTTGTTCTAGTTGTTCGTTAGTGCTGTTTTTTTCTGCTTTTTATTCTACTGGGTTAGTATCAAATCATAAAACTTTACCGTAAAGGTAAAAATGGAATAAACTTATCTACGAGAGGACGAATTTTGCGACTCAATATTCGAATAAAAACAATCATTTTTAACCTTTTTATATTGTTTAAAACTCATAAAAACTAGAGTAATGGATAATTAGAAGTCATCTCTTCTTCTCGTTCTAATATTTGATTGGAAATATACTAATTTTTTTCGTTTTAAGTTGTTTAATTGTTAATTTTTTTAATCACGACACCAAACTTTGGATCGTTCGCTTCAATAATTTCATGAATGACAAATTCGTATTCTTATACTGGTTTCAGACTTCTCAAGTGGTCAATGGTTTCAGTAAAAGGGGAAAGATCAATGTCGATTTTTGCTTCTTCGAAATCTGAGAGATTTTTCGTGTATACTTTTTTTAATGAGTCATTGAAAGATTCGGTTCTGTTGCAAAGTAAAAAAAATTAAAATAGAGTTTCAATTAATTTCTTATTTTATGCTTAGATACCCATCAATATATTCATCTCATAAATCACTGAAAAGCCAAAGAGACAAAGGTCTCTTTGGCTAATTTTATATAAAGCGTGTATGGTCTCAATTCCTTTAATTGTCGAGGAGGCAGTCCTTATGGACTGATATAATTTGTGTCTTTTCTTGATAGGTCGATGATCCTGTTCAATGATATTATTCAGGTATTTATTTGTTCGGTGTTCAGTCCTAGAAAGCAATCTTTCAGAATGGAGTCGATTAAACGCACTACTTAGTGAAGGAGCTTTATCAGTGACAAGAACTCTAGGTTCTCCAAATTAACTGATTAATCGTTTAAAGAAAGCATGAGCTGCTTTTTTATCACGTTTTTTTCGTAGCCAAATATCTAATGTTATACCCGAAGAATCAATGGCTCGATACAAATAATGCCACTTTCCTTTTACTTTAATATAAGTTTTAGCCATTCTCCATAGATCGCCAACAGATTTATTTCTTTTCTTCCATATGCAATAAATAACTTGACTATATTCTTGTACCCATAACGAGAAAACGGAATGATTATTTTCATCTGCATATTTGCGATAAATATTGTTGATTTCTTTGTTCTTTTCCATGTAGTAACTCATACGGGGCGCTGCTATTATGAGGTCATCAGGATATGGAAATGGTAAATCCCTAGCTCTTGAAATATTAGTGATTCCATAAACCTTTTTAGCAGCAGGCGAAGAAGCTAATGTAAGCCCACTCCCCGGTTCTTCGGATTTGTTTGAAGGATAACTTAAATCATTACTACTAATTTTGTCATCAAAGGGTCTAAAGCCACGCTCGACACATTCGACGCTAGCATAAAAGACTTGCAGTCAATGCACAATACGTCACGACTCGGTTCTTTTGTATAATCAAAGATAGGATTATCGTTTCAGTCCATTATTTCCACCTCCAAGAAACAAACATAAACAAACATATGTTCGTATTAATTTAATCATTTTATATCAAATAAGTCAATCGAACATTCTCTATATGGATTGCTAAAAAGCCTATTCTTCCTTACTATTAGAGGTAAGAAAGAATAGACTTTTGTTAGGAGGGAGTCTTTATGGTTCGAGCAGTTGGATTGTTAAATAAAATCAGAATGGTCAAAGAGTCGCCTATGATGCTTCGCTTTACTTTAACCACAATCAGCAAACCCTATAATTGTATTGTGGTGAAACCTGATTTAGTCACGGTCTTATTGATGCTACAAGAAGGTAAGTACAATATCGCTGTAGAAGGACACATGAACAGACAGAAACAATTAGTCGTTTCCGATTTTACAATAAGGAATCCTGACAGAGTTGCAAAGGAATTGGGATTATAACCTGAAAGGAGTTAGTATGAAAAAGAAAACTATATTGATTAGCCTTGCTTTATATTAATTTTACTTGGATTTTTATTTTTTAACTCTAAGAACCGTTTTTTAGAATATCAAATAATTTTGATATTGTTGAAGTCGTAACCTACAATTATTCCCTACCTCCAAAATATAGTTCTGAAAAGGTCAAAACATATTCTAGTAATAAAAAGCTCGAAACTATAAAACAAACTTTTTCTAAACTCAAATTAGGAAATAAGAACAATAAAGGCATTGCTGGAACACAAAATGTAGAAATATTTTTCTATAAAAATAGAAGAGAACTAAAACGATTTGTTTTTTCTGGTGATACAGTAATAAAGAATAGTGATAAATACAACTACAACAGTAAAGAAATTGATTCGTTATTAGATACACTCTCAGAATAATGAAAAACAATACAAAAGAAGGATACTCAACATAGTATCTTTTTTAATGATGGTAAGTGTACAGAAAATATGATAAAGTGAACGATCTTATCTCCCCTTCTTCTTCATTAAAAAAGCAGTTACTTGACCAGAATTGATACTGTATAATTAGATAATGGGAGTGTGAGATAAATGAATTACATAAAGATACATCAAAAGAATATTAACGGACTAACTCTTTTCGGGGAGTTTCTTTCAAAAAGTCTAAATAGTTTTCAAGAGATTTTAGATAACCTTTTTTAGAGTGAAGAGGACTTACCTTTTGAGAGTTTCGAACTGCAAATATATGAAGATAATGGTAAACTAACAAGACTTGTAAAAATGTCCTTTGCATACGTGTAAAGGACATTTTAATTTTTATAGTTTGAAATATCAATGGCAAATTGTTAATATTAATTCTTATTAGAATAAAAAAAGGTTGGGCGCAAGCTTCAAGACAAATCTTCCAAGGGTGAGGAAGAGTCTTTAAGTTTGTGCTTTTTTTGTAAAATATAGAGATTAATTTTTACAAAAAAGAAAGGATGTATTTAATGGAATTTATAGGAATTTTGTGTTTAATTTTGGTCAGCACAACTGTAGCGGGTCACTTTTCAAAAAGATTTGGGATTCCATCTGTTATTGGACAGTTATTAGTGGGAATTTTATTAGGAAGCGCTGGATTGAAATTAGTGCATCCAGATATCTTAGTGGAAGATTTTTCCGAGATTGGAGTCATATTACTAATGTTTCTTGCTGGGATAGAAAGTGATCTTTCCTTACTACGTAAATACTTTCGCCCAGGAATCTATGTAGCTGTATTGGGAATTCTATTTCCAGTTATCTTAGGAACTTTGGGAGGGAATGTGTTTAGCATCCCATTAAATGAATCCTTTTATTTGGGGCTAATTTTAGCTGCAACATCTGTCAGTATTTCCGTAGAAGTACTAAAAGAACTCAATGTTATTAACACAAAAGAGGGGTCAACAATTTTGGGTGCATCTGTCGTTGATGATATTTTAGTCGTTCTGATAGTTAGCTTAAGTATGTCGTTTTTGGGAGCCTCGAATAGTAGCAATCAATCATTAGGTATCATGCTAGTAGAACAGGTATTATTTTTTATAGGAGTCTTTTTATTGATACGTTGGGGAGCCCCCTATCTTATGCGTCTTAGTAATAAACTATTAGCAGAATCTTCAGTGATTATTGTTTCATTAATTTTATGTTTGAGTATGTCCTATATAGCAGACTTTATTGGTTTAAGCTCAGTGATTGGAGCATTCTTTACAGGTGTCGCTATTGGGCAAACAAAGGTATCTAAAGAAGTACAATATAATGTTGAGGCTATCGGTTATGCAGTATTTATTCCCGTATTCTTTGTTAGTATTGGTTTAGAAGTGACATTTACAGGACTAGGAAAACAACTATTTATGATTATAATTTTGACTATTTTAGCGATACTTTCAAAATTATTAGGAGGATTTTTTGGTAGTAAACTAGCAGGGTTTAATACTCACAGTAGTTTGATGGTGGGTTCCGGAATGATATCTCGGGGTGAAATGGCATTAATTATAGTTCAATTGGGTGCTCAAGCCCACTTGGTTAGTAAAGAATATTATTCTGCTTTTATATTAGTAATTTTGCTTACGACTCTAACTTCTCCATTTTTACTAAAATATTTTACAAAAAAAATCTATCAAAACAAATATCTGCATTAGATTTGAAGCTAAGATTTTTCGTAAACAAATTTCATAATACAAAACAAAGTATTTACTTTTAGGTATACCCATAGATAACAAAATATATTTTTAAAAGTAAAAAAGCAAAATGTACAGAAAATGGGTATTTTCTGTACATTTACATCATAAAACTTTACAAAAGAATCTATTTAATTTATACAAATGCATTTTTTAATTTAAACTAAAAAATGAAGCAACAATAAGTAAATTAAAAATTTTATTCAATTATAGTTAAAAGTTATTTTAAAGACTGTCTTTTCTTTTCCGAATGCTTTTAACCTTGATACCCCGATCCTAAGATTATTGATACGCCAAATTGAGAACCCAGTAAGTGTTTTGATTCTAAGCAGTGTTCAACAGCTTCTCTATTAAAACCTTTAATGAAGTAACCGTCTATTCATAACATTGCAATAGCAGTAATCATATTTGCTCAATTAAAATTTTAGTGGAGAGTCTGTTTTTTCTTTAACTACTTAACGATTAAGTTTTTTAAATTCAAAATGTACAAAATAATAGAACTAATTGATGTTAACTGATTAATTAATTTACTATAATAAAAATTACTAATTATATTCTATCGATGTCAAATTAAAAGGAGCTTAGGATATTGAAAACAGTAATGTGGTTTAGACAAGATCTAAGACTTGATGATAATAAAGCATTATATAACGTTTTTCATAATTTAAATGATGAAGACGAGGTTTTATTAATTTTCCAAGTAAATCCAAAACAGTTTATTAATCAAAGTTATAATCATGATGCTTTTTTTTCAAGCGTAAAAAAATTCAGAACGGATTTAAATACCCAAGGTCATTTGCAAATTATTTACGGGGACCCGATAGAATCATTTAAAACATTGAAAAAATCTGTAAGCGATTGGAATAAAATCTATTTTAATGAAGATACCTCAGGTTATGGAGCAAAGAGAGACTTAATAGCTATTGAATTTTTTAAAGAAAATAAAATAAGTTTCCATTCTTATCAAAATAATTATTTACATGGTGTAAAAGAGATAAAAAAGGAAAATGGAGAAGATTACAAGGTTTTTACTCCTTATTATAGAAAATGGATCGAACTAACTAAAGAAACACCCTTAAAAGTTAAATTTAACAAATCAAAAATTTATTCGGAAGTTCTCTTTCCTACAGATGAACAAAAATTTGACCAATTATTAAAAAAAATAAACCACCCCTTTGATAAAGTTGGGAGTGAAACAGCTATTCAATCAATGAAAAAATTTATTAATAATGATATTTGTGAATATCATAAAAGTAGAGATATCCCTAGTTTAGACAAAACCAGTCATCTTTCTAATTATTTACGCACAGGTGAACTTTCTATTCGTACATTATGGAATGAAATCGAAAAACAAAATTATTCCGAGGGAAAAGAAACTTTTAAAAAAGAATTATGCTGGCGTGAATTTTATAACATGATATATACCAATTACCCTAATCAAAAGGAGACACCTATTAAGGAACAATTTATGTTTATTGAATGGGAAAATAGTCAAGAAAAATTTGAAGCATGGAAAAAAGGAGAAACCGGTTATCCTATTATAGATGCCGCTATGCGCCAATTATTAAAATCAGGATGGATGCATAACAGGTTAAGAATGATCGTTTCTTCATTTTTGGTTAAGGATCTTTTGATTGATTGGCGTTGGGGAGAAAAATATTTTCAAAAGATGTTAATTGACTATGATCCAGCAAGTAACATAGGTGGATGGCAATGGGCTGCGTCTACCGGAACGGATGCAGCTCCTTATTTCAGAATTTTTAACCCCACTACACAAGCTCAAAAATTTGATCCCGATGGAAAATATATTAGTAAGTATGTACCCGAATTAGTAAATCTACCACAAAATTATATACATCAACCGGACAAGTTAAGTAAAGACCAGCAACAAAAATATAAAATGTTTTTAGGAGAAACTTATCCATATCCCATTGTAAATCATAAAGAACGGCGAAAAAATGCGATTTTAGAATTTGAATCTAGTAAAAGTAAGTATAGATCTGAGCAATGAAAACTTATTAGAGTAATATAAAATTGTAAATTTAAGTTTATAAAGTACAAATAGTTATTCATTATAACTAAGCTTAATATGAAAAATAGAATATTATAGAGAAAATACTTTTAAATATAAAAAACAAAAAAGAGATACCCATAATTGAGAATCTCTTTTTTAGCGTTGATGTTATAAATTATTTGTGATCCCTTAGATAACGTTTTTCTTTTTTTTCTTCTTTCTTTTCAGTTACGTGTTCTTCATTTTTGTCAACTTGAGCTTCAAAAATTTCTTTACTCTTTTCTTGCTCAAATGATCTACGGTTTTCTTTAGCTCCATCTCGTTCAGTATGCATAGTTAACACCTTCTTTTGTATTATTGTACGCTTAAAGAAATGTAACGTCCAATTATTACCATTTTCTGTACACTTTGGCAGCTATAATTTATTTATTATCAAGCTTAATTTTACAAACGGCGAATTATTATCTTATAGACTGACGACGCTTGTTTTCGATATTAATTTGATAAAGTTTTCGAATGAGTAAAATTTGTAAATTTTTTTCAATTTCATCTAATGGTAAATGACAATGTGCTTGAAGTTGTTTTGATTCATAGGTTAAATTGTCGCGAACAGTGTATTTTAAGTAGCTTTCAAAATCAAAGAATTCTTTATCATCCATTTCAGACAAAAAAACTTCTGTCTGACGAGAGGTGTTCCAGCTTTGATACTTAAAGGCTAAGTACGGAAAAATACTAAATTTCTCTACGGTATTAATAAATGTGGTATTCATTATGTATCTCCTTTGGTAATTCATAAAAAAACAACTGCCGATCTCTGTAAATTTTAGCAGTTATAATTATTCTTATTGTCCAGCTTCACTAAAAAAACAATTAAAGGCTAATTCAAAGACAAACTGTTATCGTGTCAAAAACTATTAAGTTTAAGACACAAAAAAGGATTCTGTTGCAAAATTTTATCTAAACGCTTATTTAGTGTAAAATAACAGAAACTAAAACATAAGGAGAATAACCATGTCTAATTTTAAACGTAAACAATTTGAAAAGGATATCATCATGGTAGCCGTAGGCTACTATTTAAGATACAACTTAAGTTATCGTGATGTTTCAGAAATCCTTAACTAACGTGGGATCAATGTTTGTCACACGACAGTTTATCGATGGGTACAAGAATACAGCCAAATCATTTATTGCATATGGAAGAAAAGAAATAAATCTGTTGGCGATTCATGGAGAATGAAGTGCACCCCGTCAAGTAGACAGCTAAAAAACAAAAATAATGCTGATCAGGAATCGAGTCTTTCGATTCCTTTTTTATGCGGCTTGTTTCCTAAATTCGTTTGGCAAAAGTTCGTTTAATGCTTCCGAATAGCGATAGTTATTGTAATACCTCATATAACTACTCACACATATTTTTATCTCTTCAAAGTTCTGATAGCTCTCTTGATAGAATTTCTCCTCTTTAAACGTACCCCAGAAATGTTCAATCGGTTGATTATCAAGGCAGCGGCCTACTCGAGACATACTTTTAGTAAACTCATAGTTCTCTTCTAGGCTTTTATAGTCATACGAGGTGTATTGAAATCCGCGATCACTATGAAGAAGTGGACGAACTCCAGGATTCTTGCGCATGGCCTTTTTAATGGTATTTATACCAAGTGGATTATTATTGGAATGTCCGAGCTCCCAAGAAACAATGGAGTGGTCATAAAGATCGATGATAGCACTCAAATAAGCCTTTCGGCCATTCCCATATTTCAACTCAGTAATATCTGTACACCATTTTTGATTGGGTTTTTCAGCGATAAACCTTCGGTTTAATACATTTTCTGCAACATGTACTTCCGTAGCTTTTATATAGGTTGGGCGCTTTCTTTTGATCACTGCTTTGATTCCAAGTATTTTCATTAAACGATAATAACGTTTCCGAGAATAATTTTTCTTGAATCTTCGATTCAGTTGACTACGAATCTGTCGATAGCCGAGCGTTCCTTTCTTACTGTCATACTTCTTTTTAATTTCTATGGCTAGTTTTCGATTCTCACGTTCTTTTTTTGAAGGCCGCCACTTTAACCATTTATAGTAAGAGGAGCGTGCGATTCCTGCTAATCGACAGAGTTGCGTGATTGAATAGTGCTTTTCTTCATGCAGTTCTGAAATTGCTTGGTAGAGTTCAACGTTTTTCACTAATGTTAAGATCGGTTTCGCCGTTGAATCTCTTGTAACTTTTTTGAGAAGTCATTCTCCATTTCTAAATGTCTATTTCGTGCTTCTAGTTCTTTTACTCGTAATTTTAGCTGTTCCTCTTCGGTTAACAACTCACTTGATCTGTTCCGTCCGCGGTTGTCTTTTAGCGCTTCTTTTCCGTATTGCTGGTATTTTTTTACCCAAGAATACACTTGTTGGTATGAAACATTATATTTTTCAATTGCCTGCGTGTAATTCCATTCGTTAGCGATTGTTGAATTTGAGTCAATATCTTGGACACATTTTAGTAGAGACGGTTATGACTATTTTTTTTGATAGGTCTTCAAACTCCTGTGGAGTTTGATAACCGATTGAGCTATGGATTCGGTTTCGATTATAGAATCCTTCAATATAGCTAAATAGCGCTCGATTTGCTTCTTCAAAATCTGAGTAATTTGTCGTATATACTTCTTCCTTTTTCAGTGAGGCATGGAAAGACTCAATTCCTGCATTATCATAAGGCGTTCCTTTTCGACTATAGGAATGTCTTATTTTGTTGGTATCAAGCCATTTTTCCACTTCGATTGCTGTATACTGGCTGCCTAAGTCCGTATGTAGAATCATTCCTTCTGGAATGTGATACTGCATTTTTGCTTGATTCAACGTTTGAATGATACTGTCCACAGTCATCCGCTTTGAAAATGTATAACTAACAATTTTTTTCGTATGTAAATCCATGATTGAAGATAGGTAACACCAACCATTTTTCTTAGTAGGAATATAAGTAATATCAGCTACCCATTTCTCACAGATTGTTTTAGTAGAAAAGTCCTGATTTAAAATATTCTCTTTTGAAATAATTGGGCTATTAGACCTTTGAGGTCTATATTTTTTAATGACAATCGACCTTAAATTTAATTGTTTCATTAGCTTTTGGACATGCTTAAGAGATACTGAACGACCTTTTTTTAATAAAACTTGATGGATCTTTGTGGCACCGTATCGTTGTTTATTCATAAAAAAATTGTTGAAATCCTCTTTTTTAATTGTCTATTTCTGATTTCTGTAGCTGTCAACGGTTTGTTTTTATAAAAATAATAGACACTTCTAGGGATTTCTAACAACTTACACAACAAAGAAACAGTGTAATCTTTACACCATCTTTCAATAAATTGAACAAGTAAATTTATGTTTTTCGAGAGAATATGGCTGCGGCTTTTTTTAAGATTTCAAGTTCCTCTTTCAAACGAGCATTTTCTTTTCCTAGCTCAGCTATTTCTTTTCCAGTCAGTCCTGTGGACTGATCCGGTAAATATAAATTCTTCCATTTATAAATTGTTGCTTCAGATAAGCCATATTCTTTCGCTAAACCTCGAACAGAACGTCCAGTTTGATTCAATTCAACAATCATCTGTCTAAAGTTTTCTTCGTATCGGGTCATAAAATTCATCCTCTCGTAGATAAGTTTAATTTATTTTTGTCTCTACGAAAAGTTGTCTATGATTTGATACTAACACCATTTGAGGGTAACACAAATGCCTTTTTTATTGTCTAGCTTAATTTTACAAATGGCGATAATATAATAGGTGTAGCCATTCAATTTGTATCATTAATGGGTATGAACTTATTTGAATATGAATAATTACGTAAGGAGATAGAAACTATGAAAGATACGATAAACTTTGGAAAGTTACCCAAAGGTCAAGCATCAAATTCCATTAGTAATGCCTGTCTAGTTATTGAGGGTGGAGCATTTAGAGGCGTTTATGCTCAAGGTGTAACGGATTTATTGATGGAACATAATATCAATACGAAATGTACCATCGGATGCTCTGCAGGGGCACTGACCGGTATGAATTATGTATCTGGACAAATTGGTAGAGCAATTAACATCAACCTTAAATACAGACACGATAGTAGATATGTTGGATGGAAAGCTATCAATAAAAATAGAAGTCTAATAGGCTTCAATTTTGTCTTAAATGAAGTAAATGAATACACTCCTTTTGATTTAAACCGCTTTTTATTGAGTGATAGGCAATTTTATGCTGTAGCCACTAATATAGAAACTGGCAAGCCATGCTATTTTAACAAAGCAGATTTCCAATTAGCAGTTCAGGCCTCAGCTAGCATGCCCTTTCTCTCTAAACCAGTTATGATAGGGGAGTCTTTATATTTAGATGGCGGTTGCTCTGATTCTATACCTTATCAATGGGCTATCGAAAAAGGATATCAAAAAATTATTGTAGTTAGAACTAGAGAAAGATCGTATAGAAAAAAAGCACAAACACAAATAAACCTGTTAAAATATTCTAGTTTATCAAAAAAGCATCCTGTATTTTATCAGGCATTAAAAGACAGACCCAAAATGTATAATCAACAATGTGATGTATTAGAAGAATTGATAGAAAGAAATCAAGTATTATGCATTAGTCCGTCTAAACCAGTCACTGTAAGCCGACTAGAGAAAAATTTATCAAATTTAGAAGATCTTTATTGGATGGGATACCAGGATGCAGAAAAAATGTTACCAAAATTAGAAAGTTATTTAGAATCATAATATTATTTGATAGCGTAGCTACTGCCGCTGCACCAACGATATGGATTTGGTGTTAGTGGTGTTAGTATCAAATTATAGACAACTTTTCGTAGAGACAAAAATAAATTAAACTTATCTACGAGAGGATGAATTTTATGACCCGATACGAAGAAAACTTTAAACAGATGATTGTTGAATTGAATCAAACTGGACGTTCTGTTCGAGGTTTAGCGAAAGAATATGGCTTATCTGAAGCAACAATTTATAAATGGAAGAATTTATATTTACCGGATCAGTCCACAGGACTGACTGGAAAAGAAATAGCTGAGCTAGGAAAAGAAAATGCTCGTTTGAAAGAGGAACTTGAAATCTTAAAAAAAGCCGCAGCCATATTCTCTCGAAAAACATAAATTTACTTGTTCAATTTATTGAAAGATGGTGTAAAGATTACACTGTTTCTTTGTTGTGTAAGTTGTTAGAAATCCCTAGAAGTGTCTATTATTTTTATAAAAACAAACCGTTGACAGCTACAGAAATCAGAAATAGACAATTAAAAAAGAGGATTTCAACAATTTTTTTATGAATAAACAACGATACGGTGCCACAAAGATCCATCAAGTTTTATTAAAAAAAGGTCGTTCAGTATCTCTTAAGCATGTCCAAAAGCTAATGAAACAATTAAATTTAAGGTCGATTGTCATTAAAAAATATAGACCTCAAAGGTCTAATAGCCCAATTATTTCAAAAGAGAATATTTTAAATCAGGACTTTTCTACTAAAACAATCTGTGAGAAATGGGTAGCTGATATTACTTATATTCCTACTAAGAAAAATGGTTGGTGTTACCTATCTTCAATCATGGATTTACATACGAAAAAAATTGTTAGTTATACATTTTCAAAGCGGATGACTGTGGACAGTATCATTCAAACGTTGAATCAAGCAAAAATGCAGTATCACATTCCAGAAGGAATGATTCTACATACGGACTTAGGCAGCCAGTATACAGCAATCGAAGTGGAAAAATGGCTTGATACCAACAAAATAAGACATTCCTATAGTCGAAAAGGAACGCCTTATGATAATGCAGGAATTGAGTCTTTCCATGCCTCACTGAAAAAGGAAGAAGTATATACGACAAATTACTCAGATTTTGAAGAAGCAAATCGAGCGCTATTTAGCTATATTGAAGGATTCTATAATCGAAACCGAATCCATAGCTCAATCGATTATCAAACTCCACAGGAGTTTGAAGACCTATCAAAAAAAAATAGTCATAACCGTCTCTACTAAAATGTGTCCAAGATATTGACTCAAATCCATTATAGGAGCCAAAGTATTAAAGAGATATTGTTAGAAGCTCTCGAAATCACACAATAATCAAGGCTCATTAACAATACATGACTCCATGTGACTATTTAGTCCATGTTTTTTTTATTTCAATTCGTATTTCCTTTTATACTTGATAGGGTGAGTTAGTCTACTATTCCACTTATATTTCACTTTTATTCTTCTTAAGTTTATACTCTTAGTAGGAGGTGAATTATAATGGAAAAAAGAAATAAATTTGGTTGGGAATATTTTTTAATTGGTTTACTTTTTATCTTTGTATCTCTAGTATCATTTAATAATCCAGATAGCAGTTTAAAAGCTATTGTTTATATTTTTGCTATTGTTGCAATAATAAAAGGCATATTCGAATTATTCTTTAGACGTAAGCTTCATGAATTTACTAGTCAGAAATCTACCTTGTTAATTGTTTTAGGTATCTTTGACTTAGTTATTGGAGCATTCTTATTGATCAATACAAACGCAGGAGTATTGGCATTACCTTATATCTTTGCTATTTGGTTTATCGTCGATTCAATTGTTGGCTTAGCTGAATCAGATATATTCAAAGTTAGAGGCTCTGGGTACTATTGGTTTATGGTCGTGATCAATATCATTGGTATAATCGTCGGAATTATGCTTTTATTTAATCCAATCGTGTCAGCATTGACACTAGCTTTCTTAGTTGGATTCTATCTAATGATGATTGGTATTTCTCTACTTGTATATGCATTTTAATTAATAGAGGCTTAGGCCTCTATTTTTTTCCGTGATTCGGGTGGTTAATATAGTTATTCTGTATTAAGAATATTTTATTGTGTTACACTTAAGCCTAGAGGTGGATTATTTTTATGTTAAAAACACAAATTGATGTTGTATCATTGATGAAATCCGTATCAGCAAAGGTCACTGATTCTTTTGACAGTGCTTCTATCGTTGTTGAATCTGAAACACCAAAAGAATTAATAGACTCTTCTGAACAACTTTTTAATTCTATCTCAGATGACTTTCAAAAAGATTTCCATCAATATTTCCAAGAAGCATATGTTGCAGAACTAATTAAACAATTAGAAGAACAAAGCGTAAGTTTCAATTAGACCCCATTTCGGAGTCTTTTTTTCTGTGATAGTGGTCGTTAGCAGAAGTTATTCTGTTATGACACAACTTTTATATGTGGTATAATACAAATTGGAATTTCGTTATGAACGTTTTAGTTGCCTTTCGTCACTAAATGAGAAAGGAGAATGTTTTATGCCTATGACATTCAATAAGAACCAATTAGAATACCGTGTTACTTTAGATACTGATTTGAATCTATTTGTTGTTTTCGACAAACAGGACGAAAGCAAAGTTGCAACTGGTACAACGATTGAAAATGCAGTACATGAATTAGCAAAAATCGCATAAGGAGTGTAACCTTCTATGGACTATTACTTTTCATACTGAGAGCATATACTGTTAAACACAGTATATGCTTATTTTTTTTGCTATTTCGTCCGATTATGAACTAATTATTTTTGGCTTTTAATCGAGCGAGGATGCGATGCAAGAATAATATCTTGCGGATAATAACCATACCGATATGACATACTACGTAACAATCGAGCTCGTTCCTTTTTAGTCTTTGCACCACCCAAAATAACAAATTCCGTAAATCCATTATCTCTTTTCTTCAATTTTTTCTTCATGTGAAAGTTCAATTCCTTGATCTCGTCCAATTGCGGACAATTATGGTGTTGTTTCTACCAATAAATTTGACCAAGCGTCAACTACTCTTTCAAAAAGTTCATGTGTAAAATTCATATCATCATTCTCAAAGACAAACTTTACTCCACTAACATTACTGAACGCAGTGTAAGTTTCCCCTTTCAAACACTGTCTTCCTTCAGATTCAAATGATTTAGTACATAGGAACGTTCTATTGACAAAACTAATATTTCCGTTCAATTAAATTACCTTCTTTCCTACGTGAAATATACCAATATTGATTTGTAAGAAAGTTGACGGATTTTCTTACCACTATAATTTCTTAAGTTATAGTAGAAGTGAAAGAAAGCTCGAAACGGATGATGGATCTTAGAATTCTAACGTTAAACTGGGCTTCTTCGCTTTCATTTCTGAATCAGTTTAAAGTATGTTGGGCCTCGAGCTCGTGTATAGGAAAATGGTATCGAAATGTCTAAGTGAAGATCTTTCAAATATTAAGGAAAGTAGGTCTATTCATGAAATATATTATTGCTTTAGATGTTTCAAAGGGTAAAAGTAACGTTGTTCTTTACAAAGAGACTATCTGCTTAGCTGAGTTTGAAATCTCTCACACCAAAAGTGGCTTTCAAATACTCTTAGATGTTGTGAATTCTTGTGTTACTTCACCAGATATTGTTTATGAGTCTACTGGCATTTATTCAAAAGTTATTGATAGATTCTGTGAAATCAATCAACTTACTTTTTATTGTTTAAATCCATATCTTGCAAAACGTCAGATTGATAAAGATACTTTACGCAGCTGGAAAACAAATACTCATGATGCACATAAGTTAGCTCAATCATATCTGCGTAATCATCGTGTAGCGTGTGAGACCCCAGACCTCACCTATGCCTCTTTGCGTCATTTATCTCGATTTTATGCAGAGATAGACGAATATGCGCAGTTAACACGTATGAGACTCCATAACGCTATTGAACAATGCTTCCCTGAATTAAATTCCTTAATTGAAAATCGAATCCTTTCTCACTCGCTCCATTGATTCAAATGTTTCCACATCCAGATTTATTACTAAAATACTCACCTACAAAAATCAAAAATTTAATTATTTAACATTCCTCTAAAAAAATAAGTATCGATAAAGCAAAAATCAAAGCACTTCAGTTACTTGAGTATGCACAAAATTCCTATCCTGCTGTTTCAGCTGAAGATATTCAAGTTGAAAAAGTAAGATACTATGCTCAATTTCTAGAAGAGCTTTTAAGCAAAAAAATGGAACTTTCCAAATAGATAGTAAAAATAGCCAAGTCTCTCAAAGAATTACAGTCTTTTACTAGCTTTCCAGGTATTGGTGAAATTAGCGCCGCTTTGCTTCTCGGAGAGTTGGGTGATCTTAGTAGATTCAGTTCTTCCAAGAAAGTAAATGCCTATATTGGAATAGATATTCGCAGATATCAATCTGGCTCTTTTTTAGGTAACGATCATATAAACAAACGTGGAAATTCTAATGCAAGAAGAGTCTTATACCTCATTGTAATAAATATGCTCAAACAACAGCGCTGGGGGCCAAATCACATTGTTGAATATTACTACAAATTAAAAGAGCCTCCTTATTCTAAAAAGCATAAAGTAACCATGATTGCATGCATCAATAAACTTATTAAATGTCTATATTCGCTGGCTCTTAAAGGAACACTCTATGATTATCACCTTGCTTCGAGAAAATCTGACTAACCCAAGCAAATTGAGTAATTTATTGCCTCTAGTTTAAAAAAATATAGAGCAGAGGCCTATTTGTAATGCCTTACTTTTACATAGCGATTTTAATTTATATCTATATTTACTCTTGACTAGTAGTAAGATATCGTCCGTTTACAGAACTTTTATTTAATGGACTGTCGTTTCTAACGACAATATTAGTTGTAAATCTATTACCTTTGCATTGTATGATTACCTCAGATAAGAAAACGGAGGTACAAAAATGCTAAATGTTATCAAACGTTTCTTAAGCTGCTCTATTTGGTTCTTACTTTTATTGTCTGTCACATAGGTATCTATAAGAAAGTGGTGTAATACGTGTATTTAATTTTTTTAGTTGTATTTTTGATTGGTATCGCAGGTATTGTTTATTTTAATAAAAAAAACGACAAGTATTATAAACTATCAGTTTTGACGTCTCTAGTAGCCTTTTCTGTGCATTTGCTCCATTTGCATTGTTACAAGATAAAATGACTACAATAGACTCATCTGAAGAACAAATACAGCAACTCCACTCTACTCAGACATCTGACATTAAAAATATGGATTATATTGCTAATAATAATGATTAAATTTTAAAAACACTAACTCATTAAATGATAGCGTAAAAAATTTTGTGTAAATAGATTATTAAGATAGAAAAAAAGAAAGTCCATTCTGTAAAATTAACGTTAACACACAGAAATTTTATAGGAGGACTTTCTTATGTCTCATTTTACTACAGAAATTATGGAAACACTTATCAACAAAGGTGATTTGGACGAATTGTTTCGAAACCATTTAGAACTAGCTATCAATTCATTATTAAATGCGGAATTAACAGCCTTTCTTGACTATGAATAATACGATAGATCTGGATTTAATTCTGGCAATTCCCGTAATGGGAAATTACTCCCGCTCATTTAAAACAGAGTACAGCGAACTAAATTTAATTATTCCTAGAGATAGGAATGGGGAATTTGACCAACAAACTTTGCCTCACTATAAAAGAACCAATGATTCTTTAGAAACAACACTTATCCAATTATTTCAAAAGGGTATTACGATGTCTGAAATCTCTGAATTGATTGAAAAGATGTATGGACATTACTATACGCCACAAACTATTTCAAATATGAGTAAGATGATGTCTGAAAATGTCCTAGCTTTCAAGGAAAGAACATTAGAATCGAATTATTCTGTTGTTTTTATAGATGCCACTCATATTCCCTTGAAAAGGTAAACAGTCGCAAAAGAAGCTGTATATATCGCAATTGGTATTCGGTTAGATGGAACGAAAGAGGTATTAGGATATACTATTGCTCCAACTGAATCGGCTTATGTTTGGAAAGAGCAGCTTCAAGACTTAAAAAATAGAGGTCTAGAAGAGATTTTATTAGTAGTAACAGATGGATTAAGCGGTATAGAGGATTGTATTCATAGCGTTTATCCAAATGATCAATTTCAACAATGTTGCGTCCATGTAGCTAGAAATATCGCTCATAAAGTTCGCGTGAGTGATAGAAAGGAAATATATGCAGATTTTAAAACTATTTATCAAGCCTCTTCGAAAGAAGAGGCTATTAATCAAACAGACTTTCTAACGGGTAAATGGGAAAAGCAGTATCCACGAGTAATGAAGCTATTCGCAAATCCTGCTATATTGACCTTTTTTAATTTTCCACCTTCAATCAGACGGACTATTTATTCAACTAATTTAATTGAAGGGTTTAATAAGCAACTAAAAAAATATACAAGAAGAAAGGAACAATTTCCTAATGAGGAATCTCTAGAGAGATTCTTAGTTTCCCAATTTGAGCAATATAATCAAAAATTCTTAGACCGAATCCATAAAGGATTTAAAGAAATTCAAGACACATTGGAATCGATGGTTTAACTTAGTTAATGGAATGGATTATCTATTTACACAAAATTATTGACGCAACCAGTTGTTCGCTATAATCTATTAAAGGAGTTTTTTATTATGCAAACAAAAAATTCAGCTACAAGATATTCACAAGAATTTAAAGAATCCATGATATCTCTGAGTCAGACCGGGCGGTCTGCTAACTCATTGTCTAGAGAATATAACGTGAGCGTCTCAACGATTAGCAAATGGATACGCCAAGCAGATCCCAATGATAGGAGTATTCTTTCAATAAGAGAACGTGATTTAGTAA
Organism: Enterococcus sp. 22-H-5-01; assembly: GCF_050310005.1. NCBI lineage: Bacteria > Bacillati > Bacillota > Bacilli > Lactobacillales > Enterococcaceae > Enterococcus > Enterococcus sp. 22-H-5-01. The sequence continues at coordinate 36,094 of NZ_CP189995.1, forward strand.
AAGAAAACAAACGATTGAGAGAAGAACTCGATATTTTAAAGCGAGCAGCGGTGCTTCTGGCAAAAAATTAAAGAAGCAAGGGAGAGAGGTCGTTTTAAGACCCATTCAGCGTAACTTAGAAGCAGGACACCGCATTACCCGAATTTTACAGGTTTTGAATATTTCTAGATCAACTTACTACGATTTTTTGAAGTGGAAGCCGAGCAAATCAGAGCAGAGACGTCAGCTTCTTAAGCAAAAAGTATTAGATTGTTGGTTAAAACACCCCATGTATGGTTATCCTCGAATAACAAAATACTTTAAAGAGAAGTTAAATCTCTCAATCAGTCGCTATCTTAGTTATCGCCTCATGCGGGAATTAGGAATCAAATCACGAATGGTTCGGAAAATGAAGAAACCGAAAAGCTATACCGAAATCGCTCAACGCCCTAACTTGATAAAGAAATTATGAAATAAATCTAGTGTCTTGTTAACAGATATTACCTATATTCCTGTGAAACCTAAATGGGTCTACTTAGCCAGTCTGTATAATCCTGAAACCCGTCGGGTTGAAGCACATAAAATAGGTACCAACATGACAAAAGAGCTTGCTACCAGTGTTATTGACCAATCAATATTAAAATCATTAGGGACAAAAATAATTCATAGCGATATGGGAAGTCAATACACGAGTGATTTATTCGAAAATAGTTTAACACAGCTAAATATCAAACATTCTTATTCCCGTAAAGGATCTCCTGGAGACAATGCAAGAATTGATAGCTTTCATTCTATTTTAAAAAGAGAATATGTAAATTCTCAAAGCTTCCAATCATTGGACGAAGCAATTGTTGGAATTGATAGCTATATTCGCTGGTACATTAATGACCGTATTTCATTGGTTTCCTAGCTCAGGCTAGTACCGTTTTTAAAATTTAACTAAAAACGGTTATTTGAGCTGTTCTTTTTTAGCAAAACATTCAAGTAAATTTATAAAAAATAGTTTAACTCAGCTATTTTTGTTTGAACTAAGTAGTGTCGTAATTTATTTTGAAAATTATTAGCCTTTTTGTGTGCGGGTTCTTGACATAGGAGCCCAAAAAGGTACCTATCAAGCCAATAGAACAATGAATGTACGCTCGGCACCTTTAACTACAGCAAGTATGGTTGCGACTTATTATGGCGGCTAGACATTTACTTATGATTCATATGTGGATTCAGAAGGAACCCGCTGGGTATCTTATGTAAGTTACAGCGGTGAACGACGCTATGTCGCACGGCGTACATTGGATTGGTCTGTTGTATATGGAAATGCTTACTAAATAATTTGCTTGGTAGATGATTTATGATACTATTTAAGTAGGGTTAGATGGTTACTTACCCTCACTTTCGGCTGGCTAAGTTTTTGTCATCTTAGCCAGTTTTACTATTTTTGCTTGAAGTATTGCTTAGACGGTATTACAATTTAGTTAATCCATAACTTTCTTCATTGGCAGTCAGGCTTCTCCCAATAACCTGGCTGTTTTTATGAACAAAAAAAGCTCTCTACTTGTGTAGGAACTTATAAAAAATAGTGCATATTTTAAAATACTTGTAAAAACGCTTTATTTTTGGTAAATTATACATGAATTACATACGTATTACTTAAAAAGGAACGTCAAACACAGGTACTTGGGGAAGTTATCTGTGGGGAGTTGGCGTTCCACTCTTTTATTTTAACACTAAGTGAGGGAACTCACAATTTATAATGGGGTACCCTTAGCTCAGTTGGTTAGAGCCATCAGCTCATAGCGGATAGGTCGTAGGTTCGAGTCCTACAGAGTACATATTAGGTTATTACTTTAAAAAAAAGTGAACAAGGTATAAGATAGATATATAAATAAAGAACGGGGTGTTGTATTATGACAGATTATGAAAAAAAAGAAGAAAAAGTTTTGGATAATATTGCGAATACAGTAGTGAAGTTAGATGATGAGTTAAGCAAACTAAATTCTCTAAATGAAAACACCACCAAAGAACATGAATTCAAAAAATGGTATGCAGAGAAAAAAGCAATTCATGAAGTGAAACATATTCTCCATGAAGTTGGAAAATATGCTAAATATGATGATGATGAAATGAAGAAAATTGATAAGTATTTCGAAAATTTCAATAAGTAGAAATGTAAAAAGACTCTAGCACTCGCTAAGGTCTTTTTTTCTATCCTCAATCAGTTGTTTTAACTCAGCTAAATCGTCAAGCGTGGCCTGCTTTTTGATAAACGAACGAGATCTAGATCGATTACTCAAATATTTGGCATATTTTTTGTTTTTTTCTTGCCAACGCTTATTGGCTCCTATGTCAAGAACCCGCACACAAAAAGGCGAATACTTTTCAAAATAAATTACGATACTTCTTTATTCAAACAAAAATTCCCGTGTTAAACTATTTTTATAATTTTACTTGGAGTTTTCCTAAAAGAGAGTAGCTCAAATAACCGTTTTTAGATAAATTTTAAAAACGGTACGGGCATAAGCTAGGAAACCAATGAAATACGGTCATTATTGTACCAACGGATATAGCTGTCAATTCCCACGACTGCTTCATCCAGTGATTGGAAGCTTTGAAAATTTACATATTCTCTCTTTAAAATAGAATGAAAGCTCTCAATTCTGGCGTTGTCTCCAGGACATCCTTTACGGGAATAAGAATGTTTGATATTTAGCTGTATTAAACTATTTTCGAATAAATCATTTGTGTATTGACTTCCCATATCGCTATGAATTATTTTTGTCCCTAATGATTTTAAAATTTGTTGATCAATCACGCTGGTAGCGAGCTCTTTTGTCATGTTAGCTCCTATTTTATGTGCTTCAACCCGACGGGTTTCAGGATTATACAGACTGGCTAAGTAGAACCATTTACGTTTCACAGGAATATAGGTAATATCTGTTAACAAGACACTAGATTTATTTCTTAATTTCTTTATCAAGTTAGGGCGTTGAGCGATTTCGGTATAGCTTTTCGGTTTCTTCATTTTCCGAACCATTCGTGATTTGATTCCTAATTCCCGCATGAGGCGATAACTAAGATAGCGACTGATTGAGAGATTTAACTTCTCTTTAAAGTATTTTGTTATTCGAGGATAGCCATACATGGGGTGTTTTAACCAACAATCTAATACTTGTTGCTTAAGAAGCTGACGTCTCTGCTCTGATTTGCTCGGCTTCCACTTCAAAAAATCGTAGTAAGTTGATCTAGAAATATTCAAAACCTGTAAAATTCGGGTAATGCGGTGTCCTGCTTCTAAGTTACGCTGAATGGGTCTTAAAACGACCTCTCTCCCTTGCTTCTTTAATTTTTTGCCAGAAGCACCGCTGCTCGCTTTAAAATATCGAATTCTTCTCTCAATCGTTTGTTTTCTTTTACTAAATCACGTTCTCTTATTGTAAGAATACTCCTATCATTGGGATCTGCTTGGCGAATCCATTTGCTAATCGTTGAGACGCTCACGTTATATTCTCTAGACAATGAGTTAGCAGACCGCCCGGTCTGACTCAGAGATATCATGGATTCTTTAAATTCTTGTGAATATCTAGTAGCTGAATTTTTTGTTTGCATAATAAAAAACTCCTTTAATAGATTATAGCGAACAACTTGTCCGTAATCATATTATAGGAGCCAAGACTACTAAGTGGTTTGACACGGAATTATTTACTCAAACAGATAAACAACTACTAAAACAATCGACTGAAAAAGACTTAGAACTACAGCTTGAACACGATGAAAATTTTCAGCATTTTTATGAAAAAAAAGACAGTAATGGATAATATGACGTTGATTCATCAGTACGAATTAGGCTATCTCTCACAAGAAATGTTCTTTGAACAACTTTTAGGCTCGGGTCAACAATTGATTGCGGCGGAAGGATTAGAACGATACGTTTTTTACTTACAATGTGAAGCAAGTCGAATTGATTGTAGGTATTTTATTGAATCTTATAGAAAAAGAATGGTTTCGCTTTCATAAAATAGATAATAGTTATATACTCTACTTATCCAGTATACAGCGTTTTGTTTCAAAACTCTGAATAAGTTAACAAAAATAGATTAGCGGTCTAACCGCTAATCCTTTTTTGTTGTCCTATTTTTGTTAAACTGTTCATTTTCAATGGTACGAATCATTCTTGTTTTATCTTTTGAATAATCAAGGGAATACCCGCTAGGTAAAAAACCATACATTTTGTTCCCTTGAACCCAAATGTGATGATCCATTGTTATACAAAAAACTATGCCTGGTTCTATGGTAGAAAATTCAAGGTGTACGATTGTTACTTGGTCGTCTTCTCTCAACTTATTAACCCATTGTTTTCCACGAATCGAACTCATATCTAAATCATCAATATTTACTTTTTCAGACCGATCTATTACGTTGTTTTCTCTCGTGTTTTCTAAATCCTTACGGGTTGTTTTTCCAGAGGTATCTATTCTTGTATTCTCAGTTGAATTTTCAGACGTGTCTAAATTTTTTGAATTGCTTTTTTTGTCAGAAGTTACCCAAAAAATTTCATCAATTTCTTCTTCTGCTTCTTTTGGCAAAGGAAATGTTCTTGTTCCTTTGCCATAGGGATTAAAAAAAGAATCTGGATCTAGTTCTTCACGAATAGCAAAAACCTGTGGTCTAATTTCCAAGTTATCAAACCAGTCGGGACTACTTGTTAAATGGTCTAAGCGTTTTTGCAATATATCATTCTTTTCTTGTTCATTCACTATATTCCACACCCTGTAAACAGTTTAGACATACTCATAGCCCCACATTGAAACGTTTCTTTTCATCATAATCAGGAAAAGAATCGCCTCGTTTTTCAAATTCAGTTTTCTTTATAACGTAATGCTCAGTTCCATTTTCAATGATAACGGTTTTTTTTAAAATGGCTGAAACTTCACCATGTACTAATTCTTTGTGACAATCAATCCCTCTAAATGAATCACCAATTTTTATAATTGTTCGTGCCATGATACTGCTAGCTCCTTTAATGATTTATTTCATATTTTACCACTTCATGCGATATACTACACGAACCAAGTAGTAGGGAAATCTTTACTTTAGTAATAAAAAAAGAAAAGAGTTCTGCCGTTATGACAGAACTCTTTTCTTGGAATACTTGCTACTTATTATAGCATATTAATATCCATATTTACTCTTGACTAGTAGTAGAATATCGTCCGTTAGCGTAAAAATTGGACTAAAGGTCTATTTCCATAAATCAATATTTGTAGTAAACTTCCTCAAAGGGGTTTTTAACATTAATTCAAATTTGTCATACATTATCAAGACTGTTTCAAGTTTTGTAATTCCACTAGCAATTAGTTTAATGGTATTCCGTTCAAAAAAAATTAAACATTCATTTTTATATGCAATAATAGTTGAAATCATTTTTGGAATACTAGCAGCATATTGGGTTGTAAAAATATTAATTTAGGTAAATAACTTAGTAGGGCAAGTCACTGTAATTAGTGGCTTTTTTTACGTGATAGTTCCAATTATATTAATATACATTCTGATTAACCCCATAAAACCCAAATTATGGTAATTAAAAAACACAAAAAAGTTATAAGAACCATACCAAGATAGACTATGTGAAAGACTCCAGATTTTACATTGTGTTTTTTTGCCCACTTCCATAAAATAAAGTCAAATATAGTTAGTAACAGAAAGATGATGATAGTTAATTTATACATATTTTTAAAGTACCTTTCTAACTTAAGGTCTATATAAAGGAAATTCAATAAAAGTTAGACCAAAATTATTCGTTGTTAGATTCAATAGTTTTATATTTGAATATGGAATTAACCCTTTTAATTTTAACTAAAAATCTCCAATAACAAGTTATGATATTTGTTTATGATTAACTGTTCTTCAGAGAATTTATTTGCTAATAAGACAGCGTCCAATCCGCTAGCCATTGAATTGACTTTAAGAAGGAGCTTTTGGTCATAGGTCATATAAAAAAGAATCTCAAAATGGAAGTTTCTAAATAGCACCAACTTTTCTCCTGAACACATAGAAAGCACTTTAGAATTGAGTTCATACAAGTCTGCTGAAGTATCGACAGGATCGCTGAACAAACTATCTTGAGGAATAGAAGTCGTATAACCCTTTTCTTCTAACTCACTGCATAGCCCTTGTCGCCAATCTACTAACACATTCGTGATTGTTTTCCCTTTGGCTTCTCGAATATCTACGATATTTCCCATTAGGCATTTCCTTTCTGTACTTGTTTACTTTTTATGAAATTTCGCAATTTTATGATGTATTTCTTAATGAGTGAATACAGGATATACCCGATCATAAAGACAAAGAACCATCCAATGAGTAACTTGAAAATAAAGTAACACACTGGAATAACCACACAGAAAAAAAGTATTAATTGCGGTGCGCTACAAATTGCCCAACATAACGCCATAATCCCAATGATAACTGCCGCAAATAAAAGTGGTCCTTTAATTTCTACGGGTAAGCCTTGCGCAAAATGCAATATTCCAGTGGCTCCCCATACAATGATATTCCATACTACTTCTAATAACCTAATCACTATCCACTGAAACCCATAAGCAATTAAACTGACAAATTGCCAAAAATTACTCAATACTGAAACAATCATTCCCATTTTTCTCACTCCTTAGTTCATTCATTTAGTCCCTTTTTCAATTCTTGTTGATAATATTCTTTTTGCTGTTCTGAAAGGAGAGGATCGCTTAAGAGTTCCTCCATCCGTTTTAAACTGATGTTATGAAACAGTATTAAATCGTCTAATGTTGCATGAGAATTGATATACATTTTTGCAGTCCGTTTGTAGGACTGTATTTTTTCTTGTTCCTTATTTCTTTTGCGATATTCTTTACTCGCTTTTCTTTGTGCTTCCGTTGTTTTATATGCCATATTAACTACCTGTTCTCAAAAATAGAGACCCTTTCTACACCAATAATATATCACGTATGCGTGTTATATACAAGGAATAGTGAAGAAAGAGTTTCTATAGATTTAGCGTGCTTGTTCGTAAGATGCAGCTTGTGATTGTCCCACAGCTGGTGCTTCTGTGATTTGAACGGTAGGACGTTTTTCTTTAGAAGCGACTTTACGTTTTGTCTCTCCCATTTCTAAAGAAAGATTCAGTGCGGTTTGTTTTTCAAGTAGCGTATTTAGTTCTTCCTCTTGTTCAAACGGTTTTTCTAGTTGTTCTTCTGCTTGCGTGATTTTTTCTTCTAAGTCACTTTGTTTATTTTTTAGATCATTGACTGTTTCAGGTAAAGCACGTAAAACATTGGATAAACGAATCAAAGACCCATTTCCATTTTTTTCAACGGCAACAGTATAGGGTCTTTCTCGTTCTAAAATGACTAATGTTTGCCCTAAATGCGCAGGTTGCACTTTTAAAGAAAAACCATAATAAGAACCAACCGTCTTTGCTTGTTGCCCAAAATCGGTAGCTACCAATGAATTAAAGGCTTCTAACGCTTCCTTTTTATCGGTATAAATATGGTCTAGTAGGGTCATTGAGAAATCTTTTTGCAATTCAACGCTTGCCCATTCGTTATCTTGAATGGTTTTTTCAAGTTTGACCTTTGTATCAGCTAATTGTTCAGGATAAACCTTCTCCAAGTTTTAAGATAACGTCATACGATTAGACTGCCAACTGCTTTTCAGTAGCTGTAACGTCATAACATCTTTATCTAGGGTCATTTTTTCAAGAAGAAGCGGATTATTTGTCGCTAGAGCTTTTGCTTCTGAAGCGTTCATTGTTGTTTGATCAATATCGTCTGCTGTACGAGAAATGCTTTTTCCCGTCATTACTTGATTAATAAATTTGAGCTTGTTTTCTTGTGTTTGCCATAGGTAGGAATCAAAGGAATTTTTTGCCACATAACGATAGATTTGGACAGTCTTGTTCTCGTTTCCTTGTCGAACAATTCGCCCGTCTCGCTGGGTCAAATCACTTGGTCGCCACGGTACATCTAAATGATGTACTGCCAAAAGTTTATCTTGAATATTCGTCCCTGTTCCTAGTTTCTCTGTACTACCTAAAAGGACACGGATTTCCCCCTGTCGTACTTTTTCAAAGAGTTCCTCCCGTTGGCGATCATTTTTAGCTGAATGAATAAAGGCAATTTCTTTTTCAGGTATGCCTTGTTCTACGAGTATCCGCTTCATTTCTTCGTACACATTAAATTTATTCGGATTCGGTGTTCCAGAATCTGAAAAGATGATTTGTGTTGATTTTGTCTCTTGTGAGGTCAGCCAAATATCGTATACCTTTTCTGCACAACGGAAGATTTTTCCCTGTGTGTGGACCGGTGCTGTTTCATCAAGTAGTCTTGGATCAATCGCCATCAATTTCGCTTCATTGGTAATTTTAAGCATATTGTCTTCTCGTGGGTCTACTTGACCTAAACGAATCGCTTCTGCTCGTTCTCCAAGTTCGACCATTTTATCTTCTTGGTACGCACTTGGTTCAGAAACAATTAATTGCGGACGACCTTCTGCTATTTCAGGCACAGGCAGGTTTAGCATGTCGCTGGTTTGAATATCTGCTGCTAAATGAAATGAGTTCATTAATTCAGGAAGGTTATGGAATTTTGCAAACCGACTCTTCATTCGAAAACCACTACCTTCAGGATTGATTTCTGGTGCAGTGACCACTTGACCAAACGTTGAAGCCCAACGGTCAAAGCTAGTTAAATTCATACGTGCCAGTTCATCAGGTTGTAAGAAGCGCTGCATTGTATAAAGTTCACTTATGGAATTAGAAATGGGCGTACCTGTCGCAAAAACCACGCCACGACCTTGAAACTTCTCTAACATATACTGGCATTTTATGTACATATCTGTTGCCCGTAGACTATTTGATGTATTCACACCAGCCACATTCGACATTTTTGTATAGGTATAAAGGTTTTTGTATGTGTGTGCTTCATCTACAAACAAAAAGTCTACTCCGAGTTCCTCAAAGTTAAGTAAATGGTCTTTCTTTTCTTCATTTTGTAGGTTCTTCAAGCGTTCTTTCATTCGTTTTTCAAAGCTGACCATCTGTTTTAAACTCCATGATTGCCCGCTTTGACTCTTTTCTAATTGAATGCCTTCACGTAGTTTAGACAATTCTTTTTTGATTAATGCGACCCGCCGCTCTTTGCTTAAATTAATCTTTTCAAATTGACTATGCCCGATGATTACTGCATCGTAATTTCCTGTCGCAATACGGGAGATAAACTTCTGTCTGTTCTTCTTTTCAAAGTCTTTTTTGCTGGTGATTAACACATTTTTAGTGGAATAGAACCGAAGTAATTCCTGTCCAAATTGTTCTGTTAAGTGATTGGGTACGACATACATTGGCTTTTTGATTAATCCCTGGTCTTTCATCATCATGCCTGCACTGATCATACTTGCCGTCTTCCCAGCACCTACTTCATGTGCCATCAATGCTCGACCATTTTCAACGATGCGAGCGACAACGTTTTTCTGGTGAGGTCTCAAATTAAATTGTTTATTCATTCCCTCAAACGAAAGGAATTCTCCGTCATATTGACGTGGACGAATTCGATTAAAGGTATCGTTATAGGTTCTTAAAAGTTGTTCTGCTCTTTTTGGTTCATTAAAGAGCCAATTCTTGAACGCATGATGAATATGGTCTTGTTTTGAACGAGCAAGAATCGTTTCAGGAACGTTGAGTACGTCTTTTGTGACTCGTTCTCCATTTTCCCAAACATCTTCTTTATCGAATAGTTGAACACTTTTCATGTTTAATGATTTTTCAAGCAATTGATAAGCATTGATTCGATTCGTTCCATATTCGTTTCTCACAATGAGGGAGGTATCTTGATTCTTTCCTTCAATATGATACGTATCCGTAAATTTATTGTATTCAACGACGATTCGTTCTTGGTCAATCAAGTTTTTAGAGGTTTGGAATATCTCACGCATAAATTGATGATAATTTTCTAAAGGTATCCAACTAGAGCCAATATCAAACTCAATTTCATTAATCGCTAAATCTTTTGGTATGACTTTTTCTAAAGCATCAACATTCTTTTCAAACCGATCATCTGAAGCAGCCATCATTTTGGCTAAGGAAAGTTTATGCTTCACGTCACCTGAAAGATACTCGTCTTTAGTAACGTATGCTTTAGATTCTTGGTTCTCTTGTTTTAAGAATTGATCCGTATCAATAAAGACATGCGCATCCAATTCTTTTAGTAGTGTTTCTTCACTGACAGGGTAAATTGTCATCATGTAAGAAAGATTCACTTTTCCGTAATGAGAAAGGCTGTGGTTCAATGCTTCAATAGCGGTTGATACTTCTTGAATTGTTTCTACAGGGCGTACCGTCGCTTGTTTAAAGACGTCTCCTTTCGCATACATTCCGCTTTTTTGCGGAATTTCAATCGAAGATATCAAAGCAAACCGATCATCATCATAAAAGAGACGGCTGTTTACAGGCGTATTAATGACATCATACTTAGCTACAAAATTATCATACACAGTATTTAAAGTCGTTAGCTTTTTATCAAATATTTCTTGGTCAAAATTTGTTTCTTGTTGGTAGTCAATGACATCGGAAAGTGCGTCACGAATCGCAATCATGCCAAGCATTCGTTTCTTTCTTGTTTCTCCTAGTTCTTGTTTCTGAGCTTTTCCATTTTCACTAAAATAGATATCCCCATTTTGTTCATAGTACGTATAAGGAGGAATATCCAAGGGAACATGGTCTTGTATTTCCTCTACTTCAGGCAAGACTTCTGGCACCTCATAATCCAGTCTTTCAGGTGGAATGTAAGTACCATGAATACGTTGTAACTGTTTTTCTAGTTGGTCTTTTAAAGGTGTATCCGTATGTGGATTAACAGTGTACGTGCCACCTCGGAAGTTTTTATACTTAAAATCACCGAGAATAGATTTCCAACTTTCATTATAAAAATTATTTACTACGATAGGTGGATATAACGAACCATCTTCAAAGCGCTGATAATTTTCTATTTCTACTGTATTTTGCCAAGAACGAACGCCATAATCCCTTTTTAACTCTTTTGCTTCTTTCCTGAAAAAGAGAATATCCGTGGTAACCTCTGTTCCTGCAATAGCTTTAAATGCCGTATCAGGTAAACGAACTGCACCTAATAATTCTGCGCTCTCAGCCAGTTCTTTTCGGAAGTAAGTATCCTTTTTATCCATTGTTCCACTAGAAGTAACGACCGCAACAATACCGCCCTCATGCACCAAATCAAGGGAATGCTTGATAAAGTAATCGTGAATGTAGTAGTTGTTCAGAGTCTTATTGTCTTTTACCCGAATATCTGCAAACGGCACGTTAGCCACGACTAAATCAAAGCTCTCATCGATGAAAGACGTTTCTTCAAAACCTTTTTGTTGAATATGAGTCGACTGTTGTAACTGCTTAGAAATTCGTGCAGACAACGGATCTAATTCCACCCCGTAAAGTGTGGATTGTTCTTTCATTCGTTCAGGCATAGCCGCAAAGAAGTTCCCTGTTCCCATTGCTGGGTCTAATATTTTCCCTTTTGTAAAACCTAAACGTTCCACGGTTTGGTACATCTGGTCAATAATCATCGGGTCGGTGTAATAAGCAGTCAGAACGCTCTCTCTAGCACTCTCATATTCCTCTTGTGTTAATAAAGTTTTTAAGGTGTTTCGTTGATCTGTATAGGTGTCATTATTAAGATTAAAGACTTCGGATAGTCCGCCCCAACCTACATATTTAGCTAAGACGAGTTGTTCTTCAGCAGTTGCTTGACGATTTGCTTGATCCAACTGTTTTAATAAGTTTAGTGCTGCTAGATTATCTTCTAACCGTTGTTTTGGAGACTGCCCATACAAAGACAAATCCTTTTGTTCAAAACTGAAATCATTCGGTATTACTTGTGGCGCTTCATCTTGTTTAGGAGATTCTTTCTTTCCAGCGAAATAATCTGTTTGTTCATAGTTATAATCAAATAAACTTGGTTCTTCTGAATCTTTTATTTGATTTGTTTCTTTACTTTCCGTTGTTTCTTTTTTAGGTAATACTTTATAGAATGTTTTCCCATTTTCAAAAGTAATTTCTACAGGATCAATTTCAAACTCGTCTTTATCATTGACAAGGTAGGCTTTTTCATTGACCCGTTGATAGCGATACCCTTCTGGTAGTTCGATCCATTCTTTTTTATCAACTGTCGGTGCCTGTTCATTCGTATCCGAGTTTGCGTTCGTTTCTTTGTTTGGTTTAAGAATATCAGGGACGTTACTTTCAAGTGTGTAGTCCTGTTCATCCATGTAGTCCTTAGCGTCTAATAATACTTGGATTCTTTCTGCAATGTCGTTCCACTTAAAAACGACTGTTTCGTAATAATTGGTTAAACGAATGCCTTCATCATTCGTAAAATGATTAAAGGGCGTAGCCGGAGAAGTTCGACCGCTAACGCCATAACGTTCTTTTAAAAATTCTGCTTTTTCTTCCAAAGAAGAGTTTTGTTGATAAAAATGGTAGATATCATATTTCAGATTGATCTCTTTATTACTTTTTAGAATAGTCGTCAGGTATTCTTCGGGACGTATCCCTTGAGTTTTTGCAATCTGTCCTTTAATAAAGTCTGGATAAATGTGCTTTTCCTCTTTGGTTAAATATATATCCGCATTAACTAAGGTTTGAATATAGCCACTCGCTTGCGACCATGTGAGAAATTGTTGCGTTGTCTTTCCTGATTGCATATTCCCCTTAAAAGTAATTCCTTTTGAATCATAAGAGACTTGCAATCCATACATACCAGCACTCGAAGCACCCCCTGTGCCATATTCATTCTTTAAAAACTCACTGAGTTCTTTTTTTGATTTTTCAGAAGAAAATACCTGTTGGATGCGATATTTTCCATCTTTAAAAAAGCTTCCAACTTTGAGTGTCGCAACGATTTCTTTATATGAAATACGATCAGGTGCTAGTTCATTAGAAACTCTGCTTGAATCATCTCTTGTACTGTCCATTTGATCTGATTGAGAGCCTGTGTTCGTTTCATGAAGTCTGTCGGTAATTGGCTTTCTTGTTTCTGTAGAAGTTCTTGATACAACTGATTCTTGCGTTGTTCCATCCGTGTCTCTTGCTGTTTCAGATACGTCATCAGTTCGCCCGTTAGGTATAGTTCGTGGTATAGATTTGGTTTGCTCTCTTGAAGAAACCTTAGTATCGCTTGCTCGTTGTGACTCAGTGGGTGATTGTCGGTCATTTCCATGAATAGCGGTTCTTGAGTCCCGTTCTCGGTTGCCTGATACGTTGGTTGAATGATTGGTTCTTTCCGTCGGTTGTTCTGTTGATTTTGATTGTTCATTTCCTCTTGATACGCCATTAGTTTGTCTTGTTCGTTCATTTTTCTGCTCCTTTTTCTGCTCCATTTTAAGTGTTTGATTAAATTGACTTAATAGTTGTTGGTTCGTTTGGATAATCTCTGGCATGATTTCAATAAATAAATCAGGATTTTCTACGAATGCTTGCACACCAGGTGCATAATCTTTCCATCTAGGACGTTGTCCTAATTTGTATTTCAACATGTATTCGCTAATGTCACTTAATTCGTCAGCTGTCCATGCGCCTGTTATTCGTTCATCTTTGACGGACTTGTACTGTTCATGAAGAACGTCCCATAAATCTGAATGATTTTGTGTAGATTGAAATGTCTGATCCATAAGCTCTTGATACTTGGATTCCGTCATTAACCAGTTAGGAAAATGTAGGTTACTACCAGCTGTTTGTTGCACATCAAAAAGATTCACATGATAAAACTGCCCATTTTCTTTTTGATGTAAAACTTTGATTGCTTTTGAGCCTTTGGTTACAGGACGATTCAATTTTTTCCATGTGTCAAAGTCAGCTAAAAAAGTAGCTGAAGGATTTTGTCCGTAGGCAAACAAGACACTTTCCAAGTCATATTTGTACAATTGACTGCTATATTCTAAGAACTGTAACAACTCTTGTTCATTTTTAGTGACCGTTCGTATCACTGATTGATACGCACTCGCAAGTGACTGGTGGATCATGTCTGTATTTGTTGTAGTCTGGTTCCATTTATCGGTTAAACTCATTCATTTTTACCTCCTAAATAATAGAAATTAAAAAAAGGACTTCTAAAATAGAAATCCTTCAAATCATTCTTTATGTTCTTTTTCATGTAGGGTTATCTAGACATAGCCCAAGCTGTTTGTTTACGTGCTTCAGGCGTATGTTCCGTTTGATATTTCTTACGATCCTCTTTATCAACGGCTTGAAATCCGTAGTTTTTAACGAGCATTGCTGCTTCTTGTGGGGAATCTGCTTCAAAGAATGGTTCTCGGAACGAATCATTTAAAGATACAGCCACATATTTTTTCTTTTCTTCATCTTTCACAAGTTTCATTTTTTCGTTCTCATTGCGACGGTAGACGGATTCAAGTAGTTTTGCTTCATACTGAACCAATCGTTCGTAACGTAATTGGTCGTTCCAGTCTTTAATCAGAACATCTGTGGGTCGATAACCTAAATTGCGATAGTCCTCATAATACGTACTCACTTTTTCATGTAGACCATGAAGCTCAATCGGATCATTGTTTTCTTTTACACGAAATAACTGCTGGAAGTCATACTCTCCGCTTCTTATTTCTGCCGCTTTAAGACCTTGTGCTACTTTTTCTGATTCTGTCTCAAGGTCAAAATCCTCACCTGAAAAGAAGGGGGTTTCTGTTCCACTGTGAGCTTTTTTCCCTTTCAAATCGAAGTTGGTTAACGCTTTATGAGTTGCTGCTATGGCTCGCCAGTCGATACCTAACGTCGTTGCTTTTTCTTGATAGACAGCTATATTGTTACGAGGAATATCTAAATCATGCGGAATCAAGGACTCAAATCGAATCTCTTGTTTGGTTTCATTTACTACATAGGATAGCTTCGACATATTATCAAAGAATCGGTGACCAGGAGCATCATTGTCTACGCCTAAATAAATGCCTTCAGTGGGTAATGCCCCTTTAGCAAGATACATTTGATTGACAAATTTAAAAACGGATTCTTCTTTCAATCCGTCCATTTCAGCTAACATGCAATTATTTAGATCAGGATTCAACGACCAGTAACTTAAAAGGTCAATCGGAGATTCAAAGACATAGAGTTTTGACGGTGTGCCTATGGATAAATTAAATCCAAAGTTTGATTCGCTGTTTTTGGCAATGCCTTTAAAACGTCCTCGTTCATATTTTTCAGGATTGTATTCAGACCCGATCACACTAGCGCCTACTGCTTTACCAATATCTGACCAAACAAAAACAGCTTGCTTGTATTTATCTTCTTGAATGAACCCTTTTTCATACGTTTCTTGTGTCAGATAATTGAGTGCTTCCATGTGACTTTTATCAAAAAAACGGGTGACGAAATCAACCACGTCCCCGCTTACAACCTTCCCATTTTCAACTTGTGAGTTCCAATAATAGCGATTCTTCCGCTTATCGATCATTAAACTATCGTGATCAATTCCCTGCGCAAAATTACGCATGTCAATGTAGCCCATGTTTTGTTCATCCATGACAGAAGTAATTGAAATTTTCTTTGCTTGTTCTAATAGTTTCTTATACTCGTCTTTTTCCAAAACTAACCCTCCTTAAAATAAAAAAGAAGTGAGAATGTCTCACTTCTTTTAAAGCTCATTACCTTTGTAATTCATTGGAATTAGATAATCCACGTTGTTAATGATTTGTATTCATATGAATTTGAACAGTCGGGGCTTTTATTGATTGCTGCATTTTTTCATTCTTTAAACCATCTGCATGAATCAGAAAAGTTTCTTTATCAAAAGCTACTTTAAACTTATTAAGAACGTCCCCTCGATAGATACGGTCATCTTCTCCAGACCAATTATCCCTCCAGATTACTTCGTCATTTTTTACCAAAAGAAAGTCCTTTTCAGTTTCTAAATTTGATAGAATCACGATATTTTTAGCCTGTTCATTCTTGAAATCAAGAGAATCAAAATAGCGGGTATCAGCAATAGTCAATTCTGAATTAGGAACCCTAAATAGACCATTATGTTGCTTTTGTACATTGCGAATCATTTCATTTAATGTGTAAGTTTGGTTGATAGTATTATTCGAATTATCCAAAAAAAAACCTCCTCAAATATAAAAAAAGAGGACATATAAACTGCCCTCTTTTAAACAATTATTTAATTGTCATAAATATTTTTTCTGTGACCCACTTGAATTGCCGTTACAAGCAATCGTTCATCTTCAATCTCAACGATTATTCTGTAATTTCCTACTCTGTATCTCCATTGACCTGAACGATTTCCTACTAACCCTTTTCCGTGACTTCTAGGATTATTAGTGCCATCAATGTTTTGATAAAGCCATCTAGTAAGTAGTGTTGCTTGATGCTTATCCATTTTTCTTAATTGTTTCAATACATCTTTAGTAAGTTCTACTTTATAGGTCATTACAAATTACCAAACTCAGATAGCGCTTCTTCAATTGACACGGTTGGCTTCCCTTGTGCTACCCATCTCTTATGCGAAATCTCTGCTATTTGAGCATCATATTCATCTTCTAATTGTTCCATTGAATATCTTTTCAACAAGTCAGATAAAGTAATCCCATAAAAGTCTGCCATATAAGAAAGCCATTCTTTTTCCGAATCACTTACACGTACTGTAATCATTGCCATTTGTACCACCCCTTATGTATTACATTGTAATACATAAGGGGTGGTTTGTCAATATTTATCGAGATAATCCCTGATCTTGTTCTTCTTGATTGCGAATATTTCGCATATATTCTTGCTGATTTTTGATACTCTCAAAATCTTTTTGCAAGGCTTTTTTTACTTTGGATAAATTTACATTACTGCCTTGTTTTGACGCCTGTGCTTTTTGGTTTGTGACCACTTGATTCCAATTAACGGAATGATTTTTAGTCGTTACACCATGTTCATTTTGATACTGTGCAGACATTTCTTTTAGCAGACCGTTTCCTAAATTCGCATAGAGTTCCGCTAGTTTATTAGTCTTAAAATCATTCGCTCGTTGAAATTCTTTTGTGCCTTCTCCGTACAATCGTTGGTAAAAATTAACATTCTCATTTAGCTGTTCTTTCAACTCATGATAGCCTTCTTTTTGATACGTTGCTAAGTATTCTGTAGTAAATTGATCAATCAATGGACGTACCAAATCTAGTGCATTCATATTGTACTTCCATTGCCGTCTATCGGGAGGTAATTGCGTATAAATTTTTTGATACAACAAGTGTAAACGAGCATCAGGCAATTGATTCATTGACCCTTTGTGCTGAACCAACTGCGAACGAATGAGAGACGAGATTCTAGCTAATGGTTCGTCACGGTCAAGAAGCTGGCTCATCACTTGGCTCTTAAACCGTTCCACGTTTTTCTTTTCTCGAAACCCTTTTCGAGCTTCATAGGTAGAGCCATCTTTTCGATGATACGTGTGGTAGGGGCGAGTGGGTTCAGGTTCAACAATGGCAATGTGTACATGGATATGGTGTTTTTCATTGTAGTGAATCGCCGCAGTCCAAATCCCACTATTTTTAAGTCCTTCCGCATTCAATTGTTCCTTCATAGCGATACGTATTGCCTTCATGATTTTTGCTTCGTTCAATACATCTTGTTCCGCATCATATAACCCAGTTTCTACAAGCCAGTTCGTATCAAAACTAACGACGTCTTGCCACATTAGCGAGTCATTTTTTTGTGCTTTTCTAAATAATTCTTTGACTTTCTGACGCTCGTCTTTTGTCAGAGAATCTTTATTTGCAGTGAATAATCCAGAGGACTTTTCAGGATCTTCCATATAATAATTGTAGCCATCTGTATTTAATACATTGTAACGAGAAAACGCATTATTACGTGTGGCTTCGTCTCGATCCACGTAATCAATATAGGATTGAAATTTCTTGCTCCCAGACATGACAAATTGCCACTTGGTTACAATAGCTGCTTGCACCATTAATCATTTTCCCAACTATTAAACAGTGCCTTAGAATTATTGCTAAAGTCATTTAAAGGAGCCTTATTTCCAGGTACGGTCTTGGTTACTTCAGAAGCCACAGATGAATCGGGATCATTCGTTAATTGTTCTTGTTTGCTTCGTTTTTTCTTCGCTAATTCGTTATAATATTGACCGACTTCATTGAGTGCTTTTTCAACGGGCGGAGTCACTAATTCATTCATTGGTAGGTAGCTGGTCACGTTATTATCATAGTTGTAGCTGTTCCATAAATGAAGCAAGGTACGGGCACTTTTTTCAGCGTCACCCGAACGTAATAAGGTGAAATGGACTTCCTTTTGTACCTTCTCTAATTGATTAGAAAGGTCTTGGTGCATAGAGCCAATATTTTGTGCAATCGCTTTGTACATTTCATGTTCACGAAAGATTTGTTCCAACGCTTGATTGATTGGACGTCTCTTGCCTTCATCATTCGATAAGTAAGACTTAATATATGCCCAACCATATTCAGATTCGTCTTCTTCTTTTAGGCGTACTTCAATTTTTTTCATTCGTTTTCACTCCCCGTTAATTGGATAAATTGGTTTAACGCTTTGGTATTTTCATTCAAAGCAAGAATCATATTTTTACTCACCTCTTCTACGAGTATTTCATAGCTTCTGTTCAAACCTTCCACCTCGACATACATCACGTGATGATCCAACAATCGACGAATATATTCCTCACGAGATTGATTTGATTGCTTTGCAAGTTCGTCTAAGCCAGCGATTGTTTTTGCAGGTACATTTCTTACTTTTAATTCCATAGTAGGCACTCCTTTAGAGATATAAAATTACAAAACAAAGGTTCCGAACGAGTTCGGAGAACGCAGAAATTCTCGACATTGTGAAGCAATGGCAAGAGAATTTTTAAGAGCATAAGGGAAACCTGCCCCCATAAATGGTGGAAACCGCAGTGCGGTTTGGTTTATAGTGACCCCAGAATACTTTGTGAACCCGACACTTTGGCGGGTAGAAATTACTCCGACCCGACACTTTGGCGGGTAAATATTAAGCATTTTTTTGGAAAACCCGACAACTTGGCGGGTTCATTTTTGACTTAGCTATTACGAATCTTGTAAAGTGTTTTGCTTTTCAATCAGTTTTTCTGACTGTTCTTGTAACTCTTGTGCGTCTGATTTTAGATCCTCTATTTCTTTTTGAATCGACTCAATCATTGATCCATTTTGATGAATCGTTGTTTGAATTTCTTCTTGTTCTTTCTCTGTTTTATCGTCTAAGGTCTTTTTCAATTCATTATTTACGTGTTCAATTTTTTGGATTTTCTTTTCTTTTTGTTGTACTTTTTTCTGCTTAGAAATAATTTCTTTTTGACAGAAATCGAGCTGTGTTTTTAACGAAACCCGCTCAAAAGAAGCATTCGACCGAGCCACATTGTAAGGCTCTGTTGTACGAACTTCTTTTCGAACAAAATGCAATTGTCGATTGTCTCCGAGCGTATTTAAATCGTACTTATTGGAATAGATTCCAATATCTACTTTATCCCACTTGTCAGGCAAATCTTTGACTGTTACTACATACAATTCTTCGTTAATTTGTTTTAATTGCACACGATACTTGGTGTCATCTGACCGACTTTTCTTCACAGAAACATGCATATTCTCTAGCACATTTTGACTCGTTACAGGCGATAGGAAAGAAAAAACGAGCGTCTCATCTTCAGGATAATACGCTCGTTCTATCAATGTAATTGTCCGAGTATCCGAACGAATAACGTCTCCGATTTTTGTCGATTCCACAGTAACCTTCGGTTTAATAAATAGGTTACTGAGTAAAAAAAATAAGAATAAACTGACTATAATAAGTACCATACGTTGATATTTTTTTCGTTCATTCTTCTTCAAAGAAACTTTTGTCGCCACACGTGTCACCTCCTAATTCTTCAATCTGTGGTTAGTAATTTTTCTAGTGTTGATTTGTTGGTTCCAGCGTATTGCGCTTCTTTTGTGACAATCGTCGGCACGCTCTTTAACTGATATTCCGTAATATACGAACGATTTTTTTCTTGATTTAAATTCACAAAAATCAAATCATCTTTAACGATATTTCGATAGTATAAAAATGGAAAAATGGATTGACAGTCGGAACAATCGTCTCGATAAAAAACAATTTTTTTCGGTTCATTTGCTTTTAAATGAATGACTGTTTGTTGTCTTTCTACGTAGTACATATGGA
Organism: Enterococcus sp. 22-H-5-01; assembly: GCF_050310005.1. Taxonomy (NCBI): domain Bacteria; kingdom Bacillati; phylum Bacillota; class Bacilli; order Lactobacillales; family Enterococcaceae; genus Enterococcus; species Enterococcus sp. 22-H-5-01. The sequence goes on from NZ_CP189995.1 coordinate 56,303, forward strand.
GAATTGACCCCATACTTATAAGTAATAAAAAGCCCGTTACTAGGAGAAGTAAACGGACTTTCATAGGGATTCTATTTTTCATTCTATTTCACCTATCTTATTGTTTTATTGAATCAGTCAACATATCAATAGAAGTGATTTTCTTTTGTTCAGGTTCAAAAGAAATCTTGTAAAGAAATTGATTATTTTGATTTTTATATCCTGAGATATTGAACGAATAATTAATTAGAACTAAGGCAGTTAATCGTTCAGAATCGGAGGACATTCGATACACTTCGGGCGCATGATCTAGCTTAGATACAGTCGAAACAGAAGGTGTCAATTTGTCTGCATCCTTTGAAAAAAGCGTATCTAATACTTCAGAGGTAGCGACTTCTTTTGCCTTTTCTTTTCGATTTGCCACGCTATCTTCTTTCTTTGATGTATCGTAATTATAGACACTTTCAAATAATTCTTGCGTGGCTTTGTTTAGTGCTTCGTCAGCCGCACCATTTTTTTCTTTGTTCAGTTTGTTGTACTGCACTTCTAAATTTCGATAATCAATTTCTGAACGGCTTACTTCTTTTTTCAGATCCCGATTTTCTGTTTTTAATGCCGTGATATCTGAGCTTTTTCCTCTGCTATCTTTGACAAATAAAAAGCTCGCAACGAGTATCCCAACGATTACGATTAGCCCTATTGCGGGCAATACTTTTGCATTTTTCAGGTTCATTTTCTAGCCCCTTCCTTGAATAAATTCTACCTGACTGGTTGTCGCTTTGTCTATCACTCGCCATGAACGAGTACCCGAACCAGGGGTTACGACATTGGTTTCACTGACCAACATACTTCCATCTGAGTTGACGTACTCGACGACGGCTATGTGTCCGTAAGGTGGGGTAGAGCCAGCCAAACCGCCATAGAAACTAGCTGCCCAACCGACCTGTGGTTTTCCTTTTACGACGGTATAGCCTTTTGATTTTGCTGTTGCTCCCCAAAAGCCACCGTTTCCTCCGTCACCAGAAAACCCCTCAATTTTATGACCCAATTGTGCCATACGGTTATAGGCTCCCCATGTACATTGACCCATCGGGTATTGATTGCCCGCATAGTTTTTATTGTCAGGGGCTGGGAGTGTGAGCTTTCCTTTATATTCAGGTGGAACGTCTAATGTAGGTGCTGAATTACTGCCCGTTGACTCACTCGGTGTTCCCGAAGGAGTTGCGGGGCAACCTGTTGTGGCATCAGTTTCATTCTCACTGTCCTCGTCTTTTCCTAGACCCTCATACGTACCAAACCAATAATCACCGTAGAGTGGTTTTTCTTCACACTTGCCGCCGGGTTCAGGTTCTTGAATAACCTTATTATCGCCACTATATATCGCCATATGATGAGATTGTCCTGCAGGTCCCCAAAAGACTAAATCGCCTTTTTGTACCTCATCTTTGCCAACTTTTTTAACTGCTGTAGATTGTGTTTCAGACGTTGCAGGCAATGTAATTCCCGCTTTTTGATACGTCAACATGGTTAGACCACTACAGTCCATGCCTTTCTCCCAATCACGTCCTCCATACACATAAGGAATCCCTATCCGACCACGAGCAAGCTCAATGATTTTACTTCTTTTTGAGGTCGATACTCTCGTTCTATTGGTTGTAGCATGAGACGGAATAGAGGGCTTACCTGACGTTACTCCGCCCGCTTTATAGGGTGCATTCCCATACTTATCTATCGCTTCTTTATCGAGCCATTGAAAACTTTTTCCAAGTGAATTATAGGTACTCAATAGTTTCGTTAAATAGCTTGGATCAGTTGCCCATCCACCTTTGAATATAGCAGATAACGCAGACGCACCATCTGTATTATTGATTGCTCCCGTGTACAACGTTTGATGTGCCATGAACTCGGCTTTTCCAACAATTCCAGCATTATAATCTTTGAAAAACGTATAAGCACCGCCTGTATTGTCTCCTACAGACGTGCCTGGTTTTGTTCCTGTAACATCGATACTATCTTGCCCAAAGGTCGCTAGAGTGATTGGAAAATCATCTTTTTTGGATGTCTTCACGCCCCCCATATTATGTGCTTGCCAAAACGATGTACCCGAAGGGTTCGTAAAGTTAAATCCGTTTTCGACCATTGTTTGAGAGATAGAGGCAGACGGTAAAAAACCTCCCGCTTTCCACGAGAGGATATAAGCTTCTTTATGCTTTTTCACGAAATCTCCAACTGAAGCAGGGGTATCTCCACTATCGCCAGTAATTGTAATGTCCGTTGCAGAGTCGCCACAGTCATTTTGCTTTAGATAGATGATCGACATTGCCGATAACATGATTACGCCAAGTGTAATAATTATGACGATATTAGATACGACAAACGGAATAATCACTTTTTTGGTCAATAATCGTTGTGCAAATTTTTTCATCAAGCACCTCCGTTAAACAGTGCTAATTCTTCGTCTGTTACTTGGAACGTCATTTGAATATTCTGATCCCCAGCGATACTCATTATCCCTTGAGAACATCCTACCTCCTTACTCGTTTGAAATTGTGCCATCATATTGTATTCTGTTTCGGTGAAGATATTTCCAAATATATTTTTTAAGAAGTTTAGAGACGTAACATCCTGCTTCAATAAAATTTTATATTGTGTTAGACCAAAGATTTCTTTCAATTTATTTGCCGCTTCAACGGTGTCTCTATCTTGTGCATTTTCAGCGTTAGGAAACATTCGCTCCACCCGTTGTGTCGCTAAGGCAAGTCCAATGAATAATTTTCTTGCTTCTGACATGAGCGTTACAAACCATTTTGCCGCATAGGATTTTTCTATATTTAAGATGTTGTGACACTCATCGACAATAATCAAACAACGGATAATATCCCACCAATTTTGTTCATTTCGATCAAATAAATCTTTTTGATTTTTCCCAATGCGAGTGACATTCCCCATGATATTGTTCAAAGCTAAGAATAGCTGACAATCAAACACTTCTGAACCAAGTTTTGATACGCCTTCAATATCAAAGAACACAATTTGATTTTCTCCAAGATCAGGAACGCTCGTGTGTCCGTCAAAGATTTTATTGTATTGTTTTGTTAAAGGTTTCATCGTAATTCGAATAGAATAGATATGTTTCTTTCGATCCTCCGTAGCTGAAGGTTCAATCTTATCAAGGTAAGCGATAAAGTCACTAGCTGTAGGGTATTGGTCATTATTTAGTGCGGTTATATCAATGGATTCATCTTCATCCTAAATACCAAAATCAATAAAGAAATCCCAGACAACATCTTCAAAAACACTGACTAACTCATTGTCTGCACTCTTGTTTCGAATTTTAAATAAAATCCCTAACATAGAAATATGTTGAGTAAACGACCCTCTTATATCGACGATATAAGAGTCATCTTCCGTTTTTTTAGAGACTAACGGATAGACTTGGAACATATTTAACACGCCGCCTGTACCATCTAATGGAATAGAGACACCACCATATTCTTTAACTACATTTAGAAATTCTCCTGACTTATCAAAGCCCCGAATGACATTTCCTTTGGCAGCATTGTCTCTAAGTAATTTTTTCAATACCGTAGACTTCCCTGATCCCATATCGCCAGCTAAGAACAAGTTGTAATACAAACGTTTTGGTGTCTTATGAAAAACGTCCCAATAGACCGTTCCTCCTGTACGTGTAAACCCGTAATAAAAACCTGTTTCATCATCTAAAAAGGTTTGGTTATGTGCAAAACCTAGCCCCAATGCTTCTGCTTGAATATCCATTCCATCTCGTCGATTTCTTAACTTTCGTTGTTCAGACATTGGTAAAAATAAGGATTGCCATTCTTCTTTTTGTTCACCCAATAAAACCGTCGCTTTATATCCATTAGATTCAAGCTTCCTTAAGATATCATTGATTTGTTTTTCCAATGCTTCTAACGTGGGCTGACTACAGAAAATTCGAAACAACACTTTTTTGAATTGTTCGCCTTGATTGCTCATTGATAGACTCAGATTACGCAAAATATCTATTTCAGAATTTAGATGATCTCGTTCGGTCGTTTTCGCCTTACTAAGACGAGCTTCTAATTCCTCAATTGATTCGCTAATTCGCTTATTATAAGTGATTTCACTATCTGTCTGTGAATCTTTCATCACGATCACATTGTCTAAGCTGGTGATATCCATTAACCAAAACTCTGTCATGATTGTGGGTGTTTCAAAGACATGAATCGTTGCGCGATAACTATCGCCAAAACGATTATAGAAATCTTCTTTAAAGGAAATTCCCCCTTTAGGTTGCGTATCGTAAATGAATTGAACATCTTCATCAATTACTTTTCTTTTCATCTTCATAGATTTGAATCCCTCCAGTATTGTTTAATAAATAGAGAATCTTCTTTACATAGTCTGTATCTAAAGCTTTTAATTTAAAAAGGTTGTCAAAACGTTTTAAATTCGCTTGATTTTCTTCTAATTCAGCAACCGTAGTTCCAAAAATAACAATGTAAGATGTAAGCTTCTTATACGTTTTTTCAATGTATTTCAACTTTTCTAGTTCTGTTTGTAAAATGCGCATTTGGTTAATGTTGTTCGAACGATCTCGCTTATACTTCACATAGCTTTGTTGCCGCTGGTTTTCTTCGGGAAAGTTCATGAATAATTCTTTTACGGAATTGCTGTACTGTTTGTGGAAACTCCAATATGTCTCCGTGACAAAGTCAGCTTCTTTATCGTCCAGTAACTCCAAATCATATTTTTTGGTATCAAAAAAAGCAACGTACCAACGTTGCCCTCGAATCATTAAGGTAATATATTCATTCTTATATACTCCCGAAACAGGATAGACCTTTGTCAAAAAGTCTAGTTCTTTCTTATCTTTTTTTGATTTAACTTGCTCTTGTTTCTTTCTATTTACAGAATCAAACTTCATGATTATCCTCCTTTGAAGGATTAATCGCATGATAGACTTTTCGATCTTTTAGTAATACTTGCAGTGCCACTTGATAGTTCTTCTTGTTCGGCACGTCGCTAGGAGAAAGCAATAAATAAAATGCCAACGGATAAAAACCAATATAAGGAATTTGGAGAAGCATTGGAACAAAGTGCTTGGTTACTAATCCGATCCCTGCACTGCCTAAGATAATAAATACATCTAACATGTCAAACTTCCCTTGTTTAATTTTGACGATAGCTTCTTTTGGTCTTGCTATTTCTCTACGCATGGAGTCCCTTCTTTCTATGTAATTTTTTTCCAGTTTAAAATGTTGAGCATGTTTCACATATTTTTCATATGAAAGCGTTATACTTAGTCATGAGGTGATTAGCCAATGTCAACAGTTGTCGATTTGGATAAACTAATAAAAGATGTTGCTTGTACTACCGTAGACGCCATGATTATTCCTCCTAAAAAGTTTAATCATGAATCAGAAGCCCTTTTATATTATCAGGAACATTTATCTGAGATACTCAATAATTTCGAACAAACCTTTGAAGTCGATATTAAAAAAACTATTCATCAACATCTTTCCAACACTTGATAGGTGTTGGATTTTTTTCTGTCCTTACGAAAAATAAAAAATAGAAAGTAGATAAAGAAAAACTATCTACCTTCTACTCTTACCTTAAATGAATAACCACGAAGTATCTTATGGAATTCCTCTATTTAATCGTTAAACCCATCTTTCATTCTCTTGGAGGTTGCTTTTGATACATCGTAGACCTTGCGTGAACGAGTCATTGTCGGTCCCTTGTGAATATTATTTGCTACATTCGCATACGTGCCAACAACCTTATCTCCCACGGTTTCCGTATCAATCGGTCGTGGTTGCATATCTTTTTGTAATTGTGCTTTTGCTTCTTGCACATTCTTAGGCAATTGATTACTAGAGACATTTGGTGGCATTGGTATTTGTGGTTTGCCTTCCAATGCTTTTCTCGCTTTTGAAGCACTCGATACATCACTTGCTTTTGCTTTTGGATCAATCCCAGCATTCGACAAGGCTTCCTTGTTTTTTTCTTGTTGCTGTTTCATTGCGTTGTTAGACATTGGTAAAACAGGTGGTGTGGCATTTTTCAATTCTTTTGGCATCTTACCAGCTTCCGTTGTCGGCTTATTAGCCGCTCCATTAGGCTGTCCTATTCCACTCAATCCCCCATTATTTGCTGAAGGTGTTTCTGTAGTATTTGGATTACCATTAATTGGATTCTCGGTTGGATTTGTCGCCATACTGTCATTTGGATCATTGCCTGCTAGTGGTGTGTCTCCACCGTTAGGTGTTGGTTTACCAGTTGGTGGTGGCGTTCCTCCACCTTTACTCTTGAAACCATCTAAAGCACCTTTACCAGCAGAACCTGCATAAGCAACACCTCGAAACGCATTCTTTCCAATTGAACCAGCTTTTTGAACACCTGCTTTTGCACCATTTTTAGCAGCACTAGTCATACCTTTTATAGCTCCACCACCTTGTGCGGCGGCTATAACCGTACGTCCTACACTAGACAAGCCTGCATCAATCCCAAAGAGTTGTTCAATAAAGTTCGGTCCATCAATCACTAGCCATGCTCCTGCTGCAACCGCAATTGGTTTAACAAAAAATCCAAGGTTAGAACCCGCAACAAAAGCACTCCAGATATCAAAGAAGTTAATCAAAAACATCATAAGATATAAAACAACAAAGGTATCTCTTATTTTTAAGGCTAACTGTTTATTTCGCTGTCCATCTTTAATATCTGTTAAGGCAATTCCACTCGTTATAACATTCAAGATTCCTAACTCCATAATCATTTTTGCAGACTTAAATATCACAAATCCATAGACAACCGCTTTTGTCAGTAGTTCAAACAATATTAGCCACGGATGCCATGAATAACGATAATAGGCTGGATCACCTAGCCCCCACCAGCTTTTGAGCTTCGCTTCAGTGTATTTACCGTCTACTTTTTTCAATTGCTTAGATAATAAAGTTTGCCCTTCTTCAGATAGCGGGGAGGTATCGAAAAATAAACCACCCGTATCAACTTGTTCGCTAATATCCAGTAATTTAATATGGCTCCTATGTCAAGAATCCGCACACAAAAAGGCGAATACTTTTCAAAATAATTTACGATACTTCTTTATTCAAACAAAAATCCCCGTTTTAACCTATTTTTTATAATTTTATTTGGAGTTTTCCTGAAAAAGAGTAGCCTAAATAACCGTTTTTAGATAAATTTTAAAAACGGTACGGGCATAAGCTAGGAAACCAATGAAATACGGTCATTATTGTACCAACGGATATAGCTGTCAATTCCCACGATTGCTTCATCCAGTGATTGGAAGCTTTGAAAATTTACATATTCTCTCTTTAAAATAGAATGAAAGCTCTCAATTCTTGCATTGTCTCCAGGACATCCTTTACGGGAATAAGAATGTTTGATATTTAGCTGTATTAAACTATTTTCGAATAAATCACTTGTGTATTGACTTCCCATATCGCTATGAATTATTTTTGTCCCTAATGATTTTAAAATTTGTTGATCAATCACGCTGATAGCGAGCTCTTTTGTCATGTTAGCTCCTATTTTATGTGCTTCAACCCGTCGGGTTTCAGGATTATAAAGACTGGCTAAGTAGACCCATTTACGTTTCACAGGAATATAGGTAATATCTGTTAACAAGACACTAGATTTATTTCTTAATTTCTTTATCAAGTTAGGCCGCTGAGCGATTTCGGTATAGCTTTTCGGTTTCTTCATTTTCCGAACCATTCGTGATTTGATTCCTAATTCCCGCATGAGACGATAACTAAGATAGCGACTAATTGAGAGATTTAACTTTTCTTTAAAGTATTTTGTTATTCGAGGATAGCCGTACATGGGGTGTTTTAACCAACAATCTAATACTTGTTGCTTAAGAAATTGACGTCTCTGCTCTGATTTGCTCGGCTTCCACTTCAAAAAATCGTAGTAAGTTGATCTAGAAATATTCAAAACCTGTAAAATTCGGGTAATGCGGTGTCCTGCATCTAAGTTACACTGAATGATTCTTAAAATGACCTCTCTCCCTTGCTTCTTTAATTTTTTGCCAGAAGCACCGCTGCTCGCTTTAAAATGTCGAGTTCCTCTCTCAATCGTTTGTTTTCTTTTACTAACTCACGTTCTCTTATTGAAAGAATACCCCTATCATTGGGATCTGCTTGGCGAATCCATTTGCTAATTGTTGAGACGCTCACGTTATATTCTCTAGACAATGAGTTAGCAGACCGCCCGGTCTGACTCAGAGATATCATGGATTCTCTAAATTCTTGTGAATATCTTGTAGCTGAATTTTTTGTTTGCATAATAAAAAACTCCTTTAATAGATTATAGCGAACAACTTGTCCGTAATCATATTATAGGAGCCGGTTTTCACTAAAACAAAAAAGCGGGAATGCATATTAATACGCATTCCCGCTTTTCGATATATTATCCCAAAATAGAAAGACTCCAAATAATCGTTGAAAAATTTTCCTCAACAAATACGTGATTATCTGGTATACTTCTTTTGTTGTGGGATACCACAATATCGAAGGGTCAACGCATTAAGTGGCACTTAATGCCGAGTATGCACGCTGACGAAGCCTGTCAAGCTTCCGAGTGCATACCGCCTTTCGTTTTTTTTATGTACAAATTTCACTTTATACAAAGTGAAAACCAATTCATGTTAAGAATAGACACCAAACTAAAAAAAGTCAAGCACTAATGACAAACGTTATTGGATCAAAACCTCTCAAGTCTGTTTCTCAACCCACCTTAAAAAATTAACTACGCATCAGTCTGTGACCAATCAAAAAGAGTCACTTTAGGTAGTTCAGAATGTTCACTATCCAGCTTAATAGCCGCACAAGGTTTCTCAACAAACCAATTCTTCACGTATACGAAAATCAAATTTTGAATATTGTCTACTTTTTCGGTTTTTTGTTTCTGGTAGGCTTTCAGCAAGGTATTATACAATCCAGCTTCTGCATTGATTCCGTATGGATTTAAGTTTTCAAAAACAATTGAAACATCCGTTGATTGTTCCGCCTTGTGTTTGGCATTGTGAATCGTCTTCACTGTTTGTTGTGCTTCAAGATATGTGACAGAGAAAGTGGCAATCAATTTTAAAACACGTTCTGGAATAAACGTAGCAATGCTATCGTCTTTCATGATTTCAGCAAAGTTCTCCAAAAGCAATTTTTCTTGAGCCTGATCTTTGTCAGTGTCTTTTAAGTGTCTATTAGTGTCTAAGTTATTATTATTAAATTCTTTGGCAAATTTTGCTAGTCCGCTATTATCAAGGGTTTTAAGGTGTTTTGTGACACCTACAGAATTTGAACCCCCAGTATTATCAGTGTATTGATCTTTCTCATTTTGTTCATACTGACTAGCAAAATTTGCTAGTCCTTTATTTTCAGGAACTTCAATATCTTTTCCTCGTTTTTGCATGGAATAAATATCATTATCTGATACTTCTAATTCTGCAAGATACAACCGATTTTTTTCATTCTTTTGGGTATGTCTGTTAAATCCCATTTTTACTTGTTTTAGTAGACAAAAATCTTCAAGTTCCTTTTTTATACTAGTAATTCTGCGTTCACTACAATTCATCATTTCGGCAAGTTCTTTGCCTGTAAATTCAAAGTATAAATTACCGTTAGCATCAATTTGATTTTTGTATATTGCAACCTCACTTCTTGCTTTTAATAGCATGTATGCAATCTTGCTTCCTTCAGATAAAGATTTATATTTTTTACTTTCAATAAAAACTTTTGGATATTGATAAAACAGTTCATTGTATGATCTATTTGCCTTTAAATAATTAAAATTTTGCACAAAGATTACCACCTTGTAATTTAAATTTTTTGAAGTTAATTATTTATTAATGTTGTCTAGTTTTTTTTCTCTTTTACTTCTTCGCTAATAGCATAAAGGATAAATGAATGAATGTAAATAGTTTTAATTAGGTATAGAAAATTCCCTATATAGAAAAAAACCTATATAGAAAATTCTATATAGGGAAAAAATTATGATCAAAAAAATAGTCTTAGAATACTTCTAGGATAAGGAATCTATCCTTTAATTTCTATATTAGGTAATTTCTAAATAGGGATATTTCTTTATTTTGCAAAATCTATATTTCCCTATTTCTATACTTATGATATAATAAAAATATAAATAGGAGGTACTTATAATGGAATGGAAAAAAAGTAACGGTAGAGCTACGACAATAACTATTGGCAATTACAAAGGTGGGGCAGGCAAAACAACCAATGCAACTTTAATAGGTTACTCAGCCTCTAATAAGGATATTAAGACTTGTATTATTGATTTAGACCCACAATCAAATGCTACAAAAGAGTTAATGCTTACAAAGTTTGCTAATTATCCTGAATTAGAGGGTACTACAATAAATAAAACTATCATGGCAGGAATAGAAGAAGGATCGTTAGAAGATCTGCCAATAGAAATAAAAGAAAATCTTTTTTTAGTTCCGTCTTTTATTGATTTTGAAGGGTTTGCAAAGTATTTATATAAAAATACTTCATCTGACAAAGAAGAAGATTTCTTTTTGTCTCAATATTTTGAGCCATTGAAAGATAAGTTTGATTTAATTATTTTAGATGTGCCTCCTATGAGTATTGAGATTACTAAAAATGCTGTTACATCGTCAGATTATGTTTTAATCTCTTTACAGACTCAAGAATATAGTTTGACTGGTGCAGAGAGCTATGTTGAAGAATTAGGTAAACTTACATCCAAATATAGTTTAAATTTAGATGTAGTAGGTATTCTTCCAGTATTGATGAAAAATCATGGTAAAGTTGATGAATATATTTTAGATAGTGCCAAGAAAAGCTTTGGTGAAGAAAATATTTTTCAGACTTATATTCCTCAAATGGAAAGAATAAAACGTTTTGCAGTTAATGGCATTACTAACCTAGATAGACACGATAAGAAAGTTTTGGCAATTTATGATAACGTAACTAATGAACTATTAGAACGCCTAGAACAATTTAATATACAGTAATGAAGAAAGGTGATCAAATATGACTGATAAGAAAATTGGACTTTTGAATAAACAGAATACACTTGAAAGAAAACAAGGAAATATTATACCAAATCAAACATTTAATGAATCCTCTAGTGATAAAGTAAAGCGCAAAAAGGAAGAATTTAAAAATCAAAAAGGAAGTATAAAAGTTCCTTTATCTACAAAATCTGAATTGAGTGCATTAAAATCTATAACTAAAACTAAGACAGACTATGAAATGATACAAATGCTCATTGACTCATATGTACCTACAATGGAGAATACAAAGCAAAAAAGATTTAGATTGTTAACTGAGGATGATATTTAGAAAAAGGGAAATATAGTATATTCTATATTTCCCTTTTTATTTTAGTTGTTACATCATGATTTGTTCAATATATAGAAAAATGGAAATAGGGAATTATCTATAATCTAAATAATTTTGTGTTTTATTTTAATACCTACTCAACAGATAAAGCATAACTTATACATAAATAAAATGTATTGTAACATAACTATATTGACAGGGTTTAAATGAACATAGATTTTGTTATGGGTTTATGAACATGAAATTAATTGATTTTTTTAATAATAGAGGAAAAAAAGAAAGTGTACAGAAAGGGACACGTATATTCACAGATTAAACTAGAATACAGGCGATTAATTTAAGTTCTATCTACCATTGAATTAAAGAATAAATTATTAAATTGACGATCCGATTGCTTAGATAGTATTGGTTTCCTATTACACACTGAATTATGTTAGATAAATATACAATAGTAAAATATATACTTATTTTGAACACACGCTTTTTCTATGCTATTATTTAATAAATAATGAGTGTTTTTATGAAAAAAAAATTAGTTTTATTGTTTGTGTCTTGTTTATTTTGATCATCAATAGTTCAACAGTGCTTGCTGTTAATCAAACTGAAAAAGAAAGTAACGTCAAAGCTTTGCAAGAAATGAAAAATGAATTTTGGAAATATAGGGACGACAGTGATGTTACTCAAATTCAATTATCACCTATGTTTGAAATTCCATCCATATCTGATTTAAATACTGATCAAAGCAACAACAATCCTGAATTTGACAAAGTAATCGGAAATTCTTTGTTAGAAAAAATTTATTAAAGTATGCTGAAGAACTGAATGTAGAGGTTAATAGATCACCTAATGATAGCTTAGTAGGTTTCGACCAGATGGTTAATTTAAAATATTTTTCTCCCGATGGTGGTTCATTTACTGATTTGCGACCTTTGCAAACTTTAACAAAATTAGAAACTCTTATCAATTTGGGAATTTTTGATAAAGCAAATTTAGATGATTTAATTTTATTAGATAATTTGAAAGAGATTTCTCTCGATTTTAACGGACACATTGCTGATAATATGAATACAAAACCAAATGCTTTATTAGATATTTCAGCTTTATCTGGGAAAAATAATTTAGAACAAATTTATATTAGCGGCGCAGACGGATATTTGCCCACTGTATCAATGAGTAAAAAAAATAAGAATTACACTTTAATAGATCCTGTTATTTTATCAGATCAATTTAAAGAAAAAATAGTATACGATATCGATTTAATACAAAATGAACCAGAAGATGGTTCAGATTGTTTAGATAATGAGGCAAATTTGACTGTAACAGATAATAATGAATTAATATGGGAGAACATTCCTAGTGACACTGAATACCTATTGTTTTCGGCACATGTTAATGAAGGTAATTTTAGTTATAATGCAGATAATATAAAAATCCCTATTCGTTGGTTAGACTAATAGATAACATGGTTCTTTTACGAGTTCTTAAATAGAAATATTTAAAAACAGCGTATTATAAAATACATGTTTTGCTCTCAATTGTATATGATTAAAAAAAAAGCAAGTGTACAGAAAATGACTATTAGTGCCACATTGAATAATAGTATAGTGAAAATTCTTCATAGAAATTCACAATACTTTACAAGTATATTTATTGGATTAGAGATGTCCTTGATAGTTAGAGAAGAATGCACATATAAGATATATTCTTTTTAATCGAGTTTCTATTCAAAAAAAAGAAGTCCAACTGATTTCAGTTGGACTTTTTGTGAGCGCAAAAGCTCTATGTCATTTATTTGTGGGCGATTACAACCCTATATAATTAACATATTAACGGTCTTTTTTCTTTTGTCAATACCTTTTTACTTGATTAATCGCTCATTGATGGACTGATCAATTTTATCTAATACTTCTGAGGGGGCTTTAATACTACCAATAGGATCTAATTTGTTTAATCGTTTGACTCGATTTTTACTGATTGATTGAATATTGGAGGGCATAATGAATGATTCTTTTGTATACCGTTTATAAGTATCAAATACTTTACGAGATTGACGAATCTCTGTTAGTAATTGCTGTGTCTTTTTACTCAATTCTTCAGTGGTATCACATAGTAATTGGAAATGTTGAGCTTTTTTAATCGCTTCTTGATTTGTTAAAGGAGTGCCTTTTGAACTGATTTCAATCAGTGGGTCTGAAAGTTTATCTCCGTCTAATAATCCTGAGGCAATCGCAGCTAGAATAAGGATCCGTAGTTTCTCTTGTTGTTTGTCTGAATAACTAATGACGTGTTTGATGCTTTGAAGGCCAACAATGATCCCTACGGGAACATAGTTTGGCTTCTTTTTTGAAGAAATAGGAACAACTGTTAATAAACCATTCTTAGCATTATCAAAATTATTCAATACGATGGCAAAATGGTTTCCGGAAAGCTCATTACCCACATTAATACCAAAATCTACATAAATGATAGTTCCTCTTTTAAATATCTTATAATTCCTTTTTTTAGTGACTCGATCCTTCTTTAGATAGGTACTTTGATTGAGAAGCCACTGCGGGAGATATTTATATTTGGGGAATCCAGAAAGTGATTCATCGATAAAGTGTTTGTTTGCTTCATTACAAGTAGATATAATCGTTTCTCTATTCATGTGGGCCTCCAAATGACGTAAAATAATTCAAAATTTATTAGTGAAAAATAAAACAATCGAATGATTTTCCTCATAAGTTTAAAATATTTTTTTTTGAAAGTAAATCCAAAATATTTTTTTGTCGAATTATCAGTCACAAAACATAAAATATACCTTCGGGTTTTGAATATAATTAGTATAAACAAAAAAACGATATATTTTAATATATCGTTTTTTTGTTACCTATATATAAATAAAAATAATAATATTTTCACAAATCATTTAAAAAGACTAGAACAGCTATAAAGATTTTTCTTTTTTTTTAAAGAAAAGTACTTATAGCTATTTTTGTCTAGCAACTTAGTATTACAAATACTAAGAAATTCCGTGTTAATGTACCTCACTAGTATACATTAGTGGTTATTTTTTAGCAATATGATTAACAATTTTGATTAAAAAAGAAAATAAAGGGATATAAATGGGATATATTTGTTGTTTTATAGGCATTTAACTTACGCCGTCATAAAAGCCGTCAATTATTGGAGGAATGAATCGTGTCAAAAAAAGGAGAAAATATCTATAAAAGAAAAGATTTACGTTGGGAAGGACGATATATAAAAGGAAGAAAGGAAAACGGAAAGATTCAATATGGATATATTTATGGAAAAAGCTACTCTGAAGTGAAAAAGAACTTGTACATTCAGAAGGTCAGACATCAAAAAATTATTGAGCTGAATGGAGAAAGCGCAATCACTTATCAATCTTTTTGTTTAGACTGGCTAAACAAAAGACAAATCATCTTAAAAAAATCAACGTATGCAACTTATCTGTACAAATTGAAAAAATACGTCTTTCCTTATATAGGAGAGATTCCTTTAAATCAAATTACTAGAGATACTATCCAAGCATTGGTTCAAACGTGGATGGATCAGTCTTTACAAGCATCCACGATTCATGTGACCTATCAAATCATGAAGAAACCATTGCACGAAGCCTATCAGGAAGAAAAAATTATTCAATTTCCTTGTAAAAACATTCTTTTACCTAAGAAGAAAAAAGAAAAAGTTCGATCTGTCTCGCGTGTAGATGAAAAAAAGTTAGAAATACAAGCCAAAAAAAGTCCTTTAGTTAACGGATTGCCTATCTTGTTAGCGTTAAAAGCAGGACTACGCATTGGGGAAATTGCAGCTCTTCAATGGAAAGATGTAGATTTGTCCCATCGACTATTAAAGATTAGAAACACTTACCAACGAATTCCTCTGTCTAGTGGAAAAAATAAATCGGAATTATTGTTAGCTCCTGCCAAAACAAGCCATTCTGTTCGGATAATTCCCATCGGGAATAATCTGTATAAATGGTTAAAAAAGGCAAATAAGAAAGCAAAAGGGCCTTATGTTTGTTCAGAGAATCTAAAGCCGCGTGAGCCACGCTTGATTACGTATCATTTCCATCAATTGATGAAAAAGAGCAATCTATCAAATATTCATTTCCATCAATTAAGACATACTTTTGCGACTCGTTGTATGGAATCTCAAGGCAATATTACGGCTATTAGTGCACTGTTAGGCCATGCTTCTACACAAATGACTTTAGATACCTATACAGATGCAGACATTATTAGTTTGAAAGAAACCATTTCAAGAAAAGAACGTCTACGAAATATTGCGTAATTATAAATTTTTAAATTCTATTAACCGTCAAGAGCCGTCAAAAGAATTGAAAAAAGCCCCACAATAGAACGTTTTTTATCTGTTACTTAGTATTTGTAATACTAAGTTAGAAAATACGTAAACTAACGCGTTCAACAAGCTTCTATTTTAACATGGTTTAAGTGAAAAAGATGCGACATAATCTTGTGAATGATTTGGTTTGGATGGAGGAGAAGAATCATGGCTCAGATTCTTATTTTAACAAAAAATGTAGAGCATGAACTTGCACTTTTTGAACAATTGCGACATCTGGGACATGAGGTTTTTCTATCTCATAATGCCGTGGATTACTTTGAAAAAAAAGAATCCTTTCCTTGGTGGGTTGAGGGTTTTTCTATCACAATTATTAGTGAGACCCTTTCTAATAAGACTGCAGAAAGGATTTTGAGAGTCCTAAAGAACAGAAAGCATTATTGCCTTTTAAAGGTGGATGTTCTTCCTAATGTTGAGCAAAAAGAAACCTGGATTAGACAAGGATTTGATGGGTGGATAGATGAACATTCGTCATTATCTGAAACAAATGAATTATTGGAAGAAATAGAGAATTCGATACCAGAACGTCGTTCTGACCATTTTTTAACGGGTGAGAAAGAGGGTCAAAAGTCTCTTGAACTACTTCAAAGTAAATTATCGACAGTCAATAAAAAAATTTTTACTGCACTAATGCAATATAAAGGAAAAAATATTAGCAGAGAAGAATTGTCTATATTGCTTTGGGGAAAATGTACGGATGCCACGCTGAGTCAGCTTTCTGTGAGAATAAAAAAAATGAATCTATTGATTTATTCTCAGTTAGGGATTGACCAAGCAATTGTGACAGATTGGGGAAAAGGTTATCGATTTAAAGAGTTATTTGTAGAAACATGTCTTTAAAAGATAGCTTAATTATAAATAATGAATAAGTGAAAGGGTGTGATTACATGCAGCTAAGAAGAAGTCGTTCTGTAGTTGATTGGTTCAAAGTCCAAAAGATTGGGAACATGAATGAAGAGACACCTGAAACGACTTTGAAAACAGATATGGTGTTGCTGGGTAAAGAAGATAAGAATGATCAACTTGTAAGTACAGTAGGCGTCCAATTAGAATTTTTTTTGGTCCATACACGTTTTATTGTTTCAGGAAAAATTAGTCAAATCAACTATATTTTAGAAAAAGAAATTCAATCAGAAATGGATTTTTCTGAAGAAGAAGTTCACGAGCTATTAGCGCCTATTTTTGAGACAATTCAACGATTAACCTACGATGTTACTGAAATAATTCTTGACGAACCAGGAATACATTTAGATTTTTCACCAACTGAAAAGGCGTTAAGGGAAGAGGTTGAGAAATGAATGAAAAGCACGTGTATCAGCAAGAGGAAATGATTTTATTTCGATCTACTAATCGAAAAAGAAAGTCTTCCTTGAACAAAGGGGTTGTTGGAGCTACCGCTATTTTTGGTTCTTTATCTATGGTTTTATCGGTGGTACCTATCCAGACGATGGCGGCAGAAAAGAATGTAGACGTAGTTTCTTCAACAGATAAGCAAGCAACACAAGAAACTGCTCCCATAGAGCAACAAGTAACAAAAGCAATAGCAGATCCTATTTCTTCAATAACGAAGAATACGGAAACCACAAGTGAAGAGATAACTCCTTCAGAAGAAACAAACGAAGGAAATAAAGGAACGACTCCTTCAGAAGAAACAAACGAAGGAAATAAAGGAACGACTCCTTCAGAAGAAACAAACGAAGGAAATAAGGAAACGACTCCTTCGGAGAACGAAAACGAAGGAAATAAAGGAACAACTCCTTCAGAAGAAACAAACGAAGAAAACAAAGAGACAGATGCTCCGATTGTAGAAAAGAATGTAGCCGTTCCTGCTGAAACACATTCTACGAATGCCACACAACCATTGGATCGGGTTGATTTTAGCGACCAATGGTCTTCTATTTTTACTACAGAAGAAACAGCAGAAGCAGGTTCTATTCATTATGAAAAGAATCAAACAACGGAAGAATTTATCACAGAAATTGCAGAAAGTGCTCGAAAAGTAGGGCAAGAAAAAGATCTATATGCTTCTGTGATGATTGCTCAAGCTATTTTGGAATCTGGTTCAGGTAGCAGTTCATTATCCCAAGAACCACATTACAATCTTTTTGGAATTAAAGGAGACTATAAAGGAAAATCTGTGTCGTTTAATACACAAGAAGATGATGGAACAGGTAATTTGAATACTATTTCGGCTAATTTCCGTTCTTACGATAGCTATGAAGCATCTTTTGAGGATTATGCAGACCTAATGAAGAATGGTATTTCTGGAAATACTCATTTTTATGAGGGTGTCTGGAAAACAACGGCTACTTCTTATGAAGAAGCAACAGCGTTTCTTACGGGAAAATACGCGACAGATACGCAATACAATCAAAAATTGAATGGTTTGATTGAAACCTACGGGTTGACACAATACGATCAACCAAAAGAAGAGGGAACAATCAAATCGACCAGTATTTCTGCTCAAGGTTACATGGTTCCTGTAACAAATTATGTGATTTCTAGTGGTTTTGGAAGTAGAGGTGGCGAATTCCATCGAGGATTAGATTTAGCAGCGACTACAGGAGAAGCTGTATTGGCTTCAAAAGCAGGAAAAGTCCTTACAGTAGAGAGTCATCCATCGTGGGGCAATTATGTTGTTGTCCTTCATTCAGATGGTTCAACGACACTTTATGCACATTTAAGTGCTTTTAAAACAAGTGTGGGACAAACAGTGGAACAAGGACAAGTGATTGGATTAGTTGGTACGACGGGAAATAGTACGGGGCCACATTTACATTTTGAAATTTGTTCGGATGCCTCTTTACTACAAAGTAAGTTGATCGATCCACAAGCAATTCTATTTGGATAGGAGAAAAATATGGAAATGAATGCCGAAAAAATCAGCCGACTAACTTTTCCAACTTCTTCAGTAGGCGGATATAAAAAACAGGATGTGGATGACTTTCTGAGTGTAATCGCAAGAGACTATAAAAAGTTTGAAGCACAGATTGAAGGATTTCAACAAAAAGAAGAACAATATACAAAGAAAACGTCACAATTAAAGGATTTCTATCTCGATAGGGAATCAAAATATTTGTTAGAAATTAAGCAATTAAAAGAAGAACTTGCCCAAATGACAGAAAAACAGTCGAACATCGAAGATGAGCAACCTATTGAGAAAACGACTTTTCAAAAAGCAATTATGATCGCTCAAGAGACTGCTTTTGAGATTGAACAACAGGCGGAAGAAGAAAAGCAACGCATTTTAGAACAAGCCGAATTTGACCGTGGACATATTATAAAAAAGGCGAGACAAGAAAGTAACGAATTACTAGAAAAAGCGAAACAAACGAAAAAAGATTGGCTTGAAGAAGCAGAAATGATCAAGAAGAACGCGGATCATCGTGCGGAAACCGTGGAAAAACATACGCAAACGACACTTCAAGAGTTAAGTGCCAAAAAGCAAAAAGAAGAACAACAAGCAAAAAGTGAACTATCGAAATTGGAATATAAAAAGCAACAGCTACAACAAGATATTAGTTCAAATCGTCAGGAAGAAATCACCTTCTTAGAAAGTCAAATTTATGAATATAAACTGTTGTTGCATCGGTTGGAAAAACAAAACTGGCAACATTTAGCTGAAAAAATGACACAACGACTTCAAAAAATATAATGACTTTTTGAGAAAGGAGTAAGCAAATGAACTTTAAAGCAGTAGATATTCGGAAATTGACGTTTAAAACCACTGTAGGAAATGGCTTCAAAAAAAAAGATGTAGAAGATTTCCTAAAAAAAACAGCAACTGATTATGAAATCTATGACGAAAAGATTCGAACTGCGCAAGAAGAGAAAGCTGAACTGGTTAAAGAGTATGAAGAACAAATCAGTCGCCAAAAGCATCGGATTTCTATTCTAGAAGAGGCGAATACAGAGAACGTTGAAGCAAATAAAACGTTAATAAATGAAAAGCAGCAATTGCAAAAACAGTTAAAATCATTGGACGAAGTCCAACAATTGAATCTCAACTATAGCGAAGTAAAAAAATTGAAACGTATTGCAGAGAATAGTTTGTCTGCAGCGGAAAACGCCGCCAATCGATTGATAGACGAAGCGAAGCAGCAAAAAGTAGCCATTCGTACAGAAGCAGAAGACGAAAAAAATCAATATTTATTACAAGCGCAGTTGGAGATCAGTGCCTTAGTAAAGGAACAAGAAGCCAAGGAGCAAGGATTGAGAGACCAAGAGGTCGCTTTAGACAAACGATACCAAGAATTAGAAGAAGCAAAGCAGCATTTCCAAAAGGAAATCAGCAAAGTAACAGAAATGGTCTATGGTGTTCAAGACGAGTTGGTTAGAGAATATGAGCAAGAAATTGAACAATTGGTAGAGAAAAAAAAGCGATTGAGTCCGACCTCACCGAGGAATAATGTATCGTATATCGCTGTAAAAGAGATCAGCTAGAAAAAAATCAAATAGTGAACTTATAAATGAAACATCAAGAATAAAAAGAGTGGGAAGTGACGATAAGTGAGTAAAAATAATCACGTAATGATTTATCGTAAAGAACCTGTAAAACGATATAAGATGCATAAAGTGAAGAAACATTGGGTTGTTAAAAGTGGTGTAGCGAGTATGGTGACGGTCGCGTCTATTGGGTTACCAGGAATGGTTCACACAGCCCTGGCGGCAGAGACAGATACAGAGGTAGTGGATAGTGAAACGGATGATAAGAAAGCAACTACACAGAGTAGTGAAAAGTTAGCTACTGTGGCTGATTCCAATGAATTGAATGTACAAGCACAGTCATCATTTGAAGGAAATAACGAATCACAATCAGCAGAATCAAAAGAACAAGTCCTACCACAGTCAACAACTAATGAAGACGGTTCAACTACATGGACCGCTAATCAAGATGAAAAAATTAAACTTGAAAATGTTGTTAGAAAAACGTCGACTGGAGAAATAGCTCCTAAAGATTCTACAAATCAATATTTCGATAGAAGTTTATCGATGGATATATTAATTAATAATTCAAACTCCGATATAAAAAAAGGAGATAAAATAATTATACCTATTACTTCAGATAGAAGTAGTCAACCAGGTTCCAAATTAAATAGTGATGGAGATGCATCTTTATTTTATGGAATGAATGGAATAATACCCGGTTTGGGGTCTATATCATATGAATCAGATGAAGTGGGTTTTGTAATCAATGTTACGGAAGAAACAAAAGATGAAAAAAAATATAGTTTATTTTTAGTAGGAAATAATTCAGTAGGACCTACTTATGGATACGATACCACTACGAATAGTACATTTCTTAGACCTGTTACAATTAATTATGGAGGAATAGGTCAAGAAACAATAACAGTATCGGGTAAGTATGGCGCTGTACTCTCAGATAATTCAGCAGATTTCAATCTTGGAGGTTCAGGTAATAGTATTTATAGTTTATTTTATTATTATGATGGAATGAATCAATTAGATGCTCTGAAAAATAATGGGGAAAGTTCGAAAAATAATTCCTCAATTAATGTTCAAATTAATAGACTTGAGATTGATTCGAAAGCTGAAGTTCTATCTTTAGTGCAAAATCCATTATATGGATATGGATACTTTTATTTACCTGATCCTGCTACTAATGGAACAACTTTACTGATGGTAAATAGAATTTTAACTTTTGATAATCTTACTTTTGTTCCTATGGATCCAGATGCTACTAATAGTGAAATTGAAGAAAAATTGATGGCAGAAGGTGATAATAAGTATACGATTATTTCTAATACTGATGGAACATATTCCTTCGCTCGTAGTTATTCTGCGTCAGGCACAACTTTAATTGATTCGCTTGAATATAAAGAAGGGAACTATACATCACCAACTGATTACATAAAAAAAGAATTTGGTGTTGAGTATAGTAACCCAGAAGTAATTAATAAAGCATTGAGCACAACAATAGTGGCTAATAACCTACAATTTATATCGAAAATGACTGATGATTCAGTTGAACATAAGGTTAAGGTAACAAATACATCAACTCAAACACCAAGTATTTCAAAGGAATTGAAAGTTACTACGATTCCAAATAGTGTCGAAGTAGATGGAAAGTCATACCTAACAGGAAATTATATAAATGAAGATACGAATAAAGCATTCTCAACAGTTGATCGTTATTCGAACTTTCCTGGCCTCACTAATGTGATCACACCTAAGGAAATTGCTGGTTATGAATTTGTTGGTGTTAGAAATGCACCCGAGGGGTTCGTTGATAATGAAGATGGAACGTATACCTACACGCAAACAGATGTGAGTACGAACACAGTTGACTTTATGTATAAACCGTTATCCTATGATATCCCTGTCAACTATATTCAAAAAAATGCAGATGGAACAACTACAGCCTTGGGAAGTGCTGACACTAACCTTTCCGGAGCGACTGGGGCAACTACATTTGTTCAGGCCAAGAACTATGCAACTGATAAGCATCTTGTCGTTGTAGGGAACAATTTGAATTCATCTGTTGCTTCTATACTGCAGTATCCCTTTGGACCAGATGCACCAAACCCATTAGAGATTTATTATCAAGAAGCAGGAGCATATACGTATGATACAAGCCAGTATAGTGGGGAAACGACGTTAGCTGATACGCCGTATACGATCAATTCTAATTTGACATCTGTCGCAGATCTAACCGTAGCTGATGTTCCTGAAGGGTATCATTTAGTAGATATTAATGGAATATCCTATGCAAATGGAGATACAGTCAAAGCGAGAAGTACAACTGAAAATACACAATTAACGTTAGTCGCAAATGATGGTACGATCACATACAATTTTGTGGATGCGGAAGGCAACGAATTGACAGATGTTGTACCTATCACGGACCAAACAAAAGTAGGCGCTACGATCCCAGATAAAACGAGTGTGATCAATGGGTATGTATTAAGAAGAGACAAAACAACAATCACAGGAGCTTCTACAGATAATACGGTTGGTACTAGTGGATCGGTCGTTGTGAACTATACGTACGTTCCTACAGGGAAGTACGAACTTTCAAGCAATAGTGAAAAATTCACTAATCCTGGAGATATCACGTATACCAATAACACAGAAGATCCTTCAAAAGTAAATGAATCTGATACTTCAACAATTATCCCGTATGTTGAAGGCTTCACACCTTATTATGATGGTAAACCATTAGATTGGGTTGATTCTTCGGATGAAACAAAAGGGTATAAATCCCCCATCGTAGATGTGGGAGAAGAAGATCAAGACATTAAAATTGATTATGTAGATGATCACGATTCAGATAGTGACGCCGATTCGGATTCAGACAGTGACTCAGATAGTGATTCGGACTCAGATAGTGATTCGGACTCAGATAGTGATTCGGACTCAGACAGTGACTCAGACTCAGATAGTGATTCGGATTCAGACAGTGACTCCGATTCCGATAGCGATTCGGATTCAGACAGTGACTCGGATTCCGATAGTGATTCGGATTCAGACAGTGACTCGGATTCCGATAGCGATTCCGACTCAGACAGTGACTCAGATAGTGATTCGGACTCAGACAGCGATTCGGACTCAGACAGTGACTCAGACAGTGACTCAGACTCAGATAGTGACTCCGATTCAGATAGCGATTCGGACTCAGACAGTGACTCAGATTCAGACAGCGATTCGGACTCAGATAGCGATTCGGACTCAGACAGTGACTCGGATTCAGATAGCGATTCGGACTCAGACAGTGATTCGGATTCCGATAGCGATTCGGACTCAGACAGTGATTCGGATTCAGACAGTGACTCGGACTCAGACAGTGACTCAGACTCAGACAGTGACTCAGATTCCGATAGCGATTCAGACTCAGATTCCGATAGCGATTCGGACTCAGATAGTGATTCGGATTCAGATAGCGACTCAGACTCAGATAGTGATTCCGATTCAGACAGTGACTCAGATTCAGATAGCGATTCAGATTCAGATAGCGATTCGGACTCAGATAGTGATTCGGATTCAGACAGTGACTCAGATTCCGATAGCGATTCAGATTCCGATAGCGATTCGGACTCAGATAGTGATTCCGATTCAGACAGTGACTCAGACTCAGACTCAGATAGCGATTCAGACTCCGATTCAGACAGCGATTCGGATTCAGACAGTGACTCAGATTCAGATAGCGATTCAGACTCAGACAGTGACTCAGACTCAGACAGCGACTCAGATTCAGACAGTGACTCAGATTCCGATAGCGACTCAGATTCAGACAGTGACTCGGATTCAGATAGCGATTCGGACTCAGACAGTGACTCAGATTCCGATAGCGATTCAGACTCAGATTCCGATAGCGACTCAGACTCAGATAGTGATTCCGATTCAGACAGTGACTCAGATTCAGATAGCGATTCAGATTCAGATAGCGATTCGGACTCAGATAGTGATTCGGATTCAGACAGTGACTCAGACTCAGATAGCGATTCAGACTCCGATTCAGACAGCGATTCGGATTCAGACAGTGACTCAGATTCAGATAGCGATTCAGACTCAGACAGTGACTCAGACAGCGACTCAGACTCAGACAGCGACTCAGATTCAGACAGTGACTCAGATTCAGATAGCGACTCAGATTCAGATAGCGATTCGGACTCAGATAGTGATTCGGATTCAGACAGTGACTCGGATTCAGATAGCGATTCGGACTCAGACAGTGACTCAGATTCAGACAGTGACTCAGATTCAGACAGTGACTCAGATTCAGACAGTGACTCCGATTCAGATAGCGACTCAGACTCAGATAGTGATTCCGATTCAGACAGTGACTCAGATTCAGACAGTGACTCCGATTCAGATAGCGATTCAGATTCAGATAGCGATTCGGACTCAGATAGTGATTCCGATTCAGACAGTGACTCAGACTCAGATAGCGATTCGGATTCAGACAGTGACTCAGATTCAGATAGCGATTCAGACTCAGACAGTGACTCCGATTCAGATAGCGATTCGGATTCAGACAGTGACTCCGATTCAGATAGCGATTCGGATTCAGACAGTGACTCGGATTCAGACAGTGACTCCGATTCAGATAGCGATTCGGATTCAGACAGTGACTCCGATTCAGATAGCGATTCGGATTCAGACAGTGATTCAGACTCAGACAGTGATTCAGATTCAGATAGCGATTCGGACTCAGACAGTGACTCCGATTCAGATAGCGATTCGGACTCAGACAGTGACTCCGATTCAGATAGCGATTCAGATTCCGATAGTGATTCCGATTCAGACAGTGACTCAGACTCAGATAGCGATTCAGATTCAGATAGCGATTCGGATTCAGACAGTGACTCAGATTCCGATAGCGATTCGGATTCAGACAGTGACTCAGATTCAGATAGCGATTCAGACTCAGACAGTGATTCCGATTCCGATAGCGATTCGAATAAGCATTCTGGATCAGGGACAAGTGGAAATGATACGAAAAAATCATTGCCTAAAACAAATACAAATGATGATACGTTGATGTATGCTGTTTCTGGTTTAGGAATGGTTGGATTGGGTCTAACATTCTATGATGCTTCAAGAAGAAAAAGAAAAAAAGACAATGGGAGTAAATAAGCGATAAAAATGGAGGAAGAAAGCTACACAACTAGAGAATAGCTAGACTGTGTAGCTTTTTTTCGTGAAAAGGGTGAACAATCATTGGGTGAACAAAAAATTAGCTATTCCTGGGATGAACAAAAGAAAATAATGTATCGTGCAACCGCACAAAAAGCATTTTTTACATCTAGTCCGCTACTGATTCTCTTCATTGGATCGTTGGGACTATCAACAACGGGACACGCCACAGTAAATCAAACGAGTATAGATACGAATGGGGTAACAGGAGATTTTACATTTTCACAGTTGGAAACTATAACTGCTATGGCAACGACTACTGAAACCCCCAGCACGTATTCATGGACGATGCCTGAGGGACTTTCACCAAATGAGCAAAATGTTTGGTTAAAAATAGTCTCTCCTGCGTTAACAAATGCGGAACCCTACCAAAATGAAACAGAAGTACAAGAAAAAATAGATGCCTTACTCGCTGCACAAAAAGCATCCACACTTGACCTAGATGGTTCAGTTACTGCTGCAGCGAATGCTTTGAATACAGCAGCGGAACAAGCAAAAACAATAAGAAATACAGCAATTCAGAATGCAGATACAGCTAGAAGAACTAAAGATAATCGGGATCCTTTTGGGAATGGGTCTGTTACGTATCATGGGTTGATGGATGATGCCTACAATCAATTAATTGCAGGTATGGATGGAGCAACCACCGTCCCACCAACAGTGACTTCCGCAGAATTGACTGTATTGGCGGAAACATTCTCTACTTTAGGAGATCAAGCGTTGGAAGATTTTATTGATAATGGCTATGGACCGGGACCATTGTCAGATCAGTGGATCACCGAAGCAACAGTTACGTATAGTTTTGTGGATACACATGGGAAAACCATTGCGCCAGATGTCATAAAATCGGTCAAAGTGAGTGATCCGATTCCTGAAAATAAGCAACAGATTTCGGGGTATTCCTACCAATCTGTACGTACCGATTCGGATACAACGGTAAAAGAAGATGGGTCCTCTAAAGTCACGTATATTTATGAAGGAAACCCTTCGACTGTCACCTATCGATATATCACTACTACTGGAAAAGTATTGTTTGAAGACAAAGTAGAAGGGTATAAAGTCGGTGAGACGATTATGGATCTTTCAAAAGAGTTTAGTAATTATCACTATACCAACACTGAAACGACAGAAGGCGGAATGATTGTTTCGGCAGACGATCAATCCGTGATCACTTATGTTTATGAAGGCAATCCTTCAGATGTTACTTATCGATTTGTGAATCAAGAAGGAAAAGACATTGCAAATAAAGTAACAGGGACACAAAAATTTGATGATGAAATTAAGGATCAAAGAGTCGACATTTCTGGATATACTTGGAATCAAACGTCTACTAATTCAGTAACCAATACAGTATTGGCGGATGGAACTACCGAAGTGACCTATGTTTATGAAGGAAACCCAGCGACTATTTCTTACCAATATATGGATAAAGACGGCAAATTACTGGAAAAAGTAGATTTGGCTACACAAGTAGGGGCTTCAATTGTAGAACAAGCAAAAGTTATTCCTGGTTATGTTCTGAAAAAAGAACTCACGGTAATTACTGGTGCTGCAGAAGACCATACGGTCGATATCGGTGGATCGGTTGTTGTGAATTATACGTATGTTCCTACCGGGAAATATGAACTTTCCAGCAATAGTGAGAAATTTACTAATCCTGGAGATATCGCTTATACAACTAATACAGAGGATCCTTCAAAAGTAAATGAGTCTGACGATTCAACGATCATCCCATATGTTGAAGGCTTCACACCTTATTACAATGGAGAAAAGCTTGAATGGGTGGATCCCTCGGATGAAACAAAAGGATATAAAGCCCCCATCGTAGATGTGGGAGAAGAAGATCAAGACATTAAAATTGATTATGTAGATGATCATGATTCTGATAGTGACGCTGACTCCGATTCCGATAGCGATTCGGACTCAGACAGTGACTCCGACTCAGATAGCGATTCAGATTCCGATAGCGATTCGGATTCAGACAGTGACTCAGATTCCGATAGCGATTCAGACAGTGACTCAGATTCCGATAGCGATTCAGACTCAGACAGTGACTCAGATTCAGACAGTGACTCAGATTCCGATAGCGATTCCGATTCAGACAGTGACTCAGATTCGGATAGCGATTCAGACTCAGATAGCGATTCCGATTCAGATAGTGATTCGGATTCAGACAGTGACTCCGATTCAGACAGTGACTCAGATTCCGATAGCGATTCCGATTCAGACAGTGACTCAGATTCGGATAGCGATTCAGACTCAGATAGCGATTCCGATTCAGATAGTGATTCGGATTCAGACAGTGACTCCGATTCAGACAGTGACTCCGATTCAGACAGCGATTCAGACTCAGACAGTGACTCAGATTCAGACAGTGATTCAGATTCAGATAGTGACTCCGATTCAGACAGTGACTCAGATTCAGACAGTGATTCAGATTCAGACAGTGACTCAGACAGTGATTCGGATTCAGATAGCGATTCGGATTCAGACAGTGATTCGGATTCAGATAGCGATTCGGATTCCGATAGTGACTCAGATTCCGATAGCGATTCGGACTCAGACAGTGACTCAGATTCAGACAGTGACTCAGATTCCGATAGCGATTCGGATTCAGACAGTGACTCAGATTCAGATAGTGACTCCGATTCAGATAGCGATTCAGATTCAGACAGTGACTCCGACTCAGATAGCGACTCCGACTCAGATAGCGATTCGGATTCAGACAGTGACTCCGATTCAGACAGTGACTCAGATTCAGATAGCGATTCAGACTCAGACAGTGACTCCGATTCAGACAGTGACTCCGATTCAGATAGCGATTCCGATTCGGATAGCGATTCGGATTCAGACAGTGACTCAGATTCCGATAGTGATTCAGATTCAGACAGTGACTCAGATTCGGATAGCGACTCAGACTCCGATAGCGATTCGGATTCAGATAGTGATTCAGATTCAGACAGTGATTCCGATTCAGACAGTGACTCCGATTCAGATAGTGATTCGGAGTCCGATAGCGATTCAGACTCAGACAGTGACTCCGATTCCGATAGCGATTCAGATTCAGACAGTGACTCGGATTCAGATAGCGATTCGGACTCAGACAGTGACTCCGATTCAGATAGCAATTCAGACTCAGACAGTGACTCAGATTCAGACAGTGACTCCGATTCCGATAGCGATTCAGATTCAGACAGTGACTCGGATTCAGATAGCGATTCCGATTCGGATAGCGATTCGGATTCAGACAGTGACTCAGATTCCGATAGTGATTCAGATTCAGACAGTGACTCAGATTCGGATAGCGACTCAGACTCCGATAGCGATTCGGATTCAGACAGTGACTCAGATTCAGATAGTGATTCGGATTCAGATAGTGATTCAGATTCAGATAGCGATTCAGATTCAGACAGTGATTCCG
This sequence comes from Enterococcus sp. 22-H-5-01, assembly GCF_050310005.1. Classification (NCBI taxonomy): domain Bacteria; kingdom Bacillati; phylum Bacillota; class Bacilli; order Lactobacillales; family Enterococcaceae; genus Enterococcus; species Enterococcus sp. 22-H-5-01. The sequence continues at coordinate 85,082 of NZ_CP189995.1, forward strand.
ATTCAGACAGTGACTCAGATTCAGATAGTGATTCGGATTCCGATAGCGATTCAGACTCAGACAGTGACTCCGATTCCGATAGCGATTCAGATTCAGACAGTGACTCAGATTCAGACAGTGACTCCGATTCCGATAGCGATTCAGATTCAGACAGTGACTCGGATTCAGACCATAAAGGACATTTAGTCATCAATCCACCAGATCAAACGAACAAATCTGGGCGGACTCCAGCAACGAACGTAAGCTCGAAGACGCCAAAAACATCCAATTCAGCGAAAAATAAGAAGGCTCTTCCAAAAACAGGAACGGAAGTTGGTCTGATTGAAATGATTACGGGTGCAGGTCTTGCAGGGGCTTCAGGTAGTGGATTGTTCAAAAGACTGTTCAAAAAAAGAAAAAACAAGAAGAAGTAACTCATGTAATCAATACGTCTAAATGAGTTGATGGATAAGTCATGTACGACTTATCCATCAACTTCTAATACATAGATAAAGAAGGGCCGTGATGAAAATAAAACTTTTAAGAGGAATAGGGGTTTTAATCATTCTCATTGGGGTAGTCTTTCTTTTGAATAAACCAATCAAAAATTACTCTATTGCCCATACAGGTGATAAATACGGGATAGATAAACTCGATCGGAAGGAACTTAAAAAAAATGAAACAGCGAAAGCAACATTTGATTTCGAACAAGTAAAACCGCTAGATATCGCATCCGTGGCATCCGCTCAGCTACAACAACTCAGTGGAAAAGAACTTCCCGTAATTGCAAGTATTGCAATACCAAGTGTCCATATACGTTTGCCTATTTTTAAAGGCTTGTCGAATGAAAATTTATTGTATGGAGCCGGAACAGTTTCTGAGGAACAAAAAATGGGGAAGGGAAACTATAGTTTAGCCTCTCACCGATCGGATCAACCTACATTACTATTTACCCCCATAGAAAATATGAATAAGGGGGATCTTATTTACCTTACAGATTTAGAAAATGTTTATGTTTATCAAACAGTGAGCGTCAAGAAGGTTTCGCCTACAAGTGTAGAAGTTTTGGATTATCAGGAAGGAACGACGCCTATCGTTACTTTACTGACATGTGGAGACTTATACGCACGTTCTAGAATAGTCGTTCAAGGAACATTAAGCGAAACGATACCTCTAGCAGATATCTCAGACGAGATAGCGGAAGCATTTGAATTACCGATTCAATCGTATTAGTTAAAAATAAAGGAGATCAACCGTATGACGATCACACGAACAGCATTAATGGACACAATTAAAACAGCGCTTAGTAAACAAGCACCCCAACAAGAAGTACATTTTTTTGTTACGACTTGTGTAAATAATAGTCGAGGAACCGTTTGGCAAACGGAAGGAGCCACTTTTGAAAAAGCATGGATAAAAGTGGAACGCTACCTCAAAAATTTTTTAGTTTTTCCAAAGTGGTTAAAAATCGAATGTATTGATGAAACCAAACATGTTACATCAGAAGAAGGAAAAGATCTATTTTTCCAAGTGGAGCGTAATAATTATTTTAGATATGGGATTCAATTTAAGCAAAATAAAGCGTACGCTTTTTTACCGGAAGAAATTGTTGGAAATGCGTTACTTAGCCCGCATCCAGATCACGAAATTCGCAAACAAGATGCTCGCCTACGACTGAATGAAAAGAATCTAAGAGGCTATATTAAGCGACGGAACAAACAAGAAATTCAACGGCCTTTAGACTTTTTCGATTCTCATTGGACCTTTTTTACAAAAAAAGGTGTTTTTGTAGAGGATCAAACGGTGTATGAATTAGAAACAGAAAAATATGGTCAAGGTATTCGGAAAATCTCCACGGACAATCAAAAGGAAACCTTAGACCTGGGGATCGATCGAGGCGCAAACTATTTGATCGATCAAATAGAATCTTCTGGGAAATTTATTTATGGGTATTATCCAGCATATGGTCAAGTGCTCACTAGCTACAATAGTGTACGCCATTATTCAAGTTTATACGCCTTATTAGAAGCGTATGAATATTTAGAAAAACAAGGAAAAGCATCCGTTACGTTTTTAGAAAGAATTGAAAAAGGAATCCAATGGGGACTGGAAAATCTTACTTTAGAAAAAAAAGACCAGTATTATGTCGTCGAACACCTCAAAGATGGAATGGAGTTAAAGTTAGGGGCACAGGCAATGGTCCTTTTAACACTAACAAAATATCAAACCGTTACAAACAATGAAGAAATTCTTCCAATCATTCAGAAGTTTCTTCAAGGAATGACTTCTTTTATTTCAAAAGATGGTTCAACTACGCATGTATTAGACGAGGAATTAAAGAAAAAAGAGGCTTTTCGAATTATTTATTATGATGGGGAGGCGTTATTTGCGATCATGCGGACGTATCCATTGATTCAAGAAGATAGATGGTTAAAGTTAGCAGAATTATTGATGAATCGTTTCATTGAAAATAAGTACGAAAAATACCATGATCATTGGTTGAGCTATTCAGTAAATGAATTGACACGTTATGTTCCTAAAAAAGAGTATTTTGAGTTTGGTGTACGCAATGCTTTGGACAATTTGAAATTTATCAAGAATCGGGATACGGCGTATCCAACAATGTTAGAACTTTTAGTCGCAGCGGTAAAAATGTTTGATCGCATTCAATCACTAGAGCTTGATTCTGAATTGTTTACATCGGATGAATACGAAGAATTGAAGAGTGTGATGTCACATCGAGCATTACATGAATTGCGTACAGGAACGATGTGGCCAGAACTTGCCATGTTTTTTGCGAAACCTGAAACGGTTATGGGAGGGTTTTATTGTCGTCATGATCGTTGCCGTATGCGTATCGATGATGCGGAACACTTTTTATCTGGCTTTATTAATTATATTGGTTTTGTTAAATAATTAGCATAGAAAAGAGGCGTTTTAGATGACAGCGATTCATAGCATTTATAAAGTGCTACATCTAATAGGTATTAGGAAAATTTTATTCATTTTTTTCATAATAATAAGTATCTTTCAATTTTTTAAAGGGAAAAAGAATAAGCAAATTAATCTGAATTTAAGTGATGAAGAATTAGAAGAAACATATTCTAAAAATGAAGAAGGATTATTTCCATGGGAAGCAAACACAGATGATTCTCCAAAAAGTATTCCCAAAGATGCAAAGAGACATATATATAAGAAGGCTGGACCCAAAAGAGGACGTTGGTAGACAGGAGCGTGAGAAGGATGAAATCGATTGTTTTAGATATAGACAATACAATCTGTGAAAAGCGTGGAGACAAACCCTATAGTGAGCTTGCACCTTTTCCAGAAGTGGTCGATAGGATTCGTGTATACAAAGAAAAAGGATACGTGATTATTTTGCAAACGGCCCGTCAAATGAATACGTACAAAAACAGTATTGGAAAAATCAATAAACATACACTCCCACCGTTGATTGAGTGGTTGGAGAAATGGGATATCCCGTTTGATGAAATTTATATGGGAAAGCCTTGGTGTGGACATGGTGGCTTTTACGTAGATGATCGAGCGATTCGTCCAAGTGAATTTATGGCATTGAGTGAAGAAGATATTCTAAAGAAACTAGAGGAGGAACCATGGAAGTAGTATTGCTATTAAACACTAAAAAAATTCCTTTAGATATGCAAAATAAATTTGGAGACATTTATCCATTAGATATTCCATACAATCAAAAAACAATAAAAGACTATCTATTTTTACAGTATAAAGACAGTGATAAAGTCGTTATCGTTAATGAGTGCAGTGAAGGAAAAAGCGATAAGAAAATCGAACGATTCTCTTCCAAATGTCGTTATGAATTAACGCTACTACCAAAAGAAAGTCAGACCCTCTACGAGGTAATAAAAAATTCCTTGCAAGAACTCGCGGCAGTGATTTCTGAAGACTATTCATTAACAATAAATTTTGGGGATACTATTATTTCTGAAGCAACTCCTACATTTGTAGATGATTATTTATATGTTGGAGATACTTCCAGACAAGCTCCTTGGGATTACGTCCGTCGTTCAGAAGGCTGTTTATTATTTAATAAAAAAAGTTCAGACACGGGGATCCTTGATCAAACAAATGCCGTTTCAGGAGTATTCCATTTATCCAGTGCAAAAAATTTTCTTGATTCTTGTTTGAGTATTCTGAAAGATAAGAAGAACTTTTTGCCTAGAGATAAAGGATTAGACCCTTTCTACGAGGCGTTAACTTATTATGATAAAAAATATCACTCTCTAAAATTGATAACCACAGAAAATTGGTTAGACTTTGGGCATGTGGAAGAGTATTTAGAGACGAAGAAAATTGTTCAGGCTCGTTTTTTTAATGAAATCTCTATTGATGAACAAAGAGGAATTATTACTAAAAAAAGCCAAAACGTTGAGAAGTTTGTCGGAGAAATTCAATGGTACTTAAAATTACCAAATAAATTGCAGTATCTAACGCCTAGAATTTATGACAGTAGTGTTGTAGAAAAGATCCCTTATATAGAAATGGAATATTATCCTTATGAAACCATGCATAATTTGTATATCTACGGAAATTTAGAATATCTATTCTGGGAGCAAAGTATTGAAAAACTATTATTCATTCGTCAAGAGCTTCAGGAGCATTCAGGAACCGACCAAGTACTGAACGCAAAAGATTTGAGCGCTATTTACTTAGACAAAACAGTGAGTCGCGTGAATGAATTGTTGAAAACATTCTACTTTAGTTCATTTAAAGAGATTCGACCAATTATAAATGGCGTTGAATACCCCAATTTAATCGAAGTACTTCATCAATTAGAAGAAATCTTAACAGTTCATGGTGTACTAGAGGAAAAACCAGCAACGATCATTCATGGCGATTTTTGCATCAGTAACATTCTTTATGATGTAGAAAGTAAAATTGTTAAATTAATTGATCCAAGGGGTAAATTTGGTTCAAAAGATATTTATGGAGACGAACAGTATGATGTAGCTAAATTATTGCATAGCTTTGAAGGTTCTTATGATCATATTATAACGGATCGATTCTCAATAACGGATCATTCAGAAACGGCTTTTGACTATATCATCAATAAATCTTCTCAGCAGGAAAAAATATCTTTATTGGTCTCATCCAAAATCAGCAAAAGATACGATATAACAAGGTTACGCTTAATTGAAGGATTATTGTTTTTGAGCATGATTCCACTGCATTCTGATTATCCGGAAAGACAAAAAATTATGTATGGGCAAGCTATGAAATTGTTGGTCCCTTACTTAGGAGAGACTCGATGAAAATAATTATTACCATGGCAGGAAAAGGTTCACGGTTTAAAAGGGCGGGCTACACCTGTCCTAAGCACGAAATTATAGCCGGAACACGAAGTCTTTTTTCATGGTCAATGAGTTCCTTAGAGAACTTTTTTGACGACGAATTCTTTTTTATTGTTCGAGACGGCGCCTACTCTAAGAAAAAAATAGAACTGGAACTTCTTGAGTTGGGAATAAAAAAATACCAATTTATTGTTTTGACAGAAGAAACCGAAGGTCAGGCAGCTACAGTGATGGAAATGGCTCCTTTTATGAATTCAGAAGACTCCTTTTTAGTATTTAACATAGATACGGCCATTCAACCACAATTCTTAAATAGACATGAAATTATCCGATCAGCAGGGACTATCCCTATTTTTTATGATGAAGGGACTCATTGGTCCTTCGTTAGATTAGATACTATGCAAGGGATCATCACTGAAGTCGTTGAAAAAGTACCTATATCAAACTGGGCTTCGATAGGCATGTACTATTTTAGACAATGGTCAGACTATCAAGCAGCCTACCATAAGATGGAAAAAGAAATCAAAACGAGGTACGGAGAAGTCTACATAGCGCCTCTTTATAATGCCCTAATAGCAGAAGGAAAAGAAATCAAACCAGTATTTCTACCCGATAAGAGTTTTGCGGTGTTAGGAACACCTGAAGAATTGAACATTTTTGAAGGAGACACTCAATGGTTAAAATTTCAATAGATAAACTTGGTGAAGTTTCTTATGAAAATAGTCCTAAAATTATCGATCAATATGGATTGGGAAATATTTTTATATTGTTGTTAATATTAGAAAAAATTGAAAGTGGAGAACTACTATTAACGGATACAGTAGAAGTAAATGAGGTAATAGAAAAGGAGGGAAAAGATCGCGCATCCATTGGATTTAAAAAACATGATAGGTATTCTTTAGCCACATTAATAGAATTACAAGTAGTGACGTGGGCTCCAGATGTTTCATTGCTTCTAGCGAAGCTATTTAGAGAAAAGCTTAAAAAAAGTGCTCAACAAACAATCAATACGCTACTAATTGAAAATAAATTGAGAGAGAACTGCTGTAAAAATATTTCTGGTCGCGTAAAAAGAAATGATGTTCAACAATTTACAATAAATGAATTAAAATTTTTGGGAGAAGGTTTCTCAAAGCTAACGACACAAACGTCCTATTACTTATCCCTAAGAGAAGTATACTTTAAAGAAAACTTGTATAAGGTTCCTAGTTACTGGTCTCAACACGAGGAAAATAAAAATATTGTATGGAAAAACAATCTGATTCATCTAACTCATAATCAATTGATTATAGTTGCAGATGCAGAAGATGACTTAATGCGAGATAAGTATCTAGCAAAAATTTTATTAAAAGAAAAAAATGAAAAATTTTATAAAACAAATGAGAACTGTCAGGCATTTGATAAAGAAGATGTGAGTATCACAATTACTGGAGACACGTATCCAGGGGAATGGTACTCAAATAGGAGAACAGGGTGGGACCCTTTAAAAAATGAAGGGTATGACTACTCCTTTAAACAAGTAAAAAAATTCTTTTTGAAATCAGACTTTAATATTACTAATTTAGAAACAGTTTTACCTAAAGATATTAATCATTCTCCTTTAAAAAGAAAAAAGAAATTTGTTTTAGGAGGAAAAGCTAAAAATACATTAGAGTCTCTCAAAAAAGTTGGAATTGATTTGGTTACATTAGCAACAAATCATGTAGGTGATTATGGATCAGAAGGTGTAAGAGATACGCTAGAATCCTTGGATAACTATAAAATAAACAGGATTGGTAGTGGTTTTTCTGAATGGGAATCGTTGAGACCCTTTATTCTGGAAACAACTACTCAGAAAATAGTTATATTTAATGGTTATTGGTATAGAAGAACTCA